>NZ_AP027040.1:0-1200000 GCF_027924525.1 Aurantimicrobium sp. INA4 | reverse complement strand
CAGCCAGATATTGGCAAACAAAGCATGGCCCACACCATTGCGGATGGAAGGAATATTTCTGGCAGAGGGGTAAACACCGCCATCTTCATTGAAAATGCGTGGCCCAGCCACGCCCACTTTCTGATCCATGACAGCTTCTGAGAGTCTGTGGACTGCAGCTACGTTGAGCTCGCTGTCGGGGTTACATACCAGCAGTGTTCTGAGATGTGGTTCAAGCCCGGGAACTGCCTTGTTGACTGCTGCGCCGTAGCCCACATTCTTCTCTAGTTTGAGAAGGTTAACACCCAATCTGGTTGTCAGCTTCTGCGTAATGTCAATGTCTGCAGAGTTGTTATCTACGACAGTGATTTGGCTGGGGGCGTCAACCGATTTGATGGCACTTGCTAAGAAATCCGCCAACTGCGCACTTGAGTTGTAGCTCACAGTAATGATGGCTACATCAGCGGGGGCAGAAGGTTTCGGGCTCATAAGATTTATCCGCTGTCCAGACTACAAGGGCACGCAGAGTCTTTTCGTGAGAACTGGCTCAGTAAGCCCTGCTAGACTTCTGATGCACCGGTTGAAGCTACGTCATCACGTAACACACTTCCCGGAGCATTCCCCAGTTCGGTTTCGAACTTCACACATTCAGCACCATTTCTTACCTCCATATCTATTCAGAGTTGTGGGGCCAATAAGAACAGGGTGCTAGATACATAAATACAAAGGAGAGCTCATGTCTGAGAACTCATTCGAAGAAACCCCCGCAGCAGAAGCTGCACCCCGCAAGCGCACCTCACGCCGCGCAACTGTAACTGCCCCTGTTTCATCTGCTGACGCAGTTTCTGGCGCAGTGTCTGTCAGTGCCTCACAGCACGTCAACTCGGGCGACGCTGGTGTTCCTGCGCTTGCCCCAGCGTTGCAGGCAAGCGCTGAGGAAGCACCACGTCGTGGTCGTGGACGACCCTCCAAGAAGGCTGCCGAGGCAGTTGAATCTTCAGCACCTGAATCAGAGGCACCTGCAGAAGCAGGCGAGGCTGGCCCACGTCGTGGACGTGGCCGTGGACGCAACGCAGAAGTAGCAGAGAACTCCGGTGATGCCGAGCAGAACTCTGGTTCCACTGAGGGAGCTGGCGACAACGACAACACTGATGGCGAGCGCCCAAACCGTAACCGTAACCGCAACCGAAATCGTCGTGACCGTAACGACCGTGTAGAGGGAGAGAACCCCCGCAACAACGGGCCCGAGTCTGAGGGTGAAGAACGCAACGATCGTTACGACCGCAACGGCCGTAACAACCGTCAGCGTGACCGCCGCCGCGGTGGCCGCATGGGCGACGAGGTAGAACCAGAAATCCTCGAAGACGATGTCTTGATTCCTATTGCAGGCATCTTGGACGTACTGGACAACTACGCATTCGTGCGCACGTCCGGATACCTCCCCGGCAACAACGACGTCTACGTTTCTCTTGGCCAGGTCAAGAAGTACAACCTGCGCAAGGGTGACGCCATTATTGGTGCAATCAAGCAGCCTCGTGAAGGCGAAGGATTTGGCCGCCAGAAGTACAACGCACTTGTCAAGATTGATTCCATCAATGGCCAGACCATTGAGGAAGCAGCAACGCGTGTTGACTTCCAGTCCTTGACGCCTCTCTACCCACAGGAGCGCCTGCGCTTAGAGACCGAATCTGCCAAGATCACTGGCCGCATAATCGACTTGGTTTCTCCCATTGGTAAGGGACAGCGTGGTCTGATTGTTGCCCCACCCAAGGCTGGCAAGACCATCGTGATGCAGCAGATTGCTAACGCAATTGCTCAGAACAACCCTGAGGTTCACCTCATGGTTGTTCTGGTCGACGAGCGTCCAGAAGAAGTAACGGACATGGAACGCAGTGTCAAGGGTGAAGTTATTGCCTCAACCTTTGACCGTCCGGCTGAAGACCACACCATGGTGGCAGAGCTCGCTATCGAGCGCGCAAAGCGCCTCGTCGAGCTCGGCCAGGATGTTGTTGTTCTGCTTGACTCGATTACTCGCCTGGGACGCGCATACAACCTGGCAGCTCCTGCCTCAGGTCGTATTCTCTCCGGTGGTGTTGATGCAGCTGCGTTATACCCACCCAAGAAGTTCTTTGGTGCTGCACGCAACATTGAAAACGGTGGCTCCTTGACCATCATTGCCTCTGCGCTCGTTGAGACCGGGTCGAAGATGGACGAAGTCATCTTCGAAGAGTTCAAGGGCACCGGCAACATGGAGCTGCGCCTCTCACGTGCACTAGCAGACAAGCGCATCTTCCCTGCAGTTGATGTCAACGCATCTGGTACACGACGCGAAGAAATGCTCATGGGTGCTGACGAAGTCAAAGTCACCTGGAAGCTTCGCCGCGCCCTTGCTGGTCTGGACCAGCAGCAGGCGCTCGAAAGCGTCGTGGGCAAGCTCAAGGAAACAGCAACCAACGTTGAGTTCTTGATGCTGATGCAGAAGTCCAACGCAGGTTCTGCTTCCAAGGAGGACTAATCCATGCTGTCTTCAGTACAAGGCCTTCTCGCCGAGTACGAAGAGCTGCAGGTTCAGCTCTCCGACCCGGCCGTGCACGCTGACGCTGCACGCTCGAAGAAGCTCAACCGCCGTTATGCAGAACTGAGCCAAATCAAGGCTGCCTATGAACAGCTCACCGCGTTAGAAGACGACCTTGCTGCCGCTAAGGAATTAGCCAAGGAAGACGAAGCGTTCGCCACCGAAATTCCTGCCCTCGAGGAAGCTATTCCTGCAGCTCAGGAAAAGCTGCGTCGCTTGCTCATTCCTCGTGACCCAGATGATGGCCGTGACGTCATCATGGAAATCAAGGGCGGTGAAGGTGGCGCAGAAAGCCAGCTATTCGTCGCTGACCTTTTGCGCATGTACCTCCACTATGCCGAGTCCAAAGGATGGAAGACCGAAGTCCTTGATAAGACCGAGTCTGACCTCGGTGGTTACAAGGACGTTCAAGTTGCCATTAAGGGCAACTCGAACGACCCTGCACAGGGAGTCTGGGCTCACCTCAAGTTTGAAGGTGGCGTTCACCGCGTACAGCGCGTACCTGCAACTGAGTCTCAAGGCCGTATTCACACCTCTGCCGCCGGTGTTCTCGTCTTTCCCGAAGTAGATGAGCCAGAAGAGGTACAGATCAACCAGAACGATCTGAAGATTGATGTTTATCGCTCTTCAGGTCCTGGCGGACAGTCTGTGAACACCACTGACTCTGCTGTGCGCATTACCCACCTTCCCACCGGAATCGTGGTCTCGATGCAAAACGAGAAGAGCCAACTGCAGAACCGTGAAGCGGGTATGCGTGTGTTGCGTGCTCGTATTCTTGCTCGCCAGCAGGAAGAAGCAGCTGCAGAAGCTAGTGCGGCTCGTAAAGAGCAGATTCGTACCGTGGACCGCTCAGAACGTATTCGCACCTACAACTTCCCTGAAAACCGTATTGCGGACCACCGCACCGGGTACAAGTCCTACGACCTGGACCGGGTGATGGATGGGGCTCTCGAACCTGTGATTCAGTCCTGCATTACGGCGGATGAAGAATCGCGCCTGGCAGCTTTGGGCGACCAAAACTAGTTGCGAACTAGACTCAAAACATGTCGGCACGTGAGGAATTAACACCGATTCTCTTTTCGGTGCCCTTTCGCGCGCCTACAGCACCAGAGAATTTAGCTGCCGTTATTGCTTCTGACCATGTTCATGGAGATGGCCCGTTTACCAAGTCAGCTACAACAAAGTTGGTTGAACTCACTGGGGCGCAGAACATTCTGCTGACCACCTCGGGAACGGCGGCTTTAGAGATGGCCGTGCGCTTGCTTGGTATTGGTGCAGGGGACGAAGTAATTGTTCCTAGTTTTACTTTCTCCTCGGGGGCCTCATCTATTGTGGCTGCCGGGGGAGTCCCAGTATTTGTCGATATCGAGGGTGACAGTGGCAATATTGATCCTCTCGAAGTTGAGAAAGCTATCACAGACAAAACCAAGGCGATTTCTGTCATGCACTACGGCGGTGCTCCCGTGGACATGGATTCCATCATGGCAATTTCTCGCAAGCACAATATTCCTGTAATCGAAGACAACGCACATGGTTTAGCTGTTCAGTCTCGATTCGGTGCTCTAGGAACAATTGGTTCTGTAGCAATCCAGAGCTTTCACGACACAAAGAACGTGCACTGCGGTGAAGGCGGTGCAGTTCTGATCAATGACCCTACTCTCGTTGAAGCTGCTGAAATCATGCGTGAAAAAGGAACTAACCGTTCCAAGTTCTTACGCGGACAAGTAGATAAGTACACCTGGGTTGAGTGGGGTTCAAGCTATCTTCCCTCCGAATTAAACGCTGCCGTGCTCGACGCCCAGCTGGATGCCTTTGACGGCATCCAGGAGCGTCGGTTCGAGATTTGGAACCGCTATTCAATCGAACTTTCCGACTGGGCTTCTTCTCTAGGCGGCTCGGTGATGACTCCAGCTCACGGCGAGCATGCAGCTCACGTGTTTTATGTGCTGATGTCAGACCAAGAAAAGCGAGATGGTCTGCTCGAGCACCTACGATCACATGGAGTGATTGGAACATTCCACTACGTTCCATTGCACTCCAGCCCAGCTGGGCAGAAGTATGGTCGAAGCATTGGCTCGTTGGAAAAAACAGATTCTTTTGCTTCGCGTTTGGCTCGCCTGCCATTGTGGCCAGGAATGAGTGATGAACAGGTTGCCTACGTTATCGAGACTGTGAAGGCCTACAAGTAAAGCTCATGTCAGTCTTTTCACGTGCTTCCGAAATGCTCAAATATGAGGGCATTAAGTCCACTGCATGGCGGGGGGCTAAGTGGCTGACTTCCCGCTTAAACCCTTTCGAAGAAGTTCCTTTGGCTACTGTGTTCAAGCAAGACGTGCTAGCTGTGGATTGGACACAAAACCGCCAGTTCAAAGCTGAGAAGCCAGTCAAGCCAAATGGTAAACCACAAATTGCGTGGGTTATTTCCCCTCCCGGACGCTCGAGTGGCGGCCACCAGAACGCCTACATGTTCATGCAGTTTCTCGAGCAAGCTGGCTATGAAATCACCATTTTCCTCTATTCGGCTGGGACCTACCCCAAGGTGAGTGTTGAGGGCGTCAAGCACATGCTGTCCACCAACTCGGGCTACCCCCAGCTCAATGCTGAATATCGAATGTATGACCCAGAAGTGGGAATTACCGGAGACTTCGACGTCATCGTGGCAACGGACTGGGCCACGGCATATGCGGCTTGGCGGTATGAACGCAATATCCCCCGTATCTATTGGGTGCTCGACTTTGAACCCTACTTTTTCCCCGCTGGTCCTGACTATGTTGTGGCAGAGAACTCATATCGCTTGGGGTACCACGGAATCACGATAGGTTCGTGGTTAGCCGCGAAGCTCAAGCGTGATTACGGAATGCCAACAGATTTCTATGAATACTCTGTTGATGCTTCTCGCTACACCAGGACCAACGATGCCAAGCGCAATGAAATTCTGTTCTATGCCCGCCCCACAACACCTCGCCGTGGCACGGAGTTTGGTTTGTTGGTGCTCGAGGAAGTTCACCGTCGCCGTCCTGACATCACCATCAACATCGCCGGCTGGGACATGTCTAAGGCAGGAATTGAATTCCCCTTCGTAAACCATGGAACTCTCCAGGTTTCCCAGCTTCCAGAGCTGTACAACAGATGCGCTGCCGCATTTGTACTTTCGCTGACCTGTATGTCTTTGCTTCCGCTCGAAGTGATGGCGTGTGGTGTTGTTCCCATCGTGAACGATGGTGAAAACACCCGCATGACACTTCGGGATGATCCTCGCATCGAGTTTGTCCCTATGTCTCCCGCGCTGATGGCTGACCGAATTATTGCCGCCATTGATCGTCCCGACCAAGTTGAATATTCGCGTGAACTATCCAAATCTGCTGAGGGTGGTTCATGGGCAGATGCAGGCGCGGAAGTTGTGGCGATGTTTGACAAGATCATCAAGCGCAAGAAGAAGTAATGCCCCTCGTCGGTCCTGAAAGCACACAAGCGGTCGACACAACCGTGTTCATTCCCACCTTCAATGGGGAGAAGTACCTTGACCAGCTTCTCAACTCTGTTGAAAAGCAAAACTTTGCGGGCACATTCGAGATTCTCATTATTGACTCGGGCTCAAGTGACGCCACGTTGGACATCATTGCGGCACACCCCGCGGTGAGATTAGTTGAGATTCCAGGCTCAGAGTTTGGCCACGGCAAAACCCGGAACTTAGCCGCCAAACTGGCTCGCGGAACCAACATTGCTTATCTCAGCCATGACGCCATTCCCACAGATTCAGATTGGCTCACTAACATCACAGCTCCCTTGGATCCTGCCGGCTTGAACTGTGTTGGTGTTGTGGGAAAGCACATTGCTCGCTCTAATTGTTCACCCTTGCTCAAGTATGAAATTGAGGGAGTTTTCAGGGCCTGCGGCTCTGATGGTGAAACCACCATTATTGATGGTTCTCTCAAAAAGACTCATGAACTCACACCTGGTGAACTGTTCTATTCAGATGTGAATTCCGCAACACGTAGAGACTTCCTCCTCAACGTTATTGCTTACCGTGATGTGAACTACTCCGAAGATATGGCCTTCGCACAAGATCTCCTAGAGGCCGGCTATCGAAAAGCGTATGCAGCACAAGCCATTGTTGAGCACTCGAACGACGTGACCTTTTCCGAATACGGCAAGCGTATTTTTGACGAAAATCTCGGCATGCGCAAAGTGGGTCAAGGACGCCAATCACTCTCGTGGGTGCAAGCCAAACTTCGTGCGGTGAGAGACATACTTGTTTCGACTTCACGTATCGTGCGAGATCGCGATTACAACTTTGGGCAGAAGCTGAAGTGGTTGCTTGTGAACCCTGCTTATGCCTGGACTAAGTGGGTCAATATTCACCGAGCACTGAACATCTCACTCGAAGATGAGAAAAAGATCGCGAAGTATTCTCTGGAAGCTTCCAGGGCCTAGATCAGCCGAGCCTAGATAAACATTGCTGGGTCAACCCAGGCTCGTCCACTGTCGTCGACAGCTTCTCCGGGAACAGCAACCATGCCGTTACGGGGACGAGCAACTCCAGGAATACCTACGACCTGCGAATCCGCAGGAACATCTTTGACAACCACGGCATTAGCGCCAATCGCGCTGTTGTGGCCAACAGTAATGGGGCCCAGAATCTTTGCACCAGCGCCAATGGTGACGTTGTTTTCAATGGTGGGGTGGCGCTTACCGTGCTCAAGTGATCGCCCACCAAGAGTCACGCCGTGATACATCATGACGTCGTCACCGATTTCAGCCGTCTCACCAATGACAACACCCATACCATGATCGATAAAGAAACGACGACCAATTCTGGCACCAGGATGAATCTCAATACCTGTCCAGAACCTCATCCATTGCGATCCCACGCGGGCAATGAATTTGAAACCGTGATTCCACAACCAATGGTTCCAGCGGTGTGCCCAGACGGCGTGAAGACCAGAGGCGACCACCCATGTTTCAAACGCTGAACGTGCAGCGGGGTCATGGGATCGCGCATTAGCGATGTCTTCACGGATGTTGAGCATAAGACTTACAAGGCTACCGAAGTTCTCTGTATTCCCTCGACCACGAACAATGCCCACCTAAAAAGGTGGGCATTGTTGATGCGTTCTGGGTATTAGTCCTTGAAAGGCTCCCACAGTGCAGTGGAAACATAGCGCTCGCCGTAGTCGCACACGATGGCCACGATGGTCTTGCCAACGTTTTCTGGTCGGCGTGCAACCTCGTTAGCTGCGTAGAAGATGGCACCGGTGGAGATACCGGCGAGGATTCCCTCTTCTGCTGCGAGACGACGTGCAGTCTCGATGGACTGTTCGAAGTTCACATCAAAGACCTCGTCATAAACCGTGGTGTCCAGGATAGGGGGCACGAAGTTTGCACCAATTCCCTGAATCTTGTGTGGTCCTGGTGCGCCACCGTTGAGGATGGGGGACTCTTCAGGCTCAACAGCGATGATCTGAATGTCAGGGTTGAGTTCCTTCAAGCGCTGACCGGTTCCGGTGATGGTTCCACCGGTACCGACACCTGCCATGAAGATATCTACCTTGCCGTCGGTGTCTGCCCACACTTCTTCAGCTGTGGTTGCACGGTGAATGGCAGGGTTTGCCTCGTTCTCGAACTGGCGAGCAAGAATGGCACCAGGAGTGTTGGCAACGATTTCTTCAGCGCGAGATACAGCACCGCGCATACCCTCAGAGCCAGGGGTGAGCACTACTTCAGCACCGTATGCGCGAACGAGCACGCGGCGCTCGATGCTCATGGTCTCAGGCATGGTCAAGATGACCTTGTAGCCGCGAGCGGCACCGACGAGGGCAAGAGCAATGCCGGTGTTACCGGAGGTTCCCTCCACGATGGTTCCACCGGGCTTGAGCGCACCAGACTTTTCAGCTGCGTCAATGATTGCCTTACCCAGGCGGTCCTTGACGGAGTTACCGGGGTTGTAGAACTCGAGCTTGGCGTAAACCGTGGCACCAGCGCCTTCGGTCAAACGGTTGATACGTACCAGTGGGGTGTTACCGGTAACGTCAGTGATGTTGTCATATAGACGAGCCACGATGAACCTGTTTCTCTTGTTGGGGTAGTACTAAAGCGTTCTCTGATTATGTGGCACGTCCACGCAATCTTCCTAGTTCTGTTACGTTCGAAGACATTATGAATTCTTCTGCTCACGCTGACGATATTGCTGTCACTGACCTTCGTCAGTGGGCAATATCGACCCTAAGCGCTGAAGGAGTGCCCGATGCAGAGGTTGATGCAGAACTGCTTATCGCCCATGTTCTGGGATTTAGCCGTGGGGAACTTGCCTCCAAAGTGGTGACAGGGTTCACCATTCCGGGAGAATCAACGCTCCTGATAAGACAGCTCGTTGAACGTCGCGCCGGCCGCGAACCGTTGCAACACATTTTGGGTGTGGCCTGGTTTAGATCCCTCACACTCTCCGTGGGCCCTGGAGTATTTGTGCCCAGGCCTGAAACAGAACAACTGGCCGGGATGGCCATCGATGCTTTGCGTTCCTTAGCGGAACCTTCTCCTTCAGCAGTGGACTTAGGAACAGGTTCTGGTGCTATCGCATTAGCTATGGCAACTGAAGTTCCACATGCCCATATTTATGCCGTGGAGAAAAGCCCTGAAGCACTGCCCTGGACAAGTAAGAACTTCTCAGCACTCGGGGGAGCTAACGCACACTTAGTTCCTGGCGACCTAGCCGGGGATGAACTCTTGGCTACCTACCCCGAGCTAGAGGGAACTGTTGCTGTCGTTGTCTCGAACCCTCCCTATATTCCTGTGGACGCAATCCCTAGAGATCCTGAAGTTCGCCTCTTTGACCCTTCACTAGCGCTTTATGGCGGGGAAGACGGGCTTGATGTGGTGCGAGAAGTCTCTCGAGTAGGCCTCATTCTTGGCCGTCCTGGTGCGCAGCTCATGCTCGAGCATGGTGAGCTCCAGGGGGTAGATATTCGCGGCATTCTCAGCGCTGATGGCTGGCGTGCTACTGCGACACATCGAGATTTGGTTGGCCGTGACCGCTATACAACAGCAACCCGCCCGTAAACTGGCCTTTCTGGGCTAGCTCAAGCAAGGGGAGTTCACTGTGGCAATATCACCGAATATCTCGGTGGCGATGTGCACCTACAACGGTGCCCACTACATCGCAGCCCAGTTAGAAACCATGGCTGCCCAAACCTTGCTCCCTGCAGAAATCGTCGTCTCTGATGATGGGTCAACAGATGGCACGGTCGCACTTCTGAAGCAAACGTGGGAAAAGCTCGTTGAGCACAAAACCATTCTGGGCAGAATCAAACTCACCGTCCTGCAGAACAAAACCTCGCTGGGCGTGACAAAGAACTTTGAGCAAGCCATAGCGGCAACGAGTAAGCAATACATTTTCCTGGCGGATCAAGATGATCTGTGGTTCCCGCAGCGGCTAGAAACCGGCGCAGCGCTGCTGGATGCAGGTGCAGGTTTTGTTTTTGGGGATGCGGACCTCATCGATGGTGAAGGTGCACCTCTCGGTCACACCCTGTTCGAGGCTTTAGCGCTGAAGACTTCAGAACGAGAAGGCATCACTACTGACCCTGTGAACGTGTTGATCAAGCGCAATATTGTCACCGGTGCCACCGCAGCCTTCCCACGAACGGTGTTCGAGAAGGCTGCCCCCTTCCCCGAGGGCTGGGTGCATGACGAATGGTTAGCCATGGTGGCAGCTCTGGGCGGAGAGAAGTTTGCCGTGACAGGCCCTCTGATTTCCTATCGGCAACATTCGTCGAATCAAATAGGTGTGAAAAAGAACACCATGGGAACGCGCATGGCCAAACTGCGGGCCGAAGGCACCCAGCGCAATGCTCGTCTTCTCAGCCGCATTACGAGCTTGGCTCAGCGCGCACCAGAGCTGGGTGCAGACGCTGACGAGTTGAAGCTCATCAGCTCAGCACAGAAGTTACAAGAAGCCCGTTCTGCATACCCCAATAATCGTGTGATTCGCTGGGTCCCCGTGCTGGGACAGGTGTTTACCGGTCGTTACTTCCGAGTCAGTAATGGTCCACGAGACGTGTTGCGAGATCTCGTACAGCCACTCTAAGGAAGTGCGGAGCTCTTCACCCGTAAACTGGGTGAGTTATGTCACGCATCTACGACTGCTCAGATAATGCTGAGCTTTTGACCGGAACGCGGCTTGCCAGGCAAGCTGTTGCCAAAGGTCAACTTGTCGTCTTGCCCACGGACACCGTTTACGGTGTCGGGGCAAATGCGTTTAGTGCCGAGGCGGTGCAATTACTTCTTGAGGCAAAAGGTCGTGGCCGTCAATCTCCGCCACCAGTGTTGATGCCTTCCGTGGCGACGATGGATGGTTTGGCGCAAAACATTCCCGATGAAGTGCGTGCTCTGGCAGATGCGTTCTGGCCAGGCGGGTTGACGATCATCTTGGAGGCGCAGCCTTCATTGGCGTGGGACTTAGGAGACACCAACGGCACTGTTGCTGTTCGTGTTCCTTCCCACCCGGTTGCCTTAGAGCTCCTTGCCGAGACAGGCCCGCTGGCTGTTTCCTCAGCTAACTTGACTGGTCAGCCTGCTGCGGTAACCGCACAGGATGCTCATGACCAGCTGGGTGCACGCGTAGAGGTGTATCTAGATGGGGGAGAAGCCAACGCCGGTTTAGCCTCCACCATTGTGGATGCAACGGCGCTTTCCCGAGGCGAAGGTGGAATCCGCATTCTTCGCGACGGTGTGATTTCTGCTGCACAATTACGAGAGGTCATCGGTGATGTTCTCGAACCGTCGACAGACGTGGTGGGCTAACTCTCATGGTGATGCTTGCACTGATGGCTTTGGCCACCGCCCTCGTGACTTTCGGGTTTTCGTTCGCCATTAGGCGCCTCAGTCTGAAATACAAGCTTTATCCCAAGATTCGTGAGCGCGATGTTCACACCACTCCCACTCCTCGTTTGGGTGGCGTGGCCATGTTCCTAGGAATTTTGGTTGCCTTCATCGTGGCAAGCCAGATTGACTTCTTCCACGTCATCTTTGCCCAGCCAGGACCCGTTCTGGCCATCATGGGTGCAGCATTCCTCATCGTTTTGGTGGGTGTGCTCGATGATCTGTGGGATTTGGACTGGACCATCAAGCTTGCGGCCCAGTTAGGTATCGCTGCACTGGTTGCCTGGCAGGGTGTGCAAATTCTTTCTTTGCCTATTGGCGGCATCACGGTGGGTTCTCCCACGATGTCTTTCCTGCTCACCATCTTCGTGATCGTGCTTGTCATGAACGCCGTCAACTTCATTGACGGTCTTGACGGTTTGGTGGCCGGTGTCTCGTTGATTTCCAACGGGGTGTTCTTGATCTATAGCTACTTGTTAGCTCGCGAGACCAGCCCCTCCAACTACTTCAACCTTGCTTCTCTCATCGCAGCAGTTCTTGTCGGAGCGTGTGCAGGGTTCTTACCCTTTAACTGGCACAAAGCCCGCTTGTTTATGGGGGATGCTGGCTCCATGCTCGTAGGGCTCCTCATGGCTGTTGCAGCTATTGCGGTGACTGGGCAAATTGACCCCAGTGCATTTACCGAAACTGGTTTGGGTAAGTCTCAACTGCTGCCAGCGTTCTTGCCCATCATGCTTCCCTTTGCCATCTTGCTCCTGCCACTGGTTGATTTCTCTTTGGCTGTGTTGCGGCGCGTAAGTGCTGGAAAGTCTCCCTTTACGGCAGACCGTAAGCACCTTCACCATCGCCTTCTCGACATGGGGCACTCCCACCTCCAAGCAGTGCTCATTCTGTACACCTGGACTGCGGTGGTGTCCATTGGCTTCCTGTTGTTCTTCATCGTCAAGCCCTATGCCATAGCGATTGTGTTCTTGATTGTGGGAACAATCATCAGCACCGTATTGACGGTGTTTCCATTGACCAGGCGCCAGAAAGCTGAAGTGGCAATCCAATCCCTCAAGGACGATGCCGTCTTGGCTGAGTATGACCCACTGGATGCCGCCAGTAACAAGTTTGGTGATGATATTCCTGTCCCCGCTGAAGACGTTATTGCCGGCGCAACAGGCCAGATCAACTTAGGCGAGGGAATCGTCAAGCGCGGGAAGAGTGCTTCGCCGAAATTTGCTGATGAGAACGAGAACAAAGGCTAAAAACCATGACTAATCCTGATGTAGCGGCTTCCTTTCCCAATGGTGGTCGGGCTGTACCCAGCTCTGTTCCCGTTCTCAAGCGGACCCTGGCCTATGGCTTTGCTTTCGCCGCAGCGATTGCTGTGGTGGGAGGAGTCATTGGCCTCCTCGTGGCAGGACCAACAGCTGCGTGGAGTGCCGTTATTGGTGCGGCCATGGCTGGAGTGTTCCTCGGAATTACGGCGCTGAGTATCCTCATCGCCGTGCGTTATGACATCGTGGCGTTCTTTGCGATTGTGCTCGGCGCATGGCTTCTGAAGTTTGTGGCATTTATCGTTGCGGCCATTGCGCTGCGCGATCAGCCGTGGATTAATCCCACGGCATTGTTCTTGTCGTTGATTGCTGGAGTGATCTCCTCGCTCGTGGTGGATGTGGTCGTGGTGATGAAGACCCGCATGCCCTATGTTTCAGATTTGAAATAACACGCTTTTTCACAGCTTTTTTCGCCAAACCCCAGACATTGTCTGGGGTTTGTTCTTGCCCGTCTTTTCGGGGGAGTTGGGAAGGTCACAAAGAAAGTCTTTCCGCTGACCGGTAAGTGTCATGGGGATTGGCTCAGCAGCCGATTTTGCCTGTAAAGTCTTGAGTAATCCCTCGCACCAACTGCGGAACAATCAGTCACGTTTCGACAACGAAGCCAAACGAGATTGCACTGCTGGGGGATACCGCATGTTCGTCGACGCGAGAGCAGAAGCTCCACGCCCCGAAACAGGAGATAGCGCTGCTAGTAAACGCTGTAACCAAGCTCATCGCCTCCACTGAGGACGCTCCGAGCTTTCACGGGCCATCGATCTACGAATTCTTCCCGCCCGTCATTCTCTTCGACGGCACCCCCTTCGAGATCAACCGCATCATTCTCGTCAAGTTCTTCATGGCGGCGATTCTCATCACCTTCTTCGCTTTAGCAACTCGTAACCTCAAGATTGTTCCCTCCAAGGGCCAGTCACTTGCGGAAATGGCGCTGGATGTTGTTCGCGTCAACATCGCTGAAGACCTGCTGGGTAAGAAAGACGCGAAGCGCTTCCTACCTCTGCTCACCGGTATTTTCTTCACCGTTCTAGCCATGAACATTCCGGGCATCATCCCCGGATTCAACATCGCGGGAACCTCAACCATTGGTTTGCCACTGGTGTTGGCACTGGTTGCCTATGTTGCCTTCGTATACGCAGGTCTCAAGAAGCACCCCCTGACATTCCTCAAAGCCTCCTTGTTCCCACCAGGGGTTCCTTGGCCTATCTACGTGATCGTGACTCCGATTGAGTTCTTCTCAATCTTCATCCTGCGTCCGATCACCCTCGCTCTTCGTCTTCTGATGAACATGGTTGCCGGCCACCTCCTGCTGGTGCTGGCCTTCTCCGCAACCTGGTTCTTCTTCTTCGAAATGGACGGCTTCTGGAAGCTGTTCGGAATCGGAACGTTTGCTTTCGGCTTCATCTTCACTCTCTTTGAGATGTTGGTGGCTGTGCTTCAGGCATACGTATTCACCCTGCTTACAACGGTCTACATCCAGCTCGCGCTGGCTGAGGAACACTAACGGCTGAAGCATCCGCTTCAGACGACAACACGGAAGGAAACACTCGTGGACGCAACATCGGTTCTCGCCGAAATCAACGGCAACATTGCCACCGTCGGCTACGGTCTCGCAGCCATTGGCCCCGCTATCGGCGTAGGTATCGTCGTAGGAAAGACCATCGAGTCGGTTGCTCGCCAGCCTGAGCTCGCAGGTCGTCTTCAGGTTCTGATGTACCTGGGTATCGCATTTACCGAGGCACTTGCCTTCATCGGTATTGCTACCTACTTCATCTTCACCAACTAGTCACATTCCGCTCTTTCGACACGGAGACAACATGCTTCAGGCACTCATCGTTGCAGCAGAAGAGGCACCAAACCCTCTTCTACCTGCAACCTACGACCTCGTTTGGTCGTCGATTATCTTTGCCGTCATCCTTATCTTCTTCTGGAAGAAGATTCTGCCCAACGTTTCAGCCATCCTGGAAGCACGCAGTGCTGCTATTGAAGGCAACATTGAAAAGGCAGATGCTGCACAGAAGGAAGCTGAAGAGGCACTGGCAAAGTACACTGCTCAGCTCGCTGATGCACGTGTAGAGGCTGGCAAGATCCGTGACGCTGCTCGCGCAGATGGCGTCAAGATCGTTGCAGAAGCTAAGGAAAACGCCACTGTAGAGGCAGCTCGCGTCACCGCGACTGCTAAGGCTCAGATTGAGGCAGAGCGTCAAACCGCTCTGGTCTCACTCAAGAGTGAAGTGGGCACCCTCGCAATTGACTTGGCTTCTGGGGTCATCGGTGAAGCACTCACTGACGACAAGAAGTCCAAGGCTCTCGTGGACCGTTTCCTGGCAGATCTGGAAAAGTCGGAGAAGGCAGCTAAGTAATGGGTAGCGCAAGCAGACACGCAATCGAAAGCTCCAAGACAGCACTTGCTGGCTTGGGAGCAAAGGCAAACCTGGCATTGGGCGAACAGCTCTTTGCTGCAGGTCGTGCCCTCGCTGAGTCTGCCCAATTGCGCGCCGTTCTTGCTGACCCTGCCGTTCCCACCGCTGACAAGACCGCCCTGCTGGGCAAGGTCTTCGGCAAGGGACTGGATGCAACATCCTCCAAACTGCTCGGACAGATTGTCTCCTACCGCTGGTCCAACCAGGATGACCTGTTGGCCGGTGTCGAAGAAATCGCTATCCGCGCTGCTGTGTCGGGCGCTAAGAAGAATGAATCCGTTGACGCTGAGCTGTTCGCGTTCTCTCGTGCCGTGTCGAGCGACGCAGAACTCGAGCTTGGCCTCGGATCCAAACTGGGCGACACCAAGGCGAAGGCAGCGCTTGTTGTGAAACTGCTCAAGGGCAAGGCCTCGGCAGCAACCATTGCTATCGTTTCCTCACTTGTTCAGCAGCCTCGTGGCCGCCGAATTGGTGCCCTGCTTTCCTACGCAGCAGATGTTGTTGCAGACCAGGCAGGTGCCACCATTGCAACCGTGACCAGTGCACAACCGATTGCGCCAGCGCAGTTGACCAGCCTGAGCAAGACTCTGGCCAAGGTTTACGGACGCGAGCTCAACATCAACCTCGTCATTGACCCCGCAATCATTGGTGGCCTGCGCGTGCAGGTTGGCGATGACGTGATCGATGGCTCCGTTTCGTCCCGTATTCAAGAACTGCGACTCCAGCTCGCTGGATAGCTCAAGGAAAGACTTCACAAACCCCTTCAGTCACCCGACTGAGTCAGACAAGGAAAACACAATGGCAGAACTCACGATCAGCCCCAACGAGATCCGCGACGCTCTCAAGGACTTCGTTTCTTCCTACAAGCCCACCAAGGCTTCGAAGACCGAGGTTGGCCACGTTATTGACGCAGCCGACGGTATTGCCCACGTTGAGGGTCTGCCCGGTGTGATGGCGAACGAGCTCATCCGCTTCGAAGATGGCACCCTCGGCCTGGCACTGAACCTCGACGAGAACGAGATCGGTGTTGTTGTCCTCGGTGAGTTCACCGGCATCGTTGAAGGTATGGAAGTAACCCGCACTGGCGAGGTTCTCTCCGTTCCTGTTGGTGAAGGCTACCTCGGTCGCGTGGTTGACCCACTGGGTAACCCCATCGATGGTCTCGGTGACATCAAGAAGATTGAGGGACGTCGTGCTCTTGAACTTCAGGCTCCTGGTGTTATGCAGCGTAAGTCGGTACACGAGCCCATGCAGACCGGTATCAAGGCTATTGACGCTATGATCCCTGTGGGTCGCGGACAGCGTCAGCTCATCATTGGTGACCGTCAGACGGGTAAGACCGCTATTGCGATCGACACCATCATCAACCAGAAGGCTAACTGGGAGTCCGGCGACGTCAACAAGCAGGTTCGCTGCATCTACGTTGCTATCGGTCAGAAGGGTTCCACCATTGCTGCTGTAAAGGGCGCTTTGGAAGACGCTGGCGCAATGGAGTACACCACCATCGTGGCTGCTCCTGCATCTGACCCCGCAGGTTTCAAGTACCTCGCTCCGTACACCGGTTCTGCTATCGGTCAGCACTGGATGTACGGCGGCAAGCACGTACTCATCATTTTCGATGACCTCTCCAAGCAGGCTGAGGCTTACCGTGCTGTATCACTGCTTCTTCGCCGCCCACCAGGACGTGAAGCATACCCCGGTGACGTGTTCTACTTACACTCCCGTTTGCTAGAGCGTTGTGCAAAGCTCTCTGACGAGCTCGGTGCAGGTTCGATGACCGGTCTTCCCATCATCGAGACCAAGGCAAACGACGTCTCGGCATACATCCCCACCAACGTGATCTCGATCACCGACGGCCAGATCTTCCTGCAGTCCGACCTGTTCAACGCGAACCAGCGTCCAGCTGTTGACGTAGGTATCTCCGTCTCTCGTGTGGGTGGTGACGCTCAGGTCAAGTCGATCAAGAAGGTCTCCGGTACCTTGAAGCTCGAACTGGCTCAGTACCGCTCCCTCGAAGCATTCGCGATGTTCGCATCCGACCTTGACGCCGCTAGCCGTCGTCAGCTGGCTCGTGGTGCACGTCTAACCGAGCTTCTCAAGCAGCCTCAGTACACCCCATACCCCGTTGAAGACCAGGTTGTCTCCATCTGGGCTGGTACCACTGGCAAGCTCGATGAGGTTCCTGTTGAGGACATCCTGCGATTTGAGCGTGAATTCCTCGACTACCTCGGTCGCAAGACCAAGGTTCTGACCACTCTGCGCGAGACCAACGTGCTCGATGACAAGACTGTGGAAGACCTCGAGAAGGCAGTTGTTGCCTTCAAGAAGGAGTTCCAGGTCGGTGACGGTTCTTCTTTGTCCTCCGTGGGCAACGAAGAGTTCACCGCTATCGATGAAGACGACGTCAACCAGGAAAAGATTGTCAAGAAGAAGCGCTAAGCGCCCTTCATAGACATCAACCACCTTTAGAGAAACCTCAGGAGAGACATGGGAGCGCAACTTCGGGTCTATAGGCAGAAAATTCGTTCTGCCCAGACGACCAAGAAGATCACGCGTGCAATGGAGCTGATCTCTGCCTCGCGTATTCAAAAAGCGCAGGCGCGAGTAATGCAATCCACGCCATACTCACGTGCGATTACTCGTGCGGTATCTGCTGTGGCCACGTACTCCAACGTGTCACACGTGCTCACCACTGAGCCTGAGCAGATTCGTCGCGCCGCGATTGTGATCCTCACCTCTGACCGTGGTCTTGCTGGCGCTTTCAGCTCTCAGGTTCTGCGTGAATCTGAGCAGTTGGCAGAACTGCTGCGTGAACAGGGCAAAGAGGTTGTCTACTTCCTTGTTGGTCGTAAAGCAAACGCCTACTTCTCCTTCCGCCAGCGTCCTGCTGAGCGCGTTTGGACCGGCGGCACTGACCAGCCTGTATTCGAAACCGCTCAGGAAATCGCGAACACTGTTCTCGAAAGCTTCTTGCGCGACTACACCGATGGTGGTGTGGACGAGATTCACGTTGTCTACAACCGTTTCGTATCCATGGTTTCTCAGGTTCCCCACGTTGTTCGCATGCTTCCTTTGGAAGTTGTTGAAGGCGTGGATGAGCCCGGAGAAAATGAGGTATTGCCTCTCTACGAATTCGAGCCTGAAGCAGACAAGGTGTTGGATGCACTCCTCCCGGTTTACATCGAGAGCCGCATCTTCAACGCCATGCTTCAGTCGGCTGCGTCTGAGCACGCGAGCCGTCAGCGCGCGATGAAGTCTGCCAGCGACAACGCTGACAAACTCATCCGCGACTACACCCGTCTGGCGAACAACGCTCGTCAGTCCGAGATCACGCAGCAAATTTCCGAAATCGTTGGTGGCGCCGACGCCTTGTCGTCCGCCAAGTAACACAGACTTCCCAAACCAGGTAAGAGAGAAGAAGAGCAATGGCAGCAGCACCAGCTACTAAGGCTAAGACCACCGCAAAGGCAGCACCTGCTAAAAAGGCAGCAGCTCCTAAGGCAACCAAGGCGAAGACCGCAGTCGGTCGCATCGCCCGCGTTACCGGTCCCGTTGTCGACATCGAGTTCCCACACGACTCGATCCCCGGCATCTACAACGCCCTTGAGACCACCGTCACCATCGGCTCCGAGTCGACCAAGCTTGTGCTTGAGGTTGCTCAGCACCTCGGTGACGACCTGGTTCGCGCTATTGCGCTCAAGCCAACTGACGGCCTCGTGCGCGGTCAGGAAGTCACCGACACCGGTGCTCCTATCTCCGTGCCTGTTGGTGACGTCACCAAGGGTAAGGTTTTCAACGTCACCGGTGACATCCTCAACGCTGCACCTGGCGAAAAGATTGAAATCAAGGAGCGCTGGCCCATCCACCGCACCCCACCTGCATTCGACCAGCTCGAGTCCAAGACTCAGCTGTTTGAAACCGGTATCAAGGTTATCGACCTCCTGACCCCCTACGTTCAGGGTGGAAAGATCGGTCTGTTCGGTGGTGCCGGTGTGGGTAAGACCGTTCTGATTCAGGAAATGATTCAGCGTGTAGCTCAAGACCACGGTGGTGTATCGGTTTTCGCCGGTGTTGGTGAGCGTACCCGTGAAGGTAACGACCTTATCCACGAAATGGAAGAAGCAGGCGTCTTCGACAAGACCGCCCTCGTCTTCGGCCAGATGGATGAGCCCCCAGGAACTCGTCTTCGTGTAGCACTGTCTGCGCTGACCATGGCGGAATACTTCCGTGACGTTCAGAAGCAGGACGTTCTGCTCTTCATTGACAACATCTTCCGTTTCACACAGGCAGGTTCTGAGGTGTCGACCCTTCTCGGTCGTATGCCTTCTGCTGTGGGTTACCAGCCCAACCTGGCTGACGAAATGGGTATCCTCCAGGAGCGCATTACCTCAACCCGTGGTCACTCGATTACCTCGCTGCAGGCTATCTACGTTCCTGCGGATGACTACACCGACCCCGCTCCAGCGACCACGTTCGCTCACCTCGATGCAACCACCGAGCTTTCTCGTGAAATCGCATCGAAGGGTCTTTACCCTGCTGTGGACCCACTAACCTCGACCAGTCGCATCATGGACCCTCGCTACTTAGGTGAAGACCACTACCGCGTTGCGACCACCGTCAAGGCGATTCTGCAGAAGAACAAGGAACTCCAGGAAATCATCGCGATTTTGGGTGTTGACGAGCTCTCTGAAGAAGACAAGATTACTGTTGCCCGCGCACGTCGCATCCAGCAGTTCCTGTCTCAGAACACCTACATGGCGAAGAAGTTCACCGGTGTTGAAGGTTCGACCGTTCCACTCAAGGACACCATTGAGTCCTTCGACGCTATTGCTCGTGGTGACTTTGACCACGTTGCAGAGCAGGCCTTCTTCAACGTGGGTGCAATCTCCGATGTTGAAGAGCAGTGGGCCAAGATCCAGAAGGAAAACAGCTAATCATGGCTACTACTTCTCTCCTCCAGGTCAGCGTTGTAGCTGCCGACCAGGAAGTCTGGTCTGGCGCAGCCTCTATGGTTGTTGCCAAGACCAGCGAAGGCGAGATCGGTATTCTCCCCGGTCACGAACCCATGTTGGCAATCCTTGCCGGCGGTGAAGTTCGTGTCACCACGGAAGATGGCTCGAAGATCACCGCTAACGCTGAGGGTGGTTTCCTTTCGGTTGAAAACAACAACGTTTCTGTTGTTGCCTCTGCCGCAGAATTGGTTGGCTAACGCTCAACCTCACACACGCTGATGCCCGCGGTTGAAGATTCGCTCTTCCTGTGGGCGTTTGCACTTAAGGGATTGTTATGTTGATTCTGTTGCCACCTTCGGAAACGAAGCGTGATGGGGGAGAAGGCGCTCCCTTGGAGCAGCTGCTTGTCGAATCTGCCCTGGCTTTCCCCGAACTCAATGCCATTCGTAAGCGTGTGGTAGCGGCTACAGTGTCTCTGGCTCGTAAACCTAAGGTGTGTGCCGAGGTTCTCAAGCTCAGCCCCAAGCAAATGGGCGAGGTTGACCGCAATAAGGCGGTCAAGACCTCACCAACCATGCCCGCCATTGATCGTTATACCGGCGTGCTTTATGACGGCCTGGGAGCAATCAATCTTCCTGCCGAGGCTCGTACTTTCCTCGGGGAACATGTTCTTATCCAGTCTGCTCTCCTGGGGCCCGTGAGAGCAGTTGATCTCATTCCTGCATATCGGCTCTCTTTCGACTCCAAACTGCCTTCATTGGCCGCTGGAACTCTTAAAAAAGCTTGGGCAGAGGCAAGTAGCAAAGCGCTAGCAAAGAGGCTGAAGGAAAAGCATCAACTAGTGCTTGATTTGCGCTCTGAAGGCTATTCAGCTCTCACACCACTTGCTCCTGCTGAGAACACGGTTTATCTGCGCGTGGTGACAAAGGGGGAAAACGGTCAGTTGCGTGCGCTGAACCACTTCAACAAGAAAGGCAAGGGCGAGTTCCTTCGCGCCCTTGCGAAGGATGCCGCGGTCACCTCTTCACTCGAGAACGTTGAGCAACTCATTTCTTGGGCAGCCACAAAGAATTTCATTCTGGAACCGGGAGAACCTGCCACTCAAGATTGGCCTGCAGAGCTCAACCTGGTGGTTTCTGGGGTTGTTAAGAAGCTCTGTTGATTCAACTTTTGGTATTTGCCCGCTCTTTGCACAGTTTTGGAATATACAACCGTTGTTTGTGTAAGGCTGCTCAGTCGCCCCAAGAAACAGAGCGTGTTCTGGTTTAGGGCAGAGATGTGGATAACTCCTGCGGGAGTAAAACTGGAACGGGCATGCTATCTGAATGTCAGATTCCATTTCCCGCATCGTTGGTGCAGTTCGTGCCAAAGCACATGACTCAGTTGCCGCCGGGGCGACCTCTACGGAGGATCTTGAAAAGCTGTTACGTAACGAGATTGTTCGCAACGGAGTTCACAATTCAGGAGAGCCGCTCACTGATACTGAGCTCCACAGCTTGGCCATGGCAGAACTGGCGGGATTTGGCCCCTTGCAAGCCTTCCTTGATGATCCCTCCATCGAAGAGATTTGGATCAACTCGCCTACACAGGTGTTCGTCGCTCGTTATGGAGTTGCTGAACTCACAGATTTGAGCATGACCAATGTCCAGGTTCGCGATCTCGTTGAGCGAATGCTGCAAACGTCAGGACGCCGCGTGGATATGTCGTCTCCATTCGTGGACGCATCACTTCCTGATGGTTCCCGTTTGCACGTGACCATCCCAGACATCACTTCCCAGCATTGGGCTGTGAACATTCGAAAGTTCTCGCATAGTGTCCGGGATCTGAGTGATCTTGTTGAGGGTGGTTCACTCACCCGTCAAGCTGGGGAATTCTTGCGAATGAGTGTTCTTGCGCGGCAAAACATTCTTGTGTGCGGAGCCACCCAAGCAGGCAAGACGACAATGCTCAATGCTCTTCTGCGCAGCTCGCGCGAAAACGAACGCATCATTACGGTCGAAGAAACCTTTGAACTCAACTTCGGCGCTCGTGACTGTGTTGCCATGCAGTGTCGTCAGGCCAGCTTGGAGGGAACCGGGGAGATTACTCTGCGCCGGTTAATCAAAGAAGCACTGCGTATGCGTCCTGATCGTCTTGTGGTGGGTGAGGTGCGCGAAGCAGAAAGTTTAGATCTGCTCATTGCTCTGAATAGTGGATTACCTGGTGCATGTTCTCTTCACGCCAACAGTGCACACGATGCACTGACAAAGCTCTGCACGCTTCCGTTGCTTGCTGGTCGCAATATTGATGCCAGTTTCGTCGTTCCCACTGTTGCCAGCTGCATTGATGTTGTTGTGCACTGTGAGCTCGACAGATTCGGCCGTCGCCGCGTGAGCGAAATCATCTCTCCAACGGGGCGCATTATTGGCGGGGAGATTGAAACGACAACAATCTTTGAAATCCGTGAAGATGTCCTAGTTGCAACCGGAGAAGCTCCCGCTCGTCTCGACAAGTTCGAATTGACGAATCTCAACCCTCGAATTGTGTTGGATGCCGCATGAGACTCTCTTCGCTAGAAATTCTGGGAATATTCTTAGGTGCCACAGCAGGCATCGGAATCTTTCTCATGATCTCAGGCCTGTTATGGCCCAGAAAAGAACGCCCCACATCGGGCTCGCACACATCGCGGTTGAGTATTTCTGTAAACGAAACTGCTCTGCAGTTGGGGATGAAACCCTCCGTCATCGTTGCGCTAGCTGGCGTTTTAGCCGTCATTGGAGGAGCAATCTCCTGGGCAGTAACCGGTGTTTCTGCCCTCAGTGTGGTGATTGCGTTCACTGCAGCTTCACTTCCGTGGATGTTTGCCGCCAGCAGGAGAGCACGTGCAAAAAGGACGTTGCGTAATCAGTGGTCTGACGTTGTGGATGCACTGATTTCTGCCATTCGATCCGGATCAAACATTCCGGATGCTGTTATCTCGTTGGCAGGGTTTTCTTCAAAGGCAGTGAGCGTTCCAGCAGCATTATTTGCCCAGGACTATAAGGTTTCTGGCAACTTCGAGCTCGCAGCCCTTGATCTGAAGGCACGGTGGGCCAATCCCAACGGTGATCGCATTATTGAAACGTTGAGGTTAGGTCGTGAACTCGGTGGCACCGAAATAACGATTGTCTTCGGCTCACTTGGATCGCACCTGCGAGCAGAATCTGCTCTGCGCCAGGAAGTAGAGGCACGACAAGGATGGATTAGGTTGGCTGCACGAATTGGCGTGATGGCGCCGTGGATTGTGTTGTTGCTCTTGTCCACCAGGCCCGAGGCAGCCCAAGCATATAACTCTGCTTCCGGGGTGGTTGTAATTCTTGTCGGCTTAGCCGTCAGTTTGTTGGCATACAAAATCATGACTGCTGTGGGGTATTTTCCGGACGAAAAGCGGTGGTTGGCATGAGTTCATTAGGTGCGTGGGGGATTGCCCTCGGTGCTATTGCCGGATTGGGAGTGTGGATTATTCTCACTACTCTGCCCAGCTTTCGCAGTCCCTCACTACAACGTCGAGTAGCTCACCTGGTGGCAGACATTTCTCCCCAGGCATACGCAGACGTCACTGCGCACAGTGCTGCACCGCTTCCACGCTTTGATTTTGGTTTACGTGAAGTACGTCGAACACTGGAAAAGTTCACCGAGCGCTTTGCCGGCCCGGTTGATGGGCTCGAATGTGATCTTGCCCGGGCGGGTTCACTCCTGAGCGTCTCCGAATTTCGTACCCGTCAAATCACGTGGGGACTGTGGGGTGCAGCTGCTGGTCTCCTGCTCGATGCAGGAGTTGCACTCTGGGTTCAACCGGTCGCTATTGCCTATGTGCTCGTTCCCATCCTGGGCGCGATGGTGGGGTTCTTAGGCGTACGCTATCTGCTTGGCTATGCAGCAAAATCTCGTGTGAAGCGAATCGAAGCTCAGCTTCCTGCAGTCTGGGAATTTTTATCTTTGAGTTTGTCTGCCGGTGAAGGTTTACCTGATGCTCTTTCACGCATGGCCACCATTGGCCATGGTGATGTCACGGATGAATTCCGTGTAGTTGTCTTGGATGTTCAATTGGGCATTCCCTTGGCAACAGCACTTCAGAATCTGAGCCGTAAACTGCGCATCCCCGCGTTATCTCGGGGAATTGAACAGATTTTGGGAGCGCTCAACCGGGGAACACCGGTGTCGGCAGTCCTGCAAGCCCATGCTGTAGATGCGCGTGAAGATGCAAAGCGACGTTTGCTCGAAAGTGCTGGGCAAAAAGAGGTTGCCATGCTCGTTCCGCTCGTGTTTTTGATCTTGCCGGTGACCATCATCTTTGCGGTGTTCCCTGGTTTGCTCGTCATCCAATCCGGTTTCTAATCCGGCACATAGAGAAAGAAGAAAAAAATGAAAAAAATACTGAAAAAAATCGCGCACAACGTGAATGCGCGTCTGCATGACGAACAAGGCGATGTTCCCGGTTGGGTTCTCATCACCCTGATGACTGCTGGTCTGGTTGTTGCTATCTGGGCTATTGCTGCCCCTGCATTAGGAACAGTTTTTGATCAAGCTATTTCTCGCGTGGTGAGTTTCTAAGTTCATCATGAGTGCACGTCTTCGTCAGCTTGTCAGTGATGACAGTGGTTCGACAGTTGTCGAGTTTGTCTTTGTCGGTATTTTGCTGACATTTGTGACGCTGGGCGTGCTTCAACTCGGTCTTGCTTTGCATGTGAAAAACACGTTGCAAGACGCTGCCTCTGAAGGCGCTAGATGGGGTGCACTCATTGATTCGACTCCCGCAGAGGGTGTGCAGCGCACCAAAGAACTCATCACTACAGCTGTCGGAAAACAATATGCCACCAACGTCAGCGCTCGTGAAGAAAACTGGCTGGGGGCTCCGGCAACAGTCATCACTGTAGAAGCCCCTTTGCCCATGATTGGGCTCTGGGGCCCGGCAACAACGCTGGAGGTGACGGGACATGCTGCAAAAGAAGTTCTTAACTAGTTTGCGCCGCGAGGATGGCTCAGCTTCACTCGAGTTCATCACCGCGGGAATGTTGTTGCTGATCCCCTTGGTCTATCTCGTGCTTGCTGTCTCAGCTGTCCAGGGGGCAACTCTTGCCACTGAGGGTGCTGCCAGACAGGCAGCTCGGGTCTATGTGGAATCCCCCAACCAAGATGTGGCTGTGGCTCGGGCACAACAAGCTATAGATTTTGCCCTTGCGGATTACGGTCTAGATTCCTCACATGCCAATGTCTCAATTACGTGCACGCAAACAAACGGAGGTTGTCTCACTCCGGGCACACTGGTCAGCATCGGCGTGAATGTGAATGTTCCACTGCCGATGGTTCCTGCCGTGTTGAATTTAGATCAGGCAGCCGTCGTGCCGATTAGTTCACAAGCCAGCCAGGTTGTCTCGCGTTTCCATGGAGTGCGATGATGCGACAGATTGAAAACAGAAAGCTGTCCTCAGACGAAGGCTCAAGCCTCATCTTGATTATCTTCGCCGGATTGATTGGTTTAGCTGTGATTGTGGCAACGATGGCAGCAACGAGCTTGTATATCGAGCGCAAGAGACTTTTCACCGTTGCGGACGGTGCTGCACTCATCTCTGCTGAAGCTTTCAACCTCGATGATGTGCAAATGGTTGATGGTGTCGCTCGGATTTCGCTGACGGATACTGCAGTGAAGGCTCAGGCGAAGAACTATCTCACCATTATTCCCGCGGCTGATAGTGCTGGCGTACAGCTGGTTTCAGCGCGAACTCCCGATGGGGTCAGCTCAGAGGTGACGCTGCGTAAAACCTGGCATCCGCCCGTGGTGTCCATGTTTATGCCTGACGGTATCGACATTTCTGTCACCGCAACAGCACGAACGGTGTTGGGCTAGCTAGAGAATATCGGTGGCGGTGCCAGAAATTTTCATGCGTGAACCACCGATGGTGAGCATGATGGAACTGGGGCGCCCCATATCGTCCCCTTGAAAAATCGTGACGTGGTCACCAACACCATAAACACCGGTTTCCCGAAAATAGGCGCCGAGGGCCGCTGCTGCCGATCCTGTTGCAGGATCCTCGTAGATTCCCACTGAGGGTGCTGGGTTGCGTGAATGCCAACGCCGGCCGTGGGGATCGCCTTCCTCTGGGTATACCAATTGGATTGTTGTCCAGTCATGCTCTTTCATGAGCTCGGCTAGTACATCGAAGTCATAATCCATCGATGCGAGGGTTTCACGGCTATCGAGCACCAAGATGGGGTGGTGGTTTCCGCTAAATCCCACAGCAGGTATGAATCGAGAATCGAGGGCCGTCTCATCCCAATCGAGTGCATCGAGTAATTCATAAACAAGGTCTGGGTCTAGAGGTGCCAGCGTGGTGGGGGGAGAGGTTAGTGTTGCCACCACGTTCTCTCCGGCAACGGTTACATCAACCTCAACCGGTCCAGCTTGTGTGCTCAGTTCATAGACGCCATCACCGTATTCACGCCCCAGAACTACACCTGAGGCAATAGTGGCATGACCGCAAAAGGCTACCTCAGCTGCGGGGGTGAAGTAACGAATTTGGTAGCTGTTCTCCACATCAGTGTGGGGGATAAGAAACGCAGTTTCGGAATATCCCACATCTGCAGCAATACTCTGCATCTGCTCTGCAGAGAGCTCTGTCGCATCGAGAACAACTCCTGCTGGGTTTCCACCCTCGGGGTCGTCTGAGAAAGCAGTAAGCCGAAGTACTGCAGTATCAGCCATGACTACTTAGTGGGATCAGCTTCATGCTGACCGTCGTGCTTTTGGTTGAAAACCTCAGGCTTGAGGGCTAGCTTCTCAGCCTCGTCGTGAGAAGCGGTGTGTGTCTCTGGGTTGTGCTTGTGAGCTGCCTCAGCCTTCGCGCGACGAGCTTTCACGACAGCTTGCACGTAGTGATAGATGCTAGGAATCAGAACGATGACGACAACACCGATAAGTACTACGTCGATGTAGTTGGTGACGAATACAGCAACTGGTGGAATGAGGGTAGCAACAAGCCAACCCGCAAAGGTCAGACCGGTTCCCCAGATGATGGCGCCAATGAAGTTATAGAGGGTGTACTTCTTGTAGTTCATTTTGCCCACACCGGCGGCAACAGGGGCAAAGGTTCGAACCACAGGTACAAAGCGAGCCATGATGACGGCTAGTCCGCCGTAGCGAGTAAAGAATGCGTTAGTTCGCTCGACGTTTTTCGTGCTGAAGAAGCCACTTTCTTTCTTTTCAAAAATACTCGGCCCAAACTTATGGCCAATAAAGTAGCCCACTTCACCACCGACGAACGCGGCTAGAGAAATCGCGGCACACACCCAGAAGATGTTCACACCAAAGAAGGATTCATTGACGGCGAGCACGCCGGTCATGAAAAGCAGTGTGTCACCAGGAAGTAAGAAGCCAACAAGTAAACCCGTCTCGGCAAAGACGATAAAGGCAACGCCCAACAGTGCATAGGCGCCGAAGCCGGCAATGAGATTTTCAGGATCCAGGAAGGGAATCAGCGCGGTATGCATAATGCCTTAAGCCTATAGGTAGTGCTTAAGGCCGACTCTCAGCTAATTCGCAGATTCCTGGAGGCGATCACGACGTTCAACTATCCAAGTACGAATGCTGAAAATGATGGAGGCAAGAATAAAGAATCCAGCAATAACGTACGCTGCAGCCTTGACGCCAGGGATACTTGCCGCGTAGTAGCCGACGAGTGTAAGTCCAACACCCCATGCAACAGCGCCAACAAAGTTGCTCGTTAAGAATTTGAAGTAATTCATGTTGCCGATACCGGCAACCCAGGGAACAAAGACGCGAGCCCAGGGGATAAAGCGTGCAATGACGACTGCCCACCAGCCGTAGGCATAGTAAAACTTCTCAACCCGGGCGATGATGCGTTTCATGCGCGGCCCGCTCTTTTTATCCAGGTAGGGACGACCCAAGTGTCGGCCCAAAATGAAGCCCACCTGATCGCCGATAAATGCAGCGATACCGACACCCAGAGCAAGAATCCAAATGTTGAGATTCTCATTGGCTGCTGTGATCAGCCCTGCGGCGAAAAGGAGAGAGTCACCAGTAATGAAGGGGATAAATGCCCCCACGAACAGACCAGTTCCTGCAAAAACAAGACCCCACACAACCAGGTAGAAGATAACCACTCCGACGTGACTGAGCAGGTCACTCATTTGGCTATCTAAAGCAGCAGCGTGGAGCATAGATACTCTTTCTGGCACAGCGTCAAGGGTGTTGCATTTGTACGGGAGAAGGGACTTGAACCCTCACGCCTCTCGGCACCAGAACCTAAATCTGGCGTGTATACCAATTTCACCACTCCCGCGAGTGTTACCCATCTAGTTTATGTGCGATTCTGGATGAACTGTTCACACTCTCAAAGAGAGGTTCCCTCCTGTGACTCAAACTTCCCAACACCGTTTCTTGTTACTAGACGGCATGCGAGGTGTTGCCGCATTAGGTGTGCTTGCCTTTCACGTAACGGTAAGCGCATCACAAGATTTCCAACAGTTGGCATCCTTCTATCTGTTTGTCGATTTTTTCTTTGTGCTCAGTGGCTTTGTGCTGTGGCCAAGCATGCCCCACTCGGGAAAGCAATTGGGGAGAGCCTCTGCAGTTTTCATCACGAAAAGAATCTTTCGATTTTGGCCGCTTGCGGTTACCTCGTTGCTACTGGCTCTGTTCTTGCTGGATTGGGAGCGAAACGTTCTGGTTGCGCAAGATAATTTCAACCCGCCCTACGGAAGCCTTGCTGGTTTGCCTCAGGATGAACGAGTTCATATTTTGGTCTTTGCATTCCTCCTACTTCAGGTTTTCCTCGCCGCAGCAATAGCCATCAACGTTCCGTTATGGTCACTTTCGGCAGAGTGGATCGCAAATGTGATTTATGCCCCGCTGACTGCAGTCAAATGGGGACTCGGGATCATCGTGGCAATTGTGGCCGGATACGTGATGTTGTGGATTGGATTGACATTCGACGCTCAATTTATTGAAAACAGCGGACCGATTAGGGGCTTTGAAGCACTGGGCAGAGCCTTTTTAGGGTTTGGCCTCGGCCTCTTGTTGCGAAAGTACTTGACTCAACTTTCACGCCTACGTAATTGGTGGCTGTTGACAGTTTCCATTGCTTTAGTTGTTTCGTTGTTCTTTATCGAAGATGCCTGGCATTGGAATTCCTACCGCTACGCCATTACATATTTCGCTGCTCCCATTTTTGCTCTCTTGATTCTGCAACTGAGTAAATTTGAGGTCACACCAGGAACCCGCAAAGCAAAAGTTCTTACTTTTATGGGCGCCTATTCCTTTGGTGTGTATGTCTTTCACCAGCCACTCATCCAATGGTCGAATGTTGTATTGGGGACACCACACGGTGTTTACCCGCCAGGAAAATGGATTGAATTTTTCCTCGTACAGTCCGTCAGTATCACCATCGTCTCGATATTGATCACTCTTTGTGCTCGTGTGCTCATTGAAAGGCCAATCCAGAAATGGGGTAGAAGAGTTACCAACAAAATGGCCAGCAGACTGACGTCTTAGACTGTACTCGTGGCTAAATTCATCAAAACTCCTTTCACCATCGAGGTTCATGACCTTATGCACCGCCCCGGTGAGCACCGTGAGCGACAACTCGATGTTGTCGCTCCCGAGAAAATGGGCGAAGGAATCATTTGCGTTCCCGCCGGTGAAAATATCCACCTTGACCTCCGTTTGGAATCCCTCGGGGACGGCATTTTGGTCACTGCAGAGATTGAAACAACAGCTTTTGGGGAGTGCGGAAGATGCCTCGAGCCCATCGAGGAAGACCTCGAACTCGAATTTCAGGAACTTTTCGCGTATTCTGTAGACGAAGCATTTGATTATGAGGTTCACGACGACCACGTGGATCTTGAACCTCTAGTCAGGGAAGCGGTCGTGCTCGCACTTCCGTTCCAGCCGGTATGTCGCCCAGACTGTGCTGGTCTCGATCCTGAGACTGGTGAACGTCTGGCTGAGCCGTTGGATACCACGCTGACCAAGACGATTGACCCGAGATGGGCAGCGCTTAGCCAGTTGACTGCTTCCGAAGACAACGGTGACACAAGCACCGGTTCACAGTATTAAGCAAGAAGAGAAGAGATAGCCATGGCTGTTCCCAAGCGGAAAATGTCGCGAGCAAGCACTCGCATGCGCCGTTCACAGTGGAAGGCTGAAGCCGCCACTCTCGTCAAGAGTGTTGACGCTTCGGGCAAGGTAACCTACAGCCTGCCTCACCGCGCAAAGGTAGTTGAAGACTCTGCTGGCACCCCACTCTTCATGGAGTACAAGGGCCGCAAGGTAGCTGACGTTTAGTCACACTTTTTAGGCGAGTGAGCATGAGCTCTCCTGCTTCTGGTCATCTGACCGATATCTCGGGTCTCTCGAGTTCTCTTGGTATACCTCTGGATGGGGAGCTCTATGAGCTTGCCTTGACGCACCGTTCTTATGCATATGAGCACGGGGGCATCGCCCACAACGAACGATTAGAGTTCCTTGGCGATGCCGTATTGGGCCAAGCCGTAACCGTGATGCTGTATCGCAACCACCCTGATTTAGTTGAGGGGGAGTTGGCAAAGCGACGAGCATCACTGGTCTCAACGATCGCGTTGGCAGAAGTTGCTCGTGGTATCAATCTCGGCAGCTACATTCGACTCGGTAATGGTGAAGAACTCACTGGCGGTCGCAACAAGGATTCCATCCTTGCAGACACCGTTGAAGCACTATTTGGTGCCGCCTATCTGACCGAAGGCCCCGAAGTTGCCAACGATCTTGTGCTGAGATTGATCGAACCTTTGCTGAAGAATCCTGAACGTTTTGGTGCGGCAATGGATCCCAAAACCAGTTTGCAAGAAATTGCTGCCAAGCTTAGTTCCGATGCTCCCGTCTATTCCGTGCAGGCGGACGGACCTGATCATGCACGTATCTTTACCGCAACCGTTGTGGTCGGAACACTTGTTGAGGCAACCGGGACGGGGACGAGCAAGAAGCACGCAGAGATGGCCGCAGCGTTGAGTGCATGGTCCACTCTGAGCGAGAACGTTTCCTGAATTCATGCCTGAACTTCCCGAAGTTGAGGTTGTGCGTGCTGGTTTAGAACCGGCTCTTGTGGGCGCACGCATTGATTCCGTTCACGTTTTCGACCCACGGTCTTTGAAGCGTCATGATGCCCGGCGTGGAGATTTTGTTGGCATGCTGCAGGGCTCAACTGTTCTCTCTGCCGAGCGTCGGGGAAAGTTCATGTGGTTCCCCTTAGATTCTGGGGATGCCCTCGTTACACACCTGGGAATGAGCGGACAAGTTTTACTCAGGGATTCAGGTGCGGAACCTGATCGGCATTTGCGCATTCAATACGGAATCACACATCCTGAGCACGGAAAACTGCTGGTCAACTTTGTTGACCAGCGCATCTTTGGGTCAATGGCCGTGGATGAACTCGTGGAACAACCTTCCGGGCTTGTCCCGGCTCAGGCAGCACACATTGCCTTGGACCCTCTCGATTCTTTCTTTGATGACGAGATGTTCATCACTCGGCTGCGAAAAAAGAGCACGGGTGTCAAGCGTGCTCTTCTAGATCAAACACTGATCAGCGGAGTCGGGAATATCTATGCTGATGAGTCGTTGTGGGCTGCGAAGATTCATGGTGAACGAAGCGCTGACTCATTGAGTAAGGCCAAAGCACAAGAACTTTTGTGGGAAGTTCGAAAGATCCTGAACAAAGCCTTGGCTGAGGGTGGCACCAGTTTTGACGCCCAGTATGTCAATGTCAACGGCCAATCTGGCTACTTTGCTCACAGCTTGAACGCCTATGGACAGCAAGGGAAACCGTGTCCTCGATGCGGTACTTCAATTAGAAAAGTTTCCTTCATGAACCGGGGGTCACACTTCTGCCCTAAATGTCAGAGGGTGAAGTAAGACTGTTCTTGATATTTCCCTGAAACAAGGAGAGAAGCAAGCAGTATATGTACAAAATAAGTACTGAGATGTACAATTCAGATATGTCAACAGTGAGTGTGGCCGACGCCCGGAATAACTTCTCCGAGATGATTACGCAGTCTCGGACCGAAGCTGTCTTTATTGAGCGCCGAGGTCAGAAAGCCGCAGTCTTGATTAGCCCTGAGCAATATGAGCGCATGATGGAAGCTCTCGAAGAAGCTGAGGATATTGAGGCCTTTGATTCAGCAATGTCTGAAGAGGGCGAGAACATTCCGTGGGCCCAAGTTAAGTCAGACTTGGGCTGGGTGTGACATACCGTATTGAGCTACGACCAGCTGCTGTACGAGCTTTAGAGAAAATTGATCATCAAGATAGAAATCGAATTAGAGGCGCCATAGCATTATTGGCCGAAAATCCTCGTCCACCCGGTGCTCGTGCTTTACAAGGGCGACCAGGTTTTCGTGTTCGCGTTGGCGATTACCGCATCCTCTACATAATCGATGACGACGTCCTCCTGGTAGTAGTCGTTACTCTGGGGCATCGTAGAAACGTCTATCAAAGATGAGAAAAAATTCTGTCTACTAGGCGACTTATCGGGAAAGTAAGCTCATTCCTATGAGCCCCATAATGCCTGAGACACCCTTTATTGCTATCGAGTTGGGCACACTGCAGGCAAACATCTCACGGGCGGCGGAATCTGCGCGAGTATCAGGTTTTGCCCTGCGCCCCCATGTGAAAACACACAAAATTATTGAGATTGCCCGAATGCAGGAAGCCGCGGGTGTTCTGGGTATTACTGTTGCCACATTGGGTGAAGCTGAGGTGTTTGTCGCGGCAGGATTTACCGATGTCTTTATCGCCTATCCCCTGTGGCTGACGGAAGCTAAAGCTCAGCGACTAGATGCAATGTTAGATCAGGCCACAATTCGACTCGGCGTTGACTCAGCAGAGGCTGGCACACAATTAGTCAAGATACTCGGTGGGCGCGCACCGTTGCTCGAACTACTTATTGAAGTAGACAGCGGTCACCACCGAAGTGGGATTGAGCCAGAGAAGGTGGGTGAGCTGGGCGTGCACTTAGCAAGCCTCGGCCTTGATGTTTCTGGTGTCTTTACTTTCCCCGGGCACAGCTACGCTCCCGGAGCACTGAGCACCGCAGCAGAGGATGAAGCCAAGGCGCTGGCCGCCGCCCGTGACCAACTCGTTGCTCTTGGCCAAACGGATGCAATTATCTGCAGCGGGGGATCGACCCCGTCTCTTGCGTCGGCCAATGCTCAGGTCATCACAGAGCAGCGGCCAGGAGTTTATGTTTTCAACGATGCTCAACAGCTTGAGCTGGGCAGTTGCGACTGGGCTGATGTTGCCCTGACCGTGAAGGCAACCGTGGTGAGTATTCGAGGAAATAGAGTCATCGTGGATGCGGGTAGTAAAGCATTGGGCGCGGATCGTGCCGGGTACGCATCTGGCTATGGACGTGTTCTGGAGTTTCACGATGCGCGCATTGTTGCTCTTTCTGAACATCACGCAACGATTGAATTCCCGGACGGTGAGCTCCCCATCCGAGGAGATGTTCTGTCGGTGATCCCTAACCACGTCTGTAATACCGTGAACCTCGCAGATCAGGTCTACGTTTTCGATCGCGAGGAACTGGTGGACACCTGGATGGTCGCTGCGCGGGGAAGAAATTCATAATTAATCTCCAATATCTTGATATCGAGATAAATGAGGAGTAGAGTTCCGGTCATTGGAACCTTCTTTTTCATAGCCTGAAAGGGCAGATATTTCATGAGTCCAGCACGTACTACTGCCGGTGCACCAATCTCTTCTATTGGTCGCGGTATCGCTGTTCTGGGGTGTTTCAACGAGCGTCGTCGCGCGCTGACACTGTCAGAACTGTCCGAAAAATCTCTCCTTCCTATGTCCTCCACCCACCGTGTTGTGGCTGAACTCGTCGCGGGTGGCTTCCTCGTTCGAGGTTCAGACCGCCGCTACCGCATTGGCACTCGCGTATGGTCAATTGGGCAGCTTGCACCTGTGAGTGATCAGCTGCGTCATCGCGCACTTCCCACCCTGGCTCGTCTCTACGAGGAAACGGGAGAAAACATTACATTGGCTGTGCTTGACCGTGGTCAAGCACTGTATGTTGACCGCATCGGTGGAGAGCGCTCAGTTCACACCGCCTCACGAGCTGGTGGTCACCTTCCACTCCACACCACAGGCGTGGGCAAAGTTCTGCTGGCGTGGCAAAGCAATGAAGCTATTGAGAAATATCTCAGCAGGCCACTCACGCGCACCACTCCGTATTCGATTGTGGATCCGGTCAAACTCAAAGCTGAACTGGTTGAAACCAAAACCCGTGGCTATGCCATTGCGCGTCAAGAAAGCACTGCAGGCAATGGCTCGGTCGCTGTGCCGATCCTGCGCGGAGGGCGTTGCGTCGCAGCTTTGGGCATCGTTGCGCACTTGACCCACATGGATATTCCACGCTTAGTTGAGGTGCTGCAACAGGCTTCTGATTCGATTCGTAAAGAACTCGAAGACGACCACTAAACCTGTGGTTTTTTCTGGCTTTTATTTCCAGTAAATTTGTTAGCTAGTGCGTGTGCACTGCTGATATTGGGAGCCAAACGACGTGTATCTAAAAAGCCTGACACTCAAAGGCTTTAAGTCGTTTGCCCAACCCACCACTTTTGCCTTTGAACCCGGTGTCACCTGTGTCGTCGGTCCCAACGGTTCAGGTAAGTCCAACGTCGTAGACGCACTGGCCTGGGTGATGGGTGAGCAGGGCGCAAAGACCCTGCGTGGCGGCAAGATGGAAGACGTCATTTTCGCGGGAACCTCCACACGCGGCCCCCTCGGCCGCGCAGAGGTTTTGCTCACCATCGACAACTCTGATGGTGCTCTGCCCATCGAATACACCGAAGTCACAATTAGCCGAACTCTGTTCCGTAACGGTTCAAGTGAATATGCGATCAATGGCGAAAACTGCCGACTTCTCGATGTTCAAGAACTGCTTTCTGACTCTGGTCTGGGCCGCGAGATGCACGTCATCGTCGGCCAGGGGCGCCTCGATAACGTGCTCCAGGCTAGCCCTGAAGATCGACGTGGCTTTATTGAGGAAGCTGCCGGAATTCTCAAGCACCGTCGCCGCAAAGAAAAGACGGTGCGCAAGCTTGAAGCGATGCAGGCCAACCTCACACGTTTGACCGACCTGGCTACCGAGGTCCGTCGCCAGCTCAAGCCATTAGGACACCAGGCAGAGATTGCCCGCGAAGCACAAAGTATTCAGGCAGAGGTTCGTGATGCACGAGCACGTATTCTTGCCGACGATGTTGTTCAGTTGCGCACCACACTCGATGCACACAACAAAACTGAGTCCGAGCGTCACAGCGAACGCATCGTGCTGCAAGAACAGCTTGAGCGCACCATGTTGCGCGTGCGACGTCTCGAAGCAGACCAGAGTGCAGATGATGTTGAGTCCGCCCGCAAAACAGTCTTTGCTTTGGAATCCATTCAAGAACGTCTGCGTGGTCTCTATAACCTGGCTAACCAGCGCTTAGCTTTGCTAGGTGCGGACACCGACCAGCAACCATTGGGTTCTGGCGTCAACCAGGCCATGATTGAGGGCGCTGAGTCTGAAGTAGACGTCATGCGAGGCATCGTCACTGCTGCCGAAGCAGCTTGGCAAGCATCCCAGCAGGCGACTGTGGTCGCGCGCGAAAAGCTCGACTCCATTGATGAGCAAATTTCGGCACAGTCGGCTTTGGTCTCTCAGCACGATCTGGAAATAACCAGCCTGCGGGGAAAGAAAGAGGCTGCAGATTCTGCACTAGCTGCCGTTCGTGGTGAAGTGTTGCGTCAGCAAAATGCTCTCGATGCTGCCACGGAACGTCGCGCAACTGCCGAGCAAAACCTCGCACAAGTTGAAGCGGATTCTGCGGACACCACTGCTGGAGAAACCGGGCTCAATGAAGCCTATGAAGCAGCCCAAGCTGCAGTTGTAGATGCAGAGAGCACCATTGACCGTTTGCGTGATGAACTCCACACCCTGGAGCGTGAACGCGATGCGTTACAAGCTCGCACTGGTGCCCTCTCCATGGCCCTGGATCAAAAAGATGGTTCTTCTGCTCTGGTGAAAGCCAAGCTGTCAGGTATTCAAGGATTAGTTGCTGAACACATCCAGGTGAAATCAGGTTTCGAAGCGGCTATTGCTGCCGGTCTGGGTTCTCTTTCGGATGCCGTTCTTGCAGATGACATGGATGCTGCAATTTCAGCACTGGCCAGTGTTGATCGGGATGATCTCGGCCGCGTTGAAATTGTCGTTGCCGCAAAGCCAGGCACAACCCCCGTCGCACTTCCAGAGATTTCTGGTGTTGTTACAGCCAGCGAGGTTGTTTCTGGTCCTGCTGGTGTGCTCGCACTTCTGGCATCCACTGTCATCACCGATGATCTTGAAACAGCACGACAAGCCTGGAAGCAGGGTTTGGACGCAGCCGATTCCAACATCACCGTGATTACAAAAGCCGGTGAAGTTCTCACTCGCTTTGTCTTGCGCGGTGGATCAGGCTCGAAGCAAAGCCGTATCGAACTTGTTTCTGAGCGTGATTCAGCGCAAAAGCGCCTCGACGAGGTCATTGGCTTGATTGATCAGGCTCGCCTTGAGCTCGCTGATCAGCGTGGAGTTGCCCAGGTGGCCAAAGAACGCTCCACGGCTGCACTGGCTGCTCTGCGCGAATACGATTCACAACTTGCCGCCCGTTCCGAAGCACTCAACCGTGCTCGCGTGCAGGTGGAAGCGGCAACAGCCGAATCCGAACGTCTAAGCGCTTCACTTGCGCTAGCTGCCGCCTCCGTTGAGGAAGCAGAACACAATGCACACCGAGCCAGTACAGAGCTGGATGCTGTGGAGTCCAGACCCAGACCCATCTTGGATGTTTCTGCGCGTGATGAACTCTTCGCAGAACTTGAACAGGTTCGCGAACAAGAAGTGCAAGCTCGTTTGGAACTCGAAACTGCTCGTGAGCGCGTTCGTGCAGAAGAACTGCGTGTGGAAGGGTTGCGTCAGCAGCTCGAAGCAGACCGTGCCGCAGCTGAGGAAGCAGCACGCCGTGCTGTCATTCGTAAGCGCCAAATTGATGCTGCAGCAGGGGTTGCCGAGTCTCTTCCCGCTGTATTGGATTCTGTGGACCGCTCCGTTTCTGAAGCCCGTGTTGTTCTCGCTCAGCGTGAAGCTGACCGTGCGGCCCAAAACCAGGAACTCATTTCCTTGCGTCAAGAAGAATCTCAGTTGCGTGAGCGCCTGCACTCGATTACCGAAAACGTGCACGGTCTGGAACTTCAGATCTATGAAAAGAAAATGCAGCTTTCCGCTCTCCTCGAGCGCGCAGGGAACGAACTTGGTCTTGTCGAAGATGTTCTCATCGCTGAATACGGCCCCGACGTTCCCATTGTGGTTGCTCTTGATGCTGATGCCCCTGCTGATGCTGAACCAAAAACTAAGCTCTATAACCGAGCTGAGCAACAAACTCGCTTGGAGAAGGCAGAGCGTAAGCTTGGCCAGCTTGGCCGTGTGAACCCACTTGCATTGGAAGAGTTTGCTGCCCTCGAACAGCGCCACACCTTCCTCACAGAGCAGCTCACAGACCTGACCAATACGCGTAAAGACTTGATGACCATCATCGAAGAAGTCGACAACACGATGCAGACGGTTTTCCAAACAGCGTTTGAAGATACTCAGGCTGCCTTTGCTGAAGTATTCCCCATCCTCTTTCCCGGAGGTTCTGGAAGCATCAACCTCACCAACCCAGATGACCTGTTGACCACCGGTATCGAGGTCATGGTCAAACCCGCGGGTAAGAAGATTGACCGGCTGAGCCTGCTCTCCGGTGGTGAACGATCTCTGGCAGCTGTGGCTTTGCTGGTTGCAATTTTCAAGGCTCGCCCTTCGCCGTTCTACATCATGGACGAGGTCGAGGCAGCGTTGGACGATGCAAACTTAGGTCGCCTACTGGCCATCTTTGAAGATTTGCGTAACTCCAGCCAGCTCATCGTGATTACACACCAAAAGCGCACCATGGAAATTGCGGATGCGCTCTATGGTGTGTCCATGCGCCAAGATGGGGTCTCTGCTGTGGTGGGTCAGCGTGTGTCAGCTCCGGAGAACGCACAAGCGTCCTAACGCGAGTGAGGGATATTACAGAAGATGAATAACCCTAACGAGAACACCCACATCACCCCTGATGATGACACTGTCATCCCCGTCAATCCCGATGATGACACCATTATTCGGGTTCCTATTGACGAAACAATTGTGGGCTCGGTTGAGATTAACGAGAGCACGGTCATCGACGCGGCAACCGTGGATGATGCCACCATTGTCGGCGCGGTGATTCCGGTTGAAGATGACACCGTCATCACCTCAGATGAGACCGTGGTTCCCGAGACCACCACTGGGCAATACAACACCCTCATTGGTTCCATGCTGGATACATCCCTGGGTGTGAAGCAATTACTGGGAGATCTAGAGAACATCGAAGAAGAACCTGAAGCCCAGCCTGAGCAACAAGAAGAAGTTGTTTCACAGTTCACCTTGCGCCATATCAACGGAACAAAGTGGTCACTGACGAAGCCTGTTATCTTTGGGAGGCTTCCTGTGGTGCCTGTGCGATCAGAGCAGAGCGTGACACTGGCCGTTCTTTCCTCACCGAACGGAATTGTTTCCTCCACCCACGCCCGCCTGGAAATGCAAGGTGAAGTTGTGGTCGTGACGGATCTGCGTTCCACAAATGGAACCCGCATCATCATTCCATCCAAACCAACCATCTTGCTTGCACCAGGTGATTCCATGGCCTTGAGTGTTGGCGCAATCGTGGACCTCGGAGACGGTAATAGAATTGAAGTTCTTGGCTAACCGTTTAGTGAACCGGTAACGCCCCAATCTTGGAGAATTTCCTGTGACTGCCCTTGGCCAGAACTCAACTGGGACGACTGTTGTCGACCTGAGTACCGGGGCATCCGTCACGCTTGCATGGGCTGCAGGAACAGATGTGGGAAACCACCGCGCCAATAATGAAGACTCCTACGCGATTGCCTGCCCCGTTTTTGCTGTTGCTGACGGCATGGGCGGCCACAGCGCAGGCGATGTGGCCAGTGATGCTGTTGTGCAGCGTATTGCCGGGCTAGAAAAGCCCGGCTTTGCCGATCTGGACGCTCTCGAAATGGCTTTAGCGCTCTCCGTGTCAGATCTTCGCTCACGATTGACAGAAGAACAGCAGGGCGCTGGAACAACTGTCACAGGTGCTGCTTTGGTGCAGGAAGCCGATCAACTGCAGTGGGCAATCTTCAACATTGGTGACTCTCGTGTGTATGTGAAGATGGGCGAGACTTTCGAACAGGTCACCGTCGATCACTCGGTGGTGCAGCAGCTGGTTGATGCTGGCACCATCACCAAAGAAGAAGCCGACTACCACCCTCATGCCAATGTGATCACACGTGCTGTGGGCATTATTGACGAACCAATTCCCGATTACGTCGCACTGCCCGTTGTTCCAGGAATGCGTTTATTGCTGTGTTCTGATGGGCTGACCAAGGAACTGACCGATGTGGGTATCGAGCATTTTCTCTCAGCTGCACCGACTGTTGAAGACGCGGTAACAGAGCTCATGAACGCCGCACTGACTAATAGCGGCCGCGATAACGTCACCCTCATCGTTATTGACGTTATGGCTGTCACGGTGGGGCACACCGAATCCACAGTTTCACCTGCTTAAACTTTAAGTGCGCTGAATTTTCGGCGTTATTTGCGTTGAGCACACCAACACTGACCGTGTTGGGGGAAGGTGGACCAGATGGCAAGACGTCTACCGTCAACCCCACCAGTGCTTTCTGGCTTCACATTTGTTCGAGTATTGGGCTCAGGTGGATTCGCTGACGTCTTTTTGTATGAACAGCAATTGCCAAGGCGCAATGTGGCCATCAAGGTTTTGCTCCCTGAAGTAGTCAACCCTCGCGTTCGTGACATGTTCCAATCGGAGGCTCAACTCATGTCACAACTGAGTACTCACCCAGCCATTTTGAGCGTCTTTGAAGCAGGCGTGAGTTCAGATGGCAGGCCTTATCTGGTCACCGAGGTATGTAATTCAGGATATGGTGAACGCTTTCGTGCCGAAACTCTCCCGGTAGCAGAAGCACTACGAACCGGAATCAAAATCGCCGCAGCGCTGGAAACCGCACACCGAGCAAACGTCCTGCATCGAGATATCAAACCAGGAAACATACTCATCACCGCATATGGTCACCCTGTCTTGAGCGACTTTGGTATTGCTTCCTCGGTCTACCAAGGAGACAACACAACGGCAGTTGGTCTTTCTGTTCCCTGGTCAGCACCCGAGGTCATCAGAGAAACCACCACCGGCACCACAGCTTCAGAAATCTGGGCTCTGGGTGCAACTGTCTACTCGTTGTTGGCCGGACGCAGCCCCTTCGAAGTGCCCGGGAAAGACAATTCACCAGGACACTTAGCCGGCCGCATTCTCAAATCCAAACCACAACCCATCGGACGCGACGATGTTCCACCCCAACTCGAGGCTCTCCTGCTCAAAGCATTGAGTAAAAACCCCATCGACAGACAACACTCTGCGGTGGAATTTGCGCGCGAACTCCAACAAATTGAAACCAGTATGGGATTGGCCCAAACACCCCTGGATGTCGTCGGGGACGAATGGGGATCCAATGCCATAGTCATCAACGAGAATGACCGCACCATGCTTGCACCACTTGATGCCCACGCCAACCCAAGCTGGCGTCGCGCCGGATACAGCGGAACACCCGCGCAACGCGATGAATTAGCCCTCGTTGCCAGTAAGCGTCGACGCCGACTGCTGTGGAGCGTGCTCGGTTCGGCAGCTGCGCTGATTGCTGTCATCACCACTATCGTGATCGTGGTGGCGCAATAACCATGCTTCGTCGCTGGTTCTCCACACTTCGGGGATTAAGTCCCCGCAGGCGAAACGTGCTCAAATGGACCGCATCTCTTGCGGCGCTAGCCATGTTGGTTGTTGGTTCAATCCTGGCAACTGGGTACCAAGCACAGCGTGTCAATCTCGATGACGGTGCTGTGTGGGTGACCAACGGGGATAAACAAGCAATCGGTAGAGCCAACACAAAAGTGTTCGAACTCAACACCGTGCTCACGACCGACTCCGCACAAATGGATCTGGTTCAAAACAGTTCACACGTGTTCCTCATCAACGATGCAACCAGGTCACTGGACATCGTCAATCAGGCCACTGGTGACGTCGCTGAAAGCATTCCACTTCCGCAAGATGTCACCTATGCCGCGCTCGCCGGAGACAACGTCATCCTGCACGCACCAGCAACCGGAGATGTGTGGGTGTTGCCTGCGGCAACCCTGTCGAATTTCGATGCGAAAACTCAGCCGGCAAACTTCACCGTTGGAGCGGATTCTGTTGTGGCAGTGTCCAGCACCGGCTACCTTGTTGGGGTCAGTGCCTCGCAAGGGACCTTGTCAAAAATTAACACCACCAGCTCAGTTACCCCAGAAATCCAGCAACTCGATGCTGAGCTCACTGCGGGGAAACTCCAGATCACCCTTATTGGGGAACGCTGGGCGGTGTTGGATCAACAAACCGCAACCCTCTACACCCAAGGCCGCATCATTGACCTCAGCTCTGCCTCCTTTGATGTGGGGCAGGCAGTTTTGCAACAGCCCAGCACACGCGGTGTAGAAGCATCAGGAAACAGCATCACCTCAGTTTCTGGTTCCTCCTCGATACTGGTTTCTCACACAGCAGGCCTCGCCGTGATCAATTTAGATAGCGCAGAAATCTTCAGCTCTGTTGCTACAGCTCAGGGCCGTCCCGCATCGGCGGTCATCCACGGTGAGTGTGCCTATGCTGCCTGGTCAGGTGGAACGGTGTGGTCCAAATGCGGTGCTGCAGAAGAATCCACTGAGAATGCGGAATCTATGGCCGGCAGTGCAGAGTTGGTATTTCGTGTCAGCGACCAGGTCATTGCCCTCAATGATGCCCTTAACGGACTGGTCTGGGCAGTCCAGGGTGGGGTCAGACTGATCGACAACTGGGATACTTTGCTCGAACAGCAAGCACTAGAGCAACAGGTTGTTCAAACAAATAATGCTGATGCCCCAGAGTTCGCTAAGGATCCGCAACCACCTGTAGCCGTGGATGATGATTTAGGTGCGCGCCCAGGACGAGTGACCTCGCTTCCGGTTTTGCTCAATGACTATGACCCCAACGGGGATGCTCTGGTTATTGATACTGTTACCTCCATTCCAGCAGCGCTGGGGGAGATCTTTATCAATGCGGACCGCAGCCAAGTCATGGTGCGCCTGGCGCCAGATGCTTCTGGAACCACACAGTTTGACTACAGCATCTCTGATGGTCGCGGTGGACAGGCCTCTGCCACCGTCACACTCAACATCCGTCCAGAGAGCGAGAACTCACCGCCTGTTCAAGCACGTCCAACCCGAACCAACGTGGCAACAGGTGGCCAGGTTATCGTCAACGTGTTGGAGGACTGGATTGATCCCGACGGGGATGCCATCTTTGTGGCCTCGGCAACCGTGGACGCCCCCGATTCCCTCTCTTACACCCCAGCAGGCCGCGTAGCCTTCACCGACTCTGGCCGCGGTGGCGGTGGACTCAAGCAGGTAGCCCTCGAGGTCTCTGATGGCCGAGCCACTGGCTTTGGTGCTGTGCAAATCAATGTTCGAGCACCAGGACAAGTCCCCATCGTTGCTGATGCCTTCGCTGTTATTGCCATCGCTGGACAACCCATCACCATCAACCCGTCACCTCATGTGCGCGGTGGTTCTGGAGTGTTGAGTCTGACCGGTGTTCCTGCAGTTCCAGGATTAGATATCGTTCCCGACTTTGCTGACTTCTCCTTCTCGGTCACAGCGTCACGGACCGGTTCAACCTATGTCACCTATGCCGTCACCGATGGAGACGTCACCGGTTCTGGATTAGTGCGTATTGACGTGATTGACCCGCCGGAAGTTTCTGCTCAACCGATAACTGCTGCGCATGCTGTGTATGTTCCGTTGCAACAGACCCGCACAGTTGATGTCACTGCAACCGACCGTGATCCATCAGGCGGTGTTCTTGTTGTCACGGGTGTGACCAATTTTCCTTTTGATTCAGGCATTCAGGTTGAAGTTGTGGATCATCGCATTCTTCGGGTTACCTTGACCAAACCCCTCGATGCGGCTGTGGCATTCGGATACCGCATCAGCAACGGTGTTTCACAAAGTGAGGGCACCGTCACGGTGGTGCAAACACCAGCACCCACCATCGCGCAAGCACCTGTTGCTGTCCCTGATGTTGTGGCCGTGCGCGTTGGAGATGTCATCAGTATCCCGGTTCTCGCTAACGATATTCATCCTGACGGCGGCCAGCTCACCCTGGCGGCCAAGCTAGACCAGGATGTTCCTTCTGGTGCAGGTCTGCTCTTTACCTCGGGCAACCAGTTGAGATTTTTAGCAGGCAGCAACCCTGGAACGTACTCGGCGGTGTATCGAGTCAATGCAGATAATGGTCAATGGGCCAGCGGTACGGTAACGATCTCTGTGCGCGCGATTGACCAAGACACTAACCAGGCGCCCACCCCACGCACCGTGACAGCCCGTGCCATGTCGGGGCAAACAGTGAGAATTCCTATACCGCTGGTGGGCATTGACCCCGATGGTGACTCTGTTCAATTTGTCGGCTTAGATACCAACCCCGAAAAGGGCTCAATTGCTGCTGTGGGCAGTGATTGGATTGAGTACGATGCATCCGCCTATGCCACCGGAACCGACACGTTCAGTTACTCCGTTGTCGATGCATTGGGTGCTCAAGCCAGTGCATCAATCCGTGTAGGTATTGCAGAACCTTTGGCTGGTGGGCGCAATCCTGTCGCGATAGCCGATACGGTCACGGCACGGCCTGGATACACCGTCTATGTTCGTGCACTACAAAATGACAGTGATCCTGACGGACGTCCGCTCACTCTTGTTTCTGTGACCCCACAGGATGACTCTGTTTCAGCAGAGATCGTGGGAGATCTCGTCAAGATCACTGCACCGATGACACCGGGACGCTATGGCCTGGTCTATGAGATTGAAAACGATCTTGCTGGTTCTGCCTCCAACTTCATCACCGTTGAAGTTCAAACGCAGGCTCCGCTCTCACGCCCTGTTATCTCGGATGCTGTGGTGAGTCTGTCCGATATTTTGGATCAAACTTCAGTAGATGTGAACGTGCTCAAGGGAGCATTCTTCGCCGATGGTCCCGTTTCTTCCCTGCGGCCCACAATCGTGAGCGGTTACGGATCCACTGCTCGAGTTATCTCCAGTAACACGGTTCGTGTTCAGGTTCAAGAAACCTCTCAAATCATTCCCTTCACGGTTGCACATCCTGAAGACCCCACCGTGAGCTCCACCGCCTTCATTTGGGTTCCAGGAACCGATGATGCTCTGCCACAGCGCAAGAAAGGCGTCAAACCACTGACAGTGGTCAGTGAACAAACACTACGCATCGACATCAATGACTACGTCATCGCAGCCTTAGGAAAGACCGTCAAGCTGACCGATAGCAACACCGTGCGTGCTACGCATGCTGACGGTTCACGCTTGGTCGTCAACGACACCACCCTGACGTACACCAGTGAAGACCGCTATTTTGGTCCGGCATCAATTTCCTTCGAAGTCACCGACGGCGACTCGGCAACCTCCCCTGGAGCACACACCGCCACCATCGTTTTGCCGATCACGGTGACACCGCGTGAAAATATGCCACCGGTTATGCTCGGTGCCAACATTGATTTAGAACCTGGTCAAGAGAAAACCCTTGATCTCGTCCGTGTTACGAGATACCCCTACGTCGATGACCAGGATGAACTCGAATACACCGTCAGCGGAGATGGCTCCGGCGTCACTGCCACGCTCAGTGGTCAAACCCTCACTCTCAAAGCAAGCGATGATGCCGTCAAGGGAAAGACTGTTCCCCTCACTGTCACCGTCAAAGACAAGGTTGCTGAGGGTTCACCTGGACAAATTATCGTCAGAATTGTGCCCTCAACCAGACCCCTTGCCATTCCTGTCACGGACAGCATTGTTGCCAAACGTGGAGAAACCCAAACTGTTGATGTCTTGGCCAACGATCAAGCAACCAACCCCTTCCCTGGCCAGCCATTGAAGGTCCTTGCCGTGCGAGGCCTCAACAACGGCAACATTCCTCCGGGTGTAACGGTGACACCCTCAGCGGATAAATCGACGCTGACGGTCACCGTCTCTGCCAACGCTGACCCCAGCGACACCACGCTGGAATATGAGGTTGCTGATGCCACCAACGATCCAGACCGCTATGTCTGGGGTGTCATCAACATTTCAGTTCAAGACGTGCCCTCTGCGCCTCAAGCACCAACGCGCGCAGCTGGATTCGTTTCAGGAAATCTCACCCTGTCCTGGCAAGCACCGGCAGCCAATAATTCTCCAATTACGAAATACACGGTCGAAAGCGATGCGGGATATCGCAAAGAATGCACCTCGACTGTTTGCTCATTGGACGGATTGCCCACCGGACAGCGCTTCCGCTTTACGGTGAGTGCAACGAACGCCATTGGCACCTCACTGGTCAGCAGTTGGAGTGAGCCACTGAGTGCCGATGTTATTCCTTCGGGACCATCCTCTGTGAGCATTTCAGCCGTAACAGGCCAACAAGGGGTTGCAACGATTTCCTGGACGGCGGTCACGACACCCGCCGGTGGCAGTCCTGTCACAGGATACGAGGTGGTTTTGTTTGAAAACGGAAGCCCACGGTCCACTTTCAACTTAGATGCTAATCAAACTTCTCTGGCCAATATTCCGGTGACGCCTGGATTCAGCTATTTCGCCAGGGTGACAGCTAAGAACAGTGCGCAAACTACAGACTGGAACTCAACCGACTCAGGAAACTTCATAGCTCCGGGCTCACCCTCCCAAGTCACCATCACGTCAGTCAGCAACAGTTCCTCAGGTGCAACAACCCTCACCTGGAATGCCGCAACGGCTGCTGGTTCTGCTGGTGCGCTGCGCTATTACGTAACCCGAGTGGGAAATATTTCAGCAGGTTGCCCGAGCGACTACGCAACCCACCCCGCTTCAGGTTCGCTGCAGGGATCTGATGGCGACAAGACACCTGGAACCTACTTCATTGCCGTCATAGCGGTAAATGACTTTGGATGTTCTGCAACAGTGACCCAGGTTGAAGTTATTGCCTCACCAACGTTTACTGCTGTTGATTGCGTTATTGCACCTGTAACAGGGACATCAGCAAACTGTGGCGCAAACCTCAACCCAAACACTGCTTTTGCGCTGAAAATTACCGGTCTATCGCTCACACCTGCTCCTGTTGGCACTGTGAGTTATCAGCTGAAGGTTGGTAATTCGAACTGGCTAGAACTGAATGCTTTGAATGCTGAGTTTGTTACTGCTGATTTTGATTCAAGTCGCTATGCCTCCAATAGCATCACACCTGGAGCAGGTCAGAATGTTGTTGTAAGGGCGTGTTTGTCGGCTTCAAACTGCAGCGCCCCCAGTTCAGCAATGACCGTAGATATTCCAACTCCCACACCCTAAAGTCACCCGTCCCACTGAAAGGCACACCATGAGCATGAAACCCGAACAAGCTGCCGGGTTCCAGAAAGTCTTCGACAAACTGGTCGAAAACGTGGAACAGGTACTTCTGGGCAAGAACCGGACAGTTCGCCTCGCCTTCACTGCCATGCTCAGTGGGGGACACCTCCTCCTGGAGGACTACCCCGGCACAGGAAAGACCTCCCTAGCTCGGGCCATGGCTCAAAGTGTCCAAGGATCCCACTCGCGTATTCAATTCACCCCGGACCTTCTCCCCGGTGACATCACCGGTGTGAGCATCTTTGACCAGAAAAAGGGTGCCTTTGAATTCCACAAGGGCCCGATCTTTTCCAACATCGTTCTCGCTGACGAAATCAACCGCGCCAGCCCCAAAACTCAGTCAGCATTGCTTGAGGTCATGGAAGAACACCACGTCACCGTGGATGGCGTGACACACCCCACCGGCGAACCTTTCATGGTTATTGCCACCCAGAACCCGATTGAACAAGCAGGAACCTACCGACTACCTGAGGCACAGCTCGACCGTTTCATGATGAAAGCCTCACTGGGATACCCAGACCACGCCTCGACCATGCAAATTCTGGAAGGCTCTGCCAAGAAGAAAACCGGCGAACTCGACGGTGTCGTTCCTGCAGAGATGGTAGTCAAACTCATCGAGTTAGCCAAAACCGTTCACGTGGATGCAGAAATCAACGACTACGTTTCACGCATCGTCGAAGCAACCCGCTTTGCCCCCGAAGTGCGTCTGGGAGCTTCAGTTCGTGGCGCATTGGCGCTCATTGCTGCTTCGCGCGTCCACGCAGCATCACAAGGACGACACTTTGTCATTCCTGATGATGTCAAAGCGCTCGCCGACTCTGTTCTCTCACACCGCCTCGTGCTCGATCCTGAAGCAGAGTTTGATGGTGTTACAGCGAACAATGTTGTGGGCAAGATTTTGATTGATCTTCCCGTGGGAGCACCTGCCGCCTAATGTTTCTTCGCGTAGTCACCTTCAGAGGGTGGGGTTGGGCTGTAGCAGCCATACTCTGCCTTATTGTTGGTGCTTCGCAGGGCTGGATTGAACTCATTGGCTTAGGTGTTGCAGGGGTCGTTACTTTCGGGTTCGCATCCCTCTATGCACTTTTTCGTCATGCCCACGAGGTTTCTTTCCATCTTGCGCATGAACGCGTCGTCGTCGGCGATGAAGCGCAACTCATCGTCAGTGTTCGCAACCCCACTTCACACTCCTTCATGGGCTTAGATGTTTTTGTTCCAGTGGGGGACTCTCAGGTTGAAACGCAAGTGGGGCGTCTTCGTAAGAGTGCTCATGAAGACATCTCGTTACCTATTCCGACTGAACACCGTGGCATGGTGCAGGTGGGTCCTGCCCGTGTTGTGCGTCAAGACCCACTGGGGTTGGTATCTCGCGAGGTCGTGCATGGCGAATCGCGCACGCTATTCATTCACCCACGCACTATCGGCTTAATGAGTATGAGCACAGGCTTTGTTCGTGATCTTGAAGGAAATCCCACAAAAGACCTCACCGATAGTGACCTGTCCTTTCACGCCTTGCGTGAATATGTTCCAGGGGATGATCGCCGCAATATTCACTGGAAATCCACCGCGAAAACCGGGCAGTTCATGGTTCGACAGTTTGAGCAAACTCGTCGCTCCCACCTGATGATTGCTTTGGATACTGACCCAGCAGCCTATGCAGGGGATGAAGATTTTGAACTCGCTGTCAGCACGGCAGCGTCCTTGGGCGTTCGGGCGATTCGTGACACCCGGGATCTTTCCGTGTTGGTGAGCGCTGATGCCCGGCCGCAACCAACGGGGCGCCTCAGCGCACTACGTGAAGCCGCACGCGAGTTAGCTTCCCGCCGCCGCGCTGAAAGGCCGGCAGTCAATCGTGTCCGAGGACTCTCAACTGTCTCAAAGGATCGTCTACTTGATGAACTCTCAGGGGTTCATCTCCAGGAGGAAAGTCCCAACATTGTTGAGCTTTCACGTCTGGCTTCTGTTCAAGCCGCGGATGTCTCGATTGCATTCGTGGTGACTGGCCCAACTGTTGAGTCCAAGACGCTTCACTCTGCCTCGATTGCTTTCCCTGCGGGTGTTGAGGTTGTGATTGTGAGCTGTGCACCGGAAGCTTCCCCGCAAACTCGTCGCATGGGACGCCTTACTGTGGCCACTATCGGACGTCTTGATGACGTTCAGCAGTTGTTGGGTAAAAGGATGACACTGGCATGAGAGCACTCTTTCTCGCTCTCGCAGTAGTGATCTCACTGGTTCCGTTATGGCCGGTTTACCAAACTCCTGCGTTTATTGTCGCTGTGGTTGTCGGTGGGGTACTCGGTGCCCTCATCGCGGTCGTTTCTGCGCGCAGATCATGGTCGGTTCTCGCAACCGTCTTGGCAACTGTGGGGGCATATTTACTCGTTGGAGTTCCTATTGCCATTCCCAGCCAGGCACTTTTGGGCATTCTTCCCACGCTCCAGGGCGAGCTTTCTCTCATTACCGCGGTTGTACTTTCCTGGAAGCAGCTCGTCACGGTCATGCCTCCCGTCGGGTCCTATGAAGCACTTCTGGTTCCAGTATTTATTTTGTCGCTCTGTGGTGTTGTGCTCGCCACGGTGTTGTCGCTTCGTCTCCCACGTAACCGGGCACGTTCGAACTGGGCAGCTGTGGTCCCGTTGCTCACACTGGGAATCTCTATTTGGTTAGGTCCGAGCAGAAGCTTTGCCAGCATTGTGGTGACGGTTGGGGTGTTTGTCCTCATTGCACTGTGGTTTGCCGCAGGGCGGAGCACAAACACCCGGGCAGGATTCAGATCTTTAGGGGTAGTGGTTCTGGCGGCGGTTGTGGCATCAGCCATTGTTGTTGTGGTTCCCATTACGAACCGCAGTGTGTGGCGCACCGAAATTGAACAGCCTTTTGTTCTCCAAGATGACACCAGCCCACTCTCGGAGTATCGAAACTACGTCACCGGAGATCAGCAATCTGCAGAACTGTTGACTGTGACAGGTTTGGAAGCTGGTCAACGTCTTTCTCTGGCCACGCTTGATAACTACACTGGAGTGCTCTATTCGGTCGGTGGTGTGGCCGCGGACTTCACTAAAATCCCTGGTTCGCTACCAGTTGATTCTTCCTCGGGGCAAAAGGTTTCTGCAGAGATCACGATTGATCAACTCACGGGACCCTGGGTTCCACTTCCCGGTGCTCTGGGTTCGCTGTCCTTTACGGGATCGAATGCTCGAAGTTTGACAGATAGTTTTTACTACAGTCGCCCATCTCAAACAGGAGCTCTCATAACAGGTTTGGTCGCTGGTGACAGTTACACCACTGTTGCTCACGAGGGTGAGATGCTCAATGTTGATGCGTTGGCTTCGCTGACACCTGGAGATGCCATCGTTCCTGCCCCAGCGGTGATTCCAGATGGACTCGATGCTTTCGTTGCCACCACTGCCAAAGGGAAAACCTCAGCAGGAGAGCGATTACAAGCCTCCCTGACAGCACTGATGACTGAGGGATATATCAGCCACGGTGGTCCAGGTGAAGTCCCAAGTGCGTCAGGTCATGGCGCCAACCGCATCGCAGCCTTGTTTGCGGCAACCCCCATGGTTGGTGATGCTGAGCAATATTCCACTGCCGCAGCGTTGATTGCGACCCAACTTGGTTTCCCGGCACGGGTAGTGATGGGTTTCATTGCTCCAGAAGGATCTAGTGCACAGTCAGCACTGACTTTCACCGGTGCAGATATGACTGCGTGGATTGAAGTTTCTACAAGTCAGGGATGGGTTGCCATCAACACCAATCCGGCTGAACGTCCCATTCCGGACGAGCAGCCACAAGACCCAACTGAGGTGGCATTCCCACAAACTGCTGCTGACCCTCCTGCCCAGGAAGAACCTCAACTCAACGACAGCGCCTCTGCCGAGGCAACACAAGAAGAACAGCCCAACACAGTAGACCCTGTGTTGCAGACAGTTTTGGCGATCGTCTCTGGCGTTGCCTGGACGCTGCTGTGGCTGGTCATTCTTGCCTTGCCGCTGCTTTCCATCGTGTTCTTCAAGCGCAGACGACGTAACAGGAGATTCAAGGCAGCAACAAGCCAGGAGCAAGTCTTGGGTGCCTGGGACGAACTTCGAGATGTGCTTGTTGATAACGGCACGACAGCGCCAGAATCACATACTCGCCGAGAGATTGCTCAAGAAACAGGAATACACGCAGCAACAGTGGTTGCTGTTCTTGCAGACACGGCACAGTATTCAGGTGAAAAAGTGAGTGAGAGTGAAGTGCTGCGCGCGTGGGCCGACGTTGATCAGCTCAGCGATGAAATAGCTCGAAAACGCACCAGATGGCAACGTTTCCAGGCACGAATCTCCTTGCGTTCTTTAAACATTCCCTGGGCCCGCTTGAGCAGCTGGCTTCCTCAGCGCAGGTAACATCGCAGTATGGAGTGTGAAGTTTGTCACAGTGCGTTGCCAGCCGGTGCGCTGTTTTGTGGTGAATGTGGAAGTTCACTAGCACGGACACAGAGTGTTCCCGTGGTGCAAACTCGTGAACCTGAGGCATCCATCCCGCCGGCAGAGTCTTTCATTCCTGCCGCAGAACCAGATTCGGTCACCACATCCACCAATATCGTGGAAAGAATTGACGGTAATGACCTGTCAGAACTTTTTGATGCGCCACCTGTAGCAGTTGTTGAACCGCCCCGTTTTGCCACCGAGGCTGAGCTGGCAACCGTGAGTTCTTTCACCATTACTTTGGCAACTGGTGAAAGTGTTGACATCACCCAGAGTGCACTGCTTGGGCGCATGCCCCAACCTGGTGAGGGTGAAGAATTTGAGCACCTCATTGTTGTGACTGATCCGGGCCGGTCCGTCTCAAAAACTCATCTAGAGTTTGGTGTTGAGGGTGCTGAACTGTGGATCAGCGACCGTAACAGTGGCAATGGTTCCATCATTCGTGAACCCGGTGTGGTGCCCCGGCGCGCACAGCCTGGAACTCGTTACACGGTCGTTCGTGGCACACGAGTGGATATTGGAGATCTCCACCTCACGATCACCTAGGGCGAGTTATCCCCACACGGGGGTGAATGGAACATCGAGCCAGTATGAATGTGGTGAAGTGCTCGAATGCGTTTCCCCATCTTTGCCCTCCTTGCACCCATCGTCACAAGTGTCATTCTCTGGTTGGTAACAGGCTCTGCCTACACCCTGTTATTTGCTTTGCTGGGCCCCATCATGGCGCTGGCCCAGTTTGCCGATGGCAAACTCCAGGCCAGGAAGTCGGAAAAACTCAAACAGGAAAACGACGACGAGGAAGAAATAACTCAGCGTGCTCGAGAGCTCGAGCAGCGCCAAGCTGAGCGTGATGAACTCATTTTGAAATATCCGGCAGCTAGCCATTGGGCTTTACCCACCAACAGTCTCAGACCTGCCTGGGCGGCTGCAGCACAGCCAGAGGGAAACCAGCGCCTGATTCGGATTGGGCTTGCGCTTCGTGAGGGAAAACCAGTCTTGGTTGATGCGCATTCGGGGATTGCTGTGTGTGGCGATGAGGTCGAGGCGCGCTCAACCTTGCGGGCAATGGGTTTCCAGCTGTTGTGGACATGGGGGCTCTCTGAAGCATCCAAGATGGGGTGGGGCGTTGGTGAAGAGCCGGAACTTGTGCAGTACACAAGCTCGAATCGCCAGCCTGCAGACATACTGATTCATCGCGTGGATACAGCTGAGGTGTTGCCCAGTGGCGTTCGATACCTCCTCACCATTAACCGAGGTAGAGCCGTCCTTCGTGATCTGGTGGACCCACTTGTTCGTGATGTGGAGCTTCAAGCTGATTTGCTCACCCGAGCAGAGTCCAACCGAATCATCACACTGCTGAATGCCGAGAGTGAGGCAGCTCAGGCTCGACTTACTCCGGTATCAACAATTCCGAATTCAGTTTCTGCCGTCATCAATACGTCATCAGAATGGGAGCATGCTCGGGATTCTTTGCTGGTGTGTGTGGGCAGGAAACATGACCATCCGCTGATACTGGATCTCGTTCAGGCAGGGCCTCACGCCGTTATTGCAGGAATGACGGGCTCTGGCAAAACAGAGTTCTTGCTGTCATGGGTACTCACCCTTGCCTCGATGTATTCGCCACAGCGGCTTTCTCTTCTCCTCATTGATTACAAAGGGGGTGCAGGTTTTTCTCGTGTGAAAGACCTACCGCACGTCGCTGGAGTTCTCACTGACCTCAGTCCGCAACAAACCCGTCGAGCAATCTCTTCACTACAGGCAGAGATTCGTTACCGGGAGCACGTCCTCGCCGAGGCGGGTGTTGTAGATATCTCAGAATTACCCAAAGAGGTGGAGCTTGCTCGCTTGCTCATTGTGGTGGACGAGTATCGAGTGCTCGCGGAATCTTTCGCCGAGTGTGCAGCTTTGTTTGTAGATGTGGCAGCGAGAGGGCGTTCCCTCGGATTACATCTCATCCTCTCAAGCCAGCGAACCGGTGGAGTCATCACCGATGCCATATTGGCAAACTGTTCGCTCAGGGTTAGTTTCCGTGTTTCTGACAAGGCAGATTCTCATGCGCTACTCGGTGATGAGGATGCCTACCATCTGCCACACATTCCAGGTCGCGCCCTTATCCAAGGAACTGGGGTCCCGCGCATTGATTTTCAGGCAGCCAGAACCACTGATGAAGACCTCCATGCAGTCTTGAAAAAGTCTCAACGCTGGCTTGATGAGAACCCTTTATGGGAACAGCATGTGCCGTGGAAGCCAGAGCTTCCCCGAGAGATTGCATTCTCTGAGATGCCGGCACTGCTTGAAAACTCTGCCTGGCTGGGGATACTCGATATTCCAGAACATCAAGCTCAGGATTGGACCCCGTACATCCCGCATCAAGACGGCAACCTTCTCATTTCTGGTCCTGCACGTTCAGGGGTGAGCTGCGCAGTGGCTTCACTACACTCCCAATTAGGTGGCTTGTTACTGCGAGATAGCGAGATTGCGTGGGACGCTGTCGTCGAGGAGTCAGAGTCCCTCCTTCGAGAAGGATCAAAGGTCTTCATTGAAGATCTTGATCATCTCCTCGAAAGTTTCGGCCTGGAACATCGTGAGCAGTTTCTTGCTTCACTGATGAAATGTGTTCGGTTAGCGCCCCAACGCAACGCAGTTTTCGTTATCGGGAGTAAAGAAAACCCACACGGCACTCACGCGCTCGTGGATTTGTTTCCGATGCGACTACAGCTCCTCAGGGCATCTGAGCCAGGTCGTGGCCTCTGGCGGGGCCATCAGATTCAGCTCGTCCACGGCAGTAACCTCCAGCCTGAGTCAGGTCAGTGGGGAGAAATAATCTGTGAAGAAGATTGTTCCTATGCGGTGATTACTCACCGCAAAACTTCCCTCATGAGTAGTTTGACAAAGGCATATGGGGATCGGGTGGGTGCGCTGAAATCGGCGTTGACCGTCTCTCCTCCTGCGAACTCTCCGATAGTCATTGGCACCCCGGATGAATGGATGCTCAACCACGCTCAACTAACCGAAATGAGAGAAGCAGGACTTCTCATTCTTGACGGATGTTCACCAAGCGAGATACGCGGATTACGTCTGAAATCAGGCCTATTTCCCCATACCGAGAACGACACAGCCCTCGTGGTTGAACCTGATGGCTCCACCACGAGGGCTGTGTTGAGAACTTAGGCGAAGATAGCGTCCAAGTCGCTGTATTCCATGCCTACAGCAGTTGCTACAGGAGCGTTGGTGACAGCACCAGCGTGGGTGTTGAGACCTAGGCGGAGTGAGAGGTCTGCCTTGAGTGCTGCGTGCCATCCGTTGTTTGCAATGGAGCGCAGGTAAGGCAGGGTTGCGTTTGTCAATGCGTAGGTGGAGGTGTTGGGCACCGCACCAGGCATGTTGGCTACGCAGTAGAACAGAGAGTTGTGCACCTGGAAGGTGGGCTCTGCGTGAGTGGTTGGGTGGGTGTCTGCGAAGCAACCACCCTGGTCAACAGCGATGTCAACGAGAACGCTGCCTGGCTTCATGCGCTTGACCAAGTCGTTGCTGACAAGCTTGGGTGCCTTGGCGCCGGGGATGAGGACAGAACCAATGACCATGTCAGCTTCAAGACAGGCCTTCTCGATTTCGAAGGAGTTCGAAGCGATGGTCTTGATGCGACCGTCATACAGTGCGTCGAGCTCGCGCAGGCGGAAGAGGTTGGTGTCCAAAACAGTTACTTCTGCGCCCATACCTGCAGCAACCTGAACAGCGTTGGTACCAGCAACACCGCCACCAAGAACTACAACCTTTGCAGGGTGGGTTCCAGGAACGCCGGGAACCAGGAGGCCAGGACCGCCGTTGGGCTTGAGCATGACGTTCGCGCCGAGGATCGGAGCAAGACGACCAGCAACCTCACTCATCGGAGCAAGCAGGGGAAGCTGGCGGGTGGGAAGCTGAACGGTTTCATATGCAATTGCGGTGACTTTGGAGTCAACCAGTGCCTTGGTGAGCTCTGGCTCAGCAGCAAGGTGGAGGTAGGTGAAAAGTACGAGTCCCTCACGGAAGTACTTGTATTCGCTGGCAATGGGTTCTTTAACCTTGAGCAGAACGTCTGCTGCTGCCCAAACTTCCTCAGCAGTTGCAACAATCTTTGCGCCAGCTGCTTTGTATGCCTCATCGGTGATCGAGGAGCCGACACCAGCTCCAGACTGAACGAGGACTTCGTGTCCGTTACCAACAAGTTCGTGAACGCCTGCGGGGGTAATTGCAACGCGGAACTCGTTGTTCTTGATTTCGGTTGGTACTGCGACCTTCATGGGATCTCCTGAATCGAGCTCACCCCTCGTTGGGTGAGTACTCAACTACTTTATCTTTTCCAATGACGAAATCGAAAGTATTTTTATGAAAATCATACGGATTTCGTAATTTCATTGGTTGAAACCGATGGTTTCCACGTCGTGGCAAACAAAACGCTCTGTGGCGATGTACGCCGAACGAAAAGGAGCAATTACTCAATTCGACCAGCGCGCTCAGTGCTGATAATGTTGTCTTTCGGTTCGGAACACAATTTCGAACCAACTGCACCTCTAGCTCAATTGGCAGAGCAACTGACTCTTAATCAGTGGGTTCCGGGTTCAAGTCCCGGGGGGTGCACAAACATTCAGACCACCTCTCGCCAGGTGGTCTTTGTGTTTGTTGGGTATTAATCCCTTGTTTTAGAACTTATTTATATTGTGCGCTTTCTGGCACGGCACGAAAACTCGGATAATTCAGGCCAATAGGCTCATAGTCATCGTTACAAACGACATCAAAATGGCCAAGGTTAAACATGGGAATGCATAAAACCAAACGAAAGCTCATTGACACTGTCATAGAGCTTATGAATGGCAATCCCTCCGCAGACGTCACCATTCATCAGGTTCTCGAAGCTTCTAACATCACAAGCGGCTCTCTGTATTACCATTTTTCAGATTTCGAGGATCTCATTGATCACGCCTTGGTCGATATGTACGGGCAATTTGCAGAGGATGTCAGCACCAGACTGCGTTTAGCACTAGGGGTTTCTGATTCTGCTGCAGAGATGAATGCCAATCTCAGTCCAACCATCGATGCCCGCCATATGCCAAACCTCGCAGCTATGCGTTCTGCAAGAACCTGGATTGCTGCACAGGCGACACTTCGACCTAGCTTGGGAGCCAAATTAGCGCCCGAACAGCAGAGGGTCACTCAAGAAATCGCGGACATCGTTGCTGAGGCTCAAGAAAAGGGCATCGCACAGAAGGTCCTAGATCCCTACGTTGTCGCAGTGTTCATCCAGTCTTATGCTCTGGGTCGTATCGTTGATGATCTCGCTGGTGGGCAAATGGATGGTGAGAGTTGGACCAAATTTATCAAGCACATGGTTTCCACATCACTGCTTGACATAAAAAAGCAATAACACTACAAACTTCTTTCTGCATTTTGCTTGGTCGATTTTTGATCAATCAACGCGCCTAGAACAATTATTTATTGACGCAACTATCGTGGTAACTTGAAACCGTAAATAAAATTTCTATTTATTTTTCCAAGTTTCAAAGGTCTTTTCGCGATGACAATCCGCCACAAATTAGTCGCAGTGCTGGCAGCGCTCTTTTCTCTCATGCTGGCTTTTGGTACTTCTCTATCTGCCTCTGCAGCACCTGTCGTTGTTACAAGCATTCCCACAGGACAGTTTTCTCTGACTGTTGCCATGTCTGGAGATGGGAATCGGGTATACAGCGCAACCTATCTGGGTAGCCTCAGCATTGTAGACACTGGAAACAATCAGATTCTCAGCACAACCTCTCTGGCAGGGTTTACCAATCTTTTTGTACTTCAGGCACACCCAAGTTCAGACCTTGTTTATGCGCTCAACAGTAAAGTTTCCGGCAGTGAAGTTGTTGTAATCGATGTTTCTGGCGCAACACCAACGATCACTTCTCGAATTACCGTCGGCGCTAATTCAAAATCGATGGCAATTTCTCCTGATGGGACTCGTTTGTACGTTGGAAACAACGGAAGTACTGACAACTCTGTGAGTATTGTCAACACCACCACTAACACTCTTGTAGCCACACTAGCTGCGCCGAACGCGCCCACTACTGCTGGGGCACGTCTTGATGCTCCATGGGGAATTGTTGTCTCGCCCGACGGTTCCAAGGTTTACGTCAGTTACTATGACGACGATAACTCAGCAACTACTTTGCCTGGTTTAGCGCGCATTGATACTGCAACAAACACCTTTGACATCGTGAAGGAATTTGCAGACACAGTTCACCCAAGGGGATTAGCAGTAACCTCAAACGGGCAGTCACTTTATATGGCTAACTTTGGTACCGGAACAAATGGTCAACAGTGGATTGAACAGTTCCAGACTTCGAATCTTTCCTCTCTTGCTCAGACACAAACTCTGACTCAATCAAGCGCTGTGCTGAAATATCCAACAGAAATTGCTCTTTCCGCAGACGATTCAACCTTGTTTGTTTCCTTTGCGACGGCCAGTGGAACTACAGGTGCAGTAAATGTGTACCCCACTGCAAACATGGCAAGCCCCACCACGCTTCAGGTCACTGGAGCAGGAAATGTGGCCTACTACATTGCCCCGGGCCGTGCATTGTCCTCACACTTTGCTTATGTGGGAAGTGGGATGAACCTCTTCCTCATTGGGGAATACATTTCTCTCCAGCGACAGACTCTTTCAGCTAGCACCGAAACTACGGTTACAAGCTCAGCGCTTACAGCATCTGGGTTTAGTGGAACTGTAACCTATTCAATTTCCCCAGCGCTTCCTGCGGGCTTCACGTTCAACACCTCCACTGGTGTCATCACCGGTAGTGCAAGTACCGCATTTGGGCCATCGTCATTCACAATTTCCGGAACAGATGGAACTACAACCGCTGTTGCAACAGTTAGCCTCACTGTTACTGCACCCGGTGGCAATGGCGGCGGTTCATCAAACCAGCTCGCAAACACTGGGAGCAAGTCACAACTTCCGGTTGCGTTGATTGGTTTGATGTTCCTGTTCTCTGGAGTAGCTGTGTACAGCGGATCGATAGCTATCCAGCGCCGTAACTCGAACTAACTCCTTCTCGATTAAAAATCAAGATGGGAACAGTTTTGTCATACTCACCTCTTAGAACCTTTATTGCGGCACTCGCCGTTGCAGTAGTTGCTGCATTCATCCCAGTCGCCTCTGCAAACGCAGCAGATATGGGGACAACGTGGAACAACGCGACGCTTCCAAATGGTGCGGCAGGTCTGGACTCAATCGCTTTCGGAAATGGCGTATTTGTGGGAGTCAACACTCAAGGTGACGTCCTTCGATCAACAGATGGCAAAACTTGGAGTTCTGTGCAGCAATCCAACGTTGTGTGGAGTTCAGCTGCCTTTGGCGGCGGAGTTTTTGTCATCCTTGGTGAAGACGGAAGCGGGCCAGTATTCAAGCGGTCTACCGACAACGGAGTCACTTTCTCAAATGCAAACTCGAGTGGTTTAAGTTCGAGCGGATACACAGGGCTTAGCTTTGGTCAAAATACTTTCATTGCGATGGATACACAGAGTGGTTGCTTTGTAGCGGTATCGACTGATTCAGGTCAGACCTGGAATGACGGTGGTTCAAGTGACAGCTGTGACGAATACCAAAGCTCTGTATTTGGCAACGGCGTCTGGGTCAGCGCTTCGACTAGTCCAAGTGTTGAGTTCAACAATGACCCAGTGGGCTCCGGTTGGAATTCAGTTCAGTTTGCCAATGGCGACCCCACTCCTCAATCAGGTGAGGTACTTTCTGAGCTATCTTTCAATGGCACTGAGTTTATGTTTTTGATCCATGGGTTGAACGGAAGCGTGTATAAATACACCTCCACAGATGGAGAAAACTGGTCAGCTCGCACTCTAACGAACGGCCTACCCTCCTCTGAATACTCAGGTTTGGCCTGGGATGGCGCCGCTTGGCTTGCAGGTGCTGGCGGAAGCGGCACCGGAATCTACCGTTCTTCTGACGGAGTGGCATGGACACGTGTTGATGCCAACAACACTCAGTGGTACTCCTTTGCTGCAGGTAGCGGAATTGTTGTTTCAGGAGGTCAACCTCAGGTTTCAACCGGTGCACAAGGATTGAACTCGACCATCGCTGTTGGCTGGAGTGCAGACACGCCTGCCCCATCTCCTTCCCCAACACCATCACCATCACCTTCTGAGCTGCCAAAAACGGGAATTTCTTCAGGGAATGTTCTCCAGTCACTATTTATTGGCGGACTGCTGGTCGCATTGGGAGCGCTGCTGGTTCGCAGAGTAAAAACTCAGCGCAAGTAACTATTGCTAATTCACTTGTGGCCACCCTTTTGGGGTGGCCACAAGTTTTGTTGATTTAAATTTCTTGGACTAGGGGAGCACTATCTGAGCTTGTGAACTCACAGTGCTGCCACTGAAATTGTTGGCCAACATGAGATTTGAAATTTGTGAACCCAATTGCTGAGCAATTCTGTCCTGTTCATTAGTTGTGTTTTGCTCGCCCTTGTACCCGGCAGTTGCAAAAGCTGTATCGGCATCTGCTTTGGTCACAAAAAGCTGTGTAGTGAGTACTTCTGAACCCTTTTCCCAAATTTTGACGTGGATGTGCACAGTTCGTCCCGGATACCATCCAGGAAAAATCGTCTGGAATGTGACCTGACCTTGATCGTTGGTTGTTTGAGTGCCACGAAGGAAGGTCTTATCGCCACAATCAGCACAACCTTCCTTGGGGTCTGTTACCCCTGAATACTGACCTTGAGCATTGGCGTGCCAGATATCTACACGTGCATTGGGAACTGGCTGGCAATTCGTATCGACGACGGTCAATGTCAACGTCATTGGAAGTCCAGCTTGTCCTTCTGTGATGTCAGATCGAACGAAGTCACCAGCCTTGTAATAGGGGCCTTCTGTGACAGATGGAGATGCTGAGACACTTCCTTCACAGTTCACAGTGTTGCCGGAGGTATCAACCGTTGTGGTTGATTTAGTGGAGGCCGAGACAGCAATGGTTGCAGGGCTTGTGTCCAGTGATGCCGTTGTTGAGCATCCTGCCAAGGCGAGGACAGTCAGGAGTGAACCGGTAGTTGCGAGGGTAATTTTCTTCATGGTGTCCACGCTAAGAAGATTTCCTATGTCTGGGCTATGAAAATCTGATGGGTAAATTATGAGTTTTCCCAATTCCGGATTCAAACAGCAACTAAGGTGTTTTATAACGAGGATTTGTCTTGTGCACTTACTAGAACCTCAAAGGATAGGTGTCTTCACGTGCTGAAAATCACTAGAAATTCAATCTCAGTAGCTGCAATTTGTGCGACCATCGTGATGACTTTCACCGCTACGCCCAGCGTTGCTGCACCCGCACAACCTTGTTCGGTTCAAGTAATCAACTCGGGGTCATTGACTTGCACTCTCGATGCTGGGCAGACCATCTCTTTTGTGATGAAAGCTGGAAATGGTGGAGCCGGTGGAAATGGCGGGGTCGGTGGTAACGGCTCTGGGGCGATGGGTGGAATTGGTGGTCAAGGCGGGACCGGAGGTGTTGGTGGATCAGGAGCCAAGTCTGATTTCACCTACACGAATAATTCTGGTTCTGTTCAGTCTTTGAGATTCGTTGTTGGAACTAGTGGCTCAACTGGCGTAAACGGCACCAATGGTGCTCCAGGTGTTGCTGGTACTAGCGGAACTTCTGGTGGTGACGGCTTATCTTCTGTGTTGAGCATTAGCTCGGTCACGATCTACGAAGTCTTGCCCGGCCTTGGCGGAACAGGTGGAACTGGAGGTGCTCCAGGCGGTCCTGAAATGAACATGGGATTCACTGTACCTGGCGCGCCTGGCATCCCCGGAGTCAACGGCATTGCTGGCTCCAACGGTACTGGCGGAACATTGACTACGACTTGGCTGGAAGCCGCTTTCATTTCAATCACTGCTATCAATAGCCCACAGCCAAATGCTTCAGCGACGTCTACACCAGCCATAGAAAACAATTCTGGTTTAGCAACCACGGGAGCTGATTCAGCTCCGGAAATATTCTTATTCGCCACTGGAGGTCTTGGCCTCATTGGAATTGGAATTTTGTTGGTTCGAAAAAAACTAAGCGGCACCAACACCTAGTAGTGAACCAACTAGATACGTTGCAGTAACTGCTATCGCTCCAAAGAAGAGTTGGCGCACAGCACTCTTCCACCAAGACTTTCGGGTAAACCGAGCAGCGATACCTCCCGCGACCAGAAGACCCACGCCACCTGTTGCGAGACCAAGCCACAATGATTCAAAACCAAGGGCGTAAGGAATCAAAGGAATAAATGCCCCGGCTGCAAACATCGCGAAGGAAGACATCGCTGCAATCCACGGAGAAGGTTTGGAGTCGGGATCAACACCCAGCTCTTGCGTGATGTGAATGCGCGCAGCTTGTTCGGAGTTTTGGTGAACCTCTGAAGCAGCGAACTGCGCTGTCTTCTCTGTCATACCCATTTCGATGAAGTTGAGCACCAACTCGTTTTCTTCACCTTGCGGGTTGCGGGCGTGAGCTTGACGCTCAATTTCTAACTCTGAATCGACCTGTTCATTCGAAGTCTTGACCGAGGCATATTCACCCAAAGCCATCGAGAACGCACCGGCAACTAGACCAGCAGCGCCGGTGAGGACAACTGTTTGAGGGCTTGCTCCTGCGGCGCCGATACCCGCAATGAGGGCAATGTTGGAGACAAGTCCGTCCATGGCGCCGAATACTGAGGCACGCAGCCATCCACCTGAGAGATCAGGGTGAGAGTGATCGTACTCGTGGGGGTCAGCACCCTTAAGGGGAGTCGAAATCATGGTTAGAAGTCGTAAGGCTCGTTCTCGAGCTCGTCCTGCTGGCTTTCCTTCACCACATCAGCGACGGCTAGGGCTACAGAAATTCCCCATCCCAGCCAGACAAGAATCAAACGCCAGTCGCGAGGGCCACGCAATGTGGCACGCAGTGCCGTAAAGCCGCCGAAGAGGGCACCGAGCACGCTGGCATTGAATAAAAACTTGCGCATGTCTCAAGGTTACCGGTTCGTCGGCACGCCCGCGCCTTTCAGCTGTTTTCCCGGGTGCCCCACCTAGGCTCAATACGTCATGATTCGTTTTAATTCGGTCACCAAGAAATACGCAGGTTCTTCTCGTCCTGCCCTCAACGGGGTTGATTTCGAGATTCAGCGTGGCGAGTTTGTCTTCCTCGTTGGTGCCTCAGGTTCAGGTAAGTCTTCCTGCCTGCGTTTGATGATTAAAGAAGACAAGCCCAATGCAGGATCCATCCACGTTCTCGGTCAGGACCTTGGGTCGATTTCTAGTCGCAAGGTTCCCTATTTCCGCCGTAACTTGGGCGTGGTTTTTCAGGACTTCCGTCTGCTTCCAAACAAGACAGTTTTTGACAACGTCGCATTCACCTTGCAGGTGATTGGTAAGTCTCGAGGTTTCATTCAAGAGGCTGTTCCCGACGTGCTTAAAATGGTTGGTCTCGCCGGTAAAGCTCAGCGTTACCCCCACGAACTTTCTGGTGGTGAGCAGCAGCGCGTAGCGATTGCGCGCGCCATTGTGAACAAACCTGCACTCCTTCTAGCTGATGAGCCCACAGGTAACCTTGACCCTGCCACCAGCGCAGGAATTATGGCTCTGCTGGAGCGCATTAATGCTGGTGGAACCACCATTGTGATGGCGACGCACGCAGCAGACTTCGTTGACCGCATGCAAAAGCGTGTGATTGAACTTGTTGCAGGTCAGATTGTTCGTGATGAGCGTGAATCTGGCTATGGAAACACGGCAGCCCTGCCCATTGTGGGCGCTGACGCCACCATCAACTCCACTGGTGACCACACTGCTGCTGCCGCAGCTGCGATGGCGGCAACGACGCGTCCTCAAGGCATCATTACTGAGTCGCAACAGCCTCACATTATTGAGACAACTGACATTGTTGTTCCCACTCCAGTGTTTGATCCGGTCGATGAAATCACCATGGATGCTGTTCCTGAGATCCCTAGCGCCTATGACACTGGTGAGATTGATGACTTGGGTGATTTGAACGAACTCTTTGGCATGAATGATTCGCGCCCTGTTCCTCGTCTTGACCCTCCTGCCTTTGCCGATACTCCGGCAACGGAGCAAACAGAATCACTGACGAAGCCTGGCCTTGATATCAACGCTTTGCCGCTGACGGAGCGTTTGCGTATTCAAGCGCAACAACGTGCGAAGAAATCTGGCAATGATGACCAGAATGTGGGGCCTGTTCGATGAGGTTTGCACTGGTCTGGGCAGAGGTTGCTAATGGTCTCCGCCGGAACTTCTCCATGGTTGTTTCGGTTATTTTGGTGACATTTATTTCGTTGACCTTTGTTGGTACGGCAATCCTGCTGCAGATGCAGATTGGCCAGATGAAGAACTATTGGTACGACAAAGCACAGGTTGCCGTATACCTCTGTACTGATGTCTCAGCCGGTGAAAACTGTATTGATGGCGCAGCAACCGAAGCTGAAGTCAAAGCAGTGGAAGAAACACTCTCTTCAGAAACGTTGTCCCCATTTATTGACAAGTACTACTTCGAAGATCACGAACAGGCTTACGCAAACTTCCAGGAACAGTTTAAAGACAACCCTGTTGCTGAATATGTCACCCCGGAACAGCTCAATGAGACTTTTTGGGTAAACCTCAAAGACCCCTCGCAATCTGCAGTCCTTGTTGAGGCCTTGTCAGCACAAAAGGGAGTAGAAGCTGTCACAGATCAACGCAGTTACCTGGATCAGATTTTCTCCATTCTTAATTCTGCGAGCTACACCGCCATTGGTGTTGCTGGATTGATGCTGATCGCTGCTGTGCTCCTGATCGCAACAACTATTCGTCTTTCTGCCTTCTCGCGGCGTCGTGAACTAGGCATTATGCGTTTAGTGGGTGCCTCTAACCGTTTCATTCAAACCCCGTTCATTTTGGAAGGTGTGTTTGCTGCGTTGGTGGGGTCGATTATGGCCGGTGGCGCGATTATTGCCCTCGTGCATTTCTTCGTGCAGGGATACCTGGCAGTCAACATCCCACTAACCTCCTTTGTGGGACTGAGCGAGGCATTCTTCGTCGTTCCGATCTTGGTCGTCGTGGGATCACTCCTTGCAGCGATCTCAGCTAACTTCGCTATCACCCGATACCTCAAGATTTAGACCCAGCATGGGGCGCGTAAACTAGGACTTTGGGCATGAAGCTTGAAGGAGGTGTGCAATGCCGAAAGAAAAAGGTCAAAAGGTTGTTGCCACCAACCGTAAGGCTCGCCACGATTACAACATCATTGACACTTATGAATGCGGCTTGGTGTTGTGGGGGACAGAAGTAAAGTCTCTGCGCCAAGGCCGAGCATCGCTGACAGATGGTTACGCCTTTATTGAAAATGGCGAAGCTTGGCTTGATGCCGTTCACATCCCGGAATATCACCAGGGAACCTGGAACAACCACACACCGAGGCGTAAGCGTAAGCTCCTGTTGCACAAGCAGGAGATCACCAAGCTCGCAAGCAAAGTGAAGGAGGGTGGTTATACCCTCATTCCCTTATCGCTCTATTTCAACGATGGTCGGGCAAAAGTTGAACTTGCCCTAGCTAAGGGTAAAAAGGAATACGACAAGCGCCAGACCCTGCGTGAACGCCAAGACAAGCGCGAAGCAGACAGAGCTATCTCTGCTCGCAAACACTTGGGCGAGTAAAACTCACAGCTCACGGGAATAATTATTGTCAGGTGCGCGTTGTACACTTCAACTGCGCGATAAATACTCGCCAGAGCGAGCTTGACTCGTTTTCACAACTCAACAGCGCATGATGTGACAACGCACTCTCATGGGGATGATCGGATTCGACATTGCCTGCGAGCGAGAGAGAAGCGGGTCGAGGATGCACAGTTATCTCGTAAACGCTCTGTGCAAAATATAGGTGCCAAATCTAAGCGCGCCGACTTCGCCCTCGCTGCTTAAGCGAGCCTGAAGTCCGTCAGACCGGACTAGATCCCGATCCGTGTTCTGGCGTCATCTAGGGAACTAGCTGCAGTGTTATGCCTGAGGGCACTGTGGGACTCTTACTCAGACTGGGCTCGTCGACTTAGATGCTGGTAACAAAGGTCGGAGCCAAGTAGAACGCCTCTAATCAGCTACACCCGTAGAAGACTCACAATCCCAGCAGTGGACGGGGGTTCAATTCCCCCCATCTCCACCACTTGTGAATGTCACATCATGCGCTGTGAGTAGTGAGGAAGCCCTGCACTGCAGGGCTTTTTCTGTTTCAATAGGGCTATGTCTTCACCGCAGGTTGTTCAGTGCACGCTAGAAGAACACGGTGAGGCCATTCGTGAGGTTCTCAATGATGCAATTGTGAACTCAACTGCCCTGTTCGATTATGAACCGCGCACACAGGCAAACATGGTTGCCTGGTTTGAGGCGAAAAGGGTAGGAAACTATCCCGTCATCGGTTTGATCAACGACGAGGGTGTACTGATGGGCTTTGGCAGTTTGGGAAGCTTCCGGCCGTTCCCCGCCAATAAATACACTGTGGAACACTCGGTGTACGTTCACAAAGACTTCCGAGGACAGGGCCTCGGTAAACATCTCTTGCAGCTGCTCATTGATGCCGCGACAAAGCTGGAATTCCACGTCATGCTCGGAGGCATTGACGCTTCGAACACGGCTAGCATTCACCTGCACACCCAACTAGGGTTTGTGCACGTGGGAACCCTTCCTGAAGTGGGATACAAGTTTGGTCGTTGGTTAGATTTGGCGTTTTATCAGCTCACGCTTCCCACGCCAGGCAACCCCAGCGATAGCTAGCCGTTATAGCGCCCTTCACGGTGGTTCAGCGCGAGGATGAAGTTGAACACAAATGCTCCCACAGCCGAGTAGAGCACAATCACAGGCGAGGCGACAAAGAAGGCACCTGCCACAATGGCTAGATCAATGACCAACTGAACATACCCTGCACGCCAACCATATTGCTCCTGAGCGATGAGGGCCACAACGTTGAAGCCGCCCAAAGATGAGCGGTGGCGGAATAGTCCCAACACACCAATACTGGCCACCACATTGCCAACAACTGCACCGAATAGCGGATCAATATCCAGGGGGCCTAAGTTCATTGCTGTGAGTTGTGTAAACAGTGAAACTAAGACAATTGCGACGAGACTGCGCAACGTGAAGTTCCATCCCTTTTTCCAGACAGCTAAGGGAAGAAAAGGGATGCTGGCTAAAATCCACACCACGCTAAACGACAGGGGTGTGGCATAGCTGATGAGTAGGGCCAGACCCGCGATACCACCGGTAACAACGTGGCCGCTGTCCATGAGGAATACCCCGACGGAGGCGAGGAGGGCGGAAGCAGAAATGCCGACAATATCGTCTAAAAGTGAGTGACTCTGGGCATTTGTGGTGCGGGAGTCATCAACAGATGTGTTGTGCACACGTCAATTTCAACACAGCGTTTTTGCTCTTACTATTCGCTCACTTCAGGAAGTATCTGAAGGACCAGATTGTCACTGGTTACTTTCGCTGCAGAACTTCAATCTGACCAAACTTCTTCACCGGTTCGTAGTTTTCGGTGATGTAGTTCGCCACAGGTTCGTTCGTGAAATACAGGTCTGTGGAGCGGTCGTTGAGAACAATGTAGGGAGGCTGATTTTCTTCCAGCTCTGCGAGGAAAATGTCGTTGAAGCCGAACCCAAAGTTGTCGCGGTAATCAAGCAACAGGTGGCTTGCTGAAATGAACCTGCTGGCGGATTGGCGGCCAGCTAGTTCGTAGAAAGTGGCACCGTAGTCGTAGGCAAAGACTTTGTCACCTGGCTGCGTATGCTCATGTACATACTGAGCTGCCTCGGTGTATTCAATGGCTTCCTGCTTGGTCACACCGGTGTAGTTGTTGACCAAGAAACGCAAAGAAATCAGGCCATTGACCACAATCGTGCCAATGAATATCAGGGTCAGAAGGACTTTGGTGACCTTCTTGAACGAGGTCATTCGGAATAATCCGTACATCATCACGATGGTGATGAAGGGCATGATGATGAGGAGGTAGTAGCTATAGAACGAGCCGACCGCTGCAATCAAAGCCAGGCCGACCAGCATAGACAACCCGGTGACTTGGTATGCCTGTGTTCGGTACTGGGTTTTCACATCGCGTAGGAACACTGCAAAGAAAATCAGCGCAGGCACCAGCATTGCTGCGGTAATCACAATCAACAGAATGTTGGCACTGACTTTTCCAGCCCAGGCACTTGAAGCATATTTCGCTGAGAAGGAGAAGGACGCCACCATGAAGTCTTGGAAGGTTCCCTGGGCAGCAAAGTATCCCAGCCAGAGAGCTGACACGATGAAGATTGGCGCGATAAAGGCAATCACATGCCACACCAGGTGTGGTTTCTTCCAACCATGAATGAGGAGAAGTAGCCCAACTACTCCGCCAAGCAAGATGAGGTTGCCTTTGACCCAGAACAGGTTCGCGGCAAAGAAACCGGCGAGCGCAATCCAACCCCAGGAGCGGTTTTCTGAGAACTTGAGGTAACACAGGATCATGGCCAGAAGGAAAATTAGGCCGAGGTTTTCGGTGGTGTTTCCATTCGAGGCAAACTGTGACAGGTTGCGAATGAAGACATAGAGCAACAGGGTGAGCTGGATAGCACGTTGGGGGTCAACGGTGGAGCGAATAGTTGCCAGTAGCTGTGGCATAAAGCGTTTGGTGACGAAGTAGAACAGCACCGTGTCCACGATGGCAAAGAGGGTAAACCAAATGCGGTGCAGAACGATGTTGTCACCCAATAGGGCAGCCATGACGCCGTTGTAGAGGAAAATCAGAGGTGGTTTGTGATCCCACGCATCAACATAAAGTTGCCCACCGTCAACAATCCAGTTGTGTCCGACGTAGTAGAAAATCCAGTGGTCACTATCGAAGGGGTAGCCCCAGGTAGCCAGGCGCCCTAAGGCAAAAACCATGATGAGTGTGATCCAAAAACGCAGGGGAGAGCGCGTGAAGAACTCAACAAACTTAGATGTTGTCCAGTTGGCGGTTGAGGTGCTCACGAGGTCCTTACATTCTTAGGGGAGCTGGCGCTAACGCTGAGGTTTTCTAAAGACAAGCGAATCATAGAGAAGGTAATTCCAGACCATCGAAACGACGGTGGCAATCAATTTGGCTACCACAATGCTCGCTTCACGAGAGAGCATGCCTTCCAATGCGGGTACAGCCAGAACCAACACGATGGGTTGCAAAACCCACAACCCCACCAAGGTCACGAGTAGGAAGCGCACGGCCTGGGACCGCTTTTTGCCTGTGGAACCGAAGGTGAAGCTTCGGTTGGCGAAGAAGCTAAAAGTGAGGGCAACGCTGGTGGAGATAAAGTTGGCCACCACCAGTGGCAAACCAACCGCAGTCAAGCTGAGGAGAACGATGAAATCAATTGCCGTGTTGGCAATGCCAACGAGAATAAACCTCAGCGGTTTTGTGGACTTCTTCACTTTTTACGCGAACCGCGAGCAGGCTCAGTGTTCAGGTTGTTCTCTCCCACTAGGTAGGTGGGACGGTTCTTGGTTTCGTTGAAAATCTTGCCAATGTATTCGCCAATAATTCCCAAAGACATCAGTTGAACACCACCTAAGAACAGGATTGTCGCCATAGTCGAGGGATAACCGGAAACATCAGGGCCGTAGATGATGTTTTTGATGATCACTTGCAGCAAGTAAATAAATGCAATCAGGGAGACCAAGAATCCGAGCACGCCTGCCACACGCAAAGGAGTGGTCGTGAAGGAGGTAAGCCCATCGATAGCTAGGTTGAATAAACGGAAGTAGTTGAACTTAGTTTTTCCCGCAGCCCGTGGAGCGCGGTCGTATTCGATGGCGTATTTGCGGAAACCAATCCAGGAGAACAGCGCTTTGGTGTTCCGTTCAGTTTCCCTAAATTGCTTGAGAGCATCGATGCACGCTCGGTCCAGCAGACGGAAGTCACCAGTATCGGGCTGGATCTCAATCCTCGTCGTTGTTTGAAGTAGACGGTAGTACATCCTTGAGGTGACCTTTTTCAGCCACGTCTCTCCACGACGGTTGATGCGCTTGGCATAGACGTCTTGGTAGCCCTGTTTCCAGAGCGCAATCATTTCGGGGATGAGTTCAGGGGGATCCTGCAGGTCGGCATCGATAACGATCACGGCATCAGAGTCGACATGGTCAAATCCTGCCAGCAGAGCCTTTTCCTTGCCGAAGTTTCTACTCAAAGCGAGATAGCGAACACGGGAATCCTGGGAAGCGTAGTTTTTCACGATGCTGACGGAGGCATCTTTGGATCCGTCATCAACAAAAAGGTAGACAAAATCACAGTCTGTGATGCCGCCAGTTACCCTGTTGAGCTCATCGAAAAGAAGTGGAAGAACCAGTTCCTCGTTGTACATGGGAACCAGGATGGTGACAACTGGTTTCTTCTTCGGAGGCATAAGCCAAGGTTACCGGAGGTCACCTTCTTCGCTCGTGAAGCCCGGGGCCTCATTTCGCTAAAAATACGCCGGTGTGGGGCTACATCCCACGGCATCCCAAGTGGTACTTTGGGCGTAGTTGAGCGTATAAAAACGTGTGCGCTCGTTACGAAAGGGACCCACCTCATGGGATACAACCGCCTCAAGGCATTCGAAGAAACTGGTTATGTCGTTCTCGACAGCTACGACCAGGCCGCTGACCCGAAGGAATGGCTCGACATTGAGTATGTCGACTGGAGGTCTTCGGGCGTTACTCGTTTCGCTCCACTGGCTTCTGCCTTTGGTGAGATTGAGTGCAATGGTTTCTGGAACCACACCCCTCCCCGCACCGATAAAGACGGTGTGTGGATTGATTCCCAGGTAGAGAAGGCACCTATCCTCACCAAGCGTGCACAGGAGCCCGGAGCTAACGTCGGCCGTTGCCGTGTGATTGAGCTTCAGCCCAACAAGTACTCTGACGCCTTGTACAACATGCACCAGGACGACAACAACCGTCTCAACCCAGACGGAACCGGCTGGATTGTTCGTGGATTCTTCAACCTCTCTGACAACCCAGACTCGATGATGATTTTGCGCGAAGACCGTTTGGACCCTTCGACCGAGATTCGTATTCCTCTTCCTGCAGGTGCCCAGCTGATTGTAGACACTCAGCGCTTCTGGCATGCCGTGTGGCACCAGGGTGACGAGCCACGTTACTGCCTGATCACCTCATGGGAATCTGGTCCAGAACTTGACGCTTACGTCTCCAAGTACCACGGTAAGCCTCGTGTTGAGAACTACCCACTTGATGCGGACTTCATTGCTGCGGGCCAGAAGGAGTTCGAACGTCGTCTCGAAGAGCGCCGTTTGGCACTTCTTGCCCAGGGCATTGTCGAAGAAGGCGTGAAAGACCCTGAAGCGGAGAAGATGTAATTCTTCGCTCGTAACATTAGTGAGCCCCCGAGCATTGCTCGGGGGCTCACCTGTTGAGAAAAGGTTTTTTACTGCGGTAGCGCAGCTTCGATGGCCGCGATGATGGCAGGATCATCTGGTTTAGTGGTGGGGCGGAAGCGCTTTATCTCGCCAGAAGGAAGAACAAGGAATTTTTCAAAGTTCCACATCACAGGACCTGCTTTGCCAGATGCGTCCTTGGCTTTGACAAGTTCAACATAAAGCGGATGGCGTTTGCGCCCGTTGACACTGACCTTCTCCGTCATGGGGAAGGTCACACCCCACGTGGTGGAGCAGTACTCAGCTATGTCATCACTCGTCTTGAGCTCTTGCAAAAACTGGTTAGAAGGCACTCCCAGTACGGTGAAACCGCGAGAACCATATTTCTCTTGAAGTTCCTCAAGCTGCTGGTATTGGGGTGAAAGTCCACATCGGGAAGCAACGTTCACCACCAAGACAACTTTGTCGGAATAAGCTCCGAACGTTGTGGGTTTTCCATCAAGAGTGGTCAAGGCTATGTCGTTGAGGCTCATATTTACAGGCTAGCTCTGTGTGAACAGTGAAACAATGGAGAAACTATGACTCACAGTATGCCCTCAGAGAACTTGCCGATAATTCACGACGGCATTATCGACCCACCCCATGATGTTGAGGTGCTCTCTGCTGATGAGTTCAAGCTTGCTTTCCGCAACCACCCAGCTGGTGTAGCTATCGTCACCGCTGATGCGGGCAACGGACCTGTGGCAATGACGGTCACCAGTGTGTTTTCCGTCAGTGCAGAACCACCCCTGCTGGTCTTCTCCGCCTCAGCGCAATCTTCTGCAACACCAACCATCACCGAAGCAAAGACTGTCGTTATTCATCTCTTAGGTGCTGGCCAACTCCACCTGGCCAAACTCGCCGCAACCAGTGGGGCCAATCGCTTCCCAGAAAACATTCCGTTGGAGAAGCTTCCTACCGGTGAAACCGTCTATTCCGAAGCTCACGCGTGGATTCGAGGCCGGACAGTGAACAAACTCAAAGCAGGAAATTCCACCGTGTTCTTGATTGAAGCGCTTGAAGCGAAAACGCCTGAGGGAGGAAGTGCAGAACTGGACGCCAGCTCTGCTCACCCTCTGGTGTACCACAACCGCACCTGGCACAAACTCGACAGCAATTCGAAGCTTGAGGCATGAGTCGGTTTAGCGAAAGTATCCGTTCGCATCTGCTGGAGACCTTCTCCGGGGATACGCAGGGCACACCCTATTGGGTGAAGAACATCGAAGATGGCGACGATGTCGGTTTCTTTGGCCCAGGATCAGCATCGTGGGCAGTGCACGGTGGCATGCCAACCATGGTTGCCGGTATTCGGGCCTTGCTTATGCAAACACTGCACCCGGGCGCCATGGCTGGAGTTCACGACTGGTCACGCTACAAAGAAGACCCCTTGGGGCGTCTGGCAGGGACAATTCAGTGGCTCATCACGGTCACCTTTGGCGACACTCAGCTCGCTGAACACGAATCTTCCCGGGTGGCTAAGTTCCACGATCGCGTGAAAGGCACTTACATCGACGCTCAAGGTGTCGAGCGCACATACTCCGCAGGTGATCCAGAGCTGTTGTATTGGGTGCATGTGGTCTTTACGGACGCCTTCTTGGGCTGTCACCAAGCCTGGGGAGACCCTATCCCGGGTGGTGCTGACCAGTATGTTTCTGAATGGTCCATCGCAGGAGAGCTCGTTGGCGTAGCAAATCCACCGCGCTCGGAGAAAGAACTTATTGCTGCATTGCACAAGTTCAACACCGATGGTGTGCTCAAGCATGACGAACGCGTTGAGGAAACAATTGCTTTCTTGCGTAAGCCACCATTACGTCGCAGCATGATGCCTTTTTATCGCATCATGTTTGCTGGGGCAGTGGAAAGCATCCCCGACGAATACCGTCAGATTTTAGGCCTGAAGAAACCCTGGTGGCCAGCATCCTGGCTCACCGGAGTCATTTTGAAAATGCTGAGATCGTTATTGGGACCCTCCTCAACCTCAGAGGATGCAGCTCGTACCCGAATTGCCCGTTTGGAAGCTGAAGGAAAACTAGCGAGCTAGCTCAGCAAGCACGGCAGCGTGAAGAGCACCATTGGTAGCTAAAGCACTCCCGTGCCAGACATCCGCGTGGCCATCGATAGAGGTGAAAGTCCCACCTGCTTCAGTCACAATCGGCATCAAAGCAGCCATGTCATACGGCTTGAGATCAAACTCTCCCGCTACATCCAAGATGCCCTCGGCAACCATCATGTAAGACCACATGTCACCGTAGGCGCGAGTACGCCACACTTTCCGGCTGAGCCCAACGAGCTCATCCAGGTAGCCTGCCTGGTCCCATTGCTGCAACGAGTTGTAGCTGATGCTGGCATCAGCGAGCTTAGATACTCCCGAAACTTCGAGACGGCGAGGTTCTGCCACGGCAACCATAGGTTGCTCGAGAACATTGGCGAGATCATCGGGGAGGGGAATGTTTGCCAGAGGGTCGTGAGATTCATCAACCCACGCACCATTACCCTTTGAGCCCCACCAACGTTTGCCCAAAGCAGGTGCACTCACCACGCCCAGCACAGGTTCGCCATCGATGGCAAGGGCAATCAGAGTTGCCCAGACAGGAACACCGCGCAAGAAGTTCGACGTCCCGTCAATAGGGTCAATGATCCACTGGCGGTGAGGATGATCTGCCGTTGCAGTGGGGTGTTCAGAAACGGTTCCTTCTTGTTCACCAAACTCTTCACCCAGCATGTAGTCCGAGCCGCGCTCGCGAGCAAGAATGTCGATAATGGCTTTTTCCACAGCGCGATCTGCATCAGTGACAGGAGTCTTATCTGGCTTCGTCGTCACCTCGAGATCGAGGGCGAGATAGCGTGCGCGAGAAATCTCATCAGCGGCATCAGCTAGTTGCAAGGCGAGCTGGAGGTCTTCATTGAGGGTGTAGTGGCTTCTGGTCACGCTTCCACGATACCCGGCTTCAAAAATAAGAATGCCCTTCCAAACCGGAAGGGCATTCTCTTTTTGTTGCGGGGACAGGATTTGAACCTGCGACCTCTGGGTTATGAGCCCAGCGAGCTACCGAGCTGCTCCACCCCGCGTCGGTTGTTCAACTTTACCACGGTCCGGAAGGTCCACAGACCACGGCCAGCACCACAGGCGTAGTGTGAAAGTTATGACAAAGCCTGAACACACACTGCGCTTTCTTGGGGGAACTGAGACGGTTACCGGAAGTAAGTACCTGATTGAAACCGGTGGCAAACGCATTCTGGTCGATTGTGGCCTGTTTCAGGGATACAAGTCTTTACGCGAACGTAACCGCGAGCCCTTCCCAGTGCCGCCTGACACCATTGATGTGGTCTTGCTTAGCCACGCACACTTGGACCATTCAGGATATGTTCCCGCGCTCGTGCGTGATGGTTTCCGCGGTAACATCATCGCCACAACAGGAACTGCAGAGTTGTGTTCCATTTTGCTTCCAGACAGTGCCCACCTCTTGGAAGAAGAGGCTACCCATGCCGCCAGGAAGGGGTATTCCAAGCACACCCCACCAAAGCCTCTCTATACGGTGCAAGATGTGGAACAGGCCCTGTCACAGTTCCGTACTGCAGAGTTTGATGAAGTACTCGAGGTTGTCCCAGGTGTGAAGGCCACTTTCCTTCCCGCAGGACATATTTTGGGTGCATCCCAATTGCACATCGAGGTTGCTGGAACCAGCCTGCATTTCACGGGAGATATGGGACGGCAGCATGACCCGCTGATGAAACCTCCACGTGCATTTGAGGGTGCAGACATTCTCATTACTGAATCCACGTACGGTAATCGCAGTCACCCCAATATCGATCCCGAGAAAGAACTTGGCCCTGCACTCAAGCCCACGCTTGATCGTGGCGGTGTCGTTGTAATTCCCGCCTTTGCCGTGGGAAGAACTCAGGGACTGATGCTTCATATCTGGCGTTTGATGGATCGTGGCGAGATTCCTCGCGTACCTATCTATGTCAACAGCCCCATGGCGGCGAGTGCAACACGGATGTATCACAAGCATCAAGATGAGCACACTATTCCCGCTGACGAATTTGAAGCCGTTTATGACGTTGCTCATATGGTTGGCACCGTTGAAGAATCGAAGAAGCTCAATGAACGTCATGGCCCCATGATTATCATTGCTGCCTCCGGCATGATGACCGGTGGTCGCGTGCTCCATCACCTGGTTGCTTTCGGGGATGATCCCAACAACCTCATACTTATCTCTGGCTATCAGGCAGGGGGAACCCGCGGGGCCCTCTTAGCTGGAGGAGCAACCTCACTGAGAATTCACGGTCGAGATGTGCCCATTCGCGCGCAGGTGATTCAGCTTGAGAGCATGTCAGGCCACGCAGACGCGGATGAGCTCCTGGATTGGATGCACACTGCCCCGCGTGCCCCAAAAATGACCTATGTCACACACGGTGAAATGGATGCGGCAGACCGGATGCGTTTTCGGATTGCGTCCGAGTTGAAATGGAATGTTCGGGCACCTGAACATGGTGAAAGCATTGATCTTTCGAACCCGCAATAAGGGTAAAGACAAAGTAGCCTAGAGCTATGGATTCCGGCACTCTGTACCTCGTCGTTGCACTTTCGCTAGTGGCGGATGTGATTCTTTATGTTGTGGTTGCTCGAGCCGCATCGGGCAAAGTAGGGCCCAACGCGTGGGCGGGTATCCGAACAAAAGCTACCCGTAAGAATGAAAAAACATGGTTGGCTGCTCACGTGGTGGCGTACCCCATCATGCGGGATACCGCTTTGGCCAATGCAACCTTGATGATTGTTGCCCTTTTCCTGCCCGCGCAATTCCAGACGTATCTCGTCCAGGTCGCACTGGGAGCATTGCTGGTGGGTGTGATTTTTGCCGGTGTTCAAGGCCAGAAAGCCGCGAAAGCTGCCGACAATGACTAAACCTTCTGGCTTGTCTCACGACCCCCTCTGGCCTCGAGCTGGCGGATGGCCAGCCCCTTCTGAATTATCCGCGGGATCTCGGATTGATGTTTCCTTAGTCGGTGTTCCCGCTTCACAAACTTCATTGAGCGCAACTAATGCTCACGAAACCCCTGACGCTATTCGTTCTGCACTTTTTCGTTACTCTCCTGCACTCATGCAGGATCGCCGCCTGCCTGAGAAGGGTGTGCGCAATAACCCAGACATTGTGAATTTGGAAGAGCTCACCGTGGCAGATTTTGGCAATGTTGCCGACCCTGATTCTCCGGCAGGTGAAGCGCGAACTATTGCAGTGATGGCAGATGCCGCCAAAGCCTCAGAGCTTGTCATTGCTCTAGGTGGCGATAACTCCGTCACAGTAGCTGCTGCGCTGGGGGCATGGGGGAGCGACCTCTCAACTGCAGGTTTGATTACTTTAGACGCCCACTATGACCTGCGTGATGGGGTCAGCAATGGCTCACCCGTGCGCAGACTGATTGAGGCGGGTTTGAATCCTCAACGCATTGTGCAAATCGGCATTCAAGATTTTGCCAACTCTGTTGCCTATGCTCGCAGGGCTCATGAGCTAGGTATCACGGTGATTCACCGTGATGAACTTGCCCGACGACCTCTCGCTGAGATTATGAGCGAGGCACTCGCTATTGCCGGTGCCGCAGGCGGTCCAGTCCATGTTGATCTGGATGTGGACGTGTGTGATCGATCTGTTGCCCCGGCCTGCCCAGCTAGTGTTCCCGGCGGTATCAGTGCCTATGAACTGCGCCAGGTTGCCCGTATCGCTGCGGCTCACCCTCAGGTTCGATCATTGGACCTGACCGAAATAGATGCCACCACAGATTCGCCAGACGGCAGAACTGTTCGCCTCGCGGCACTGTGTGTTCTGGAGGCAGTTGCCGGCGTTAGCCAGCGATAAGTTCTCCGTCTTTCCACACCCGGCCAATCAGGGGGACACCGGGACGATAGGCAAGGTGAATGTAGCTGGGTGCATTGATCTCGGCAATGTCTGCGCGCATTCCGACCGAGAGGCTGCCCACATCATTCCGACGCAGAGCCTGTGCTCCTCCGGCTGTGGAGGCCCAGAGGGCTTCTGCTGGGCTCATGCCCATTTCCCGCACCGCTATAGCAATACAAAACGGCATAGAAGAAGTGAAGCTAGATCCTGGGTTGCAGTCTGTGGATAGAGCAACTGTCACACCCGCATCAATGAGTGCACGACCAGAAGGGTAGGGCTGTTTGGTAGAGAATTCCACACCAGGAAGCAAAGTGGCAACTGTGCTGGAACCTGCCAGGGCTGAGATATCTTCCTCAGTGAGATAGGTGCAGTGATCCACAGAAGCAGCACCTAGCTCAACGGCCAAGGCAACACCTTCGCCGGGGCCAAGTTGTGACGCGTGCACGCGAGGTTGGAGTCCTGCGGCTATTCCGGCAGTCAAGATACGCCTGGTTTCCTCCACCGTGAAAGCACCTTTTTCACAAAAAACATCAATCCACTTGGAATATGGTGCACACGCTGCAAGCATTTCGCCCGTCACGAGCTCAACATAGTCATCACGGGAGTCGGCAAACTCTGCAGGAACCACATGCGCACCTAAAAAGGTCACTTCCTCGGTGACTTCTCTGGCCAGGCGCACCAATCGTTCTTCGGTTGCAACGTCTAGTCCGTATCCTGACTTGATTTCGATGGTCGTGGTGCCCTGAGAGTGCATTTCTTTGACCAGCGAAGCAACGTGCTCGCGCAAACTCTCTTCGGAGGCAGCACGTGTTGCCGCAACGGTTGAACGTATGCCGCCTGCGGCATATGGTGTTCCTTCCATGCGTGAAGCAAACTCTGCAGAGCGATCCCCGGCAAAAACGAGGTGAGAGTGAGAATCAACAAACCCTGGAATGAGCGTGTTTCCATGCACATTGACCACAGCGTCAATGTCGAAACCGCCACCGGTTTCGGCATCTGCTGCTTTGCCGACCCACGCCACCACACCGTTGTCAACAATCATGGCGGCGTCACGGATCTCGCCAGTAGGGGAGTCCGTTCCACCGGCACGTGCCGCTTCTTTCGGATTGTTCGTCACGAGCAAACCGATGTTGGTGAATAGCGTGCGAGACATGATGGTGAGCTTACTTACCTGTTAGTTTTCCCACATTGGAACACGCAGACCACGCTCACGAGCGAGCTCTTCGGCACGCTCGTAACCAGCATCAACGTGACGCATGACACCAGTACCGGGGTCATTGGTGAGAACGCGTTCGAGTTTCTGGGCCGCCAGTTCGGTTCCATCGGCAACAGTGACCTGACCACAGTGGATGGACCGGCCAATACCAACACCACCGCCGTGGTGCAAAGAAACCCAGGTTGCACCGGATGCTGTGTTGAGCAGGGCGTTAAGCAAAGGCCAGTCAGCGATAGCATCCGAGCCATCTTTCATGGCTTCGGTTTCGCGGTAGGGGGAAGCAACCGAACCTGAGTCGAGGTGGTCCCGACCAATCACGATCGGTGCGGAGAGCTCACCAGAGGCGACCATCTCATTGAACTTCAGGCCTGCCAGGTGGCGTTCTTTGTAGCCCAACCAACAAATGCGCGCAGGCAAACCTTCGAAGTGAACCTTTTCGCCTGCCTTAGTGATCCATCGCTTGAGGTGCTCATTCTCGGGGAAGAGTTCCATGATGGCTTTGTCGGTCTTGGCAATGTCTTCTGGGTCTCCGGAGAGAGCTGCCCAGCGGAATGGACCGTTACCCTCACAAAAGAGTGGACGAATATAGGCGGGCACGAAGCCGGGGAAGTCAAATGCGCGGTCATAACCACCGAGCTTGGCTTCGGCACGAATCGAGTTTCCGTAGTCGAAGACAATGGCTCCAGCATCCTGGAACTCAACCATGGCTTTGACCTGCTTCGCCATTGCAGCACGGGAGTGCTCAGTGAACCACGCAGCATCCTGTTCTGCCTTCTTGTGCCATTCCTCAACCGAGACACCTTCAGGAAGGTAAGAGAGGGGGTCGTGTGCACTTGTTTGGTCCGTCACGATGTCGATAGGAACTTTGCGCTCCAGTAACTCAGTGAAGACATCAGCTGCATTGCCAACAATTCCTACAGACAAGGGAGTCTTGGATTCCTTAGCTGCCAGAACACGAGCAATCGCATCATCGAGGTCATGGGTCATCTCATCGAGGTAACCGTGTTCAACACGACGCTGGAGACGGGTAGCGTCCACGTCCACGATGAGCACAACACCGTCATTCATGGTGACGGCCAGGGGCTGTGCGCCACCCATGCCACCGCAGCCACCGGTCAGGGTGAGAGTTCCAGCGAGAGTTCCACCGAAGTGTTGACGAGCAACAGCACCGAATGTTTCGTAGGTTCCTTGCAAAATTCCTTGGGTTCCGATGTAGATCCAGGAACCTGCGGTCATCTGGCCGTACATGGTGAGGCCTTCGGCCTCGAGACGGCGAAATTCTGGCCAGTTTGCCCAGTCACCCACGAGGTTGGAGTTGGCAATGAGCACACGAGGAGCCCACTCATTGGTGCGGAATACACCAACAGGCTTGCCGGACTGGACCAAGAGGGTTTCGTCAGAGTCGAGTGTCTCAAGCGTGCGCACGATGGCGTCATATGCTTCCCAGGTACGGGCAGCTTTACCAGTGCCTCCATACACAACAAGTTTCTCGGGGTGTTCAGCAACCTCAGGGTCAAGGTTGTTCATGAGCATGCGCATGGGGGCTTCTGTCTGCCAGCTTTTGGCGGTGAGTGTGTTTCCGCGTGCGGCACGAACGGTGCGTGGTCCTGAGGTCATGAGGGTCTCCTTGGGCTTATTTATGGTGTTCAGATCAGTGGGGTAGTTGCGGCAGCCTGAGCTACAGCTGTGACACGGCCAGAAAGAGTGAGCTCGGCAGCAGTTTCAATTTCGGGGGAGAGGAAACGGTCTGCACCGGGGCCAGCAACACCGTTCTTGCGTAGTTCAGCGATCACAGCGCCGGTAACGGGACTAGGTTGCAACGGAGCACGCAGGTCAATACCGCGTGAGGCCGTCATTAGTTCAATACCAATGACGCGTGAGAGGGCATCAACTGCTTTACGAAGTTTGCGTCCGGCATGCCACCCCATTGAGACGTGGTCTTCCTGCATGGCGCTGGAGGGGATGGAGTCCGCCGAGGCGGGAACTGCCAACCTCTTCATTTCTGAAACCAAACCAGCAGCCGTGTATTGAGCAATCATGAGGCCTGAGTCCACACCCACTTCGTGAGCGAGGAAGGGAGGCAGTCCTTGGTTACGTGAGCGATCGAGGAAGCGGTCGGTACGGCGCTCACTCATCGACGCAACATCAGCAGCGACGATGGCAAGGAAGTCCAATACATAGGCAACCGGTGCACCGTGGAAGTTACCGTTGCTTTCCACACGGCCATCAACTGTCAGCACGGGGTTGTCTACTGCAGAGGCGAGTTCTCGGTTGGCTACGAGTTCTGCGTGAGCGATGGTGTCCCGAGCTCCACCGTGAACTTGGGGCGAGCACCGCAGTGAATAGGCATCCTGCACTCGACCATCTTCAGGCCCTGCATGCGAGTGCACGATGGGTGAGTCAGCCAAGATATTGCGCAGGTTGGTTGCTGATTGTCCTTGGCCAACCTGAGGGCGCAGGGCGTGCAAATCTGCGGCAAAGACCTTGTCAGTTCCCATCAATCCTTCGATGCTCATCGCTGCAGAAACATCCACAGCGGTCATCAGCATCTTGAGATCTGTAATGGCCAGTGCCAGCATGCCGAGCATGCCATCCGTGCCATTGATGAGGGCTAAGCCTTCTTTCTCTTCCAGCTTGAGGGGAGTGATTCCTGCCTCTGAGAGAGCTTGGGATGCGGGCATCAGAATGCCCTCAGCGTTGCGCACATCACCTTCACCCATGGTTGCTAAAGCACAGTGGGACAGTGGAGCAAGATCACCAGAGCACCCCAGGGAACCGTATTCGCGAACCACGGGAGTAATTCCGGCGTTAATGAGGGCCGCATAGGTTTGAGCAACGATGGGGCGAACGCCGGTGCGGCCGGTCATCAGAGTCGACAAACGCAAGAGCATCAGTGCGCGAATAACTTCACGCTCTACTTCCTCCCCAGAGCCTGCCGCATGAGAGCGCACGAGTGAGGCCTGGAGTTGTGCTCGGCGGTCGGACTCAATAAAGGTTGTTGCCAGTGCGCCGAAACCGGTAGAGATGCCATAGTGCGGGTTGGGGTCTGAAGCCAGTGCATCGATGACGGCGCGAGATCGTGCTACCTCTTCAAGTGCTTTTTCATCGAGCACAATGTGTGCGTCATACCGCGCAACAGCAACGACATCGTCAATGGATACGGCACCAGTGCCCACAGTTACAGAACTCATGTACTGATTTCACACTGAAAAGATTGCGATAAATACGGCAAAAACACCCCTTGTGTCTGATATTACAGACAAGGCATACTGGGGTCGTGAGTAAAGTTCCCGCAGCCGATTCGACCCTGCGTATTTTGGAGTTTCTTGCCCACCAGCGAGGACCCGTTCCCGCACAAACTATTGCAACAGCATTATCTTTGCCGCGATCTTCTGTGTATCAAATCTTGACCGTTCTCACCGAGCGTGGATTTGCTCTGCACATCCCAGAAGAGCGCCGTTATGGTTTAGGGCCAGCCGCCTTTGAGCTCTCCTCTTCCTACTCGAGGCAACAACCGTTGACGCGACTTGGTGCACCACTGCTGGCCAAACTGGTCGACCACATCGGAGAGTCAGCTCACCTGGCTGTTCTGCACGGAACCGATGTTCTCTATGTCGTTGAGGAGCGCGCTGCCAGACGACCCTCACTCATTACAGACGTGGGAGTGAGACTTCCTGCGCACCTCACGGCGTCTGGCCGTGCTTTGCTTACGGCCTTACCACCCGCACAATTACGAGCGCTCTACTCAGATCCAGTGGTGTTTACCCAACGAGAAGAATTGGGGTTGGCCGGACCGCAAAGTTATCGTGAACTCAAAGCGCTGGTGACACAGGCGGCTCAACAGGGCTATTCCACTGAACGCAGCGAAATCACTGATGGTCTTGCCTCTGTAGGTGTTGTGGTCAAAGACCACCTCGGCTGGCCAGCAGCAGCGATAGCGGTGACCTATCCCGTTCCTGTTTCCGCAACGGAGGAAGAACTCCAGTTGCGAGTTCAACATCTCCTTCCCGAAATCAAGACAACAGCACAGGAACTGAGCCGCCGTATCCACGGAGCGAGTTAAGCTACACACATGGTTGTTGCGTATCTTTTGCTAGCCGTGGCTATCGTCAGTGAAGTTATCGGGACTATTTCACTGAAAATGAGTGACGGCTTTACCAAGCTTGTGCCCACCATTTTCGTGATTGTGGGATACCTGGGCGCATTTACTGCGCTGGGTTTAGGGCTCTCAAAAGGTCTCAGCATGGGTGTGGCATACGGTATCTGGGCAGGATGTGGCACTGCTCTTGTTGCCATCATGGGAATCTTCCTCTTCAAGGAAACCATCAACGTCTGGGGTTTCATTGGACTTGCACTCATCATCGTCGGAGTGGTCATGTTGGAAATGGGAAGTTCTCACAGCTAATTAAGCTCTGGGCGACATGCCCCGCTCCCACATTGACCTGACAGCAAAACAGGCGCACACTTAATACAGACCTCGACCGGTCAGGCTCGATAGCCCCGACGGTCGCCCTTCAACAAAGGAGACCATATGGCAACCGCGAACATCAAGCTTGAGACCCCTTCCGCAACCTTAGGTGGCGGCGAAGAGGGCGGCTGCTGCGGCGGCGCGTGCTGCGGCGGCAAGTAAGCATCAACACAGCGCAAAGAGCTCGACCTCGATAGAGGTCGGGCTCTTTTCTTGTCTACTCGCAGACCACGCCGTCTTTGTCCCTATCGCGATACCACTCATATTCGGGGTCAACGCCCTGGACATAGGGACCTGCGCCGTTTGCTTGTGCGAGAGAGCAGGTTCCATAATTCGGGTCAAGGACACCGTCTGAGACTGGCGCAACCGGCTCAGGGGCAGCACCTGCCGCAACGGTGGCTTTCTGTGGAACCTCAACGGAGACAGAGGTGCACTCGTTCAAAACGGATTGCAATGCCATGCGTTCTAGGGAGTCCACGCTCAAACTCCAGCGCCACTTCACTGCAACCCAAGTGGCGGCATAATCACAAAAGTATCCTCGTGCCGGCGGCATCCATCTCGCGGGATCTTGATCACTTTTTGATCTGTTGGAACTCGCTGTCACAGCAACCAGTGAAGGACCGTAGCCCAAGTCATTACCAAATTGGACCCTAGTAGCGCTATCCCAGGCATAGGCGCCAGAGACCCAGGCCTCATTCAGTGGCACGAAATGGTCAATGTCGAGACGGCTTGCATCGGTCAACATAGCTCCGTCATATACCGAGACCCAAGAACCAGTGGTGACGGTGCAGCGCCCGCGGGTAGAGACAGTTGTTTGTGACTCCATCAGCAACACTTCAGCACGGGTGTTGCAGCCATCTCCATCAGCATCAATCCAGGCATTGAAGTAATCGCGGTCATATCCGGTGTGTGAACCGGGTGAATCGTCTTGAGGAAGTTCAGCAAGCATCGCGACAAAAACTGACGTGGTAGCCGAAGCAGACTGAGTCAGTTCAGGAATGGCGGTTGCTGGTGGTGTGGGAGTTTCTGTGGGAACCGAAATGCCAACTGGAGTGGGGCTTGCTTCTAATGCTTGCTCCAGGGAATCAACCGTGACCGCCGTTTGCATCGAACGAACAGCATTGACTGAGGAAGCAATGGAGCCCACGACTAAAACAAACAGGCAAACGAGGCCAATGACAAGCCAGATACGTTTGTTCTTCTGCACGCGCACTCCCTCCCTCTATGACGGTACCAACACTCAGGCGTAGAGTCAGCACATGGCAAAAAAACGCGCGCTCGTTACCGGGGCAACCGGATACATCGGTGGACGTTTGGTTCCCAGGCTCCTCGAGGCAGGTTTCACTGTTCGTGTTCTGGTGCGTAATGCCGACAAACTCAAAGATGTTCCCTGGCGCTCACAGGTAGACATTGTTGAAGGCAACCTTCTTGATGCTGAGATTGTCTCCGAAGCATGCAAGAACATTGACGTTCTCTATTACCTGGTTCATGCCATGGGGGAGAAAGGTGATTTTGAGTCGAAAGAAATCACCGGAGCACACAACGTTGCTCGCGCAGCCAAAGAGTGTGGCGTCAAGAGAATTGTTTACTTGGGTGGATTACACCCCTCCAAAGGTGAGCTGTCTAAGCACCTGCGCTCGCGTGCCGAGGTGGGAGAAATACTCCTCGAATCAGGTGTTCCCACGGTTGCATTGCAAGCCGGTGTGATTATTGGTTCGGGTTCAACCAGTTTTGAAATGATTCGTCACCTCACTGATGTTCTTCCCGTCATGACAGCTCCCAAGTGGGTGGGTAATCTCATTCAGCCAATCGCTGTGCGAGATGTCATGTACTACCTCATCAAGGCAGCTGATTTGCCGCCCAGTGTGAACAGGACACTGGATATTGGTGGTCCCGACGTTCTGAAGTATTCGGACATGATGAACGGCTACGCCCTCGAAGCGGGCATGAAAGAACGTGCGATTTTGCGCCTTCCCGTGCTCACTCCCTACTTGGCCAGTCAATGGGTGAACTTGGTTACCCCGATTCCCAGAGCGCTCGCAGTGCCCATCATTGCGTCGCTTCAGCATGACTGCATCATGAACGAACATGATGTTGACCAGATCATTCCGCCTCCACCCGAAGGCCTCGTGCCCTACCGTCGTGCCGTGCATCTTGCCCTAGGAAAAATGCAAGAAGGTGACATTGAGACAAGCTGGCAAAACGCCAGTGTCTACGGTGCTCCCAGTGATCCTTTACCCTCTGACCCAGATTGGGCCGGCCACCGGGTTTATCTAGATATCAAAGAACGTGATTGTGCGGCACCAGCAGAAGACTTGTGGGCAATCATCGAAGGCATCGGTGGTGAGAACGGCTGGTATTCCCTGCCTATCGCGTGGGCTGCTCGAGGATTTGCTGACAAGCTCGTCGGTGGTGTCGGTTTGCGCCGTGGACGCAGCAACCCAGAAAAGCTTCGCGTGGGGGACTCGGTCGACTGGTGGCGTGTGGAGCGCATAGACCACGGGCGTTTCCTACGTTTACGTGCAGAAATGAAAGTCCCTGGATTGGCCTGGCTTGAACTCAGTGCTGAACCTCAACCAGATGGTTCTTCCCGCTACCTACAGCGCGCTATTTTCTTCCCTCGCGGTTTGGGCGGCCGGTTGTATTGGCTGTCGATTCTGCCCGCACACGGAATCATTTTCAACGGTATGGCAGACAAAATCACCGCAGCTGCAGTCAAAAGATATGAAAAGCGAACTGCTCAATAAAACTCTGTGCTCATCCTTAACTGTTTCATAGCGTCCTCATAGGGTGCGTGTGCAGTGTGTAGTTATCGGCCCCAAGGCCAGAGGATCCCAACCCCCTCAGAACAACACACAATACGAAACGAAGGAGGCATGCAGATGCCCAAGAACGACAACAACGACAACGTAGAAACTCCAGCAGAATTTACCCCTGCTGCACCTGAAGCAACCGCAGAGCAGGCCGAGAACGTGACTCCAATTGAAGAGGGACGCAAGCGCCGTCTCGGAACTGGTGCCATCGTAGGCATCTCAGCAGCAGGCGTTGCCCTCCTTGCTGGAGTTTTTGGTGGCGGAATGGCAGTTGCCAACGTGATTGATCACAACAGCCGTCCCGCAGTTGGAATGGCAGAAGGTGTCGCGGGTCAGCTCCCTGGAGATGGCGGCCACATGGATGGCGACCACGACGGTGACGGTCCCCGCGGCGGTCACGAAGGTAAGCGTGGTCACGGACCACAGGCTGGTATGGCCGGCGGAGCACAGGGTGGACTTGAAGCCGATGGCTCAATGCCAGGAAATGTTCCTCACGAGCATGATGCAAACGGTAACGACATCATTCCTGAGGGTTACCCCACCACTACTCCAGCACCTGCAACAACGAACTAGTACAACCCGTCAGATGGCCGCCTCAATTGAGGCGGCCATCTTTGTTTGAACGAGGAATATTCTGGAACCACAGAACGTTGAAGGTTGCGAGGAAAGAAGAGGCTATGGCTGAGAAGACCACCTCCACCGTCGTTCTGGGTATCGAGGGAATGACCTGTTCGAGTTGTGTCTCCCGTGTCGAAAAAAGCTTGGGCGAACTTCCTGGTGTTCATGCCGCCGTCAATTTGGCGACAAACAGCGCCAAAGTGGAATATCCAGAAGGTGTGAGCGCGGAAGATTTAGTCAAACAGGTTAGCAAAATTGGCTACATCGCCACCCTTCCTGCTTCAGATCAGCACAGCCACAGTCATCACGAACATGGCATTAAGCCTGGGAAGATTTCACTGCTGGAAAGACTGGTCATCGCCATTGTTCTGTCGATTCCCGTCATTGTTTTGGCGATGGTTCCGGCGTGGCAATTTAGTTACTGGCAATGGATTTCGCTGTTGCTGACCACCCCCGTGGTTTTTTTCTGTGGCTGGCCTTTCCACCGTTCAACTTTTTTGAACCTGCGTCATGGCACTCTCACGATGGACACCCTCATCACCATGGGAACCTTTGCTGCCTATTTCTGGTCGGTTTATGCGCTCTTTTTTGGTGCGGCAGGCATGGTTGGGATGCATCACACCCTGGAGCTCTTTGCCTGGCAGTCAGACCCCACACACAACATCTACTTTGAAGCAGCAGCTGGCGTCACCACGTTCTTGCTTCTGGGACGATTTCTGGAGGAGCGCTCACAGCGCAGTGCCAGCGCTGCACTGCGCGCTTTGAGTGAGCTCAAAGCTACTGAAGCAACCATCCTCGTTGACGGGGTTGAGAAGAGAATTCCTGCAGAGCAGTTAGCCGTGGGTGACATATTCATTGTCAAGCCAGGTGAGATTATCGCCACCGACGGCGAGGTGATTAACGGGCAAGCTGCCGTCGATGAGAGCTCACTCACCGGTGAATCTCTTCCCGTGGATAAAAGTCCAGAAAGCGCCGTCACCGGCTCCACCATTGTCTTGGATGGTCGACTCACCGTCAGAGCGACCCAGGTTGGACAAAACACCCGGATGGCTCAACTTGCAATACTTGTTGAGGATGCACAGCTACATAAAGCTGCAGTTCAAAAGCTTGCTGACCGAATATCTGCCGTCTTTGTCCCCATCGTGATCGGTTTAGCTGTGCTCACCATCTTGGGATGGTGGATTGCAGGGGCTCCAGTGACCGTGGGCTTTACGGCAGCCATTGCTGTTTTAGTTATTGCTTGTCCCTGTGCCCTCGGTTTGGCTACACCCGTGGCTTTGATGGTGGGTACCGGTCGAGCCGCGCAAATGGGAATCATCATTTCTGGCCCTGACGCGATTGAAAGTTCAGCCCGAATCAAGACCGTGGTCTTGGATAAGACAGGGACTGTCACTACCGGCCAGATGAGCGTCACCAGCATTCACACCACAGGTTCACACGATGATGTTCTCAGAATTATTGCTGCCCTCGAAACCCATTCGGAACACCCCATTGCTCATGCCATCGTGTCAAAAGCAGTAGGGCTCAAGCTTCCTGCAGTGTCAGAATTCTCCTCTGTGGCAGGTCAGGGTGTCACCGGCGTTGTTGAGGGAGTCAAAGTTTTTGTGGGAACACAAAACTGGATGGCAGAACACCAGCTGGTTCTTTCTGACACTCAAGCCGTTCAGTTTGAGACTGCTCGGCACAGCGGAGCAACCACAGTGTTAGCTGGCTGGGATGGAAAAGTGCAGGCCATTGTGGCAGTTGCAGACACCATCAAAGAAGATTCTGCTGCAGCGATTACCCGCATCAATCAAATGGGGCTAGAAACAATCCTGTTGACAGGCGATCACGAAGACGCCGCCCATCACATAGCGGCACAGGTCGGTATAACTCGTGTCATCGCAGGAGCGACTCCAGAGAGCAAGCTGCAGGTCATCGCTGATTTACAAAAGCGTGGTGGGGCAGTGGCCATGATTGGTGATGGTGTCAACGACGCCGCTGCGTTAGCTCAGTCAGATCTGGGCATTGCAATGGGCACGGGAACTGATGTCGCCATTGCAGCTAGCGACATCACGTTGATTCGTGGAACGCTCAGTGCTGCCGCAGATGCCCTTGCGCTCTCGCGCAAAACACTGCGGATTATCTACGGAAATCTCTTTTGGGCGTTTGCCTATAACGTCGCAGCAATACCGCTGGCAATGCTGGGATTCCTCAATCCCATGCTTGCGGGAGCAGCAATGGCGTTCTCGAGTTTGTTTGTTGTGCTCAATTCACTGCGACTTCGCAGGTTTGCACGTTAGATTGGACTAACTGCTCAACGCAATACCTCGCCGGCTGTGAAGTCGACCTGACTTACAGAAGTGGCGATATGACACTTAGTTCTATCCTCGGGCCTATTCGTTCAACGAAAACTCGTGACCCCAACTCCCAGCCGGTAACCAACAGTTACGCCTCGCTGATGAAGGCGGTCACCTCCGCAGGGCTCATGGAACGTTCGAGGACGTTCTATATGTGGCTTGCAGCTGGGCTCGCTCTGGCCATGGCTGGACTCATCACGGGGTTTGTGTTGATTGGGCAATCGTGGTTCCAGCTCCTTATTGCAGCGGGGTTAGGCATTCTGCTGACACAAATTGCCTTTATTACTCACGAAGCGTCACACCGTCAGGTTTTCAAATCAGGTAAAGCCAATGACTGGACCGGGCGCATTCTGGCGTCAGGCGTGGTGGGGATTTCCTATGCCTGGTGGATGAATAAACACACCAAACACCACATCAACCCCAACACGGTGGGTAAAGACCCCGACATTGAGTGGGACACGATCTCTTTTCAGGAAACAGATGCAGTCAAGCAAAAGGGTCTGTTGAAGTGGATAACGCAGCGCCAAGGGTACTTATTCTTTCCCCTGCTCACGCTTGAAGGCATCAACTTGCATGTGCGCTCTATTGGCACCTTGTTTAGCAAAGGTCGCCTCGAAGGCCGTGCTGTCGAACTATCTTTGATTGCCCTGCGCCTCACCGCGTATGTAGCCGTCGTGTTCTGGTTCCTCCCCCTAGGGATGGCTTTTGCTTTCCTCGGTGTTCAGCTCGCCGTCTTTGGCGTCTACATGGGAGCATCGTTTGCCCCAAACCACAAAGGAATGCCCCAGATTCCAAAAGAAAACAAGGTTGACTTCATGACAAAACAGGTCATGACATCTCGCAACATCAAAGGCTTCGGTGCGACGGCCTTCATGGGTGGCCTGAACTACCAAATTGAACACCACCTTTTCCCCAGCATGGCTCGGCCCCACTTGAAAAAGGCGCGAATGATTGTGCGCGAGCACTGTGCTCGCGAGGGAGTTCCCTACGCTGAAACTACGCTCATGCGTTCGTATGCGATTGTGGTGGCCTACCTCAACAAGGTGGGATTGGCTGCACGGGATCCCTTCGACTGCCCCGAGGCAAGCCGATTTAGACGCCGATAAACTGCTGTCTATGGCAAAAAAGTCTGCTGAACCTGAACTCATTCGCCCGGGGATTGTTCCCGGTCTGGCCGGAGTCATCGCCATGTTTATCGGCATGGGGGTCTATGGCACTGATTGGTACATCACCGTACTTTTCGTGGTGAGCATCTTGGCAGCCATTTTGGCTGTCTTCTCCTGGCAGTCCATCAACAGTAAGCGCTGGCTGTTCACCCCGCTATTTACTGCAATCGCAATCTATTGGAATCCGATCTACCGCCTCACAGATGGCATCACTCCGGGAATTCAGTGGTGGATGCTTCTCCAGGTTGCAGCAGCAGCCGTGTTCTTCCTTGGCGGCTTCATGATTAAGACACCAACAGGGAAGTAGTAGACTTACTTTCGTACCACCAGACTTCTCTCGTCGCCGGCGCTAACGCGTGATGCGTGACGAAATCTCTGACAGGTGCAGTTTGGGGCAATACACACCAGTGAAATCTCGCCGTATTGCTGTCGTTTCTTAAGTCATGGAGACAATGTGGCCCGCACAGGCACTCGTCGTAACACCCTGGATAACTCTGGGTTAATCCCTATCCTCGCTCGCAAAGTTCGCGAAGTTGAGGCCAAGGCACAAACAGGTAAGAAGGTTGGACCAACCAACCGCACCAAGTTTCAGGTCATCGCATTTCTCGTCCGTGAGGAGCGTGCACGTGTCAAAGCTGACACCAGCCTCACTGATTCAGCACGAGCAGAACAGCTCAAACGCCTTGATGGTGTGGCCACCATCTTGGCTAAAACAGCTGCGCGTGACACCTCGCTGATTCAACTTCTCGAAGTAGACCACGCCACCAGTCCTGTGGCGCAGAAAATGCGCCGGGACTGGCTTGTTGAATCTGGTGCGGAGATCAACCCCGAAGATCTCATCATCACCACCGAGGTCCCTAAGCCTGTCGAAGAGTTTGCGCCAGAACTGGCAGAGAAGCAGGTCCTTCCTCAGTCAGTGAAGGCTCGTCTCAAATCCAACCCTTTCCTCGAACCTGATTTCAGCAAGGTTTCCACCGGATCTATTCCAGTTCTTCGTTTATCGAACTGGGAACTGTTAGGTCCTCTGTTCAAATCTTTTGAGACAGGTGCTGGTGGGGGATCTGCCTGCATGGAAATGCCCAAGGTTCCCAAGTTTGACCGCTACTCGCCTCCCGGGCGAGAACTCATGCCCCACCAGATTCGCTTTATCGAGAGCGTTCGTGAAGGCCACCGCACATTCCTGCTCGCCGATGAGCCTGGTTTGGGAAAGACTGCACAGAGTTTGATCGCTGCATCCGTGGCAAACGCCTTCCCGCTGTTGGCAATTGTGCCCAACGTGGTGAAAATGAACTGGGCTCGTGAAGTAGAGCGGTGGATTCCTGGTCGCAAAGCCACGGTGATTCACGGTGATGGCACCGATGTAGATGCCTTCGCAGATGTGTTTATTGTCAACTACGAAGTTCTTGACCGTCACCTATCGTGGATTGGCCAGATGGGCTTCAAGGGAATGGTTGTTGATGAGGCTCACTTCATCAAGAACCTCACCTCTCAGCGTTCCAAGCACGTATTGGCGCTGTCGGAGCGGATCGTGGCACGCACTCCTGGCCACGACCCACTGCGTATTGCTCTGACAGGAACACCACTGATCAATGACATTGATGACTTCCGTGCTATCTGGAAGTTCCTCGGCTGGATTGAAGGAGAGAAGCCTTCGGCTGAACTCACTGCCAAACTCGAAGCAACAGGCCTCACTCCAGCGGACCAAGGCTTCTATGCTGCAGCACGAGAGACCGTCGTCTCCATGGGTATTGTTCGCCGCCGCAAGATTGACGTGGCGAAAGATCTTCCAGCAAAGCGTGTGGTTGATCTCCCTGTTGAACTCGATGATGAGCTGGGTAACTCCATCAAGGCTGCTGAGGCAGAACTGGCTCACCGTTTGCTCGAGCGTTACAAGCGCTTGACCGTCTCCGGAAACTTCCGCGGTTCCACCTCAGAACTGATCCGTATGGTGGCGCAGCAGGAACTTGACGAATCTAAGGGCCAGAAGACCGGAGATAACGTCTTCACCATGGTCCGCAAGATTGGTCAGGCTAAGGCCGGACTTGCTTCCGACTATGCCGCCCAGCTTGCTCGATCAGTGGGCAAGGTGGTCTTCTTCGCGAAGCACATTGATGTCATGGACACGGCAGAACGCGCGTTTGCCGCTCAGGGAATCAAATCTGTTTCTATACGTGGTGACCAGTCCACCGCTGCTCGCCAAGAAGCAATTGATGCTTTCAACAAGGATGATTCTGTCCAGGTTGCCGTGTGTTCGCTCACTGCTGCCGGTGTTGGTTTGAACCTGCAGGCCTCTTCCAACGTGGTGTTGGCTGAACTGTCCTGGACTGCTGCAGAGCAGACCCAGGCTATTGACCGCGTACACCGTATTGGTCAAGAAATGCCTGTTACCGCTTGGCGTATCATCGCTGCACAAACCATCGACGCGAAGATCGCAGAGCTCATCGATAGTAAGCGTGGACTCGCGGCCCGTGCACTTGAGGGCGAAGAACTTGAGCCTGGTTCGCAAGACTCGATTCAGCTTGATGCTCTCGTGCACATCTTGACGCGTGCAATCGAATCTCAATACGCATAGCCTGTAGTCATGTTTGATTGGCTGGCCGCTGCCGGAGCGGGCCTTCTTGCTGGAGGTGCCCTCTTTGTAGGCGCGCTCGTTGCGTGGTTTATCAACGTTCCATTCAAATATGTTGCCAGCGTCATGGCCTTTGGTGCCGGCGTGCTGATTTCTGCATTGGCCTTTGACCTCGTTGGTGAGGCTGTTGCAGAGGTGGGGCTGTGGCCAAGCATTTCTGGCTTTGCTGTCGGTGCTGTGATTTATGTCTTCGTGAATATCTTCCTTGATTACAGAAATGCACGTAATCGCCGTGGAACCGGTGAGCAACCGGGAACCGGTGTAGGTATTGCCGTGGGAGCGCTCTTGGATGGCGTTCCCGAGTCGCTCGTTTTGGGATTATCTATGGTGGGTGGTCAGGGCGTGAGCCTTCCCATCTTGATCGCTGTTGTTATTTCGAACTTTCCCGAGGGTCTCTCCAGTACTGCTGAACTCAAAAAAGCTGGCCGTTCACCCCGTTTCGTGTTCATCCTTTGGGGTGGGATTGCCCTGGCCGCGGCGTTATCCAGCCTCGCTGGTTACACGATTCTTTCGGATATGCCTGCAGAAACCACCGGTTTTATTACTTCGTTAGCTGCGGGAGCTATGTTGGCCATGGTTGCTGACACCATGATTCCTGAGGCGTTCCGTAAAGCTCACAACTACACAGGCCTGCTGGTTACTTTTGGTTTCCTTACCAGCCTGGTGATTCACACCATTGCCTAGCTGTTAGTGTTCGTCCCAGAAGGTGGCGAGTAACTCGGCTGATGTGTGGGAACGATCTGCGTGAGCGGAATGTCCAGCATGTGCGATAACCCAGTAGTCAGCCTCTAGTTCTTCAGCCATTTCCCGTTGCATCGAAATTGGCCACGCGTCATCGTTGGCGCCGTGGGAGACCAAAACGGGAACGCCAGTGGCCTTGAGCTGTGCAGTTTTGTTTACCTGGTTGGCAAGGATGGTGATTCCAGCTTCTAGTTGAGCGGGGTTGGTTCCCATCAAACGGTCGTAGTAATACTGCTCGACCACGTTCAGTTCACCCTTGATATCTGCGTCGGGATCCAAGCCGGCAGCAATGCGGGTGGAGAGATAAAAAGCACGGGGGCCATATTCCAGCAATGCGTGGCGCTGGGACTCGATATCGCCGCCCATGCATTCAGGGCCAGAGTTCCACATCGTTAAGGATGCAAAAGCCTTGGGGTTCTGAAGCACTGCCTCGATAGAAACCACACCACCGAAGCTGTGGCCCAAGAGGTGAACGCGCTGCCTCAAGTTCATTGTGGTGATCAGTTCATGGATATCAGCGCCAAGTCTTTCCAGTGAATACTCACTAACATCGCTGGGTCCCTGGGAAAGTTGTTGTCCACGTTGCGAGAAGGACACAACGTTATATCCGCGACGGGCAAGAGGCTCGAGAATACAGTTGAAGGTGTCTGCCGAGCTGGTGTAACCGGGAACGAGTAAGGCTGTGCCTCGAACGGGCCCAATTGCGTCGATGTGAATAGTGGCCAGTTCGTATCCATTGATTGTGACGTGTCCTCGCTGGGCATGCTCGGGGAGCTGCTTATCTGGAGTGATTCCCTGAAATTCAAGGTCAATACCGTTTGCGGGACTCGAAAAACTCATAGAACCAGACTACGTTAGGCCGCCAATCACCACATGTAGTGGTATGGCTGAAGGAAATTCACTTCAAGTAGTGGTTAAGACTTTCCGGTAAAAAACTCTAGGCAAATTCTCAGCCACGATATTGTGAAAGCTGTAGTTCCCTCATCCCTACTTCAAAAAGGAGAACGGTTTGTCGTCGTCGACCACCGAGAAGCCGAAGTCTGGCTTCGCAGCAACACTCGATCGCTATTTCGAAATCACCAAGCGTGGATCAACAATTGGTACCGAATTCCGTGGCGGTCTCGTCATCTTCATGACGATGGTTTACATCATCATCCTGAACCCCATCATCTTGGCATTCAGCCCCGACGTTAACGGAAACGTCATCGGTGGCGGATCCGCAGAAGCTTTTGAGTTCGCACCCCAGGCAGTAGCCAGTGCAACAGCTCTGGCTGCTGGTTTGATGACCATCGCATTTGGTTTCGTCGCGCGTTTGCCATTCGCAATCGCAGCTGGATTGGGTATTAACTCATTCCTCGCGGTCACCATCGTGAAGGATGTCACCTGGCAGGAAGCCATGGGTCTGGTCGTCATCGACGGTATCATCATCCTGATTCTCGCCGTGACTGGTCTTCGAACCATGATCTTCACCGCAGTTCCTCCTGCTTTGAAGACAGCGATCACCGTAGGTATCGGTCTGTTCATTGCATTTATCGGTCTTGTTGACGGTGGTCTTGTTCGTCGCACCGACGTCGGTCCAGTTCCTGTTGGACTCGGTGTTGGAACTGATCACGGAATTGGCCTACCCACCACCATCTTCATCATTGGTGTACTGACCATTGCCGTACTGATGGCTCTGCGCGTTCGTGCAGCAATCCTGATTGGTCTGATCTCAACCACCGTCATCGCAATCATTGCGGAGTCAATCTTCAAGGTAGGAAAGAAATTCAGTGATGCCGGCGATTTCCTAACCCCGTTCGGATGGGATACAACTGCACCGGGTCTGCCACCCTCCATTGTTGCGGTTCCTGACTTCTCAACCATCGGTGAAGTAGACCTGTTCGGATCGTTTGAGCGCATTGGTGCACTTGCTGCAATCATGCTCATCTTCACCCTCGTGTTCTCGAACTTCTTCGACGCCATGGGAACCATGACCGGTCTGTCCAAGCAGGCTGGCCTTGCTGACAAGGACGGAAACTTCCCACGTCTGAAGTCCGCACTGGTTGTTGAAGGTGCTGGTGCCGTTGTTGGTGGTTTCACCTCAACCTCGTCCAACACCGTCTACATCGAGTCTGCTTCCGGTATTGCCGGTGGTGCTCGCACCGGTCTGGCTAACATCGTCACCGGTGTGCTGTTCCTGGTTGCAATGTTCTTTGCACCTCTGACTTCTGTTGTCCCCATCGAGGTTGGTGCTGCTGCACTGGTTATCGTGGGTGCACTCATGATGTCTCAGGTTGTTGACATTGACTGGAAGGACTGGAGCATTTCGTTCCCTGCCTTCTTGACCATCATCATGATGCCTTTCACCTACTCCATCGCAAACGGTATTGGTATTGGCTTCATCACCTGGGTGGTCGTCCGCGCATTCGCAGGCAAGGGTAAAGAAATTCACCCCATCCTCTGGATCGTTGCAGCAGGATTCGTGCTGTACTTCCTCTCAGCACCATTGACTGCAGCTTTCGGCGGCTAGTCAAGAGAAACCAGAAGTGGGGAGAGCCTATGGCTCTCCCCACTTTCGTTTAACTTGTGATGTGGATAACTCAGGAACCTCCTGATTCTTAATCGCTAGGTTCTCAGAATGCGTTTATTCCCTGTCCTTGCGATATCTGTTGCATCGCTCACGCTTGTTGGGTGTTCAACCACAACACCACAGGCAATTCCAACTTCCTCCGCAGTTGAACAAGCTCCGGCTTTTGCATCGGATGAAGAAGCACTCGCTGCTGCACAAGCCGCGTATGCGGAGTATCTATCTGTTTCTGATCAGATTGCTCGAGATGGAGGGGCTAACCCTGAGCGGTTGAAGCCATTTGTTTCGGAGGATCAATACTTACAAGAAATGAATTCCTTCGAAGCATATTCTTCTGGTGGATTACGTTCTGTTGGCGAAATGTTATTTGATACTTTCCACAAAGCTGGTCAAGATCAGTCAGATATTTCTTTTTACCTCTGCCTAGATAGCAGTCAATCTAGAGTTTTCAACGAATTTGGTGAAGATGTAACTCCACTAGAGCGAGTGGATCGTTGGCCAATGTATGTAACTTTTTCCATTTCTAAATCCAAGTTACTTGTCGCAGGCAGTGAGACATGGTCCGGTCAAAACTTTTGCTAGCCCTTGGGTGCCTTATTGGCTTCTCCTCATCAATGGCTATTTCGACAACAAGTTTTGCAGTCAACGGTTGTAACAGCGCCGATGTTCGTTTGGGATTATGTTCAGGCGCCCAGATAAATAACAACTCTGTTGACGTTTGGTCACGGTCGACAACTCCTGGTGGAAGTTCAGAGGTTGTGACTCCTGCAAGTAGGACAACTACTCCTAGTCGAAGCGGAAAGCAGGTTCCTTACTATCCCAACGGAACAATTACTTTCAACTGCATGGCTCGTTTGGCGACGGTAGCTAGTTGTAGGTCAACTCCTGCACCCCCATCGGTAACACCCGCAAACTACAACCCCGTCACGATAGAGGACCTTGCAAACTTTGTCCCTCAGCAAGCCTCACTTGTTTCTCAACCCCGCGGGTGGACTGTTGTGAATCTTGATACCAACTTCATTGCTGGGGCATCAACGCACGTGGTGGGAGGAAGTTTATTCGGCGGCAGTGCAGAGGTGAGGTTTACTCCTCATGCTTATGACTGGAACTACGGCGATGGTTCAACAAACAGCACAGCTGTTCCAGGTGCTAGGTGGGATGCTTTGGGAGTGAGGGAGTTTTCTCCCACAGCAACTAGTCACATCTATCGTCAGGAGGGGAGCTTCACCACCACTGTTGTAGTTCGATATGGAGTCGAATATCGAATTGGTGGCGGAGCGTGGATTCCGGTTTCTGGTGAAGTGTCGAGCGCTGCCACTGCGGTGGTGACCTCTGTGCAAAGTGCGGATACGGTCCTTGCAGCACGGGACTGCAGTAATGCTCGTGGTTCTCAAACCTGTCGATAGTTGGGTGCAGTAGCGTGATGGTGTGACGAGCTTCAGCCCTCAGGTTCTCTCCCTTATTGAAGAGATTCAAAGCCACGCTGATTCTGTTGTTGCCGAACACACTCAGCGTTATTTCAAAACAGGTCCGGGTGAATACGGTGAAGGCGATGTCTTTATCGGGGTTCGTGTTCCTGTTGTTCGTGCGGTGGGAAAGAACTTTCGTGATCTCTCACCAGCAGAGATTGTTGAGTTGGCTCAATCGCCCATTCACGAACTTCGCTTGTGTGCTGTTCAAGTGTTGGCTGGTCAATTCAAGAGATCAAAAAGTCTCGTTCAGCAAGGCGAACTCTTTGATGTGTATCTCGCTCTTGTCGCGCAAGGACGGGTGAACAACTGGGACTTAGTTGATTCGTGCGCTCCCTATGTTGGCGGGTATCTGACATCGATTGATAACTCCATGGAACTGCTGACAGAGCTTGCCTCATCAGCCAATCTGTGGGAGCGACGAAGTGCAGTGATGTTTACGGCCGCTTTGATCAGGCAGGGAATTTTCGATCCCACTGTGAGATTGTGTGAGATATTGCTCAGCGATACGCATGACCTCATCCACAAAGCCACGGGGTGGATGCTGCGCGAGGTGGGGATTCGGGATGTTGCCGTCTTGCGAGGTTTTCTCGATAAATATGCCGCAACAATGCCTCGAACAATGTTGAGATACGCCATCGAAAAACTCAGTGAACCAGAACGTAAACAATATCTGGGCATGAAGTCACTGTTAGCCTAAAGAGGCGTTCCACTGAGTTTCTTCATGCTGAGCAAACACTCAGACAACATTCAGCCAGGCCATAGCAATCCCACAGATTGATAGGTAATGCTGATGGGACGTGAAAGGAGTTTCTCGCATGACCGAGAACAACGATAAAGGTGTACCAGAGTATTTCTTCCCCAAGGTCGGAGAAGGCTCAACCCCACCTCCCGCTGCACCTGCGGCTGAGCAGGTTATTCCTGAAACCTTTGTTGGCCCTGCACGAGTTCAGGCTGACAAACAGAGCAAAGCTCTGCCACTAGTTGCCGTAGCCGTCGCCGCTGCCCTCGTTGGAGGTATCGCCGGTGCAGGAGCTGCTGTCTTCTTCACTGGGCAAAACTCTACAACCGCATCTTCCACTGCCGTTCAAGGCATCACAATCAATGACACCGACGAGGTCAATGCAGTAACTGCTGTTGCTGCCAAGGCCTCACCAAGCGTCGTCACTATTTCCGTTACTGGTGATTCTGGTGCCGGTACAGGTTCCGGAGTGATTCTGAACGAAGAGGGCTATGTCCTCACTAACAACCACGTGGTGACCTTGGATGGTGCATCGAATTCTGCTGACATAACTGTTCAGGATAACGAGGGCAACATCTATCCCGCGACCATTGTGGGAACAGACCCCACGGTGGACATGGCCGTGCTGAAAATCAAGGGAACCGGCCCATTCATTCCCATTGAATGGGCTGACTCCAGCAAACTTAACGTTGGCGATCTGACCATTGCGCTGGGTGCTCCGCTGGGCCTGGCCGGAACAGTTACTACCGGAATTGTTTCTGCACTCAACCGCTCTATTCAGGTTGCAAGTTCTGCAGCTCCTGATTCTTCAGGATCTGATTCAGGCAACTCTGGTGGCAGCGACAACCCCTTCAACTTCGACTTTGGTCAAGGGCAAACACCCTCACAGGGACAATCTCAGAGCACGACAATCTCTATCCCTGTGATTCAAACTGACGCTGCAATCAACCCTGGAAACTCTGGCGGTGCATTGCTGGATTCCAAGGGACGCTTGATCGGAATTAACGTCGCCATTGCCAGTGCTGGTGGTGGCGAGGCCGGAAGCATCGGTGTCGGCTTTGCTCTGCCTTCCAACCTGGCCAAGCGCGTATCAACCGAACTGATAGAAAAGCAGAAGGCCTCTCACGGTCTCCTCGGCGCTCAGGTATCTGATGCAGCTGCCAAGGATGGAAGCACCGCTGTTGGTGCATACATCGAGGAAGTAGTTGATGGTGGTGCAGCTCAGAAGGCTGGCATCAAGGCTGGAGACATTGTGACCCAGTTCAACGGTGTCCGCATTACTGATGCCAATGATCTCACTGCACAGGTGCGCACTGCCCCAGGTGGGTCAGACGCAACTGTCGTGATCAACCGAGGTGGTAAGACTCAGACGCTGAAGGTTCAGCTCGGTACCCTCAGCTAAGGGGATAGAAGGCCGAGGTCTTGATACTCTAGAACTCGGCCTTCTTTCAAAGGACCCCATGTCTGCTCTCGGCTCAGCGCCCATCCCATCCACACCTTTACCGGGTGTTTCTTATGTGATGCCTGTGCTCAACGAGGTCACTCACATTCGTGCTGCCGTGCAGAGCCTGCTGGAGCAAGACTATGCAGGACCGATGGAAGTCACCCTTGCTTTAGGGCCCAGCACAGATGGCACCAACGAGCTCGTGGCGCAGATGTGTGCTGAAGATTCACGCATTCACTTCGTGGACAACCCTGCAGCTGCTACACCAGTGGGAATGAACCTCGCGATCAAAGCTTCTCAATATCCCATCGTGATTAGGGTTGATGCCCACTCTGTCTTGCCCAAGGACTACGCCAGCATCGCAGTAGAGACCCTGTTACGCACACAGGCAGATAACGTCGGCGGCATCATGGACGCCCAAGGCACGACACCTTTTGAAAAGGCAGTTGCCAGGGCCTATGACACCAAAGTTGGTCTGGGAGGAACCCCTTTCCATGTTGGGGGAAAAGAAGGCCCTGTTGACACGGTGTATTTAGGGGTTTTCAACCGGGAAAGCTTGCTCACAGTGGGCATGTTTAACGAAGAAATTCGCCGCGGGCAAGACTGGGAACTCAACCGCCGATTCCGAGATGCCGGTGGTCTGGTGTGGTTCACACCCAAACTCAAGGTTGTCTATCGTCCACGAACCTCAGTGAAGGCGCTTCTGAAGCAGATGTATTCCACCGGTCTCTGGCGCGGTGAGCTTTCCCGCCGATATGGCAGTGGCCTCCGCTACTTTGTTCCGCCCATCATGGTTGTGGCGACCATCCTGGGAATTCTTGCTGGTTTGTTTGGTTTTGATCTCGGCTGGGTCGTTCCTGGTGTTTATGTTGCCTTTGTTGTTCTTTCCACGCTGGTTTATGGGCGTGGAATGGGGGCTCAGGCAATGCTGTGGTTTCCCCTCGTTCTTCCCTGCATTCACTTTGCGTGGGGTGTAGGTTTCATCATGAGTTACACCAGACTCACCTCGAATATCGCCGGCAAAAGCGGAAGGTAAGAACGTGGAGAAACCCACCTCTTTAGCTCAGCTGCGCGAGGTCACTCAGCCACCAGAAGTTCGCACACGAGCTAACGCAGAACACTGGGTAGCTCACCTCTATTTACGTGATCTCTCACCTTACGTAACGTGGATGCTGCTCAAGACTCCCATTTCAGCCAATGGTGTCACTGGGCTGATGATTCTGACCGGGTGGGCAACCGCTGCTGCCTTACTCATTCCCGGGATTTGGGGTCCTGTTCTGGCGCTGATGCTTGGTCAATTGCAAATGCTCATTGACTGCTGTGATGGAGAAGTGGCGAGGTGGCGAAAGACAAAGAGCCCGGCCGGTCACTTCCTCGACGCTGTGGGTCATTACACAACCGAGGCATTGATTCCCCTTGCTCTGGGCCTGCGCGCAGCAGGATTTGCTGATGGAAGCCGGCCCATTGACTGGATGTGGGTAGCACTGGGTGCATTCCTGTCCATCGTGATTATTTTGAACAAGGTACTCAACGATTTGGTGCGAGTTGCCAGAGCAATGTCTGATTTGCCCAAGTTGGCCGACGCCAAAGGCGCGAACGCACCCTTGCCGGGCATGGTTGCAAAAATGCGCAGAATGGCACGTTTTGTTCCATTCCATCGGATCTATCACTCGGTGGAGTTGACCATTATTGCTTTCGTGGCTGCACTGGTGGGAATTTTCGTGGGGCAGCTGCTCATCAGCCAAATCTTGGTTGCCGTGCTCCTACCGCTGTCGATTCTTGCAATCATTGGTCACTTCATCGCCATTATGACGAGCTCACGTGTCAGGGCTGCTTAGTCGCACGAACATCGGCGCCAGACCAAAGGTGGGCGTCGTGGTGCTCACGATGGGTGAAAGGCCGGCGGAGCTCCACCGTGCTGTTCACAGTGTGCTCGCCCAACGACTCGTTGAGCTGGATGTGGTGGTGGTCGGTAACGGATGGCGTCCCGAATTCCTCCCCGGGGGTGTCAGAGCAATAACCCTTCCAGAAAATGTGGGGATTCCTGCAGGCCGTAATGCCGGAGCACGGCAGGTGAGCGGGGAGTACATCTTCTTCCTCGATGATGATGCTGAACTTGCGGACGGACTGTTCCTTCACAACGCACTCTCGCTTCTTAAGGCGGATCCTGACTTGGGCCTCATCCAACCCAGAATTACTGATCCCACTGGCGAGCAAACCCCCACTCGTTGGATTCCTCGGCTGCGCAAGGGGGATCCGAAGGTCTCCAGCTACGTGTTTTCGGTTTTGGAAGCAGCTGTGGTGATGCCGCGACGAGTATTTGACGATATTGGTGGCTGGGGAGATCCCTACTTTTATGCCCATGAGGGTATCGAGTTGGCATGGCGCACCTGGAACGCGGGCAAGAAAGTGTGGTACTGCGGTGATCTGGTTGTTCACCATCCAGTGACCAGTCCAACCCGCCATTCCACGTATTTCCGCCTCAATGCTCGCAACCGGGTATGGCTGGCCAAGCGGAATCTTCCTTGGGTACTCGTTCCCTTCTATGTTCTCTCTTGGACTGGGGTTCAGCTTGTGCGTTCAGTTCGCCAACGCGGTCAAGGCTTAGGTGCATGGTTGGGCGGTTGGGTTGAAGGCTGGCGCACCAACCCAGGTGGTCGTGTGGGGATGCGATGGTTGACCGTGTGGCGGATGACTCGCGCTGGTCGCTTCCCCATTCTCTGATTCACACACGTGGCAGGTTAGGTTAAACGTATGGGTTTGTTTCAAGATGCGCGCTCTGCCGCAACATTGCTCAGCAATGCTCTGCAGGGGCGTTTACGACGCAAAGAACTTGCGCGTAAGTTAGCTCAGCAGCCTGAATTTACCCCCGGGAAGTTCAAAGTCGGCGTCTACTTTGCCGACGGTGAAGTAAACCTCTATCAGGTACGTCAATGGTACAAACCGCTAGAGGTGTTAGCCACGACGTGGCCTGTCGTGATCTTGAGCAGGAATACTCTCGGGGCTCTGAAGATGTTGGATGAGTCGCCTGTTCCTGTGGCATATGTGCGAACCGTCATTGATTTAGAAGAGTTCATTGCGGACCAGGATTTGCGCGTCATTCTTTACGTCAATCAAAACGCGCGAAACTTCCAAATGTTCAGATACGGCCAGCGTTGGCATGTGTTCATCAACCACGGCGAATCCGACAAGATGTACATGACCACAAATCAGTTCAAGGCCTATGACTACAGCCTGATTGCTGGGGATGCGGCTCGTGAACGTTTGGGTCGCGTGCTGTGGGATTACGACTTTGATAAGCGCGCCATTGCCATTGGACGCCCGCAAGCAGACCATTACACCGGCACGATTCCATTTACTCCTGATGAGCGCCAAGTTGTTTTATATGCGCCCACCTGGGAGGGTGATCGTCCCGCTGCGGCATACGGCTCGGTCGAATCGCACGGCCTCGCACTTATTGAAGCCCTCATCGCCACAGGCCGTCATCGCGTGATTTATCGCCCGCATCCACGAAGTGGGGCAGTTGATTTTGAATACGGTCAAGCAAACGATCAGATTAAATCTCTTCTGCGTAGAGCAAATTCACATGACCCTCAGGCCAAGCACATCATTGATGAGGGGGCAGAGCTGGGGTGGCAACTCTCGGTTGCTGATATGGCCATTGTTGACATTTCAGCGATGGTTTATGACCGTTTGGCTGCGGGGAAGCCACTGATCATTACTCGTCCGGTCAACCCTGATGCAGAAATTGATGAGGGTGGATATCTCAGCGATTGTGAATGGCTGGATGCCACAGCAGCCGGAAATATTGTCGCCCAGATTGAAGCAATCGAACACGATCCTGCAGCCCAAGAGCGCTTGGCTCGGTGGTGCAAACACTACTTTGGTGACATTACCCCCGGCGTTCCTACGCAGCGTTTCCATGACGCCATTGCACACCTCATGAGCGAGTGGGAAAAGCAAGCCGCGATTCACACTGCAGACTAATTCTCAATCGCACTACTTCGGCTTGTTTACGCCAAGAGTGTCCGTGGTTCCCAGTAGCTTAGGGATGTGGCTAAAACGGGGTTTGTTCAGCGTGAAATCGCACCCGTGCGCCAATTTGTTCCCGATGCCTCACAGGCACGGGTTCTCGAACTTCAACCAGATCAATCCGCTGTTGTATTAGGAGCTCCGGGTACTGGTAAGACAGCTCTGCTCACCGAACTCGTCGCTTCTCGCGTGGCGGCAGGAATAAACCCAGACAATATCGTGGTGCTTACTCCAAACCGTGTGGCTGCCGGACGTTTGAGAAACTCACTCGGGTTGCGCCTGGGAATAGCAACCAATGGTGGCCTTGCGCGTACTCCGGGTTCTCTTGCTTTTGCACTTGCCCAAGAACATGCGCTCTCCACAGGGCAAGCAGCACCTCGAATGCTTACCGGTAGTGAACAGGACAGCATCATTGCTGAATTACTCCTTGGCCACATCGAAGATGGCACTGGCCCATTGTGGCCAGACCCACTTGTTCCTGAAGTTCGACAGCGTCGGGCATTCCGCAGTGAATTACGTGACCTTTTTGCTCGTAGTACAGAAATGGGCTGGGCTCCTGCAGACCTGCATGCTCAGGGCGTTAAACGCGAACATCCGGAATGGGTCGCGGCTGCCGAATTCTGGACCGAATACCGAGAAGTCATCGCGGGATTTAGAACAGAATCCTTCGATTCTTCTGAAATCTTGGCCATTGGTGCCAACGCGCTGGCCGAAACAACAGTGATGCCCAACGTGGAGCTTGTAGTAGTCGATGATGCTCAGGAGTTGACCTACGGTGCAGTTCGCATGCTCCAGGCTTTTGCTCGCAGAGGTGTTCCCGTGACCGTCTTTGGTGATCCTGACATCACCTCAACCACGTTCCGTGGTGCGGTGCCCAATTTCTTGGGAAGATTTGCTGTCGAACTAGGAATTCCCGCAAATCGTGCACAGTCATTTGTTTTGGATTGTGTCTACCGACACGGTCCACAGATTCGCGCTGCCGTGAGCAAGATGACGGAGATGGGTTCTGCTGAAGCAGGCGCTCAACGTAAGGCACACTCTGTCGTTGAAGACGCCGTGTCCTCTCCTGTGCAGGTTCTGGAACGCAGCTCTCGAGTAACGGAAACCACTGCTATCGCTCGTCAATTGCGTGAACACCACATCTTGGGTTCGACACCGTGGTCCCAGATGGCCGTGGTTGTGCGCACCAGCTCACTTGTTCCTCAAGTTGCCAGGGCTTTGGCTGTTGCTGAGGTTCCCACCAGAACATTGCTGTCAGAGCGCTCATTGAAGGAGCACCCTGCAGCGCTAGATCTCATTGCGGCAATTGCAGTGGCGATGGGGCGTATGGAACTCACTCCCAATGTCTCCAATGATTTGCTGACTTCGCCGATGGTGGGCCTCACAGTTTTGGAACTCAGAAGGCTTCGCTTGGCTCTGCGCCATGACGAACTTGCCTCTGGGGGAGTGCGCACTGGTGAAGAACTCCTCATTGCTGCGCTTCAACACCCTGCAGATCTGGTCACTCTCGACTTCGCTCCCGCACGTCGTGCTGCGCGCTTTGCGGAGACTCTACAAATGCTTCGGGAAGAAATCGCTAATGGCAACTCCATTGAGGAGCTGCTATGGACGACGTGGGAACGCAGCGGTCTGGCCAAAACTTGGGGTACTGAAGCTCTCAGCGCTGGGCTTATTGCAGACGATGCCAATCGCAATCTCGATGGAGTTATGGCGTTATTCACCTCGGCAAAACGCTACGTCGAACGATATCCCGATCGACCAGCTGCGGACTTTATTGCTGAATTACTCGAGGCAGATGTTCCCGAAGACACGCTGGCTCCGCAGGCACAGGCAGATGCTGTTTTGGTGTGTACGCCGTCTGCGCTCATAGGTACCGAGTTTGAAGTTGTGGCCATTGCTGCAGTTCAGGAGAACCTGTGGCCTAACCTGCGTCCACGAGGTTCTCTGCTTCACGCACAAGATCTTCTTGGCGACTCTGTAGGTGTGGATATTGACTTTGCAGCATCACGCAAGGAAGTTCTAGATGACGAACTACGCATGTTTGCCCTGGCTCTTTCCAGGGCCAAGCAATCTGTCATCCTGACCGCAACGGCAAACGATGACACTCTTCCCTCCCCATTCCTGCGCAGTGTTGAATCGGTTCTTGGTGTGGATCCTGAGGAATCTCAGAACTCTGTGCGTAATGGACTCAACGAATACCCTCTCACTCTGCGCGGACTGGTCGGTTCCTTGCGTCGGGCACTGACGCTCTCTTTACGTCGTGGCGAGTCTTCTGAACGAAGTGCACAGTTGGCTGGTGCCCTGGCCAAGCTCTCGGCGGCTGAGATTCCCGGAGCAGCACCCACGGATTGGTATGGTCTGCGGGAGCCTTCAACGACCGCGGCATTGGTTGACTTGAGTGTAGAGGGAAACTCGGTATCTGTTTCCCCCTCCAAGTTGGATACCTGGGAAAAGAACCAGCTTGCGTGGTTTATTGAATCCGTCGTGGGAAGAACCTCGGGTTCAGCCCAAGGGATTGGCACCATTGTTCACAAGGTGATGGAAGATGCCAGTGCAGATGGTCAGCCCATCGATGTTGATTCGCTTTGGAAAGCTGTGGATGCGCGTTGGCATGAACTCTCCTTTGATGCCGAATGGCTCAGCACAGGGGAGAAACGACGCGTTCGCAAGATGGTTGCGGCTGTATCCGAATATCTGCAGGACTTTAAGAATGACGGCAAGACACTGCTCGCCAGCGAAGGTGGCTTCACCCTGGAACTGGGTAATGCAACCCTGCGTGGGTATATCGACCGCATTGAGCAAGATGCTGTGGGTCACGTCGTCATTGTGGATCTGAAGACAGGTAAATACGAACCACGCGTGAAAGATCTGCCCGAGCATGCCCAGCTCGCCTGTTATCAGCTGGCGTTGACTGAGGGTGCTCTCAAGAAGGTTCCTGAAGGCGTACGTAATGGCGGAGCCAAGTTGATCTATGTCACCAATAGCACCAAGGGCAAGCTCTATAAACCCCTGGAACAAAAACCCTATGACGACACTGAGCTTCAGAGAATCCGTGAGCGTATTGAGAAAGCAGCCGAAGGCATGGCAGGGAAAGAATTCACTGCCCCCATCGTGATTGAAGAAGAGCGTGGCAAGCCCCACACCAGATACGAATTCCGTATTCACACCCCTCCGGCGGTGTCGGCATCATGAGTGAATTCCAGATCAGTGCGCTCGATTTAGCACGTCGACTAAGTCAGCCGGACCCCACACCGGAACAGCAAGCCATCATCGAGGCGCCACTCGAGCCAGCCCTGGTAATTGCCGGTGCGGGTAGTGGCAAGACTGAAACCATGGCGAACCGTGTCGTATGGCTCATCGCCAATGGCAAGGTCAACGTCAATGAAATCCTCGGCATGACTTTCACCCGCAAAGCAGCTGGTGAGCTCGGCGAACGTATTCGCAAGCGTGTGGCGAAGCTGGTCGCTGAGAAGATCATCCCTCTCGATATGGACGAGCTTGATCAAGCCACCGTGACGACCTACAACTCCTTCGCCAATCGGATTTACACGCAATATGCGCTGCTCATTGGCCGCGACCCTGATGCCACCGTTCTCGGGGAGGCAGCTGCGTGGCAGCTTGCGCGTTCGATTGCTCGGGAGGGAACCGGTGAGGTCCTATCCGACCTCGACAAGAGCCTGGATGTACTCACCGAAGCCATCCTGCGGTTATCTCGCGCCATTGCTGACAATGTGTCGGATCCAGTTGAGATTGTGTCCTTTGCAAGGTCTCTGGATGAGCACACCGTCAACATGCCTCTAGACGTTCCAGGAAGTCGCAAGAGTGCTGCTGTTGATGCCTGGGTCAAAGCGCGCGAAGTGGGAACAACCCTTCCTGTACTTGTCGACCTTGCCGTTCAATTCTCAGAGGCTAAACGACGCAAGGGCTTGATCGAGTACAGTGACCAAGTCGCATTGGCGTTGGAAATCTGTCACCGCTTTAACAGCGTTGTCGCAGATTTCCGTAGCCAATTCAAAGTTGTACTTCTTGATGAATATCAAGACACCTCTGTTGTTCAGACCAAGCTTCTCAGCATGCTGTTTGCTCAGACTCCTGTGATGGCCGTGGGCGACCCACACCAGTCCATTTATGGGTGGCGTGGAGCATCAGCTGACAATATCGAACAGTTTGGTGCTGCCTTTGGTTCTAGTGTTGAGAACACAAAAACCTATTCACTCTCGACAAGTTGGCGAAACCCTGTGGGTGTCCTAGCAGCTGCAAATGTGTTGGTGAGTCCATTGACCGCCAAGACACAGGTTCCCGTCGAACAGCTTCGAGCTAAACCTGATGCACCACAGGGTGAGGTTGAACTTAGTGTTACCGAAACCATCTATGACGAAGCAGAAGCCGTTGCACAGTGGTTGAAGGAACGCGTCAACGAAAAGACCACCTCAGCGATGCTCTGTCGCTCACTCAAAGGCATCGAGCCGTTCAAGCGGGCACTGGATGAGCACGGGGTTCCATATCACGTGGTTGGTCTTGGTGGATTACTCGATGAACCTGTCATCGTTGACCTTGTCTGCACACTGCGGGTGCTCCATGATGCCACCGCAGATTCTGAGCTCGTTCGTCTTCTGACTGGTGCACGTTGGGCAATAGCACCCAAGGACATCGTGGGGTTGAGTGAGATCTCGAAATGGATGAGCGAACGAGATCACCGTCAACAGCGCCTCACTGAAGAAGTTCGCACTGCATTGCGTAACTCAGTGGTCTCCGAAGATGGTGCTTCTCTGGTTGATGCACTGGACTTCGTCGTCAGTGCGCCAGAGTCACACTCGGTACTCGAGAAACTTTCTGCTACCGGCCTCTCTCGTATCAAGCAGGCAGGGGAACAGATTGCTCGTTTGCGTCGCCGCGTTGGTGTCGATCTGCGTGAGCTGGTCACTATTGTGCAACAAGAATTACTCCTCGATATTGAAGCGGTAGCAAACGAATCAGCGGCAACTGCTCTCTCAAGCCTTGAAGCGTTTATGGAGCCGCTGAGTGCCTATGTTGATGGCGAAGACCGAGCTACCCTCGGCGGGTTCCTGAGTTGGCTCAAAGAAGCAGAACGCCGAGAACGCCTCAGTCCGCAATCAGCTCCTGCAGAACCGGGAACAGTCCAGATCATGACTATTCACGGAGCTAAGGGCTTGGAGTGGGACGTGGTGGCCATTCCACGCATGGTCAAGGACGAACTTCCCGGCAATCGCACACGTGCTGAAAACTGGGTTGGTTTTGGTCGGTTGCCTTTCCCCTTCCGCGGTGATGCAATGCACCTCCCAGTCCTCAACTGGCGCTCTGCAACAACCCAGGTTGAGTTGGGTGAAAGCTATGACGCTTTCGTCGAAGAGGTTCGAGTGCGTTATGACGACGAACAGCGCAGATTGGCCTATGTGGCGCTGACGCGAGCCAAGCACTCGTTGTTACTCTCGGCATCTTTCTGGGCCACACAAGTCGCCCCACGACCTCCAGGCATCTTCCTCCAGGAGTTGGCTGCTGCAGGCATCCTTGGTCGCGAGCTTCCTTTAGCTCCTGGAAATGAAGCTAACCCTCTCGGTAACGAGGAACAGACAGTTATCTGGCCGTTGGATCCTCTGGGTTCCCGCCGTGATGTTGTGATGAGGGCCGCTGAGGCAGTGTATTCGGCGAATCCTGCCACCCCCACCCCATGGGATTCGGAAATTGAGCTTCTGCTTACCGAACGTGACCGCAAAACCACTACAGATGCCGACATTCCGCTTCCCGAACGTATTCCTGCTTCGCGATTTAAAGACTTCATTGAAAACCCTGAAGCAGTAGCCAAATCATTACGCAGACCTTTGCCTGAGCGTCCCTACCGGGCAACAAGCTTAGGAACGCTTTTTCACTCGTGGGTCGAACAGCGTTCGGTGACGAGTTCACTTCCAGACCTGGTTGATGCAACAGCTTTTGAACTTGATGGTGTTGATGAACTCTCACGTGTTTCACAAGATGAGCAGACTTTGGCCCAGTTCAAGCGTATTTTTGAGCAATCACAATGGGCTCACCGCAAACCTGTTGCCGTGGAATTAGAGGTCAACGTTCCCTTCGGAAACAGCATCATCATTTGTAAGATTGATGCGATCTATGAGGTTGAAGGTTCGAACGGGCAGCGCTTCGAAATCGTGGATTGGAAGACAGGCAAAGCACCCAAGGATGCTGCCGACCTGGAACTCAAGCAATTCCAGTTAGCCCTTTATCGCATGGCGTATTCACGGTGGTCCGGTGTGGCCCCAGAAAACATTGATGCGGCTTTCTACTTCGTTGCCGAAGATACCGTGGTCAGACCCGAACGGATTTACTCTGAGAGTGAATTGGAAGAACGCTGGTCGTCGGTGACTGGTTTCATTCCGCGGTAACGGCCAGATTCGGCATCGCCAGGAGTTTCTTCCAGAAGCTCAACAACCTCTGTGACGGTCAAGACGGGAGCTGTGTCAGTTCCAATTGCGTTGGTGTTCTCCTGGTGGACGCTGTCAACTAGACGATCGAGCATGTCAATGGCGTCATCAACGATTTCTGGGCTCTTTTGTTCCACACCGTGAAGCAGCCATTTGGCAAGTTCCAGTTCTGAGTAGAGCGTGGCACGCTGACGGAGTTTGGGGTCAACTAAGGAGTGGCGAGAGTCGCCATAGGAACCAAAAGCAATGTTTTGTGCCTCGATGGGTGCGTTAATGATCCAATGCATGTCTGCAGCAGGGTCTCCAACACGAAGCGCAGCCCAGCCTAAAACCCCAGCGACTGAGTCTGTTCCGGCGATAAAGGAATCAGCACCAAGTGAGCCATGAATCACGGTGGGGTCAAACATCCACAGTGAAGAATCATCGACTGCCTCTTGCCACCGGGCAGAGAGTGCGGCTGGTAGGAGAGCGGTTGCTTGTGATCTAGAAACAAGTTCACGAGTCTGGCGCTGGACATCCTGCGCGCTAAAAGTGGGCAATCCTGCATCGGAAACAAAGTGCGTAGGCAAGGAATGGATAGAAGCAATCGCTGTTCCGATAGAGGTCGGCAGGCCAGATTCGGCGGTGAAATCGGAGAGGGTCAATTGGTCTCCGTGCAGGAATTCAAAAACAAGACCAAACGTTTTGCCCAGGGGAGCGCGGCCGACCAAGGTTGGAACATCAAAGCTGAGACGAGATCGGATACCGGCCGTCATCGTTTCAAGAGCGTACTTTTCCGCACCCAGTTGAGCTTCTGCCTCAGCAGAGTTAGGAACACGAACGATAAGTTCACGGCCAGCAGCGTCAGTGACGATGGCGGCAAAGAAATCACCATGCATTCCTGTGGAGAAAGCTTGGGCTTGTACTGGGTCAAAACCGGGCACAGCAGCCGTAGCCAACGCCGCTAGAGTGATATGAGATCTGGCCATGAAATACAGGCTAATTCGAGGATGAGCTTGTGGCCCCTAACGCCACGCATCCAATGCCCGACTAATCCTGCAAATGAGCACCATGACTGACGAGTTTATGCATCGACTTTCGCTCTCTCGTCATGCCATTAATCGCCGCGCAGAGCTTCGTGCTGACGCTCAGGCTCTGAATTCTTTGCTGGAGAACGATTCATCGCGGGTTGTTGTTTTTAGTCAAGGCAAGGCCCTCGTTCAGAGCAATGCTCTGGTGAAATTCTCCGCATCTCAAGTTTTTGAGCAATTTAGTGTCTCTTCAGCTGAGCTGCTCTTCTTGGGAATTGCCGAACAAGAATCCGAAACAGCCTATTTTGCCCTCGCATTAGATGAGGTTCGTGCAGAGGAATTAACGTCTCAGGAGACCCAATGGGGGGATCTCAAAGTTCTCGGTCATGAACTGAGTGATTTAGACGCTGGATTGTTCACCCAAGGCTTGGCATTGATCAACTGGCATGCATCACACAAGTTCTCACCGAAAAGCGGCCAGGACATTGTTGCCGCTCAAGCTGGCTGGGTGTTGCATCATCACGACGACCCTTCGCATCAAGTCTTCCCTCGCACCGACCCCGCCGTGATCGTGATGGTCACAGACGATCAAGATCGTTTATTGCTGGGCAACAATGCGCTGTGGGAGCCGAATAGATTCTCTCTGCTGGCTGGTTTTGTGGAGCCAGGTGAATCTTTGGAAGCTGCCGTTATTCGTGAAGTTTTTGAAGAATCTGGGTTGAAAGTTATCAACCCCACATACTTGGGCTCCCAGCCGTGGCCATTTCCTCAATCACTCATGCTCGGGTTTCGCGCACAGGTCGCACCAGGTGTTGATCCTGATGTTCTGGTTGCTGACGGTGAAGAGATACTCAAGCTCAGGTGGTTCGCCCGAGAAGAACTCCTAGGAAGTCTCGACGAGATTGTTCTTCCTGGGCCCGTTGCTATTGCCAGGGTCATCATTGAAGAGTGGCTTGGGCATCCTCTTGATCAGACTTCCTCCGGTCAAGGTACATCGTCATGAGTAAAAACTCTGTCTCTAGCGCTGAGGAGCTCCTTGCAGGCCTTGATAATGATCAACGCGTCGTCGCCGAGGAGCTTCGGGGTCCTGTCTGTGTTCTTGCTGGAGCTGGTACAGGAAAAACTCGCGCCATTACACACCGCATTGCCTATGGCATCGCAACGGGAACATATTCACCTGATCGGGTTTTAGCTCTGACTTTCACCAATCGAGCTGCCGGTGAAATGAGAACACGGTTGCGCCAATTAGGAGCAGGCCCGGTTCAGGCGCAAACTTTTCACGCCGCAGCGTTGCGTCAGCTGGGTCACTTCTGGCCCAAGTTTGTTGGGGGAGAAGCTCCTCAAGTTTTTGAATCAAAGTCGAGGCCGCTTGCAGAAGTGGCCACCAAACTTGGGTTGAAACTTGATACGGCAACCCTTCGAGATTTGGCCTCCGAAGTTGAATGGCGAAAGACCAGCAATCTCAACCTCTCAAGCTACGAAAAGAAGGCCTATTCTCGAGCGATGCCAGGCAACCTCGCCGTCGCCGATGTTCTCGCGGTGATGAGCGGCTATGAGGAACTTAAGGATTCTCGTGGACAGATTGATATGGAAGATGTGCTGCTTCTGACAGCTGGCTTGCTTGAAACCGAAGCGGCGGCTGCGATGGAAGTGCGCGAGCGATACCGCTTTTTTGTCGTGGATGAATATCAGGACGTCTCACCCTTGCAACACCACTTACTTGATCTTTGGTTGGGGGATCATCGCGATCTGTGCGTGGTGGGAGATGCAAGTCAGACCATCTATTCCTTCACCGGTGCCACCAGTGATTACCTGTTGAGCTTTGGCACGAGATTCCCCGATGCCCAGGTGGTGAAGCTGGAAACCAACTATCGATCAACTGCTCCCATAGTTTCTGTGGCGAACGCGCTGATGCGCGATCGTCCGGGCGCTCTCACGCTCACGGCGGCGCAAAAAGGCGGAACCACTCCCGAGGTTTCGGCCTATCCCAACGATGCGGCAGAGGCTCGGGCGGTGGCAAACAAGATAGCCTCTGAGATTGCTGCAGGAACAAAACCAGAAGACATCGCGGTGTTGTATCGCATTAACGTTCAGGCTGTTGCTCTCGAACAGGCCCTCTCTGATTTGGGAATCAGCACAACTATTCACGGTGCTCAACGTTTTTATGACCTACCCGAAGTTAAGCAAGCCATTCTTGCCTTACGCGGCGCATCAGTTTCTGTTGTGGGTGAGCCACTCTTCAAGTCCGTCAGCGATGTGCTGCGTTCGGTGGGGTGGAGCCAAGAGGCTCCCCAAACCACCGGTGCAGCACGGTCGAAGTGGGAGGCTCTCAATGCCCTCATGGTGATGGCTGATGAAGCACCCACGGGAACTACCTTCCGCGCATTCACCGATGAACTTCTTGCCCGTCAAGCGGCCAAACATGAACCCACCCTGCACGCTGTCACCTTGGCATCAGTGCACTCCGCAAAAGGCTTGGAGTGGGACAGCGTTCACGTCATTGGGCTTTCGGAAGGTCTCTTTCCGATTAGCTATGCACAAAACCTTGAGGCTATTGCTGAAGAGCGCAGACTTCTCTATGTGGCAATTACTCGCGCTAGGAAGCAGCTTTCGCTGTCCTGGGCTCAACAGGGCACTGGCCGTGCGACGAACCGAGAACGATCACGTTTCGTGGCAGAGCTTGGCATGCACAATCTGGGTGCAGTAAATACTCCGTAGTTCTTATTGCTCCAGTACTGGCAACGAGCGTGAGAATCTGGTTGCTTCTGAGGCTTTCTCGTTCAGGGTTGTGTATCCATCTGCCGACAGTACTGGCCACTTCTGAACACAACAGTGGATTCTGCATGGGCGAACGGACGCTGATGAGCTGAGAGGCGATAGCAACCCAGGAACTATCGCTGTCTTGTCTGTGAAGTTCTATGCAGTGATAGCAGGGACTGTGGTGGGGTTCTGGATGACGAGGGGATATGACCGGTCCAATATCAATGGTGCGATCACCAAAGACAACTGGCAGGTGTGGAATCTCTCTGCGCAGCCAGTCACTGGTTCGGTGAGGCTCCAGCACAAAATCTCCCACCACGATGGCCAACTCACATTTTCCTGCCGTGAGCGCACTTGCACGAATAACCCGATGCCCCATCCCAATAAGCATCAGACCCAAACTGTCTATGAAAGGGCCAGAACCATCCAGTGCAATCCGCACACTGGGTTGGGGTTCACAACTTCCTAACGCTGGGCTAAGCGTTGAAAGAAAAGAATCGGCTTGATCTTTGCTCAGCCCACACTCTTCGGCCACAGCATCCAGCGAAGCGTCGCTGATTCCAGCCTGCAAAGCAGCGAGGAATCTTTCTTCGCCGGGATAAACCCGTTCCACAATTACCTCAGCGGGAGTGGTCCCTATTTGGAATGAGGTGGGTGTGCGCCACAAGAGGGGCAGATCAGAATTGATTTTGTGCATGCAGCGAAGAATGCTGCAAAAACAAAATCATTGCTGCGAATCATCCACAGGTGGGATATTTCCATCCAATAAATCAGCCAGAGCGCGGTCCATTTCATCTGGCTCAGCAACCTCGCCACGAGCGGATGCTTCCATTCGCGCTATCAATGCAGCAGGGTTATCGAGGTCTTCCGCGGTGGGCATCAAATCAGGGTGAGACCACAGGGCATCGCGGGCTTCAGCACCCACAGCATCAGTGACCTGTTGCCACAACACAGTTGCTTCGCGCAAACGTCTTGGGCGAAGCTCCAAGCCAACCAGTGTTGCAAAGGCAGATTCTGCAGGGCCTCCCGATGCACGTCGACGACGAACGGTCTCGGCGAGTGCACTGGCCCGAGGCAGTCGTGTTGTCGCAGAGGAGGTCACAACATCGACCCAGCCTTCGATCAACGCAAGTTGTGTTTCTAGACGGCCTAGGGCAGCAAGCTGTTCTTCAGATTTGGGCGGGATGAGTGCACCGCTGGAGAGTGCCTCTTTGAGTTCGTCAGGGTGTTGCGGATCAAAGTTTCCTGCAATGTCTTCCACACGTGAGAGATCAATGGTGATGCCTCGAGCAAAATCTTGAATCGAGGAAATCAGATTGAGTCGAAGCCAACGGGCGTGACGGAAGAGTCGGGCATGAGCAAGTTCACGCACAGCAAGATACAGATGAACTTGATCCATAGGGATATCTAAGCCCGCACCAAATTCATCCATGTTCTGAGGCAGTAGTGCAGCTTGCCCCTCATCGAGGAGGGGAATGCCGACATCTCCACCAGAAACTACTTCTGTAGAAAGTTGACCAACTACATGGCCTAGCTGCATAGCAAAGAGAGTGCCACCGATTTGTTTCATGAGCTGGGATGCCCCCGCAATCATGCCTTTCATCTCTTCAGGTGCTTGATCGGTGAGGACACTGGTCAACGCGTTGGAGATGCTGTTGGCAACAGGTTCGGCAAGTTGTGTCCACAGCGGCATGGTTTGTTCAATCCACTCCAGTCGTGAAATTAATGCTGGTGTAGAGCTCAAATCAGAAATGCTGGTCGCTTCGGCTAGCCACAGGTTTGCCACGTGGAAAGCTTGGTCTATTTCTGCTCGTTGAATTGCAGTGACAGGCTTCACGGTAGACAGAGCATGGGATTTAGCCTGCTCCATGGCCATATTCCAGTTAATTCCTTCACCAGATGCACTGGCATTTATAGCTGCTTTGAATTGGTGCATGATGTTGGCCAGGCTGGCAGGATCATTGGGCAGGCCCGCGGCGGCAGCCAAGTGGCTCGCGTCTACGCCCTCTTTGCCAGAGAGAATATCCCGAATCATGTCGCGAAATTCGTCTTCGGGGGTGCGTTCGTTATCGTCCGCCATTGCCCATCCTTCTGCTTGGTATTTCAACGCTAAACCCCTGTTCCTGTTTTTCCTCTGAATTTCTGCAGAAAACGCGTGCGCTGGGCGCGAACATGGGGGAAATACACAGCATTAACTGCCACGCTTGTTGTAGTTCACCGTTTGCTACTTGGAAAGGGATCCACAGCTGTGACACTCTTCCATGCAGACGAGCAAGGGTTGCCTGAAAATGGGCATAAACCTCACAAAACTAAAGCCCAACGCCGACGGACTCTTGGCGTCACGTTTCTTGTGGGCTCTCTAGTCCTAGCAGTTGGTTTGGCTGCTGTTCCCTCTGCCTACGTCATAGAACAGCCTGGTCCCTGGTTTGACACCTTAGGTGCTGTCTCAATCCCGGATCCTGATAACGCAGACAAGAAGATCAAAATTCCTTTGATCACAATTGACGGGGCTGAGACGTACCCCACCCCTGGTGAACTAGACCTTCTCACTGTTTCGGTGCTCGGTAATCCGGAACAAACTCCGTCCTGGATTGAAGTTGCCGCGGCGTGGTTCGACCCAGCTAAAGCGGTAGTGCCCCTGGAAGCCATTTTTCCCAAACAAGAAACCAAAGAAGAACGAGAAGCCTCCAACACCGCACAGATGGTTAATTCGCAGCAGGACGCTATTGCTGCAGCTTTGACCAATCTGGGATATGACGTCATCGTGGGTGTTGAAGTTCTTGGCTTCACTGATCAATCCCCAGCCAAGGGTGTGCTGTCAATTGGGGATGTCATCACTTCCTTCAACGGCACCGCAGTTGAGAGTGTCCCTCAGTTGCGTGAACTGCTCAAAGAAAATGGCACACAAACCCCAGGAACAGTTAGTTTTCTCCGCAAGGGCGTTGCTCAAGAAGCACAGATAACCCCCATCGATGTTGACGGCAACACAGTGTTGGGAATTGGTGCCACAGCAAAATATGACTTCCCTTTTGAGGTCAAAATCCGGCTAGATGACGTTGGTGGCCCCAGCGCCGGAATGATGTTTGCGTTGGGAATTATCGACAAGCTCACTCCAGATGAGATGACCGCAGGAAATCACTTTGCTGGAACGGGAACCATTGATGCCCAAGGAAATGTGGGCCCCATTGGCGGTATTCGCCAAAAGCTGTATGGCGCCCAGAAAGCTGGAGCCGACTACTTCCTCGCACCGGTTGATAACTGTGACGAAGTAGTAGGTCACGTTCCTAGCGGAGTCAGTGTTTTTGCGGTTTCCACCCTGGATGAAGCCATCAACGTTATCAACTTCGTCGAAAAACACGGGGATAAGGCAGCAGCAATGAATGCCGAAATGAACATGTTCCCCACATGCCAGAATTGAGTCCATAACAATGAGTGAGGTTACTTCGTGAGTAATGCATCAACGTCTCCAATCCGACGCCTGGGCAACCGTGGGCCTGTGGCCATCACCGTCGGTATTTTGGTGGTCCTCCTTGTTGTGTTCTTCGCGTTCGCCAGCGTCTATGCAGATATCCTCTGGTACGACCAGCTGGGCTTCCTCAACGTCCTCACCACACAATGGTTTGCTGCCGCTGGTTTCTTTGTTGCTGGGTTTATTGCCATGGCGGTACCAGTATGGCTCTCGATCGAGATTGCTTACAGAAGTCGTCCTGTTTATGCGCGCCTGAATTCTCAGCTGGATCGCTATCAGGATGTCATTGAACCCTTACGCAAACTGCTGACCTGGGGTGTCCCCGCGCTTCTGGGTGTGTTCGCTGGTTTATCGACTGCGACCCGCTGGCCGCTGGCAATGCTCTGGTTCAATGGTGTCCCCACAGGAACTGTGGATCCTCAGTTCAAGATGGACATTTCGTTCTACCTCTTTGATCTGCCCTTCTTCAGAGCTGTTGTTTCCCTGTTCTCGGCAATTGTGTTGCTGTGTGGTTTGGCCGCACTCATTACCAACTATGTATATGGTTCGATCGCGATTGTTCGTCGCGAGCTACGTGTGGCCAAGGCAGCTCGCATTCAGCTGGCAATCACTGCCGCAATCTACATCGCTCTTCAAGGTGTGAGCATTTGGCTTGATCAATATGCAACCTTGAACAACGACACCGGTTTAATCACAGGCGCTGGATACACAGATGTAAACGCAACCATCCCTGGACTTCAGATCCTCTCACTGATTGCTCTTCTGGTTGCCCTGCTCTTCATAGTTACCGCCTTTACTGGCCGTTGGCGTCTGTCTCTGATTGGTACCGCAATGCTCGTCATTGCCGGTCTTGTCCTCACCATGGGTTACCCCTGGGTGATGCAGCGATTTGTCGTTGATCCTTCCGAGCGAAGCCTGGAAGCTCCCTACATTGCCCGGAACATTGAACTCACACGTGAAGCGTATGGGGTTGCAGATATTGATGCGTCGTCCTATAACGCCACCACTGATGCAACCCCTGGTGCTTTGCGTGCAGACGCTGAAACCACAGCAAGTATCCGAATCATTGACCCTGCACTTGTGAGTGCATCTTTTGCTCAGCTTGAGCAGTTCAAGCAGTACTACGCATTCCCGGGTGAGCTAGATGTTGACCGCTACACCATCGATGGAAAGTCCCAAGACTCTGTTGTAGCTGTCCGTGAGCTTAACCAGGCTGGTGTGGGAAGTAACCAGAGTTGGTACAACAACACTCTGGTTTACACCCATGGTTATGGCCTCGTTGCTGCATATGGAACAGAACGTTCCAGCGACGGTCAGCCCGTCTTCCTGCAAGCCGGTATTCCTTCAACCGGTGAACTTGGTGAATTCGAACCACGCATTTACTTCGGCGAGAACTCTCCGTTGTATTCCATCGTGGGTGGAACCTCCAGCACTAAGCCAGTTGAACTTGACTACCCTGCAGCTAGCGGAGAAAACGAACAGGTTTACAACACCTTTGCCGGTGATGGTGGACCCAAGTTAGAAAACGTGTTCAACCGTCTTGTCTATGCACTGAAGTTCCAAAGCGAAGAGATCCTTCTTTCGGACGCTGTCACCAATGACTCACAAATCATTTATGACCGCAATCCTCGTGAGCGCGTTCAGAAAGTAGCTCCATATCTGACCTTGGATTCTGACCCCTATCCCACTGTGGTTGATGGTCGAATTCTGTGGGTAATTGACGGTTACACCACAAGTGCAAACTATCCCTACTCCAAGATGGAGAGCCTCTCGGCAGCCATCAGCGACCAGCCACAACCCGCAAGTGCGTTTGTGCTCGATAACGTCAACTACATCCGAAACTCGGTCAAAGCAACAGTGGATGGCTATGACGGTTCAGTCACCCTGTATGCATGGGATGAAGAAGATGCTGTGTTGAAGACATGGCAGAAGATTTACCCCTCCAACATCAAGCCCATCAGTGAAATGTCTGCTGATTTGATGAGCCATGTTCGATACCCCACGGACCTGTTCAAAGCACAGCGTTCCATTTTGGGTCAGTACCACGTGACTGACCCGGGCTCCTTCTACTCAGGTGACGACGCATGGGTTACCCCTAACGATCCCACCGAGGCATCTGATGCAACCAAGTATCAGTCGCCCTATTACCTAACCATGAAGGTTCCTGGCGCGGATGCTCCTGCGTACTCGATTTACTCCACCTTTATTCCTAAGGCAACTGGTACGTCCAGTCGTAACGTGCTGACCGGTTACCTTGTTGCCAACTCAGATGCGGGAACTGAGGCAGGAAAGAAATCAGAGGAGTATGGAAAGCTTCGCTTGCTGACACTTCCTAAGGTTGTTACCGTTCCAGGTCCTGGACAGGTTCAGAACAACTTCAACGCTGACCCTGACGTGTCGAAGGAATTGAACCTGTTGTCACAGGGTTCGACCAACGTGCTCAAGGGAAACCTGCTCACACTTCCAGTTGGTGGCGGTCTGCTCTATGTCCAGCCGGTCTATGTTCAGTCCACTGGTAACACGAGCTACCCGCTGTTGAAGAAGATCCTTGTTGCCTTCGGTGACCAGATCGCCTTCGAAGACACCCTGCCAGAAGCTCTCGATGTTCTCTTCGGCGGTAATGCAGGCGTAGACCAACCCACAAACGAGGGTGCACAGCCACCAGAGAACGACCCTGCCGGTGGTTCTGGTGGAAGCACGTCAAACCCTGAACTGACCAAGGCTCTTAAGGATGCACAGAAGGCACTCACAGACCGTGAAGCTGCTCGAGTAGCTGGAGACTGGGCTGCCTACGGTGCGGCAGATGCTGCTTTGACTGATGCACTCAGCCGAGCATTGTCAGCCTCAGGGAGCTAGGTTCTTGTTCCGAGGTAAATACCTCGGAACACAAACCAACATCATCACTACGCCGATAAGTCCGGCAACACCGGTGACGGCAGATGCCACAGCGAGTGACAGTGCTGCCGTGAGTGCAGAAATACCTAACGGGGCCAGTGCTGCACCGGAATCAGTGATGAAACGCCACGCACCCAAGAAGGGTGCAGGGTTGTCTTTGTTGGCGAGGTCTGAAGCTAGGGTCAACAAAATTCCTGAACCGATGCCATTACCTATGGCGAATAAGAAAATCGTGAGGACAAACCACAACACGTTGGTGGGTAGATCATGTGTTGGTGCCAATGCGAGTAAAGCCACCGACATGATGATCATGGAGGGAACGATGGAGGCAAGTCGTCCCCATTTGTCCATAATCTGACCGCTGGTAAAGAACAGGGCAAAATCAACCGCGGTTGCTAAACCAATAATCAACGCAGTGTCCGAATCTTTGATTCCGATACTGACCGCCCACAGCGGGAAAATCACGGCACGTCCTGAACGCAAAGCCATAACCAAGGCAGAGGCCACTCCCAGCTTTGTGAGTATTGCTTTGTTCTTGTTGATGGTTGCCATGAGGCCGTGAGTTTCTTTCTCGACTTCGATTTCCCCCGGAGTTAGAGAAGCCCCTGATTCATCTTTGATGCGGGTAACGTGTCCGAAGGTTTTCTCAGGATCGGGCATAAACAGCAAAACCGCCCCCGCGGAGAGGGTGAATGCTGCCATCAACCAAAAAGCAGCCAGTGGATTATTTGTCAGGGCAAGAACTCCTGCCGAGAGGAATGGACCCATCACTGCCCCTGCACGAAACATTCCTCCCAACGTTGAGAGGGCACGTGCGCGATAGTGCAGCGGCACAAAACTCGTCAGAAAGGCATGTCTAGCCAGCGCGAATGCGCTGGTTGCTAAACCGATCAGGAATATTCCAGCACCAAGAATCAGGGGTGTTGTTGCAGCTAGAGCTAGTGCTGTTCCCAGCAGCGCGACGAGGGTGGACCACAACATGGCCATCCGTTCGCCTATGCGGGAAATGATCCATCCGCTGGGGATATCTCCGGTAACGATGCCGAGGGTAAGCATCCCCGCAACCAATCCTGCTGTCGCAAGATTTGCCCCAACATTTTGAGCGATAACCGGGACGATGGGGATGAATGCGGCCTCACCAGCAGCAAATAGCAGCGTGGGGAGGTAGACCGGAAGTGCTGCTTGACGCAGCTGAAATGGGGCACCGGAAGAAGTCATGTCTAGCCCAAGCCTACGCCCAGGACTCGGCCGGTAGGCTGGAGACATAATGCTTGATCTAGACCTCACCGAGAATATTCGTGCACTGCGCTCGACTTTTGCCGATATCACTGCTGTCGTTGATGTTGATCGGTTGAACGCTGAGATTGCTCGATTGAGTGAGTTAGCGGAAGCCCCCGATTTGTGGGATGACACCGCCTATGCCCAAAAAATCACGAGTGAACTCAGCCACCGCCAAGCTGAACTCAACAAGCTCAACAGCATTACCTCACGCCTGGATGATCTTGAAGTTTTGGTCGAATTAGCCAACGAAGCAGGAGATGAAGACTCAGCCAAAGAGGCACAGGCTGAACTGGAATCCATTACTGCTGTTCTGGGTGAGCTCGAAGTTCAGACACTGCTCAACGGTGAATATGACTCATATCCAGCAGTGGTCACCATACGTTCAGGTGCCGGGGGAGTCGATGCTGCAGACTTCGCTGAAATGCTGTTGCGAATGTATCTGCGCTGGGCAGAGAAGCACAATTACACCGTCAATGTTCTTGACACCAGCTATGCCGAAGAAGCCGGCATCAAATCCGCAACTTTCGAAGTGGATGCGCCCTACGCATTTGGAACATTGTCCGTCGAAGCTGGTACGCACCGTTTGGTGCGAATGAGCCCGTTCAACTCGGCAGGGAAACGGCAAACTTCCTTTGCCGCCGTTGAAGTCGTTCCCTTGATGCCGGAGTCTGCCGCGATAGAAATTCCTGAAAATGATATTCGGGTTGATGTCTTCCGTTCGAGTGGTCCAGGTGGCCAGTCTGTGAACACCACCGATTCTGCGGTGCGCATTACGCACTTGCCAACCGGAATCGTGGTGAGCTGCCAGAACGAGAAGAGCCAAATTCAAAACCGTGCCGCTGCTATGCGCGTGCTCACCTCACGTTTGTTATTGCTGCAGCGTGAAGAAGAAAACGCAAAAAAGAAGGAACTTGCTGGAAACATCACAGCTAGTTGGGGAGACCAGATGCGCAGCTACGTTCTCGCGCCCTATCAAATGGTCAAAGATTTGCGTTCCGAATATGAAGTCAATAACCCCACCCACGTTTTTGACGGGGATCTAGATGGCTTTATTGCGGCAGGTATTCGCTGGAGAAAGTCAGCAGAAACTCGCTAAAGCTTTCCAGCTGCTTTGCGTGCAAGCAATTCTTCGGCCACTGCCGTGTCACTGAAGGGAACGAGGTCGTCTCCGACGACAAAAAATTCTTCATGCCCCTTACCGGCGATGAACACCACATCACCAGCGGTGGCGTGAGATATTGCGTAGTGGAGTGCCTCGCCGCGGTCACGACGTTCAATAACTGCGTCAGGATTCTGAAAACCTCTACGGATATCAGCCACAATCTTGTCGCCATCTTCGTGGTGCACATCATCATCAGTGACAATCACGAGATCAGATGCGCTTTCCGCAATAGCGGCCATCTCGGGGCGTTTGCCCGCATCCCGATCGCCTGTGCACCCAAACACGGTGATGATCCGTTTGAAGTTGTAATCGGCCAACGCAGCTAAGCCCTGTTGTAAAGCATCGGGGGTGTGCGCGTAATCGATGATGACCAGTGGGGAGTCAGAGGTGGGCTGAATCTTGTTCATGCGACCAAAGACGGGAGTTAACTGTGGAAGCACCTCCACGATCTGGTGCGCAGTGAATCCTTCGGACAGCAAAATGCCTGAGGTGAGCAGCAGATTGTCTACGTTAAATCTGCCCACCAGCGAGCTCGACACGGAGGCAATTTCTCCTTCAAACTCGATGTCACACGCTAAACCACTGGCAGCGAGCTGGACATTGTGGGCCGTGATGGAGGACTGGGGATGTGCGGCAGAGCTCACACCGAGCACTGCGCGAGTAGGAAGGAAGGTGTTGAACATCTTTTCGCCATAGGCATCGTCGATGTTGAGAACCGCGGCAGGCGTGCCAGCGAGCTCAAAGATCTTCTCCTTGGCTGCTGCATAGGCTTCCATCGTGCCGTGGAAATCAAGATGATCACGAGTCAAATTGGTAAAGGCTACCTGTGCGAAACGAACTGCTCCGACGCGCTGCTGTTCGAGAGCGTGTGAACTCACCTCGATGCCCACATGCGTCACCCCGGCGTCAACAAATGAAGCCAAGATTTCATGAACCTGGCTGACTGATGGCGTAGTTAGTCCGGTAGAGACAAGTTTTTGACCATGAACGCCCACGCCCAGTGTGCCAATGCTTGCACACCGCAATCCCAGATGATCCCAAGCCTGAACAAGTAGCTGAACCACAGAGGTTTTCCCGTTCGTGCCAGTTACCCCCACGATGGTCAGATTGTGGGAAGGAAAACCCCAGAAAGCATCTGCAATGCGAGGGAGTTCCTTCCAGAGGTGAGGAACTGGGATGACCTCGCCGGAAAACTGAAGCCGCTGCGCAATTTCGAGTGCTTCCTTGCCCCACTGCTGATCAACCACAACGGTGTTGGCGCCTTTACTGATTGCTTGCTCAATAAACTCATGGCCTGACGCTCCGGTGCTTCCCATAGCAACGAACACATCACCGGTCTGGATCTGGCGAGAGTCTTGAACGAGGCGGTTACCCTCAACAACCTGGGGACCCCATGCCGAGTCAACCTCCGCGAGGTTCAGGCTACGGGGTGTTGCGGTCATAGTGAAACAGTCTGCCCTAAATGCAAGCGAGCAAAATCGAGGGTTTCAACCAAGAGGCTTAGTCTTTCTTCCTCCGACTTGGCTTTACGAGTATTGACCTCTGCAACCACGTGTCCATCCCACTCCTGAGCAGCCAGATGTTGCAGGACTTCCGCCACGGGCTGTTTACCGTAACCGGGAAGTAGGTGCTCATCGAAAATACGGTTGTCATCTGCTGCAGCTGATCCATCAGTGAGGTGGACATGGCGCAGGCGCTCGCCGTATTCCAACGTCAGTTCCATACTGTCGTGGCCAGAGAGAGCAGCGTGAGAAAAATCGAGAGTAATGGCATCACAGTCGAGTTCACGAGGGTCTGGTCCCGGTGCATAGGCCTGCATCTGGGAGTTTCGAACCTTCCAGGGGAACATGTTTTCAACGGCGATCGTGACGCCGGTGTTCTCGCTGGTTTGGCGAACGATGTCTAAAAACTTGTCGGCATAAGTGGATTGCCAGCGGAAAGGCGGGTGAACCACAACTGTGCTGGCACCGACGTTTACAGCTAGTTCTGCAGACTTTTCGAGCTTAATTTGAGGATCACGGCCCCAGACAAAGTGGGTGAGAAGTAAGACCGGAGCGTGAATAGAGAGCACAGGCATCTCGTAGGTGTCTATGAGCTTTTTGAGACCATCGACGCTTTGAGTAACAGGTTCGCGCGTGACCATCACCTCGACCCCGTCATAACCGGCTAGGTTTGCGAAACGAAAGCCATCCTCACAGGCCAGGGGGTATACGCAGGAAGCGCTCATTCCAACTTGAATCATTTGTTCCAGCCTAGTTGCCCAAGCTGGGTGCTGTGGGGGAGTTCTCGCCATATGGGCTGTGAATTAACCGGGAGTATTGCGCGGGAATTTTCTCAGCCTGTGAAGGCCGTAGACTTAGAGCTATGCCAGAAAACGACATGAAACCACGTAGTCGCGACGTTACAGACGGTATTGAAAAAGCCGCCTCTCGAGGAATGCTTCGTGCTGTTGGTATGGGAGACGAAGACTGGAGCAAACCCCAGATTGGTGTTGCCAGCTCGTGGAATGAAATAACCCCCTGCAACCTCAGCCTCGACCGACTGGCACAGGCCTGTAAAGAAGGCGTGCACTCCGGCGGTGGGTACCCACTCCAATTCGGAACAGTCTCGGTTTCAGACGGTATTTCCATGGGCCACGAGGGAATGCACTTCTCTCTGGTATCTCGTGAGGTCATTGCTGACTCGGTTGAAACAGTCATGCAGGCAGAGCGCCTCGACGGTTCTGTTCTCTTGGCTGGGTGTGACAAGTCACTTCCAGGCATGTTGATGGCTGCTGCACGTCTAGATCTGGCCTCTGTCTTCCTCTACGCAGGATCTATTGCCCCTGGTTGGGTACGTCTTTCTGACGGCACCGAAAAGAACGTCACCATCATCGACGCTTTTGAAGCTGTGGGTGCCTGCAAGGCCGGCACCATGAGCGAAGAAGACCTCGATCGTATTGAGCGCGCTATCTGCCCCGGTGAGGGTGCGTGTGGCGGAATGTACACCGCCAACACCATGGCCTCCATCGCTGAAGCACTCGGCATGAGCCTGCCAGGTTCTGCAGCCCCACCCAGTGCAGACCGCCGCCGTGACTACTACGCTCACCGTTCAGGTGAAGCGGTTGTCAACCTGATTCGTCAGGGAATTACTGCGCGAGACATCATGACCAGAAAAGCGTTCGAAAACGCAATCGCTGTTTTGATGGCTTTTGGTGGATCGACCAACGCCATTCTTCACCTGCTTGCCATTGCACGTGAAGCAGACGTTGATCTCACTCTGGATGACTTCAACAAAATTGCTGACAAGGTTCCCCACATCGGTGACCTCAAGCCTTTCGGTCAGTACGTCATGAACGATGTTGACCGTGTTGGTGGTGTCCCTGTCGTGATGAAGGCTCTTCTCGACGCAGGTTTGATGCATGGTGATGTGATGACGGTTACTGGTAAGACCATGGCCGAAAACCTTGAAGAGTTGAATCTCATGCCTCTTGATGGTGAAGTTATCCGCACTCTGGATAACCCCATCCACGCAACAGGCGGAATTTCGATTCTGCATGGAACTCTGGCTCCCGAAGGAGCTGTGGTGAAGACTGCAGGGTTTGATTTAGATGTATTTGAAGGCCCTGCCCGCGTATTTGAGCGCGAACGCGCCGCAATGGATGCCCTCACCGAAGGCAGCATCAAGAAGGGCGACATCGTTCTCATCCGCTACGAAGGCCCTAAGGGTGGCCCCGGTATGCGCGAGATGTTAGCAATTACTGCTGCCATCAAGGGTGCGGGACTGGGTAAAGATGTTCTACTATTGACAGACGGACGATTCTCAGGCGGCACAACCGGACTGTGTATCGGCCATATAGCTCCCGAGGCAGTTGACGGTGGACCCGTTGCCCTCGTGCGCGATGGTGATCTCATACGGGTCGATATCGCAGCTCGGACGCTCGACTTACTCGTCGACGAATCAGAGCTCGAAGCTCGCCGAATCGGCTGGGCTCCGCTCCCTCCGCGTTACACCAGAGGTGTACTTGCTAAGTACTCCAAGCTGGTTCATTCCGCATCAGAGGGTGCGATTACTGGGTAACGACGCCCGATCACTTTTCGCTTTCTCACATTAAGGGATTCACGATGTCTACGGAATCACTCCCCACATCCGCGCCTAGCGCTTCCTCCACCGCGCCTGAAATGACCGGTGCAGAAGCTGTTGTGCGCTCGCTGGAGCTCCTCGGCGTAACCGATGTATTCGGTCTGCCCGGTGGCGCCATCCTGCCGGTCTATGACCCACTGATGGATTCCAAGAAATTGCGCCACATTCTGGTCCGTCACGAGCAAGGTGCAGGCCACGCGGCTCAAGGTTACGCTTCGGCAACCGGAAAAACTGGTGTCTGCATCGCGACCTCTGGTCCAGGTGCGACAAACCTAGTGACCGCCATTGCTGACGCCTACATGGACTCTGTTCCACTATTGGCCATTACCGGCCAGGTGTTCTCTCACCTGATGGGGACAGACGCCTTCCAAGAGGCAGACATTGTGGGAATCACGATGCCCATTACCAAGCACTCTTTCTTGGTAACCAAGGCAGAAGACATTCCTGCCACTATTTCCGCGGCGTACCACATTGCATCCACAGGACGTCCAGGCCCTGTCCTCGTTGACATCACGAAGGATGCTCAACAGGCACTTGCGCCCTTTGTGTGGCCGCCTAGCATTGACCTCCCTGGCTACCGTCCAGTTACCAAGGCACACGGCAAGCAGATCCAAGCAGCAGCAGACCTGATTGTTGAAGCCAAGAAGCCCGTGTTCTATGTCGGTGGTGGAATCATCCGCTCGGGTGCCTCCGCTGAACTGCTCGAGCTTGTGAACCTCGTGGGAGCACCAGTAGTAACCACGCTGATGGCTCGAGGTGCATTCCCCGACAGCCACGAAAACAACCTCGGTATGCCAGGTATGCACGGAACTGTTCCTGCTGTTCTTGCTCTGCAGGATGCTGATCTGTTGATTACCCTGGGTGCGCGTTTCGATGACCGTGTCACCGGTAAAGCCTCTCTGTTTGCCCCCAATGCCAAAGTTATTCACGTTGATATTGATCCTGCTGAAATCGGCAAGATTCGTGCTGCAGAAGTTCCCATCGTGGGAGATCTCAAGGACGTTATTTCTGACCTTATTGAGGTCTATAAAGAAACCCCTGGAGCGAAGAAAGCAGACTTCAGTGAGTGGTGGAGCACCCTCAATTCTCTGCGTGAAGAGTACCCTCTTGGCTATGCAGAGCCCACAGACGGCTTATTAGCGCCTCAGCACATCATTACGCGCATCGGTGAACTTTCCGGCCCAGAAGCCATTTACACCTCCGGTGTTGGACAGCACCAAATGTGGGCTGCCCAGTTCATCAAGTACGAGCGTCCCAACGCGTGGCTGAACTCTGGTGGTGCTGGAACCATGGGATATTCCGTTCCTGCCGCTATGGGAGCCAAGGTGGGTGAACCCGACCGAATCGTCTGGGCGATTGACGGTGATGGTTGCTTCCAAATGACCAACCAAGAATTGGCTACCTGCACTATCAACAACATCCCCATCAAAGTTGCCGTCATCAACAACTCCTCATTGGGTATGGTTCGCCAGTGGCAGACACTGTTCTATGACGGTCGATACTCCAACACTGACTTGAACACCGGTCACGACACCATTCGTGTTCCAGATTTCGTCAAGCTAGCTGACGCATATGGTGCCCTGGGCATTCGCGTCACCAAGGAAGAAGAAATCGACGCCGCCATCAAGCTTGCTCTTGAGACCAACGACCGTCCTGTGGTGATTGACTTTGTCGTCAGTGCAGATTCAATGGTGTGGCCGATGGTTCCTCAGGGAGTCAGCAACAGTTATGTCCAATACGCCAGGGACCACGCTCCGACGTGGGATACCGACGAATAAGGGGGAGGAAAGACTATGAGTACCCACGTTCTAAGCCTCCTCGTTGAGGACAAGCCAGGTTTGCTAACTCGCGTTGCAGGTTTGTTTGCTCGTCGCGGATTCAACATTGAATCTCTTGCGGTAGGTCACAGCGAAATAGAAGGCCTCTCGCGCATCACCGTTGTGGTGGATGTTGAGAACCTACCGCTGGAGCAGATCACCAAACAGCTCAACAAACTCATCAACGTGATCAAGATTGTTGAACTGGATCCTGAACAGTCCGTCATGCGCGACCACATGCTCATCAAGGTTCGCGTTGATAATTCAACTCGTTCGCAGGTTCTCGAAGCTGTGACGCTTTTCCGTGCCCGAGTAGTTGATGTGGCAAATGATGCCCTGGTGATCGAAGTAACCGGTAATGGCGCAAAGATTTCAGCATTCCTCAAGGTGCTTGAACCTTATGGAATCAAAGAGATTGCACAGTCTGGCGCGATTGCGATTGGTCGTGGAAGTAAATCCATCACCGAGCGTGTGTTCAAAAACTAACGATTTTTAGATTTTCTAAACCTACAAACAAGGAGAAATGACAAAGTGACTGAAATTCACTACGACAAGGATGCTGACCTCGAGCTCATCAAGAGCAAGAAGGTTGCAGTTATCGGTTACGGCTCTCAGGGCCACGCACACGCACTCAACCTTCACGATTCAGGTGTTGACGTAGTGGTCGGTCTGAAGGCTAACTCAAAGTCAATCGCTAAAGCAGAAGAGGCTGGCCTCAAGGTCATGACTACTGCTGAAGCTGCAGCATGGGGTGACGTCATCGTCATTCTCGCTCCAGACCAGGTTCAGCGTCACTTGTACGCAGATGACATTGCTCCGAACCTTTCAGCAGGTAAGACCCTCATCTTCGGTCACGGTTTCAACATCCGTTACGGATACATCACCGCTCCTTCGAACGTCGACGTTGCTCTCGTAGCACCAAAGGGCCCAGGTCACACTGTACGCCGCGAATACCTGGCAGGCCGTGGAGTTCCTGTCATCGTTGCTGTCGAGAACGATGCAACAGGAAACGCCTGGGAGACCGCATGGTCTTACTCCAAGGCAATCGGTGGTCTGCGTGCCGGTGGTATCAAGACCACCTTCACCGAGGAAACCGAGACTGACCTCTTCGGTGAGCAGGCTGTTCTCTGTGGTGGTGCTTCACAGCTGGTCATGTACGGCTTCGAGACCCTCGTTGAGGCTGGCTACCAGCCTGAAATCGCCTACTTTGAGGTTCTGCACGAACTCAAGCTCATCGTGGACCTGATGTGGGAAGGTGGCATCGCCAAGCAGCGTTGGTCTGTTTCCGACACTGCAGAGTTCGGTGACTACGTTTCCGGTCCACGCGTTATTGACCCATCGGTCAAGGAGCACATGAAGGAAGTTCTTGCAGACATCCAAAACGGTGCATTCGCAACCCGCTTCATCAACGACCAGGATGCTGGAGCTCCCGAGTTCCTCGCTCTTCGTGAAAAGGGTGCTTCTCACCCCATCGAGGCAACTGGTCGCAAGCTGCGTGAACTGTTCGCATGGCGCCCCCAGGACAAGGACTACACCGAGGGTTCTGCAGCCCGCTAGTCATTAGCTACAGAGAGGATGCGCCGCGCGCGTCACACATGAGTACTCATGAAGATGATGCCCTCAGTTGGGCAGGCGATGAAGATCGCCTGGTCACTGGGGCACCACAGAGTGCCAAACGTGATGCACGCGGCGCATCTTCTGTTAATTCCTCCACAAAAGAAGCAGGAGACGGCACCGGCGAAAATGTTCAGACCGGCCTGAGCTCGATTGCTTTGGTTGGCTTTGGCATTTTTGGTGGCATATATCTGCTCTACAGCGTTGCGTGGTTGATTACCGCTCTGCGTAATCCCACGCAAATAGCTGACCCATTGGGCAACAGCATGTTTGTGTTGGGATTGTGGCTGGCAGTTGCTGCCCCTTCGCTCTGGTTTGCAGCCGTGCTTTACCTCGGATTAACAAGCTCGGTAACAAAGCGAATGGTGTACTTGCTTCTTGGAGCATTCGTGCTCATTCCATGGCCCTACCTCGCTTGGGCGGGTTAGTGATGGAACAGAAAATTCGTCGCGGCATAACAGGCTGGATCTTGGTTGCCATTTTTGCCCTGTTTTTTGCCTATGACGTGTGGGAAGGCATTGGTAACTTTTTCGGCGTACTCTCGCAAAGTTTCTCTTTGGGTATTGGGCTGAGTGTCTTTGGATGGTTCGCCATCATCCTCGGAATACTTGCGCCGCTAGTTTTGTTTTTTCTGGCGTTGTGGGTCTCCAGAAAAAAGAAACTGCTCCCAAGTTTTGTCATTTTCATTGTGGCTTTGAGTGTGTCAGCCGTGATTGGCGTAGACCTGGTGTTGGGCACCAACGCTTTCCTCATTTTCAGTGTTAGTTAGGGCAATTTCGCCCGAAAGTGCTCGGGTAGACTTGAGTCTTCTCGTGCGAAAAGTTAGTTAAGGAACCATTTCTCGTGTCAAAGCCTGTCGTCCTCATTGCTGAAGAACTCTCTCCCGCAACAATTGAAGCCCTCGGCCCAGACTTTGACGTGCGGGTAGTTGACGGAACGGATCGTCCAGCACTCTTAGAAGCTGTTCACTCCGCCAATGCAATCCTGGTTCGCTCGGCTACCCAGGTTGATGCCGAAGTTCTAGCTGCGGCCCCTAACCTCAAGGTCATTGCACGTGCCGGTGTAGGCCTCGACAACGTTGACATCAAGAGCGCAACGGCTGCCGGTGTCATGGTGGTCAACGCCCCCACCTCAAACATCATTTCTGCAGCGGAGTTGACCTGCGGACATATCCTCAGCCTGGCTCGCCACATTCCGGCTGCTCACGCAGCATTGGCGGAAGGTAAGTGGAAGCGTAGCGCTTACACCGGAACCGAACTCTATGAAAAGACCGTCGGAATCATCGGTCTGGGTCGTATTGGTGCACTCATTGCAGCTCGTATGCAGTCCTTCGGCACCAAAGTTGTAGCCTATGACCCCTACGTCACCTCAGCCCGGGCACAGCAACTCGGTGTTCAACTGCTCTCATTAGATGAGCTGATTGAAACTGCTGATTTCATCACCATCCACATGCCCAAAACTCCTGAAACCACGGGCATGATCGGCAGGGCACAACTTGCTGCCATGAAGCCCACTGCCTATGTCATTAACGTGGCACGCGGTGGACTTATTGACGAGGATGCTCTCTATGAGGCGCTCACCAACAACGTGATTGCCGGTGCTGGTTTGGACGTCTTCGTGTCCGAACCACCAACTGGTTCACCACTGTTGGGTCTGCCTAACGTCATCACCACTCCACACCTTGGCGCTTCTACTGATGAAGCTCAAGAAAAAGCTGGTATTTCTGTTGCAAAGTCTGTTCGTTTAGCTCTCAGCGGTGAGCTCGTTCCAGACGCTGTCAACGTTGCCGGGGGAGTCATCGACCCGTATGTTCGCCCTGCGATTCCGTTGGTAGAGAAGCTTGGTCAAGTCTTCTCTGGTTTGGCTCACACCAGCCCACTGACGTCGGTTGATGTTGAGGTACGAGGTGAAATCACACAGTTTGATACTTCTGTACTCAAACTTGCTGCCCTCAAGGGTATTTTCACGAACGTGGTCAGCGAGAGTGTTTCTTATGTCAACGCACCCCTGCTTGCCGAGCAGCGCGGCATCGAAGTTCGAGAATTGCGCGAAGAAGAATCTCTTGAATACCGAACCATGCTGACCATTCGTGGGGCACTCAGCGACGGCACTCAAGTTTCAGTTTCGGGTACGTTGGCTGGTATCAAGCAGGTTGAGAAGATCGTCGAAATCAATGGCTATGAAGTCGACGTGCCTATCGATGACCACCTCATCGTGATGCAATACATCGACCGTCCCGGAATCGTTGCCGTTTATGGCAAAGAATTTGGCGACGCCAAGATCAACATCGCAGGTATGCAGATTGCCCGCCAAAACCTAGGTGGTAAAGCACTTTCAGTATTGACCGTTGATTCACCTGTTCCCGCGTCATTACTCGAAAAGGTTCGTGTTGCCATCGATGCAGATGTCATGCTCGAAGTAGACATCACCGAATAATTTCTTTACTGCTCAAGGAAGTCTTATGTCACGCACACTCAAGCTCGCAGTTATTCCCGGGGACGGCATCGGCCCAGAAGTTATTGCCGAAGCCGTCAAAGTGCTGGATGTTGTTGCACCACAGGCGGACCTTGTCGTTGAAAAGACACATTTCTCTCTCGGCGCTGATCGTTATCTCGAAACCGGAGATGTTCTCAGTGAAGAGGATCTGGCTGCCATTTCACAGTACGAAGCTATTTTGCTCGGAGCTGTCGGAGGTAAGCCTGGAGATCCCCGTATTCCAGCCGGGATTATTGAACGTGGTCTGTTGCTCAAACTTCGCTTTAGCCTTGACCACTATGTGAACTTGCGTCCAACCACGATTTTCCCCGGTGTGACCAGCCCACTGTCCAACCCTGGCGTGGTTGACTTTGTTGTTGTTCGCGAAGGCACCGAAGGCCCTTACGTAGGTAACGGTGGGGCATTGCGTCAGGGAACAGAATTCGAAATTGCTAACGAACTTTCCGTCAATACTGCCCACGGTGTTGAGCGCGTCGTTCGTTACGCATTTGAGCTAGCCGCTCAGCGAGAGCGCAAAAAGCTCACACTCGTCCACAAGACAAATGTCTTGGTAAACGCCGGCTCATTATGGAGCCGTATCGTCAACGCTGTAGCTACTGAATACCCTCAGGTTGACGTGGACTACCTGCACATCGATGCTGCCACGATCTTTTTCGTCACAGACCCTGCACGTTTCGATGTCATCGTCACAGACAATTTGTTCGGGGATATTCTCACTGACCTGGCAGCTGCAATTAGTGGCGGCATCGGTCTGGCCGCCAGTGGAAACATCAACCCTACCAATGCGTTCCCCAGTATGTTTGAGCCTGTACACGGCTCAGCTCCGGACATTGCTGGTCAGCAAAAAGCTGATCCCACAGCTGCAATTCTCTCTGTTGCTCTCATGCTTGATCACTTTGGATACTCCGAGGCTGCTGCCCGCATCAATGATGCCGTGGCAGCTGACCTCTCAGAACGTGGGACTACCATTCGTCAAACCAGTGACATCGGCGACGCCATTGTTGCCCGACTGTCCTAGAAAGTAAGGGAAGATCATGAGCACCGAAACGTCGTCGTTTCCGCTGAACTTCGCACTCACTCCTTCAACCTCAGCTCGTGCTGAGGCTGCTCGTGAGGAAATTCTTGCCGACCCCGGTTTTGGTAAGCACTTCACAGACCACATGGTCTCCATTGACTGGACCATAGAACAGGGTTGGCACAACGCGCATGTCCAGCCCTACGGTCCACTCACTCTCGACCCTGCAGCATCGGTGTTGCACTACGGTCAAGAAATCTTTGAAGGGCTCAAGGCCTATCGTCACGCTGATAACTCCATTTGGACCTTCCGTCCCGAAGCGAACGCTCTGCGTCTGCAGCGGTCAGCGCGACGCATGGCATTGCCGGAACTTTCAGTTGCCGATTTCATTGAATCAATCAAGCGACTCATAGCTATTGACGGCAAGTGGGTGCCCTCAGCGCCTGAGACCAGCCTCTATCTTCGTCCGTTCATGATTGCGAACGAAACCTTCCTGGGTGTTCGTGCTGCACACAAAGTTGGCTACTACCTCATTGCATCTCCTGCAGGTGCATATTTTGCTCAGGGTGTTGCTCCGGTAAAGATTTGGCTCACCACTGAATATTCCCGTGCGGGTAAGGGTGGAACTGGTTCAGCAAAGTGTGGTGGAAACTACGCGTCGTCCCTGCTTGCTCAGGTTGAAGCTTACGAAAACGGTTGCGCGCAGGTGCTATTCCTTGATTCAGAAACCCACACCAACGTGGAAGAACTCGGTGGCATGAACGTCTTCTTCGTTCACAAAGATGGCAAGATTGTGACCCCCAAGCTCACCGGAACAATTCTTGAGGGAATCACTCGTGAAAGTGTCATTACTCTGGCACGCGATCGTGGCCTCAAGGTTGAGGAACGTACCGTTCCCATTTCCGAATGGAAGGAAGGCGTTGCCTCCGGTCAGATTACGGAAGTGTTTGCTTGCGGCACTGCAGCAGTGATCACTCCTATCGGTCAACTCATTGGCGCAAATGGTCTTTCTTTAGGAAACCCAGATGCTCCAGCGGGCGAGCTCACCATGAGCTTGCGCAAAGAACTGACGGACATCCAATACGGCCGTCTTCCTGACCGTCACGGATGGATGACCAGGCTCGACGCATGACAACCAATTACCCCTTTTCCACGGCCACCGGTAGCGATGTCCGCGTGCGCTTTTGCCCATCGCCGACCGGCACTCCTCACGTAGGGCTTGTGCGCACTGCCTTGTTTAACTGGGCTTACGCGCGTCACACCGGCGGAAAGTTTATTTTCCGCATCGAAGACACTGATGCGGCGCGTGACTCCGAGGAAAGTTATGAGCAAATCATTGACGCGCTCACCTGGTTGAACCTGGACTGGGATGAAGGTATCAACGTGGGCGGCCCGCACGGTCCCTACCGCCAGTCTCAGCGCACAGATATCTACAAAGAAGTCATTGAAAAGCTCAAGGCAACGGGCCGTGTTTATGAAAGCTTTTCTACTCCCGAGGAGATTGAAGCGCGCAACATTGCCGCTGGTAAAGATCCCAAAGTTGGCTATGACAACTTTGACCGGGAACTCACCGACGAACAAAAGGCTGCTTACCGCGCTGAAGGTCGTCAGCCTGCACTTCGTGTTCGCGTTCCAGACGAAGACATCACTTTTGATGACTTGGTGCGTGGAGAAATCACCTTCCCAGCTGGGTCTTTCCCCGACTTTGTCGTAGTTCGCCCCAACGGCGATCCGCTGTATACCCTCGTGAACCCTGTGGATGATGCAATCATGCAGGTCACACACGTTCTACGTGGTGAGGACCTTCTTTCGTCAACTCCTAGGCAGATTGCGTTGTATCACGCACTCATTGATGCGGGATTTACTACCCACATCCCACGTTTTGGTCACTTGCCTTATGTCATGGGGGAGGGAAACAAGAAGCTTTCTAAGCGTGATCCGGAAGCAAACTTGTTCCACCACCGTGACCGAGGATTCATTCCAGAAGGCTTGATCAATTACCTTGCATTGTTGGGATGGTCACTGTCCCACGATCGTGATGTTTTCTCCATCCAGGAGATGGTGAAGGCTTTTGATGTGGTTAACGTCAACCCCAATCCCGCACGTTTTGATCAGAAGAAGGCGGACGCCATCAATGGAGACCACATTCGATTGCTGTCCGTGGAGGACTTCACCGCTCGCATGGTTCCCTATCTGCAAGCTGGGAACGTCTTGAGCAACAATCCTTCAGAAGAACAACTGAAGATTCTTGCTTTGGCCGCCCCCTTGGTTCAAACACGAATGAACGTGTTGAGTGAAGCCCCCGATTTACTTGAGTTCTTATTCACACCCGCATCTCAGATTAATTATGCCGAAGATGCGCTCAAGGGCCTCCCAGAGAATGCGGGTGAAATTGTCGCCGCATCCGTGAATGTTCTTGAACTGATTCCTGAGTCTGACTTCACTCATGACAAGATTCAGGCGGTTCTCAACGAAGCGCTCATCGAAGGTTTGGAGCTCAAGCCTCGTAACGCTTTCGGGCCTTTACGAACTGCTATTTCAGGTCGCCGTATCTCTCCGCCCTTGTTTGAATCTATGGAGATTTTGGGGAAGAAAGACACCCTCGAACGTCTGGTTCGTTTCAACGAACGCTAGCCTTGTCGAGTTTGTTTAGCGTGGCCCTCGTGGGTTAGGCTAGGGAGTCGGTTCAGGGCTTAGCCCAGACCCGGTGGGGTATGGTGTAATTGGCAACACGGAGGTTTCTGGTACCTTTGTTCTTGGTTCGAGTCCAGGTACCCCAGCAAGTAAAACCCTCGAGAGTTCGAGGGTTTTCTCATTTAACCGCCATAATCATCAAGTGAGTTCTACACCCGCCCACATTGTTGTGGCAATAAACCCGACAGCATCATTTGGTGCACACGCCGGTGCTGGAGCTGCAACAGTTTCTGCTCTCCAGCAAGCTGGTTTTGAGGTCACGGAGCTTCGAGCAGAAGATTTTCATTTGCTCACCGGAAAGGTCAATCGAGCACTTGCCTTGACACCAGATGCTCTCGTTGTCGTCGGTGGTGATGGCATGGTGTCACTAGCGGTCAATGCTGTTGCACAAACCTCTATTCCTTTTGGCGTGATTCCTGCGGGTACTGGCAACGATTTAGCGCGAGGTGTTGGTCTGCCCGTTGGAAACATTCCTGCTGCGATAAAAAGCCTTGTGGAAGCTTTGTGGCGTGAACCGCAACGATTAGATCTGGGGCGGGTCACTTCTAGCGATGGAACACAGGTTCGCTGGTTTGCCAGCATACTTTCTGCAGGCTTTGATGCAGTTGTGAATGAGCGGGCCAACACCATGAAACGACCGCAAGGCAAGAGTCGTTACATCATTGCGCTCCTGCGTGAGTTGTTCTCTTTCAGGCCGGTGGATTACAACATCACTATTGATGGTGTTTCATCTACTCAGAAAGCCATGCTTATTTCTGTGGCAAACAACACAAGCATGGGTGGAGGGATGAAGGTGACACCGCAGGCGAGCATGCAAGATGGTCTGCTGGATGTTTTCGTTTTGAAGCCGCTGTCCAAATTGCGGTTCCTGAGACTATTTCCGCGGGTTTTTGCTGGAACCCACATCACAGAACCTGAGGTCAGTACTCAACAAGGCACACGCGTCAGAATTGATGCGGAAGGGATAGTCGCTTATGCCGATGGAGAGCGCGTATGGCCGCTACCTGTAGAGGTGGATGTCGTCCCTTCTGCAGTGCGAATCCTTCTCTAATTAACCCACAGGATTATGCGGCAAACGGCCATATGTGGCATTATTGACAGGTCGCAACGGCCCCATCGTATAGCGGCCTAGTACGCCGCCCTCTCACGGCGGTAACGCGGGTTCGAATCCCGCTGGGGTCACAATTGCAAAACCCTCGCCTTCGGGTGAGGGTTTTGTTTTCTTAAGGAACTTCAGTACCTCCATGCACCTGTAGCCTTATAGGACTATGGATGGTGCTCTCCCCGCGTGGTTTGAAATTGGTTCGCTGATTGTCTTAACAGCAATTTTGATTGCAGACCTGCTCATTATTTTCAAGCGGCCCCACGTTCCCTCCATGCGTGAAGCTTCTTTATGGGTGGGCTTCTATGCTCTGCTAGCGGTGTTGTTTGGTTTGGCCATACTCGCTATTGGCGATGCAGAACATGCAGGCCAGTTCTATGCGGGATGGTTGACCGAATACAGCCTGAGCATTGACAATCTCTTTGTCTTTGTCATCATCATGAGCCGTTTTGCAGTGCCGAAGAAGTATCAGCAGGAAGTTCTCATGGTGGGAATCATCATGGCGCTAGTTCTGCGCGCAATCTTTATTGTCTTGGGCGCTGCCCTGATCGAGAACTTCTCCTGGATTTTCTACATCTTCGGCGCTTTTTTGTTGTACACCGCATGGCACCAAGCCTTCCGTTCTCATGAGGAAGAGGAAGAAACCGAAAGCAAACTTATCGCTTTCCTTCGCAAGAGAATAAGTATGTCTCCGGAGTATGACGGGGCCAAGATTCGCACCGTTCACAATGGCAAAAAAATGTTTACCCCCATGATTGTGGTGTTTATTACCATCGCCATTACTGATGTCATCTTTGCTTTCGACTCCATCCCTGCGATTTTTGGTATCACCACAAGTCCCTTCCTAGTCTTTGCTGCGAACGTGTTCGCATTGATGGGGCTCCGCCAGCTCTACTTCTTGCTCGGTGGCCTCCTTGACAAGCTGGAATACCTGAAATACGGAATTGCCTTCATTCTGGGCTTCATCGGCGTCAAGCTGGTGCTTCACGCCATGCACGTCAACGAACTGCCGTTTATCAACGGGGGAGAGCCCATTGCATGGGCGCCAGAAATCAGCACGGTCACCTCACTTCTGGTCATCGTTTCTGCAATGGCTGTTGCCACGATTGCCAGTGTGATCAAGATGCGCAGGGTTGAGGCTGCCGAGAACAAGGTAACCACCGGTTCGAAGTAGAATTACAAGGTGAACAAACCTAGAACTCTCGCGGAAAAAGTGTGGGACGACCACTTGGTCGTAAAGGGTGAAGACGGCACCCCTGATTTGATTTATATCGACCTCCACCTGCTGCACGAAGTTACTAGCCCTCAAGCCTTTGACGGTCTGCGCCAAGCTGGTCGACCTGTCCGTCGTCTCGATCTCACCATCGCAACTGAGGATCACAACACCCCCACCCTGGATATCGATAAGCCTATTGCTGATGAAACCAGCCGAGTCCAGATTCAAACCCTGAGAAACAATGCCGAAGAATTCGGTGTACGACTTCACTCACTCGGTGATGTGGAGCAAGGAATCGTTCACGTGGTCGGGCCGCAGCTTGGTCTGACCATGCCAGGAATTACAGTTGTCTGTGGTGACTCGCACACCTCCACCCACGGCGCCTTTGGAGCAATGGCATTTGGAATCGGCACTAGTGAGGTCGAGCACGTTCTTGCTACCCAGACACTGCCGCTGAAGCCGTTCAAGACCATGGCTATCAACGTGGAGGGAACCCTCAAGCCAGGCGTCACCGCAAAAGACATCATTTTGGCTGTTATCGCCAAAATTGGTGCTAACGGCGGGCAGGGTTACGTTCTTGAATATCGTGGTTCCGCAATCGAAGCACTCTCGATGGAAGCGCGAATGACGATCTGCAACATGTCCATTGAGGCAGGAGCTCGTGCGGGTATGATCGCCCCCGATCAGACCACCTTTGACTACCTTGAAGGTCGTCCTCATGCTCCACAGGGTACTGACTGGGATGAAGCTGTTGCCTACTGGAAGACGTTGCCCACCGATGAAGGTGCTGTCTTTGATGCCGAGGTCACTCTCAACGCGGATGAACTAGAGCCATTTGTCACGTGGGGTACAAACCCAGGACAGGGCGCATCGCTCAGCGGCGTTGTTCCCTCGCCAGATGATTTCTCAGATCCCAACGAGCGTATTGCTGCACAGCGTGCTCTGGAATACATGGACCTCACCCCGGGCACAAAGCTCAAAGACATTCCCGTTGACGCAGTCTTTATGGGGTCATGCACGAATGGACGTATCGAAGACCTTCGCGCTTTTGCCTCGGTAATCAAGGGCAAGAAAAAAGCTGATGGCGTTCGTGTGATGGTTGTGCCTGGTTCTGCTCGAGTTCGCTTAGAAGCAGAAGCTGAAGGCCTCGACAAAATCATTACTGACTTTGGTGCAGAGTGGCGCTTCGCTGGCTGCTCAATGTGTTTGGGTATGAACCCGGATCAACTTGCGGTTGGGGAGCGTTGTGCCTCGACCTCGAACCGTAACTTTGAAGGCCGCCAAGGTAAAGGTGGTCGCACCCACCTCGTATCACCCCTGGTTGCTGCTGCCACCGCAATTCGTGGCACGCTCTCAAGCCCCTCAGACGTGGAAGGCTAACCATGGAGAAATTTACTTCTGTGACCGGTGTTGGTGTTCCACTTCGTCGAAGTGCCGTGGATACCGACCAAATCATCCCTGCCGTCTACCTCAAGCGTGTGACAAAGACAGGTTTTGATGACGCACTCTTTGCGAACTGGCGTCAAGATCCAGACTTCATTTTGAACCAACCGGCGTATCAAGGAGCGAAAGTCCTTGTTGCTGGTCCTGACTTTGGCACCGGCTCTTCGCGCGAACATGCTGTGTGGGCGCTGCGTGATTACGGTTTCGACGCTGTGTTGGCACCCAAGTTTGCTGATATTTTCCGAGGAAACTCTGGGAAGCAGGGTTTGTTGACTGGCGTGATTTCTGAGGCGGACTGCGAAAAAATCTGGGCAGCCCTGGAAGCGCAGCCGGGTATTGAGATGACAGTTGACCTAGTTGAGAAGAAAGCCACCCTTGGTGATCTTGTTGTGTCATTCGAGGTCGATGACTACATTCGCTGGCGTTTACTCGAAGGCTTAGACGACATCGCGCTAACCTTGCGTAACGAACAAGCCATCAATGATTTTGAAGCGCGCCGGGAATCCTGGCGCCCTAAGACCCTTCCAGCGAGGCATGCATGAACACTGTTGCAAATGATGCGCGAGCCGCAGGCGCGCGCGTAGGCCTCTCTGGGGACACCATCACGATTAATGGTGGTTCACCTCTCACCGGTCGTATTGAAGTCAAGGGTGCAAAGAACCTTGTCACGAAGGCCATGGTTGCTGCATTGCTGGGGGAGAGCCCAAGCGAGCTGCGCGATGTCCCCGACATCAGCGATGTGCGTGTTGTTAAAGGTCTTCTCGAAGTTCACGGCGTCAAAGTAGAGCACAACGTTGCAGAAGGTATTCTTCTTCTCGATCCTGCAGGTGTTGAATCTGCACACATGACGGACATTGATGCGCACGCTGGCTCTAGCCGTATCCCAATCTTGTTCTGTGGCCCCTTGCTTCACCGCCTTGGTGAAGCATTCATCCCAGATTTGGGTGGTTGCCGTATCGGGGACCGTCCCATTGACTACCACTTGGAAGTGCTCGGTAGTTTCGGTGCTGTCATTGAGAAACTGCCAACTGGTATTCGAATGACTGCGCCAGAGGGTTTGACAGGCACCAAGATTTCTTTGCCCTATCCAAGTGTTGGAGCCACCGAGCAGGTATTGCTCACTGCTGTTCGGGCTAAGGGCAAAACTGAACTTTCTGGAGCAGCCATCGAGCCAGAGATTATGGACCTGATTAACATCTTGCAAAAGATGGGCGCCGTCATCTCTGTTGACACCGATCGTGTCATTCGCATTGAAGGCGTTGGCAAGCTCGAAGGGTATACCCACCGTGCATTATTTGACCGAAACGAGGCAGCCAGCTGGGCATCAGCAGCCCTTGCTACCGGCGGAGACGTTTTCGTTGGCGGGGCTCAGCAGGCAGAAATGTTGACCTTCCTCAACATTTTCCGCAAGGTTGGTGGTGCGTTTGAAATCCATGATGACGGCATTCGTTTCTACCACCCAGGTGGAGAACTCAAGCCTGTCGTTGTCGAGACTGACGTTCACCCTGGATTTATGACGGACTGGCAACAGCCGCTGGTAGTTGCACTCACCAAAGCTAATGGTGTTTCTATCGTGCACGAGACGGTCTACGAACAACGTTTTGGTTTTGTAGACGCCTTGGTCAAGATGGGCGCCAACATCCAGTTGCACAGCGAATGCTTGGGCGGCCACCCGTGTCGTTTTGGTCAGCGTAATTTCTTGCACTCGGCAGTCATTTCTGGACCCACGGAGCTTCATGGGGCTGACATCGAAGTTCCCGACCTGCGCGGTGGCTTCAGTCACCTCATTGCTGCTCTCACCGCACAGGGGACTTCTCGCGTGAGCAACGTGGGAATCATCAGCCGTGGATATGGTGACTTCATTACCAAGCTTCGCCAACTCGGTGCCGACTTTGTTATCGAGGGCGAGTAACCGCTCGTGAGTGAACGCAGCAAGCCATCCATTTTTTGGCTTTTTGCCATCTTTGCCCTACCTCTTATGGGTTTGATGGTGAAGTTTCGGTTTCATGACCGCGAAAAAATGCCTCAGACGGGCGCAGCGATTATCACCCCCAATCACTACTCCAACATTGATCCGGTAGTTATTGGAACAGCAACCTGGTATCTCGGACGTTTGCCACGATTTATGGCTAAAGCAAGCATCTTGAAAATTCCGGTGCTGGGCTGGATTTTGTTGAAGTCTGGCCAGATTCCAGTTGAACGTGGTGGTTCTACCCGCAGTTCTGCTGCACTTAACGCGGCGAAAGAACTTGTTGCTAAGGAACGCACCGTCATTGTGTACCCAGAAGGCTCTCTCACCAGAGATCCTGACATGTGGCCTATGCGAGGAAAGAGCGGGGCAGTCCGTTTAGCTCTGGAACTGGATATCCCAATCATTCCGGTAGCGCACTGGGGTACTCAACAACTCATGGCACGCTACTCAAACAAATTGAATGTATTCCCGCGTCACACCATAGATGTCAAAGTAGGAGACCCCGTCGACCTCAGCGAATTCGTGGGTAAACCTTTGGATAACAAAACCCTCACAGCCGCAACAAACAAGGTGATGGACGCCATCACAGCTTTACTGGAAGACTTGCGTGGTGAGAAAGCACCAGAGGTGCGTTGGAACCCAGCAGAACACAACCAGAGCGAGACGGGGCGGTTTTGAACAAGAAACCTGTAACTCCTCCTGCACGTAAGGTTGCCGTTCTCGGAGCTGGAAGTTGGGGAACGACGTTTGCCAAGATCCTTGCCGATAGCGGCAATGATGTGAAGTTGTGGGCGCGCCGTGAAGACCTCGCTACAGATATCAATGAAACTCATCGCAACAGCGATTATTTGCGCGGTATTCGCCTTCCGGTCAACTTGGTTGCCACTAGTTCCATGGCGGAAGCGGTCAAGCAAGCTGAACAGGTTTATCTTTGCGTGCCAAGCCAGACACTTCGGGAAAACTTGGTGCAACTTGCGCCCCTTCTGCGAGATGACCAAATTGTGATCTCCCTCATGAAGGGTGTGGAGAAAAAGACTGGTCTGCGCATGAGCGAGGTCATTGCCGAAGAGCTTCCCATCAGCCCAGACTTAATCGCTGTAGCATCAGGGCCAAATTTGGCACTTGAAATTGCTAAGGAGCAACCCACTGCCGCTGTTATTTCCAGTGAGTCTCTCGACACGGCAAGCGTGGTTGCACAAACAGTCTCAAACCGTTACTTCCGTTGTTTCGTGAACACAGATGTTCCTGGAACCGAATTTGGTGGGGTTCTCAAAAACCTCATTGCCGTTGCGGTGGGCATCGTTGATGGTGTCGGGTATGGAGATAACACCAAAGCTTCAATCATCACCCGTGGTTTGGCTGAGATGACCGACTTTGCTGTTGCTTATGGGGCTCAACCCGAAACCCTGGCAGGTCTTGCCGGCCTGGGTGACCTTATCGCCACCTGCGAATCCCCGTTGTCACGAAACAACACTGCAGGACGCCTTCTCGGTCAGGGATACACCCTCAAAGAGGTTACAAACCAAATGCAGCAAACGGCAGAAGGCCTTGCTTCTGTTGCACCCGTGCTGACCCTGGCACGTGCGCGTGAAGTCGACATGCCTATCGTCGAGCAGGTCAGTCAGGTTTTGGCCGGTACGCTCGACCCCAAGGACATTGCGCCTCACCTCACTACTGATACGGATGAGCCTCAGGGCGAAAGGAGCCTCGATGACTACCAAACTCGTGGTGGCGGTGTTGTTTGGGGGGCGCTCAAGCGAGCATTCAATCAGTTGCGCGACAGCCCGGGGAGTTCTTCAAGCGATTGACCGTGATCGGTACGACGTGCTGCCAATCGGTATTACCCGTGACGGAGCTTTCACCCTAGCCAGCGCGAACCCGGACGATTACGTCCTCATCCCGGGCCAACTTCCAGAAGTCGAAGATAATGGCACGCGCATTATCTGGCCTGATTCAGCTCATTCAAACGAATTATGGCTCTCCGGGGATGGGCCAGAACGTTCCCTCGGCAATGTAGATGTTGTATTCCCAATTTTGCATGGACCCTATGGCGAAGACGGAACCATTCAGGGCATGCTTGAGCTGTATGGTCTTCCTTATGTGGGCTCCGGGGTTTTAGCTTCGAGCTTGGGTATGGATAAGCACTACACAAAGACTGTGTTGCAAGCTGCTGGTATTGAGGTAGCTCCCTGGCGAACCATCAAGCGTTATGACTGGAATAAGAGACCTCAAGCCATCCGCGCCATGGCAGAACAAATGCCGTTGCCTGTTTTCGTCAAACCTGCCCGAGCTGGCTCAAGCGTGGGAGTGGGAAAAGTATCCAACTGGAACGAGTTTGCTCAGGCCATGGATGAGGCATTCCTGGAAGATGATCACGTGTTGATTGAGGCTGGAATCGTTGGCCGAGAGGTCGAGTGCGCAGTTCTTCAAGGGATGCCAGGTGAGCCAACACGAGCTTCTGTTGCTGGAGAAATCGTTGTCTCAGGTCGAGATTTTTATGACTTTGAGGCTAAATATCTTGGTGCTGAAGGAATTGATTTAGTCTGCCCCGCGCAGCTGAGTGCAGACGAGCTTGCTGAGCTCCAGCGTCTGAGCATCCGTGCCTTCGAAGCAATCGGTGGCGCTGGTTTGGCGCGGGTGGACTTCTTCCTCACCGAAACTGGTTTCGTTCTGAACGAAATCAACACCATGCCGGGATTTACACCCATCTCGATGTTCCCGAGGTGCTGGCAGGAAACCGGGCTGAGTTATTCAGATTTGATTGACGAACTTATTCAAGTGGCTCTCGCGCATCACGCGGAAGACTAGTCAACATGGACTTCCGTCCAGTTGCTGCCGAGGATATTCCTCAGCTACTTGAGGCAACCGTTGATAACGTCAACTGGGACGGCACAGATCGACTGACAGTCAAGGACGTGCTCGAACATTCTCGCTTGTCGCAATATGCCACATGTTTTCGTTTAGATCGGGACTGGGGTTTTGCAGCTGTTGAAAAAGGAAAAGTAATCGGCCTTGTGTGGGTCCAATTTTTTCAAGAAGAATCCCCTGGATATGGATTCGTTAGTTCAGATGTTCCTGAACTCAGCATCAACATTGATAAGGATTTTCGAAGACAGGGTTTTGGCACCCAACTGCTTGAGGTCATCATAAATCACGCGCGAAAAAAGGGTTGTACATCAATCAGTTTGAGTGTTGAAGATGGAAACCCAGCCATCAAGCTTTATGAAAAGTTCGGGTTCCGGCCTGTCAGTCGCGAGGGCAATTCCCAAACAATGATCTTGTCAATTTAGTTCTTAAACACATCCGTGATGTCAATGCATTGAGAAGTTTTTGGAAGCACACTCACTGCAGGACCTAGGTCAACAAGTGTTGTCGTTCCGCTGACTGCCTCAGAGTCAATCACAACCTCTACTGCGGGGGTGCGGCCATAAGTTGTGTAGCGGTACAACGGTGCTTGACTGTCATCCTCAATCCAGTCCACGTCATTGATGGATACACACGGCAGTGTTGTGGGGCCGGGCACTTCCACGCCACAGGTGAGCAGCACTGCTGCGGGGGTGCCCCAGGCACCTGTGGCTTGCGCATTGGTTTCACGCTTAGTTAGCTCAGAGACAGTGTCGGGCAAACGTACAGTCACGTTGGCGCATTCAGGATTGTTGGAATCCTCGGCAGGTTTCATGGGAACTACTCCGGCGCAGCCGGTTAATCCCAGCCCAAGAACGGCGGTAACTGTGACAAACCCGAGGGGTCGAATGCGAATATTCATCCTCTTCAGGCTACCGTGAGAGGGTGAGTGATTTTCCTGAGAATGCGACCCTTGGCCAAATGCCTGAGTCGGCAATTCTGGCGCGTATTTTCCCCAAGCTTCCTCACTCGAATTACACCCTCGTTGGACCAGGCGACGATTGCGCCGTGATGCGTGCCCCAGACTCACGTTTTGTCGTCACCACCGACATGATGGTTCAGGGCCCTGACTTTCGACTGGAATGGTCAACCCCGCATCAGTTAGGTATCAAAGCTGCAGCTACAAATCTTGCTGATGTGGCAGCGATGGGGGCTGTCCCCACGGGGCTCGTCGTTTCCATTGCGGCACCGCCAGAAACGGCTGTCTCGTTCCTCGAAGTCATAGCCGAGGGATTCCACGACGCCTGCCTCGAGCTAGCTCCAGGGTGCGGGGTGGTTGGAGGTGACCTCTCCGTCTCGAGTGTTGTTGTGATTAGCGTGAGTGCTTTTGGCGATTTAGAGGGACGTGAGCCCTTGTTGCGCTCATCAGCACAACCTGGAGATGTTGTTGCTGTGAGCGGTCGTTTGGGCCTTGCTGGGCTTGGCTTAGAAGCGCTATTTTCTGGAACACAAGATATTCATCCTCTTTTGCGATCTGCACAATTAGCCCCCTGGCCGCCCATCTCTCAGGGAAAGGCTGCTGCAGTTGCTGGTGCACGCGCAGCCATGGATGTGTCTGACTCGTTAGTCATGGACGCAGGTCGTATTGCTCACGCGAGCAACGTCGTCATCGAACTCGACGAAGCTGCCCTCGATGGCCTCGCTTCTCGCCTAGCCATAGAGGTTGGGGTTGATGCCGCTCATGCCCGACAAGCAATGCTTTTTGGCGGTGAAGATCACGCCTTGCTCGTGACCTTCCCTAGTGATCAGCCATTACCGCCAGGATTCGATGTTCTCGGTGTTGTTCGAGCCAGATCAACCGGTGAATCACCACACGTGAGCATGGGCGGGGCGGCCATTGCAGAAAATGGGTGGAACCCCTATCAAAACTGGAATGGTGAACTTTCATGACGCGAATCATTTCAGGATTTGCAGGTTCACGAGAGTTGAAAGTTCCCAAAACAGGGACACGACCCACCAGTGATCGCGTTCGAGAAGCAATCTTTTCTGCGTTGGAATCCAGAGACCTCATCGAACAGGCCCGTGTGTTGGATCTCTATGCAGGTTCTGGCGCCCTCGCCCTAGAGGCACTCAGCCGTGGGGCAAGCCATGTCGTTATGGTGGAGAAAAAACTGCAAGCAGGGGCGTTGCTCAAAGCTAATGCCGAACTCATCCGTTCTTCAGGCAAGCTTCCCAGCTCCGCATGCAGTGTTCATGTGACATCTGTGATGAGTTTTCTTTCCACCTTTACTGGGGAGCCCTTCAACATCGTCTTTATTGACCCACCATATGAACTCATCAATGAAGAGATAACTGAAGTGTTGAGGCAACTCATTCCTTTTCTTGCCTCTGAAGCTGATGTTGTTCTGGAGCGCAGTACACGAAGTGGTGTGCCAGAAATACCTCAGGGTTTACAGCTGGAAAAAAGCAAGGCATACGGGGAAACGACTATCCACTGGCTCTACAAGGCATAGTCACCGGCCAAACATAGACTGAGGTCTATGCCGCACTCAGATGCTTTGCTCGATGCACAGCTGGAACCCATTCTGGGTTCCAAGAATGCGGCAGCACTCAAGAAGGCTTTTGGTTTTCGAACTGTCGGGGATTTCCTCTCTCACTATCCCAGGCGCTATGCCCGCCGCGGAGAACTCACGGCCATCACTGATGTGCCATTGAATGAGAACGTCACGATTGTCGCCGAAGTTCTTGATGTGAGAGAGCGGCCTATGCGCGCTCGCCGAGGGTCGCTTTTGGAGGTGCGCATTACTGATGGTCGCTCCGGTGGCATCATCACGCTGACCTTCTTCAATCAAGCGTGGCGTGCGAAAGACCTCAAGCCGGGTGTTCGGGGAATCTTTGCCGGGAAAGTCGGCGCCTATCGAGGTGCACTACAACTTGCTCACCCTGATTATGAGCTCTTTGATGCTCAGGAAAATCCTGAATCCTCACAGAGCGAAGCAGCGAGATGGGCACTGCTTCCTATTCCGATCTATCCAGCAACCAGCACGCTTGCTAGCTGGCAAATAGCCAAAATGATGAATCTGGTGCTGGAGCCACTGCGTCACGGCGCCGTGCTTACCGATCCAGTGCCGGAAGAAATTCGCGCCAAGAGATCGTTACTGCCGTTGAGCGAGGCAGTGTTAAAGATCCATCAACCAGAGATAGATGCTGACTGGAAGCACGCTCGCGAAACTTTGAGATTCCACGAGGCGTTCATCCTCCAGGCCACTCTCCTCGAACAGCGCGCACAGGCACAAGAACAAGCTGCCACACCTCGGCCGCACCACGCCGGGGGATATCTTGACCAGCTGGATTCCCGGCTTCCCTTCACCCTCACCCCTGACCAGCTGAGAACTGGTGAGGAAATCTCTGAGGATATGTCCTCGTCACACCCCATGAACCGACTCGTTCAAGGGGAAGTTGGGTCAGGAAAAACACTTGTTGCTTTGCGAGCAATGCTGCAGGTGGCCGACAGCGGCGGCCAGGCAGCATTATTGGCACCAACAGAGGTGTTAGCTGCACAACATCTACGCTCGATTGTCACCATGCTAGGCCCAGATCTTGCCGCCTCAGTAATGCCCACCTTGATCACGGGCCAACTTCCTGCAGCGGCAAAAAGACAAGCATTATTGAGAACAGTGTCAGGGCAGGCGCGCATCGTGATTGGTACACACGCACTGCTGAGCGACAAGGTCGAATTCTTCGACCTTGGTTTGGTGGTAGTGGACGAACAACACCGTTTTGGTGTTGAACAACGGCAAGCCTTGCGTCTAAAAAGTGACCTCACTCCTCACGTGTTAGTTCTCACCGCAACGCCAATTCCACGAACCGTGGCCATGACTGTGTTCGGTGACCTCGATGTCTCTGTGATTGCAGGACTTCCTGAAGGTCGTGCGGGCATCACGAGCCATGCTGTGTCTCTGGCAGAACACCCCAATTGGATGACCAGAGTCTGGGAACGTGTTGAGGAAGAGATTGCCTCAGGAAGACAAGCATTTGTGGTCTGTCCAGCAATTGATGCCTCTGGAGCTCCCGAGGATGATCCTGATGCTCTCATCGAGGAGCAAGAACAAGAGTCCGAGGATGAGAAGCCGCCCAAAGCTTCAGTGGAAGCAGTCGCTGCTTTGCTTGCTGAGCACCCCCTGTTAGGTAAACGACGGATTGCTCAACTGCACGGGCGAATGAGCAGTGAAGATAAAGATACTGTCATGCAGGCATTTTCTGCGGGCGAGATTGATCTCATTGTTGCCACCACAGTGATTGAGGTTGGAGTGGATGTGCCTAACGCCTCGACCATGGTGGTTCTCGATGCTGACAGGTTCGGAGTTTCTCAATTGCACCAATTACGTGGCCGGGTAGGCCGGGGAGGCCTACCGGGGCTGGCGCTTTTTGTCACCCACGCACAACCTGGCACAACAGCCCATGAACGTGTGGAGGCTGTTGCTAGCACGCTCGATGGGTTTGAGTTAGCGCGTATCGATCTGGAGTTGCGAAGCGAAGGTAATGTTCTGGGCACCAACCAGTCTGGTGGTCGGTCTTCGTTGAGATTGCTGCGCGCGGCACGAGATGGGGACCTTATTGCACAAGCCCGCGAAGAAGCCGCACAGATCATGGAGCATGATCCTGACTTCTCACAACACGTGATGCTCAAAGAAGCGATTGCACGTCGGCTCAGTGAAAGTGAACGCGATTTCTTAGACAAAAACTAGGAATTTACACTCCACTTTTCGCCAAGATGCGTAGGCTGGAGTCATGCGCAGGATCGCCGTAGTCCCTGGTTCATTTGACCCCATCACGCTGGGGCATCTCGATGTCATTGCTCGTGCCACGAAGCTTTTTGACGAAGTACATGTGGTTGTGGTTCATAACCCTGATAAGCACGCACTTCTGCCCATCGCCCAGCGCGTGACCCTTATCGAAGAAGCTATTGAAGAAGCTGGACTTGGTGAAAATGTTGTTGTGGCCTCGTGGAGCATGGGGCTGCTAGTGGACTACTGCTCAGATGTGGGTGCAACGGTCCTGATTAAGGGCATCCGCACACAAACAGATATTACCTACGAGACCCCTATGGCTATGGTCAACAGAAACCTTGCGGGAATCGAAACAGTTTTCCTCATGCCTGAACCAGGTCATTCCTATGTTTCAAGTTCTCTTGTACGCCAGGTGGCTTCACTGGGTGGAGATGTTCGTCCCTACGTGCCTCACGTCGTGGCCAACTATCTGCAAGGTCCCTAATACGCTGTATCTATGGCAGAAAAATCACGCTGGTCATTAGGCGCAAAGCTCAAAGGTCTCTTTGGGCGTGCCGCAGAGTCAGCTGAACCCGATGAGGACATCTTCGATGATGTTCCCTCTTTGCCTCGTAATGATGAGGTCGAACGTGATCTTGAACCAATAGTTGAACCAGTTGCAGAGGTAAAACCTGTTCAGGAAGAAAAACTAGCTCCGGTCAAAAAACCCGCACCAAAGCAGCAAGCTGAACCAGATTTGGTTGCTGAGTCTGAGCCTGCAGTTCCTGTTGAAGAACCAGTTGCAGTTGAGCCTGAGACGGTCACTGAGTCCGAACCAGTCCCAGAGCCTGCGCCAGAAATTGTTGAAGAACCAGCAACCCCAGAGCCTGCTGTCGTTGAAGAACCTCATCCAGAGGTTGTGGCACAGGCCCCGAAAGAAAAAGCAGTGGCAAAGACCACTGCCAAGGTTTCCCGTCGCGTCACCATCGATGAGAACACATGGGAAGAACTTGAGGAGACTCTCCTTGGCGCTGATTTTGGCCCAGACATCACCGAAGAGCTTATTGAAGTTATGCGTGCCAACGTGGCCAGGTACAACACCAGTGATCCTGATGACTTTGTACGTTTACTTCGAGAAGCTATCGAAGACCGCTTGAACAAGTTCGACACGACCCTCAAGCTCAGTGAACGTCCTGCTGTCATTTTGGTAGTTGGTGTCAATGGTGTGGGTAAAACCACCACCATCGGGAAAGTAGCCAAGTACATCGCAAACGCAGGCAAATCTGTTGTCGTTGGTGCTGCAGATACTTTCCGTGCTGCTGCGGTAGACCAGTTGGCCACCTGGGCCCAGCGTGCGGGCGTTGACGTTCTCAGGCCACAGATGGAAGGCCAAGACCCTTCAGCGGTGGCATACCAAACTGTCGAATGGGCCATTAACCACGGAACTGAGATCGTCATTATTGACACCGCTGGTCGTTTACAAACCAAGAGTGGTCTCATGGATGAGCTCTCCAAAATCCGACGTGTTATTGAAAAACAGGCACCCATTTCTGAAGTTCTGCTCGTGCTCGATGCCACAACTGGCCAAAATGGCTTGTCACAAGCAGAAGCATTCCTTGAGCACGCAGGCGTAACCGGTTTGGTACTCACCAAGCTCGATGGATCAGCCAAGGGTGGTTTTGTGCTGGCAGTTCAAGAACGCACGGGTATTCCTGTGAAGCTGGTTGGTAATGGTGAAGGTATCAATGACTTGATGGGCTTCACGCCACATGCCTTCGCAGCTCAGCTCGTTGGCTAGGCTAGAGGGGTTATGGCAACCTTTGGAACTCTCTCTTCACGACTAACAGAGTCGCTTAAAAACCTTCGCGGCAAGGGAAAACTTTCTCCTGCTGATGTTGATGGCACACTTCGTGAGATTCGTCGAGCCATGTTGGACGCAGACGTCTCACTGAACGTTGTAAAGAAGTTCACAAACGACGTTCGTGAACGTGCACTCAGCGATGAAGTGAACAAAGCCTTGAACCCCGCGCAGCAGGTTGTTCAGATCGTCAATGAAGAACTGGTTGCGATTCTTGGTGGCGCTCAGCGTCGACTGGAATTCGCCAAGAAACCACCAACCATCATCATGCTTGCTGGTTTGCAGGGTGCCGGTAAGACCACCTTGGCCGGAAAGTTAGCGAAATACCTCGCCAAGGATAAGCACACCCCACTGCTGGTGGCCTGTGACCTTCAGCGCCCTAACGCTGTTCAGCAGCTCGAGGTTGTTGCCAAGAATGCTGGTGTGGCTGTGTACTCACCTGAACCAGGAAACGGTGTCGGAGACCCTGTCAAGGTCGCCAAGGATTCCATCAAATTTGCTACTGACAAGCAACACGACGTGGTCATCATTGACACCGCAGGTCGCTTGGGTGTTGATGCTGAACTGATGAAGCAAGCTGCAGATATTCGTAAGGCCACCAGCCCTGACGAAGTTCTGTTCGTCATTGACGCCATGATTGGCCAGGATGCAGTTGCCACAGCACAAGCATTCCAAGACGGTGTTGATTTCACCGGTGTTGTCCTTTCCAAGCTCGATGGTGATGCCCGTGGTGGTGCTGCGCTATCCGTTGTTTCCGAAACAGGACGCCCCATTCTCTTTGCTTCAACCGGTGAAGGTCTTGATGACTTCGAGCCTTTCTATCCAGATCGTATGGCCAGCCGTATTCTCGACCTCGGTGACATCCTCACCCTGATTGAGCAGGCTCAAGAAGCTTTTGATGAGAAAGAGGCAGCGCAACTTCAAGAGAAGTTCGCAACAGACTCTTTCACCCTTGAGGACTTCCTCAAACAAATGCAGCAGCTGAAAAACATGGGCTCCATGAAGAAGATGTTGGGCATGCTGCCCGGCGCCGGAGCTATGAAGGAACAGCTCGATAACTTCGATGAACGTGAGCTCGTTCGCACGGAAGCCATCATTCAGTCCATGACGAAAGCAGAGCGTCAGAACACCAAGCTGCTCAATGGTTCACGTCGCCTGCGCATTGCCAAAGGTTCCGGCATGACCGTCACTGATGTGAATGCTTTGGTCAATCGCTTTGAGCAAGCAGCCAAGATGATGAAAACCGTTGCCAAGGGTGGTGTTCCCCAGATCCCTGGCATGGGCCCCATGGGAGCAATGGGTCACGGTGGCAAAAAGCAGCAAGCAAAGAAAAAGGGATCCAAATCTGGAAACCCTGCCAAGCGAGCTGCTGAAAACGCAGCGTTAGCTGCTGCCGCATCCAAGCCAGGCGGGGGAGCCGGCTTTGGTTTCCCCAAGCCAGCAGGCAACGATGGCCCTACCCCAGAAGAGCTCGAAGCTCTCCAGAAAATGCTGGGTAAAGGTTAACCCCAGTACATAAGTCATCAGCCCTCCGCTAAAGCGGAGGGCTGATTATTTCTAGGGCGCGAGAAACGCTTTAGTACCCAGCCCTAGAACCTTTTTCATACAAGTGAGGGTGATGTACTTCCACAACATTCGGATGTGCCCTGACTCTGCTCTTGAGTGAATTTTCTCCGAAGATGGTGTGAAGCACGTTGTGTGGATCTTGAGTGATGCCTCGTGACTGGAGGGCTAGTTCTTCTGGCAACTCGACGGTGGGAATACTGGCGTTTAGCCGAGGTGCGTAAAAGAACGGGAATGAGATTCTGTCATCTCCCAGTGGAGGAGAAATCACTCGATGAAGTGTTGCCTTGAGATATCCATTGGTTGCCACTTCGAGCATTTCACCAATGTTGACCACAAACGCTCCAGAAACTGGCGGCGCATCTATCCAGTCGCCCTCATATTCAACCTGAAGGCCTGCCTTACCTTCTTCGACGTAGAGAAGTGTGAGTACCCCTAGGTCTTTATGAGCTCCAACTCCTTGCTGAGGGGTTTCACCAGATTTTCCTGGATAACGAACAATCTTCAGTAGTGGGGCAGAAAGCTCATCAAAACTGGCATCAAAAAAGTCTGCTGGTGCGCCCAACGCTGCAGCCCATTCTGAAAGTAAACGTCGACTCAAAGCAGAAAGTTCGGTAATCCATCTTTCAGAAAGCTCGCGTAGTTGAGGAAGTTCGTCCGGCCATAGGTTAGGTCCTTGGAGGGTCCAAAAATCTTCGGTGAAGATGGTGCGATCTAGTGCTGGGCGCTCCGGTCCAATATCCAGCTGTTCACGCCAATCAACTTTGCCTTGAGTGAGTTCCCCTCCAACGCGCGTATATCCTCGGAAGTGGGGACTTTGCGTGTTTTCTAAGAGCAACTTTGATTCTTCGGAGAGTGCGAAAAACTCACGAGAAGTTTTGACAAATTCATCAATGAATTTCTGATCAATTCCGTGACCTGTCAGATAGAAAAAACCTATCTCGTGGGTGACTCGGCGGAGTTTTTCGCGAAGTTCGAAACGTTCTTCCTCAGAGCCCTTTGCTAGGGAGAAATCGATGATGGGCAAGGTTGTCAGTTTTGTGGTTGTCATTGTGAAATCTCCTTATCCAAGTGCTTTCAGAGCAGTGGTGATGTCAGCGAGAAGATCGTCAACATCTTCAATGCCGACGCTCAGGCGGACTAAATTGTCCGGAACTTCAAGTTCTGTTCCTGCTACTGAAGCATGTGTCATCGAATAGGGGTATTCGATGAGCGATTCGACCCCACCCAGTGATTCGGCAAGAGTGAATAGCTTGGTGTGTGCCACGAAATCTAACGCCGCTTCCTGACCGCCCTTGACGCGAACAGACAGCATTCCGCCGTAGAGCGACATCTGCTTTGAAGCAATACTGTGTCCAGGGTGTGAAGGCAGCCCGGGGTAATACACCGCTTCAATAGCAGGATGTTCCAGGAGCACCTCGGCAATCGCTTGTGCATTTGCAGAATGCTGCTTCATGCGGATTCCCAGTGTCTTGATACCTCTGGAAGTGAGATACGCATCAAATGGTCCAGATACAGCTCCTGCGGCGTTCTGGAGGTATGCAATCTTGTCCGCCCACGTGTCGTCCTTCACGATGAGGGCACCTCCGACTACATCACTGTGGCCCCCGATGTATTTGGTGGTGGAGTGAACGACAACATCTGTACCGAGGCTCAGAGGCTGCTGGAGTGCGGGGGTAGCGAACGTGTTATCCACGACCAAGATGGCGCCAACTTCGTGGGCAATTTCGGCCAAACCAGAAATGTCCACAATCTTCAAAAGAGGATTAGAAGGCGTTTCAACCCACACAATCTTGGGTCGAGTAGCTGTGATTACCTTTCGAGCTTCCTCAAGGTCACCTAGGTCTGTAGCCGTGTGGCCAATATTCCAATCGCCAAAGACGCCATTGATCAAGCGGTAAGTGCCCCCATAGGCGTCATTGCCCAGCACAATATGGTCACCAGGACGCACTAGTGTGCGGATGAGTACGTCTTCAGCGGCAAGACCACTGGCAAAAGAGAATGCTCGGTGGCCTCCTTCAAGCGCGGCAAGACTTTCCTGCAGGTTGTCACGAGTGGGGTTGCCACTTCGGGAGTATTCATAACCTGCACGGAGTTTCCCCACACCATCCTGGGCGTAAGTAGAGGACAGGTGAATGGGGGGAATGACAGCTCCAGTGTGCTGATCTGTTTCTTGGCCGGCGTGCACAGCACGAGTGTTGAATCCTGACATGAGAAGTCCTTAGAAGTTGAGGGGTTTAAGCGGATGTAAGCGAGAGTGAGTGTGTAATGGCAGAAATACGTTCTCGAAGTTCGAGCTGCTCGGCAGTTTCTTCAACCACGTAGCCCTTTTCTTGCATCCAGTCATCGTTGAAAACCTTGCCGAGGTAACCGCGGCCAGAGTCGGGTAGCAAAATCACGACGACAGCATCTGCGGGAAGGTCTTGAGCCGCGCGCAATCCAGCCACGACAGCCATGCCTGAGGAACCACCAACAAGTAACCCTTCTTCACGAGCAAGTCGTCGTGTCATCGCAAAAGATTCGGCATCGGTGACCATGAGGACGTCATCAGGAATGTTGGGGTCAAACGCTTGTGGCCAGAAGTCTTCGCCAACGCCTTCGACGTTGTATCCGTGGATGGGGCCACCGGAGTAAATGGAACCTTGAGGGTCGGCACCAATGACTTTTACTGACCCTTGAGAGGCTTCTTTGAGGTAACGGCCGGTTCCAGTAATTGTTCCTCCGGTTCCGATACCTGCGACAAAGTGAGTGATCTTTCCTTCGGTATCGCGCCAAATCTCTGGACCTGTTGTGGCGTAGTGACTGGCGGGACCGTTGGGGTTGTCGTATTGATTGGGTTTGAATGCCCCAGGAATTTCAGCCACTAGGCGGTCACTAACTGAGTAGTACGAGCGAGGGTCATTGGGCTCAACATTTGTAGGTGTTGCAATGACCTCTGCGCCATAAGCGCGCATGGTGTTCTGCTTGTCGATGGAAACCTTGTCAGGAACAACAAAAATGGTTTTATATCCGCGTTGCTGGGCAAATAGAGCAAGGCCAACACCTGTGTTGCCGGAAGTTGCTTCAACAATGGTTCCACCTGGCTTGAGCTTCCCCTCACGCTCAGCTGCTTCGATGATCTTTTCTGCAATCCGATCCTTGGCAGAGCCACCCGGGTTGATGTACTCAAGCTTGACCAGGACCGTGGCGGAAATACCCTCAGTTACCTTGTTGAGTTTGATCAAAGGGGTGTTGCCGATGACGTCTGTGATGGAGTGTGCGATTTTCACTGTTGTATCCCTGTATTGAAGGAGAGAATCTGCAGCAAGTGCAGAACTCTCGAGAGCGTTGTTGTGGAAAAGGGCCGTGCACTCAGAGGCACGCTAATGAGCTAGTTCAGTTCAGAACTAGCGACAACAACAACAACACAAGCGAGGGATAAACATGTTGTGAAGAACATAACAATGCTTATGTGCAGCGCCAACTTTTCCTCGAATTGTTACGTCACAATTCGTTGTTAAGGAATGTTGCGTAACAATTCAGGAAAATCATTGACCCCGGAGATTTCAGTTATTTGCGCTCATTTATGACGAAAATGAGAGATTTTCGTAATCTGACGTAACTCAGTTACGTCACGTTTCTTTTCAATTCGCAGCCATCATTGTGTTCTCCCTACTGTGAAACACATGGCCTCCACCACTTCCACACCTCATGCCGTGACCAACACGGCATTTGAGGTGCGCTTTGAGGGAGTCGGCCGCAGTTTTGAGGCGGCGAACACTCGTCGCAAGGATTCTGCTGAAACCCGCACTGTGCTTCGAGACATCAACATCACAGTTGAGCCAGGAGAGCTTGTTGCCATTCTTGGTGCTAGTGGCTGCGGTAAATCAACTTTGCTTCGCATCACAGCCGGGCTCGACACTGGATTCACCGGAAATGTGAGCATCGATGGAACCCCAGTCGAGGGCATTGATCCTCGTTGTGCTTTTGCTTTCCAGGAACCCCGGTTACTTCCTTGGCGAACTGTTGAACAAAATGTTGCTCTGGGACTCCCGCATGGTCTCGACAAAGCAGCAGGTGAGAAACGGGTTGCTGAACTTCTTGAACTCGTCGGTTTAGCACCTTCCTCACATTTACGCCCCAGAGAAATTTCTGGTGGGATGGCTCAGCGAGCGTCACTGGCACGTGCACTAGCCCGCAACCCTGGAGTTCTCTTATTGGATGAACCTTTTGGTGCACTCGATGCGCTCACCAGGCTCAAAATGCAAGATTTGCTTCTCGACATTCACGAGGCAGCACCCACAACAGTGTTGTTGGTCACGCACGATGTCGACGAGGCCCTCCAATTAGCTGACCGCATTGTTTTGCTGGGACGAATGCCCGAGGAGCCCGGTGCGACCATTACGGAACTACTGAAAGTTCCAGGTGGCCGACCTCGCGACCGTGGCTCCGCAGAACTAGCTGAACTCCGAGCGCAACTGCTTGGTGGCCTAGGTGTCGATCGTCACACGACGAGCACCTTCAGCATCTAAAACTTCTTTGTTCATTACCTATATCCGAAAGCTACGAAACACATCATGAAGAAAAAATCCCTACTCGCCTCTGTCACAGCCAGCATTGCAACACTCGCTTTAGTGCTGACTGGCTGCGCTAGTGAGCCTAAGCCTGTTGTCACCGAAGAAGCTGCTGCGGTTGTTGACCGTACCGGTGAAACCCTCAACATTGACTTCGCGACCTACAACCCGCTGTCTCTCTTGATCAAAAACTACGGCTGGTTGGAAGAAGAACTTGCTGAAACCGGAATCAAGGTCAACTGGGTTCAGTCCCTGTCCTCAGCTGACGCTAACGCAAAGCTACTTGCCGGTGCTCTCGATGTTGGATCTACTGCTGGTTCTGCCGCGCTTCTCGCACGTGCGAACGGTTCACCAATTAAAACCATCGAAATCTACACCCAGCCTGAATGGGCCGCTCTTGCTGTTGGACCAGACTCCAAGATCAAGGACGTTGCTGATTTGGAAGGCAAGAAGGTAGCTGCACGAAAGGGAACCGACCCCTACTTCTTCCTGCTCCAGGCACTCGAGGAAGCTGGCGTTGACCCAGCAACTGTCACTATCGAGAACCTCGCTCACGCAGATGGTAAGACCGCACTGTTCAACGGTTCAGTTGACGCATGGGCAGGCCTTGACCCCATCCTTGCTGGTGCGGAAACCGAAGGTGCTCAGCTGATTTACCGCAACGTTGATTTCCTGAGCTACGGCTTCCTCAACGCCACGGAATCCTTCATAGCGGACAAGCCTGATGTTGCTCAGATCGTGACCAACGTCTACGAGCAGGCACGTCAGTACGCAATTGCTAACCCTGACGCAACCTACGCAGTTCTTGCTGCAGCATCGGGTCTGTCCGTTCCAGTAGCCAAGAAGGTCATTACTGAGCGCACACTCATCGATATCAACCCCATTCCTGGAAAGAAGCAGACCAAGCTTCTCAAGGGAATTGGCAAGGTCTTTGTTGCTAATGGTGACGTAGCTACCCAAGCACAGGTCGATGAAGCACTCAAGACTCTGTATGACACCAAATTCATCAAGAAGTCCTACAAGGAAATCGACGTGAAGGCTACTGAAGCTGCAGAAGCAAAGTAAGTCAGAGTTTCACTAAGGAATACGAAGTATGAGCACGACGACTGATCCCACACTCAGAGCACAAGCTCGGGGGAAGAAAGCCCACAAGGGTGGGGGATCAGTTCGTCGTGCTCCTCTGACATCTACACGAGCTGGCCGAATCCTCATCAGCTCCATTTTGCCGCTGTCAATTTTGTTGCTGTGGCAAATTACGACAATGCTGGGAGTCTTCACCGTAGGGCAGCTTCCCTCACCGGTGATGGTATGGCAGGCATTTATTGACCTCATTCAACGTGGGCAGCTTGGGCCCTACATTGGCATTTCAGTCCAACGCGTACTCCTCGGCTTTAGTATTGGTGCCACGCTTGGTTTGATCTTCGGGGCCATTGTTGGTCTCGCCAAAGTATGGGACTACTTCTTTGGCTCTACCTTTGGCGCAATTCGCGCTGTTCCGTCCCTGGCTTGGGTCCCGTTGCTGCTGTTGTGGTTGAAGATCGGCGAAGAATCCAAAGTTACGCTGATTGCAATTGGTGCATTCTTTCCGGTCTACACAACTGTTGCCGCGGCACTTCGTCACGTAGATAAGCAATTAGTGGAAGCCGGTCGAGCATTCGGTTTATCTGGCTATCAACTGTTCAGAACTGTGCAATTACCGGCAGTAGTTCCTTCGGTTATTTCTGGTTTGCGCCTGGCCTTAGCTCAATCGTGGCTATTCCTGGTTGCAGCGGAATTGATTGCATCCTCGGCGGGACTTGGATTCTTACTCCTGGATTCTCAAAACAATGGCCGGACGGACAGGGTGATCCTTGCAATTATCTTGCTTGCTGTCTTTGGTAAAACAACAGATGCCCTGTTGGGATTGTTTGAGAAATGGGCAGTTCGACGCTGGGCTTAAAGCCCGTCAGGCAACTCCTTTAGAATGGGCTCATGGCATACGAGGTAGAAAAAGACGACGAACAGTGGAAAGCAGAACTTTCGGCTGAAGAATACGCAGTACTTCGCCAAGCAGCGACGGAGCGAGCATGGTCTGGGGATCTTCTTGATGAAGATCGTGCCGGAATTTACACCTGCAAAGCCTGTGGCAACGAACTCTTCACTGCCGGCACCAAGTTTGACTCAGGCTGTGGCTGGCCTTCATTTTATGAATCCGTTCGCCCGGACGCAGTTGAGCTGCGCCCAGATCACTCTCTGGGTATCGAGCGCACCGAAGTGTTGTGTGCCAAGTGTGGCTCACACCTTGGTCACGTCTTCCCCGATGGCTTTGGAACACCTACTGGTGACCGCTACTGCATGAACTCGATTTCATTGAACTTCGAGGCCAAGGATAACTAGACCTTACGCGCGGATTACTCGCACGTCAGCTGCTGTGAGGGCAGTGTTTACTTTCAACTGCTCAGGCTGAGGTTCGGTTGTTGCTGTTGTGGTGACAGCAGTGAGAAGGTGTGAGGTAGCTCGGGAAAGGCCGCGATAGGCCGCCTCAGCAGCGGCAGCTTCCGGGGATGTTGCATCTAAGCCCAGCGCAGCAAGTTGGTCGATTACAGCACCTGCGGCCAGGAGATCCTCTGTCGTCACCCGTAGCTGGCCATCACGAGTAGAGCCTGCAGCAACGACCGCAATCAAGATGCGTTTAGCTAGTTTGACCTGCAGTTCAATAACCCACTGTGCGACGGCGTGTGCCGATGTGAGATCTGTGAAAACAACAGTGGGCCCTTGGGGGAGAGAGTTCAGATCGGCGTCGCTTCCAGGTTCTGTAATGGCATCGACCCAGACGATGACATCTGCATCGGTGCCAATGGCATGGGCACCGGTGGTGGCCCAGTCAAAGCGAACTTGGTAGCGAGTTTGTTCCATAGCAACATTCTGCCGGAGGTAGAACGCTGTCACTTTTTCGTGTGACGCAGTATGACATCACTGGTGTGCGCCAACTCTGTGACTTCCATAACCTTGGAGCTATGGCAGATCGCGAATACGGGTTCAAAACCCGCTCCATCCACGCAGGTAATATCCCCGACTCAACTACTGGTGCCAGGGCTCTTCCGATTTATCAGACCAGCGCATTCGTTTTTGATGACACCTCTGATGCTGCTGCGCGTTTTGCATTGCAAAAATACGGGAACATCTACTCCCGCGTCTCCAATCCAACGGTTGCATCCTTTGAAGAACGCGTTGCCAGCCTGGAGGGTGGACTTGGCGCTGTCGCGACTGCCAGTGGGCTCTCGGCGCAGTACATCACCTTTGCTTCCTTAGTTGGACAGGGAGATCACATCGTTTCATCCGCCAACCTTTATGGCGGATCGATTACACAACTTGATATCACCCTGCGTCGTTTCGGTGTGGAAACTACTTTTGTGCAGTCAGCTAACCCTGAAGACTACGCAGCAGCAATTACCGAGAACACGAAGCTGATCTATGCCGAGACGGTGGCAAACCCCTCGGGTGAAGTCGCTGATATTGAAGGTCTTGCCGATGTCGCTCACGCTCACGGGATTCCTTTGATTATCGACTCCACCATTGCTACCCCCTATCTGTGTCGCCCGATCGAATGGGGTGCTGATGTGGTCATCCACTCTGCGACTAAATTCCTCGGCGGACACGGCACAACACTGGGTGGTGTTGTCGTGGAATCAGGTCGATTTGATTGGAACACCGACAAATTCCCCCTCTTTGACGAGCCTGTGCCCTCCTATGGTGGATTAACCTGGGGTGGCAACTTTGGCGAATATGCCTTCTTGACTCGACTCAGAGCAGAACAGCTCAGAGATATCGGGCCTGTGCTCTCTGCGCAGTCTGCCTTCCTACTTGCGCAGGGTGTCGAAACGCTGCCCTATCGAATGCAGGCACACATCGACAATGCTCGTATTGTTGCTAACTGGTTGGCTCAAGATTCCAGAATCGAGTTTGTGAACTGGGCAGGCCTTCCCAGCCACCCTCACTATGAGCGTGGACTGAAGTATTTGCCTCAAGGGCCTGGATCCGTCTTTAGTTTCTCAGTCAAGGGTGGGCGTGAAGTAGGCAGAAAGTTCATCGAATCTGTTGAACTTGCCAGCCATGTTGCCAATATCGGTGATGCGAAGACTTTGGTAATTCACCCGGCTTCGACAACCCACGCACAATTGACTGACCAGCAGCTTCTCGATGCCGGTGTTCTTCCCGGTATTGTCCGTTTGTCTGTTGGTATTGAAGATGTCGATGACATCATTTATGACCTCGATCAGGCGCTGACCAAGGCTGTGGAGGGGAAGTAATGACTGAAGTTATCAATGCGCAGCTCGCGAACGGTCTCAGTTGTGAACTGCCTGCCAATTCACCACTAGCTAAGTTGCTGAAGTCCCAGCGCACCTGGGTTGGTCCGGATGCTAAAGCGCGCCAACGCATCCTCAATAATGCTCAATCTGTTGCGATTGTTGGTGCATCTCCTAATCCAGCTCGTTCAAGCTACTTTGTTGGCACGTATTTGCTCTCGTCAAGCAATTTCCGGGTGTATTTCGTGAATCCCAATGCTGATGAAATTCTTGGCCAAAAGGTTTATCCAGACCTAGCTTCCTTGCCTGAAGTTCCTGACATTGTGGACGTATTCCGCAAGGGTAGTGATATCCCCTCTGTCATCGATGATGTTGTGGCTATAGGTGCCAAGACCATCTGGGTTCAGCTGGGAATTTACAACGAAGAAGCAGCTCGCTACGGCGAAGAAAAGGGCCTCACTGTTGTGATGGACCGCTGTATCAAGGTGGAGCACGCCCGATTCCACGGCGGATTGCACCTACTCGGTTTTGACACCGGAGTGATCAGTGCGAAAAAGCAAGAAAGATAAGTTTCTCGATTAGCCAAAACCTGGACAAACCTGCCAGAATAGGAAGTCGAGTTTGATTCATATCCGACCCTCTAATCAGATATGTCTTGAATCCCTAGAGCTTGTACCGAGTGTGCCCCCACGCTCACGGTCGTCAGTTCATCCACTACACATCACTCACAGGAGAATTGTGGCTGTCAAAATCCGTTTGAAGCGCCTCGGAAAAATCCGTGCGCCTTACTACCGCATCGTCGTAGCAGACTCACGCACCAAGCGTGACGGTCGTGTTATCGAGGAGATCGGTAAGTACCACCCAACTGAGAACCCTTCTTTCATCGAAGTTAACTCAGAGCGTGCTCAGTACTGGCTCTCCGTTGGCGCACAGCCAACCGAGCAGGTTGAAGCACTTCTGAAGCTCTCCGGTGACTGGGGAATCTTCAAGGGCGACAAGAATGCAAAGAGCACCATCAAGGTTGCAGAGCCTAAGGCTGCATTCGTTGTCGATACCAAGAAGAAGCCAGTTCTCGTTCCTAAGACTGAAAAGGCACCTAAGAAGGAAGAGGCAGCTGTCGAAGCTGCTGAAGAAGCCGTCGTAGAGGCCGCCGCTGAGGAAGCAGTAGTAGAGGCAGTTGCAGAAGCAATCGTCGAAGAGGCTGTAGCTGAGGCTGTTGTCGAAGAGGCAGCAGCAGAGGTTGTTGCCGAGGCTGAGGAAATCGTTGAGGCTGCTGAAGAAGCAGCTGGCGAGGAACAGGCCTAACAAACATGCTCGCATCAGCAGTCAAGCACCTCGTCAAGGGAATCGTTGAACACCCTGATGACGTTGAGGTTGCTGTGCGTTCAAACAATCGTGGTGAGGTCCTCGAGGTTCATGTGAACCCCGAGGACCTTGGCCGCGTTATCGGCCGTTCTGGCCGCACTGCTAAGGCCCTTCGCACTGTTGTGAACGCCTTAGCTGATGGTCGCAAGGTTCGTGTCGACGTCGTCGACACCGACGCCTAACGTGACCGCTGAATCCAGGCAGACCCAACTTCGCGTCGGGCGTCTGACAAAGGCTCACGGCCTCAAAGGCGCAATCAAAGTTGAGCTCTACACTGACGAACCTGAGAAGCGCTTTGTTCCCGGAGCAGTTTTCTCACTTCAGGTTCCTGAAGAGTCACCTTGGCACGGTAAAAGTATTGAGCTCGTTGAACTGCGCTGGTATAACTCACACCCCGTAGCTTTTTTCAAAGATGTGCCCGATCGCACGGCTGCTGAGTCGCTGATTAAAGCAATCTTGTGGGTGGACCATGACACTTCTGTTCTTCCTGAAGAACCAGAGGCCTGGTATGACCACCAGCTCACTGGTTTGAAGGCTGTCCGTGATGGTGTTGAAGTAGGCACGATTGCACGTGTTAACCACCTTCCCGCGCAAGACCTCCTCGTGGTCAAAACTGCTCAGGGTGAAGTGATGGTTCCATTTGTGAAGGCAATTGTTCCTGAAGTGGATATTGATAAGGGGATCGTGACACTCACCCCACCAGGAGGCTTGTTCGAAGAGCTTCCTGAAGATGAGGATGACGAACTCACTGAGGGCTCTAGCGAGGCCTAATGCGCATCGATATCGTCACGATTTTCCCTGAGTTCTTTGCAACCTTGGATGTGTCGCTCCTAGGTAAAGCTCGTCAGTCAGGCCTCATCCAGACGCATGTGCATGATCTGCGTGATGTGACCACGGATAAACATCGAACAGTCGATGACACTCCATATGGCGGTGGCGCTGGCATGGTGATGAAGCCAGAGCCTTGGGGGGACACCCTCGATGCCATCCTGGCTGATTCAGAAAGCTCGCAGCGTCCTATTTTGATTGTTCCTTCACCTGCTGGGGAGCCCTTCACGCAAGCCGTGGCCAAGGAACTCTCGCACGAGGAACAACTCATCTTTGCCTGTGGACGATATGAAGGTATCGACCAGCGTGTGAGTGACCACTTTGCTACACGAATGACAGTACGCCCCATCTCTTTGGGAGACTATGTTCTCAACGGCGGAGAAGTGGCTTCTCTAGCCATGATTGAGGCTATAGGGCGGCTTATCCCAGGTATGGTGGGCAATCCTGACTCTCTCGTTGAAGAAAGCCACGAGGACGGTTTGCTGGAATATCCCAGCTACACCAAGCCTGCAGTCTGGCGAGATCTCGAAGTACCAGAAGTATTACTGTCGGGAAACCATGCGGCAATCGCTGCATGGCGACACGAACAACAGCTAGAACGCACCAAGCGGATGCGGCCCGATTTACTTCCTGAGTAAATTTCTGGCAGAATTGTCACTTGTGCCGTTTGTTTCACCCTGCCACAGGGGGCACTGAAACTTTCATCACAGCACACTCTCTTTTCATCATTCACGTATGAGACCTGTGGCTTGTACAGATTGAGATACATCATGCACATTCTTGACGCTGTAGACGCACCATCGCTGCGTAGCGACATTCCAGAGTTCCGCGCCGGTGACACCGTAAAGGTTCACGTAAACATCATCGAAGGTAACCGCTCTCGTATCCAGGTATTCCAGGGTGTTGTTATCGGTCGTTCCGGTGAGGGCGTTCGCGAAACTTTCACCGTTCGTAAGGTTTCTTTCCAGGTTGGTGTGGAGCGTAAGTTCCCAGTGCACTCCCCAGTTATTGACCACATTGAGGTCGTATCTCGCGGTGACGTGCGTCGTGCAAAGCTGTACTACCTGCGTAACCTGCGCGGTAAGAAGGCGAAAATCAAAGAGAAGCGCGACTTTTAAGATCTTCATCAAGATAACCCCCACAGTGTGGGGGTTATCTTTTTGCCCTATTTCGGAGTTTCACCAACTCCACACAGGCTTTTGACGGAATCGGCAACCTAGACTTGAGCTGCAGGGGAGTAGTAACCACATGACTGACACAACAACACAAACACGCCATCCGTGGCGTTCTGTGTTGTTTTTTCTCCGCGATGTCTTGGTAATCTTCGGAATCGCCATTGTTGTTTCCTTTGTGGTGAAAACTTTCCTCATCAGGTCATTCTTTATTCCCTCGGCTTCGATGGAACAAACGCTCATGATTGACGACAGAGTCATTGTTAACGAGCTTGTTCCCCAGGTTGTCAGTGTTGAACACGGTGACATTGTCGTATTCAAAGACCCAGGAGGCTGGCTACCAGCAAGGCCGCCTGTTGAGGTCAGCCCAACTCAGGCAGGCGTGGAGTGGGTGCTCTCACTTTTCGGTCTCGCTTCGCCAGATAGTAATGATCACTTGATCAAACGCGTTATTGGTATGCCTGGAGATACGGTGCAGTGCTGTTCTGCTGAGGGACAGATCATTGTCAATGGTGTCCCCATCTCTGAGCCTTACATCACCCTCCCACCGGGTGAAACACGTGCTTCGGCTATCGATTTCAATGTAACTGTTCCCGCCAATTCATTGTTCGTTATGGGGGATAACCGCTACAACTCAAAAGACTCTCGATACAACACGGAAACCCCCAGCAAAGGTTTCGTAGGGTTGGATCACGTTGTTGGTCGAGCTTTTGTGCTGAGCTGGCCCATGAGCCGCTGGGAGTGGTTGTCGAACTATCCTGAAGTCTTTGCCGATGTTCCACCGGCTCCAGCAGCGCAGTAGGTCAGATGCCAGCTGAACCATCTCTCCAGGTCGAGACAGAAATGTTTGCCTCTGGCGCCAAGCTGATTATCGGGATCGATGAGGTCGGCCGTGGCGCAATGGCAGGACCAGTCATGGTGGGGGTTTGTGCCATTAGCCCTTCGGTCACAGAGTTTCCCACTGGATTGCGCGACTCAAAACTCGTTTCAGAAAAGAAGCGCACTGCACTCTTTCCTCAAGTTCAGGCCTGGGCACCCACTGCCGTCGGCGAAGCATCTGCGCTTGAGATCGATGAGATGGGCATCACCGCGTGTTTGGGACTGGCGGCAAAACGTGCACTGGCGTTGCTTCACCATGGTGGTGTTTCTGTGGGAGAGGCCACCGTCTTGTTGGATGGATCGCATGATTGGCTCAACCCCGCGTTAAGCAGCAAACTTTCTGTTGTCACGCGGGTGAAAGCAGATCAAGACTGTGCTGTTGTTTCTGCTGCGTCAATTGTTGCCAAAGTGACTCGTGACGAATTGATGCTTTCTCTGGATCGTGAACATCCTGAGTATGGCTGGGCGTCCAATAAAGGCTACGGTGCTGCACTGCACATGCAAGCTATCAAAACGAGAGGTCTGACCCCATATCACCGCGCAAGTTGGGTGAAGTAAAACATCATAGGATTGATTCACCATGGATGAAGAAGACTTCGATGACTACGACCGCGAGGCCGAGCTGGCGCTCTATCGCGAATATCGGGATGTTGTTGGGCAGTTCTCCTACGTCATCGAGACAGAACGCCGCTTTTATCTAGCCAACGAAGTTGATGTAAAGCGCATTGATGCAGAACACGACTTCTATTTCGAGCTCACCATGACTGACGTGTGGGTGTGGGACGTCTACCGTGCAGATCGCTTCGTCAAGAGCGTTCGAGTGCTGACATTCAAGGATGTCAACGTGGAAGAACTCTCTTCTAAAGAGTTTGAGCTCCCTAAAGAACTCGCACTCGACGAATAGTTCTCAACAACATCAGACAGACCAGTTTCGTCAACAGGTGACAATGTAGTTCTCTTTGTCATGCTGTCTGCATGGTTGATTCTTTGCGGAGGTCATCATGACAACAATCTGCGGACTACATGAATCTGCTGTTACCGAGTACATGAAACCTGTTCGACAGCAGGATTCAAACAGTAGTGAAATAGCCACATCTTTTTCTCGAGCAGTGTGGGGCACCCTTGCAGAAGCAGGCGACAGAGTTGCCGGCCTGCTAGTTAGTGCTGTGGGAGCGCACGACTCAATTGAACTCCTCATTCAACGCCTCACAGCCCATGAGATTGCTCGAATCGTTCAATCTCGAATCGAGATCCAGCAAGAGTTCCCGGACCTCGTCGAAGACATCGCCGAAGGTGTACAGCGGTGGATACCCCGACTGAGCTCGAGGGATGCACTTAATGCAGTTGTACATGCGGCACATTTAGGGGCGTTTCTCCTCACCCCAGAAGATGAGGATTGGCCACGTGGTCTTGATGATTTGGCGGCGCACGCACCCCTAGGGTTGTGGGCACGTGGGAATCGTGATGCCGTGAGTAAATTCACTCGATCGCTTGGGGTTGTTGGCGCGCGGGCATCAACAGGATATGGCGAGCATGTCACGATGGAAACGGTGGCCGCTATTGCGCAACAGGACATAGCGATAGTTTCTGGCGCCGCCTATGGCATTGACGGAATGGCGCATCGTTCTGCCTTGGCAGTGGGAGGAACCACGATGGCCTTTCTTGCCGGGGGTGTTGATCGGTTCTATCCCAGCGGACATGATGCACTTTTGGGCAGAATCATGGAAAGTGGTCTGGTTCTTGCAGAGTCTCCCTGTGGGTACTCGCCAACCAAGTGGCGCTTCCTGTTGCGAAACCGGCTTATTGCTGCTTCGACACAAGCCACAGTTGTAATGGAGGCGGGATGGCGTTCTGGCTCGTTGAACACGGCAAACCATGCAGCATCGCTCGGCAGGCCTTTAGGTGTCGTTCCTGGACCAATCACAAGTGCCTCATCTGCTGGGTGTCATCGCCTGCTACGTGAATACGACGCAATCTGCGTGACAACCGCAGCTGAGATGTGTGAACTACTTCCAGGTCACACTCCGCCAGCTGACGAGCACGAAGACGTTGAATGAGGCATTCTTGAGCTATGCGTATCGACAGTGCACTGGATGGCTTCATGCAGTACCTCAGTGCTGAACGCGGCTATTCGGAGCACACCATCAAGGCGTATTACTCAGACTTGAAAGACCTCAGTTCATTTGCCGAACGAAAAAATCGTGAAGCTGTCTCCGATGTCACTCTCGATTTCTTGAGAGATTGGCTCTATGAGTCTGCTCAGGCTGGGTTGTCGAAGACCACCCTGGCCAGGCGCACAGCAAGTGCTCGAAGTTTCACCCAGTGGCTCAGACGACAAGGTTTTCTGGAAACAGATCCAGGTTCACGCTTAAAATCTCCAAAAGCTGACCAGTCTCTTCCTCGCGTTATTTCACAACCTCAGTTGCAAGACGTATTTGATTTCCTCACCAGCAATGCTGCTGAAGGTGAGCCGGCAGCACTGCGTGATCTGGCCATAGTTGAACTTTTGTATGCCTCAGGTCTTCGTGTTTCAGAACTGGTCGGATTGAATCTGGGTGATGTTGATTTAGATCGACTGACAGTTCGAGTTCTGGGAAAAGGTTCAAAGGAGCGGGTAGTTCCGTTTGGCAACCCTGCTGCTACTGCTTTGTCGGACTATCTTGTTCGCGCACGCACAGTCCTGCTGGAAGGCAAACCAGCAACCTCAGCTTTTTTTGTTGGGGCACGGGGTGGTCGACTGAGCACACGAGCTGTCTATGGGCTCGTCGCATCATTACTTGAGCCTCTGGGTGGTTCAGGACCTGCCGGCCCCCATGCCCTTCGACATACAGCAGCGACTCATCTGTTAGATGGTGGGGCAGATTTAAGAATTGTTCAGGAGATGTTGGGGCACGCAAGTATGGGAACAACCCAGATATATACCCATGTATCTATGGAGCGACTGACTTCGAGCTACCAGCAAGCGCACCCTCGCGCTTAGCGGCATTCTTCATGCGCTGCTTGAACCAGGCTGTATCTGTGATGCGGGCAAGCACTGGACCAGAGATCACAGTAATGAGCATGTAGGTAGCTGCCATAGGGGCAATCAACGGCTGTATTCCTGCAGAAACAGCAAGTCCAGCAATGATTACGGTGAATTCTCCACGCGGCATGAGTGCAACCCCGGTACGCCAGCGACCTGGGCGGCCAATTCCAGCGCTCTTTGCCGCAAGGTAACCGGTAGCAACCTTGGTGGACATTGTGATGATTGCCAGGATTAAAGCTGGAATGAAGACTTGTGGGATGTCTGCAGGATTTGTGGTCAGCCCAAAAAAGACAAAGAAGATAGCGGCAAACAGGTCACGCAGTGGAGCTAGAAGTTTTTCTGCATTGTGTGCAACCTGACCCGAGAGAGCGATTCCCACCAGGAATGCTCCAACTGCTGCGGAGACTTGAACGGTGGCAGCAAGTCCGGCCACCAACATAGTGAGACCCAGTACACCTAGCAAAAGTGATTCTGGTTGTTCAGCAGAAAAAATGCGCGAGAGCTTTTTCCCTTGGCGAACTGCAAGAAACAACACAACAGAGACAGAACCGACGGCAATTGCCACAGTAATTGCACCTTGGGCCAAACTTGCCCCGACTACAACCGCAGACAAAATTGGCAGATAGAAAGCCATCGCGAGGTCTTCAAGGACCAAAACTGACAGCACAATCGGCGTCTCGCGGTTACCAAGACGGCCCAGATCCCTCAGGACTTTTGCAATCACACCCGAGGAAGAAACCCACGTGACACCGGCCATGGCCAGAGCTGCAACGGGTCCCCAACCCAATAAGAGAGCAAATAATGCACCAGGGAGGGCATTGAGTGCTGCATCCCATATGCCAGATTTGGCAGAAGATTTGAGGTTTCCAACAAGCTCGGTAGGAGAGTATTCCAAACCGAGCATGAGGAGCAAGAGAACAACGCCCAGCTCTGCACCCGAACTCAAGAAGTCAGTGCTGGCATTGAGAGGAAGTATTCCGCCCGAACCAAAAATCAATCCTGCTGTCATATACAGGGGGATGGGCGATTGGCCGAACCTGATGGCGACACGACCGAGCAGACTGAGGCCTAGGAGCAGAGCTCCAACCTCAATCAGCATCCAGGTCTCGTCGTGCATGGGCTATACCTGGCTGTGTGCGAGCAATGAATCCAGTTTGTCTAAACCTTCGCGGGTTCCCACAGCAACAATCAGGTCATCTAGTCTCAGAATTTCTGCAGGAGTAGGTGACGCAATGACATCTTTGCCACGCAAAATAGCAACGATCGAGGTTCCTGTTTGTGTTCGAGCTTGTGTATCCCCGAGAGGGCGATCGAGGAACCGGGAATCAGCCGGAAGCATGAGTTGTTCGGTGTAGAGACCAATCGTGCCACCGCCCAAACCAGAGAGTTGGCTCAGAAGCGCGGCGTGACCGAGGAGGTCAGATAGAGCTGCTGCCTCATCACCTGTGAGTTCCACAGAGCCCAGGATGGCGTCGGGATCTTCTGGATCGTAGAGGGCAACCTCACGGTTGCCATCTCGGTAGCTCAATACTCCGATGCGTTGTCCCGCTTGCGTTATGACGTCGTGTCGAACACCAATACCGGGAAGGTCAATTTTTTCGATGCGTACACCCATGCCTCCACGTTATCTCAGAGCAGACCGCACGCCCTCAGAAATGGTCTGATCGGTGAAGCTGAAACCAGAAGTTAACAGAACTTCAGGAACAATATGTTGACTGGAGAGAAGAAGTTCACGACCTGCTTGACCTAACATCAGCGAAATGGCGAAGCCAGGTGCTGGTAGCCAGAATGGCCGTTTGAGTTGATGGGCAAGCTCTTTCATGACGGCCGCAGAGGTCGCAGATTCAGGGCCAACGAGGTTGACTGCGCCAGTGACATCGTGGTCAATCAAAAATGCCAGTGCGCGGGCTTCGTCCTCCAAACTGATCCAGGGCCACCAGTCCTTGCCGCCAGCAAGCGGGCCGGAGGCAAAGAATTTTGTGATGAGTTTCAAAGGCCCCAAAGCCCCGTGGTCTCCGAGGACAAGTCCGGTTCGAGCCAAGACAACTCGAGTGTGTTTTGTCGCAGGCATCGCTGCCTCTTCCCACTGGGCAACAACCTCAGCAAGGAAGCCTACCCCTTGTGAAGAAGATTCAGTCAAAATCTCGTTGTCGCGGTCTCCATAAAATCCGACAGCAGAGCCGTTAATCAACACCTCGGGTTTGTGTTGAGCGCGGGCAATCGCGTCAACAATGGTGCTCGTCGATTCAATACGTGAATCGAGAATAATTTTCTTTCGCCCAGCAGTCCAGGGCATTTTGCTGATGGTTGATCCAGCCAAGTTCACAATCACATCAATGGGCTTACCCAGCTGCTGAGATAGCTGGTCTAAGTCCAGTGGTGCCACTCCAGGCGCCCATGCATATGACTGCACGCTGGAAGCGTAGCTGGATGGATTTCGCGAAAGGTGGCGAACATCATGACCATTTTGCAGCAACAGTTCTGTCAGAGCCGAGCCAATCATCCCTGACCCACCAGCGATGAGAACCGTTAACGAACGAGCCACGACAACCTCCTTGAGGAAGCGGCCGTGGCTCGAAAGTATTTCGAGTTACGCGGATGCGCCTCCGCGTCCCACGATACCTGCGCGAACGAGCAGAACATAGATTTGGCATCCTAAGCAGTAGCCAAAAACAGAGTTCAAGAATGCAGCGACGAAGGCAAAGGCAACCGCAATAACAGCGCCGGTAGTGATGCCCAGCACTGCGAAGACCAAACCTGCCAGGGAAATGATGAAACCAATGAGTTGAGCGAAAGTTGGTGGTTTAGGATCTTCAAGTTCTTCCGGCGCAGATAGACGAGGTCGAATTGCTGATTTGAAAATAGCGCCATAGGGGTGCTTGGAAATACCGGCAAATGCGCCAATGGCAAAAATGACGGTGATGTACGCAAGCAGTAAACCAGCCGGAGTGAAGAGATTTTGGAATACAGAATTGCTCGCAGAAAGTGCTGCGGGGTTAGCCAGTAACAAAATGAGCTCAACGGTGAGCGTAATCAGGGTGAGGGTGGCACCAAAGCGGGGGCCACGTGGATCAATGCCTTGTGTTCCAGGCTTAGCTGCAAGCGGGTTGGGCTTATTAGATGACATAGCTGTCGTGCTCTCTCTTGATAGCGATTTCTAAGGCAGAGATTACTGCCTCAGGTCTGGGAGATCCTCCAATGCGAGCGGCAATCGCACCACTGTCATCAAGGATAAATGTTGTGGGAGTTTGGAGGATATTGAATTGTTGAGCCAGATCTTGCCGATGCGTGAGGTCCACGTCGACATAAGCAACTCCGGGATACTGCGCGGCGACCTGAGCTAGGTATTTTCTTGTCCCTGGACACTTTGTACAAAACTCTGAACTGAATTGGAGAAGGGTTCCGATTTTTCCAAATTGGATTCCTTCGCCTAGGTTCGCGGGGTTCACTCGGGTCAAGCCATCCTGTTTTTTGGCACGCCCCTCTGTCGCTTTGACGAGAAACCCAATTGCGGTCGAGACCACAATGAGTCCGCCAATGAGCAGCAGGATAAGTGAGAGATCCATGGTTGTTAAAGACTATTTCTCTTTATCTTCGTCGTGCCGAGTATGACGTAACGTGACGACGGGTAAGGTTTTATCCGTGGCTGAGATTGAATTTCGTTCAGATGTAACTGTTGAATTGGTGCGCGCAAGTGCCCATGACTCTGATGTGCTTTTCGCAGCACGAGTATCAACCCAGGGAGAGCAGACTCTCGAAGAGTCCATGCACACTCCTGAATCACGCGCTGAAGATGAGAAGCGTGACAAGGGTCTCATCAACTACCTCATGCGTGATCGTCACGGCTCTCCTTTTGAGCACAACTCGATGACTTTTTATGTCCAGGCTCCCATCTTTGTTTTCCGCGAATTTATGCGTCACCGTATTGCTTCCTACAACGAAGAGTCTGCTCGATACCGTGAACTCAACCCGGTCTTTTATGTTCCGGCACCTGATCGCAACCTCATCCAGGTTGGTAAGCCAGGTGCATACGACTTCGTTCCTGGAACGCCAGAGCAGACTGCCCTGACCCAGGAAGCAACCAAGCGAGCAGTAACTGTCGCCTACGAAGAATATGAGCGCATGCTCGAGGCTGGTATTGCTCGTGAGGTCGCACGTGGCGTTCTGCCGGTAGCAACCTATTCTTCGATGTACGTCACCATGAATGCGCGCTCGCTCATGAACTTCCTTTCTTTGCGCACCAAGCGTGAGGGAACCCACTTCCCTTCCTTCCCTCAGCGAGAGATCGAAATGGTCGCTGAAAAAATGGAAGACGAATGGGCAAAGCTCATGCCACTGACCTATGCTGCGTTTAATGAGCACGGCCGCGTTTCGCCGTAATCCGCTTCAGCGATACGCTTAATTTGTGGCTACAGCAGAAAACCCCTTCGGACAGGTCCTTGTCGCGCTCGTAACTCCCTTTACTGCAGACGGTGAAGTCGACTGGAACGATGTCGAAAAGCACATTGACAGTGTTGTTTCCAACGGCGCTGACGGCATCGTCGTCACCGGCACTACCGGTGAAACCAGCACTTTGACCGACGATGAGAAGGTCAAGCTCGTCGAGGTTGGCAAGAAGGTTGCTGGCAATCGCGCCAAAATCATCATGGGTGGTCCCTCTAACGAGACAGCACACGCCATAGAACTTGCAAAGAAGAGTGCCAAGGCTGGTGCTGACGGCATCATGGCTGTCACGCCCTATTACAACAAGCCCACACAGGCTGGTGTTCTCACTCACTTCCGCATGGTTGCTGACGCAACCGACTTGCCCTTCATCATGTATGACATTCCAGGTCGTGCGGGCATCCAGATTCAGTACGAAACCATCCTGCGTTTGGCTAAACACCCCAACATCGTTGCAGTCAAAGATGCCAAGGGAGATTTCAGCGAGGTAAGCCGAGTGCTCAACCAGACTGATCTGTTGTACTTCTCGGGTGATGACGCAAACGTCCTCCCTCACATGGCTATCGGAGCTTCCGGCTTGATTGGTGTCACAGCAAACGTTGCCCCAGCTCCCTACCGCGCAATGGTTGATGCGGTGAATCGCGGTGACCTCACTGCAGCAACACAGCAACACATGGCGTTGGAGCCTCTGGTGCGTGCCATCATGACGCACGTACCCGGAACTGTTGCCGCTAAATATGTTCTCCACGGTTTGGGAAGAATTGGTAGCCCCCGTGTTCGTCTGCCACTTGTTGGTCCTGAAGAGTGGGAAGCAGCAAAGATTGAAGACGAGATTGCTCTCGTTGGAGCAATCGAGGGCGTTGATTTCTCAAACTTCCGTCCAGATCGCAATGCCGCCGCAGGCGGAGCATTGCCCAAAATCGCCGGCACTACAAGGTAGCGCCACACTCGTCAGGGCAACCGCCAGGGCGTGAATACGAGTCTTTACAGACTCACACTCGTAAGAGGAATATGCCTAACGAATTATTTGACCCACCTGTCTTAGAACCTGGAACGCTGCGCGTTGTCCCACTCGGCGGAGTGGGTGAAATCGGTCGTAACATGACCGTCTATGAACTCAACGGCAAACTTCTCGTTGTTGATTGCGGTGTACTTTTTCCTGAAGAGACCCAGCCGGGTGTGGACCTCATCCTTCCTGACTTCAGCTATATCCGTGACCGGATGGATGACATCCTTGCCATTGTTCTCACGCACGGGCATGAGGATCACATTGGTGCTGTCCCTTATCTTTTGCGTTTGAAAAACGACATTCCTCTGGTGGGCTCCAGCCTGACCCTTGCATTGATTGAAGCCAAGCTCAAAGAACACCGCATTCAGCCATATACGCTTCAAGTCAAGGAGGGGGATAAGGAACAGTTTGGTCCCTATGAACTCGAATTCGTTGCGGTCAATCACTCCATCCCAGATGCGCTTGCCTTAGCTATTCGTTCTGAGGCAGGTCTTGTTCTCCACACGGGTGACTTCAAGATGGACCAGCTTCCACTCGATGGTCGCCTGACAGACCTTCGTGCGTTCGCGCGCCTTGGTGAAGAAGGTGTTGATCTGTTCCTGCCGGACTCAACGAATGCTGATGTCCCCGGATTTACCCCGCTGGAACGAGACATTGGTCCTGTTTTGGAGAGTGTGATTCATCGTTCAAAGCGCCGCGTTATTGTGGCCAGCTTTTCGTCTCACGTTCACCGTGTGCAGCAGGTCATTGATGCTGCAGTGGCAAACGGTCGACACGTTGTGTTGATGGGGCGCTCGATGGTGCGAAACATGGGCATTGCGGCAGAGCTTGGTTATCTCGAGGTTCCAGAGGGAACCATCATCGATGCCAAGAAGGCTGCAGAGCTTCCCGATGATCGCTTGGTGTACATGTCCACTGGTTCTCAAGGTGAGCCCATGGCGGTATTAGCTCGCATGGCAAACCTGGAACATCAGATTGAGGTGGGTCCTGGGGACACCGTGATTCTTGCGTCAAGTTTGATTCCCGGCAATGAGAATGCGGTCTTCCGAGTCATTGATGGGTTAACAAAACTTGGTGCGAAAGTTGTCCATAAAGGCAATGCCAAAGTTCATGTTTCTGGTCACGCTGCAGCGGGGGAGTTGCTTTACTGCTACAACATCCTGCAACCCAAAAATGTTTTCCCTGTGCACGGGGAATACCGCCACTTAGTGGCTAATGCCAACCTTGCGATTGATTCAGGTGTTGATGCTCACCGCACCATCCTGGGAGAAGACGGAACAGTTATTGACCTCAAAGCCGGTATCGCGCGCGTTGTCGGCCAGCTCGATATTGGATATGTCTACGTCGACGGCTCCAGTGTGGGTGAAATCACCGATAACGATCTCAAGGACCGACGCATCCTTGCTGAGGAAGGATTTATTTCCATCATCGTGGTGGTTGACCCTGCCACAGGCAAGATCATTGTTGGTCCAGAGATTCATGCAAAAGGCTTTGCGGAAGATGATGCTGTCTTTGATGAAATCAAGCCTGCTATTGCGAAAGCTCTACAAGAGGCTGCCCATAACGGTGTTCGTGACACGCATTCACTTCAGCAGGTTATTCGCCGTACAGTGGGGCAGTGGGTTTCGAAGAGCTATCGTCGTCGTCCGATGATCATTCCTCTCGTCATCGAGGCATAATTCATCGACAAAGTAGTCGACGCGTGTCGATGATTCGTTTAGGCTAACTGTGTGACCTCAACGAAGAAGCTCAAACAAGCCACGCGTGCAGACGTAGCGCGCATGGCTGGCGTATCTGAGAGCACGGTGAGCTACGCACTGACAGGTGTTCGTCCCATCAGCGAAGAGACCCGTGAGCGTATCGAAGATGCCATGAAGACCTTGGGTTATGTGCCTAATGCAATGGCTCAAGCTTTAGCGAGTAAGAAATCTGGTCTACTAGCCCTTTTGTTTCCGGTTGGGGAGCGAGGCTTTGGTGAAACAGACTTTGAATACGTCGAGGCTGCTACTGCCGCCGCAGCAGAAGATGGCTATCAACTACTCTTGTGGCCTAATGCAGTTGAAGACACGGCTTCTTTACAAAAGATCGTTGCCCAAGGTCTCGTTGAGGGAGTTCTTCTCATGGAGGTTCGCTCTCAAGATCCTCGCGTGAAAGTGCTTCAAGAAAGCGGAACACCATTCTGTTTGATTGGCCGAACAGATGACGCCGAAAACCTTACTTATGTAGACGCAGACTTTTCTCAGTGGGGCCCAATGGCGATTAACCACCTCGTTGACTTGGGACATACCAACATCGGAGTTATTTCGATGAGAGGCGAGCTAGTTGAGGCGGGATACGGGCCTGTAGTACGAACCGAAGCACCATTGATTGACCTTGCTCAACGTATGGGCGTCACTGTCACGATGAAGCATCCCAAGGCCACAATTAGGGCGGGACGCCTGGCATTTGAAGAGTTGCTTCAAGAGCAACCTGGAATTACGGCAATTATTGGCTTCAACGAACCAGCAATCATTGGAGCAATTGAAGTTGCTGGAGCTCGAGGGATGAACATTCCTCAAGACTTATCTGTCTTGAGTTTTGGCCTTTCTGAAGAAGCGGCAACCATGACGGTGCCAGCCCAAACCACAATCAACGTCGATGGACCAGAGCTGGGACGCATGGCTGTGCAGTACCTCATTGCTCGGCTTAATGGAGACAAAAAATCGGTACTCCAGAAGCTCACTCAACCTCAGTTTTTCGACCGGGGTAGTACGGGTCCTGCCCCGCAATTTAGCGGCTGAATCAACAAATTAGCTCTTGAATCACGATTTGATTACGAAAGCAGAAAACACTCTTTTCTGGGTAGACAGGAAGACAAATCATTAGGTAGATTTCTCTGTATCGACGCGCGTCGACGACCCGCGTCAACCTGGAAGCACCAAAGAAGTTGCGTGGCCAAATCGGTCACCACTGAGAAAGGTAATTACACATGAAGGTAAGCAAGCGCGGTCTCCGCGTCGCTGCAGCTGTTGCTGCAGGTGCGCTCACCCTCGGCACTCTCTCCGGATGTGCCGCTGGTGGAAACGACAGCAAGACATTCACCGTCTGGTGGTACTCAGGTGAAGACACCGCACAGTACGTAGCATGGACCGAGGCTCTTGACGAGTTCAAGGCAGCACACCCAGACGTAACAGTTAACTTCGAATTCAAGACCTGGGAACAGATCGAGAAGTCAGGTAACTCCATCCTCGACTCCGACAAGGCACCTGACCTTTCCGAGTGGAACAAGGGTAACGGTACCGCTGGTGCAGCTTCTCAGGCTGGTCTGCTGACCAACCTTGAAGACTACGCAGCACAGTACGGTTGGACCGACCTCCTTCCTGAGTCTGCTCAGCAGGTTGGTCGCTACACCGACGGCCTCATGGGTAACGGTGACCTCTACGGTGTACCTACCTACGGTGAGTACGTAGGTTGGTTCTACAACGCAGATGTTCTCGCTGCTAACGGCATCGATGCAACCGCACTGACCAGCCAGGCTGACCTTGAAGCAGCATTCGCCAAGCTCGTTGCAGCAGGTATCACCCCTATCGCAGCAGCTGACTACATGCTCGTTCACCTTGCATACAACCTGACCCTTAACAAGGCAGACAACGCTTGGGTAAACGCTTACCAGTTCTTCGATGGCAACGTTGACTTCAACGATGCTGCATTCACTCAGGCATCTGAGCAGATCCAGAGCTGGACTCAAAAGGGATACATCGCATCTAGCGCATCTGGTGCTACCGCTGACGACGCTGTCGCAGCATTCACCAGCGGTACCTCACCATTCATGCCTGGTGGTACCTGGCTCGATGGAACCGTTGCTAAGGCTGCTACCTTCAAGTGGGGCAAGATCCTCAACCCAGGTAACGCTGTATCAACCGGTTCTGCAGGTAACATCTGGGTTATCCCAGCTAAGGGTAAGAACCCTGACCTCGCTGCTGAGTTCATTAACCTGACTCTCCAGCCAAAGGCTCAGAACACGATGGCAAACAACGGTGGTCTTCCACTGCTCGCAACCGAGCTTGGTGACAACCCCACCACTGCTATCACCCTTCCTCTGTTCCAGCAGCTCGTTGCGGACAACGGTCTTGGTTTCTACCCTGACTGGCCCGTATCTGGTTACTACGACATCCTCAAGGCTGCCGTTATTGACCTCGTAGCTGGTAACACCACTCCTGCGCAGTACCGCGAAGCAATTGGCTCGTACTACGAAGAGAACAAGCCCTAACTTGTGACGATGGGCTCACGCCCACCACACTGAAAGGCAACAAATCCGGTGCGGTGTCCTCCGCGGCACCGCACCGGATTTTCTTTCTTGCACCAACATCACCGCGGAAGTAGTCTCATTTCAACTGAGCTAACACCGCCCCAGTAGCTTTCCGTTCCTCCTGACAATGAGGTCACAATGACTGCAGTAACTTCTGAAAAAAAACGCAAGACAAGTAAGAAGTCCTCACTTTCTACAGGCGTTTACTGGCCCTATATGATTCCAGGGCTCGTTGCCTTCACACTCATTGTTATCGTCTCCTTTGTTTGGAACATTTATCTGTCCTTCACTAAGTGGAATGGACTCGGTACACCAAAGTGGATTGGCCTTGAGAACTACCAAAAGCTCATGGTTGATGACACATTCTGGCAGTCCTTCCTCCACTCCGTAGTCTTTATTTTTGCCATGGCAATCGTTCCCACGATTCTTGGCCTACTCATCGCAGCAGCACTTTTCGACTACATCTCTCCACGATTTGGCAATGTGACATCTGCGGGCGCACGCGCCGGATTCTTCTTACCCCAAATCATCCCCATTCCTATTGCAGGTTTGCTCTGGACCTGGATGCTTTCCTCGCAGACAGGTATCGTCAACAAGGTTCTTACCGACTGGGGACATCCAGAATGGGCGCAAAACTGGTTGGGAGACGCCAACTGGGCAATGTTCTCCGTCACCATTGTGTTGATCTGGATTCAGGTTGGTTACACAATCGTGATTTTCATGTCAGGTCTAGCTCGCGCTGATCAGTCAGTACACGAAGCTGCTGCAATTGATGGCGCATCTTGGTTCCAGCGTTTCAGAATCATTACTCTCAACCAGCTTGCTCCTGAGATCGCTGTAGTTCTATTGACCACGACAGTGGCCGCACTCAAGGTTTTCGCCCCGGTTTATGTCATGACACAGGGTGGTCCTGGTACTGCAACAACAGTTCCCGCCTACTACTCATACTTCAACTTCATCCAAACAAGTAAGGTCGGCTATGGTGCCGCAATTGCTACAGTCCTGGCTCTCTTACTTATCGTGATGTCGCTGATTATTTTCCGTTACCAGAACAAGCAGGGGGAAAACCGATGAGCACTGCAATCATGGTGGAAAACACCCTCAACCCTGATTCCCGCAAGCAGCCCAAAATCAGCAAAAAAGGTAAGGGTGGCTTCAACAAGCGCACTCCAGTTTCCTGGCTTGTCGTTGCATTTATTGTTGCCAGCGCACTGGCATGGATCTCGCCGCTGTATCTTGCATTCGTTAACTCGGTCAAGACTCCTGAAGAGTACGTAACTTCTGGTCCGCTACGTTTGCCTGAGCAAATTAGCTTTGAAGGAATTTTGAACTTCTGGGAAAAAGCAGATTTCACCCTCAAGCTGTGGAACTCATTCCAGATCAGTTTCTTCGTTGCTCTCTTTGGTGTTGCATTGAGCTTTTTCACAGCCTATGCAATTGGCATTGGTAAAGTCCGGGGTCGTTTCTGGATTCTTGGACTCTTCTTGGTAGCTTTCACCATTCCTGGTGAAGCTCTGATGTATCCACTTCTCCGCATGGCCAAGATGGTTGGTCTATATGACAACATTTGGTCTTTGATCATCATCTTTGCTGTTCTACAGAGTGCTTTTGGAACCTATCTCATTGCCTCAGTGATGTCCGACTTCCCAACAGAGTTGCTTGAAGCGGCAAAAATAGATGGCGCAGGTAGTTGGAGACTAATGAAGGACATCGTCTTCCCGCTAGTTCGACCAACTTTGACAGTTCTTATGGTGTTCTTCTTCATTTGGACGTGGAATGAGTTCCTTCTTCCTCTGGTTATGCTGCCCTCTAACGACAGTCAAACGGTTGCACTCTCGATGGGTCTAGCTTCTGGCCAGTACACCAGCGACCCAACAACTCAAGCTGCGGCCGCGCTAGTGGGTATTCTCCCCACACTTTTGTTCTTCCTGATCTTCCAGCGCACGCTCCTCAAGGGTGTAACGATGGGATCGGTCAAGTAACAACTTTGGGTTGATGGGACGCCCTGTCCCATCAACCCACTTTTTTCCTGTCTATCGACGCGCGTCGATGTCGGAACCCTTTTCAGCAATATTTATGAATCAACAAACGAAAGAAGTAATCAATGTCAGATTCCGTTTTCCTCACTGGCGATGAAAACTGGTGGCGCCAGGCGGTTGTTTATCAGGTCTACCCACGCTCTTTCAAAGACTCTAATGGCGACGGCTTGGGAGATATCAAGGGCATAACCTCCAAAGTCGATTACATTGCTCAGCTAGGTGTTGATGCAATCTGGCTCAGTCCCTTCTATCCTTCTGCTCTCGCTGACGGAGGTTACGACGTAGCGGATTACCGGGACGTTGATCCAAAGTTGGGAACACTCGCAGACTTTGATGAAATGATCGCTACCTACCACGCTCGGGGGATCAGGGTATTCGTTGACATCGTTCCTAACCACTCTTCTGATCTGCACGCTTGGTTCCAAGAAGCTCTCGCATCCGAGCCTGGTTCTGCTGCGCGTGATCGTTACATCTTCCGTGACGGCAAGGGTGAAAACGGTGAGCTTCCGCCAAATAGTTGGCCTTCACACTTTGGGCCCACCGGCTGGACTCGCACAACTAACCCAGATGGAACCCCTGGACAGTGGTACCTCCATTTATTCGCTCCAGAGCAGCCAGACTGGAACTGGGATAACGAAGACGTTATCCAAGACTTCAAGAAAACTCTTCGTTTTTGGGCAGATCGCGGTGTCGATGGTTTCCGCATCGACGTAGCACATGCCATGAAAAAGGATATGTCAGAGCCTTATCCTGAGATCAAGAATTACGAGATGGAAAACATCCCGTTGGACGGCTCTCACCACCTCTTTGACCGCGATGATGTCATGGAAATCTACAAAGGGTGGCGTGAAATTTTCAACTCCTACAACCCACCCCGCGTCGCTGTTGCAGAAGCTTGGGTGCCTGCGGAGCGTCGAACACGCTATGCAAGTGCAGAAACGTTGGGGCAAGCCTTCAACTTTGACCTGCTCAGCGCACCCTGGTCGGCGAAAAAATTCAAAAAAACTATTGAATTCAACATCGCACTTTCTCAAGAATCAGGATCATCATCTACTTGGGTTCTTTCTAACCACGATGTGATTCGTCACGCCACTCGCTACGGACTTCCGAAGAAGACCAATTTTGAGAAGTGGGTCATGACAGACGGTATTAACCCCGAACTTGACCGAGAAAAAGGGCTTACTCGTGCCCGTGCAGCAACAATGTTACTGCTCGCGCTTCCTGGCAGCACCTATCTTTACCAAGGTGAAGAACTTGGTCTTTTTGAGGTTGCTGACCTCCCAGGGCAGGTTCTTCAGGATCCCATGTGGTTACGTGATGGTATGACCCGTAAGGGTCGCGATGGTTGTCGCGTGCCATTGCCTTGGGAAAAGACTGGTTCTTCCTTTGGTTTCGGTACCGGATCTGCTCACCTGCCTCAGCCAACCTGGTTTGCTGGCTACTCGGTTGAATTTGAAGAAAGCCAGGAAGATTCAACGCTCAAGCTCTACAGAGAAGCTCTCAAGCTTCGGAAAGAACTTCTCACCGATGAAACTCTTGAGTTTGTTCCAAGCAAGCGCAAGGTAGTTCACTTTGTGAGACCAAACGGATGGCACAACATAACAAACTTCGGGAAGAAGCCAGTGGCACTTCCCGCAGGCACGGTTCGACTCACCAGTGCTCCTCTCGTGGATGGCAAGCTTCCGGGTAATGCTTCCGCGTGGATTACGCAATAGGGGATCCCTCCCTCCGCTCGAATGGCCTGCAATCTCAACGATTGCAGGCCATTCGTTTATCTAAACACTCGCCTGTAATACTGCGGAAAGTCGGTGCCCTCGCGTAGTTTTGAAGGCATGGCTTCAGGCTCTCAATCGCGTGGTCGCACAAGTGGCGGTTCTCGTTCGCGTACCTCGAGTAGCAAGAAGTCTCAGCCTGCATCAACAAGTCGATCAACGTCCTCCAACGGAGGAAGCCAGTACACCGGTATCGCGTGGCTCTGGATGAGCATGGCTCATCTAGCTGGAGGTGCCGCTCGCATGCTGGGACCGGAAAAGTTTTCTAAAGAAGAACGTCGTGATGGCGTGCCATTCACGCTGGTAGTTCTAGCCGTCATTGGTGCAGTTACTCAGTGGTTTTTGCCGAATAATGAAATTGCTCAAACCATCAATGATTGGACTTTTGGAGGATTGTTTGGGCGAATCGCCTATGCGCTTCCTGTAGTGATGTTGTTAACGGCAATTTGGCTTTTCCGCCATCCAAGCTCGGTCAATGACAACAACCGTATCGGTGTTGGCCTCTTTTTGCTGCTGATGGCTTCTTCAGGTTTGGCGCAGATTTTCGGGGGCCAACCGGATCCTTCTGAAGGCGTAGCGGCCCTTGCAGATGCAGGTGGGGTACTGGGCTGGGTGATCGCTGCTCCGGTTGCCCTCATCATTACGCCTGTAGGTGCTGTTGTCGTCATGATTGCGCTGATCGCGCTATCACTGTTGATCATTACCAAGACTCCACCAAACCGCATCGGAGCACGGTTACGTGAGCTGTACTCATATCTGTTTGGCTCAAATGCGGAGCAAGAAAGCAAAGACACAGGCTCGATTGAGATTCTCGAACTAGATCCAGTGGAAGCGTCATCTCTGCCCTGGTGGCGCAGAAATGCAAGCAAACGTGAGACTGAAGCAGCTTTTGATACCCCTGTCATTACTGATCCTGCGGCCAATGCTGTTGATTTAGCTGCAACTCGTGAAATGTCTGACGTGGACATCATTGAAGAACTCGCCAACGCAGAACAAGCTGTACGCGCATTCCAAACGGGTGAGGTCGCGACTGATCATGATTTTGTGGTTTCTCAAGACGATGTTTCGACCGCGCCGGTCGCCGTGGTTGCTTCGACAGCTGAAGAAGCTGGTGTTGATGAATCTGTGGTCCCACGAGTTACGGCTCCCAAAGCGCCACCTGTGGTGTACCGCCTACCTCCGGCTAACTCATTAGCTGCAGGTGCCCCAGCAAAGACACGTTCTGCAGCGAATGATGAGGCGGTCAGGGCAATCACAGAAGTACTCAAGCAATTCGCAGTAGACGCCACTGTCACTGGATTTAGTCGTGGGCCAACAGTGACACGGTATGAGATTGAACTTGGGCCTGGTGTAAAGGTCGAACGAGTCACAGCGCTGTCGAAGAATCTCTCCTATGCAGTTGCTTCTAATGAGGTTCGAATCCTCTCGCCGATTCCCGGCAAGAGTGCCATTGGTATAGAAATCCCAAATACCGACAGAGAAATTGTCACCCTGGGGGATGTTCTGCGCTCTAATGCATCATCTTCGAGTGAGCACCCTATGACAATCGGAGTGGGGAAAGATGTTGAGGGTGGCTTTGTCGTTGCGAACCTAGCCAAAATGCCCCATCTTCTTGTCGCAGGTTCTACAGGTTCTGGTAAATCAAGCTTCGTCAACTCCATGATCACCAGCATCTTGATGCGGTCAACTCCCGCTGAGGTACGCATGGTTCTTGTCGATCCTAAGCGGGTTGAGTTAGCACCCTATGCAGGTGTTCCACACCTGATTACCCCCATCATTACGAATCCCAAAAAAGCTGCAGAAGCTCTTCAATGGGTCGTAAAAGAGATGGATATGCGTTATGACGACCTGGCAAGTTTTGGGTTCCGTCACATCGATGATTTCAACCGTGCCGTGATCAAAAATGACATTGTTTTGCCTCCTGGTAGTGAGAGAGAACTGCGTCCTTATCCTTATCTCCTCGTCGTTGTTGATGAGCTCGCTGACCTGATGATGGTTGCGCCACGAGATGTCGAGGATTCTGTAGTTCGAATTACTCAACTCGCACGAGCTTCGGGAATTCACTTAGTTTTGGCAACTCAGCGACCCTCGGTCGATGTAGTAACCGGTTTGATCAAAGCTAATGTTCCCTCGCGTCTAGCGTTTGCGGTAACGAGCGTTACAGACTCACGCGTTATTCTCGACCAGCCGGGTGCTGACAAGCTCATTGGCCAAGGAGATGCTCTCTTTCTCCCTATGGGGGCTAACAAGCCCATTCGAGTTCAAGGTGCCTGGGTTTCTGAAGAAGAAATTCACAAGGTAGTCACCCACGTCACTAGGCAAGCACGACCTGAATACCGTCAGGATGTTGCCGCTGCAGCAGAGCGCAAAGAAATCGATGCAGACATCGGAGATGACCTCGACGTACTGCTTCAAGCTGTTGAGCTTGTCGTTTCCACGCAGTTTGGTTCGACATCAATGTTGCAACGCAAACTTCGCGTTGGTTTCGCTAAAGCTGGCCGTTTGATGGATCTGATGGAAAGCCGGGGCATCGTTGGACCTTCTGAAGGGTCCAAGGCTCGAGATGTTCTGGTATCTCAGGAACAGCTTGCAGGTGTACTAGCCACTCTCCGCGGCGAAGATGCTCCCGCTGCAGCAGCTCCCGCGGGAAACGTCAATGTGATGGCTTCAGAAGACCCTTACGGGCATGATCCTGTCGCAGCCATGACGACAGGCCATGAGGAAGTTGATGGGGATGACGGCAATGAAGATGCCTGGCAACTCACTGGCCGGGACTAGCCTGAAGCTATGAAGCACGTACCGAACATCATCACCATTGTTCGCATCTTTTTTGCGCCGGTATTTATCTGGATGCTCCTGACCGCAGGCGATGACGTGAACTCTCCTCTGAGGTGGTGGGGTGCCGGACTTTTTGTTTTCGGCATGGCAACAGATGGAATCGATGGCTACCTTGCTCGTAAATACAACGTGGTCAGTGATTTCGGGAAGCTTCTTGACCCCATTGCTGACAAAGTACTGACCGGCGGCGCACTGATAACACTGTCAATACTGGGTGAACTTCCCTGGTGGGTCACCGGCCTGATTCTGCTTCGCGAAATTGGCATCACGGTATATCGATTTGCCGTACTCAGCGATCATGTCATCCCTGCTTCTCGTGGCGGCAAAATCAAGACAATCACTCAGTTTGTTGCCATTACCTGCGCGTTGCTTCCCCTTCAAATATTTATGGGAACTGCTGCTGACGTATTGAACACAATCTTGATGTCTGCAGCCACCATCATCACCGTTTGGACAGGTATCGACTATCTTCTTGATGCCCGCAGGCAAACCAAGAAGCTTGCCTCAACAGGTAACTAGTGATGACCTCCGAGCTTATTCAGCGCCTCACTGAGCGAGGAATCACTGTTGCTGTTGCCGAATCTCTGACCGGTGGCCTACTTGCAGCTCATCTCACCGAAGTTCCCGGCGCATCTGCTGTCTTTCGTGGCGGCATTGTTGCCTACGCGACTGATCTTAAACATGAGCTATTAGGCATTGACAGTGCTCTTCTTGAGCAACGTGGTCCCGTTGATTCGAAAGTCGCCAAACTAATGGCTGTCGGTGTTGCCAACAAACTCTCGGCGGACATTGGGCTTGCAACTACCGGGGTTGCTGGACCAGATTCACAAGGCGGTGTCGAGGTAGGGACTATCTTTATTGCCTGTGTGGGGCAGGGGAGTGAAACAGTAGAAGAACACCATTTTGAGGGCACGAGAAATGAAATCCGCGCACTCACTGTTCAAGCTGCACTCGCGCTTCTTGCAAGGCACGTCAATTAGTTGTCATTCTCGGGAATAAATCTCGCGTAACCTAAGTTGATACAAGAAGACTCACATCTTGTTTTCAGGTTTGTGTGACTAACATAGTGATGTAGATGAAGAGGAACCGAATGGTTCACCAGCGTAGGGAGGCACCATGATTCTTGTTCGACAGGAAATCGGCGATGTTCTGCGCGACTACCGCTTGCAGAAAGGTCGCACACTGCGACAGGTTGCGAGCAAGGCTAGCGTTGCACTCGGGTATCTGAGTGAGGTCGAACGCGGGCAAAAGGAAGCGAGTTCTGAGATTCTTGCCGCTGTGGCAGATGCTCTGGACACTCCAATTTCACAAATTATGCGTGAAGTGGGCGATCGTTTAGCAGTCATTGAAGGTATTGAGCCTATGCGCGCAATCCCCGACACTGTTCCTGACGAGTTCGTCAACGATTTCGTAGCTACTCGCTAGTAGTTTTTGTGCGCCTCAGCGAATTTTGGCGCGCCGTCTCAGACGAGTTCGGTGAGGCATACGGACATGTCTTAGTCAATGACTTGGTCTTGTCTGAACTAGGTTCACTAACTTCTGCCGAGGCTCTGCGGAAGGGTATTCCTGCACGATCTGTCTGGCTAGCCCTGGTCAAAGCAGCTGACGTTCCCGAGTCACGATGGTATGGCGTCGGCTTACCCGAGCCTAAGAAGTAATTTCCAACACGCCGTCATTTGTTCGAATATGTATTCGAAAACGGCTAGTCTCCTACACATGCACTTGTTTGCACGTGTTATCCCCGAAGCAGCACCTCAGGCAGTCAATGTCCGTGGCTACTTCTACGGTGAAATACGTCCGAATAGGAGCATCCGCCTTGTCGTAAGCGCCCCGCAGCGCCCGCCCCGCCTTCACCGGCCGGTCGGTAGCGGAGGAGTAGCACGGCAGCCGATAGGCGAATCACCCTCGATATGTAAAGGAGACGGCCATGGCATCCGCCGCTGACCGCGAAAAAGCACTAGAAACAGCACTAGCCCAAATTGACCGCCAGTTCGGTAAAGGTTCCGTCATGCGCCTGGGAAGCGATGAACGCGCTCCCGTCGAGGTGATCCCGACAGGATCAATCGCACTTGATGTTGCTCTCGGTATCGGGGGACTTCCTCGTGGCCGTATTGTCGAGATCTACGGTCCAGAGTCATCCGGTAAAACCACACTGACACTGCACGCAATTGCTAATGTGCAAAAGCAGGGCGGCATCGCCGCCTTTATCGATGCTGAACACGCACTCGACCCTGAATACGCCAAGAAGCTTGGTGTTGATATCGATGCTCTTCTTGTTTCTCAGCCTGATACTGGTGAACAAGCATTAGAGATTGCAGACATGCTTGTTCGCTCAGGATCTATTGATCTCATCGTCATTGACTCTGTCGCGGCTTTGGTGCCTCGTGCAGAAATTGAAGGCGAAATGGGAGACTCCCACGTGGGTCTGCAGGCACGTTTGATGTCTCAGGCGCTGCGTAAGCTCACCGGCGGATTGAACTCCACCAACACCACCATGATCTTCATCAACCAGCTGCGTGAAAAGATTGGTGTGTTCTTCGGAAGCCCAGAAACAACTGCGGGTGGTAAAGCTTTGAAGTTCTATGCTTCCGTGCGTCTGGATATTCGCCGCATTGAAACGCTCAAGGACGGTACCGATGCTGTCGGTAACCGCACACGCGTCAAGGTCGTCAAGAACAAGATGGCACCACCGTTCAAACAGGCAGAATTCGACATTCTCTACGGAACTGGTATCTCCCGTGAAGGAAGCCTCCTGGACTTTGGCGTCGATCACGGAATCGTCAAGAAGTCTGGTGCCTGGTACACCTACGAAGCAGACCAGCTTGGTCAGGGTAAAGAAAACTCACGTAACTTCCTGATTGAAAACCCTGTCGTGGCGCTAGAAATCGAACAAAAGATTCTCGCAAAGCTTGGTGTTGGCGCGGCAGCTGCGGAAGCTGCTGCAGTTGAAGCAGCCGCAACTGCAACCGAGGTCGAACCAGACTTCGAGGCAGTTGAAGAGGTCCGTAAGGGAGCCTGAGTTTCGTGACAAACGTCACATTCTTACCCTGGGTTGATCCAGAACAGAATCAACCCGTTGCCTCACCTGTGAATGCAGGTGAGGCAACGGGGCACTCACATGATGTCCCTGAGGGAGTGTCTCATTTAAGTGCTGTGTTGTTCACAGAGGTTGAGCAAACAGAAGAAGTTTCTGTAGCAGGGTTTGATCTTGATGCACTGGAGCAGAGTTTGCTCAGAAAACTCAACACACAGGATATGTCTGTGTTTGAAGTTCAACAGTGGCTTGGAAGTAAAGATGCACCCGAAGCGGATGCGGCTGAATTGGTAGCAAAATGCGAGCGTTTGAACTATCTCAATGATGAACGTTTAGCGTATGAGCTTGTTTCTCGACTGAGCGAGCGAAAAGGCAAAAGCAAAAGTGTCATTGCCAGGGAACTGCGCCAACGAGGAATCTCAACTGCATTGATTAGCGCTGCCGTGGAATCTATCGACGACGATGACGAATTACACAAAGCAACTGAACTGGCTTGTCAAAGAGTTCGACAATTTTCACGGCTCGACGATGTCACAGCCGAACGCCGCTTGGTTGGTTTTCTCAGCAGAAGAGGATATTCAACGGACATAGTTCGTGCGGCGTGTAAAGAAGCTTTGAGTTCTAGGTCCTAAGCTTTCTAGAGTGCTCAATGACATTCTCAATAGTCCCTATGCGGTCGTTGCCGCTTTACTTGTCATCATCGTGTACATCACGTGGGGCTATCGCCGCAGGAAGTAGGAACCATGTTTGACCCCACTCCAGAAGAACAAGTTGAAACTCCTGCTAAACCTCTTTCCCCCAAACAACAAGCTGCACGTTTGAAGGCCAAAAAGCGAAATGTTGTTGCTGTGATTATCTGTGGTGTGTTGTGTGTTGTTCTCGGGGTTGTTTCAGCAGTTCTTCCTTCAGATGTTGCTACCCCATGGATGTTTGCCAGCTATGCAGCTGGATATGTTGGAGTTCTCTGGGGACTAGCTGCACTGTGGGCCCATTACATGGGACCAAACTCGGCAAAGTAAACTGGACTTCTATGTCCAGTCCGAGTGAAGCTCCCACATTCATCCCCGCTTCTGAAGCGGCTGTTGATGAATCTGGTCGTCGGCGTACCTATGAGGTACGAACATTTGGATGCCAGATGAACGTTCACGATAGTGAACGTCTTGCCGGAGCTATGGAAGCAGCTGGGTACATCAAGTTTGATCTGGCTGCCGAAGCAGAAGCTGATCCTGACCTCAAACGCAGCGCCAGCTCGCCACAACCTGATGTCGTTGTGATCAACACATGTGCAGTGCGTGAAAACGCGGATAACAAACTTTATGGAAACCTTGGGCACTTGGCCCGCGTTAAAGAGAAGCACAAGGGTTTACAGATCGCTGTGGGTGGATGCCTTGCCCAAAAAGATCAAGCTCTCGTTCTCAAAAAAGCTCCTTGGGTCGATGTCGTCTTTGGAACCCACAACATGGGGTCCCTTCCGGGCTTGTTGGAGCGCTCTCGCCATAACAACAAAGCCCAATTAGAGATTCTGGAATCTCTCGAAACTTTCCCCTCAACGCTTCCTACCAAGCGTGACTCAACCTATTCGGGGTGGGTATCCATTTCAGTGGGGTGCAACAATACATGCACCTTCTGTATCGTGCCCAGCTTGCGCGGTAAAGAACGCGACCGTCGTCCTGGGGAAGTCCTCAACGAGGTCAAGGCGTTAGTTGACCAGGGGGCCATTGAGGTTACTTTGCTTGGCCAGAACGTCAACACCTATGGTGTTGAATTTGGTGACAAGGGGGCTTTTGCCAAGCTTCTCCGTGCCTGCGGAGAGATTGACGGCTTAGAACGAGTACGTTTCACAAGCCCTCACCCTGCAGCCTTTACTGATGATGTGATAGCTGCCATGGCAGAAACTCATAACGTCATGCCTCAGCTTCACATGCCTTTGCAATCCGGGTCTGATGCCATATTGAAGGCTATGCGTCGCAGCTATCGCAGTGACAAGTACTTGGGCATCTTGCAACGTGTTCGTGACGCGATGCCTCATGCGGCAATCAGCACCGACATCATTGTTGGTTTTCCTGGTGAAACCGAAGAAGATTTTGAGGAAACTCTTCGCGTAGTTCGCGAGGCACGGTTCGCTACCGCGTTCACTTTCCAATACTCCAAGCGCCCGGGAACACCTGCCGCAGAGATGGACAACCAAGTTCCTAAAGCTGTTGTTCAGGAGAGATATGAACGACTTGTTGAACTTCAAAATGACATTGCATGGCAAGAAAATAAGAAGCAAATTGGTCGCGAAGTACACGTCCTCGTAGCAAACGGTGAAGGTCGTAAAGACGCTGCTACAGAGCGTATGAGTGGTCGTGCTGAAGATTCACGCCTGGTGCACTTTCAGGTGACCCCAGGTAGTGAAATCCCACGCCCTGGTGACGTTGTCACTGTCACAATTACCGAAGCAGCACCTTTCCACCTTCTCGCAGATGATCCTTTAGGAGCACCGGTAAAGGTGCGTCGCACGATTGCAGGGGATGCATGGGATCGTGAGCAAGCGGAAAGCTGTGGTGTTCCTTCAACCGGCGGTGCCAAAAACTTGGGTTCGACTTCTATCCCGGTTGTTGGATTAGGTATGCCCACGCTTCGAGTCTCAACAACACCTATCTACGATCTAGAAGACGGGCAGCGTTAGGGTGACGGATATCACCCAAATCATTGCGATTGTGGGCGCAACCGGAACCGGAAAAACAGAACTCTCCTTAGATGTGGCTCAAGCTCTCGCCGCGCAAGGGGTCGCTGCTGAGATTGTCAATGCTGACGCGATGCAGCTTTATGCAGGCATGGATATTGGTACAGCCAAATTGCCTCCACTGCAGCGCAGAGGGATCCCTCATCACATGTTTGACGTGTTAGACGTCACGACAGAGGCGGCAGTTGCCGATTATCAAGTACAAGCCCGTCAAATTATTGAAGAGATCCACTCTCGCGGCAACATTGCCATTCTCGTTGGGGGATCGGGCCTATATGTCAGCAGTGTTCTATTCGATTTCGAATTTCCCGGACATGATGATCAGGTTCGTGAAGACCTTGAACGTGAATTTGAACGAGACGGAATAAAGCCACTTTATGCTCGCTTGAAAGAGCTGGCGCCCGAAGCAGCAGAGCGCATAAATTCTCAGAATGCACGTCGAGTAATTAGGGCATTGGAAGTCCTTGAAGTCACCGGCAATACCGCATCCTTGGGGACGCTTCCTGAAGAAACTCGATATTGGAAGCCCACAGTCATCATTGGTTTAGAAGAAGACCGCGAAGTTCTCGTGAAAAGACTTGATGCTCGTGTTGAAAGTATGTGGGAAGAAGGGCTACTCGATGAGGTTGAGAGTTTGATTCCTTTGGGCATCGAGCAGGGGATTACAGCTCGTCGTGCCATTGGGTATGCCCAAGCTTTAGCTCAGCTAGCTGGTGAAATGACACAGGAAAAAGCAATCGCTGAAACACAGAGCATCACACGCAGATATGCCCGCAGACAAGTCAGTTGGTTTAAGCGGTATTCAGATCTTGTCTGGTTGCCCGCAGGTAATCCCCAGAACGTTGTCGAAGTTCTTCACAGAATTCACACTTAAACTGAACTCATGGCTATTTCGCTGCACTTCACCAAGGGTCACGGCACAGGTAACGACTTTGTGCTCTACACAGACCCTGAGGGTGAACTTCCGCTGACTCCTAGTCAGATAGCTGCACTGTGTGACCGGCATTTTGGAATTGGTGCAGACGGTGTCATCCGTGCTGTAAAGAGTAGCAAGCTCAATCGCAAGCATGAGCCTGGACAGATTGTTTCTGATCCTGCTGGCGCAGCAGCGCTGGAAGAAGATTCGGCAGCTGAGTGGTTCATGGATTACTACAACTCTGATGGTTCACTGAGTGAGATGTGCGGAAACGGCATACGTGTTTATGCCAAATACCTGCTAGAAACTGGATTGGCAGTGATCAATCCCGGTGAGACTCTCGCTATTGGGACACGAGCAGGGGTCCGTGATCTCACTGCCCAGGGGGCAAGCTTCCAAGTAGATATGGGGCGCTGGAGTTTTGCCGGTGGTGAACCAGTTGTCAAGGTTGATGGTGTGCCTGTAGCGCGTCCTGGTCTGGGAATAAATGTGGGGAACCCTCACGTCATTGCGGCTTTCGCGGATGATGCTGAGCTCGATGCAGCAGATCTTTCGCATGCTCCACGTTTAGAACCAGCATTACCTGAGGGCGCAAATGTGGAACTGGTTGTTCCTCGCGACCCGCTGGTCAAAGATGGTGTTGGCCATATCCGCATGCGAGTTCACGAACGCGGTTCGGGGGAGACTCTCTCGTGTGGAACTGGTGTTGTGGCTGCAGCTTTGGCAACCCGCCACTGGGCTGGTGAAGGAGCTCCCCATAACTGGAAAGTGGATGTTCCCGGAGGAACGCTTGCCGTGCGCATGTTCCCCACCGAAGAAGGCGAACACGTCGCATTGTCTGGTCCTGCCGAACTTGTCTACACGGGAGTTGTTGAACTTGCTTAAATCCATCCTCTTAGGAGCCACCGCCATTGTTACCGCAGTTACCTTGACGGGCTGTAATCAAATTCCGAGCTTTGATGCAAACGATAAAGCCGCGAACACAGCAGCCTGCGAGTCTGTGAGCACAACGTGGGAAACCCTCAACGCAGCTTTTAGCAGTGGAGATATTCTCGGTTTGCCTGCAGCGATTGTGAGTGTTCCCAGTCAACTCGATCAGGTGCTTTCTGGAGCAACAGATCAGCAACTCAAAGAATCACTCAACGGTTTGAAATCACAGGTTCAATCCATTGTGGATGGCAACCAACCTGACGTGAGTGCCTTGGTTGCCTCCGGTGTTGGAATTTCAGCTAGGTGTGCAATTTTGGGGGCAACGGTTGATCTCCAGCTGCCCCAAATCCCTTAGGAGACGCGCGTCACGTTGATGATGCGGAAACCCTTTCGGGTGTCTTCACGAGTAACAGAATGTGTTGAAGCAAATTCGCTGCTGAGCCATTTCTCAAAAGAGTCAGCTCCGAGGTGTTTTGCCACAACCAGATAAGCCTGACCGCCGATGTTCAGGCGAGGAAGCCAGGTGTGCATGATGGCGTGTAGTTCAGCTTTACCAACCCGAATAGGGGGATTCGACCACATCAGATCAAAACAGAGTTGGGGATCTATCTGATCTGGCACTGAGGCGGTGATGTTATCGAGGTTCAAACGTTCTGCATTGCGTCTTGTAAGCTCCAGTGCACGCTGATTGACATCAACGGCATAGATATGTGCCGCAGGAGCTTCTAGGGCCAGCGTGAGGGCAAGTGGGCCCCATCCACATCCAATATCGAGAAAATTACCGGTTTGAGGTGGAGTTGGAACGCTGTAGAGCAGCTGTTCAGTCCCGGCATCAATATGATCGGGGCTAAAAATGCCACCAGCAGTCTCAACGGTGTAATCACCGTGGGCGAGACGAACTTTGATTTCTGCCGTGGTGAAATGACCGCCGGGCTGTGCCGAAAAGTAGTGCTCTGTCTTCTTTTCGGTCATACAAACAGGCTACTGCAGTGAAAACTAGCCGACAGTCACGTTCCAGGACCCATTGGCCTGGATTGTGACGACCGATGGTCCAGCAGAAATAGGCCCACGCTGGTCAACCATTGTTGTGGAATTCACCAAAGTGAGAGCTGATGCGGAAGGGCCAAAGTATTGAGTGACCACAATGCCTTGGTTAGGTGTGAAGGTTTGTGCGTGAAGAGTTGCTGCGCCACCGCCGTAGAGGTAAACAGTGTCATCGTGAGTGTCGGTTGCAGTGGTCAGAGGGCCCTGGGGTGCACTTGAGATTGGGGAGATCAGAACAGACCAGGTGACATTCTGATTGGTTGTAATTTTCAACGCCCCAGGTGTTTGTCCAGCAGTCGCTACCAAACCAAACGCTGTGGTACCAGTGTAAGAATCCGCACTTACAACGAGAGTGTCAATGACGGTGGTGTTGTCGGTGGCAAGAACTTCAACGGTGAAGGAATCGTTGCTGAGGTTGGTGGTGTCTATCTTGACCAGACCAGCAGTGATGTTGTTTCCGAAGTCGACAACTTTTGTTCCGGTTTGGTTGAGGCGGCTAACAGGAGCGAAAGTTCCATAGGTTTTATCTGCCCAGGTGGATACCGGAGTCACTGTGGGGCTAGGAGTTGGACTTGAGGTTTTTGTTGGTGTCGGGGTAGGTGTTGGTGTTGGGGTCACCGTGGGGGTGGGAGTCTTTGTGGGTGTTGCAGTGGGGTGAGGAGTTGGTGTCACCGTGGGAATACCTGTGTTGGTGGGCTCTGGCTTGGGTGCAGAGTTAGAAACTGCAACGAAAACGACCAATGCAACCACAATGACCGCAGCTAGTGCGCTGACAATAATCCAGGGAAGCTTGGATGAAGTTGGTTTAGGCGTTGGTGCAGACACAAGTACTCCTCATAGAAAAAGCCCACGTGATGACGTAGACCGTACTTCCAGTGTACTTGCTTACACCTTTTCGGGTAAGAGTTCTGGGCCAGCACAACCCTTGGTGGGGCAACCATCGTCGGGAGCTCCCGGGTACATCATGCAGCCACCTAGAACGATTTCACCTTTGGCGACCTGCTCAAAAGCGTCAGGGGCTGGAAAGCCATAGACAATAGGCACAAGTGCGGCCCCACAGTTCGGGCAAGTTTCTGTGCTCATGCTCACATCCTAACCACAGCTCTGGGGTAAATCCCCAGCATTGAGCGCTATCTTGGAGGTAATGAGTAGTGAATCTTCCGATGAGGTCGTAGACCGCGTGCTTGCTCGCGCCGGTGCGAAAGATCAAGCACGTGTTTCTGTCTTTTCCTCTGGTCGAGCGCAGGCATTGAGCGATGATGCTTCCGTAACTCATGATGATTCTTTTGACGGTGAACAACAGGATTTAGCAGACCGTATTTCGCTACGCCGTGTTCAAGGCCTCTCCACTGAACTCGAAGATGTCACTGAGGTTGAATACCGTCAGGTTCGACTTGAAAACGTAGTCCTCATCGGGGTCTATCCCAAAGGTCAGACAGAGGATGGAGAAAACTCTCTGCGTGAACTAGCAGCGCTGTGTGAAACAGCTGGCGCTCGGGTGCTTGATGGTGTCATCCAAATGCGTCCCATGCCAGATCCAGCTACCTATTTAGGCCGTGGAAAAACTCAAGAACTTAGGGATCTCGTTGCTGCACTCGGGGCTGACACCGTTGTGGCAGATACTGAGTTGGCACCTTCCCAACGTCGTGCTTTGGAAGACGAGGTTAAGGTCAAAGTCATTGACAGAACTGCTGTCATTCTTGATATTTTTAGCCAGCATGCCAAAAGCAGAGAAGGTAAAGCTCAGGTCGAACTGGCTCAAATGCAATACATGCTTCCTCGATTGCGTGGTTGGGGTGAATCGATGTCCCGCCAGGCAGGTGGCCAGGTCGGTAGTGCTGGGGCTGGTATGGGGTCTCGTGGTCCTGGTGAAACCAAGATTGAGTTAGATCGCCGTCGAATCAACACACGCATGGCTAAATTGCGTAAGCAGATTGCCGCGATGAAACCAGCGCGTGATACCAAGCGTGCAAACCGTAAACGCAACGCCATTCCCTCTGTAGCAATTACCGGGTACACCAATGCAGGTAAATCCTCACTTCTCAATCGAATTACACGTGCGGGTGTGCTTGTTGAGAATGCCTTATTTGCTACCTTGGACGCCACAGTTCGGCAGGCAAAAACAGCTGATGGGAGAAATTACACTCTCGTCGACACGGTAGGTTTTGTCAGAAACCTTCCGCATCAACTGGTTGAAGCCTTCCGTTCCACAATCGAAGAAGTAGCTGACGCTGACCTGATCATTCACGTCGTTGACGCCTCCCACCCAGATCCTGCATCTCAAATTCGAACAGTCAGGGAAGTCATTGGTGAGGCTGACGCTTCCGATATTCCCGAGCAGATTGTCTTCAATAAATCTGACCTCATCGACGACAACACCAGGCTTCTTCTGCGCGGACTTGAACCTTCCGCACTGTTTGCTTCAGCCCGCACGGGTGAAGGCATTGAAGACGTTCTGCAGGTAATTGCTGACAGGATCCCAACCCCAGATGTTCCTGTTGTCTTAGTTATTCCCTATGACAGAGGTGAAGTTGTCTCTGCTCTTCACGCGAAAGCAGTGATTGATTCCACTGAATATGTTGAAGAGGGAACACTCATTCATGCTCGTGTCAAAAAGGCAGATGTATCTCAGTTTGAGCAATTTATTTCTGCTTAGTTCGGCAGAATACCCAGTTCTTTGAATTGTGCTGCCAAGCCAGCACCGTCTGGGGCGTAGACCCACGGCGCATTGCCTGCCTTGCTATGTTCTTCAGCTTTCTTGCGACCACCAGCAAGAACTGCCTCACCATTGGAGAGTTGGCGAATTGCCACAGCTTTCACGCTGGAAGGAACATCTTTTTCGAAAGCTGCATAAATGGATTCGTCATGCTGTCCGTCATCCCCGACAAGAATCCATTTCACATGTGGAAATTCTGAAGCCAGTCTGCGAAGTTGCGTTTCTTTGTGTTGGCGTCCCGAACGGAACATCCGATCGTGAGTGGGTCCCCAATCCGTCAGAAGCAGTGTTCCTTGCGGATATAGGTTGCGGCCGAGGAATCTGCGCAAGGTCGGAGCCACATTCCATGCACCGGTTGATAGATACACCACGGGCATACCTTCTTGAATATGTGCTACCCGGGAAAGGAAAACAGCCATTCCAGGTGTCGGTACTCGGGCGTGTTCGTCCAACACAAAAGAGTTCCAGGCAGCTAAAAAAGGACGTGGCAGCGCCGTCACCATGACGGTGTCATCAACATCACATACCAAACCCACAGATGCAGCGGGAGAAATGACATAAATAGTTGCTTCTGCGACTTCAGAGTCCTCCGAATGGATTCTCACAATGTGTTCACCAGGCGTGAGCTTCATGGGCAGCTGCACGTCAACGACGCCGCCACGGTCAGCAAGGACAGTAGTTTCATAGCCATTGATGGCTATGGTGACACTGACTTCATTAATTGGAACCGACGTGAAAGAACGCCAACCTCTAACGCTTTCTGAACGCTTTTGCATTTTCTTCGCTGCACGCGAACCAGGTCGAGGATTTCTTGTGAGGAGAACACGACAGAGAACACGAACCCATTCGGTTGTGCCGTAACCGGGGTAGGGGACAACAGTGACGGCATAGCCGCGTTTGCGGGCGCGCTTTTCTCGATAGGCGTGAAAGCGGTCCTCGATGCGTGCTGCGCGGTGCATGACATCTTGAGTCAGCTCAGCAGCGGTCGAGGGTTTTTTGCTCTTCACGTCGTTCAGTTTGCCACGAATTAGGAACCGAGAGGATTCTCGACCGTACGGGGGTCACTATCTCCTGGCTCATCCATGTAGCGCTCTTGGCTCTTTTCGATACGTTTTTTGATCAGGGCAAACCCAATGATGATAACGACGACAATGCCTAGGAATAAGAAGCCGGCCCAGTCATACTTCGCGGCAAAGGCTTCATATTGATCCTTGAGCACTGCAGCCAGAGTTACATAGACCACAGCCCAAATTGTGCAGGAGGCACTCGTCCATGCGATGAATTTCTTGTAGGTCATCCGAGTCATGCCGACAGTCAACGGCACCATCGAATGCAAAATGGGCAAAAACCTGCTGACAAACACAGCAATCCCACCGCGGCGGTCAATGTAGTTTTCCGCTTGTTCCCAGCGGTGATGACCGATCTTTTTACCCAACCAGCTGCGGCGGATGTGTGGGCCAAAATACTTTCCAACAAAAAAACCAATGGTTTCTCCGGTGAGCGATCCAATGATCACCATCACGACCATGAAAATGTATTCCGGGAAGTTGCTAATTGCTGTTGAAGAAATAATGACAACTGTGTCGCCTGGAATAACGAGCCCCACCAAGAAGGAAGTTTCCAACATGATGAGGAACGAGGCTAAAAGAGTTCTGGTTACTGGATCAATGGACGCAACTAAAGCGAGCAGGTAGTTGATGATGTCATTCATGAGGTCACCGGAAGTTTTTCAGTTTGGCCAGCATAAAAATTGCGCCACACGTTCAGGCGCTCATGATTCACTCTTAATGTTGGACCATTAACCCAAGAAAGTGCTGAACGTATGCCGTGAAGTGCGTTAAGTGCATACAACTCGCAACCTTCAATATCGGCAGGTGTAGCCCATCGCTCCTCGACCTCGATGCCCTGGCCGCGAAGAATGTCTCTCAGAACGCTAACTGTTACGCTGTCGACGCGTAACGCTTCCAGCGGAGGCATGAGTACGGTTTCGCCCTCAACCCACACTAAGCACGTGGTTGAACCATCTACGATTCGTCCTAGGGAATCCAGGATGACCGCATCTTCTGCACCTTGTTTTTGTGCGTGAGCACGAATCTCGTTCAAGGCTGGAATGTCAGGGCCTTTGATGGCTGGTTCTTTCCGGGGATCCGTTACTGAGGTTGAGAGCACAATTGTGTCTTTGAGCGGTGGAGCTGGCCGAATCCACACCTCGAGCTCTCCGCGCTCGGTGAGATCTATGCGTGGGAACCAGGCACCCTCCCGGGGAAGGGCTGATGTGACCGTTTCCAGGAAAGCATCCACCGAACGGACTAAACCTTGCCGATGTGCGGAGGTGGTGAAGCGTTCAAGATGACGCTGAAAACCAACAACCTTCCCGTCATTGAGAAGAAAAGAATCTGCGACGTACAGGGGTATTTCAGGCGCCCCAGTGATATCCACGAGTTCTGTGCCATTCCAGCGCAAACGTAAGACATCCACAGCCCTAGGCTAGTACGGTGACCGAACGTTTACGGCGAGTGCCACTTCAGAAGTGGGTTGATCCTGCTGTGGCGTATCGCGCGCTTGCTTCTGACGAACCTCGGTCAATTTGGCTTGATGCAGGGCCTGAAGCAACAACTGGTCTGTCCTACATTTCTCTGCCCACCTCAAAAGTTCTGATGGAAAACGTTGCCGAGGGTGATGTCACCATTTTTGAACGACTCAGAACCGAGATTGAACACGATTTCGCAGTGGATACTTCTGTCGCCGCAGATAACGGTTTCGCCCTGGGCTGGGTTGGTTGGTTAGGTTATGAGCTTGCTTCCCATACAGCAGGTGTCCCTACAGCGGATTCTCTGACCCCCGACGCTTATTTTGTTTACGTTGACTGGGCTCTTGAATTTGATCATTCCCGTCATGCAGTTGATCTTCTTTACCTTGGGAGCGATGACCAGGCCCAACTGAAGTGTGCTGAAATTCAAGAGCTGTTTTCTCAACCGAACAGTCACATAGTCGATCACACAAGCTTTATTGACCGTGTTGAGTGGCGCCATCAACCCGAGCGCTATAAGCAGATGGTCCAAGAATGTTTGGACGCCATTACTGCTGGAGATGCATACCAGTTATGCCTGACCAACCAGGCCATGGTTTCTGGAACCTTTAACCCCACGCAGGTCTATCTTTCTCTTCGACAAGAAAACCCCAGCCACCATGGGGGAATTCTCGTCTTTGAAGATGTTGCACTACTTTCGAGTAGTCCCGAGGTCTTCCTCACCGTTGATACTGCAGGAAAGATCACGACAAAGCCCATCAAAGGAACGCGAAAGAGAGGGCTAACCACAGGGGAAGACGCCGCGCTCGCGGAAGAACTCGTTTCCAGTGAGAAAGAACGCGCTGAAAATCTGATGATTGTCGACTTGATGCGTAACGACATTGGCAAAGTTGCCCAGCTGGGGACAGTCACAGTTGAGGAGCTTTTGACCGTGGAGAGCTATGAAAATGTGCACCAGCTTGTCTCCACAGTCACTGCGAAGTTGGCGCCCGGAATGACCGCTATTGATGCTCTGGAGGCGTCATTTCCTGCGGGATCCATGACTGGCGCCCCGAAAATTAGTGCAATGACTCTGCTTCATAACTTGGAGCAGGGTCCTCGAGGAATTTATTCAGGTGCTTTTGGTTTCCTTGGAATTGATGGAGCTGCCAACTTTGCCATGGTCATTCGCAGCATTGTGCTGACGGACCAGGGCGCAATGATTGGCACAGGTGGGGGAATTACTAGTGGATCGATTCCTGACGCAGAGTTGGAAGAGACCAGAATCAAGATAGCTCCGCTGTTGAAGGCATTAGGGGTCGATTCAAACCGGTATTCTTAGAAGGATGTCTGAGAACGAGGGCGCGACCTATAACTTCGCGGAAATACAAGAAAAATGGCTTCCTATCTGGGACAAGATTGAGCCTTTTCGCTCTGACGACCCCACAGATGAACGCCCACGCAAATATGTCTTAGACATGTTCCCTTACCCTTCGGGTGACCTACACATGGGGCACGCAGAGGCATATGCCCTCGGTGACGTGATAGCCCGTTACTGGCGTCACCGTGACCACAATGTTCTGCACCCCATCGGATGGGACTCGTTCGGCCTTCCTGCCGAGAACGCTGCCATCAAACGCGGTCTCAACCCTGTGACCTGGACGTACGACAACATCGACCAGCAAAAGCGTTCGATGCGTCGCTACGCAACGAGTTTTGACTGGTCTCGTGTTATTCACACGTCAGATCCTGAGTACTACAAATGGAACCAGTGGTTGTTTCTGCAAATGTACAAAAAGGGTCTGGCATACCGCAAAGACAGCTGGGTTAACTGGGACCCTGTAGACCAGACCGTTTTGGCAAATGAGCAGGTTCTTCCTGATGGTACCTCTGAGCGTTCTGGCGCGATTGTGGTCAAGAAGAAACTCACTCAATGGTACTTCCGTATCACCGACTACGCAGATCGCTTGCTTGATGACCTCGACACTCTTGAAGGTCAGTGGCCTGCCAAAGTCCTCACCATGCAGCGCAACTGGATTGGTCGCTCTGTTGGAGCTGACGTTGACTTCATCATCGAGGGCCGCGATACTCCTGTAACTGTTTTCACGACGCGTCCTGATACCCTCCACGGTGCAACCTTCATGGTTGTAGCTCCTGATGCGGATCTGGCTTCTGAGCTCGCAGCTGGTGCTACGCCTGAGATTCAAGCTGCCTTCGAGGAATACCTCACCGAAGTTCAAAAGGCGACAGAAATTGAACGCCAGGCAACCGACCGACCCAAGACCGGCGTTTTCTTAGGACGATATGCCATCAACCCTGTCAACGGGGAGCGTTTGCCCATTTGGGCCGCAGATTACGTGCTCGCGGACTACGGACATGGCGCCGTAATGGCCGTTCCTGCGCATGACCAGCGCGACTTGGACTTTGCCCGAGCATATGACCTGCCCATCAAGATTGTCGTGGATGTTCCTGCAGGAACTGATGAAGATGGCAACATCATTGAGAACAACCCAGCTGTGACCGGGATTGCAACCAGTGGTGAGGGCAAACTCATCAACTCTGCTGAACTGAACGGCTTGACCAAAAAAGAAGCAATAGCGAAAGCAATTGAAATCCTCGCCGAGCGGGGTACTGGTAAGGCTGCTAAGAACTTCCGTCTGCGTGACTGGCTGATTTCTCGACAGCGTTACTGGGGAACCCCAATCCCGATTATTCACGCTGAAGATGGCACCGAGATTCCTGTTCCAGAAGACCAGCTACCTGTTGTTCTTCCCCCCACGGAAGGCTTGAACTTACAGCCCAAGGGCTCCTCGCCTCTAGGTGCTGCTGAAGACTGGGTGAACGTCCCCAGCCCACTAGATGGTTCACCTGCACGCCGTGACCCTGACACTATGGACACCTTTGTCGATAGCTCGTGGTATTTCTTACGCTTCCTTTCGCCCCATGATGACACTCAGGCCTTTGATCCAGAGCTGGCAAAGAAGTGGGCTCCAGTCGACCAATATGTGGGCGGTGTGACCCACGCCATCTTGCATTTGCTCTATGCGCGTTTCATCACCAAGGTTCTTTTTGACCTTGGTTATATCGACTTTGAAGAGCCCTTCACTAACCTCCTCAACCAGGGCATGGTGTTGATGGAAGGCTCAGCAATGAGTAAATCCAAGGGCAATATTGTCAAGCTCTCCGAGCAGCTTGAGGAACATGGCGTTGACGCCGTTCGTTTGACCATGGCGTTTGCTGGTCCCCCTGAGGACGACATCGACTGGGCAGATGTCTCACCCGCTGCTTCTAACCGCTTCTTAGCTCGCGCATGGCGCATTGCTCAAGACGTTGCCAGTGCCCCGGGTGTTGATTTTTCCACCGGTGATGTTGATTTGCGAAAGGCGACGCACCACCTGCTTTCAGAAGCTCCAGGTCTTGTTGAAAGCTTTAAGTTCAATGTGCTGGTTGCGCGGCTGATGGAACACGTCAATGTAACTCGTAAGGCTATTGACTCAGGTGTGGGAGCCGCTGATCCGGCTGTTCGTGAATCCGCAGAGACCATTGCCATGATGCTTGATCTCTATGCGCCCTATACCGCCGAGGATATGTGGGCTGCATTAGGGCACCAGCCTACTGTTGCCCACGCTGTATGGCCAGAAGCAGATCCCGCACTATTGGTAGAGGATTCTGTGACCTGTGTCGTGCAGGTTGATGGCAAGGTTCGTGACCGTCTTGAGGTTTCTCCAGATATTTCTGAGACTGATCTGGAATCTCAGGCGCGTGAACTTGCTGGAGTAGTCAGGGCTCTTGAGGGCCGCGAGATTGTGAACGTGATTGTTCGAGCGCCCAAGATTGTCAGTATTGCTACAAAGCCCTCTGCTTAGTGTGGATGCTTAGAACGAGATAAACACGTTCGAACCACGCTTAGCCATGGTTCCTGCTGCAGGTGTTTGTGTCTTAACCGTGCGCTTTGAGAACAGAGCGGGATCCACGTCTGTGGAATAGGTGAATCCTGCAGCTTGAAGCTTGGAAATCGCTTCATTGAAGTCCATGCTTCCGGCAGAAACATTCGGAACTTGAACAAGGTCAGGTCCCTTGGAGACAACCAGAGTGACGTTCGTTCCCGTGGTGACTGCGCCCTCAGGAACAGATAGCGAGATGACGGTACCTGCGGGGACGCTGTCACTGAATTCTTCTGAACTTGCCCCTACAACAAGACCAACATCAGACAGTTTTTTTGTAGCGTCAGTCACGCTCAAACCCGCTACCTGGGGGATAGCGCCCAAAGAGACAACAAACTGAACTTCCGAGCCGGCTGGGTATTTGGCAGGAAGTGGGGCACCAGCAGCATCCAGAGCGGCAATGACGCTTCCGGCAGCAACATCGGCCGAGAACTGCTTGGAGACAGTCTTGGGTTTCAATCCCAATTCTTTAGCCTGTTTCGTGGCATCTGCTTCTGTCAACCCTGCAAAAGCTGGGGTGTCAATGATCTTGGGTCCTAAGGAAACAATGACCTTGATTTCAGAGCCCTTGGTTACAGAAGAATTTTCTGGCGGATCAGTTCCAATAACTTTGCCCGCAGGAACTGTGGAGTCGTTAGCTTCCACCAGCGCAGTGGTGAATCCAGCCTCTTCCACAATCTTTCGCGCATCTGCCGGAGCCATACCTGAAACTGCAGGAACTGTAGCGAGTGAGCCAGGTCCGACGCTGAAGAACCAGCCGGCAGTTGCACCCAGCACAGCTAAGACAATCGTGATGCCGAAAATCCAAAAGCCACGGACCCGGCGTGAATCCGAAACCTCTTTGAGGGACCCCACGGGATCATCGGTGGCTGCTTTGCGGTTCAAGCCGGCAAGAGCGCCTGTGGAGAATACCTTTGTCTCGTCGTCAGCGTTGGCCAAGATTCCGGCTGGCATGACCATGGTTTGCTGCGTTGAGAGGTCTTGATAGGAGGAACCTGTCCGGATGACCTTTTCAGCTTGGAGTAGTTTGTCGAGAAGAACTCCCGCATTCTCTGGACGCCCCTCAGGTGATCGTGTTGTTGCCCACGCAACAATCTCATCAAGTTCGACAGGGATTGCGGGGTTGGCAGAAGAGGGTGCAGGCACCTTGTCATTGGCATGCTGGTATGCCACAGCCATGGGTTGCTCGCCCTTGAAAGGTTGTTCTCCGGTGAGCATCTCGTACATCATGATGCCGATGGCATAGATGTCACTTCGTGCATCAGCCACCCCGCGAGTCAGAAGTTCGGGGGAGAGGTACGCGATAGTTCCTAGTAGAGCCTGTCCGGATGCAGTATTTGCTGTTGTTGCGCGAGCTAAACCAAAATCACCAAGTTTGATGCGGCCATCATCTGCCAATAGAACGTTCTCAGGTTTAAGGTCACGGTGAACTATGCCTGATTCGTGAGCTGCAGCGAGCCCCCGCAGGACTGCATCCATAATGTCAACGGTTTGTTCGGGAGTGAGCTTGCCGTAATCCTTGAGCAAATCACGCAGAGTTATTCCGGGCAGGTATTCCATGACCAGATAGGCCATCTCAGAATCTTGTCCCTGGTCGAAAACATTAACAACATTGGGGTGAGCCAGACGGGCTGCAGATCGGGCTTCTTGAACGAAGCGAGCTTTGAACGCGCTGTCATCTGCGAGATGGCCGTGCATAATCTTGACGGCAACGCGACGTTCCAGGCGCAGATCTGTGGCCAGATAAACCGTGGCCATGCCTCCACGTGCAATTCGTGACTTGACTTGATACCTGCCGTCGATGAGACGACCAATCATGGGGTCTTCGGAGGCAGTAGTCACAACGAAAGTCTATGTAGCCAGCAGTGGTAAAACGCTGTGAAACACCGGAGTGTGGCGGGGATTTATGCGCTTGCTGCAGCAGGGAGGCTGCTCATGAGTTGCGCATCAGGAATGACGAGACGTTGACCAACAACCAGCCGACTCGAGCGGTCAAGGCCGTTCGCGGTCATGATTGCTCGAGGTTGAACGTTGTAGTTACGTGCGATTGCTTCCAGGGTTTCCCCTGATACGACCGAGTGGCGAATGAGGCTTTCGCCAACTTCTGCCGTTTCTGTTCCGCTAGAAGAGGCTGGAATGTTCAGTTGTTGGCCGGCAAAAATCATCGTTTTCCAGCTCAGGCCGTTTGCAGCGAGCAATTCTGCCGAGGAGATGGCATGTGCCTGAGCAATACTTCGAACAGTGTCACCTTCAGCAACGGTGTACTTATCTGAGCGCAAAGCAGCGGGAGTGACATGGGTAGCTCTGTGCGCGTGGGGGAGGTCTGATTTGGCTTTGGGGAGCTTCTCAATTTTGGGAAGCTGATCTGCTTGGGCAGATTGCACAGTGAAAAGCATGCTTGTCGCGGTGGCGATGGCAACGGGAATAGCAGCTATTTTCCTGAATTTTTTACCCTTACGAGGGGTTGAGGAGGAGAGCGTTTCATGGTTTGAACGGTAGGTATGTTCGGCCATTTGCACGCTCCTCTCCCCATTAAAAGATTGGCTAAGTCTTCACCTTAACTTGAAGGTTAACCTTGAGTGAATTCGGCGTGTCGCAAAAAGGCCTCAGTTCGTTCTCCTGCTTGACCTGTGGCACTCTTGTGTTGTGGTTAAAGCTCAAGAACACCCCGAAACTCAATGGCTCACCGTTCCAGATCTCGTTGAACTGCTAGGTGTCACCCAAAGCAATGTGCGCCGGATGCTCGAAGACAATGTCCTGGCTGCAACGCGAGTTGATGGAGTTCTTAAAGTTCCTGCCGACTTCATTCACGAAGGCGAGCCGCTTCATCCGCTGCAAGGAACAATCGTTTTATTGCGTGATTGCGGCTTCGACGGTGACGAACTTGTCACGTGGCTAATCACAGATGAAGAATCTCTGGGAACTTCACCAGTACAAGCACTCAAGGCTGGACGTAAGGCTGAAGTGCGTCGAGTTGCTCAAGCACTTCTCTAAGGAAACCCTAGGCAGAGCGCTGAGAAACTAACTCGGCAAGATTGAGTAACCCTGTAGTTGCATCCGGGTTGAAGCCTGCTTGAGCAATAACGGAGCGGGCAAGTGCAACTTGTTCGTCAATGATGGCCTCAAGTTTGTCTACTGCACCGGTGTTGGTGAGGGTTGCTTGCAGCGTAGCAATCTGGTTGTCATCTAGGGACTCATCGCCGAGAAGTTCATCCATCAGTCGGATAGCGGTAGCGGGAAGTTCCTGTTGCGCTAAGGCGATAAGTACTGTTCGTTTACCTTCGCGTAAGTCATCCCCAGCGGGCTTCCCTGTTACTTCAGGGTCACCAAAAACACCAAGAAGATCATCACGCAACTGGAATGCGATACCCAGGGGTAGGCCAATTTCACGCAGGGATGTTAACTGATTCGCACTGGCGCCACCCAAAGCTGCGCCTATCACGAGGGGAGCTTCAATGGAATACTTCGCTGACTTATAGATCACTACCCGCTGAGCTCGAGTCAGGGCATCAAGCTTGTCCACTACAGGCCAGGCTCGCTCCTCGACAATGTCAAGATATTGCCCAGCCGTGACATCAATTCTCATTCGGTCAAATTCGCGCCGAGAGGCCTGCGCGGCAGAAATGTTGGTGGAAGCAGATAAACCTTGCGAAAAAAGCTCATCGCTAAATGCCAACAACAGATCACCGAGCAGCAGGGCTGAGGATGTTCCAAAGTCATCCCCAGTACCTGCCCAACCTGATTGCTGGTGCAAGGACTCAAAACGACGATGAGCAGAAGGAGCTCCGCGACGCGTATCAGACTTATCCATGATGTCGTCATGTACCAGGGCTGCAGCGTGGAAGATTTCCAGTGCGCTAGCTACATCAATCACGTTTTCAGGGGTCTCGTCATGTTGTGTGCCGTAACCCAAAAGAGCACAGCGCGCGCGGAAGCGTTTCCCGCCGCTGAGAAACAGCCGTGAAAACTCAATAAATGGTTTCAAATCAGGGGAGACCTCAAGCACAATAGATTCACGGTCTGTGATGAAGTGCTCGATACGAGCATTTACTCGCTCAACCCAAGTGTTCTGGTCACGCATGCGCCTAGCCTATCTAGGCGAGCGGGGGTACACTTGAAGTCCGCACTACCATTTCACAACTTGAGGAGGTCATAATGCCCTTATCTGAGCATGAGCAGCGCCTACTTGATGAAATGGAACGCAACCTTTATGGCCATGATGCAGACGTTACGTCCACCTCATTTGTTGGAATGCCGCGGCCTAACTACCGCGCCATCATCCTCGGAGTGATTATTGCGCTCGCCGGTTTGGGCGGATTGATTGCAGGTGTCATGCTGCAAAACGTCTTGATCGGAATTGCAGGCTTTGCTGCAATGTTTGTCGGCGTTCTTGTCGCTTCTCGGCCTGGAGCACCCGCTCAGGCAACGGCAACGAGTACCCGTCCTCAAAAGACTTCCGGATCATCTTTCATCAAGCGCATGGAGCAGCGCTGGGACGAGCGCGATAACGGTCGCCTGTAGTACCCAAACACCTTCACACTAAGCCGCCAAAAATGGCGGCTTTTTTGTTTCTCTTCGCTGCTCTCAATTAATCCTCATTGCTCCATTTCCCTCCACTTACTTAAACCCTGTAAATTAGCGGAAGTATCGACACGCCGACCACACTTTTGTGCAATTTTTTAACACATGTGGTTGAAAGTGGAGTAAAGTGGAGAAATCACCACAAGGCCGGTTGTGAAAGGGGGTGACGCAGATGTTCCTTGGAACCCACTCACCCAAACTCGACGACAAAGGGCGCGTCATCCTTCCCGCTAAATTCCGCAACGAATTGGCCGAAGGAATTGTTGTCACCCGCGGTCAAGAAAACTGTTTATACGTTTTCAGCGCTGCTGAGTTCAATGACCTCCACGACAAGATTCGTCAAGCTCCCGTTACCAGCAAGTCAGCTCGAGACTTCCTCCGTGTTTTCCTCTCTGGAGCAAGCGCGGAAACCCCAGATAGCCAAAACCGCATTACGCTTCCAGCCAATCTGCGCCAATACGCAGGTCTAGATCGCGATCTGACCGTCATTGGTGCCGGAAACCGTGTAGAAATCTGGGACACCAACGCGTGGAACACCTACCTCGCTTCACACGAAGAAGCCTTCTCCAACACCACGGAGGAGGTGATCCCTGGTCTGTTCTAATCCTTAGATTCCGGCTCCCAGCCGCATCACCCTGAATCCACTTCCCCGGAAGCAGGTTGATCTGGAGGGGAACCAGAATCTAAGGCTCGGGCCTCAACTGTTATGGAACTCAACCAGATTCACACCCCCGTTCTTCTCGAGCGTTGCGTTGAACTACTAGCACCGGCTTTAGAAAAGCCAGGTGCAGTTCTTGTTGATGCCACATTGGGAATGGGCGGGCACTCAGAAGCTTTCCTTACCCGTTTTCCTCAACTCACCCTCGTTGGTCTTGACCGTGACACTGATGCGTTAGCAATTGCCGGAGAGCGTTTATCACGTTTTGGAGACCGGGTTCACCTCGTTCACACGGTCTATGACGGCATCGCAGAGGCGTTAGATGAATTGGGCATCAAGTCTGTCGACGGAATTCTCTTCGACCTCGGTGTTTCTTCACTGCAACTAGATCGCGCCGAACGTGGCTTTGCCTACTCACAAGATGCCCCACTGGACATGCGAATGAACCAGTCAGAAGGCATGACGGCAGCTGAGGTGATTGCTACCTACAGCGAGCAGGAACTTCGAACCATCTTCCACAAATATGGGGATGAGAAACTGTCTGCTCGCTACGCCAGGGCTATCGTTACGCAGCGTGAGGTAGAACCCATCACGCGATCTGGCCAGCTCGTTCACATTCTTACTGTTGCCACCCCCGCCGCCCTTTCTCACGCGGGACACCCAGCCAAGCGCGTATTCCAGGCGCTGCGCATTGAGGTCAACCAAGAACTTTCCGTCCTAGAACGAGCTATCCCCGCAGCGCTGAGCAAACTTGCCCTGGGTGGGCGCATCGTGGTCATGTCCTACCAGTCACTCGAAGACCGTATCGTCAAAGGTTTTTTCCAGGCTGCTGCTACCTCCTCGGCGCCTGTTGGGCTTCCCGTCGAGCTTGACCAGCACAAACCTGAACTACGTTTACTTGTTCGCGGTGCCGAACTAGCCAGTGATGAAGAAAAGCTTCGTAATCCTCGTGCCACACCTGTGCGCTTGCGTGCAGCTGAACGAATCAAGGAGGCGGCATGAGTACCGTCAACCCCACTCGGATGAACCGTCCCCAGACTCGGCCTCAGGTTTCTTCTCGCGTAAACCAGGCTCGCAAGAGCTCAACAACGGCAACCCAGGGCAACCTGGCACTCAAAGCACGTTCCACTCTCTCCTCGGCAGCTCAGTGGCGTCCCTCGATTCAGGTTGTGGCAACACGGGCTCAGCGCAAAGCTCGACCACGAGTCTTTTACGCGCTGGTCAGCATGGGAGTGGTTTTTGGGATTATTGTCGCTCAACTCCTACTCTCGGTGGCTGTTTCTGCAGGTGCCTATGAGATTGCGTCCCTACAGCAGTCCAATAAGGAGCTTTCTCGCACCTACCAAACCATGAACCAAGATTTAGATCGCCTATCCTCCCCACAAAATCTTGCAGCCAATGCCGAAGCATTGGGCATGGTGATCAATAACACTCCCGTATATCTTCGTATTTCTGACGGGGCAGTTCTTGGAACACCTGTTCCTGCTGCTGCCAACGCTGGTGTGATTGCAGGGTCAGCTGCCGGAGCAATTCCCAACTCCTTGCTCTCGGAAGTGTCACTGGTTACTCAGAAAGAATCTGAAGCTAAAGCAGAAGCAGCAAAGAAGGCCGCTGCCGAAGCTGCCAAGGTTGCTCCAGTGACTGACAGCGCGCCTGCGGCAGCTGTACCCGCTGGTCCAGTAGCTTTGACAAACGGACTGCCAGGCATCGCAACCCACTAATTTCAGGTCGCGATAACGCCCCTGCTAAGGAAAATCAGTGAAGCGAAACCCCATCCGATTTAGAGCATTCCTCGTCATGCTCTTTGTCGTGATATTCGTGGGTTTGTTCGTCATCAAACTTGTTGACATTCAAGTCATCAGAGCTTCTGCCTATAACGAAGAGTCGGTGGGGAAGCGGTCTATTCCTTCCACCGTGTTGGCTAAACGCGGAACAATCACTGATGCCAAGGGGACAGTGATGGCCGAGAGCGTTCTGCGTTACAACATCACGGTTTCGCCGAAGAACGCCAAAGATTTCCTCCGTCAAACAGACCGTTCCGAGGTCACCATCACGCCGCAACAAGCTGCGATTGAGATTGGAACCATCACTGGTCAGAAACCAGAAGAAATTCTCAAAATCATTGCCGATGCATTGGCGCAAAACCCCAAGTCAGATTTTGCGTACATCAAAAAAGCTGTTGATGTTGATACTTTCCGTGCGCTCTATGCCTTGGAAATCCCATGGCTATTTTTTGAACAGGCACCAGGGCGTACCTATCCTGCAGGAGCTGTAGGCGGAAACCTTCTTGGCTACGTCGGCCAAGACGGCCAGCCACAAGCCGGACTCGAGCTTGCACAGAACGACTGTCTCGCAGGCACCAACGGGAAAGAGGTATATCAGCGTGGCGCTGATGGAATTCGTATTCCCGGTAGCACCGTGACGAACGTGGCGGCTGAAAATGGTGGAAGCCTCAAACTGACAATTAACTCAGACCTGCAGTGGTACTCCCAGCAGGTGTTGGCCAAGCGTGTGACGGAAACCAATGCGCAATGGGGAATCGTTATCGTCCAAGAGGTCAAAACTGGAAAGCTGTTGACTGTAGCGGACTATCCCACTGTGGATCCCAACAACGTGAATGGCTCTGACGAAAGTGCTCGAGGTTCACGCGCCTTCACCTCTCCCTATGAACCTGGCTCGACCATTAAGGCACTCACCGCTGCTGGATTGATCAATTCAGGTGCTGCAGATCCTTCAACCCAGGTTGTTGCTCCCTACGCACTCACCTTTCCCAACGGAGCGAGAGTAAACGATGCTGTGCCCCACGGTTCATGGCCGTTGACACTTACAGGTGTTCTTCAAGAATCATCGAACACGGGTATTACTCAACTTGGCCAAGCTCTGGATGCGAAGACCCGTTACGACTATCTGCGTGCATTTGGTTTTGGTGAAACCTCAGCGGTGAACTTTCCTGGTGAGTCCGGCGGTATTTTGCATCCCTACGAAGAGTGGGACAACCAAACCACCTACAACACCATGTTTGGCCAAGGTTTGGCTACCACCGCAGTTCAGGTTGCGGGGGCGTATCAAACTCTTGGCAACGGGGGAGTGCATTTACCTGCTTCACTTGTCGAAGAGTGCGTCAAAGCAGATGGAACCGTTGTTAAGCCTGAGCAAACAAAGGGAACCCAGGTTGTCTCACCTGAAGCAGCCCGAACCACTGTTGACATGCTGGAAAACGTGGTTACCCAAGGCGCACTCACTTCTGTAGTGCAAATTCCCGGCTATCGAAGTGCTCTCAAGACTGGTACGGCACAGCAGTCTGACGGTAGTGGAAAGTACGGCGAGAAATATATCGTCTCCAACGCAGGTCTAATTCCTGCCGATGATCCGCAATACGTTGTCTACGTAGTGATTGCCTACCCAGACGGAAACACATTCATGGCTTCCCCACCGGTATTTCGAGACGTGATGGCTCAGGTCATCAAGGAATATCGAATTCAACCTTCAACTTCTGCCTCTCCAGCACTTCCAGTGCGGTTCTAAGCACCAGAATAAGAACATGATTGAACTCACCCTTGCTGACATAGCACTCGCTATTGACGGTGAGCTCTACCTGGGAGACTTTGGCGCTACTGAAAACACCGTTATCAGTGGTGTTGCCGACACAGACTCTCGCTTGATAACTCCTGGTGACATCTTTATTGCTAAGCCCGGGGAAGAGACAGACGGACACCTCTTCGTTGCGGCTGCACTCGAAAACGGTGCCAGCTTGGCAATCGTGGAGCACACCGTTGATGTTTCTATTCCTCAGATTGTTGTCAGCAACGCCGTTGTCGCACTGGGCGCACTTGCTCGTGAAGTAGTTGCGCGCGTTCGCTCACTAGGCAAACTCAAAGTTGTTGCCATTACCGGGTCTAACGGAAAAACCACCACGAAGAATCTTGTTGCAGCCATGTGTAGCGGCAAAGGTCAGACCGTTTTTCCGCGCGCATCCTTCAATAACGAAGTAGGCGCACCCATCACGATGTTGCAGGTGCGCGAAGACACTGAGTTCCTCATCCTGGAGATGGGAGCCAGCGGTCCAGGCAACATCAAGCTGCTGACAGATATGGTGCAACCGGATATCAGCGTTGTACTGATGATCGGTCTTGCTCACGCAGGAGAGTTCGGCGGTGTGGAGACCACTGTTGTTGCTAAACGAGAAATCGTGGAAGCGCTCGGGCCCAAGGGCGTCGCAATTTTGAACGCTGATGACCATCGCGTGATGTCAATGGCGTCAGCCGCTCCAGGAGAAGTGCGGACATTCGGTTATGCCGCACATGCCACCGTTCGGGTGGAGAATGTGACTTCGAGTATGCAAGGCACACAGTTCGATCTGTGCCTGAGTTCGGGAGAACGTTCTCACGTTTCATTTTCTGTCCTCGGAGAGCACCACGTGATGAATGCTGCAGCGGCAGCTGCTGTCGGTGTGGAATTAGGGTTCTCCCTGGAGTACATCGCGACAAGTCTCGAGTCAGTAACCCAAGCTGAACGTTGGAGAATGCAAATTCTTGGGAATGATGACGTTGTCATCATCAACGATGCCTATAACGCCAGTCCAGATTCGATGGCAGCAGCAATAAAGACCTTGCGACAGATCGCAACGGACGACAACCGCACCATCGCTGTGCTGGGTGAAATGGCCGAATTGGGAGAGTTTTCTGGTGAAGAACAGGACAAACTTGCCCTCCTTATTGTTCGTTTAGGTATTGATCAACTCGTCGTTGTTGGGGATGGTGCTCGCAGACTTCATATTTCTGCCATCAACGAGGGTTCGTGGGATGGTGAGTCGAAGTTCTTCTCAACCCCTGATGAGGCCTACGATTACCTATCGAGCCTGCTTCGCGCAGGAGACATAGTTCTGGTGAAATCGTCTAACTCGGCGAAGCTCCGGTTCTTAGGAGATCGACTAGGAGAGGCCTACGCGTGAGTACCCTACTTCTAGCCGGCGCACTCTCACTCATCTTCACCCTGCTCATGACGCCGGTGTTTATTCGACTGTTTCGCAGAATTGGGTGGGGCCAGTTCATTAGCGATGGTGGCCCGGATGCGCACCACGCCAAAAAGGGTACCCCCACGATGGGCGGCATTGTCGTCATCGTTGGTGTTCTTGTTTCCTACTTCATAGCAACACCTCTCACCGGTCACAGTGTTGAGCTTCCCGCCATTTTGGTTCTGTTTCTCATGACAGGTTTGGGACTTGTCGGATTTATCGATGACTTCATCAAAACTCACAAGCGTCGCTCACTTGGTTTGAGCGGCTGGCCTAAAGTGGTGGGCCAAATTATCGTTGCCGTCATTTTTGCCCTGCTCGCCATTAATTTCCCTGACGAAAATGGCATTACCCCAGCATCCATGAGCATCTCGTTTATTCGTGATACAAATCTTGATTTTGCTGCGCTGGGTGCTGGCCTGGGCTTGTTTGCTTTCTTGGTCTGGATCATTTTGATCGTGACCAGCACATCAAATGCTGTGAACCTCACAGATGGTTTGGACGGCTTAGCTACCGGTGCATCTATCTTCACTATCGGTTCCTTTGTGATCATGAACTTCTGGCAGCAAAACCAGTCATGTTTCTCGTCGCGACTTGACCCTCAGGTTGCATATAAGTGTTATGACGTCCGTGATCCTCTCGACCTGGCCATTGTTGCCGCGGCAATTGTTGGAGGTTTGATTGGATTCTTGTGGTGGAACACCTCTCCCGCACAAATCTTCCTCGGAGACACCGGGTCCATGGCACTGGGTGGTGCTTTGGCCGCTTTGGCTATCCTCAGCCAAACCGAACTCCTCTTGGTTATCCTTGCTGGTCTTTTTGTCATTGACACAGGCTCGGTGATTGTCCAACGGGGATACTTCAAGCTCACCAGAGGAAAGCGCATCTTCTTGATGTCGCCCATCCATCATCATTTCGAGCTCAAGGGCTGGCCTGAAGTTACCGTCGTTGTTCGGTTCTGGATTATTTCAGCTCTGTTTGTGATTACTGGGGTTGGTATGTTCTACCTCGAGTGGTTGACCCAATAAAGCCTTTCGTGATGTCTGAACAACGGGATCTCTCTCAGCTCACAAGCTGGCACGCCAACTGGGCTGGATTACGCGTGACAGTTTTAGGCCTGGGCGTGACCGGTTTTTCTGTGGCGGACACACTGTCTGAACTGGGTGCTCAGGTCTTGGTTACTGCACAGCAGGCTGATGAACTTCGCCTGAAAATGCTTGAAGTAATCGGTGGAACATTTGTCCATGAGCCTGTTGATGGCACTGTTCCAGAAGAACTTAGAGAGTTTGCCCCTGAGCTCATTGTGGTCTCACCTGGGTATCATCCAGACCACCCAATTTTGCAGTGGGCCTCTGCCCGAAATATCCCTATCTGGGGAGATATCGAATTGGCGTGGCGCGTCAGGGATAAAGTTGGCACTCCCGCACCATGGATTGCCGTTACGGGAACCAACGGAAAAACGACGACCGTCCAACTCACTGCCGCAATGCTGGCCACAGCCGGATATCGCGTTGCTCCCTGCGGCAATATTGGTGTTCCGGTACTGGATGCCGTCCGAGACCCACAAGGTTTTGACGTCTTCGTTGTTGAGCTTTCCAGTTATCAACTTCACTGGATGCAAAACGTCCACCCTTATGCCGCTGCAGTATTGAACATCGCTGATGATCATTTAGATTGGCATGGCTCACTAGAAGCCTATGTAGCAGCTAAAGCCCGCATTTTTGAGGGAACACAGGTTGCCTGTGTCTACAACAAAGCAGACCGTCAGACCGAGCGCATGGTTGAAAACGCAGATGTTCAAGAGGGCGCACGGGCTATCGGTTTCGATCTCGGAGCACCAGGCCGCAGTGATTTTGGCATCGTGGATGGAATTTTGTGTGACCGAGCATTCTTAGATGAGCGACACAACACTGCATTAGAAATCACTACCGTCTCAGAGCTTGAAGAGCGTGGTTTGGGCTCGCCACACATTGTGGCCAACGTGTTAGCTGCCAGTGCCTTAGCAAGGTCTTTCGGCGTCCCTGTTGAGGCTATTTCAGAAGCTCTCAAGAACTTTCGTCTGGATGCTCACCGGATTGAAGTTGTTGCCGTCCAAGACGGCATTACCTGGATTGATGATTCCAAAGCAACTAATCCTCACGCGGCTTCGGCATCGCTGGCGGCAAACAACTCCATTGTCTGGATTGTTGGTGGATTGCTCAAAGGCGTCAATATTGATGAGCTTGTGGCTCAACATGCTGATCGCTTGCGCGGTGCGGTTGTTATTGGGGTTGACCGATCTGAGGTTATCTCAGCATTCGAGCGACACGCGCCCGGGGTGAGCGTTCGCGAGGTGGAGTCAGCGGACACTAGTGATGTCATGGTTACGGCTGTGACCTTAGCCGCAGAACTTGCACAATCGGGTGATGTTGTCCTTTTGGCTCCTGCTGCAGCTTCGATGGACCAATTTACGGATTATGCCGAACGGGGACGAATGTTCGCCGAGGCCGTGAAAGCAAACCTGGGAGGTGAGGCGGATGGCGAATCCGCCTCGAACTAACCCGCAGGGCCGAAGGCCTGCTTCTGCGCCAGTTCGACCCAGGCAGAACCCGCAGCAATCTGCCCCTGCGGCCAAAGGTCTATTGGCAACTCGGTTCAACTTAGGTCAACAATTCAGAGCTGAGTCACCTAACTTTTACTGGCTTGCCGGCGTAACACTTCTGACGGTCCTCATCGGTTTGATCATGGTGCTCTCGGCATCAGCGGTGGATTCTTTCCTCTCTGAGGGTGGGTTCTTTGGCAGCTTCTTCAAACAAGCTGGTTCTGCAATCATCGCGATACCCTTGATGCTTTTTGTCAGCCGATTCCCGCTTGAGATCTATCGCAGGTGGGCGCTCATTGCATTGATTGCTTCGGGTGCTCTGCAGTTGCTGGTTTTCACGCCCTTGGGTGTTGAATCCGGTGGAAACCGAAACTGGGTTGATCTCGGAATTCAGGTCCAGCCCTCAGAACTTATTAAACTGACCGTTGCGATATGGCTGGGAGTTAATCTTCCAGAAATTATCAACCGTGTTGGCCCCTACAGCTTCCGCATCTTCCTTTCGATTTTCCCGGTATATGGCGTTGCATTCCTTGTTTTGCTCGGTGGTGACTTGGGAACAACAATCATCATCTTCGCCATCATCATGGGGTGTATTGCCTTCTCAGGTGTGGCAGATCGGGTAATTGTCCTCCCAACAGTTGCGGTGTCTGCTGTGGTGGCGTTTTACGTTGTCACGAGCCCTAACCGCATGAACCGAATCATGTCCTTCCTGAGTGAGAACTGCACGGATTACACCAATGCCTGCTGGCAGCCTTTACACGGTAAATGGGCTCTAGCTAACGGTGGGATTTTTGGGGTGGGCCTTGGCCAGTCCAAAGCAAAATGGTCGTGGCTTCCCGCAGCTGATAATGACTACATTTTTGCCATCATTGGTGAAGAACTGGGACTTATTGGTGCTTTGCTCATCATTGTGTTGTTTGTAGTGATGGCAGTGACATTCACGCGCATTATTCGCAGTGCGAAAGACCCGCTTGTTCGAATCACTACCGGCGGAATTATGATCTGGATTGTCGGCCAGGCATTCGTCAACATTGGTGTTGTAGTTGGACTGCTTCCGGTTCTGGGAGTGCCGCTTCCTTTGCTTAGTTCGGGCGGTTCTGCATTGGTTATGACGTTGCTTGCAATTGGTGTTGTGTTGTCATTCACCAAGGAAGAAAAACCCATCAAAAAGCCTTTGGGGCGTCGCCGATGACCACATATCTTCTTGCTGGGGGCGGAACCGCAGGGCATGTGAACCCGATGCTTGCGATTGCCGATGCGCTCACAGCTCGTGATCCAGAAGCCACCATCATTTGTGTGGGAACGGCAGAGGGGTTAGAAGCACAGCTTGTTCCGGCTCGAGGGTATGAGCTCATTACGATTCCACGAATCCCTTTTCCACGTGCTCGTCATTTCCTCTCGAGTTCTCGGACATTTCTCGCTGGTTGGCCCAAAGCTGTAGCCACAGTCGTTGACCTAATCGCCCACCGCAAGGTTGATGTTGTTATTGGGGTGGGAGGCTATGCCGCCGCTCCTGCGTATTCTGCAGCGAAGAAGACTCGCACCCCCTACGTCATTCATGAAGCAAATGCCAAGCCGGGTCTGGCCAACCGTTGGGGTGCCAGGTCCACTCGCTTTGTAGGCGTGACCTTTGAGGGAACTCCACTGCCTCATGCTGTGACGGTGGGGACTCCTTTGCGTAAGGAAATTGAGACGTTAGATATTCCAGCTCAGCGGCCGGCAGCACTCGCTTTTTTTGGCTTGGAGCATCACCGTCCTGTGCTGGTTGTCACCAGTGGTTCACTGGGGGCGAGGTCTATCAACACTTCCATTGCCGCCTCTGCTCAGCAGCTCATGGATGCGGGCTATCAGGTGCTCCACATTGTTGGCCAAAACAAGCCTGAGGCTCTGCCACAGATTCCTGGTTATGTCGTTGTGGACTACTGCGACCGAATGGATCTTGCCCTAGCCGTGGCGCAACTTGTTGTTTCTCGGGCCGGTTCTGCAACTGTCTCTGAACTTTCTGCCTTGGGCATACCAGCGGTGTATGTGCCATATCCGGTCGGTAATGGGGAGCAGAAGTTTAACGCCGCGGGTGTCGTTCGCGCCGGTGGAGGAATTCTCGTTGAGGATGAGAAATTCACTCCAGAGTGGATAGCGAAGAACCTTGTGCCCTTGATGCGGGATGAAGCACGTTTAGGGCTGATGGCTGATGCTTCAGCCCGCGTGGGTATGCGAGACGGGACTGCGCGCATGATCAATCTCATCGATGCCGCCCTGTCATCGGCTTAGGCCCAGCTTTCTGCGTTATAACGGTAGTCAGCGCGTTTTTCGCGTGTGTGATCGAAAGAGTGCCCCGTGATTAAGCCTGACCCCACTGTTGTCGCCCCTGAGGATTTGGGGACCGTGCATATGGTGGGCATCGGTGGCTCGGGAATGAGCGGCATTGCTCGCCTCTTTCTGGCGAACGGCATTACGGTCACCGGGTCTGATGTGAGAGATTCTTCAAATATTCAGGCACTGCGTGAGCTGGGGGTTGAGGTCCACATCGGCCACGATGCATCCAACCTTGGCGATGCACAAACTTTGGTTGTTACTGGCGCGCTGTGGCAAGACAACCCTGAGTATGTTCTTGCGCAAGAACGAGGCCTGACCATTCTGCACCGCTCACAGGCTTTGGAATGGCTCACCCGTGGGTCCAGATTGGTCTCTGTTGCCGGCGCCCACGGAAAAACCACGTCTACTGGAATGATTGTGACCGGTTTGCGGGAGTTAGGCGCAGACCCCAGTTTCGTTAATGGCGGAGTGGTTCAGTCTTATGGTTTGAGCTCTGCCTATGGCGAGGGTGAGCTTTTTGTCATTGAGGCAGACGAATCTGACGGATCCTTCTTGCTCTATGACACTGCTGTCGCGTTAATCACCAATGTTGATGCGGATCACCTCGATCATTACGGATCTCTTGAAGCATTTGATCAAGCGTTTGTTGATTTCGCCTCTGCTGCGCGAGAGCTGGTTGTTATTTCGAGCGATGACCCAGGTGCTGTTCGCGTGGGGAGCAAGATCTCAGGTCCTACAGTTATGACCTTCGGAGAGGCCGCTTCGGCCGATGTTCGACTGGCACACATTGATACCACCACTGGTGGTGTGACGTTCACTGTTGAGTACAAGGGAACCAAATACACCACTCAACTCAAGGTTCCAGGTCGCCACAATGCCATCAATGCGGCAGGTGCTTTTGCTACCCTCGTCGGTCTGGGCTTTGACCCCGCGTCATCTCTGGCCGGAATTTCTGAATTTGGTGGCACCGAACGTCGTTTTGAGCTCCACGGGGTGCGCAGGGGAGTGAGTGTGTATGACGACTATGCCCACCACCACACTGAAGTGAATGCGGTTCTCACTGCCGCGCGAACAGTTGTTGGTGAAGGTCGTGTGATTGCGGTGCATCAACCTCACCTCTACAGCCGTACCCAACATTTTTGTGGCGAGTTTGCTCAGACACTTGAAGAAGATGCCGACCTTACGGTTGTCCTTGACGTATACGGGGCACGTGAAGATCCAGTGCCGGGAGTAACGGGAGCTCTCGTTTCAGAAAAATTCTCAGACCAAAGCAAGGTTGCTTTTATCTCCGATTGGCAGGAAGCAGCAGATCACATTGCCCGCATCGCGCGACCTGGTGACTACGTCATCACGTTGGGCTGTGGTGATGTGTATCGCATCATTCCTCAGATTTTGGCTTCACTCGAAGCTACGAGCTAGCTCATGAAACGGCCACAAGGACCGCCAGGGACACCGCAGTCCCGGCCACAACCCACCTCACAGGCTGCATCGCAGCCAGTGAAGCCTCAACCTCCTACTCGTGCACAACAAGGTACTCCGCCGCGACCTTCTCGCGCTAAACGCAAGCAGGAAAAGGCTGAGCTTAAGAAACAAAAAAAATCTTCACGAGTCTCGCAATCACCCAGCGGCACTCGTACTTCTGCACCAGCTGTTTCAACACCAACTGGCAGTCGCGTGCAGGGCACGCTTAGGCCAGTTGGTGCACCGGCACGGCCGAAAACCATAACGGCACAATCAAGTACCTCTGCCTCACGTCCAACGAAAGCAGCTCGCAAACTTACCGCCTCACAGCAGGAGGCACTCGAAGCAAAACGAAAGCTCAAAGAAGCTGTCAAGGCTCGCAAAGCTTTTGAACGTGACGAGGTTCGACGCTTTACTGCTCACCTACGTCGTCGACGGATGGTGTGGGCATCCCTTGCTGGTTCTTTCGTCGCAATATTGATTTTTGTGGGCGTGGGAATGTTTACCCCCATACTGGCGCTCCAAAATATTGTCGTTGAGGGGGCAACCAGGGTTCCTGCCGATCAAATCATTGCCTCGCTCCAGCCTGAACTCAACAAGCCGCTTCCGCTGGTAGATATGGGAGCTGTGCGAAAGGCTGTCGAGGCTCAACCATTGGTGAAGAGCTACTCCACAGTTGCAGTGCCACCACACACTCTGGTGGTGAAAGTTGTTGAGCGAGCCCCTGTTGGGTATCTGCCGTCGCCTAATGGTTTCATCATGGTCGACCCCGCGGGGGTTGTCATCGAAGAAACTCCAGAGCGAGTTCCTGGCTTGCCACTGTTCACGGTGGAAGGTGATTCAGTGCGATCTAAGGGTTTCGCTGCGGCAATCGATGTGATTAATTCTTTGCCAGCAGGATTAGCTGGCCAGCTTGACGAGGTTATTGCCAACACCACGGATGATGTCACACTCATTTTGACCGGGGGAGCCCGGGTCTTTTGGGGTGGTCCTGAAAACGCGGCGATGAAGAACCGTGTGCTCTCTCAGCTGTTGGCTCTCAATCCAGTTGGCACGGTGGGAGAGTATGACGTTTCCTCGCCCAAGACAGCGGTTGTGCGTTAAAACTTTTCTTTGATCTGAGACTCTCTAGGCGTGTCGCACGAGGGAGCGGAGTGCTTCGACCTACTCTCAAATCAAGAAATGCATACTGAGCATAACTTTAAGGTTCGACTTGAACTTTAGAGTTCTAGCGGAGGCCATAACGTGTCAATGAATCAGAATTACCTCGCCGTCATCAAGGTGGTCGGCGTCGGTGGTGGCGGTGTCAACGCAGTAAACCGCATGATTGAGCTTGGCCTCAAGGGTGTTGAATTCATCGCAGTCAACACCGATGCTCAAGCACTTCTCCTCAGTGAAGCCGACGTCAAACTCGACATCGGCCGAGAACTGACCCGTGGCCTCGGCGCAGGTGCTGACCCCGAAGTTGGCCGTAAAGCCGCCGAAGATCACGCTGAGGAAATCGAGGAAGCGCTTGCTGGTGCTGACATGGTTTTCGTTACCGCAGGTGAAGGCGGTGGAACTGGTACAGGCGCTGCTCCAGTTGTCGCCAAGATTGCTAAGTCCATCGGTGCCCTGACCATCGGTGTCGTGACCAAGCCCTTCGGATTCGAAGGAAAGCGCCGTGCTGCACAAGCCGACACCGGTGTTGCTGCATTGCGCGCAGAGGTAGACACTCTCATCGTTGTTCCCAACGATCGCCTCCTCGAAATTAGCGATCGTAGTATCTCCGTTCAGGAAGCTTTTGCCACAGCAGATCAGGTTCTGCTTGCTGGTGTTCAAGGAATTACAGACCTCATCACCACCCCAGGTCTGATCAACCTCGACTTCGCAGACGTGAAGTCGGTAATGCAGGGCGCTGGATCTGCCCTGATGGGAATCGGCTCCTCACGCGGTGCAGACCGCGCGATCAAGGCAGCTGAGCTGGCCGTAGCCTCACCCCTGCTTGAGGCCAGCATTGAAGGAGCGCGTGGTGTGCTTCTGTCCATTCAGGGTGGATCCAACCTTGGTCTCTTCGAGATCAATGATGCTGCTGCACTGGTCGGCGAAGCCGTACACCCTGAGGCGAACATCATCTTCGGTGCTGTCATTGATGACACTCTCGGTGACGAAGTTCGTGTCACGGTTATCGCCGCTGGTTTTGATGGTGGGGAACCCACCCACAAGCCAATGCCTCGTCGTGCATTCACCTCGACGGACACTGGATCAGTCCTCCCAGCAGGTGAAAGCATCTACGCAGAGACCCCTATTGTTTCCTCAACAACAGGTGTCTTTGCTGATGATGAACTTGCCGCAGTGATGACCACTCCTGCGACAACCAGTCACGTCAGCGTCACTCCTTCCTACGTAGACGAGGATGACGACCTCGACATCCCCGACTTCCTGAAGTAGTGAATACGACGCTTGGCGAACGTGTAGCGCTCGTCAACGAGGGCATTGCTGATGCTGCACACGCAGCGGGGCGCAATCTTGACGACATCACCACGATTGTGGTGACAAAGTTTCATCCTGCGCAGTTAGTTCGTGATCTCTATGACCTAGGTGTGCGCAACGTCGGAGAAAACAGGCATCAAGAGGCAGAAGCTAAATCTGCGGAACTCGCTGAGTTGGATCTCACCTGGCACTTCATTGGCCAGCTTCAATCCAACAAAGCACGTGCTGTGCGTAAATATGCTCAGGTTCTCCATTCAGTTGATCGCCCAAGCCTGGTTAATGCTTTAGCGAACGCTGCAATGACTCCTGAGGGACTTCCCGAGAACAACGCGGTTGATGTATTGGATTGTTTCGTTCAACTCAATCTCACCCAAGACCCTGGCCGCGGGGGAGTTCAACCCGCAGATGTGGTTGAACTTGCTGAACTGGTTGCAGCTCAATCTAGTTTGAACTTATTAGGCGTCATGGCAGTTGCTCCGCTGGATGAAGAACCTCGCGTGGCTTTTGCTCGCGTAAAAGCAGCTTCAGAACGTGTCCAGACGGTTATCCCTCAAGCCAGCTTCATCTCAGCGGGCATGTCACATGACTATGCCGCGGCTATTGCTGAAGGTGCGACACACCTTCGAATTGGCTCGGCAATCACCGGGAACAGGCCTGTTGCCGGTTAACCTCAATTAGACGATTTTTTATTACCTGGAGGTAACTCAATGGCCAATCCACTCAAGAAGACCATGGTCTATCTCGGTCTCGCTGATGAGGAGACGACCTACGACGCACCTGCATACGCTGCAGCACCTCAGGTAGCCCCTGTTTCCGCTGGTCGTGCTCAGGTAACCCCCCTTCGCCGTAACACCGCAAAGAACCAGGCAGCTAGCGACATGAATGAAATAGTCACCGTACACCCCAAGCAGTATTCAGATGCCAAGGTCATCGCTGAAAACTTCCGTGAAGGTGTTCCTGTCATCATGAACCTCTCACAGATGACTGAGACCGATGCTCGTCGACTGATTGACTTTGCTTCAGGTCTTTCTCAGGGTCTCTACGGCAAGATTGAACGTGTTACCAGCAAGGTATTCCTGCTCTCACCCGCACACGTTGCCGTGTCAGGTGATGCAGCAGCAGAAACTGCTGAAGTAGACACCACTTTCTTCGGCGAATAAGCTCACGCCACCGGCGTGGCTGAGGAGTAGAGATGTCCGTTATTGGTCTCGTTGGATTAGTCCTGTATTACGCCCTCTTGGTGTTTGTTTTTGCCATGTGGGGAAGACTGATTCTCGACTTTATTCGTGCATTCAAGCCAGGATGGCGACCTCCCTCGTTCGTGCTTGTATTGAGTGGCGTCATCTATACCCTCACAGATCCACCCATGAATCTTGTTCGCCGATGGGTAAAACCTGTGAGCTTTGGTGCGATTGCGCTGGATTTTGGTTGGACAGTAGTGATGTTGGCGGCCATTGTCGCGATGTACATCGCCGAGTATCTGATGATTCTCTAGGAAAATCAGGTTATTTTTCTTTCCTGTTCCAACGCTGTTGAGTATTTTGGTAGCGTTAGTGAGTTATCACCTGAGATAACCATTTTTGTAGCTCTCACTAAGAGGATGGCACCCCATGGCATTATTGCCAGAAGACGTAGTAAACAAGCGGTTTCAACAGACCAAGTTCCGTGAAGGATATGACCAGGACGAGGTTGACGATTTTCTTGATGAAATCGTCGTTGAATTGCGCCGCCTGGGTGCTGAGAACGAAGACCTGCGTTCCAAGCTAGAGGCAGCAGAAGCTCGCCTCGAAGGCGGCGAATCAGCTGCTCCAGCAAAGCCCGTCACTACTCCTGCGCCCGTTGTTGTTGACGACTCCAGCGCAACCGCGAGTGCCAATGATCTTTTGACCCTTGCTCGCCGCCTCCACGAAGAACATGTGCGCGAGGGCGTTGAGAAGCGTGACGCACTTATTGCTGAAGGTCACGAAACTGCTACTCGTCTTGTTTCTGAGGCTGAAGCCACCGTGAAGTCGCAACTCTCAGCACTCGAGACAGATAAAGCCAAGCTCAAGGGTGAAATCGCTGAGCTATCCAGCTTCGAAAAGGAATACCGCGAGAAGCTTCGTAGCTACATCTCCAACCAGCTAGTAGAGCTTGACGAGCTCAACACAGCTGGAACCACTCCCAAGAACTAATCGTGGCGGTTAAGCGGCCTGTCTGGGCTGTTCTGACCCTGCTGGGCGTCTGCGCCGTTGTTGTCTACCTTGCAGATCAACTGAGTAAGTTCTGGGTTAAAAACACCCTGCCTGAAGGCGTGAGCAACCCTGTTCTGGGAGATTTCCTTCAGTTTTACTTTGTGAGAAACCCCGGGGCGGCTTTCTCGATTGCGTCGGGCAGTACCTGGATTTTTTCCATCCTTGCCGCCATTGTCACGATCGTCATCATTGTTTTTGCCCGCAAAATTAGATCCGTTGCGTGGGCAGTCGTATTTGGTCTTTTATTGGGTGGCACTCTCGGCAACCTGACTGACCGGCTAACCCAACAAAATGCCGAAGGTGTGGTCGAATTCGGGCATGGCCTGGTTATCGACTTTATCTACACACCCTGGATGATGCCTGCGATTTATAACATCGCAGACATTTCCATCGTTTCCAGCATGTGTTTGCTCGTCATCCTCACTTTCTCTGGAATTCACATCGATGGAACTCGGGAAACTCGCAAAAAGAACACAAACGAGCCACCCATTGGTTCAAATCCCACTGTCACGTTGCAGGGCGGTCTGACCGGCCAGGGTGGCCCTGGCAACGGCGGAACAGGTGGAGCTGGTGGAAACTAGATCCACACCGGTTCCAGACGGTCTCGACGGAGTTCGCGTCGATGCAGGTCTTGCCAGACTCTTTGGTTTCTCACGAACCCAGGCAGCAGAGATTGCCGAAGCCGGGGGAGTGGAGCAAAACGGTGTCACGTTGGGTAAGTCAGACAAGCTTCGCGCAGAAGCAACCTTGACTGTCTCCTGGGAAGAAAAACGTGGACCAGAAATAGTCCCCATGATGGTTCCCGACTTCTCCATCGTCTATGACGATGACGACATTGTTGTTGTGGATAAGCCTGTCGGTGTTGCCGCACACCCTGCTGCAAGCTGGGATGGACCAACCGTCCTTGGAGCTCTTGCCGCTTCAGGCTTCACTATTTCCACTTCGGGTGCTGCTGAACGCGCAGGAATAGTCCACCGCCTCGATGTGGGAACGTCAGGTTTGATGGTTGTTGCAAAAAGCGAGAAAGCCTATAGCGCTCTCAAACACGCTTTTCATGACCGAGAAGTTAACAAGATCTATCACGCCGTCGTGCAGGGACATCCAGACCCATTGGCGGGAACAATTGATGCGCCTATCGGACGCCATCCTCGTTCGGACTGGAAGTTTGCCGTTACCAGTGATGGCAAACACGCAGTGACCCACTACACAACTTTGGAAGCATTCCCATTTGCTTCCCTGCTCGAAATCAAACTCGAAACCGGGAGAACTCATCAAATTCGTGTGCATATGGCTGCTCAGCGCCATCCATGCGTGGGGGATGCGTTATATGGGGCGGACCCCACGCTCAGCTCACGTTTAGGCCTCACTAGGCAATGGTTGCATGCCCACAAACTCGGCTTCACTCACCCAGCAACCGGTGACTACGTCGAGTTTGTTTCACCGTATCCAGCTGATCTACAGCATGCACTTGACGTGCTAGCAGCGAACTAACCTTCAACTTCTGCCCCAAGGTTTGAGGCTTCAGAGTTTCCCGGCGTGTCGCTTATGGCTAGTCTGGTACGACACGCCGTAACACGCCCCGTAAATCAAGGAAGTGATCATGCCTGAACTATCCCGCAATAAGCAGGAAGTTCTCATCGTCACCGGAATGTCTGGCGCAGGTCGTTCTACTGTGGCAAATGCCCTTGAAGACCTTGATTGGTACGTTGTCGATAACTTGCCACCGCAGATGCTACGTCCACTGGTTGAACTCGCAGACAAAGCTGGTGAAAACCTTCCCAAGATTGCCGCAGTGGTGGATGTCCGTGGCCGTGATTTCTTTGAAAATCTGCAAGAAATCATTCAGTCCATGCCTGCAGAAACGGTCGTCCGAGTCTTATTCCTGGACGCTACCGATGCGTCCCTCGTCCGACGTTTTGAGTCTGTACGTCGGCCACACCCTCTGCAGGGTGAAGGCACGATCATCGATGGCATCACAGCAGAGCGTTCCCGGATGACAGCATTGCGTGAGTTCAGCGACATCGTCATTGACACCAGTGATTTGAACATCCACCAGCTCTCCACCCTCATCACTGAACAGTTTGCGCAAGAAGAAACTGCCGGGGTTCGAGTGAATCTGATGAGTTTCGGATTCAAATATGGCACCCCATCAGATGCTGACCTCATTGCCGATGGCAGATTCTTGCCCAATCCATTTTGGATTCCTGAACTGCGGGGAAATACCGGCATGGATAAGGACGTATCGGACTATGTCTTGAGTCAGCCTGGCGCTCGCGAGTTCGTTGAAGCCTATTCTGCTGCTCTAGCACCCGTTTTAGCGGGCTATCAGCGAGAGAACAAACGCCACGCCACGATAGCTATTGGCTGCACTGGTGGCAAACACCGTTCGGTTGCGTTGACCGAAGAGCTTGCCAAACATCTCGAGAAGCTTCCAGGAGTTGTTGTGCGGGTCAAACACCGAGACTTCGGCCGCGAATAGCTGCCAACACCATCATGCGATTTTTGTAACACAAAGGGAATTAGAGGACATGGGCTTAACTGAAAACGTCAAGCAAGAACTCATCACTGTGGGGGCTGGAAAGACCAGTGTGCGCACTGCAGAATTGGCGACAATCCTGCGTTTTGCTGGGGGCTTACACACCATTTCAGGCCGAATTGCTGTCGAAGCTGAGTTGGACTCTCAGGAACTTGCAACGCGTGTTCGCAAAGATTTGGCTGAAATTTACGGTGTTCGTTCGGAAGGGCGCCTCACACCGAGCTCAGGTGGAAAGAATGCACCGAGCTACCTTGTTCGTGTGCTTGATGGGGAAACACTTGCTCGTCAAACAGGTTTGCTCGATGCACGTCGTCGCCCCATTCGTGGCCTTCCCAACAAACTCACCACGGGCAACTTAGAAGATCTTTCCGCGATTTGGCGTGGAGCTTTCCTCGCTGCTGGGTCCCTAACTGACCCAGGTCGCTCTGCCGCTCTTGAAATCGTTTGCCCAACCAACGAGTCTGCTATGGCCCTTGTTGGGGCTGCCAACCGCCTCCAGTTTGCGGCCAAAGCCCGTGAAGTGCGCGGAGTACACCGTGTTGTCATTCGCGAAGATGAGGCAATCTCGGCTGTGCTCACCATCATGGGTGCGACCGAAACTGTCAAGAACTGGGAAGAGTTGCGACAGCGCCGCGAGGTGCGTGCCACGGCCAATCGCCTCGTCAACTTCGACGATGCCAACCTGCGCCGTTCAGCGCAGGCCGCTGTTGCTGCCTGCGCCCGTGTGGAGCGTGCTTTAGAGCTTTTGGGGGATGAGATCCCTGAACACCTCAAGTATGCAGGTGAGCTCCGCTTGAACTACCGTGATGCAAGTTTGGATGAGCTGGGTCATCACGCAGATCCACCCATGACAAAAGATGCTGTTGCCGGACGTATTCGTCGACTGTTGGCGATGGCCGATAAACGAGCTCAAGAGTTGGGTGTTCCAGGAACTGAATCAGCTGTTCCTGAAGACATCGACGCCTAAATTCCCAGAAATAACTTTCCTCATCGGCAATAAAATGGTTGTCGAGACGGTTAACACCAGTAAGACCCCCACCTCACGTTCTAAGGAGAACACCTGTGGCTAACTACACACTGCCCGAACTGGATTATGACTATTCAGCTCTCGCACCACACATCAGTGCAACCATTATGGAGCTGCACCACAGCAAGCACCACAAGGCCTATGTTGATGGCGCCAACACTGCTCTCGAAAAGCTTGCCGAAGCACGTGAGAAGAACGACTTCGCGAACATCAACAAGCTCCAGAAGGACCTCGCATTCCACTTGGGTGGTCACACCAACCACTCCATTTTCTGGAAGAACCTCACTCCTGGCTCTGAGGAGCGCCCCACAGGCGAGCTAGCTGCTGCCATTGATGAGTACTTTGGTTCTTTTGATGCGTTTAAGGCTCAGTTCAACGCTGTAGCTCTTGGTCTTCAGGGTTCCGGTTGGGCATTCTTGGCTTGGGATGCACTGGGCAAGAACCTCATCATTGAGCAGCTGTACGACCAGCAGGGCAACATCGCAGCTGGAACTATTCCTTTGCTCATGCTTGACATGTGGGAGCACGCCTTCTATCTGGACTACAAGAACGTGAAGGGCGACTATGTCACAGCGTTCTGGAACATTATCAACTGGGCTGACGTTTCGGCGCGTTTTGAGGCCGCTCGCAAGGGTGCATCCAGCGTCCTGCTATTCTCTTAGTAGTTGACAACGGGTGTCTCGAAACTTTTCGGGGCACCCGTTCCTACTGATTTTTCATCAAAGTAATACCCTCCCTCCACCCTCACCACCCTTGGAGCAACACGCTCCCTAACATCACTTGGAGACGAAGTGACTGTCAAAGTTGGAATCAACGGTTTCGGCCGTATTGGACGTAACTATTTCCGTGCTGCACTCGCACAGGGCGCAGACATCGAAATTGTTGCTGTCAACGACCTCACCGACACCAAGGTGCTCGCACACCTGTTGAAGTATGACTCGGTAACTGGTCGCCTGGATGCTGAAGTTTCTCACGACGCCGAGAACATCATCGTCAACGGCAAGAAGATCAAGGTTCTCGCAGAGCGCGACCCCGCAGACCTCGGCTGGGGCAAGCTTGGTGTTGACATCGTCATCGAATCCACCGGTCGCTTCACTGACCGCGCAAACGCAGAAAAGCACATTGCTGCTGGCGCCAAGAAGGTGCTCATCTCCGCACCTCCCACCGGCAATGACATCCCAACCTTTGTGATGGGTGTTAACAACGAGAAGTATGACGCGGCTACCGACCACGTCATTTCGAACGCATCTTGCACCACCAACTGCCTTGCACCACTCGTGCAGGTATTTGACAAAGAATTCGGCATCATCACTGGCCTGATGACCACTGTTCACGCATACACCGCTGACCAGAACCTTCAGGATGGCCCACACTCTGACCTGCGCCGCGCACGCGCCGCAGCGATCAACATCGTTCCTTCCTCCACTGGTGCTGCAAAGACCATCGGTAAGGTTCTGCCCGAGCTCAACGGCAAGCTCGACGGCTTCGCACTTCGCGTACCCGTACCTACCGGTTCGATCACTGACCTCACCATCCAGGTTGAGAAGCCAGTGACCGAAGATGAGGTCAAGGCTGCATTCAAGGCTGCTGCAGAGGGTCCCCTCAAGGGCATCCTGAAGTACACCGAGGACGAGATTGTTTCCAGCGACATCGTGACCGACCCACACTCGTCGATCTTCGACGCTGGTCTGCTGCGTGTTCTGGGCAACCAGGTCAAGATCTCCAGCTGGTACGACAACGAGTGGGGTTACTCCAACCGTCTGGTTGACCTGACTGAGTACGTCGGCGCCAAGCTCTAAAGAAAGTAATTCAATATGGCACTTCGCACCCTCTCTTCACTAGGTTCGCTTGCTGGCAAGCGCGTTTTGGTCCGATGCGACCTCAACGTCCCACTGAAGGATGGTGTGATTACCGACGACGGTCGTATCCGTGCGTCGCTGCCAACATTGAACGCTCTACTCGATCAGGGCGCCCGTGTCGTGGTGATGAGCCACCTCGGGCGTCCTGACGGTTCACCCGAGGCAAAATACAGCCTCGAACCTGCCGCCATCCGTCTGGGCGAATTGCTCGGCAAGCCCGTCGCTTTTGCCACTGACACCGTCGGGGACTCTGCAAAGGCGACTGTTTCTGCTCTGGCTGATGGTCAGATTGCTGTCCTGGAGAACCTGCGTTTCAACCCAGGAGAGACCTCCAAGGATGAAGCTGAACGTGGCGCCTTCGCTGCTCAGCTTGCCGAGCTCGGTGACGTGCTCGTCTCGGATGGCTTCGGTGTTGTTCACCGTAAGCAGGCTTCGGTCTATGACCTGGCCAAGCTGGTTCCCAGCGCAGCAGGTTTGCTCATTGAGACCGAACTTGATGTGCTGGACCGCCTCACCGAAAATCCTGAGCGCCCCTACACGGTCGTACTTGGTGGTTCTAAGGTTTCTGACAAGCTCGGTGTCATTTCTCACCTCCTGCCACGCGTCGACACAATCCTGGTGGGCGGTGGCATGGTTTTCACCTTCCTCGCAGCTCAGGGATACAAGGTTGGTGCCAGCCTGCTCGAGGTTGACCAGCTGGACACTGTCCGCGGTTACATCGCAGATGCCGAAGCACGTGGAGTGAAGATTATTCTTCCGACCGACATCGTGATGGCCAGCAAGTTTGGTGCCGATGCAGAACACGTTGTTGCCGCTGCAGACGCACTCGAAGACACTCCCTTTGGTGCAACCGGCATGGGTCTCGACATTGGTCCGGAGACTGGCAATGCATTCGCCGAGCTGATCAAGGCTTCCAAGACGGTGTTCTGGAACGGCCCTGCAGGTGTGTTTGAAATTCCCGCCTTCGCTGAAGGCACCCGCGCAATTGCCCAGGCATTGACTGAGGTTGACGGCCTCAGCGTTGTTGGTGGTGGAGATTCTGCTGCTGCAGTGCGCATTCTTGGTTTCGCAGATGACCAGTTCGGTCACATTTCAACCGGTGGTGGAGCTAGCCTCGAATTCCTCGAGGGTAAGCGTCTACCTGGCCTGGAGGTCCTCGGATGGTAAACACTCGTACCCCGCTCATCGCGGGCAACTGGAAGATGAACCTGGATCACCTCCAGGCGATTGCATTCGTTCAGAAGCTGGCATGGACTCTCAAGGACGCCGGACACAAGTACACCGACGTTGAAGTTTCCGTCTTCCCACCCTTCACTGATATTCGCTCGGTGCAGAACCTGGTTGAAGCAGACAAGCTCGAACTCGCCTATGGAGCTCAGGACGTGTCCATGCACGACTCCGGTGCATACACCGGCGAAATCCCTGGGGGATTCCTCAAGGCGCTGGGTTGCTCTTATGTCATCATTGGCCACTCTGAGCGTCGCCAGTACCACGGAGAAACTGATGAGATCGTGGGCAACAAAGTCAAGGCAGCACTCAAGCACGGCGTTGTCCCCGTCCTCTGCGTTGGTGAAACTGAAGCAGAACTCGAAGAGTTCGGCCCCTCTGCGGTACCTGTTGCTCAACTGAAGAAGGCACTTGAGGGTGTTTCTCAGGACGCTGACATCGTTATTGCCTACGAGCCTGTCTGGGCTATCGGTACCGGCAAGGTTGCAACCGAAGAGCAGGCTGAAGCAGTCTGTGCAGCAATCCGGGTTGCTCTTGGTGAAGTACTCGGTGAAGCTGCAGCACAGCGTACTCGAATTCTTTACGGTGGCTCGGTCAAAGCAAACAACATTGCCGGATTCATGCGGCAGCCCAACATTGATGGTGCACTCGTCGGTGGTGCAAGCCTTGACGTTGCTGAGTTCTCAAGCATTGCTCGATTCCAGAAGCACGTAATTTAGTCGGGTAGACTTTAAGCATGCTTATTCTCGAGATTGTTTTGCAGGTTCTGCTTGCCCTCACCAGCCTGCTCCTCACTCTGCTTATCCTTCTTCACAAGGGTCGCGGTGGAGGTGTCTCAGACATGTTTGGTGGCGGTATGAGCTCAACACTCGGGTCTTCCGGTGTTGCAGAACGCAACCTCAATCGTTTGACCATCATTTTGGGGCTGGTGTGGATTACATGCATCGTCCTCCTCGGCCTCATTACTAAGTTCCAGGGAGCATAACTATGGCATCTGGCGGTAGTGCAATTCGCGGTTCGCGCGTCGGCGCAGGCCCAATGGGTGAACAAGATCACGGAATTCACGCTGAACGCATCGCAATCTCTTACTGGGATGCACTCGGTAACGAGACGGTTCGTTACTTCGCAGCGAACCTTCCTGAAGAAGAAATTCCGGAGATTATCGATTGCCCGCAGTCTGGTCTTCCCGCTGGTCGCGACAAGGAAAACCCACCTGAGCTAGCAAAGCTTGAGCCTTACAAGACTCACCTTGCCTACGTTAAGGAACGTCGTACCGAGGAAGAGGCAGAGCAGATTCTTGAAGATGCTCTCCACCAGCTCCGCGTTCGTCGCGGAACGGTCAAGCCGACTAAGTAACTTTACACATGGCCCCTGAGTAATCAGGGGCCATGTTTTTCTCACTTTTCACCCCAGGAAAAACCTTGAAAGATATTGAACTTCCTATCGCAGGTTTACTCTTCGATAACGATGGTGTTTTGGTGGACAGTCACAGCGCGGCTGTGGACGCGTGGAACAAATGGTCTGCGAGATATGTTCCTGATTTTGACTGGAGTGATCGTTCCAACGCCGGTATTCGTGCCGAAGATATGGTGCGCAGGCATGTGTCTGAGGATTACTACGACGAAGCTGTTGCCTACATTCACCAGTTGGAGCAAGACTCAGCACACATGACCCGAGCATTACCTGGAGCGGTAGAGCTCCTCACGTCGCTAATGCCAGGGATGTGGACCGTCTGCACTTCAGCTAACCCCCGACTGGGCGCAGCGCGTCTGCAAGCAGCGGGGCTTCCGTTACCTGCCGAGTTGGTTTCGTCTGAAGATGTGGAGCGAGGCAAGCCACATCCTGATCCGTATCTCCGAGGAGCAATAAATTTAGGCCTTACGCCAGGGGAGTGCATCGTTTTCGAAGACGCTGCTGCAGGTATTCAGGCAGGGCTATCCGCCGGTGCTTTCTGTGTCATTGGGGTGACAAAGGTTGCACTTGATACTGATGTTGAGATAGTTGTGAAAAGCTTGGCGGGGCTTAGCTATCGGGACGGTGTACTCCACATCCCCGCCTTGAGCAGATTGCGTTAATTCGTTTCCTCTATGAGGCGTGCTGCGGCAGCCTCGTCGGTGAAGAACACAGTCTCTTCAATGCCCTCAACGGCGCTCACAGGCGCTTCTGAAGCGCTTTCAGAGGTAAACGCGGCATAGATGGCATCTGCTTTGTCAGCGCCGGAGGCGACAACCCAGACGTTTTTCGAGTTGTTCAACGCTGGAAGCGTCAAGCTAATTCGTTCTGCGGGAGGTTTTGGGGAATTACGCACTGCGATGACAGCGCGGTCATCGACCTCTATACCTTCAAGCCCAGGGAACAAGCTTGCGATGTGGGCATCAGGCCCAACGCCTAACAGGGTGATGTCGAACTCTGGAAGCTCTGGCCAGAACCTCGCGAGCTCGTCGTCGTAGGCATCGACTGCTTCATCTAGCGTCAATCCTGAATCGGACGCTGGCATGCGGTGAACATTCTCTGCTGGGATGGGAAGGCGGTGAATCAGAGCAGCTGTTGCTTGGCCCTCATTTCGGTCTGGGTGGCCTGCAGGGACAAAGCGTTCATCCCCCCACCACAGATGGATTCTTTTCCAATCCAGTTTGTGGCTGGGATCGATGTTTTCTAGTAGGGCAATACCGACAGTTCCACCAGTGAGGACAATGTGGACGTTCTCTTGTTGCAGAAGAAGATCTTTGACCGTTTCTTCGAAGATTTCGTCGATGTTGTCAATGAGTTCTTGCTTATCGGCATATGCCTCGAGTGTGGTTTCTTCACTCACGTGGTCACCATTTTGATTTGGGGGAGACCTTCAGTGACCACACGCCCATAAACCTCATCGGGGTCCAAACGGCGCAGCTCTTCTGCCAAGCAGTCACGCAGACTACGCAATGGCATCGAGATGTCATGATTGGGCTGATCAGGCTGTTCAAGACGGGCTGTTGTCGGTTCAACTCGAGTGAGCTCGATGGCACCAGATTTGCGCACTAGGCGAACGCCGTGGATCCCACGCCAATTCAAACCGGTGTGAGTGAGGTCACAGGTCACCGGAACTTGAAGTTGGAGTTGCAGCCAGGCTGCAAGCATTTTTGCTGCTGGGAAGTCTGGCGTGGAGGTGACATGAGCCTCAATGATGGGCTCATACGGTGGTTGGTCAAGTACTGCTGCGAGTTGTGTCCGCCACAGTGTCAGTCGAGTCCAGGCGAAGTCCGCATCACCGGGTGAATACGTTCTGGACAAATCATCGAGCGCCTGCAGGGGTTCTTTTTGAGCTGCAGAGTCGGTGATGCGACACTGTGCAATTTTGCCTAGCGCAGATTCAGAAACTTTTTCAGGTGCAGCTCCTGGCCACCAAGCAACAACTGGAGTGTCAGGGAGGAGAAGACCTGTTACCAAACCTTGTTGGTCAGAACCTACCTTGCCGTAAGCGCGGAGCACGATAACTTCGCTGGCACCGGCATCGCCACCAACACGAACTTCGGCATCCAATCGGTTAGAAATGGAGTGTTCAGGTTCGATTACTGAAAGCACAATAACACGCATAGGGTGCTCACGGGATGCTTCGTTAGCGGCGGCAATGGCAACTTCTTCTTCACCGAGAGTGGTAGAAATCAGGAGAGTGAGAACACGTCCAAGAGCAACCGCACCGCCTTCTTCACGAAGGTTCACAAGTTCTTTGGCAACCTTTGCGGTAGTTGTGTCAGGAAGTTCGAGGATCATGGACGTCTCCAAACACGGCCGTCACGGGCCATCAATTCATCAGCTGAAGCAGGGCCCCACGTTCCAGGCGCATACAGCTCAGGTTGGCCTTGGGTTGCCCAGAATTCTTCAATGGGGTCAAGAATTTTCCAACTCAATTCCACCTCTTCGTGACGAGGGAATAGTGGCGGTTCTCCCAAGAGCACATCCAAGATCAAACGCTCGTAAGCTTCAGGACTTGCCTCGGTGAAAGCGTGACCATAACCAAAGTCCATGGTTACGTCACGAACTTGCATGCCCGCACCAGGGACTTTAGAGCCAAAGCGAATAGTGACACCTTCATCAGGCTGAACACGAATCACGAGAGCATTCTGACCCAGTGCAGAGGTTTGGTGGTCGGCAAACAAGTATTGGGGGGCACGCTTGAACACGACTGCGATTTCTGTCACGCGACGTCCCAGGCGCTTGCCTGCACGCAGGTAGAAGGGGACACCTGCCCAGCGTCGTGTTCCGATATCGAGCCTCATTGCCGCGTAGGTTTCGGTCACTGATTTGGGGTTCATTCCCTCTTCGTCGAGGAAGCCAACGACCTCTTCGCCACCTTGCCAGCCGCTGGCATACTGACCGCGAGCGGTGGAATGCGCCAGGTTTTCTGGCAAGCGAACAGCAGCAAGAACCTTCTCTTTCTCAGCACGTAAGTCTTCTGCATTGAAGGAGATAGGTTCTTCCATGGCAGTCAGAGCAAGCAACTGCAGAAGGTGGTTTTGAATGACGTCGCGAGCGGCACCAATACCGTCGTAATATCCGGCACGACCACCCACGCCAATATCTTCAGCCATGGTGATTTGGACGTGGTCGACGTGCTCCGCATTCCACAGTGGCTCAAACAGTTGGTTTGCAAAACGCAAAGCAAGAATGTTTTGAACTGTTTCCTTACCCAGGTAGTGATCAATACGGAAAATAGAATCCGCGGGGAAGACCGATTCCACGACATCATTGAGTTCCCGAGCTGTCTTCAGGTCTGAACCAAACGGCTTTTCAATCACGACGCGACGCCACTGGCCCTCAACCTCATCCGCAAGCCCTGCGCGCTTGAGCTGAGAAACAACCTCAGGGAAGGAACGAGGTGGGACGGAGAGATAGAACGCATGGTTTCCCATGGTCCCGCGCTTCTCGTCGAGCTCTGCGATGGTTTTTTTCAGACGTTCAAACGCCTTGTCATCGTTGAATTCACCTTGAACAAAGCGAATACCTTTGGCCAGCTGCTGCCACACATCTTCACGGAATTCCGTGCGCGCATATTGCTTGACGGAGTCGTGCACGACCTGTGCAAAGTCCTGATCGACCCAGTCGCGACGAGCAAAACCCACCAAAGCAAAACCAGGAGGCAATAATCCTCGGTTTGCGAGGTCGTAGACCGCAGGCATGAGTTTCTTGCGGGCTAAGTCCCCAGTAACGCCGAACAGAACAAGACCACAAGGGCCAGCAATGCGGTTGAGTCGGCGGTCTTCGGCAACTCGAAGGGGGTTGTGACGGGCCGTGATGTCAACAGGTGACATGGTTTCCTCTTTAGTTGAAGGCTGCGAACAGGTGTTCGAGTTCAGTAGCGGGGTTCGTCAATGTGAGAGTGAGTACGGGACGACCGTGTTCCGCCAATACCGCTGCATCACCTGCTGCCTGAGCTGCAATCAATTCACCGAAGGTAAAGGGGCGCTCTGGAATCACGACATCTCCAGCAGGCTTTTGCAGAATTTGAATGAACACACCAACAGCTGGACCCCCCTTGTGGAATTGTCCGGTGGAGTGCAAGAAGCGAGGTCCCCAGCCGAAGGTGACAGGACGACCTGCGCGTGCGGCAACAAGATCACGGACACCGTGTACCTCGGGGAAGTTCACACGGTCAACGTATGCCTGAACGGAGACATAACCATCAGTGGGCAATTGCTTGAGTACAGCGGTAATTGCTTCACGAACGGTTTTGGCATCTCCTAGATCGCCATGTGCACGGACCTCGATGCCCTTTTCTGTGAATAGGGGTTCGGTTGGTGCCGGACGGTTATCCAGAAGGGCACGAGCAGCAATTTTTGCGGACTCCACATCAGGCTGGTCGAAGGGGTTGATGCCCAACAGACGACCTGCAACAGCGGTTGCATATTCGAAAACAAGGAACATGGCGCCTAAGGTTCCCGAGACCAGGATTTCGCCCTCGTGACGGTCGTGCTTGAGGAGGTGGAATTCGTGTGCGTCATCGACAAGACGAAGGACCTGAACATCCTCATATCCAGCGCTGAGTTCAGGAGAGACAACATCAAGAACAACGGGAAGAATCCCAGTTCCTTCCTTGCCTGTTGATTCAGCGATCAGCTGCTCGGCCCAGTCGGGGAAACCAACGAGGTGAGTCCCGTCTGTGACCAGAGCAAGTTTGTTTTTCAGGGGAGAAGTTCCCGCAATAGCTGCACCCAAGATCAAACCTGGGTTCTCAGGCTGGTCAACAGCAAGGTCGATGGAGATAGCCTCAGCTTCGTTGAGTAGTTCAGCAATATCCACTCCAGCGAGACCGGAAGGTACAAGACCAAATGCGGTTAGTGCGGAGAATCGTCCACCCACGTTGGGGTCAGCGTTGAAGACGCGGTATCCCGCCTCCCGAGCAGACTTATCCAGCGGTGAACCTGGGTCGGTCACAACAATGATGCGCTCGAGGGGATCGATTCCTACTGCTTCAAAAGCTGCTTCGTAAATACGCTTCTGGCTATCGGTTTCAACAGTTCCACCAGACTTACTTGAGATAACCACTGCCGTGGTCTGCAGACGATCGGTTATTGCTGCTTGAATCTGGCCTGGTTCAGTTGAATCCAAAACGGTCAACTCTGCCTGCATCGTGGCCGTAATGACTTCAGGAGCGAGAGAGGAGCCGCCCATTCCACCTAAGACAATGTGGTTGACACCTTTTTCGCGCAATTGATCGCGTAATGCTTGAATCTCTGCAACGAGAGGGCGAGAGATTGCAACGGATTCTGTCCATCCCAAGCGAATCGCAGATTCGGATTCAGCTTCAGCGCCCCAGAGTGCGGGGTCCTGAGCGGTAATACTCGAAGCAACCATGTCTGAAACGAGCTGAGGGACGTGCTTTTCAACAGCGGCTTCCGCTGCTCCAGATACTTTGATGCGAAAAGACATTTATGCTCCTGCTAGTGCGGTGTTGACAGTCTCGAGGAGTTCGCCCCAAGAGATGATGAATTTGGAGACGCCTTCAGATTCGAGGACATTGGTGACATCCTCAAAGTCAACGCCGACTGCAGCTAATGCCGCAAAAACTGCCTTGGCATCGGCGTAGTTGGTGGTGATGGTGTCACCTGTAACGACTCCGTGATCAAATGTTGCATCAAGTGTTTTCTCGGGCATGGTGTTGACGATGCCAGCAGCAACCAACTCGGTGACATAGAGCGTGTCAGGAAGTGCTGGGTCTTTCACGCCGGTGGAGGCCCAGAGTGGACGCTGAACATTCGCGCCATCGGCGAGCAGGGAAACTGCTTGAGGAGTGTTGAACTGTGCTTCGTAGAGTTCATAAGCCAGGCGTGCATTCGCCAAACCTGCCTTGGACTTGAGTGCAAGGGCTTCTGGAGTCCCAATGGCGTTCAGGCGGTTGTCCACCTCAGTGTCCACGCGGGAAACAAAGAAGGACGCCACAGAGTGAATCTTGGAGAGATCGTGTCCATTAGCTTTCGCTTTCTCCAGACCAGCAAGGTAGGCCTTGATAACTGCTTCGTAGCGTTCCAGAGAGAAAATCAGTGTTACGTTCACGGAGATGCCCTCACCAATCACGTCAGTGATGGCATCCAGGCCAGCAAGAGTTGCTGGAATCTTAATCAACGCGTTGGGCTTGTTGACCTTAGCCCACAGACGCTTTGCCTCGTCAACAGTGCCTGGAGCATCGTGAGCAAGTGTGGGAGATACTTCGATAGAGACACGTCCATCAACACCGTTAGTAGCGTCGAATACACCCCGGAAGATGTCACAGGCATCTGCAACGTCATCGGTTGTGATCTCAAAGACCGCAGCTTCAGCATCTGCCCCCGCTGCAGCTAGCTGCTTGACTTGAGCTGCATAGCTTTCACCATTAGTGAGGGCGCCAGCAAAAATCGTGGGGTTTGTGGTCACGCCCACAACATTCTTTTCAGCAATAAGTGCCTGGAGGTTGCCAGAGGTGATGCGCTCGCGAGAGAGGTCATCGAGCCATATGCTGACGCCGGCTGCGGACAGTTGTGCGGTGGGGGAGTTCGACATGAACCTGGATTCTCCTTGATGGGTGGTCAAATATGAAGTTGTAATACTGGGCCAGAAACGTCGTTCCTGACCCCGTGTGATTTATTTCTGGGCTGCGAGAGTTTCTTTTGCAGCCTGGACAGCAGCTTCGGTTGTGATGCCGAACTTGGTGAACAAGGTCTTGTAATCTGCGGACGCTCCGAAGTGTTCGATTGAGACGCTACGACCTGTGGAGCCAACAATTTTGTCCCAGGTCAGCGACAGGCCAGCTTCGATGGAAACGCGTGCCTTCACCGCTGACGGAAGAACGCTCTCCTGGTATGCCGCAGGCTGTTCGTAGAACCACTCGAGGCACGGCACAGAAACCACGCGAGCATGGATGCCTTCACTGGCGAGCTGTTCGCGAGCTGCAACAGCGAGCTGAACTTCAGAACCGGTTGCGATGAAGATCACATCTGGCTTGCCGTTTGCTGCGTCAACGAGAATGTAGGCGCCCTTTGCGGTTTCACGTGCATGAGCGAAGGTATCGCCGGTAGCAACGCCCTCTCCGCGGGTGAATACGGGAATGTTCTGACGAGTCAGAGCAATACCTGCAGGCCCGTTGCGGCGTTCCAGGATTGTCTTCCAGGCGTAGGCAACTTCGTTTGCATCTGCAGGACGAACCACATCCAACTCAGGAATGGCGCGCAAAGTAGCGAGCTGTTCGATGGGCTGGTGTGTGGGGCCGTCTTCCCCCAGAGCCACGGAGTCGTGGGTCCACACGAAGATCGATGGCACCTTCATGAGTGCTGCCAGGCGCACGGCAGGGCGCATGTAGTCGCTGAAGATGAGGAAGGTTCCACCATAAGCTCGGGTCTTGCCGTGCAAGGCGATACCGTTCAGGATTGCGCCCATGGCGTGCTCACGAATACCGAAGTGAAGGACGCGACCATAGTTGTCACCTGTCCACTCGTGGGTTGACCACTGAGCAGGAACGAAGGAATTTGCTCCTTCGAGGGTGGTGTTGTTGGACTCGGCGAGATCAGCAGATCCGCCCCAAAGCTCAGGGATGACGGGTCCCAGCGCGTTGAGTACCTTGCCAGAAGCGGCACGAGTAGAAACTTCAGTGCCACCTTCAAACACAGGAAGCGCTGCTTCAACACCGTCAGGAAGCAGGCCTGCTTCGAGGCGGTCGAGAAGCTTCTTGTTTTCTGGGTTTGCTACCGCCCACGCGTCAAAGCTCTTCTGCCATTCAGCGCGTTCAGCAGCGCCCTTTGCCACAGCCTTGCGGGTGTGCTCGATAACTTCGTCAGCTACCTGGAAGCTCTGTTCAGGGTCGAAGCCGAGAACTTCCTTGAGGCCCTTGAGCTCATCTGTACCGAGTGCAGAACCGTGGATCTTTCCGGTGTTCTGCTTCTTAGGGCTTGGCCAACCAATGATGGTCTTGAGAATGATCAATGAAGGCTTGTCTGTGACTGCCTGGGCTACCTCGATGGCGTCATTAAGGGCAGCGACGTCTTCAACATAAACACCGGTTTTCTTCCAGTCCACAGTCTGGACGTGCCAGTCATAAGACTCGTAACGCTTGGCTACGTCCTCGGTGAATGCAATGGTGGTGTCGTCTTCAATCGAAATCTGGTTGGAGTCATAGATCGCGATGAGGTTACCCAGTTGCTGGTGACCGGCAAGAGAGGACGCTTCAGCGGTGACACCTTCTTGCAGGTCGCCGTCACCAGCAATGACATAAACGAAGTGGTCAAAGGGGCTGGTTCCAAGTGCTGCGTTGGGGTCAAAAAGACCACGTTCGAAGCGAGATGCGTAAGCAAAGCCCACAGCAGAAGCGAGGCCTTGTCCTAGGGGACCGGTGGTGATTTCTACACCCTTGGTGTGACCGTATTCAGGGTGGCCCGGGGTTAGTGAGCCCCAGGTACGCAAAGCCTTGAGGTCGTCGAGTTCAAGACCGTATCCGTTCAAGTACAGCTGCACGTACTGTGTGAGCGAAGAGTGTCCTACGGAAAGAATGAAGCGGTCGCGGCCAATCCACTGGTCATCCCGTGGGTCCCGACGCATGATCTTGTTCCACAGGAGGTATGCGGCCGGTGCGAGGCTCATGGCGGTTCCGGGGTGACCGTTTCCCACCTTCTCGACTGCGTCAGCCGCCAGAACACGCGCGGTGTCAACTGCCTTGTTATCTAATTCGGACCAGTCGAGCTGCGCCATATCTATATCGGCCTTCCATATTCCGTGAGGGAGGTGGGGGAAAATTACGATGGCCGGAAAAATAGGCCACACATGCCGAATAACGGCTCCTCTAAGTATAGGCACTGCTGGGCTTACGCCCTCGGGGAACGTGCCAAATGACACAGCGTTACCTCCCGTAGACTTGGACACCAAGGCCCAACTTCTCAGAGGACTCATGAACGCTTCCGAATCTGGCACCACTGCTGTGTCCACGGTCGGCTTTAAGCGCACAGTTGCTGCCTATGTTTCACTGACAAAACCTCGCGTGATGGAACTGCTGTTGGCAGTGACGATTCCCACCATGTTTTTGGCACAGGAAGGCGTTCCCAACCTGTGGCTGGTTCTCGCAGTCCTGATCGGTGGAATGATGAGTGCCGGTTCTGCTGGCTCCTTCAATTGCTATATCGATCGCGATATCGATCGTCTGATGAACCGCACCAAAGGGCGCCCACTCGTCACAGGTGAAATCACTGACAAACAAGCCTTGATTTTCTCGTGGGCCCTCGCAGTTATTTCCACTATGTGGTTCTTGCTCTTTACCAACCTGCTCGCAGCATCGCTATCTGTCTCCGCAATTGCGTTCTACGTCATTGTCTACAGCCTCGTGCTCAAGCGCCGCACTCCACAAAACATTGTCTGGGGTGGAGCTGCGGGTGGATTCCCTGTGCTTATTGGGTGGGCCGCTGTAACGGGCTCACTGTCCTGGGCTCCGGTGATTTTGTTCCTCATCATTTTCTTGTGGACACCACCGCACTATTGGCCACTGTCGTGGCGATACCGCGAAGACTACAAAAACGCCAACGTGCCTATGCTCACAGTGGTACGTGGTCGAGTAACAGTCGGTCTCCAAATTGTGCTCTACGCTTGGGCAACCGTTGCTGCCACGCTTTTACTTGTGCCGGTAGCAGACATGGGCTGGATCTATACCGCTGTTGCTCTCGTGGCAGGTGCTTGGTTCATTGTGGAAAGCCACCTGCTGTATTCACGAGCTCTGCGCCAGATAGACCCCAAGCCAATGCGCTTGTTCCACTTCTCGAATGGCTACCTGTCGGTGATATTCCTAGCAGTAGCTATCGATGCACTGCTGCCGTTCTAGGCAACCTTTCGCAATTTCAAGAGCGCATATGTTGTCGCGGCGCTAACCAAGCATGCAAGCAACATATGGATACCGACCAACAGCGGTGGTAGTCCTGTTCGAGACTGGATAATTCCTACTGTGATCTGTACCCCATTGAGGATGATCAGCAGAATCAAGGAATGACGCAGAGCGAATAAACGAGCCCGTGTCGCCATTACGATCGCCAGCAGTGTCAAGGCAACTGCTGTGTAGGCAGGGTATGAGTGCAAATGCTGCAGGATTTCTCCGTCGAGCCCGTTCCTGCGGGCATCCGCGTCACCTGCGTGCGGGCCAGATCCTGTCGTCAAAATGCCAAAGATGATCGTGATCATTTGGAAAACTGCAACCAACCACACAACCAGAGGAATCTTTGATTGTGATGGTTCAATGACCCAGGAGCGAGGGGCATTACCGTGATAAACGCGGTACACCAGCATGGTTGATAGAGCCACCATCACGATGGACACCACAAAGTGCAGCCCTACAACATAGGGGTCGAGCTGGGTGAGAACAGAAATGCCCCCAATAATCGCCTGTGCGGGAATACCCAAGCCGATTACGAGCGCAAGCCAGAAGAGATCGCGGCGATTCTTACGCATCCGAAAAATCAGAGCGAAAGTAATAACGGCAATGATCACCAAGGCAAATGTGAGCAGGCGATTACCGAACTCAATAACTCCGTGAATACCCATTTCTGGAGTGGAGACAAAAGAATCTTCCGTGCACCTTGGCCACGTAGGGCACCCCAAGCCACTTGCGGTCAACCGAACAGCGCCACCGGTGACCACAATGAGTGTTTGTGCAACAAAAGTTGCCCATGCCGCAATACGAACTTTGCGGTCAACGGAAGTGGGGAACCAATTCACGAATTTACTCACGAGGGAATATACCTACTCTGTTTGATGTTGTTCGCTGAAGAAGAACGCATTTACCCTGTCTTATCCAACGAACTAAGGCTAGGCTAAGTTCGTTAGTTGAAATCGTGCGAAAGCCGATAACTCGAGGGCGAGAACAAGCGAGATTGACGCGATGTTTTGCGCCAATGTTTCTGTTCTCTTCTTAGTCTAGATTCGTCAGAAAGAGAGCCATGTCAGACATCCTGATCGACCGGCCCGAACTTGAGGGCATTGGCCAGTACGAATTCGGTTGGCACGATAAGGACGCTGCTGGTGCCAGCGCTCGCCGAGGTATCAACGAGGACGTTGTTAAAGACATCTCCGGCCTCAAGAACGAGCCAGAGTGGATGCTCAAGACTCGTCTGAAAGCCTATGAAATGTTCGGCCGTAAGCCCATGCCTAACTGGGGCGCCGACCTGTCCGAAATTCACTTCGACAACATCAAGTATTTTGTCCGGTCAACGGAACGACAGGCTCAGACCTGGGAAGATCTCCCTGATGAAATCAAGGACACCTACGAGAAGCTTGGTATCCCTGAGGCTGAACGTCAGCGTTTGGTTGCTGGTGTTGCAGCACAGTATGAATCTGAAGTGGTGTACCACCAGATCAACGAAGAGCTCGAGCGCCAGGGTGTCATCTTCATGGACACTGATACTGCTCTGAAAGAGCACCCTGAATTCTTCGAGGAATACTTCGGCACTGTCATTCCTGCCGGAGATAACAAGTTTGCTGCGCTAAACACTGCCGTGTGGTCGGGTGGTTCATTCGTCTACGTTCCACCGGGTGTTCACGTTGAGATTCCACTTCAGGCTTACTTCCGTATCAACACGGAGAACATGGGTCAGTTTGAGCGCACGCTCATCATTGCCGATGAAGGCAGCTACGTTCACTACATCGAAGGATGTACTGCACCCATCTACAAGAGTGACTCACTGCACTCCGCAGTTGTGGAGATTGTGGTCAAAAAGAACGCTCGCGTTCGCTACACCACCATCCAGAACTGGTCCAACAACGTGTACAACCTGGTAACCAAGCGTGCCATTGCGCACGAGGGTGCAACCATGGAGTGGATTGATGGCAACATCGGCTCCAAGGTCACCATGAAGTACCCCTCGGTCTACCTCGTGGGTGAGGGTGCTAAGGGCGAGACTCTATCTGTTGCTTTTGCTGGCCCCGGACAGCACCAAGATGCCGGCGCCAAGATGATTCACATGGCTCCCAATACCCAGAGCTCCATCGTCTCCAAGTCGATTGCTCGTGGCGGGGGACGTGCCGGTTACCGTGGTGAAATTCGCATGGACGCTAACGCACACAACTCGGCCAACACGGTTCGTTGTGATGCTCTCCTCGTGGACACCATTTCACGTTCTGACACTTACCCAGCAATTGACATCCGTGTCGATGATGTACAGCTAGGCCACGAAGCAACCGTCTCCAAAGTTAGCGAAGACCAGCTCTTCTACCTGATGAGTCGCGGTATGGCTGAGGACGAGGCTATGGCCATGATTGTTCGTGGATTCATCGAGCCCATCTCCCGTGAACTTCCCATGGAATACGCCCTGGAACTGAACAAGCTGATTGAACTCGGCATGGAAGGCTCGGTGGGCTAGTAATGACCATCCCTGTACAAATCCGTTCCGCGCGCCCAAAATCGACTAACCCAGAAGATTTTGAGTCTGTTACAGGTCGTGAACTGGATTGGAAATTCTCTCCCGTAGCTAAGCTGCAGGAGCTTATTTCTGGCCTACTCGACGGTTCACGTTTTCCCTACAGTGCTCCAGAGGTTGCTGGTATTGAGGTCTCCTGGATTTCTTCCAGCGATGCTCGTGTAGGCGTTGCAGGCATGCCCGAGGACAAGGCTTCTGCTAACGCCTGGAAGGCTGCCGAAGAAGTTCTCCTCATCTCAGCCTCCTCAGAAGAGCACAGTGAAATCACCATTACGCGTGATGGCCTGGGAACAACACCTCGTGCAGCCCACATTCTGATCACTACAGCTCCTCATGCACAGGCAACCGTCATCCTGCAAAACTCAGGTGATGCTCGTCTAGTTGAAAACCTGGAAGTAGTGCTCGGTGCTGGTTCTCGTCTGAACCTCGTCTCCGTTCAAGAGTGGAACGATGACGCCCTGCACTTGGGTAGCCACTTCGCCTCCATTGGCAAAGATGCAGAGCTCAAGCACACACTTGTCTCCCTCAGCGGTGATGTCATTCGAGTCAATCCTTCCGCGATCTTGGCAGATGCTGGCTCTTCCGTTGTTCTCAACGGTGTTTACTTCGCTGACGCAGGGCAGCACATTGAGCAGCAGGTGTATGTCAACCATGATGCGCCTCAGTCAAAGAGCCGTGTCAATTACAAGGGTGCGCTCCAAGGTAAGGGTGCTCGCACCGTGTGGATTGGTGACGTGCTCATTGGTAACAAGGCTGTAGGAACTGACTCATACGAGCAAAACCGCAACTTGGTTCTGACCGAAGGAACCCGTGCGGATTCGATCCCTAACCTCGAAATCGAAACCGGCGACATTGCTGGCGCCGGTCACGCTTCTGCTACTGGACGTTTCGATGACGAACAGCTGTTCTATCTCCAGGCTCGTGGAATCAGCGAAGCTGATGCCCGCCGTCTGGTCGTTCGTGGATTTTTGAACGAAATTGTTCAACAGCTCGAGGTCCCTGCTTTGGAAGAACGCATTGAGGAATACCTCAACAACAAGCTGGAGGCTGGTGTTTAGGGATGGCTGCTGAAAAAGTTTGTGCCGTATCTGAGCTTGTTCAAGATCAGGCAAAGCGCGTAATCGCCGGGGGAATCCCTATTGCTCTGGTCTTGGATTCAGCTGGAAATATTCACGCAATTGGTGATACCTGCACTCACGGAGACATTTCCTTAGCTGAAGGCTTCGTCGAGGACAACACGTTGGAATGTTGGGCTCACGGCTCCAAGTTTGAGCTCACCACCGGCAAGCCTCTGACCTTGCCTGCCTACGAACCTGTCCCAGTTTTTGTCGTTGAAGTAATTGACGGCGAAGTATTTATTGACCCCACCGTTACGAAAGAGATCTAAGTCATGTCAACTCTGAAGATCACCGACCTTCACGTCAGTGTGGAGACCGAACAGGGCACCAAGCAGATTCTGCGCGGCGTCAACTTAGAGATCAACTCCGGTGAAACACACGCCATCATGGGTCCTAATGGTTCGGGTAAATCGACTCTTGCCTACACAATTGCTGGACACCCTAAGTACACCGTGGACAGTGGATCAATCACCCTCGACGGGGAAGACGTTCTTGAGATGAGCGTTGATGAGCGTGCCAAGGCAGGTCTCTTCCTGGCGATGCAGTACCCCGTCGAGATTCCAGGCGTCACTGTCACCAACTTCCTACGCACGGCGAAAACCGCCATTGATGGTGAAACACCTGCTCTGCGCACCTGGATCAAAGATGTGCGTGAAGCAATGGCAAACCTTCGTATGGATGCAAGTTTCTCTGAGCGCAACGTCAATGAAGGATTCTCTGGTGGAGAAAAGAAGCGCCACGAAATTCTTCAGCTCGAACTTCTCAAGCCAAAGTTTGCTGTGTTAGATGAGACAGACTCAGGTCTTGACGTTGACGCATTGAAGATTGTTTCTGAAGGCGTCAACCGTGCCAAGGAAAACAACAACCTCGGTGTGTTGCTCATTACGCACTACACCCGCATTCTTCGCTACATCAAGCCACAGTTTGTCCACGTTTTTGTCAACGGTAAGGTTGCCGAAGAAGGTGGCCCTGAGCTGGCAGAACGCCTCGAGAACGAGGGCTACGACCGCTACCTCGAGATTGCGTAACAATGTCCTCTGAACTCTCCGACGAGCGCTATAACCAATGCATTGATGCGCTCAAAGAGGTCATGGACCCTGAGCTGGGTATCAACATCGTTGATCTGGGATTGATTTATGACCTCAAGTGGGATGACGAAAACGATGCACTAATCATCCACATGACTCTCACCAGTGCAGGATGCCCGCTCACAGATGTCATTGAAGAGCAAACGGCTGAAGCACTCGATGGTGTTGTTGAGGCGTTTCGCATCAACTGGGTGTGGATGCCACCATGGGGTCCAGAGAAAATTACTGATGATGGCCGTGACATGATGCGCGCATTGGGTTTCTCCATTTAGTTTTCTCCCTCCTGTCTCGGCGTAACATTTCTGAGAAGAAATTTTCCACAAGTAATAAAGCCGGCGTAGCCTAAAGAACATGGCACAGGGTTTTAACACCAGATCGATTCACGTTGGACAAACTTCAGATCCCACCACAGGCGCAGTTGTTCCTCCGATTTATCTGTCTTCAACCTTCGAACAGGACGTTCCTGGTACTCCACTGAACGGCTTCGAGTATTCACGTTGTGATAACCCCACGCGCACAGCGCTACAGCACAATCTTGCCTCGCTGGAAGGCGGCTTGCTTGCCTATTCTTTTGCCAGTGGAATGGCGGCAGAAGATGCCTTCTTCAGGGCAATTCTTAAGCCTGGTGATCACATTGTCCTAGGCAATGATGCCTATGGTGGTTCCTATCGTGCGATAGCGCAAGTGTATGGACCTCTCGGCATTGGTCATTCAACTATCGATTTTGCTGACCTTGCCAAGGTTGAAGAGCTCATTGCCTCCACGAAACCCAAGGTTGTGCGCATTGAGACGCCCACTAACCCACTGATGAGCATTGTTGATATTGAGGCTGTTGCCACAATTTCACATCGTCATGATGCACTAGTACTTGTCGATAACACATTTGCTACTCCAGCTCTGCAGCGTCCATTTGAACTCGGTGCAGATGTCGTGTTGCATTCGACCACCAAGTATCTCGGCGGTCACAGCGATGTTGTCGGTGGCGCCATCGTTCTCAAAGATGCTGATCTTGCTGAGAAAGTAGCCCAGATTCAGAACTGGATGGGAGCTATCTCCTCACCTTTTGATGCCTATCTGACAATGCGTGGTATCAAAACCCTCGGTATTCGCATGGAGCGCCACTCAGAGAATGCACTCGCCTTGGCTCAACGATTTGAAGGCCATTCAGCGGTTGAACGCATTCTCTATCCAGGTTTGTCCTCTCACCCAGGGCACGAGATAGCAGCTCGGCAAATGTCTGCATTTGGCGGCATGATGTCAATCCAGCTTGCCGGGGGCGAAACAGCTGCCACAACACTGCTTACTAGGACCAAACTCTTCACACTTGCTCCCTCACTCGGAGGAGTGGAATCACTTATTGAACACCCTGGGCTGATGACACATCATTCCGTTGAAGGAACTGCACTCGAGGTTCCAGCGAACCTGGTTCGCATCAGTGTTGGCATCGAAGACATGGATGATCTCATCGAAGACCTTGCGCAAGCATTAGATTCTCTGCTGTAATCATCTGGCGTACTCGCACAGGCTTACAGGTTGATGTGTTCGTCGCACCCCTGCGACATTTCACCTGAATTGAAAAGCGAAGGCCCCCGACCATGTCGGGGGCCTTCGTTCTGTAAATCGATTATTTGGTGCGGTTGACGAGCTTCCACGCGAACGGCAGAAGTCCACCAGCGATCAGAGCCTTGAGGATGTCTCCAGGAATGAAGGGGTAGAGACCTGCCTGCAATGTGGCGGAAAGGTCGTTGGGGTATCCCAGCTGACCGAGGGCAACTGAAAGCCAGGGGAGACCAACTGCGTAGATCACAACAGTTCCTGCTAGGAATGCACCGATGGTGCCAAGAACCTTACGGTCCCATTCGCGCTGTGCCAACCAACCAACGAGGGCAGCAGCAAGCACGAAGCCGATCATGTAACCGCCAGTGGGGCCAAGAACCTTAGCCAGTCCTGCGCCTCCCTCTGCGAAGACGGGAAGACCTGCAACACCGAGGCCGATGTAGAGAAGCATGGAAAGTGCGCCACGTAATGAGCCGAGGGTTGCGCCGACGAACAGCACAGCAAAAGTCTGTCCGGTGATGGGAACAGGCCACATTGGGATGACAATCTGTGCAGCACCAGCGGTCAGTGCGGCACCTGCAGCAATGAAAGCGATGTCAGTAGCGATGCTGCGCGCACCAAGGCGGTCAGCGAGAACAGGGCGTGAGGCAGCAAGAGTGATGTTCGACATAGAAATATACTAGGGGAGTAGAAGCCGCTTGGCTTAGATAGAAGTAACAAAGAATCGGGAAAAGCCTGTGCTCAACGTCCAAGACCTTGAGCTGCGCGTAGGCGCCCGAGTGCTCATGTCGGAAGTTTCCTTCCGCGTCTCCAATGGAGACAAGATTGGTTTGGTCGGCCGTAACGGTGCTGGTAAAACCACTTTGACAAAAACACTCGCTGGCGACTTACAGCCAGCTGAGGGAACTATCGAGATTTCAGGTGAGATTGGTTATCTCCCTCAGGACCCCCGTTCTGGTGATCCAGAAGAACTAGCCAGAACACGCATTCTTAATGCGCGTGGTCTGGGCTCTTTGGTTCAGGGTATGGCTGAGAACAGTCTGCTGATGGGTGACTCCAACGAAAAAGTTGCCGCTGATGCGATGCGCAAATACGGCGAATTAGCAGACCGTTTTGATGCCTTGGGTGGCTATGCGGCTGAGGCAGAGGCTGCTTCGATTGCCTCCAACCTGCAATTGCCTGACCGTATTCTCGATCAGCCGCTCAAGACTCTTTCAGGTGGGCAGCGTCGACGCATTGAACTGGCACGAATCTTATTCTCCGGTGCAGACACGATGCTCTTGGATGAGCCCACCAACCACTTGGATGCTGATTCAGTCGTCTGGCTTCGAGAATTTCTCAAGGGATATCAGGGCGGACTCATCATCATCAGCCACGATGTGGAGCTGGTGGGTGAAACGGTCAATCGAGTGTTCTATCTCGATGCCAATCGCCAGGTCATAGATATTTACAACATGAACTGGAAGAACTACCAAAAGCAGCGTGAACAAGATGAGCAACGCCGCAAGCGAGAGCGTGCCAACGCAGAACAGAAAGCCTCCACATTGCAAGCTCAAGCAGCAAAGATGGGTGCACGGGCCTCGGGAGCAGTCGCGGCAAAGCAAATGGCTCGTCGAGCTGAAACCCTCCTAGCAGGCCTGGACGAGGTTCGTCAAAGCGACAAGGTTGCAAAATTGCGCTTTCCTGACCCAGCGCCATGTGGCAAAACTCCACTTATGGCGGAAGACCTTTCGAGGTCTTATGGGTCCTTGGAAATCTTCACCGCAGTGGATCTAGCTATTGATCGTGGATCACGCGTAGTCATTCTTGGTTTCAACGGTGCAGGAAAAACTACACTGCTGCGCATCCTGGCTGGGGTAGATAAGCCAGACACAGGGCACGTCATTGAAGGTCATGGACTTAAGGTCGGCTACTACGCTCAGGAGCACGAAACACTCCGAGTTCAAGACTCGGTCCTACAAAACATGGTTTCTGCTGCTTCTCACATGACTGAAACAGAATGCCGGAAAGTGCTTGGTTCTTTCCTGTTCACCGGCGATGACGTGCTCAAACCTGCCGGTGTTCTCTCTGGTGGGGAGAAGACGCGCTTGGCTCTGGCCATGCTTGTTGTCTCCAGTGCAAATGTTTTGCTCCTGGATGAGCCCACCAACAACCTTGATCCTGTTTCTCGTGAAGAAATTTTGGGTGCATTGGCCACCTATAAAGGATCCGTCGTCTTGGTTTCTCACGACCCTGGTGCCGTTGAAGCCTTGAATCCAGAACGTGTGTTGATCCTCCCTGACGGCATCGAAGACCACTGGAACAAGGAATACGCAGACCTCGTGGAGCTGGCCTAAATCCATTTACTCGTGAACTTTTGGTCCATCAGGAGTATCGTGGCCACAGTTCGGGGGTTTTCATGAAACAGAAAAGAACACGGTTAGTACTCATCACGAGTGCACTGCTTTCTGCTGTGCTGCTGACATCCTGCAGTAGCCAAACCCCAGAAGTTTCCCCCACATCTGCTGATTCGTGTGAACGAGCCGTAACCGCAGGCCTGAGTGCCTATGAATTGTGGATTACCCAAGGAAACACAGGATCACTCCAAGACTTCTTCGACTCACTTGTTGGAGAAAAAGGTGAAAATGGCTATGTTGGGGCAGACGGTGTCAATGGTGAACCAGGAGCTCCCGGTGCTCCAGGGGCAAGCGCCTATCAACTCTGGCTTGATGCTGGAAACTCAGGAACTTCAGAAGATTTTTTGAATTCCATTGCCGGTGCTGATGGCCTCGATGGGCTCAATGGCCTGAGCGCTTATCAATTGTGGTTATCTCTCGGTAACGTCGGAACAACACAGGACTTTCTCGATTCCTTAGTTGGGGCAACAGGACAGCAAGGAATTCCTGGGGTGTGTACCGCTGGAGATGTGGGTCCTCAAGGCCCTGCCGGACCAGTCGGTCCTTCAGGTTCACCTGGCCCGACTGGAGCAACCGGTTCACAGGGTCCCCAGGGAATCCAAGGTATTCAGGGCATTCAGGGTCCTGCCGGGGGATTTGGGGCCTACGGCAGTTTCTTCCACTTGCCTAATCAACCACTCACTGGTGGTGCAACGAGCCCCATTCTTGTCACGACGACAGACTTTGCAAATGGTGTCAGCATTGTTGATGACTACAAAATAACTTTTGTCTCTGCTGGTAAGTACAACATCATGTTTTCCTCACAGCTAAAGAACACCAGCAATGCTCGCCGAAATGTCACAATTTGGCTATCCAAAAATGGGATAACTCAAAATCAATGGGTTAGCGAAACATCCACGGACTACATTCTTGGGACAAGCGTCGATGCTGAGAAGGGTGTGGCTGTGTTGAACTTTTTTGTCGATGCTGCGCCAGGTGATTTTTTTGTATTGATGATTGCTTCCAGCGGTAACGGGGTAGTGATTGATGGCGGAACAAGTTTGAATAACAGTCTCAACGTTCCCAACATCCCTGCAACAATCTTGACTGTTAATCAGGTCGGTTGATCAATGCTTGCAGTAATTGAAGAACCTTAGTCCGAATTTCTATGGACTAGTTTGTTCTCGTTCTAAAGCTTCAACCAGCCGGTTCTGTTTTTCTTGAAGCTTGATTAGGCGCAATTTACGCCGCCGTTCTCTTCCGCTATCTGAAGTTGTTGGTTCAATGCTGCTACCTGGAATGAGCGGGTACATTTCACCAACCATGCGAGCATGATCCCACCCTCTAATCACTTTGATCAAGCCGACCATGTACAGAGCGATGATGAGTGTAATTTCAAAACCGATGACGCTCACTGCCAAAATTCCACCTTGAAGGAAGACAATGTTGGTGATGACAACAGCGATGAGCACAAAAATTTTGCCGAGAGTTGTCTTACCTGTTCCAAATCGAACAACATCAGTTGAGATAAGGCCAACGGCAAGAAGTGGTTCTAAGGCGTACATATTTGCATCAAGAGCTGCCTCGATACCTAGCTGAGAACCAACCGATAAACCAATCCATGCAATGAGAGAGCCCAGGATAAATGTGAATTGAAAAGATTGTCGTGGGGTCATGACAAGGAACTTGTTCGCGTAACGGGTAAGAATCACGGTTATCGCTACAAGGGCAATTATGACGAAAAAGCTCCAGAAGTTACCCGCCAAAAGTTCGACAAAGAAAACAGCACCAATAATTCCGCCACTGCCCAAACCGAAGGCCAGTCTCATGACCTCGGCTGTAGCAATGCAGATCACCATGACCACAGGGAAACTCAAATCTGTGTAGAACACAGAAAGAGGAGTGGTCAGGGGTTGGCTTGGTCCAGCGAGATTTCCAATACCAGCAACCCCCAGTGTGATTCCGAGAGTCACGCCAGTGATCATAGCTAGGACCCCTAGAGTCTTCAGCCACCCTTGACGTGCGAGGTCATAGGCAGTCAGACCTGGTGTTAAATACATCCCACCGGCTAGTACAACTTCCAGGGCCCCCAGGAATATCGGGTCGTTTCCGCCTTTACCTCCCGAAGCGAGCACAGCTATCGAATGCAACACAGCCGAAGTGAGGATTGCGATAGACAATATCCAGGCTTTAGGGAGGGCTACAAGTTGGGTTACAAGCTTGATCACGAGGAAAGTTATAACTGTCAATACTGCCCAGCCGAGAATATCTCCGGTATCGCCTTTTGAAATTAATAAAGCTAAATATGCGCCGGTCATAAGCCCACCGCTGAGGAGTCGGGTTTTTTGATAAATCAATGCCGCAATAACAACGCCAACAATCAACGTCATACGCATAAGGTCGAGTTCAAGCATTTTTCTTCTCCTCGTTCCCATTGGCGCCATTGGAAATTGGGGTTCCTTGATTGTGAATAGCTTTTCTTAATTGGTCTGCAGGAAAAGCATGAATGTTTTCCACCATGGCAAACCAGGCATTCTTTCTTTTTCCCTTAAGCCTCATCAAGGTCTGAAGTGCAAGACTTCTGGTCAATGTAGAAAACCAACTGATGTGGAGAATTTGTTCGGGCTGAAAACCCTGAGCGCGTAATGCGCTTTTGACTTGAGGAACAGCTGCACCAATGATTCCGACCGATGGGGTATCGGGGGTAGCTCTAACCGAATAGGCGAATGCAATTGTTCTGAGTGGCCTATCCCACCGATTGACCAAAATAGGAATGGTTGTTGAGTCTGGGTTGATGTTATAGGCACGCAGTAATGCTTCGGCTGAAGATTGTGGGTCATTTGCTCCACCAAGATCACTGAATCGAAGCAGGTGACCTTCTCGGGAAATTTCCCATCCCAATTCAGAATCAGGTTCCCGAGTTGCTTTGATCATGGCATCTATTGCTTGCCCCCTTTCAATTCCTAGCTCACCGGCTACGGCGATAGCCGTTTCGATATTCGTTGGGTGATGGCCTGCAATAACCGGCGCTGTTGAATTTTGAGTCACTTCAATTAACTTCACGTGGTGTCGTCGTGCCCACCACCGCATCACTTTGAGGGAATTTTCGTCCGTTTCACCTGTAATCAGTGTGTTGACGTGTTGTAGCCCGCTGAGGATGTTTTTTGTTATGCCCGGGATTGTGTCTCCCTCGTCTTCAAGATGATCGAGGCGAATAGTTGGAATGATGACGATTTGGGCTTGGACTACTTTGTTCTGAACAAAAGCAATGAGTTTCGGCAACACAGCCATGCATTCAAAAACCACAGCATTTGCGCCGCTGTGATGCGCACGAATTAACACTTCGGACATTTCAGAAGCTGAAACGGGACCTAAGCGCTTTGTCGCGGTTACTGCAGATTGAGTATCAATTTCCTCAGCTACAGTTCCGGTGATTTTGGCGTAGGTTGAAACACCAGAATCACTCAAAACGGAGGCCACGAGACGCACAGTGCCGGATTTACCGCGTGAACCCACAACTAATACTCGATGAGGGATACCTTTTCGTGCACGTCCAACGCGAAGTGCTTCATAGCCCCAAAAATACAAAATGACGCCAAATGCCACTGCACTGATGATGAATGGTAACCAAAACATAGTTCCCCCTGATTCGCCTTGCCTAGGCCGAGCCTACGCTTACTGCATACAATCCGGAATACTTTCCGAAGTGCCTTACGATTATGAACTTGTTCAGGCGTAGCCTGTACATATGTTGATTGCTGAGCCGCTCGATGTGCCCGGATGGGTGAATGCGCTCGCTATTGGCGTTGGTAGCCTCCAGGGTGCAATCTATGCATCTGGTTTTCGTGATCGCAGGCTTGATCTGTTTGGTATCGCTGTTATTGGTATCGCTACTGGTCTAGGTGGTGGATTCCTTCGTGATATCTTGCTCAACCGCTTGCCCATCGCGCTCACTGAGAACTGGTACATCATCGTTGCTGTCGGTGCGGCGCTATTGGGGATGTTGCTTGCACGCCTGATCCGTCGAGTTGACTGGATAATTACAGCGCTAGATGCTTTGGCCCTTGGTTTGTTTGGCGCATTGGGTACGACAGCAGCACTGGTATCAGGCTTACCTTTTGTGCCAGCACTGTTCGTAGGCGTTATCACCGCAGTCGGTGGTGGATTTATCAGAGACCTGCTTTTGAATATGCCCATTTCTGTCATGCACGTGGGTTCGCTCTATGCCATTGCCGCAGCGGCGGGATCGATTGCTTTGCTGTTGTGTAACGAAGCAAACATCGGTTTAGAAGTGAGTGTTCCACTGAGTGTCGCGGTGACAACAATTTTGAGATTACTCGCGGTGCGCTTTGGCTGGTCTTTGCCTGAACAGCGCATGTTGAAGTCTTTGCGCAACCCGAAGCTGGTTCGCCCCACCGACTTAACCGGCCCTATCGAAACTCCGCGAGATCTCTAATGCCGGTTTACCGCGACGAAGGCGTGGTGTTGCGCACACACAAACTCGGCGAAGCTGATCGAATAGTGACGCTGCTGACAAAAACGCATGGCAAAGTTCGTGCAGTAGCTAAAGGAGTTCGGAGAACCTCCTCCAAATTTGGTGCCCGCCTGGAGCCATTTATGGTGGCGGATATCCAGTTTTATCAAGGTCGAAGCCTCGATACGATTCAGCAGGCTGAAACATTAGCCTCCTACGGAGCAGAGATCGTGGATGAATATGCTCGTTTTACGGCAGCCAATGTCATGGTCGAAACAGCGGACAAAGTCACTGAGCTTGAAAGCTCCCCACAGCAGTATCTTTTGCTAGTTGGCGCACTGCGTTCCTTGTCTCGTCAAGAACACCCCACTGAGTTGATTCTGAATTCATATCTTTTGCGCGCCTTGAGTATGGCGGGGTGGGCCCCCAGTTTCGATGCCTGTGCCAAGTGTGGTGCTGAAGGCCCTCATGAAAGCTTCATCGTTCAACTCGGTGGCATGGTTTGCACGCAGTGTGCACCTCCCGGGTCTGCACACATCGTGCCGCAGGTAGTTCTTCTCCTCGATGCTCTCGTGCGTGGCGAGTGGGACGTCGCCGAAGCAGTACCTGTTGAATACTGGAGTAAAGCCAGCGCCCTCGTTTCTACCTATACCCAGTGGCACTTGGAACGGACACTTCGATCTTTGGAGCATGTAGCACGATGAGTAAGCCGTACACTCACAAAGACGCTGTCGAGTACAGGCCCGTGGACTGGACGGGTATCTATCCACCTGCGTTCCCGGCGGGGTCCGTCCCGAATCACGTTGCCATTGTGATGGACGGCAATGGTCGCTGGGCAAATCAGCAAGGTCTGACCCGTGTTGAGGGACACAAGGCAGGAGAAGCAGCTCTTCTCGATGTTGTCGCTGGCGCTATCCAAGCAGGGGTGAAGCATCTGAGTGTTTATGCTTTCAGCACAGAAAACTGGAAGAGATCACCTGAAGAAGTGCGCTTTCTCATGGGCTTCAACCGTGATGTTCTGCACCGTCGTCGCGACCAACTCAATGAGTGGGATGTGCGGGTGCGCTGGGCTGGGCGTAAACCGAAGTTGTGGCCCTCCGTCATTGAGGAACTTCAGTTTGCTGAAGAACTGACCAAGAAAAACAAAACCCTCACCTTGACCATGTGCGTGAATTACGGTGGTCGAACCGAAATCGCTGATGCGGTGCGTAAAATCTCGGAAGATGTTGCAGCCGGAAAAATCAATCCCTCCAAGGTGACAGAGAAATTCATAGCGAAAAATCTCTACATTCCCGATATGCCAGATGTGGATCTTTTTGTGCGATCCAGCGGGGAACAGCGCACCTCAAACTTCTTACTGTGGCAATCTGCCTATGCCGAGATGGTGTTCCTGAACCAGTTATGGCCGGCCTTCTCTCGAACGGATTTGTGGGACGCCATAGAGCAATACATCGGCCGTGATCGACGCTTTGGTGGAGCAGTTGATAAGCCCAGCGCGAAATAGGGCACATTCTCAGTAATCAGCGCATAAAGTCGAGGCATGAGCCGACCGATTCGCGTGGTTTTTTTCGTCTTCTACTTTGAAGCATGGGACGCCCTTGATGCTGTGTATCGAGGAATGTTAGCCGATCCTCGCTTTGAACCCATCGTGGTCACAATTCCTCGCAAACTCACCGGATATGACAAGTTCCGCGATGAGAAGAAAATGAGTGCCTACCTTGATGCTCAAGGTATTGTTCACGAACGTTTCAGATTCAAGAAGAGTAAAGAAGGACTTGCCAGGCTCAAGGAGTTAGCTCCTGACTACGTGTTCTTGAACTACCCCTGGCAGCGTAATTACAAGAAGTACTACCAGATTGAGCACCTCGTTGAGTTTACGAAGGTCTGTTACGTACCATATTTCTCTACTTCGTTGGTGCAAGAGCCAGGTGAAGCTGGTGTCGCTCCTCATCAATACATTCAACCCACGCATCAACTCTCACACATGGTGTTCCTGCAAGATGCTGACACCAAAGCTGCTTTTGATAGGGAAGGCCGTCAGAATGCCTTCCTGACGGGAACCCCCAAGATCGATGCCCTTCTCGCTGCGAAAGAAACGGTTGAGCCTGTGTGGCCAATTAATCGTGAGCAACAACCAGCTCAGCAGCCTTTTAGACTGCTGTGGGCTCCACACCATAGTTATGACCATGGATGGCTAAACTTCGGTCACTTCAGTGACGAATTCGAACTTATGCTCGAGTTCGCAAAAACTCACCCAGAAATGGATATTGTTTTCAGGCCTCACCCATTCCTTTTCGGAACGCTCACAGACCGCGACATCATGACTCAGGAAGAGTTAGATCAGTGGCGCTCGAAGTGGGACGCTTTGCCCAACACGTTTACTGATTTAGGTGCACCGATTACAAGCATTCTGCTTGCCTCGGATGCCATGGTCACTGATGGAGTGTCTTTCATTGGGGAATACCCTCTAGTGACGGGAAAACCAGCTATTTTCTGGGAGAAACCCGAGCACTGGGAGTTTTCACCATTGGGCAAGATTGCTGAAGCTACCACTGTGAAAGTCCATAACATGGAACAGGTAGAACTCGCTATTGCTCAGGCACAAGATGGAACCCTGCCCGATCGCTCTGAGCAGATAGCCGACTTGGTTCACGCCGTGCGCCCTCAACCAGCAACAGCTGCACAAACCATCATTGAACTCGTTGCAAAGGATTTTTCATGACCGACCCCATCAAGGTTGATATTTGGTCTGATGTCCAATGTCCCTGGTGTTACATCGGGAAACGTAAGTTTGAAGCAGGCGCCAAGTTATACGGAAAGCCAGTTGAGGTGGAGTACCACTCCTTCGAGTTAGCACCAGATACACCGGTGGATTACGAGGGTGATCCTGTCCAGTACTTGAGTGAGCGCAAGGGCATTCCAGTTGAGCAAGTGCACCAGATGCTTGAGCGAGTTACCGGAATAGCCGAAAGTGTCGGACTTCACTACAACTATGACGCTGTCCACCAAACCAACACCATCAAAGCTCACGAGGTGTTGCATTACGCAAAAGCACACGGCAAGCAACAGGAAATGAAAGAACGCCTCCTCAAGGCATATTTCATCGATGGTGAGCACGTGGGCAAGAGCGAAAACTTAGCCAAACTAGCTGGCGAGATTGGCTTAGACGAACAGGATGTGTTGCGCAGTCTAGAAGCAGAAGAGTATCTCCCTTCGGTTAAAGCAGATATGGCGCAAGCACGGGAATACGGCATCAATGGTGTGCCTTTTTATGTCATTGATGGCAAATATGGAATCTCTGGTGCACAGGATGCAGCAACATTTGCTGCTGCACTTAATGAAGCTGCAGAAAACAGAGCCTAAGTCTTTCAATTGAGCTACTGTCCCTGTGTGCAACATGGGATACTTGTTTCACAGGAGAAATCACGATGACGAGTGTGAAGACAGGTGCCCGGGCGGGCAATTTGAACATTGGGCCCATTCAGGCCGAAGTTCCTGTCGTGCTCGCACCCATGGCTGGCATTACCAACATGGCCTACCGTCGACTGTGCCGAGAGCAGGGCTCTGGAATTTTTGTCTCCGAGATGATCACTTCACGGGCCCTCGTAGAGCGAACGCCTGGGTCAATGCACTTGATCCAAACCCACCCCAGTGAAGAAATTCGTTCCATCCAGTTGTATGGAGTGGCGCCAAAAACGGTCCGTGAAGCCGTCACCATGCTTGTGGCTGAAGACCGTGCAGACCACATTGATCTCAATTTTGGTTGTCCAGTCCCGAAAGTCACCCGTAAGGGTGGCGGTTCGGCATTGCCCTGGAAAAAAGACTTATTCCGAGAAATTGTCGAAGAAGCAGTTAAGGCTGCTGGTGAAATTCCACTAACTATCAAGATGCGTAAAGGCATCGATGCTGACCACCTCACGTTCATAGAAGCAGGTAAAGCAGCCGAGGGGGCTGGGGTTGCCGCCATTGCTTTGCACGGGAGAACAGCCTCCGAGTTTTATTCAGGGCATGCTGACTGGAATGCGATTGGCGAACTCAAGCAAGCGGTGACAAGTGTTCCCGTTCTGGGGAACGGAGATATTTGGTCTGCCGAAGACGCTGTTCGCATGATGGATGAAACCGGCTGTGATGGAGTTGTTGTTGGACGTGGCTGCCTTGGGCGTCCTTGGCTTTTCGCTGAATTGGACGCTGCGTTCCGCGAGCGTGCGGGACTCCAAGAACCTGGCAACAGAATTGAACCCACACTGGGTTATGTTGCAACCACTTTGCGCCGTCACCTTGAGCTCTTAATTGAGTTCTTTGATTCAGAAGAGCATGCCTGCCGCGACATCCGCAAACACATGGCCTGGTATTTCAAGGGATACCCGGTTGGGGGAGATGTACGCTCTCAATTGGCTCAAGTTACCAGCTTGCAACACCTCGATGATCTGCTCGGCCAGCTTGATTGGTCCACGCCCTACCCGGGAGCGGATGCTGAAGGTCAACGCGGACGTCAGGGGACTCCGAAGCGACCTTCTTTGCCAGATAGATGGTTGGAGTCTCAGGAACTCAGCGACGCGGAAAAAGCTGTAGTCGCCCATGCTGAAATCGATGCGAGTGGTGGCTAATGTCTGACCACCATGTTGAAACGGCAAACATACCGACCGTGACGGCAGGTTATTCAGAGTTTGATGCTGAACGAATGCTGGAGGAAACCCACTCCTCCCGTCGTTCTGATTTTGCTCGAGATCGTGCGCGTTTGCTGCACTCCAGCGCACTGCGCAGACTCTCAGCTAAGACTCAAGTGCTCAGTCCCACTGCAGGTCTAGATTTTGCACGAAACCGCCTTACCCACTCTCTGGAGGTTGCGCAGGTTGGCCGGGAAATTGCTGGCCGTCTTCGACTTGATCCCGACGTTGTTGATACTGCGAGTTTGGCTCACGACATAGGTCACCCACCTTTTGGTCACAACGGTGAAAAAGCGTTGAACTCATGGAGTTCGGACATTGGGGGCTTTGAGGGAAACGCACAAACTCTACGGCTGCTGACCCGTCTGGAGCCAAAAGTTTTTGGAACAGATGGCCGCAGTTTTGGGCTCAACCTCACTCGCGCAAGTCTGGATGCCAGCACAAAATACCCGTGGCCTGAACAGCAGGCTGTCATTGACCCCACCGGCCGGGCAAAGTTTGGTTTCTATGCCGATGATTTTGATGTCTTTGCCTGGATGCGCGCCGGTGCACCGGATAAACAGCGCTGTATAGAGGCTCAGGTCATGGACCTCAGTGATGACATTGCCTATTCCGTGCATGACTTTGAGGATGCCATTTTCAATGGTTATGTGGATGCGGGAGAGCTGGGTGCGCGCGTCAACCACGATGAACTGGTGGACTCCATGTTTGAGTGGATTGGGGGCGAATTCTCTCACGATGAGCTCATCGCTGCCTTTGATCGACTAGATAACTTGGATGTGTGGGTGGACACCTGGGATGGTTCGCGTATTGCCCAAGCCAAACTGAAAAACCTCACGAGCCAGCTCATTGGACGATTCGCTCACGCAGCTGTTCATGCCACCCGTGAGGCGTATCCTCAGCAGAGCTTGGTGCGTTTTGGTGGAAACGTCATTGTTCCTGATGTGGTGCGTGCAGAGATTGCTGTGCTCAAGGGAATCGTTGCCGCTTTCGTGATGACCACTAATTCACGCCAGCCTGTCTACACCCAACAGCGCGAAGTGCTCACGGATTTGTGCAACACCCTATACGAGCGTGGGCCAGAAGCTATGGACCGTCATTTCGCGGATGACTGGAACGCCGCAACGGATGAGGCGGTGCGCCGCCGCATCGTTGTGGATCAGGTTGCGAGCTTGACCGATCAATCAGCATTCGCATGGCACAACCGCCTGTGTGGAGGAAACAACACAGTGACGGTGGTGTCCTGATGGCTGGCCGTATTCGTCAAGCAGATGTTGAAGAACTCAAGCAACGCATCAACATTGCTGATGTCATCGGTGACTATGTGAGCTTAAAATCCGCTGGTGTGAGTTCAATGAAGGGTCTGTGTCCTTTCCATGATGAACGCTCACCCAGCTTTCACGTGCGCCCCACGGTGGGATACTTTCATTGCTTTGGCTGCGGTGAATCCGGCGATGTCTACACATTCGTGCAGAAAATGGACCATCTGAGCTTCACAGAATCCATTGAACGCTTGGCACAGCGCATCAACTTTGAACTTCACTATGAAGAGGGTTCAGGTAAGTCTCAAGAGACAGGTAACCGGACTCGTATCCTGGCAGCCAATACCGCGGCTGCAGAATTTTATGTTGCTCAGTTGGCCACACCAGGTGCTGCTGCAGGGCGAAAGTTTTTGGGTGAGCGCGGTTTCGATAAAGCCGCCGCTGAACGTTTTGGTATTGGCTTCGCTCCCAAGGCGTGGAACGAACTTCGTGATCACCTCAAGACCAAAGGCTTCACGGAAGAAGAAATGTTGCAAGCGGGGTTGCTCTCGCAAGGAGACAAGGGTGTTTATGACCGCTTCCGCGGTCGAGTGATCTGGCCTATTCGCGATGTCACCGGTCAAACGATTGGTTTTGGCGCGCGTAAACTCTTTGACGATGACCAGGGTCCTAAGTATTTGAATACTCCAGAGACTCCGGTCTATCACAAGCAACAGGTGCTCTATGGGCTAGATCTTGCCAAACGAGATGTTTCAAAGACTCGCCGCGTTGTTGTGGTGGAAGGTTACACCGATGTGATGGCTGCACACCTTTCTGGGGTGACCACTGCAGTAGCCACCTGTGGAACGAGTTTTGGCGTGGAACACATCAAACTCATTCGCCGCATCATGGGAGATGATTCCGGGCTGGGTGAAGTGATTTTCACCTTCGACCCTGACGCTGCTGGGCAGAAAGCAGCCATGCGCGCTTTTGCGGAAGAACAACGATTTGCTGCACAAACCTTTGTCGCGGTTGCCCCAGATGGCCTCGACCCCTGCGATCTGCGTCTTGCTCAAGGAGAGCAGGCCGTTCGGGATTTGATGGATTCGAAAATCCCCATGTTTGAGTTTGTAATGAGGCAAATGCTTAGCAACTACAACCTCGACACTGTCGAGGGTCGTGTTGCTGCACTGCGTGAGGCAGCGCCCGTGGTGGCAGATATCAGGGACTCTGCGCTTCGTCCTGGTTACACACGAGAACTTGCCCGCTTGACGGGTGTTGACGTGTCAGAAGCGCAGGTTGCTGTCTCTAACGCCGTTAAGGCCTCACGATCAAAAGGGATGCAAACAACCTCTGAGGGTGCGCGCACAGGTTATGCCGGAACTCCCACAACAAGACCTGTTCCAGCTGGTTCTGAGCAAACAGAAGCTTCCGTAGAGAGCGCCCCTGAAGGTCCTCGCGTCTTTGAGCTGAAGAATGATCCGTCATCGCGTCTTGAACGTGAAGCATTGATGGCACTGATTCAATTCCCTGAATTGGTCGGCAGTGACCTAGCTGCGGATGCAGTCCAATCAGCCATTCTTGACCCAAACTTGGCCACCGTTCGAGACGCAATCGGAGCAAACATCAACGAGCTGGGTGGGGAGACGTGGCTGGATAGGATTCAGAACGATCTTCCTCAGGACTTTAAGCCATTGGTAACTCAGCTTGCTGTGGCGCCACTTCCACAAAAAAACGAGGACCAAACCCAGACTTATTGTCGTGGTGTGGTTGTTTCTCTCATTGAGCGCGACTTGGTTCGTCGCAAATCTGAACTAGTCGGGCGTTTGCAACGAACCAGTGTTGACCAGGGTGAAATCAGTCGCGAGATTCAACGTGAACTTTTGGAATTAGAAACCAAACGTCGCCAACTTCGTGAGGACTAGTCGATGAAAATTCGTCAGAAAGACTGCGTGTGTGAAATTCCTCAGCATGCTGCTGTCCTCGGTGATGAACGTGCGTCAGAGGCAGCTCCCCGAGTTGAATCTGGACCGATTGCTGTGCTTCCTGAATCTCACGATGATTCAACCCGTGGTGGCAGCGAAGTCTTTCGCTCTGCAGTCAGTGACGCCGGGGGAGTCATCACCGAACTGAATGAGAACACTCGGGGTTTGATTTGGCTCTCCTATAAGAAATCTGCCGAGCTGAGAGAAGTTCTTGCTTCCAACCCACAATTGACATGGGTCCAACTGCCGTGGGCAGGTGTGGATGCTTATGCGGAAGTTCTAGCGGCATCTGCCAGACCTGGTCTTGTTTTCACGAGTGCAAAGGGTTCCTATGCCCAGCCTGTCGCAGAACACGCACTCGGGATGACCTTGGCTTTGATGCGTCTATTCCCGCGCAGAGCGCGGGCTCAAAGTTGGGATGCTGTCCCCAAAGGTGTCTCGCTTTATCGGAAGAATGTCACGATTATTGGCGCCGGTGGCATCGCCCGTGAACTTATTCGCCTTTTGCAGCCTTTTGATGTTCGAATCAACATAGTTCGTCGTTCTGCAGGCCAAGTTCCAGGTGCATTCAGCACGGTGACGACAGACCGACTGAAGAAAATTCTCCCTGAATCTGACGTTGTCATTATTGCCGCGGCACTCACACCCGACACCACACACCTCATAGGAGCGCAAGAGTTGGCGCTGATGAAACCTAGTGCAGTGCTTGTCAATATCGCGCGAGGCCCTTTAGTCGACTCCGCAGCTCTGGTTGAAGTACTGAACCAGGAGCGTATTCTCGGTGCTGCCATGGACGTAACCGAGCCGGAGCCCTTGCCAGATGGGCATCCTTTGTGGAGTGCACGCAACGTGTTGATTACCCCTCACATGGCCGACACTCCAGACATGACAGCACCCTTATTAGCTGATCGAATCTCCACTAACGTTGCCGCATTCCTTTCAGGTAAGCCTTTCGTGGGAGTTGTTGACACTGAGGCCGGTTACTAAATTCTGCTTCTCTGAGGCGGTTTTTTGCCTTCTTAGATTTGGGGTAATATAAATACGCCTCACAGCAATCCCCGATAGCTCAATTGGCAGAGCAACGCACTGTTAATGCGTAGGTTCATGGTTCGAGTCCATGTCGGGGAGCTAAGCCCCTGGTCCTCCACGACCAGGGGCTTTTTACTTCCCACAGACCGCATAAGCTGTGGGTGTTGGCAAAAACTGGAGGCACTGTGGCATTTACTGTCGCTGAAAAGCGTGCCTTGAGAACTGGTATTTCTGTCGGCATCGCGGTAGCTGCTTATGGAGTCTCCTTTGGCGCATTGAGTGTTGCCGCGGGCTTAGACACTTGGCAAACCTGTTTCTTGAGTCTTGTTCTGTTTTCCGGTGGGTCACAGTTTGCCGTCATCGGAATTCTTGCTTCTGGTGGTGCAAGCGCAGGAATTCCTGCGGTCGCTTCCAGCACTTTCCTTGCCTTGCGCAACGGTATTTACTCCATGAGGGTTGCTCCGATTGTAGGGAAGGTGCCACTGTGGAAGCGCCTTACTGCCGCTCAAATCACTATTGATGAATCAACAGCTGTTGCGATAGCTCAAGAGGAGAAAAGCGCGCAGCGGGTTGGATTCTGGGCAACCGGCATAGCTATTTATATCGGGTGGAATCTGGCTACTTTTGCCGGTGCTCTTCTAGGTAATTTAGTTGGAGATGTCAGCCGTTTTGGACTCGATGCAGTTGCGGCGGCTGCTTTTGTGGGCTTGTTGTGGCCACGATTGCAGCAGCTCCAGGCTGCCGCTGTTGCAATGGTCTCCGCTGTTTTGGCAGCATTCCTTATCCCGTTGACCCCACCGGGAGTTCCGGTACTCGCCGCTGCGGTGGTTGCTGTGGTTTTCGGCTTGACGAACTGGTTACATCGCGAACCAGCTGCAGATGCCCAAAGAACTCAGCCTGATGACTTACCTGAACCAGGGGATACGCCTGGCTACCACCCTGATCATGGGCAGGTGAAGCCATGACACTGTGGACAACAGTTATCGCAGCATCAGTGCTTTCTTTTGCAGTGAAATACATCGGCTACATCATCCCGCAACGACTTTTGGAAAAGCCCACCTTCACCAGAATTACAAACCTGTTGACTGTGGCCATGCTGGCAGCACTTGTTGCCGTTCAAACCTTGGGCGCAGGACAAGCAGTCGTGTTCGATGCTCGGGTTCCTGCGGTGATCCTGGCGGCAATCTTGTTTAGTTTCCGGGTGCCCTTCATCATTGTGGTTGCAATTGCCGGAGTGGTGGCTGTCGTGCTGCGTAATCTGGGCTGGATGGCTTAGCCTTCGAGATTATCTACTCCGGGCATCCACGATTTACCAGGTTTGCCCCACCCTCGTTTGCGTTCAATTTTGCTCGCTTGCTTATTGAATTCATAGTCCAAACGGTCCACGTATAAATACCCCAATAAGTGGTCGTATTCGTGTTGCATAATCCGCGCAAACCAGCCCTCGCACTCGATTTCAAAAGGAACGCCTGAAAGGTCCCAGGCACGAAGTAGCGCCTTGTCAGCTCGTACTAAAGGGAACCGTTCTCCCGGGAATGAGAGACAGCCTTCTTCATCAGCATCCGTGGTGTCGCGGATTTCTAAAGGGGAAATGTAGAGCTCAGGGTTGATTGCAACGCCGCGACGAGGAGTTCCATCATCCTCGGGATAGTCATAGACAAACACCTGAAGGCTTACACCCACCTGTGGTGCTGCCAGACCGACTCCAGGGGCAGCATCCATGGTTTCAAACATGTCGGCAACCAGGGTTTCTAGTTCGCTATCAAACACGGTGACGGGTTCAGCAGGTTTGTGCAGCGCAGGATCACCAGAAATCACAATGGGGAGTACGGTCATGCCTTCAGCTTATTTGCAAGAGTCCACGCTAGCGTGGAGGTATGCAGCTCAACGACCTCACTGACCTTGCTAAGGTCTCGTTTGAGCCGGCACAACTCATCGGTATTCCTTTTGCCCTCGTGGGCGCCATCCTCATGTCTGTGGGTGCGCAGTTGCAGCACCGTGGAGTGAATAAAGTCGGTGATGGAGAAGACGCAAAGTCTGCGCTTAATCTCAAACAGCTAGTTGCACTATTTAAGAGGCCTTCGTGGCTGACCGGCACCGTTTTCTTAGGCGCTGCCATTATTTTTCAGCTCATCTCTCTGGGCTTCTCACCTCTGATTGTGGTTCAACCAATTGGTGCTGTTGCGCTTGTGATTACAGCGGTGCTCAACGCCCGTGTGACAAAGACCAAGCTCAATACCCAATCGATTGTTGCCATCGCCCTCTCAGTCGGCGGTATCGGTATTTTCGTTTCTATCGCAGCATTTACAGCAATCAATGCACCGATGACCTCAGCCGATCTCGCCGAAATCCTGGTCATATTAATTGTTGTCCTCGCAATATTCGGTGTGCTGTTCCTGATCTACCGCAAGCACCTTTCAGCGTTGTATTACATCGTAGGAGCCGGTGTGCTCTACGGTTTCGTGGCAACTCTTGCCAAGGTGGTCATTACGAGCGTGATTCACGGTGCAACTGACTGGTTGACCTGGGCGTGCTTAGCTGCGCTGCTTGCCGCGACTGTTTTGGGCGCCCTCTTTGTGCAAAATGCCTACCAAACAGGCCCGCCAGATCTTGTAATTGCGGGGCTTACAGTAATCGATCCAATTGTTGCTGTTGCCATCGGTATTTTAATTCTCGATGAAGCCTCACAGGCACCTGGCTGGGCCATTGTCAGCTACGTCCTGGCAGGCGTTCTAGCCATCATTGGTGTCTTCCTTCTAGCGAAATATCACCCGGACGCCCACGATCCTGTTTCAGCAGCGAGTAAAGAGGCAAAAGCCGGATTCCAGAGCGCAAAAGCGGAGTCTAAGGCTAAGGTCAATGCGGCGGCACACGGCGCTAAAGAAGCGATGAAGAAGGCTAAGTCCGTAGACTAAAGGCACTATGCCGAAACCATTACGCATCCTTATTGGATGTGACACATTCGGCCCCAATGTTAATGGCGCTGCAAAGTTCGCGGAGCGATTGGCTGCAGGCCTGGTCGAACGCGGTCACGACGTTCGAGTCATGGCTCCGGCAGCAGGTCGGAAGTCGGGCACGTGGGTAGAAACCCACGAGGGTCAGCCCATGATGATGTATCGCGTAAAGAGCTGGCGTTGGTACCCCCACGACTGGCTTCGCTACATGCTTCCTTGGCGTGTACGTCACAACAGTGCGCGAATCTTGGACAGTTTCAAACCAGATGTCGTGCACTTCCAATCCCACCTCATTGTCGGTGGCGGATTGACGAAAGAAGCTCAGCTTCGAGGAATTCGCATCATTGGAACCAACCACTTCATGCCTGAAAACATGATGCAGTTCACGCTTTTGCCTAAGTCCACCCAGAAGAGCGTCATTCGTTTGGTCTGGAAGGCTGCATACAGGACCTTTAGCCGCGCTGAGGCTGTCACTACACCCACACGCAGAGCAGCCAACTTCCTCGAGGAGTACACGCACCTTACTGACGTCCACGCCATCTCGTGTGGAATTAACGCCCACCACTACACCCCCAACTTTGACACCAAGGGGGAGAACCGAATTTTGTTCGTCGGTCGCATCACTGGTGAGAAGAAGCTCGATGTTCTGCTCAAAGCATTCACTAAACTGCCACCCGAGCTCAATGCAACCTTGGAATTCGTTGGCGGGGGTGACCTGCTTCAGCAGATGAAGCAGCAGGTGAAAAACATGGGCCTAGACGACAAAGTCTTCTTCGCCGGATATGTCAGTGATGATGAGCTGAAAGCTGCACTCACCAGAGCAAAAGTTTTTGCCATGCCCTCTATCGCAGAACTGCAGTCCATCGCCACCATGGAGGCAATGGCCACCGCTCTTCCTGTGGTGGGTGCAGACGCAATGGCACTGCCACACCTTGTTCACGACGGAGAGAACGGTTACCTGTTCGAGCCTAACAACGTCGAAGATTTACGCGACAAGCTGGTGAAAGTTCTCACCGCAGACGATGACGAGTTGCTTCGTATGAAGAACAACTCTCTCAAGTTCATTCGCGGTCACGACATCACTCGTACGCTGGACACCTTCGAAGCCTTGTATCGTGGCGAAGACGTAGTAGATCCAGACCCAGAGCTCACAGACGACTAAACTTTTACTATCGGCTCACAAGGGGCGGTAGCTCAGCCGGTTAGAGCAGCGGACTCATAATCCGTCGGTCACGGGTTCAAGTCCCGTCCGCCCTACAAAAAAGGGACCCCGTGATGGGGTCCCTTTCTTGATTGGTTCTTAGGCTAGATCGAAACGATCGTTCTCCATGACCTTGACCCAGGCAGCAACGAAGTCATTGACGAACTTGGTCTTGGCGTCATCGCTGGCGTAAACCTCTGCAAGAGCACGCAGAATCGAGTTCGAACCGAACACGAGATCTGCACGGCTTCCGGTCCACTTTGCAGCGCCGGTGGCGTTGTCGCGAGCATCGAAGAGGCCGGTGTCGCCGGACTGTGGGTGCCAGGTGTTGCCAAGTTCCAGCAGGTTCACGAAGAAGTCATTCGTGAGCACACCAGGAGTCTTGGTGAATACACCTACGGTTGAACCACCGGTGTTGGCTCCAAGCACTCGTAAACCTCCCACCAGAACAGTCATTTCTGGAGCGGTGAGGTTGAGCTGGTTAGCGCGGTCAACCAACAAACGCTCAGCAACAGGGCCGTGGCCCTTGCTGGCATAGTTGCGGAAACCATCAGCTACATGCTCCAAAACAGCGAAGGAGTTGACGTCTGTTTGCTCCTGAGTTGCGTCAGTGCGACCAGGGTGGAAAGGTACAGTGACGTTTACGCCAGCATCTGCTGCCGCTTTTTCAACTGCTGCAGAACCTGCCAGAACGATGAGGTCCGCAAGTGAGATCTTCTTGCCTGCTGCGGCAAGATCACTCTGTAGGGATTCCAGCTTCGCCAGGATAGGAGCGAGTGCTTGTGGGTCATTTGCGGCCCAGTTGCGCTGTGGCTCCAGGCGAATACGGGCACCGTTGGCACCGCCTCGCTTGTCGCTGTTGCGGTAGCTGGACGCAGAAGCCCATGCGACGAATACCAACTGAGAAACACTCAGACCGGAAGCAAGCACCTGCTTTTTGATTTCTGCAACATCTGCATCAGAAACCAGAGGGTGATCAACCGCAGGAACTGGGTCCTGCCAGATGAGCTGCTCTGCAGGAACCTCGGGTCCGAGATAACGGGAGATGGGTCCCATATCACGGTGAGTGAGCTTGAACCATGCGCGTGCAAAAGCATCTGCAAAGGCATCGGGGTTCTCCAAGAAGTGACGCGAGATCTTCTCGTATGCAGGGTCAGTACGCAGTGCCAAGTCAGTGGTGAACATGACTGGGGCGTGTGTCTTTCCTGCAATGTGTGCATCAGGAACCAGTGAGGCAGCTGACTCGTCAGAAGGAACCCACTGGATTGCGCCAGCAGGGCTCTTGGTCATAACCCACTCGTATCCAAAGAGGGTTTCGAAGTATCCGTTGTCCCATTTGGTGGGGTTGGGAGTCCATGCACCTTCGAGGCCGGAGGAAATAGTGTCCGCACCATGACCTGTTCCATAGCTGTTTTTCCAGCCAAGTCCCTGCTCTTCAATCGGTGCACCCTCCGGTTCGGGGCCAACATACTTATCTGCATCAGCAGCTCCGTGAGCCTTACCGAAGGTGTGACCACCTGCGATCAGGGCAACAGTTTCTTCGTCATCCATCGCCATACGGGCAAAAGTTTCGCGAATGTCACGTGCGGAAGCCAAGATGTCGGGGTTGCCGTCTGGACCTTCAGGGTTGACGTAAATCAGACCCATCTGAACTGCAGCGAGGGGGTTCTCTAGGTCTCGATCACCGCTGTAACGCTTGTTCGCGAGCCATTCTGCTTCAGGACCCCAGTAGGTGTCATCTGCTTCCCAGACATCAGCACGTCCACCGCCGAAACCAAAGGTCTTCAGACCCATGTCTTCGATGGCGCAGTTACCAGCAAGAATCATGAGGTCAGCCCAGCTGAGTTTCTTGCCGTACTTCTTCTTTACGGGCCACAGCAAGCGTCGTGCCTTGTCCAGGTTGACGTTATCTGGCCAGCTGTTCAATGGAGCAAAACGCTGGAGGCCCTGGCCTGCACCACCGCGACCGTCGCTGATGCGATAGGTGCCTGCACTGTGCCACGCCATACGGATAAAGAAAGGACCGTAGTGACCATAGTCGGCTGGCCACCAGTCTTGTGACGAGGTCATCAGCTCGTAAATGTCTTTCTTGACTGCTGCCAAATCCAAGCTCTTGAACTCTGTGGCGTAGTCAAAGTCTGGGTCCATAGGGTCAGACTTGGGGGAGTTGTGGGTCAGTGAATCCAAGTTCAGCTGGTTAGGCCACCAATCATTGTTTGAGGTTCCAGATGAGCTGGAAGTTCCACCCATGTATGGGCATTTGCTTTCGTCAGACATGTGTCCTCCATATTGTTCGAAGCCTAATAATTACTCTACCTAAAGCACTGTGGGAGAAGTCTGAATACTTCTCCCACAGTGACCGATAGGTGGTAATTATTTAAGGTTTGTTCCTATGACATCGATGAGTTCTTCATCTCTGTCACCACTGAGTTCCCACACCATTGCGCCGCCAAGACCTTTGGCTTTGATGTAGTCCACTTTGATTTTGATGGACTGGGGGTCGTCATAGCTGATCCATAACTTTCGTACAGGGTCATAGAGGTAAGGAACCTGAGCCTCTGCATCCCAGTAGCGGTTCATGGTGGGGAGGTAGTTGTTTTTGATATCGGTGTAATCAAAGACGCCCTTTTCCCACGTGCCAACTGAGGCATTAGTCGCAGGTTGGTAGAGCCCGTTTTGTGCTGAGCTGACGTTTTCCCAGCCCCGGCCATACAGTGGCAAACCAAGCACAAGTTTTTGTGCAGGGAATCCAGCAGTGAGATATGCGTCAACCGCGTCGGACACACTAAATCCTGTTGCAGTGTCTTTACTACTTACCTTCATCGGTGCGTTGTGCCCAGTAATGGGATCCCAGCCACCGTGGTAGTCATAAGACATCAGGTTCATCCAGTCGACGATTCCACCAATGTTCTTGGCTTCCAGGTTGGGAATGGTGGTGGGGCCAGCAGGCGCTGCAATCGTGAGTGGGTGGTGTTCACCATCACGTGCACTCTGAGCTGCTAGTTCCTTCTGGAATTCAGCTAGTAAGGCAGTGTAGTTGGCCTTATCTGCTGGCGTTCCAGCGTAGAGACCACCAGAGACGGGATATTCCCAGTCAATATCTATGCCATCAAAGCCGTAGGTATTCATGAAGTCCACACAGGAAGAAACAAAGGCCTGACGTGACGCTTCTGTGGCAGCGGCAGCTGAGAAGTTCTTGCTCCAGGTCCAGCCGCCAATAGAAATCATGGTTTCCAAGTTGGGGTTAGCTTCCTTGAGTTTGGTGAGTTGGTTGAAGTTTCCACGCTTGGCGCCCTGGTCCCAACTATCACCAGCAAATGCCTTGTCAGTATCTGCATAAGAGTCTCCGACCACACATTTACCGTCGGCAATATTGGCAAAGGCAAAGTTGATGTGGGTGATCTTTTCAGCAGGAATGTCTGCGACTTGATAGTTGCGGGCATACGTTGCCCACGATGGGTAGTAAGCCACAATTTTCTTATCCCCGGTGTATGCATCATGGCCAGGAATGTATGGGTCTACAGGGGGAGCAGTGGGATCAACGGTGGGGGCGGGATCCACCGTCGGGGTGGGTGTAGGTGTGGTGGTCTCCGTTGGAGTGGGTTGTGGCGTCACACCCGAACCATTGAGTTCACAGGTTCCCACCGCAGTAGCACAGCTCGTGGGCAAGACAAAGTTGCCATTGTCAGTAAATCCCAGAGTGGCTGAAGCTCCCGGTGCGAGGGTGCCATTCCACGACAGGTTAGTGGCCGTAAGAACACCACCAGCAAGGAAAGAGCTTGCGTTCCACATCGAGACGCTCGTACCCTTCCATGGAACAGAGATCGACCACTTGTTGAGCGTGGTAGTACCCGTGTTCGTGACGACCATGTCTACATTGCGCCCAGTACCCCAATCGCTGGTGACCTTGAGGGAGACCTTAAGCGCGCTCGCAGAAGCTGCTGGGGTAGTGGGGGTGGGTTCCGGCGTCACAGTGGGGTCAACGGTTGGGGTGGTGGGTGTTGGATCTGGAGTAACCGTAGAGGAGCCATCGTTTACCGCGCATGTTGCGCCAGAGACTACACAGGTTGTGGGAGTGAGCGCGCCGCCTTTTGAGGAGCCGATGAAGCCGAAGGTCACCGAAGCTCCGGGTGCAAGAGCCAAATTCCAACTCGGACCCGAGAAGCGGTATCCGCCTGTTGTGCTGGTTGCGGTGGCATCCCACGTGGAATTGATGCTGTTGGCATAGGGGATGGTCACTGACCAGGGATTGATGCTTTTTGTCGAGGTGTTCTTCACTGTGACAGTGCCCTGGTAGCCAGAGCCCCAGTCTTGAGTAATCTTCCAATCAACATTCACGTCTGAACCAGCTGCTTGTGCTGGCATGGCAAAACCAGTTAAGGCTGCTGTGGATGTGGCTAGTGCTGCTATCGCAGCGGTTGTCGCTCGTTTGTTCTTCATGTGAGTATCTCTTCTATTCGTATGCGTAATATCCTCAACGGGTTGCTTATGGCGTCCTGTTGAGCTCTGTTCTTTCAGCAAAGTGACTGAATCTGGGAGAGCTCTGCAAAAATAGACCAAAAGTCTAAATCTGTGGATAAGTCGAATAACTGCACGGGACATTTTCTGACTTCAAAGTGTTAGCAATACAACGGCTATCGGGAGTGAGAATGATTTTTGGTGTGGTGCCATCACACCAAAGCCGCAACAAACTAATCTGGGATTTGTGACTGCACATATCGCCGCCGTAACCCCGCAAACTCCAGAAGAGGCGTATGACTTCTTCCGCAGCCGACGCCATGAGATGGCGCTTTTACCTCAGGGGTCACTCGCACTGGTGAACACGCAGTGGTTCTATGGTGCGCCGGGGGAGAACGAAAGCGTTTGGGGCGTGAACGGTCTTTGGTCCGCTCTTCACGAAGGTGAACAAGGAATTCAGTTGACCGCAACGGCTGCAGACAACATCTTTGTTGACGGGGCACTCGTTGACGGAACTGTGATTGTGACTGGGAAAGATTCTGAATCTGCTTCCACCATCGTTTTTGACGAGACTAAAACTGGAACTGTCATCAAGGGTGAAGATGGCAAATATGCGTTAAGAGTGTGGGACAGTAACTCTGAGGATCTTCAGAACTTCGGCTCTATTGATGCATTTGATTACAACCCTGACTGGGTCATAACCGGAACGTTCACTCCTATTGAGGGTGGACGTGCTGTGGAGGTTTCACACCTCAAAGATCAAGGTGCTGGCCGTGACAAGGTGATTCCTGGTGATATTCGTTTCACCGTCGACGGTGTGGAATATGCGCCCTCTGCTTTCAAGGAAGGCCGGGCTCTCATGATTGTGTTCTCAGATGCCACCTCGGGCCCCGTAACCTACAGTGTGGGCCGCTTCCTCATGGTTGCACCAAACCCCGATGGCACGATCACTTTAGACTTCAACCGCGCCTACCTTCCTCCATGCGCATTTAGCTATAACTTCAACTGTCCTATGCCACCGGAGGAGAACCGTTTCCCCTTTGCGGTTGAGGCAGGAGAGAAGAACGTGCTCAATAAAGCTGGCGATCTGCTGCACTAGGTCTTTGCTGGGCGCCCACGCTTTGGGCGACCGATACTGTAGTGGGGTTGTTCTTGCAAATCTGAGACGCCCACGTCTGCAAGCCAGTTGGATACTGCTTCGTGGTAACGAACCGTGGCCTGGGCATAGAGGCGACGTGCAGGCGTGATGCCTGTCTCCACTAAATCGTTGATGAGGTGGCTCTTTAGGCTGTGAATTAAGGCGGTGGCATGAACTTTATTCACGCTGGAGCTAATGAGCACCATGTCTTGAACATCTGCCCACTCAGGCAGGGATGTCATTGATGCTCCACAAAGCCAGTTGTTTGCCTCATCGCGGCCAGAATCTGTCAAGGCGTAGAGGGGAAGGCCATCCTCGGTGAGTCCTTGGTGTGTCACGAGACCTGCCGTGGTGAGGCGATCTAAAGTGCCGTACACCTGTCCCACATTGGTCTTGGCCCGGTGTGGGGCGCGAGCTCCCAGCTCGGCGTGGAGCTGCAGGCCATATGCAGGGCCCAGGGTAAGAATCCCGAGGAGTGCTTCGCGAACAGCCATAAAAACACTCTACTGAGTAGAACAGAAGCTGAAAACTCACTGTGAGGGGGTAAACCCCTGTTGTTATGCCGATGCGAGCTGTGTCACACTAGTCTCACAACAGAACAAGCGTGAGATACGCAATCAATAACTCTCATCTGTGTGGTCGTAGGGGAAGACGCACCACAGTAGAAAAGGATGATGAGATGACTGCAGTGTCGACAGGAGTGATTTATATCCACTCCTCGCCTCGCGCGTTGAGCCCACATGTGGAGTGGGCTATAAGTCGTGTCTTGGGTAAAGGGATCACATTGTCGTGGAGTCCTCAACCCATACTCCCTGGTTCACAGCGTGCCGAATACACCTGGCAAGGACCCCAGGGTTCAGCAAGCAAAATCGCTTCTGAACTTTTGGGCTGGGAACAGCTACGTTTTGAAGTTACAGAAAATGCTGCGCCAGGAATTGATGGTGGGCGTTGGTGTCATACGCCAAGCCTAGGAATCTTCCATTCCCCCGTTGATGCTGCAGGAAACATGGTGATTACCGAAAACAGGCTTCGAGCTGTGTTGGATTTTGCCGGAAACGATGCAGATCTGTTAAGAACTGGTATTTCCAGGTCCCTTGGTGAAGCTTGGGATGCAGAATTAGACACCTTCCGATATGCCTCAGATATGGCTCCGGTTCGTTGGCTTCATCAAGTGGGTTAGCGTCAAACAAAGAAAGCCCCTGCATAAGCAGGGGCATACTTTGTTGAGAGTGTTAGTTGTAGCTGCGGAACGCAACAACAGCGTTGTGGCCACCAAAACCAAATGAGTTACTAATCGCAACGATGTCGCCGGATGGAAGCTCACGAGGACTCGTGACAACATCAAGCTTGATCTCAGGATCCTGGTTTTCCAAGTTGATGGTGGGGGGAGCTGTTCTGTTGTGAAGTGCTAATACAGTGAACATCGCCTCAATGGCACCAGCACCACCGAGAAGGTGACCGGTGGATGACTTCGTGGCAGACACAGCAATGTTGTCCAGGTGATCACCGAAGACGCGACGCAAAGCGTTGTATTCAGCAATGTCACCGACAGGAGTGGAGGTTGCGTGAGCGTTGATGTGGACGACGTCTTCAATCTTTGCGCCAGCCTGTTCAATGGCCTGCAGCATCGCGCGCGCTGCAGCAGAACCCTCGGGGTCTGGCGCGGTGATGTGATATGCGTCAGAGGTAACAGCTCCGCCAGCAACCTCGGCGTAAATCTTTGCTCCGCGAGCAAGAGCGTGTTCTTCTGTCTCGAGAACCAAAGCAGCTGCACCTTCGCCGAGCACGAAACCGTCACGGTTCACGTCGTAGGGTCGAGAAGCCCCAGCAGGATCATCATTGCGCTTGGACAATGCCTGCATTGCAGCGAAAGATGCAATGGGAAGTGGGTGGATGGCAGCCTCAGAACCACCGGCAATGATGACATCTGCAAGACCTGCTTGCAGGTGCTCATAGGCATTGGCAATTGCTTCGGTACTGGAAGCACAAGCAGAAACTACAGTGCGCACACCTGCGCGAGCATGCAGGTCCATACCGATAGCAGCTCCGGGACCATTTGGCATCAGCATCGGAACAGTCATGGGCAGAACGCGACGTGGTCCTTTTTCGCGCAGTGTGTCCCAAGCGTCCAGAAGTGTCCACACGCCGCCGATACCTGTGGACCAGTCGACAGCTAGCCGGCCAGGGTCAACCTCTGGGCTTCCGGCGTCTAACCAAGCTTCACGCCCAGCGATGAGGGCGAACTGTGAGGAAGGGTCTAAACGCTTAGTTTCAACGCGTTCAAGAATTTCCTCAGCAGGCACGGCAGCTTGTGCCGCAAAAGTAATGGGGATATCCCACTTCTCAACCCACTCTTGTTCGAGCGAACGAGCACCCGACTTACCAGCAAGAAGAGCTGCCCAGGTCTCAGGGGCATTGCCGGCCAAAGGAGACGTGGTACCGATACCGGTGACGACAATCTTCTTGCTCATATGTTCAGTCTTTCTGTGGGAAAAGGGGAAAGCTAGAGGATTGTAAGGAGGGTCGGAACTTTCGTTACCGACCCTCGCTTACGAATTCCTTAGGATGCAGAAACGATGAAGTTAACTGCGTCACCGACGGTCTTGAGGTTCTTTACTTCCTCGTCGGGGATCTTCACGTCGAACTTCTCTTCTGCGTTCACGACGATGGTCATCATCGAGATCGAGTCAATGTCGAGGTCGTCAGTGAAAGACTTGTCCAGCTGTACCGTTTCGGTTGCAATGCCGGTTTCGTCGTTAACGAGCTCAGCCAGACCTGCAAGTACTTCTTCGGTGGACAGTGCCATTGTTATCTCCTTGTTGGGGGTTCGTTTGACTGGTTTAGTTTACCGGCCAATTGAGGCTTTTACGGCAGAACGACGACCTGTGCGCCATATACGAGACCAGCACCAAAGCCGATTTCGAGAGCAAGGCCACCGCTGAGTTCAGGGTGTTCTTCAAGCAAGCGATGTGTTGCAAGCGGAATTGATGCTGCAGAGGTGTTTCCTGTTGTCTCAATATCCCGGGCAATGATGACTGATTCGGGTAATTTCAGTTGCTTGGCGAATTCGTCGATGATACGCATGTTCGCCTGATGGGGGATAAATGCCGCAAGCTGGTCGCTTGTAATTCCGGCTTCTTCCAGAGCTTTTTGAGCGACCTTCGCCATTTCCCACACAGCCCAGCGGAACACTGTTTGTCCTTCTTGGCGTAAGGTTGGCCACGCGACATCACCGTGTCCGTCACGGTATTCGATCAGGGTGTGGTCCATGCCTACGGCATCCCATTTGGAACCATCTGACCCCCAAACACTTTTCGAAATACCGGGAAAGTCGCTAGGTCCAATCACAGCAGCACCTGCTCCGTCGCCGAGTAAGAAGCTGATGGTGCGGTCTGTGGGCTCAATAATTTCGCTGAGTTTCTCAGCACCAATGACGAGAACATACTTAGCTAAACCAGAGCGGACAAAAGAGTCTGCCTGGGCAATTCCGTAGGTGTATCCCGCACACGCTGCCGAAATATCGTAGGCAGCAGCGGGGTTTGCACCGATTCTGTCAGCTACAAGTGCTGCCATGGAGGGGGTTTGAACTGAGTTGCTGATGGTGGAAATGAGGACTACGTCAATTTCTTCAGGCTTAATTCCTGCCTTGGAGATTGCCTCATTAGCAGCCTGTGTGGCTAGGTCTGCTGCAGTGATTCCCTCAGAGGCACGTTTGCGGGTAATGACGCCCGTGCGCTGGCGAATCCATTCATCACTAGATTCGATGGGGCCAGCAATATCGTCATTTGTTACCGTGAGGTCGCCACGCGCTGCTCCCATGGCATAAATGCGTGAGTACTTTGCGCCTTCGGACTGTTTGAGATTCACGTGAGTCATGATGATTACTTTCTTTCTCTGGCCCCTTAGGCGACAGAGTCAATCAGTTCGCGGGCGGCCGCAAGATCTTCGGGAGTCTTAATTGCCACAGTAGGAACGCCTTTGAGAGCACGCTTGGCCAGACCAACCAAAGCACCTGCAGGGGCGATTTCGATAATTCCGCTCACCCCAGCTGCGGCGAAGCTGTCCATGCACTTGTCCCAACGCACGGGGGAAGAAACCTGTCCGACGAGTAAGTCGCGGAAAGCATCACCCTTGGCCACAACAGAACCATCTTTGTTGGTCCACAACGTTTTCATGGGGTCGTTGGTGTTGACCTCTGCGGCCGCTTCGCGCAGAGTTTCAACGGCATCGAGCATGTAGCTGGTGTGGAAGGCACCGGCGACCTGCAGTGGAATAACTCGCGTTCCTGCGGGGGGCTCTTCTGCGAGCGTCGCTAGTGCAGTGAGCTCACCTGCAACGACCAGCTGTCCGCCGCCGTTGTAATTGGCAGGGAAAAGTCCCAGCAGCTCAAGCTTTGCAAGAATCTCGGATTCGTCACCGCCAATAACGGCGCTCATGCCAGTAGGAATGAGCGCGGCAACATCAGCCATGGCGCGACCGCGAATACCAACCAAGCGAACAGCATCGGTTGCATCCAGCACTCCAGCACCGGCCGCTGCGGTGAATTCACCCACCGAGTGACCTGCAATCCCCGAGGTTTTTGCGAGGTGGTCGCTTTCAGAAAGGGCATCCAGGGTCAGGATTCCAGCGGCAACGATGAGCGGCTGGGCAATAGAGGTGTCACGGATGGTGTCGGCATCACTGACGGTGCCATGTTTGACCAGATCGACATCTGCCGCATCAGAGAGGGTTTCAAGTAGGGCTTTGGCTTGAGGATCAGCAATCCAGGGTTCTAGGAATCCGGGAGTCTGAGAGCCCTGACCAGGGCAGACAACAACTATCACCTGTAAAGTCTTCCAATCATTGGCGCGTAAATCTGTGCACTCATCGACACACTATCGCGAGAATCGTTGTGCAGTCTCTACATTTTTGGAGATTCGGCCCCGCCGAAACTAGTTCTGAGGAACGTTTCTGAGTGTTTTGCGTTGCTTTGGTACGGGGCTCTTGATTGAGCCCAAAATCAATGCACATTGCAAAATCATTGCTTCGCGTGGGCCGGTTGCATCCCAACCAATCACTTCAGTTACGCGCTTGAGGCGATATCGAACAGTGTTGGGGTGAACAAAGAGATCTCGCGCAGTTGCCTCGAGGCTGCGACCGTTCTCTAAGTAGCTCTGCAACGTGGTGAGCAGTTCAGCTGACTGATCACTTAGCGGTAGGTAAATTCGCTCGATGAGTGTTGCCCGGGCAAGGGGATCACCAGCAAGTGCGCGTTCAGGAAGTAAATCATCCGCGGCGATAGGTCTAGTTGCTCCCCGCCACGAGCTGGCGACAGAATATCCGGCTAAAGCTGCTCGTGCAGAAGAAACAGCATCCACTAATGAAGGAACTTCAGGTCCCACTACTAAGTGGCCTTCTCCAAAATCTTCTTCAAGGTTTTTTGTAATCTCCATGAAGCTCATCGTGGAGTGTTCTTTGTCATCCTCGAGAGGCTCAGCACGGCCAATCACAACAACCAGCCGGTTTCCTTGAACACCTATGAGAATGTCTGCATGGAGGTGTCGAGCGGTTCGACGAAGTTTGTCGACGTCAAGAATGCGAGGGGAGCGGCCCACAACAACACACACTTCACCGCGACCTTGCCAGCCCAGGGCTGCAATTCTGCTGGGCAATTCGTCGTCATATTCTCCCGAGAGAATACTGTCGACGACGAGCGCTTCCAGGCGGGCATCCCACAGACCACGTGCTTCTGCTGCGCGGGCATACACATCAGCCGCTGCGAAAGCGATCTCACGCGAATACAACAAGATTGCTTCGCGCAATTCTTCGCCGTGGCCTTTAATGCGTTCTTCCACGACCTCCACGGTGCAACGAATGAGTTGGAGAGTTTGTTGCAGGGTTACTGAACGTAACAACTCACGCGGAGCTCCACCAAACACATCTGATGCAATCCACGGCGTGGTTGAGGGGTCATCAAACCAGGTAATGAAGGAAGTAATTCCGTTTTGTGCGACAAGGCCGACAGCAGAACGACGTCCAGGGGGCATGTCCCGATACCACGGAAGGGTGTCCTCAAGCCTTTTCACCGTCAAGGTGGAAAGCTCTCCAGATATTGTTCTGAGCCAAGCAAGTGTTTCTGCTTTGGACCGTTGTGCAGCCATGGCTGTGTTGTTAGCTTTCGCCGCCAGTAGATCCGGTTGTACCTGCTGTGACGTCATAGAGACGGTACTTCTCAATGGCCTGGCGAATCACACCGTGATCAACCTTGCCCTGCTTCGCAAGCTGCTCGAGAGTGCGAACCACAATGGAAGGCCCATCAATGGTGAAGAAACGACGCGCAGCGGCACGGGTATCACTGAATCCGAACCCGTCAGCGCCCAAGGTTACATAATCACCTGGAACGTAGGGGCGAATCATGTCCGGAACCATGTGGTTGTAATCAGTAACAGCAACGAATGGACCTTCGGCACCAGAGAGCTTCTGGGTAACGTAGGGAACCTGTGCTGGCGACTCTGGATTCATCATGTTGAAGTGGTCTGCGGCAACACCATCTCGGCGAAGCTCACTCCACGAGGTGACGGACCATACATCAGCAGAGATGTTCCAGTCTTCAGCAAGCAGCTTCTGAGCTTCAAGAGCCCAGGGAACAGCCACGCCAGAAGCCAAGAGTTGAGCCTTAGTTCCGGGCATGTCGTTTTGTTGCAAACGGTAAATTCCACGCAGAACGCCTTCTACATCGAGACCTTCTGGCTCAACTGGCTGAACGATGGGCTCGTTGTACACCGTGAGGTAGTACATCACGTTGGGGTCTGGGTGAGTGCCACCATACATACGCTGCAGACCATCACGCATGATGTGTCCGATCTCATAGGTATAGGCAGGGTCATAGGTCACCACTGCGGGGTTTGTCGCAGCAAGAATTGGCGAGTGTCCGTCAGCGTGCTGGAGTCCCTCACCGGTCAGTGTGGTGCGACCTGCAGTTGCGCCGATAACGAAGCCTCGGACCATCTGATCACCAGCAAGCCACAAAGCGTCGCCTGTGCGCTGGAATCCAAACATCGAGTAGAAGACGTAGATGGGAATGAGGATTTCACCCTGTGTGGAATACGAGCTACCCACTGCGGTGAACGCTGCAAGAGCGCCAGCTTCGTTGATACCTACGTGAAGGATGGTTCCTGCGGGGTCTTCTTTGTAGGCAAGAAGGAGATCACGGTCAACAGACATATAGTGCTGACCGTTGGGGTTGTAAATCTTGGCATTCGGGAAGAATGCGTCCATACCAAAGGTGCGTGCCTCGTCGGGGATGATAGGCACGATGCGAGGACCAAATTCTTTGTCCTTGATCATGTCTTTGAGGAGGCGGACAAATCCCATCGTGGTAGCCACTTCCTGGACACCGGAACCCTTTGCCGCAATCTCGTAGGTCTTGGGTTCTGGCAATGGGATTTGTGTGTATTTGGTGCGACGCTCTGGGAGGTATCCACCGAGTTCACGACGACGTTCATGCATGTACTGCAAGCGAGGGTCGTTGTCTTCGGGCTTGTAGTAAGGAGGCATGTAGGGGTTTTCTTCCAGAACCGCATCGCTGATGGGGATCTTGAGGAAGTCACGCATGAGCTTGAGGTCATCAAGCTTCATCTTCTTCATTTGGTGGGTTGCGTTGCGTCCCTCGAAGTGTTTTCCGAGACCGTAACCCTTGATTGTGTGAGCCAATATAACGGTGGGCTGTCCCTTGTGCTCTGAAGCAGCCTTGAATGCAGCGTAAACCTTGTTGTAGTCGTGGCCACCGCGCTTGAGCTTCCAGACGTCATCATCGCTCATGTGTTCTACGAGCTTGAGTGCACGAGGGTCACGAGCGAAGAAGTTCTCGCGAACGAATGCGCCATCTTCAGTCTTATAAGTCTGGAAGTCACCATCGGGGGTGACGTTCATCAGTGTGCGCAAGGCACCGTCATGGTCATTTGCCAGGAGTGAATCCCATTCACGACCCCAGATGACCTTAATGACGTTCCATCCAGCACCACAGAAGAAGCTTTCGAGTTCCTGAATGATCTTTCCGTTACCGCGCACAGGGCCATCGAGACGCTGCAAGTTGCAGTTGATCACGAAGTTGAGGTTGTCGAGTCCCTCGTTGGCGGCCACCTGGAGCTGGCCGCGTGATTCGACCTCGTCCATTTCACCATCACCGAGGAATGCCCAGACCTGCTGGTCAGAAGCATCCTTGATGCCACGGTTGGTGAGGTAGCGGTTGAGCTGTGCCTGGTAAATCGCGTTGATAGGGCCAAGACCCATCGACACGGTGGGGAATTGCCAGAAATCAGGCATCAGGCGAGGGTGTGGGTACGAGGATAGTCCTCCGCCGGCGTGAGACTTTTCCTGGCGGAAACCATCAAGTTGGTTTTCGTTCAGGCGTCCCTCAAGGAATGCACGGGCGTACACACCGGGGGATGCGTGCCCCTGCACAAAGATTTGGTCTCCACCGCCGGGGTGATCTTGACCGCGGAAGAAGTGGTTGAAACCAACTTCGTAGAGAGAAGAAGAGGAGGCGTAGCTAGAGATGTGGCCGCCCACACCAATACCTGGACGCTGTGCACGGTGCACAATCATGGCGGCGTTCCAGCGAATCCAGGCGCGGTAACGACGTTCTGTTTCTTCATCGCCGGGGAATGCAGGTTCATTCTCAGGGGCAATGGTGTTGAGGTAATCCGTTGTTGGAACCATGGGCACGCCCAGGTGAAGTTCCTTGGAGCGACGCAAGAGGCTGAGCATGATCTCGCGACCACGTTCGTGTCCCTGAGCCTCGACTACCGCATCAAGAGATTCTTTCCATTCGGCAGTTTCTTGGGGATCTGCGTCATAGTTAGTGACCGAATATGGATCTTGGTCGTTAACCGTCACAACAACCTCTTTCTTCAGGCAGATCATGCCTGTGCATGTAGGGGAGGGAGTGCACTGCCTGGATTACAAACAGAATGCTGTGTAACACTCTATCGAGAGCAAGCCCTAGACATTAACTTCGTTGATGAGATAAGCCACAACACATTTAGGATTGTTCTATCTACAGCCCACAAACAGCAGGAGTATTGAGATGGCACTTACCGTAGGAGCACCCGCACCCGATTTCACACTGAAGAATCAATTTGGTGAGGAAATTTCCCTCTCACAGTTCCGTGGGGTGAAACCCGTCGTTTTAGTGTTCTACCCACTTGCGTTCACGGGCATCTGCACCGGCGAACTCTGTGAACTGCGTGACAACATCTCTGTGTTTAAGACCAACGGCGTTGAACTTCTTGCTATTTCAGTTGATTCGAAGGACACTCTTCGCGTTTTCTCTGAGAAAGAAAACTACGATTTCTCGCTTCTTTCAGATATGTGGCCTCATGGTGAAGTTGCCATGAAATACGGAGTTTTCCTTGAGGACAAGGGCTTTGCGAACCGAGGAACCTTCGTTATCGACAAAGACGGAAACCTCGCTGGACAGTTTGTCACTGCTCCTGGACAGCCTCGTGATTTCGCCTCGTACAAAGAGCTCGTAGAAAACCTGTAATATATTTCGAGCACGGGCCTTTAGCTCAGTTGGTAGAGCGCCACGTTTACACCGTGGATGTCATCGGTTCGAGCCCGGTAGGGCCCACTCGTGCGAAAGAGCGTCACTGAAAAGTGGCGCTCTTTCTATTTGTTTCAACACCCGGGTTGCAGGTTTTAGGAAAACCTCCAGAGTTCAAGTAGGGTGCTTTGAGGGGATTTCCCCCTATCGTCTGAGGAGGTGCGATCGTGTCTGAAGAACAACAGCCATCATTCCAGCCCCACTCTGACGAGGAGCTCGCTCGCTTGCTAGAAGAGCAAATGCGCCTCATGCGAGGCGCTGCGCCAGCAGCCCAAACACCAGCTCCTCCCGCTGAGGAGGTACAAGTTTCCCCTACCTCCATTGTGGAGAGCCCTGGCACTGAATTTGACGTGACAGAAGAGGCCGAAGATACCGGCATCGATGAGCTTTTTGGTGCTCTTCTGGAGGACACGTCTGAAGTTGTCGTCGTTCAAGAAACACTTGTTGAGCAATTTCAGCCCGTGGTTGACGAATCAACACTGGAACACACTCAGCCCATCACCTACATTGCTGAGGAAACTGTCTCGGCGGCTGTGATTGATGATCATGTCGTGGTGGAAGATGTCCTCGTAGAAGACGTCGTTGAAGATGCTCAGGTGATTGCCGAACGTATACTCTCTGAGATCAGTATCGACGGGGTAGTCGTTGCCACCACCATTGCAGAAACTGCCGGTCCAGAACCCATCCCACAGATGTTTGGTGAAGCCCAGGTGAGTCAGCCCCTCCCTGTTCTTACTCCACCGGTGCTTATTTCTCCTATGCAAGAAGCGCCACCTGTTGAGTACTCCGTCCCTGTTGTGGAAGAGGTAATTGAAGAAGCTGTTGAGGTGGATGTTGTCGCGGAAACTGAGGTTCCTCGCGTTCGCTCCAACAACCCTCTGAGTTCATTTGCACCACGCCCAACATTTGATGAACTCGTTTTCGGAGCGAATTCTGACGACTAGGCTCGAATCGTGACCACCCTTCGAGAAGTTGTTGACTACGCCCACACACTGTGGCCGCTATCTGGCGCAGAGGAGTGGGATGCGCCGGGACTTGTGGTTGGCTCCCTCGATCACGACGTCACACGAATTCTTCTCGCAGTTGATGCTGTATCCGAAACTGTTACTCAAGCCTGTGACATCAATGCCGACCTGTTACTGACCCACCACCCCTTGTTGATGCGCTCGGTAACCTCCGTAGCTGAGGATCGCTATAAAGGTCATTTGGTTTCGAAGCTCATTCGATCTGGTGTTGCATTGCTCGCAGCTCATACAAATGCAGACGTGGTCACTGACGGTGTCTCAGATGTCTTAGCCCAGCGAGTAGGGCTCAGTAACCTCAAACCTTTAGTTCCCTCCAGCGTGGAAGGAACCGGCATTGGTCGCATCGGAGAGCTATCTTCTCCCATGACGTTAGGTGCACTAGCTCAACACCTTGCATCTGTACTTCCTCACACTGCTGGTGGTGTGAAGGTTTCGGGAGATTTCAATCAGGAAGTTTCCACCGTTTCACTGTGTGGTGGTGCGGGAGATTCATTGCTTTCTAACCCCTTTGTGCTCAGTTCTGATGTGTACGTCACCTCAGATTTACGTCACCACCCAGCACAGGAATTCCGGGAACAAGCACTACTTGGTTCAGGCCCTGCGTTGATAGATATTTCACATTGGGCTGCTGAATGGTTATGGCTTGATGTCGCCGGTGCGCAATTGAAGAAGGCCTTCCCGGATATTCACATAGAAGTCTCGGATGTGAGAACAGACCCCTGGGATTTCCTCGTCGTACAGTAGAAGTAACGCTTCACCCACAGTTCAAGAGAGAAGTTTCAGTGAAAGCTAGCCCCGTAAATCAGTTAGCTCTGCTCACACTGCAGGAGCAGGACAACCGCATTGCCCAACTAACACATGCTCGTGCAAACATTGCCGAGCAGAAAGAGTTAGCGGAACTTCAGACACGGTTGCGTGATTTTTCACAAGAACTCATTGCTGCACAGGGCGTGCTCGATGACGCAAAAATTGAACTAGCTCGTATTGAAGACGACGTACGCGTTGTGGATGAACGCATCGCAAAAGACAAGCAACGTGAGAGCGGTGCCGCGTCAGCCAAGGAAGTTCAAGCGCTCGAAGCAGAGCTCGCTTCATTAGCAACTCGCAAATCAAACCTTGAAGATGCTGAGCTTGTAGTGATGCAAAATGTTGAAGATGCCGAGGCAGAAGTTGCTTCCGTCCTTGCCCAGCGTGATGCACTCGATGCTCAGCGAAGCGAGCTGGCCGCAGCTATTGCCAGCAAAGAAGCAGAATATGACCGCGAAATTGCCCAAGTTTCTGGCGAAAGAGCAGCGTTGGCGCAGTCACTTCCTGCAGATTTGATTGAGCTTTATGAGCGCCAACGCGCTCGTTATGGCATCGGAGCAGCATTACTCACCCGACGCGTCACCGGTGGTAGCGGGGTTGAACTCACCTCAACAGATCTCGATGCTATTCGCGCTGCCGCACCTGATGACGTTGTGATCTGCCCTGACAGCTCCTGCATCCTCGTGCGCACCAACGAGTCAGGTCTGTAACATGCCACGTCAACTCATTATTGAGGCAGATGGCGGTTCTCGGGGTAATCCCGGAATTGCTGCTGGTGGAGCAGTTGTTATTGATGGTGAAAGTCAGCAAGTACTCGCCACAGTAGGGGTGTACGTCGGAGTTGCTACCAACAATGTCGCGGAATACAACGGATTGCTTGCCGGCCTGATTCGTGCCTACGAAATTGACCCTGGTGCTCTCGTCCACGTTCGAATGGACTCTAAGCTCGTTGTTGAACAAATGTCGGGCCGATGGAAAATCAAACATCCCGATATGGCTCACTTGGCATCACAGGCCCGTGAGGTTATTGGGAACAAGGCTGTGACCTATGAGTGGGTTCCACGCCTTCAAAACGCTCTGGCCGATGCTGCAGCGAATAAATCAATGGATCTGCGCGAATCTTTTCAGGCCTGAAGTACTGTCCTAGACTGAAAACAGAATAAGAATGGGTCGGCAAGACGGTCGCGTTGGTGAAGTTCGCTTCATCACCGAGGAACGTCCGGGCTCCACAGAGTAGGGCGGTGGGTAACACCCACCCGGGGTAACCCGCGAGAACAGTGCAACAGAAAGTAAACCGCCTCCGGTTCGCCGGCGGTAAGGATGAAACGGTGGTGTAAGAGACCACCAGCAGCCTGGGTGACCAGACTGGCTAGGTAAACCTCGCCCGGAGCAAGGTCAGACAGAGAACGGTGAAGCTACTCGCTGAGTTCTCGGGTAGACCGCTAGAGAATTGCGGCAACGTAATTCCGAGATAGATGGCCGTCACGGGAAACCGACAGAACCCGGCGTATCAGCCGGCCCATTCCTATTCAGCCAGGTCGTAGGCCAACTTTGCTGCACCCATGATGCCTGCTTTATTGAGAAGCTTTGCCGGAACAATGGTGTGTGCGTAGCTTGAGTAAGGGTAAGAACTGCTCGTGGCTTTTTGAGATGCCACCGCCAACAATGAAGAGCTCAGGGGAGAACAGCATCTCAACGTGGCTGTAGTAGCGCTGAAGGCGCTCTGCCCATTCTTCGTAGGTCAGTCCCTCACGTTCGCGAATAACACCCGCAGCACGCTTCTCAGCGTCTACGCCATCAATTTCGAGATGTCCCAGTTCAGCATTGGGGATTAAGACGCCGTTATAGATCATTGCCCCACCGATACCAGTGCCTAAGGTCGTCATGATGACTAACCCTTCTTGGTCTTTAGCTGCTCCATAGACAACTTCAGCATATCCCGCAGCGTCAGCGTCGTTCACAAAGTGAATGTTGCGTCCAAGTTGTTCTTCAAAGAACTCTTCTGCTTCAAAACCAATCCATCGCTTGGAAATATTGGCTGCAAGTGTGGTGACACCGTGACGAATGGAGCTGGGGAAACAGATTCCAACCGGAACATCCTCTCCCACATCCAGTTGTTCAATGACGTCCTTGACGACGCGAGCTATATCTTCAGGCTCACCACCGGCAGGTGTTGCGACCCGGATGCGTTCTCCGATGATTTCTCCGGAATCAACATCAACCAGTCCACCCTTGATGCCAGTTCCACCAATATCGATGCCGATTGCGCGCGCGTTCATGTGTTCCTTTTTTGTCGTGGTTAGGACAGGGTCAAGATATCTGCACCTGTTTCGGTGACAACGAGAGTGTGTTCAAACTGGGCAGTCCATGACTTGTCTTTGGTTGTGACCGTCCAGTCATCTGCCCACATATCCCACTCATGGGTTCCGAGGGTAAGCATGGGTTCAATGGTGAAAACCATGCCCACTTCCATGATGTCGTTATACAGCGGAGCTGAGTCATAGTGGGGGATGATTAAGCCGGAATGGAAGCTAGTGCCCACACCATGACCGGTGAAATCACGAACAACTCCGTAGCCAAAGCGTTTGGCATATGACTCGATTGCTCTTCCAATGACATTGACCTCGCGCCCCGGAGCAACAGCCTTGATTCCGCGATTGAGTGCTTCGTGGGTTCTTTCGACTAAGTCACGAACCTCAGGTGAGGTTTCTCCCACGATAAATGTTCTGTTTGTGTCGCCATGAACGCCATCGAGATAACTCGTGATGTCCACATTGACGAGATCGCCTTCTTGGATAACGGTGTCGTCAGGGATGCCATGACAAATGACTTCGTTCACGCTGGTACACAACGATTTGGGATATCCGCGATATCCCAGGGTTGAAGGATATGCGCCGTGGCTGATCACAAAATCATGACCAATTTGGTCTATCTCATCTGTCGTCATGCCGGGCTTGATAACAGAACCAATCAGATCTAAAGCTTGGGAAGAAATTTTTCCAGCGCGACGAATTTTCTCAATCGTCTCAGCGTCATACACATCACCTGTTGTGTGGGCTGGTGGCGTGGATTTTCCTACATAGGGAGGCCGAATAATGTTTGAGGGAACGTGACGTTCTGAACTCAAAACTCCGGGAATAAGAACCCCTGTGGCATCTCTAGGCATAAGGTTAAGTTTATGTCTGAGAAGCCAAGTGAAATGTTCTGGTACAACCTGCACACCAAGTCTGTTGAAAAAGGCTACCTGTCACCCTCGTCCGAGCGCGTAGGCCCTTTCGAGACAGCTCATGAAGCAGAGCACGCTATGGAAAAACTGCGAGAAAACAGTGAGCGTTGGGAAGCTGAAGAGCGCGCCGAACGCGAAGGTAACTAGTTAGTCGTCCTGGTAGCTGTGCTCAGGGCCTGGGTAGGCTCCTGATTCCACATCAGCTTTGAAAGATGTTGCTGCCTCGCTAAGGACAGCACCAAGTTGAGCGTATTGCTTAACAAACTTGGGAACGCGTCCCGGGTTCAAGCCGGCAAAGTCTGTCCAAACTAAAAGCTGTCCGTCTGTATGAGCGCCTGCCCCCACGCTGATGGTGGGAATACTTAGCTCGGCTGTGATGCGCGCTGCAAGCTCTGCAGGAATCATTTCAAGGACAACAGCAAATGCACCTGCTGCTTCAACAGCTTTGGCGTCTGCGAATACACGGTCAGCTGCCTCACCGCGTCCTTGAATCATGTGGCCGCCCAAACCGTGCTCACTTTGCGGAGTAAATCCAACGTGGCCCATGACGGGGATGCCAGATTCCACGATGCGACGAATTTGATCAGCGCTGCGAATTCCACCTTCGAGTTTGACCGCGTGAGCATGCGTTTCTTTCATGAACCGCATTGCTGTCCGAAGTGCGTGTTCTGGACCTTCCTCATAGGACCCAAAAGGCATATCGGCAATCACGAATGCACGCTTAGCTGACAAGGCAACAGCACGGGTCAATGGAATGAGTTCATCCACCGTTACAGGAAGGGTCGAGTCATATCCCAAGACAGTGTTTCCGGCAGAGTCACCGACAAGGAGGAAATCAATACCTGCTTCATCGAAGATTTGTGCAGTCAAAGTGTCATAGCTAGTCAACCCTGTAATTTTGATGCCGTTAGCTTTTGCCTGGGCAAAATGACGTGTGCGAACTCGTTTCAGGACGGCATCTGAGGTGGGATCTGGGTGAACGCTCATGAAACCAGTCTAGTTACGCGAAAATGTGACGGGGAGCCTACGGTCTCTACCAAAGGCCATCTCAGAAATCTTGGGACCAATGGCGCCTTGGCGTCTTTTCCACTCTGCACGGTCAACCAGATTAATTACGCGGTCAACCAAACTTGGTTCAAAGCCACGAGCAATGATGACATCGCGACCTACGCGTTCGGTGATGTACGAATCAAGGATGGCATCAAGAACGTCATATTGGGGCAAGGTGTCCTGATCGACCTGCCCTGGGCGCAATTCTGCCGACGGTGGTTTTGTAATCGAATTCTCTGGGATTGGCGGAGTGAGTCCTTGTTGACGGGCGTGCTCATTTCGCCATTTTGCTAACTCCCAGACCAAAGTTTTGGGCACGTCGCGGATGGGAGCAAAACCTCCCACACTGTCGCCGTAAATGGTGCTGTATCCAACGGCAATCTCAGTTTTATTTCCTGTGGTGAGGACCAGGTGACCTTCGGCATTACTCAAACCCATCAAAATGATTCCGCGAATACGTGCCTGGAGGTTTTCGGCGGAAATCCCTTCTAGGTGAAGTTGGTTTTCAACAGGGGCAACAAGATCGGCAATTGCTTCAGTGCGAATTTTGATCCCTAAACGCTCCGCTAAGTCATCTGCATCAGAGCGGGAATGGTCACTGGAATATCGACTAGGCATCGATACGCCAAAGACCCGATCTGGTCCGATTGCATCCACAGCAAGTGCTGCACACACCGCAGAATCAATTCCGCCAGAAAGGCCCAAGATGACAGATCGGAAGCCATTCTTTTCCACATAATCGCGCATCCCTAGAACAAGTGCGTCCCAGATTTGTTCGTTGATTTCAAGCTGTGGAGCTATTTCTGACTGAACAGGTGTTCGCGACGAACGTTGTGGGTGACCATTACCGGCATCAATAATCACAACGCCTGGACCGAGCTGAGCGCCATGGCTGGAAGATTCCTTGAGGTCGATGTCCATCAATAGGGTTTGTTCAACGAATTGGTGGGCACGCGCCAGGAGTTTTCCCGAAGAGTTTGTTACAAAGCTTCCACCATCGAAGACCAGATCATCTTGCCCCCCCACGATGTTGAGGTAGACAACCGGAGCATTGACCTGTTCTGCGCGGCGTTGAACCAGAGGAAGACGAACCTCGTCCTTTTCTCGTTCAAAGGGTGAACCGTTCATAACCAGCAGCAGGCTCGGTTTAACTTCTGCAATGGCAGCTACAGGTCCGCCTTCGCGCCAGATATCTTCACAAATAGCCAAAGCGATATCTGCTCCGGCCACGTGCACAACCACGGCATCGTGGCCCGGACGGAAGATTCTGTATTCATCAAATACGGAGTAGTTGGGTAAGTGGTGCTTGTTATAAATTCCGATAACTCTGCCGTCTTGCAACACTGCGACCGAGTTGTATGCGATAGCTGAGGGGGAGTGCGCTGAATTCTCGTGTTCATCTATGGGGCCGTGCGGGAAGCCCACGAGAACAGGAATACTGCCTGCTCCAGAATCTGCGATGTTGTTGGCAACTCGTTGCAATACAGCCCATGATTCCTTCAAAAAATCTGGCCGGGTAGCAAGATCTTCGATGGGGTACCCGGTCAGGACCATTTCTCCAAATGCGACGAGATCAGCACCCTGATCGTAGGCCTGTCTCACTGTGTTAACAATGTGTAAAGAATTGTGCGAAAAATCCCCTAAACGTGGGTTTGTCTGGGCAAGAGCCAAGCGAAGAATCGGCATAACAAGTAGCCTAGTAGCGATAGGAAAGGGTTCTTATGGACAAGCAACAAGACTTCGTATTGCGCACTATTGAAGAGCGCGGCGTAAAGTTCGTTCGACTGTGGTTCACTGACGTGAACGGTACTCTCAAGTCTGTTGCTGTTGCGCCTGCTGAAGTAGAAGGTGCCTTTGCCGAAGGGGTCGGAATTGATGGTTCTGCCATCGAAGGACTTACACGCGCATATGAAGCAGATGTCCTCGCACACCCCGATCCCTCCACCTTCCAGATCTTGCCCTGGCGTGGGGAAATCGACCCCACTGCCCGTATGTTCTGTGACATCAACACCCCTGATGGTCAGCCTGCAGTCTCAGACCCACGAAATGTTCTTAAGCGCACGCTTGCAAAGGCGGCAGAACGTGGCTTTACGTTCTACACCCACCCTGAAATTGAGTTTTACCTTCTGAAAGATTCTGACTGGGCAAATGGTGGTGCTCAACCTATTGATCACGCCGGTTACTTTGACAACGTTCCTGGCGGAACAGCACATGATTTCCGTCGCAGGTCTGTACGCATGCTCGAAGACATCGGCATTTCGGTTGAGTTCAGTCACCATGAAGCAGGGCCTGGACAGAACGAAATTGACCTGCGTTACGCAGACGCACTGACAACTGCAGATAACATCATGACTTTCAGAACTGTTATCAAGGAAGTTGCCATGGAGCAGGGCGTGTATGCAACCTTCATGCCTAAGCCTTTTGCAGAGCACCCAGGTAGCGGTATGCACACCCACATGTCCTTGTTTGAAGGCGACAACAACGCCTTCTACGAAGCAGGAGCTAAGTACCAACTTTCAAAGGTTGGCCGCCAGTTTATTGCCGGCTTACTCCACTACGCGCCTGAAATTACGGCAGTCACAAACCAGTACGTCAACTCGTACAAGCGTCTCTGGGGCGGTGGTGAAGCTCCTGCTTTTGCTAACTGGGGTCACAACAACCGTTCTGCACTGGTTCGTGTTCCTGTATATAAACCAGGCAAAGGTCAAAGCGCTCGTATTGAATATCGCGCTATCGACTCAGCTGCAAACCCTTATCTCGCATACTCGGTGCTGCTCGCAGCGGGTCTGAAGGGTATTGAACAGAGCATGGATCTTCCAGCGGAAGCTGAAGAGAATGCCTGGGAGCTCACAGACACTGAGCGTAAAGCACTGGGTTACAAGCCACTTCCTTCTAGTTTGAACAATGCCATCAGCTTGATGGAGGAGTCTGAGCTTGTAGCCGAGACGCTGGGATCCAAAGTCTTTGATTATGTGTTGCGCAACAAGCGCCAGGAATGGGCAGACTACCGAAACCAGGTCACCAATTTCGAGCTACGTTCCAACCTCGAAACTCTCTAGACTCTTCACTTCCCGTGGCACTGTCGCGCACTCAGCTCGCAAAGGCTGGTTTCACTGAACTCAGTGAAGCGTTGGAGTGCGTTGACTCTGTGGTTGCCGTCACAGGTGCGCAACCCGAACTTATTCTTACTGCAGTTTCTTCAAGTGCTGATCCCGATAGAGCATTATTGTGGCTTGTTCGGCTTGGACAAACTCAGCCTGAATTGGCTGTGTTGAAGAAGATTCTTAGGAAAGAAGAAGCCACCACTCGGTTGCTCAAAATCCTGGGTGGTTCCCGTGGGCTTGCAGAGTTTATCGAGAGACATCCGCACACCCTCAATGTTTTTTTGAATGAACCCCAGCTACCAAGAGATCAAGTAAAGCTGCGGGATTCTCTGTTAGATAGCGTTCAAGCCACCAAATCAATTGCAAAGCTCAAGGCAGACCAAGCACACGATGCACTGCGCATTCGTTACCGGGAACACTTGCTGAGTATTGCGCTCTGGGACCTTAACCATGAAGACCCGCTCTCTCAAATTGAGGTCGTTACTGGCGCGCTATCAGATGTCGCAGGAGCTGCCTTGGAAGCAGGCCTCGCTGTAGCGCGGGCTGAAGTAGCCGAGCAGTTCAGTGCCGAACAGGTGGCACTTGTCGACCTAGCGATTATCGGCATGGGTAAGTGCGGTGCTCGTGAACTGAACTATCTCAGCGATGTCGATGTCATTTATGTTGCCCGCTCGCGTGACGAGGCAGTTCTGTCAACTGACCAGGCATTGACTATCGCAACACGTCTGGCTCAGCACACGGCACGAAGCATCTATGAAGTTTCTAAAGAACCTGGGTTATGGGAAGTAGATGCCAATCTGCGTCCAGAGGGCAAGGACGGTGCTCTTGTTCGAACCCTCGAGTCTCACATGGCCTATTACGATCGTTGGGCTAAAGACTGGGAATTCCAGGCACTTCTCAAGGCGCGACCACTTGCAGGAAGTATGGAGCTGGGGGAGCAATACGTTGCCAGCGTGGCACCTAAAGTTTGGTCAAGTGCCAGCCGGTCAAACTTTGTGGAACAAGTACAGCGCATGCGCGAAAGAGTCACTGAGAATATTCCCGGTGACGATGTGGAATATCAAATCAAACTAGGTCCAGGTGGCCTTCGGGATATCGAATTTACTGTTCAGTTACTGCAACTTGTTCACGGCCTTGTTGATGACACTGTTCACACCCGTGGCACCCTAGAGTCACTTCAGCGCTTGTCGCAGGCTGGATATGTTGGTCGTGACGAAGCACAAAGCTTTGCTGATGATTATCGCTTCTTGCGTTTGTTAGAACATCGCATGCAATTACGAGATTTGACGCGCACACACCTGATGCCTAGAGGCGAGGCAGAACAGAGAGTTTTAGCTCGTGCAACAGGATTGTGGAACACTGCCGCTGAGGTTGTTGCCAGGTGGCAACAAACCAAACTTGAAGTGCGAGAGCTCCATGAGCGTCTGTTTTATCGACCTTTGCTTGCAGCGGTAGCAAAACTGCCTGAAGAAACTCACCAGCTCACGAGTGACCAAGCTGAAGCTCGTCTTGCTGCTATTGGTTTCAGAGATCCGAAGGGATCGCTGAAACACATAGCCGCACTCACATCAGGTGTTTCCAGACGTGCAGCGATTCAACGTGCATTACTTCCGGTCATGTTGCAATGGCTTTCCGAAGGCGCAAATCCAGATCATGGCCTGTTGAGTTTCCGATTGCTGAGTGAGCAATTAGGGGAGTCACATTGGTTCCTGCGGATGCTGCGAGATTCTGCAGGTGCGGCACAACGCCTCACACAAGTTCTTAGTGGATCGCGCTATGTCTCTGATCTCATGGAACTTATTCCTGAATCTGCTGCGTGGTTTGATGGCGATGAAGAATTACAACCGACTCCCGCAGAGGTGCTCAGCGCGGAAGTTCTTTCTATTTTGGCCCGCCACCACGAGGACGATGAGGCTGCCCGCAAAGCTGTGAGATCAATGCGCCGGCGTGAAGTATTGCGTTTGGCTATTGGTGGAATTCTCAACGTGCTCACGATCGACCAGATCAGTCAAGGGCTCAGTGACGTCACTACCGCTGCGTTGAGTGGGTACCTAGGCATTGCACTCCGTGAGACTGAGCACAATCCAGAATTCGCCGTCATTGCTATGGGACGTTACGGAGGACAAGAACTCGGTTTCGATAGCGATGCAGACGTGATTTATGTCTATCGCGGAACATCTGAGTGTGACGGCGAAGTGGCCCAGAAACGTGCTGAGCGCATCATTCTCAGAATCAAGGAACTGGCAGAAGACCCAAGACTCCCATTCGATATAGATACGGATCTCCGCCCAGAGGGCAAGAATGGGGCCATTGCCAGATCTCTGGACTCCTATGCCGCATATTACGCTCGGTGGTCGTTGATGTGGGAAGCACAGGCTTTATTGCGCGCGCGCGCCGTTCTCGGCCCTGAACAACTTCAATCAGACATGATGGAACTCATCAATAATGTTCGGTATCCCAAGGAAATCAGCATTGATGATGTCCGCGAAATCAGGCGGATTAAAGCGCGCGTCGAGGCAGAACGTTTACCTCAAGGTGCTGATCCTGCACGCCACGTGAAATTAGGTCGAGGATCACTCAGCGATGTTGAGTGGACGGTTCAATTACTCCAGCTTCAATTTGCGCATCTTTATCCTCAATTGCAGACCACATCTTCGATCACAGCACTCCGGGTTGCTGCGCAAGAAAAACTCATTTCACAAGAAGATGCATCAAAGCTCATTGAGGCGTGGATTTTTGCTTCACGGGTACGTTCTGGCATCACTATCTGGGCCGATAAAGCTACGGACGTTCTGCCTCTGGACACCCGTGACCTGGAAGGTATTGCTCGACTATTGAATTATCCGCCTGGGTCGGCAAGTCGCCTTGAAGAGGATTACCTATCGATTACCAGGCGCTCTCGTCAGGTTGTTGAGCGCGTGTTTTTTGATTTCATTTAGAAACTCAGAATGCCGCCCCCAAAGGAGCGGCATTCTGTGAGTTACCTCTATTTGGACTAAACGCCGTAGTAGAGCTCGAACTCGAATGGGTGAGGACGAAGCGACAGAGGCTTGATTTCGTTGTCACGCTTGTACGAAATCCAAGTCTCAATGAGGTCCTTGGTGAACACGTTTCCTGCGAGCAAGAACTCGTGGTCGTTCTCGAGAGCAACAAGAGCGTCTTCGAGAGAGCCGGGGACCTGAGGAATGTTCTTTGCTTCCTCTGGTGGCAGCTCGTAGAGGTCCTTGTCAACAGGCTCATGAGGTTCGATGCGGTTCTTGATTCCATCAAGTCCAGCCATCATCTGAGCGGCGAAAGCGAGGTAGGGGTTACCAGAGGCATCTGGTGCACGGAACTCGATGCGCTTTGCCTTGGGGTTGTTACCAGTCAAGGGGATACGAATCGCAGCTGAACGGTTACCTGCCGAGTAAACCAGGTTCACAGGAGCTTCAAATCCGGGAACCAGACGGTGGTAGGAGTTCACGGTTGGGTTGGTGAATGCAAGAACAGCACCTGCGTGCTTGAGCAAACCTCCGATGTACCAACGTGCGATGTCGGAAAGACCGCCATAGCCGTTCTCGTCATAGAACAGTGGCTTGCCGTCGTTCCATAGCGACTGGTGGGTGTGCATACCTGAACCGTTGTCACCGAAGAGGGGCTTAGGCATGAAGGTTGCGGTCTTGCCCCACTCGTTTGCGGTGTTCTTGACGATGTACTTGAACTTCAGGATGTCATCTGCAGCCTTGACCATGGTGTCAAAGCGGTAGTTGATTTCACCCTGACCTGCTGTTCCAACCTCGTGGTGGCTTCGCTCGAGGATGAGGCCTGCGTTGATGAGCTTGAGGCAGATGTCATCGCGCATGTCTGCATGCTGGTCAACGGGGGAGACGGGGAAGTAGCCACCCTTGTATGGTGTGGTGTTTGCGAGGTTTCCGCCCTCGATCTTCTTACCGGAGTTCCATGGTGCCTCGGAAGAGTCAATTTTGTAGAAAGAGGTTTGCTGGTTTACTTCGTAACGCACGTCATCAAAGATGAAGAATTCTGCTTCAGGGGCAAAATATGCCGTGTCAGCAATTCCAGTCGATGCGAGGTACTTCTCAGCCTTTTTTGCAACCTGACGGGGGTCACGGTGGTAAATCTCACCGGTGCGAGGGTTGTAGATGTCAAAGAGCATCACGAGAGTGCGCTCTGTGCGGAACTCATCGATGTAGCAGGTGGTGGGGTCTGGAATGAGCTGCATGTCAGACTCGTGAATCGAGGCGAAGCCACGAATAGAAGAGCCATCAAACATCTGTCCTACAGTGAAGAATTCTTCGTCCACGGTAGATGCAGGAATGTTGAAGTGCTGCTGTACACCGGGGAGATCGGTGAAGCGGATATCAAGGAACTTGACGTCTGTGTCCTTGATGAATTTGAGAACCTCGGAGGAATCTTTGAACATGCTTTGTTAGCTCCAAATTTGATGGATTTAGCGTTGCTACAAGTGTGTAGCGATATGACCAATGTACGAGTCTGGCGTTGCAGTGCTGTATCGCATTTGTTTCATTCATGTTACAAGCAAAACGACCGTAAACTTTGGCGTATGACTTCTGCCACCGGCCCTGGAAACAAAGACAACAATTCGCCTCTAAGTTCCTATCCGGGGGAAAGGTTGGGTTTACCTAAAACTGGTCCTCAATCGGTTGCACGTGTGGGCCGCCGTCTATTTGCAATTACTCTGGACTGGTTTCTTTCAGCACTCGTATTGATGCTAGTGACCGGAAAAGATTATCCAACACTCTCATCATCAGCTGCGGGCCAATTGCAGCTGTTGGGTGTTTTTGTCGTGCTCCAGATACTTGGCATCTGGTTTATTGGTGGAAGCATTGGACATCGAATTTTTCGCCTTTACCTAGTCAATATTTCTGGCGGGATTCTCGACTGGTGGCGACCCATCGTTCGCAGTGTCCTGTTAGCTCTGGTACTTCCTGCGTTGGTGTGGGATTCAGATCAACGAGGCTTCCACGACAAAATTGCCGGAACCATTCTTCTGAAGTCCAGATAACGCTCTGAGGCCCGCAACGCGGGCCTCACAGGAATACTTTTCTTAGCGTGCGCGAGATGGTCGCACTTTGAAAGGGTCGATTCCCTTGGGGATAGGAACATTTGTTCCAAGTGACGACAAGCGGTTTGCCACAATACGAACTTCACTCTTGGTCAAAGCATGCTTGATTTTTGTCATCTGCCAACCAAGTTTGTACAGCTTGACTGAACTTTCGTCGGGCCCGACCGTGAGAACCGTAATCGGAACGTTAGGCAGAACCTTCGCGGTCTTACGGCGCTCATCATCAACGAGTCGCTGTGTTCGAGCTATGGGGCCTTCTGCAATGAGAACCACGCCACCGCGACCAACTGCACGATAGATCGCATCCTTGGTCTTGGGGTTAATTGCTACTGGTGTCTCTTCGCCTATCCAACTGCGTCGCAATGCAGACTTCAATACCGCGCCAACAGCTCCTGGCTGGCCTTCAATTTGGGAGTATGCGGCACGCTCTGCGCGACGGCCCAGAACAATCATTCCTACGAGCACACCAGTCATCACGCCGATGAGGATCCACAACACCAAAATGAAGATGTTTCCGTTGCTCAAAGCAATACCGGCACCTGCGCCAATCGCAGTGGGGCCAAGGAAGGCGAGCAATATCAATGCAACGACGCTCTTGTCGTAGCGACGGGTCATTTGGAAGACCTGCCACATTTGCTTTATACGCGAAGGACCTTTGGGCTTTTTTGTGCGTGCCATGGAGAAAAGAATACCTATCTTGCTGAGGTTGGTGGACTAGCCACGGGGTAGATGTGATTTAGACGGCTTGAGAAAAACCTAATTCAGCGTCTGCCAAGTGACTGAGGCTATCAGGAATCTCCCGACCCTTTGCGCGCATGGACTGAGCATAGAGTCGACCTGCACGGTAAGAAGAGCGAACAAGTGGCCCAGAAAGAACGCCGAGGTAACCAATTGCCTCTGCTTCTTCTTTGAGCTCCACAAACTCTTCAGGGTGAACCCAACGGTCTACCGGCATGTGACGTGCACTAGGGCGCAAATATTGGGTGATCGTGATGATGTCAGTTCCGGCATCATAGAGATCCTGCAAGGCTTGGCTGACTTCTTCTCGAGTTTCACCCATTCCAAGGATGAGGTTGGATTTGGTAATCATCCCGGCGTTACGGCCTTGAGTAAGTACGTCCAAAGAACGCTCATAAGTAAAAGCTGGACGTACACGCTTGAAAATGCGAGGAACCGTTTCCACATTGTGCGCGAAAACTTCGGGTGCCGCTTCGAAAACCTTACCTAGATGTTCAGGATTTCCGGAGAAATCAGGAACCAAAATCTCTACACCTGTACTGGGGTTTTGAGCGTGAATTTGGCGAATGGTTTCGGCGTAGAGCCAGGCACCTTCATCTTCAAGATCATCTCGCGCCACTCCCGTTACTGTGGCGTAGCGCAGATTCATTTGCGCGACAGATTCACCAACACGACGAGGCTCATCGCGGTCAAAAGCATCAGGCTTGCCAGTATCAATCTGACAGAAATCACAACGACGGGTGCACTGAGATCCACCAATGAGGAAGGTAGCTTCGCGGTCTTCCCAGCATTCGTAGATGTTGGGACAACCTGCTTCTTGGCACACCGTGTGCAGGTCTTCACTTTTGACGAGTTTCTGCAGGGCCTGATACTCCGGCCCCATCTTGGCCTTCGTCCGAATCCATTCGGGCTTTTTTTCAATCGGGGTTGCGCTGTTACGAACCTCTAGGCGCAGCAGTTTGCGGCCGTCAGCTGACATGAGTGTCCTCAAAATAGTGGGTAAATAGTTCTGTTACAACAGGGACAACATCCGAAGGCGAAATATCGTTCCCCGAAATCTGACTCAGTGTTGTTGCACCAGCATCACGAATGCCACAAGCCACGATGTTCTCGTATGCCTGAAGTGAGTTGTTGCAATTGATTGCAAAGCCGTGCATAGACACGCCTTCGCTAATGCGGATGCCTATCGCAGCAACCTTGTCATACGACAAGCCACGTTTCACCCACACTCCGGAACGTCCTTCCACTCTCTCTCCGGTGACTCCGAATCGTGCGCAAACATCGATGAGCAAAGATTCAATAGTCCGCACGTAGGCAACCACATCCATGGGTTCCTGAAGGCGAGTGATGGGGTATCCCACGAGCTGTCCGGGACCGTGCCAGGTTATTTTTCCACCACGGTCAACATCGATGACTTCTGTTCCATCAGTTGGACGTTCTGAATCTTCTGTCCGTTTTCCAGCTGTATAAACAGACTGGTGTTCAAGAAGCAATAGGGTGTTTGGTCGTTCACCTGAGACAACTTGTTGATGCACTTCACGTTGCTTTTCCCAGGCTTCGCGATACGGCACCGCGTGGTCGCCTAAACCCAGTACATCAACTTCCAACATGGCTTAAATCTTACCGTGTTGAATTCTGGCCAATCCTCCACAAACTCGTGCCAACCAAGCTTTCCACCAATACGGACGTGCTGGATGATCCTATTGATCAGGTGTTCAATGCTGAAGAAATGTCTGCACACATAGAACGTACCTACCTTGTCGGTTATCAGGTCACGAGGGCTGACGTGTCTGAAAATTCAATTGCTGGTAAAGCAGAAATCAATGGGTTACAGGTAGAGCACAACTTATCTATTTGTGTCCAGGGAAAAACGGCGACAGATGTTGGTCGAAACTCTGATGGAGAGCTTGTCTGGATCTCCATCAGAGAAACAAGTGAACATATTTCACCAACTCTGCTAGGCCAAACTTTGGAAAAGGAATTGTTCTTGCTTCCTCGAAACTTTGAACCCGTTGCTATCGAAGTAGATGCATCGGACAATGAGCACGTACCCCTCAGGGAAGCGAAGCTCACTGCGAAATTCACAGCTCGAGTAATTCACAAACGTGTCTTGTTCTCCCTTGGACTTGTCTCATTGTTGGTGGTTTTCGGCCTATTTCTCATTCCTGGAAAGCAGGCCACTATTGAAAACATTTCATCGAATGTGACCAACACTCCATCAGCGGACGTACTTATCCAGGAACCAACACAAGCAGCCGTCGACTTTGTTCTTGGCGGGAGTTTGACACAACTGAAAATTCCTACAGATGTCACCGCTGAAGAGCTACAAGCAACTGTGGTGAGTCAGAGTGGGGAAGTTGTTTTAGTTGAAGTGTCACTTCGAACAAATGAAGAGTTAACGACATTCGCCACGTTGCTTCTGCAAAAGACAGGAGCAACGTGGCGAATTCGTGAGGTGTTTGATCCTCAGTGAAACTAGATACCGAGATCCGCTTCGAACGCGCCCTCTTCGAGGCGTTCCTTGATTGCGCCAAGGAAGCGTGCAGCGTCTGCACCATCGATGATGCGGTGGTCGTAAGACAGCGCCAAGTAGACCATTGAACGAATCGCGATAACTTCCTGGCCATCAGCTTGGATCACCACTGGACGCTTGGTGACGACACCAGTTCCCAGAATTGCGAGTTGAGGTAAGAAGACAACGGGAGTGTCGAACAGAGCGCCGCGTGAACCAGTGTTAGTCAGGGTGAAAGTTCCACCTGCAAGCTCATCTGGCTGCAATTTGTTCTCACGTGTACGGAGAGCTACATCTGCAATGGCCATCGAGTACTGAGCAATGTTGAGCTCGCCTGCATTCTTTACAACAGGAGTCAACAAGCCACGCTCGGTGTCAACGGCGATTGAAACGTTCTCATAACCGGGGTAGACGATGTTGTCGCCCTCAACGGTTGCGTTGATGATGGGGAATGCCTTCAATGCTTCTGTGGCTGCGAGAGCAAAGAACGGCATGAAGCTGAGCTTGCCACCGGTGGCAGCAACAAACTGCGACTGAACGCGCTGACGAAGCTCGGCGATGCGAGTCACATCCACCTCAACAACACTTGTGAGTTGAGCGGTGCTTTGCATCGAGATAACGGCACGCTCAGCAACAACCTTGCGAAGGCGTGACATGGGAACCGTAGTTCCACGAAGTGGAGAAACTTCAAGTGGGGTGCGGGTCTTTGCAGCTGGTGCAGAGCCACCTCTGGCAGAAAGAACATCTTCCTTGCGGATGCGGCCGCCGATTCCCGTACCAACAATGTTGTTCAGGTCAACACCGTTTTCATTAGCAAGCTTGCGAACGATAGGTGTTACATAACCAGCGTTGCTGGCGTGTCCACCTGCAGGTGCAGCTGGTGCTGCAGGTGCAGCCACAGGGGCGCTCACAACTGGAGGTGCAACAACCGGAGGTGCAACAACTGGGGCAGCTACAACAGGTGCTTCAACAACTGGAGGGGCAGCTACAACAGGTGCTTCAACAACTGGAGCTGCAGCTGGGGCGGGAGCTTCAACAGGAACAGCTACTGGTTCAGCTGCAGGTGCCTCTGCCGCAGGAGCTGCAGGAGCTGCTGAACCAGAACCATCGCCAATGTGGGCCAAGACAGTACCAACGGCAACTGTCTCATCTTCCTGGACAAGAATGGCCTCTACAACACCTGAGATAGGTGAAGGAATCTCAGTGTCTACCTTGTCAGTAGATACTTCAAGTAATGGTTCGTCGACCTCTACGCGGTCTCCGACGTTCTTGAGCCACCGCGTAACGGTACCTTCGGTGACGCTTTCGCCGAGTGCGGGAAGGCTTACTGACTCGCTCATGGAATGAATCTCCTCGTTAGCTGTTGCTTTTAGCTTACTAATGCTTGGTAGGTGGTCTACAGGGTGTGTAGTGGCTTGCCTGCTAGGTACAAGAATGCTTCACCCAAAGACTCGTTCTGAGTTGGGTGAGCGTGAAGAAGTGGTGCGATGTCTTCTGGGTGTGCTTCCCAATTGACAACCAGCTGTGCTTCACCGATGAGTTCGCCGACGCGAGCACCAATCATGTGAACCCCGACTACGGGGCCATCTACCAGGCGAACTACCTTCACTGAACCTGCAGTTCCCAAGATTTCGCTCTTGCCGTTACCAGCAAGGTTGTAGTCGTAGGCAGCAATCTTGTCCGCACCATACTGTTCCGCAGCCTTTGCCTCAGTGAGTCCAACGGATGCAATTTCAGGCTCGCAATAGGTGACCTTGGGAATGTTGGTGTCACTGATGACAACAGGGTTAAGTCCAGCGATTTCTTCTGCAACGAAGAAGCCTTGCTGGTAACCACGGTGTGCAAGCTGAAGGCCTGGGACGATGTCACCCACTGCGTAAACGCCAGGGATGTTGGTGGCAAGTCGTTCATTGGTGATGACGTAACCACGGTCCATGGTGATGCCGACTTCTTCGAAACCACAGCCGGCAGTTGCAGGTCCACGACCAACAGCGACAAGGAGAAGATCAGCTTCGACGGTTTCGCCACTTTCAAGGGTGACGACAACACCAGAATCATTTTGAGTCACACCCTGGAAGCGAACTCCGAGCTTGTAGTCGATTCCGCGCTTACGGTAGGCGCGCTCAAGAGCCTTGGAAATGCTCTCTTCTTCGTTAGGAACAAGGTGGGGAAGACCTTCAATGATCACTACCTCAGAACCAAAGCTCTTCCACACAGATGCGAACTCCACGCCAATAACACCGCCACCAAGAATGGCAACCTTGTTGGGCACATAGTTCATCTGGAGGGCGTGCTCGCTGGTGATAACGCGGCCACCGATTTCAAGTCCAGGAAGTGATTTGGAGTAAGAACCAGTGGCTAGCACAATGTTCTTTCCAACGATGGTGTCAGCGCCAACAGCGATGCTGTTGGGGGAGACGAGGCGACCTTCGCCCTCGATGACAGTAATACCGCGGGCCTTGATGAGGCCTCCGAGTCCCTTGAACTTCTTGGTGATAATGTCCTCACGGAAAGCGTTGACGCGGTCCATATCTACACCAGTGAATGTTGCGTTGATGCCACATTCGTGTGCTTCACGGGCGTTATCAGCAACCTCTGCTGCGTGCAGCATGGCCTTGGTGGGAATACAGCCAACGTGAAGGCAGGTGCCACCAAGCTTGTTCTTTTCAATCAAAGCAACAGACATTCCGAGTTCAGCTGCGCGAATCGCGGCGGAGTAACCACCGCTACCGCCACCGAGGACTACGAGATCAAAGTTGAGTTCAGCCAAGATTCTTTTCCTTTAGAGAGGTGATTTTTGTGTTCGATGAGGAACGATAAAACTGTGGAACTTCGAGGAAGTTAACCTCATAGAGACTACTACGCCGAAGCAAAACTCTCAGAGAGCTTGATGAGCGTGCGCACGGCAACACCGGTGGGACCTGATGCAACAACACCAAATGGGGCTCCGGCGTTGTTAGCTGTGTTTGCGATATCGAGGTGAATCCAAGGGATGAGTGGAGCATCATCTTTGTCGGAAGTTTTACCAATAAATTGCTGGAGGAATGTTGCACCCACGAGCATTCCTGCAGCGGTGTTTCCCTGTTTGATGTTTGCAAGGTCTGCAATGTCTGAATTGAGGTATCCGCGGATTTCTTGAGGTAATGGCATGTGCCAGAAGGTTTCACCTACTGCCTTGCCGAGTTCCACGAGGTGGGAAATTGATTTTTCATCTCCCATTGCGCCTGTATACCTTGTCCCCAGGGCTGTTGTTGCAGCTCCGGTCAGGGTGGCCACGTCAACGATGAGGTCGGGCTTTTCTTCACTGGCCGCAGCAAGACCGTCAGCTAGAACAAGCCTTCCCTCAGCATCAGTGTTAAGTACCTCAACAGTTTTTCCGCCACGAATTGTCAGGACATCATTCGGGCGGGTAGCAGTCCCTGAAGGCATGTTTTCTGCAAGACACAACCACGCAGTGATTTTTACTTTGAGTTTGAGCTGAGCTGCAGCACGTATGACTGCAAGAACAGATGCGGCACCTGTCATGTCATATTTCATGCCAATCATGCCGGCACCGGATTTGAGTGATAGTCCACCAGTGTCGAAAGTTATACCCTTACCGACCAGAGCTATTTTGTGCCGTGCTTGGCGAGGTGAGTACTCCAGTTTCATCAATCGAGGTGGACGTGATGAACCCTGACCAACTCCAAGAATTCCCCCAAATCCATCTTTTGCGAGGGCCTTTTCATCCCAGACTGTGGCCTTAATTGGTAAACCCTTGATTGCCTCTTGGGCAGCTGTAGTGAAGCTAGCGGGATAGAGATCATTCGCGGGGGTGTTCACAAGATCTTTGACTAAAGCGACCGAAGAAGCAGTTATTTCACTTCGCGAGAGCGCTGGAGCTAATTTCTTGGGCGCAATGATCTCTATACCTTCCAGCTTGTAAGAGCTTGAAGAGGAACTCTTGTATTTCTGGAAGCTGTAGGAACCTAACAGAGCTCCTTCGGCTATTGCCTCAATGTCCTCCTCTGATTCTGCTCCAAAGTCAAAAGTGATGTTGGAGCTATCGGTCAAGCGCCGTGAAGCAACGGCAGCTGCGTTGCGCAATGCCTGTTGTGTCAGGGGAGTGGGGCCTAAGCCCACAATGGCAAGAACGCGCTTGGGATTGGTGGGGTCAACGACACGCGTAAATGTATCGGCTTCGCCATTAATTCCTAGCGGTGCACTCAAGGAAGCAAGCGAACTTGATGAATACGAACCTGAGAGTGTGATTTTTTTCTTGGAAACTGATGCTCCCACGACAACTATTGATCCTGAAGAAGGTTTGTTTACGAGCGCGCAAGAAGGGATATTCACAAAATCAGACTATGGAGTTGTTGAGCCGAAGTGTTTGTCCCACGCGTGAACTGGGAAGACTTGGTGCAAACGTAGAATGGAAACATGCCTGAGCATTCTCAACTTCTTCACTTCAAAATGGATGAAGCGCTCATTCCGCACGGTCTTCCTCTGGTAGCGGGTCTAACTGGTTTTGCTGATTCTGGGTCTGCCGTCACTGCATTCACCGATTACATAGTCGACACAATGGATTCTCAACTTATTGCAGAGTTTGATGCAGATGAACTGTTGGATTATCGCGCCAGGCGCCCCACAATTTACTTTGACCAAGACCATCTCACTGGCTTCGAACCGCCACGACTTGCCTTCTATCTAGTAAATGATGAAATCAATCGTCCATTTATCTTGCTTGCTGGTTATGAACCGGACTTTAAATGGGAAGCGTTTAGCCGCCAGGTTTTGGCTTTTGTCGAACGATTTAACATCTCCCACACCACATGGGTGCACGCGATTCCTATGCCTGTTCCTCACACCCGACCAATTGGAACAACTGTGAGTGGTAACCGCGGAGACCTGATTGATCAATATTCAGTTTGGAAGCCACACACCCAAGTTCCAGCAAATGCAATGCATTTAGTCGAATACAGACTCCAAGAGTCTGACCAAGAGGTTGTCGGCTTTGTGTTACTTATTCCTCATTACCTCGCCGACACAGAGTTTCCTTCTGCCGCTTTGACCGCACTAGAGAGCGTGAGTTCGTCAACGGGACTCATTTTTCCCACAGACCAATTGCGAGAAGAAGGCCGCGAATTCATCTCAAAGATTGATGAACAAGTTGAGACCAATGAAGAACTGAGCAAACTAGTTCACACTCTGGAACAACGGTACGACTCCTACATGAAAGAAAATGGTGTTCGCTCTCCACTGACAGACGTTGAGGGTGAATTACCGACTGCGGATGAGATTGCTGCAGAACTTGAGGAATTCTTGGCTTATCGACGTGGTTCGGAAGAGCCTGGAGACATGCGATAATAAATACAGGACCCAGTCATCCCCTCTCCGAGGGACTTGACAAGGGTCCAAGTTATGCCCCCGAACAGGAGAGCACTGCTCATGGCAACAGATAAGACAAACCCCAAACCAAAGTCGCTGATTGCGTCGTTATTTGGAAAGTCCAAGAACGCTGTTGTCGAGCCTGCCCCAGAAAGTACTGCATCAGTGAAGGCTCCTGCCGCAAAGAAAACAGCTCCTGCAACACCGACCAAGACTCCTGCTAAGGCATCTGTAAAAGCACCCACTGCGAAAGCACCCGCTGCTAAAGCTTCCACTCCTAAAGCACCAGTGAAAGCTACCGCAAAGGAAACCGCTGCTAAAGCGCCTGCTAAAGCTCCTGCTAAAGCACCCGCGAAAGATGCCCCCAAAGCAACTTCAGCTAAAACTCCTGCTAAAGCACCAGCCGCTAAGGCTGCTGCAAAGCCCGTTGCCAAGGCAGAACCCAAAGCTGCTTCAAAGTCAACCGCAAAGACCGCTACTGCAGTAGCCAAAACTCCTGCAAAGAAAACGGTAGCCAAACCCCCGGTAGCGAAATCAGCACCTCAGGATTCTGCCCCGAAAATCGCAACCAAGTCTGCAAAGGCTCAGTCGGTAGAAGATTCCAAGACTGCCGCAAAAGCAAAGAAGCCGACCAAAGCTGAGCTTGAGAAAATGGCAAACGCTCTTCTTTCCGAGGAAGCAGCTCCAGCTGTAATCGCACCCAAGAAGGGCCGCGGTAAAGTTAAAGCTGCTGACGAGGATGCTGAAGACGAAGTCGACGTTGAAGATCTTGACGACGACGTGGTTATCGAAGCAGTGGTTGTTGAAGTCGTGGAAGATGACGCACTCGAAGACGACGAAGAAAAGCCTAACCGTCCTGCAGTAATCAAAGAACCTCTGCCAACTGGTGCGATCGTTTTGTCCATGGCAGACGATGACGATGACATTCCAGTAATTTCAACAGCCATCACCGGTGCTACGGCTGACCCAGTCAAGGACTACCTCAAGCAAATCGGTAAAGTTCCTCTTCTTAACGCCGTCGAAGAGGTAGAACTTGCTTTGCGCATTGAAGCTGGCTTATTTGCTGAAGACCGCCTCGCAACGAAGAAGAACTTGCCTAAGCAGCTGGAACGTGAACTTCGCTGGGTTGCACGCGACGGACAGCGCGCAAAGAGTCACTTGTTGGGTGCGAACCTCCGTCTTGTTGTTTCCCTTGCAAAGCGTTACACCGGTCGCGGAATGCAATTCCTAGACCTCATTCAAGAGGGAAACCTGGGCCTGATTCGTGCAGTTGAAAAGTTCGACTACACCAAGGGTTTCAAGTTCTCCACGTATGCAACGTGGTGGATTCGTCAAGCAATTACTCGCGCTATGGCGGACCAGGCACGAACCATTCGTATCCCTGTCCACATGGTTGAAGTCATCAACAAGCTTGCTCGTGTTCAGCGTCAGATGCTTCAAGATCTTGGTCGCGAACCAACTCCTGAAGAACTCTCGCGCGAATTAGATATGACCCCTGAGAAGGTTGTCGAAGTTCAGAAGTACGGCCGTGAGCCCATCTCGCTTCACACACCACTGGGTGAAGATGGAGACAGTGAGTTCGGTGACCTAATTGAAGACACCGAAGCTGTTGTTCCGGCGGATGCTGTTGGATTTACCATGCTCCAAAAGCAGCTTGAATCTCTACTTGATTCGCTCTCTGAGCGTGAAGCAGGCGTTATTCGTATGCGCTTTGGTCTCGGTGATGGTATTCCAAAAACCCTCGATCAAATCGGTGACACTTTTGGGGTTACTCGTGAGCGTATCCGCCAGATCGAATCAAAGACGATGGCAAAACTTCGCCACCCTTCTCGTTCGCAGTCCCTTCGCGACTACCTCGAGTAAATCGCTTGACAAAAATGGCCCGGAAAATCCGGGCCATTTTGCTGTTAATTTGTCTTAGATTGAGCGGTCATTGGACGCGTGTAGTTTGGCAGTTTCATCGTGCCATTGCGCTCCCAAACCGGTGAGCTTCTCACGGTGCTTGGTTGCATGATGTGCGCAAAACAAGAGAACTCCACCAGCGGGCATGGTTGCGCGAACATATGCCTGTGCGCCACAGCTGTCACAGCGGTCAAGACTGGTTAGCTCGGAAGCAACTTCACTGGGTTCAGTCGTTGCTGTGGTCATGGTGGCTCCTCCTTATTGAAGTACTAAGCACATATAACCATGAAGTTCTGGAAAAATCGCTGGGATTAGAGGGCATTTCGCTGACCGCGTATAGCAATGCTCGTCGTGGCATCAAGAAAATTGGCAGACTGCAAACTACTGTTCAAATGCGTCACATTGTTATTGAGGAGTCGCGTGAGTTCATCTGAGTATTCTGCTCGCCATTTATCCGTGCTTGAAGGATTGGAAGCGGTTCGTAAGCGTCCCGGAATGTACATCGGTACAACCGACTCTCGTGGGTTAATGCACTGTTTATGGGAAATTATCGACAACTCAGTTGACGAGGCTTTAGGCGGCTTTGGTAAGTCCATCGAAATTCAACTTCACCCTGATTCCAGTGTTGAGGTTCGCGACAAGGCGCGTGGAATTCCTGTCGATGTTGAGCCGAAAACAGGCCTCACCGGTGTTGAAGTTGTCTTTACCAAACTCCACGCAGGTGGAAAATTTGGTTCGGGGTCCTATGCAGCATCTGGTGGTCTACATGGTGTTGGAGCCTCAGTTGTCAACGCACTCTCCGAACGATTGGACGTCGAAGTTGACCGCGATGGCAAGACATGGAGCATGTCTTTCCGCCGAGGAGAACCGGGCATCTTTGATGACAGCACAGGAATCTCACCCTCAAATCCCTTCACACCTTTTGAGGAGGGTAGTTCTCTCACCGTCAAGGGCAAGGTGGCTAAGGGCGTGACAGGTACCCGTGTTCGATACTGGGCTGATCGCCAAATCTTTACTCCAGGTGCCACGTTCCAAACTGAAGACTTGGAAGCCCGCGCTCGACAAACAGCCTTCTTGGTGCCGGGTCTCGAGATGCACATCGTTGATGAGCGTGGCCCTGAAGTACTCGAGTCTCGTTTTTCTTACAACGGTGGTATCAGCGAATTTGTTGAATACCTCGCCCCAGATAGTGCAGTCACCGACATCTGGAGGTTGACTGGAGAAGGACAGTTCACTGAAACCGTCCCGGTACTGGGACCAGATGGAAACATGGCTCTTTCAGAGGTCGAGCGCACCTGTGGTGTTGATATTGCTCTTCGCTGGGGCACAGGTTACGAAACCGAACTTCAGACTTTTGTAAACATTATTTCCACTCCTAAGGGCGGAACTCATCAGCAAGGTTTTGAGCAAGCACTTCTGAAGGTGATCCGTTCCCAAGTAGAAGCAAACGCTCGCAAGCTCAAAGCAGGTAATGACAAGGTTGAAAAAGATGATGTCCTTGCTGGATTGACAGCAGTAGTCACCGTTCGCCTTCCCGAACCACAGTTTGAAGGTCAAACGAAGGAAGTTTTGGGGACACCAGCCGTCAAAGCCATTGTTTCCTCTGTTGTAAACAAACAGCTTGCTGCACGCCTTACGTCGTCCAAACGTGACGACAAGACTCAATCCGCGCTCTTATTAGAAAAGATTGTTTCTGAGATGAAGAGTCGCATTTCGGCTCGCACTCACAAGGAAACTCAGCGACGTAAGAATGCGCTGGAAACATCGAGCCTTCCTGCAAAGCTGGTTGATTGCCGCAGTAATGATGTTGAGCAATCAGAGCTGTTCATTGTTGAGGGTGACTCTGCTTTGGGGACTGCAAAACTTGCACGCAATAGTGAGTATCAAGCTTTATTGCCCATTCGTGGAAAGATCCTGAACGTTCAAAAGGCTTCTGTATCAGACATGCTCAACAACACTGAATGCGCCTCCATCATTCAGGTTATTGGCGCCGGTTCTGGCCGCAGCTTTGATTTAGATTCGGCACGCTATGGCAAGATCATTTTGATGTCTGACGCTGACGTGGATGGTGCTCATATTCGAACTCTTCTACTAACCCTGTTTTTCCGTTACATGAGGCCTCTGATCGAAGCCGGTCGCGTTTTCGCTGCTGTTCCTCCACTTCACAGAGTTGTCGTGATCAACCCGGGAACGAAGCCGAATGAGACGATATACACATACTCGGAAACAGAGTTGCAATCAGTTTTGGCCGGTCTGGCAAAGGCCGGGAAACGTTATCAGGAACCCATCCAGCGCTATAAAGGCTTGGGTGAAATGGACGCAGATCAACTTGCTACAACAACCATGGATCGTTCTGCCAGAACACTACGTAGAGTGGGTGTTGAGGATGCGGCAATGGCAGATACGGTATTTGAACTGTTGATGGGAAACGATGTTGGCCCACGACGAGATTTCATTATCGAAGGATCTTCCGGCCTTTCTCGTGACCGAATAGACGTCTAGTTAGTCGCTGACTGCTGACCCAATAAATGCAATATCTGCTTCGAGCAGAGCACCCGAAGCATCACGCTTAGAAATATCTCCAGGCAACTCACGAGGCATTCCATCCAGAGAGTTTGCTCGCGGAGTTCCTATACCAACCCACGCAATTGCAAGAGCATCTTCACCCTTGAGGAATGTTTGAGCCCGGACACCACCGGTGCCACGACCTTTTGCAGGAAAATCTGCCAACAGTGAGGTTTTAGCTCGCCCTGCATCAGTTCCTAACAGAGTGTTGGAGGATGTTGAGACAGTAACCACACGTGCATCCTCTGCTTCTACTGTTGTGAAGTAAATCACTCGGGCATTGTCAGATACTCGAATACCTGCCATACCGCCTGCAGTGGCTCCCTGCGGGCGAACGTTCTCAGCGCTAAAGCGTAAGAGTTGAGCGTCAGAGGTGACAAAAACTAGTTCCGAAGAATCTGAGGCTGTGCAAATTCCCACAACTTGATCAGAGTCTTTCAAAGCAATGATGGAGTTTCCCGACTTTGCAGGGAATGCTTCACCTTGAATGCGCTTGACTACACCCTCGCTCGTGCCGAGGGCGAAGACGTCTGTTGTCCCCAGGGGGACTAACCCGACGATATGTTCTTGGGATTCAAGCTCGATGTAATCGGAGCTGTTGACAGCGGCAGCTAATGAAACGCTGGATGCTGGAACCCCAGGGAGAGAGACAGGGGAGAACTGGAGAAGTCGACCAGTGTTTGTAACCGCACCAATTATTCCTCGACGAGAAGAAATCACATCAGATCGGATTCCATCGTTAGCTGTGCGATGTGTTCCTTGAGTAATGCGCTCATCTGCATCTGAAAGGTCTACACGAACGAGCTTGCCTGTGCTGGAAAGTAATACTCGACAAGGGGTGTCTTCCAACTGGAGTGCCTCGGGCTCACGTGAAGCTGCACGCGCACTCGTAGTTGCAGGTGCAATTGTGGATGTTGATAACACCGTCCTACGCGGTGTGCCCAAAGTCTTGGCTGTTTCTGACAGCTCAGTCACAACAACGTCAATTAGTCGTTTTTCAGAAGAAAGAATTTCTTCGAGGGCAGCAATCTCTTTACGAAGCGCATCTGCTTCAGCTTCTAACTCCACGCGCGAGAATTTGGTCAGACGGCGCAGACGTAGTTCAAGAATGTAATCAGCTTGAGCCACGGACAGCTCGAATACCTCAATGAGGCGCTGACGTGCCTGATCGGTGTCATCGCTTTGACGAATAAGTTGAATTACCTCATCGATATCCATAATCGCAATGAGCAAACCATCAACAAGATGAAGCCTGTCTTGACGCTTGGCGAGACGGAATTGTGAACGACGTTCGACAACGGATTTCCTATGGGAAACATAGACCGACAGCATCTCCCGCAGTCCCAAAGTTTGGGGTCCACCGTCCACGAGGGCAACGTTGTTGATGCTGAACGAATCTTCAAGCGGGGTGTAGCGATAGAGCTGCTCCAGAACAGCCTCGGGGTCAAAGCCAGTCTTTATTTCAATGACAAGTTTGAGTCCGTGGTGACGATCAGTGAGGTCAATGACGTTTGAAATTCCATTGAGTTTCTTACTCGTCACACCATCTTTGATTTTGTCGATGACTTTTTCTGGCCCAACCAAATAGGGCAATTCGGTCACGGTGATACCCATTTTTCGTGCGGAAACACTCCCAATGGTTACTTTGGCGCGGGTCTTGAAACTTCCTCGACCAGTTTCGTAAGCCTCACGAATGCCGTCCAGGCCCATGATGATTCCGCCGGAGGGAAGATCTGGCCCTGGAACAAATGCCATCAATTCATCCAAAGTTGCCTGGGGGTTCCTCAGAAGGTGAATTGACGCTTCAATAACCTCGATGAGGTTATGGGGCGCCATATTGGTGGCCATACCCACTGCAATACCACTGGCGCCGTTAACGAGAAGATTCGGATACGCGGCGGGGAGGACATCAGGTTGTTGAAATTGATTGTCATAGTTGGGGACAAAATCCACTACGTTTTCATCCATATTGGCGGTCATTGCTAAAGCAGAGGGAGCCAGTCGAGCCTCTGTATAACGCGCCGCTGCTGGACCGTCGTCGAGAGACCCAAAGTTTCCATGACCATCAATCAGCGGGAGACGTAAAGAAAAGTCTTGTGCCAAGCGCACGAGGGCATCGTAAATGGATGCGTCACCATGCGGGTGAAGCTTCCCCATAACTTCACCAACTACACGCGCTGATTTCACGTGACCTTTGTCAGGTCGGAGTCCCATCTCATTCATCATGAATAGGATTCGACGTTGTACTGGTTTCAGCCCGTCCCGAGCATCGGGCAATGCTCGCGAATAGATAACGGAATAGGCATATTCAAGGAAGGAATCCCGCATCTCCGTTGAGACATCAATGTCTTCAATGCGCTCAACAGAATCGTGCTGTTGGGAGTGGGGTGCCATACTCAATACTTCCGTTGTTCTGGAGAGGATTTTCTGCGTCGGGATGGTGAACTATGGCAGACTGACCTCGATGTCAAACATGTTACCGACGCGCAATTCTGGCCTGCTGAGCCTTGCCGAAGTTTTGCCAAGTTGCTTTTCTAGCATGGGACTTAGTGGTTACGAGAACGCACTAGATTTACCTTCTGTTCGCTCAGCAATCGTCGTTGTGATTGACGGTTTAGGTTTTCACAATCTTCGTAATGCCCGTGGTCATGCAAGATTTCTTGCGCAGGCAACGCTGGAATCGGATCCGTTAGAAACAGTTTTTCCTAGTACAACTGCCGCGGCTCTGACGTCTTTCACTACCGGAGTGCTCCCCGGCGTTCATGGGATGCTTGGTTATCAAATCAGGGATCCCGAAACAGGCGATCTGATTAATCAGCTCTCAGGCCTTAAAGCGATTGAGAATCCACAACACTGGCTTAAAGCTGAACCATTGTTTGTTGATGTCGCCAAACAGGGGTGCACTTCATTCGTGGTTGGGCACTCACGATTTGCTGATTCCACCTTAACGAGCGTCATTTATCGAGGAGCCAGTTATGTGGGGGCAAATTCACTTGATGATCGTATGGCACAGTCGTCAGCTCTGATTCGTGCAACTTCGCCCCAGTTGGGTGTCGTCTACATTTCTGAGCTGGATGAGATTTCTCATAAAAAGGGTGTGGATTCTCCAGAGTGGGCCACTGTTCTTGAAGACGTCGATGCAGCTATAGCAGCTCTTTCCGCACACCTACCTGACGATATTGGTCTGTTTGTTACAGCAGATCATGGAGTGATTGACATTCCCCAATCCAAACATTTCCTTCTCGGAAATAGTTCTTCGTTTTTTGAGCGCATTGCTTCCATTGGCGGTGAACCTCGTTGTCCTCAGCTCTATTTCCTTGATTCGGTATCACCCAGTGATAAAAAAGACTTCATTGCTGAGTGGCAGAAAGATTTTGACGGGATTGCCTCGGTGCTTACACAAGAACAGCTTGTCGAATCAGGGCTATTTCCTGAACTGAATACAGAAGTTGCCGGTCGAGCCGGAGACGTTTTTCTTTTGTCAAACAAAAATGTTGTGTTTTATGACGCCAGAGATACCACGTTGAAGGGAAGGTCTATGGTTGGCCAACACGGGGGAGTTTCGGTCATCGAGATGCACGTTCCTGCCATCAAACTTGCAGGTTTTTCACGAAACTAGGCAGGGTCGTCGTCAGACCGCGTGCCAAAAACAATGTCATCCCAGGAGGGCATTGTTGGCCGGCCGGTTTTGTTGACAGGTTTTGAATCGTTTGCCTGCGTGGGTTCCACCTCAGGAGTGGAAACATCAAAAGGTTCAGTGAAGGTCAACGTCGAATCCAATTCGACGGTAACTCCGGAAATGATTGTGTCTTCTTGCGGAATGCTTTCATGAGAGTCCGTGCTTGCAGAGACTTCGTCTTTGAGCCAGGCAGGTGTTGATTCACGTTCGTTGCGGCGCTTGCGAAGGGCTTCTAGGAGATCAGCAGTGGGGCTGTGTTCGCGTGACTGTGTTGATGCGTCATCTTGAGTAGTCGGTGCTCCGATTTCTGAGACTGGTCCTTCGACTGTTTCAGTCAATGGTTGAGTGGCCTCGAGTGCAGCGGTATCGACTGCTACTGCACGGAGTTTCGGAATTAAGCCGCTGGAGAGATCGCCTTTTTGAGAAAGGGTCGATGCGTCACTGTTGATGGGACTAAGTGTCCGTTTTTTGGAATCAAAAGACCACCGAGCATCGTGTTCGATGCCATTAGAGGCGAATTCCAGCTTGATAGTCCAGTTTCCAGACTCTTCTTTCCAGGTGGCCCAACGCTCTGACGTCGCTCCCAGGCTGAGGAGACGTTGAGTGATGACGGATCCAAAAGCGGAGCTGAGATTGCCTGTATCTGTAGAAACCGTGTCCTGGGTAGGGACGGCAAGTGCAGAAGAAATAATGAATTCTCGTTCAGCCAACACGGGTGATTCAAAACGTTGAATCAAATCAAGGCTGGCTCCAGTAAGGGCTGAAATTTCCTCATTGGACAATCCCGCACGAAGGTGCGCCTGAATGTCTTTGGGGGAGACTCGGGGACCTTCATCGACGATTCGAGAGTGTCGTAAGCGACGTAATGAAGTTTCGTCCACACTTGCCCGGAACTCCTCACCCTCCTGGTCAGCAAGGATGAGATCTGCACCATCGACATCGATGACTTTCAGTTCACGCATATTTGCAAGCTCCTAGGGCAAAAGTGTATGTGTAGAGAATTCCATGAAAATGTATTTCTTCTCCTTAACTTCCGCGCGTGCCGACCTAATTGGCCATGCAAGGGACAACACGCCTAAGAAGATTTTGTATTTCTGGCCACAATCGGGCAAACTGTCCGCGCCGGCGTATTTTTGAGTCGGTGACGTGACGATTTGGAACATAAAGATGGCTACTGATTACGACGCACCTCGCAAAACAGACAATGACGACACCGAGTCCATTGAAGCGCTCAAGGAGCGCGTGCCCGACAAACTCTCGGGGGCTGTTGACGGTGAAGATGCTGATAACCCAGGTGGTTTTGAGCTCGCGGGCGCTGACCTCTCAGACCTCGAGTTAGATGTTGTGGTCTTGCCGCCACAAGACGACGAATTCACTTGCGTGAGCTGTTTCCTCGTCAAGCACCGATCACAGGTAGATCACGAAGAAAAATTAGGCCCTGTTTGCAAGGAATGCGCCTTCTAAACTTCAACATAATGGCCGGTGTTAACGCCGGCCATTATGTGTTTAACTATTGGCGACCTGCACGAAGTGCCGCAACTAGCTCTTCTGGCTTTCGCGTAGAAAACAGCCAATACGGTGTTGGGTCTGCGGGGTCGTTAATGTCAACACGGACTACAGGATTGATCCATCCACGCAAAAAAATCCAGGCACGGGCATCAAGTTCAGGGCCACGCGCTGCAATGGCATAGTTGCCGGAGTATGCACTCACTCTGCCAATAAATTCGCGAGAAATGTGAGCTTTACCAACTCTCAGCTCCTTATCGGTCAACTCGATAACCGGAGACAGAGCGAACATTGGGATGACAATGGCGAGATAGATGACCACCGACAGGATGACGCCCAGGGTGAGGTTGAATGGCGCGCACACCAAAATCACGGTGGGAATCATGAATGTGGCAGCAAAATACATCCACGCAGATGGTCGTAAAACTTCACGAAACGTAGTCATACATCTATTCGACCACTAAATCTCGGCTAACCTCGACACGTGGACCAAACAATTGAAGTTCTCATTACGGCTGAGACAATCCCCACTTATTCACATCCCGGAGATGCCGGTGCTGATTTATCTTCTTCAGAAGAAGTAGTTCTGCAACCTGGTGAGCGTGCAACTGTCGCAACTGGAGTCTCTATTGCACTCCCAGCAGGTTATGTAGCGTTCGTAGTTCCTCGTTCAGGATTGGCTTCAAAACACGGCATTACCGTAGTTAATTCACCAGGAACAGTTGATGCCGGGTACCGTGGCGAGCTCAAAGTAACGTTGCTGAACACTGACCTCCGCGAGCCATTTACGATAAATAAGGGTGATCGCATTGCCCAGATGATTGTGATGCCAGTGGTTCAAGCGCGATTTATTCCAGTCGACAAACTTCCTGCAAGTGAACGGGGCGAGTCTGGTTTTGGATCTACTGGAATTGCCCACAGAACGGAACAAGGCAAATGAGTGAATCAATTTCTGAAGCAAAAAGTGCTCCGTCAGATCGAAGCACGCTGGGTCCTTTTGATGAATCTGAAGTAAGTGGCGTTCGCCCATATGTTGATCTTGGTTCTCTCAAGCTCATCCCTCGTGAGGGATTGAATCTCCGTCTTGAAGTTGAAGAAGGAACTGGTCGAGTGATTGCGGTTGCTTTGGATTTCCAAGGCTCAACCCTTCAAGTTCAGGTTTTTGCCTCCACACGCTCTGGCGGTTTGTGGCACGAAGTACGTCACCAACTTTCTGAACAGATTGCAGCTCAGGGTGGTTCGGTGACTGAGGGGCTTACCGAAATTGGGCCAGATTTGTTGACACGCGTCCCTGCAATGGTTGAGGGCAAACAGGTCTTCCAAGATGTGTGTTTCATCGGTGTAGACGGGCCTCGCTGGTTCCTACGTGGAGTTATTGCCGGCCCTGCTGCTGTGGAAGCCGACAAGCGGGCAACAATGATTGAACTCTTCCGGGACATTGTTGTAGTTCGAGGGCAACAGCCTGTTCCGCCTCGTGAACTATTGCCGCTTCGTGTTCCTGAGCAGGCCGCTGGTGCTACGCCTACAGGCGCCTAACTATGGCGAGTAAATCAGGCCTATCTTCACTTGCTCTGAATCCTGAAGGGGCTGGAGAGGGCAAACATCCACTGTGGACTGCTATGGGCGGATGGCTAGGAATTATTGAAACAGTTGTTCCCGGTCTCATCTTTGTCGTGGTTTTAGCGATAACTCGCGATCCTTGGCTTGCAATCGGAATCTCTGTTGCAATCTCAGTGCTATTCACTGCTTATCGCTTGATTCGAAGACAAGCAGCAACACAGGCTCTGGTTGGTTTGGCCGGTGTAGTTCTTTCTGCTGCATTAGCTTTACTAACCAATAGACCTGAAGATAATTTCGTGCCCGGCCTCATCACTAATGCGGCATATTCAGTAGTGTTTTTGGTTTCGATACTTGCTACATGGCCGATTATCGGTGTCGCAGTTGGTTTGATTCGTGGCGAAGGATTTGCCTGGAGGAAGAACAAACATCATCTGCGTGTCTACAGCGGAGTTACCGCCATTTGGTTTGGCATGTTCGCACTTCGGCTTATCGTTCAGTATCCGCTCTACCTTTCTGGCAACGTTGAAGGTTTGGCGACTGCAAAATTGCTTCTAGGGCTACCGCTCTATGTCCCTGTTCTCGCCCTGACATGGCTCATTGTTCGATCGCTCTACCAGGAATAAACCTCAAGTTCATAGAACGTAGTGACAAAATGTCAGGATAAGATATATCTTGATATCAAGAGACTTTTGTTTCAGGTCAAGCAACACATCATTTTCACTTGCGTCAAACGCCCAACGGAGGAGCAGCACGTGTCGGCAGTAAACAGTTTTGGAGCCAAGAGCAAACTTGAGGTCTCTGGAAAGTCATACGAGATTTTCCGCCTCGACTCCGTACAGGGTCATGACAAGTTGCCCTACAGCCTCAAGGTTCTGCTCGAAAACCTTCTACGCACCGAAGATGGTGCGAATGTAACTGCAGAGCAAATTAAGGCATTGGGGAGCTGGGTTCCCTCCGCTGAGCCTGACACCGAAATTCAATTCACCCCTGCACGCGTGATCATGCAGGACTTTACAGGTGTTCCTTGTGTCGTTGACCTTGCAACCATGCGAGAGGCTGTAACCGAACTCGGTGGCGACCCCACCAAGATCAACCCACTAGCTCCTGCCGAATTGGTCATTGACCACTCTGTCATTGCAGACCTCTACGGCACTGCTGATGCTCTCGAGAAGAACGTAGAAATCGAATACGAACGCAACGGAGAACGTTATCAATTCCTGCGCTGGGGCCAGACCGCTTTCGATGACTTCAAAGTTGTCCCCCCAGGAACAGGCATTGTTCACCAGGTCAACATCGAATACTTAGCTCGTGTCACCATGGCTCGTGAAGTTGCTGGTGTTCTCCAGGCATACCCCGACACCTGCGTGGGTACAGACTCACACACCACCATGGTCAATGGCTTGGGCGTCCTTGGCTGGGGTGTCGGTGGTATTGAGGCCGAGGCGGCAATGCTTGGTCAGCCCGTCTCTATGCTCATTCCCAAGGTTGTAGGTTTCAAGCTTTCAGGTTCCATCCCCACTGGCGTAACAGCTACCGACGTGGTGCTGACCATCACCGAAATGCTTCGCAAGAAAGGTGTTGTTGGCAAATTTGTTGAATTCTATGGACCTGGTGTTTCCTCAGTTCCTCTAGCCAACCGAGCCACCATCGGAAACATGAGTCCTGAGTTCGGTTCTACCGCAGCAATGTTCCCCGTTGACGACGTCACTTTGGACTACCTGCGACTAACTGGTCGCTCTGAAGAGCAGGTTGCCCTCGTTGAGGCGTACTCCAAGGCCCAGGGCCTCTGGTTTGACCCCAGCAACGAGCCAAACTTCTCTGAATACATGGAACTCGACCTCTCAACAGTTGTTCCTTCGATCTCTGGCCCCAAGCGCCCACAGGACCGCATTGAGCTCTCCAAGGCTCAGAGCCAGTTCGCTGAGGACGTCAAGAACTACACTCACGGGGACGCCGTAAAAGTCACTGTTGATGGGGGAGAAGAGTTCGAGCTGAAGAATGGTGCCGTCACCATCGCAGCTATCACTTCCTGCACTAACACCTCCAACCCTTCTGTCATGCTCGCTGCTGGTCTTCTTGCACGCAACGCGGTGAAGAAGGGCCTTAAGACCAAGCCTTGGGTGAAGACCACCTTGTCTCCAGGGTCCAAGGTTGTCACCGACTACTACGAAAAAGCCGGCGTTACTCCGTATCTCGACGAGCTCGGTTTCTACCCTGTCGGTTACGGCTGCATGACGTGTATCGGAAACTCTGGTCCCCTCAAGGATGAAATCTCTGCAGCTATCAACCACAACGACCTCGCTGTGACTGCTGTTCTCTCGGGTAACCGTAACTTCGAGGGCCGTATTAGCCCCGACGTAAAGATGAACTACCTGGCAAGCCCTCCTCTGGTCATTGCTTATGCACTTGCTGGATCAATGGACTTTGACTTCGAAAAGGACGCTCTCGGAACTGGTTCTGACGGCAATCCTGTCTACCTCAAGGACATCTGGCCTGACACCGCTGAAGTAGAGAAGGTTATTGGCGAGTCCATCGACACCGCCATGTTTGACCACGAATATTCCTCCGTATTCAATGGTGATGAGCGCTGGCGCAACCTGCCCACACCAACGGGTGCAACCTTTGAGTGGGATGCCAAGTCAACCTACGTTCGTAAGCCCCCATACTTCGAGGGCATGAAGAAGGAAACTTCTCCAGTTACCGATATTGCTGGCGCACGCGTTTTGGCAACCTTGGGTGACTCGGTTACCACTGACCACATTTCGCCTGCTGGAAACATTAAGGCTGGCACTCCAGCTGCTGTCTACCTCGACCAACACGGTGTGTCTCGTGCTGACTACAACTCCTACGGATCTCGTCGTGGTAACCACGAAGTGATGATTCGTGGAACCTTCGCGAACATCCGTCTAAAGAATCAGCTCCTTGATGGTGTTGAGGGTGGTTACACTCGTGACTTCACACAGGCGGGCGGCCCTCAGTCCTTCATCTATGACGCAAGCGCCAACTACCAAGCTGCTGGGACCCCTCTGGTCATCTTCGGTGGCAAGGAATACGGTTCTGGTTCTTCTCGTGACTGGGCAGCTAAGGGAACCGCACTTCTGGGAGTGAAGGCCGTCATTACGGAGAGTTTTGAGCGTATTCACCGTTCAAACCTCATCGGTATGGGTGTACTTCCCTTGCAGTTCCCTGCCGGGCAAAGCTGGCAGTCTTTGGGCCTTGACGGAACCGAAATTGTTTCAATCAGTGGTGTTGAGGAACTCAACAAGGGCGTTACTCCTAAGACTGTCCGTGTGACTGCCGCTCCTTCGGAAAACTCACCTGCGGGTAAGGAAACCATCGAATTTGACGCTGTGGTTCGCATCGACACCCCTGGTGAAGCGGATTACTACCGTAATGGTGGAATCCTTCAGTACGTGTTGCGTTCGCTCGTCGCTTAGTCGACGAATTCTCAGCACAAACTGGTTCGTTTCCTCATAGACTCGAGTCATGGCAATTCTTGAAACAGTTCATGGTCCCCGGGACCTCGACCGACTGAGCCAAGAGGAACTCGTTCAACTCTCCGCCGAAATTAGAGAGTTTTTGGTCCGAGAGGTTGCCCGCTCAGGCGGGCACCTCGGGCCTAACCTTGGCGTGGTTGAGCTCACCATTGCTATTCACCGTGTCTTTGACTCACCCAGAGACTCCATAGTTTTCGACACGGGTCACCAATCATACGTACACAAACTTCTGACAGGTCGTCAGGACTTTTCCAAGTTGCGCGAAAAGGGCGGTATTGCTGGATATCCCCAGCGCTCTGAATCTGTTCATGACATCGTTGAAAGCTCACACGCTTCAAGTTCTTTGTCTTGGGCAGACGGAATTTCACGAGCGTTTAGTATGACGGGTCAAGATGATCGTCATGTTGTCGCTGTTGTTGGTGATGGTGCCCTCACAGGAGGAATGACCTGGGAAGCACTCAATAACATCAGCCATGACAATGCTCGCAATCTCGTCATTATTGTGAACGATAATGGCCGCAGTTACGCCCCCACTATTGGAGGAATGGCTCGATACCTAGACAAGGTTCGAACCAGAAAGAGTTATCGTAATCTTCATTTCACCAGCAGTCGTATGTTTGCCAGAATGGGTCCGTACGCTCGTGCGTTCTACCGTGGTGTGCGCGGTGGCGTTCACGGATTCCTTTCCCGGTTTACAAACAATCAAGACCTCTACGCGAATCTCGACATCAAGTATCTTGGGCCTGTGAACGGCCATGATGTCAAAGCAATGGAATCTGCTCTCACACAAGCTAAGAATTACGGGGCACCCGTTATTGTTCATGCAATTACTCAAAAAGGTAAGGGCTACGAACCTGCTCAAAAAGATGTCGATGATCAATTCCACGCAGTAGGGCAAATTGACCCTGCGACTGGAAAATCCATTTCGACCTCCACGACTGTTGGGTGGACTGATGTTTTCGGTGATGAACTCGTTTCACTTGCTGAAAAGAATGAAAGCATTGTTGGCATCACTGCAGCGATGTTGCGTCCCACGGGCCTCCACAAGCTCCTCGAGCGTTTCCCCGACCGTGTAATTGATGTCGGCATTGCTGAACAGCATGCTGTTGCTTCAGCAGCGGGACTAGCTTTTGGTGGAATGCATCCAGTCGTTGCCGTTTATGCAACTTTCATTAATCGGGCATTCGACCAGGTGTTGATGGATGTTGCCTTGCATAAAGCAGGAGTGACATTTGTTCTTGACCGGGCCGGTGTCACCGGTCCTGATGGACCCAGCCACCACGGAGTATGGGATCTGTCCATACTTCAAGTTGTTCCTCACATCCGCCTCGCTGCTCCTCGCGATGCCACCCGCCTGCGTGAAGAGCTCGCTGAAGCGATTTCTATTGATGATGGTCCTACTGTCATCAGATTCCCTAAAGGATCTGTTGCTCACGACATAGAAGCTGTTCGTCGCCGCCCTGACGGTGTTGATGTCCTGCGAGAGGCGGCTCACAAAGATGTCCTCATTGTTGCCATTGGTGCTTTTGCTCAACTAGGTCTTGACGTCGCTGATCGTCTTGCGCAGCAAGGTATTGGCGCAACAGTGGTCGACCCACGTTGGATCGTTCCTGTTCCAGAAAGCATCATCGACATGGCTCGCGATCACCGATTGGTGATTTCCCTTGAAGATGGTGTCCGTGTCGGAGGAATCGGAACGCGCATCAGGCAAGATTTACGCAGTGCAGGCGTTGATACCGCGGTTGACGAGCTGGGATTGCCAGATGAATTCCTCGATCACGCGAGCAGGAATGAAATTTTGGCCGATGCAGGCCTCACCGCACAAGACATCGCACGAGATGTTGTCGCTCAGGTTCTCGGCAGTAAGATTCCTGTTGCTCGTCCGTTACCTGATGAGGGCGCTGTTTCTGAAACCTTCCAGAACAAAAACGTTTAGTTTTTTGGTCCAGCAATCAAGGGATTGTGGAAGGTTCCACCAAAGACGCGCTGACTAGCCCCAATACGGTCCAGGAAGGGTGTTGCTCCACCCATCTGGAATGGCCATCCTGCGCCCATAATCATGCACAAATCAATGTCTTGGGCTGCAGTAACAACCTTTTCTTCCAACATGCGGTGAATTTCGTCAGCCAGACCATCCTCGATACGTAGTCGAATCTGATCCGCAGTCATGGGTGAAGTTCCCCCCTTGACAATAGCTTCAGCTCCACGGTCATAGCCCGTGATTTTGCCCGTGCGACCTCGAACAATGATGGAACCATGTTCGGCAAGCTTGTGAAGGTTGTCGCTTCGGAAAAAGCGATCTGGGAAAGCTGCATGGTGGGTGTCTAGAACATGTGCACCTACCTTGAGACCAACGAGGTCAAGAAGTTCAAATGGTGCCATAGGCATACCGAAGGAGGCGACTGAATCATCGACTGTCTTGAAAGATGTTCCCGTATCCACTGCATGCATGGCTTCACCCAGTAGTCGTGCAAGTAAGCGATTAACAACGAAACCGGGGGAGTCTGTTGTGATGACCGCTGTCTTACCCAGTTTCTTCGCTGTTTCCATGGCAGTAGCCAGTGATACCTCGTTGGTCTGAGGTGAATTCACAACCTCAACCAAAGGCATTACCGCAACAGGGTTGAAAAAGTGGAAGCCTACCAACCGTTCAGGGTGTTTCAATTTCGCACCGATCTCGTTGACAGACAAGCTTGATGTATTGGTAGCGAGAATGGCGTCCTCAGTTATGTACTGCTCGATATTCGCAAAAACATCTTGTTTGACTGTGAGCTCTTCAAAGACTGCTTCAATGATCCAATCTGCGTCAGAAAAAGCAGCAGGACTAGTCGTTCCGCTCACAAGCGCTTGCAGTCGCTTGTTCTCATCTGATGAGATGCGACCTTTGTCATGCATTGACTGAATTTCCGCATGGATGTACGAAAGAGCTTCGTCGAGTTTGGTTTGGTTGATGTCAGTGAGTACCACGGGCACTTTGAGCTTGCGGACGAATAGAAGCGCAAACTGTCGTGCCATCAATCCAGCCCCGATGACGCCAACTTTACCTACCGGACGAGCAAGCTTGGGGTCGGGTGCTCCCGCAGGCTTTTTCGCTCGTTTTTGAACCAAATCGAATGCGTACATTGATGCTTGGAACTGGTCACCAACAATAAGTGACGCAATTGCTTCGTCTTCCCGGGCGAAGGCTGCTTCTTTGTCAACTTTTCGTGCCTGTTCAAGAAGGTCAAGAGCAACATAAGGTGCTGTGGCGACGGTCCCCAGCTTTTCTTCCACACTCTTTCGCGCGATGTTAACTGCCAAGTTCCATTTAGCAAGACGTTCAACTTTGCCAGGTTGGTGTGGGCGGTGAACCTCATGACCGTTAAGCACAGAATCTGCCCACTGCAAGGACTCTTCTAAAAATCGTGCTGAACCAAACATGGCGTCAGCAATTCCTAGCTCGAAAGCATCGGCAGCTTTGAGCATTCGGTTGTTCTTTAGTGGGTTTTCGATGATGACTTTGAGTGCATTCTCAATACCGATCAAATTCGGCAGAAGATAAGCGCCGCCCCACCCGGGAATTAAGCCGAGAAATACTTCAGGCAACGCAATTGCACTCACCGTTGCATCGACAGTGCGGTATGTGGCGTTGAGTGCCACTTCAAGGCCTCCACCAAGAGCTAAGCCATTGATGAAGACGAAAGAGGGCACTCCTAGTTCGCCTAAGCGACCAAGGGCTCTGTGGCCTAGTTGCGCGAGCTTAACGGCCATCTCTTTACTGGGCACATCACTGACTCTGCTGAGATCAGCCCCAGCTGCCAGGATGAATTCTTTGCCGGTCACAGCAACAGCGTTGATTTCTCCAGCAGCGGCGCGATCACTAAGCGAAACTAAAAGACGATCTAGCTCGAGTAGCCCCTGAGGGCCAAGAGTGTTCGGACGCTTGTAGTCCATTCCATTATCAAGAGTCACCAATGCGATAACTTTGCCGCTGGAAAGAGTGATGTCCCGAGAGAAGCTGTGAGTTACAACCTCTTCAGTGCTCAGAGCAATCAGGTCAGAAAAATCAATGCTGTCGTAGTTCGTCATTACTTTGCACCATTCCAGTGTGGGTTTTCCCAAATAACTGTTCCACCCTGTCCAAGGCCAATACACATTGTGGTCATGCCATATCTGACATCAGGGTGGCGTTCGAATTGATGTGCCAATTGAATCATCAGGCGAACACCACTGCTAGCCAACGGGTGACCTAACGCAATGGCGCCACCATATTCGTTGACCCGAGGGTCATCATCAGAGATGCCAAAATGATCAAGAAACGCCAATACTTGAACTGCGAAGGCTTCATTCACTTCAAACAGGCCAATTTGGTCAATTGTAAGACCTGCTTTGCGTAGGGCTTTTTCTGTGGAAGGAACGGGGCCAATTCCCATTACTTCTGGTTCAACACCAGCAAATGCAAAAGAAACCATCGACATTTTGATGCCGAGGTTATAGCGTTCTGCTGCTTCCTCACTTGCTAGAAGGCAGATAGTTGCACCATCGTTGAGGCCACTAGCATTTCCTGCAGTGACACGACCATGCGGTCTAAATGGTGTCTTGAGGCCAGCAAGTCCCTCCATTGTTGTTTCTGGACGGGGAGCTTCGTCTACCGTAGCCAGTGTCCATCCCTCTGCAGTTTTTGCTGAGATGGGAATCAAATCTTGTTGGATAAATCCAGCGGCATAGGCTGCCGCTACTTTTTGTTGAGAACGTAATGCGTAAGCATCAGCACGTTCTTTAGTGAGATGGGGGAATCTGTCATGAAGGCGTTCTGCAGTTGCACCCATGTTCAAGGCGTCAGCACTGACAAGTTTTTCAGCCAAAAAGCGAGGATTCGGATCGGCATTGAATCCCATGGGATGCCGCCCCATGTGTTCGACGCCACCGGCAAGAACTACGTCATAGGAACCCATAGCGATTCCGCCTGCTGTTGTTGTGACTGCCGTCATTGCACCCGCACACATACGGTCAATGGCAAACCCGGGAACGTGACGAGGAAGTCCTGCCAAGATTCCTGCAGTTCTTCCGAGAGTGAGACCCTGGTCGCCTTGCTGAGTGGTAGCGGCAATCGCAACATCATCTATTTCTTCGGTTGGAAGCAGCGGATTACGCTCAAGCAGACCCATCATTGCTTTCACGATGAGATCATCGGCACGAGTCTGCCAAAAGATACCTTTTTCGCCTGCGCGACCAAACGGAGTGCGAACTCCGTCGACAAATACAACACGTTTTCCGGCGGTCATGATGTCCTCTCGATGCCTCATTGCTATCTTGATGCTAATTCGTGGGATTCAGCTGTGAAACCCTGCTGTGAGTCCCTACGAAGATTCTTGGGGTTCGAGGTTAAGTTTTTGGTCAGCTTCCACAAAAGCATTAGAAATCAGTGCACAGGTTTCAGCAATCTGCCAGGGCCGTGCGCCCAATTTTTTCAATTGAGCACTCACGCTGACGACAGTAATTGTGGAAGGTGGTGCCCACGCTAGTTCGCGCAAAATACTTGGAGTGAGGAGGTTTTCAGTGGGCATGCTGAGTTCCACAGCTCGGGTGCTCAGTTTTTCTTTTGCCGCATTTAGTCGTCCTAAAGCATCGGGACGTTTATCCGCCCACGCGCGTGGAGGGGGAATGGTGTCAGAAGGGATCCGCATTACAGGAAGGTTTTCTTCAGCAATGCCGGCGCTTACTGCCTCCCACCACACGTCAATCATGCTGCGGCTTGCCCGCCCATTGAATTCTTTGCACGCTGCAAGTTCACCCTTGGTAGAAAAAGTTCGCTTGCTTGCAGCCACAATCGAGCTATCTGGAATGAGGCGACCGGGTGAGATGTCTTTCGTCTGAGCAACCGCATCCCGCGCATTCCACAGCGCCCGTGCAACAGCAAGTTGCCTGGGGGAGCGCAGGGTGTGAAGACCTGAAATTTTTCTCCACGGTTCAGTGCTGATTACTTTTTCAGGTTTATCAAGTGTTGCTTGAAACTCTTCGCGCGCCCAACTGAGTTTGTTGGACTCAACCAATAGCTTTTCGATTTCATCTCTGAGATCGACAAGTAATTCAACATCCTGAGCGGCATACGTTAACCATGGCTCGGGTAGTGGCCTGGTGGACCAATCTGCTGCACTGTGTTCTTTTGCTAAATGGACACCGAGCAATTCTTCTACAACGGAGCCGAGCCCCACCCGTTCTAAACCCAACAAGCGTGCAGAAAGTTCAGTATCAAAAATACGCTGCGGAGCAATTCCGACTTCTCGCAAACACGTTAGATCCTGACTAGCTGCGTGGAGAACCCATTCTTCGTTGTGATTTTGTCGAAAGAGCTCTGACATGTCACCAATTGCTGGAGGGTCAAATAAAAAAGTTCCTGCTTCGCGTCGATGAACTTGGATGAGATAAGCACGCTGTGAATAGGTGAAGCCTGACGCACGTTCTGCATCGATGGCGATTGGTCCAGTTCCTTGAGAAATCACATCGCACGAGGCGAGAAATTCTTCAGGTGAGGCGATGACGTGAACCCTAACCACGCTCCCTGCGGCGTGCAGTCAAACTGACAGCTTCTGCTGTGGGCGGTAAGCCGGCAAGCATGCAGAGAAGTTCACCCCAGGCATCTGCTTGATCTCCCATTTCTGAAGAGGCAGGAGACCACGATGCTCGAAGTTCTATTTGCGCTCCATCACCGGCATCTTCCAGCTCGCCAAACCCTGTCGAAAGGATTCGAGTAGCTGTGCCAGATGGGTTGAAGAATTCGGCTTTGCGCGTTGCCAGGGCATCCACCAACCATGACCATGCGACGTTTGCTAAGAATGGGTCTAGTCCGATGTCGGCTTCTAGAGGAGCTTGGGCATAGGCAACGACGCGGAAAGCGCCGCCCCAAGATTCGGGTTCCTCTGGGTCATAAAGGAGGATAAATCGTCCTGTGCCATGTTGGGATTCGTGTTCATGCTCGGCAATGAGAACATCTGCTGCGAGAGCATAACTGTAAGGAGCAACCCCCGATGGGGAATCAATGACTCGAACTGTGAGTTCTTGCCGAAATGCGACGGCAGAAATGCTCTTTACTGCGCGTTGAAATTCTTCAGGAGCATTCTGGTCTGTGGTCACATATATGACCCTAAAGTTCCTGAATTAGTGCGGCTTAGCGGCTCGCCGCCAAAAACGGAAAGTCATTTCTGAGGTTTTCTCAGTGAGTTCCGAGTGAAGTTGATACTCAGTGAAATCAATGAAGTCGGGAGCTGTTGATTCTTTGTCTTGGAATGTCAAAGCGATCTCATCAAAGCTCACGTGTTGTTGCACAAGTTTTGCGGTGGTCAGGCCGCCCTCACAAAGGATTTTGTGTTCGTTCTCTCGAAGATTATGAAGTGCAGAGTTCAGACTCGGTGCAATAAACAATCTGTCAGGATGTGGACAAGTCTCGAGAGGAAGAACACCTGATTTACTCAGCACAATCAGGCGACCGTGAGGTGGAAAGTACCATCCCTCCTTTCGGACAGATTCAGCGCCCAGAACAACTACATCAGCATCGTGGCGAATGATGCGCAGAATCCTCCGGTCCTCTTCTGAAGTCAGGCTGAATGAAGTTCCATCTTCACCTGCCGTAGTGCCGTCAGAACCGATAAGCATGTTGAGACGAAAAGTCAGAGTCGGGGGCCACTCATAGATTTCTGCAAGTTGTGGGTCTGTCAGTGAGGAACTTTCGACCATGTACTTAGATTGATTTCTCTCGAATTTGGCGTTTCATGCGCCACAACATTCCTGTCATCCCGCGCACACGAAGTGGGGAAATGAGCGCGTTGAGACCCAGTGTGCTGGGGAAATCATCGGGTATGTCCAAAGCTTCTTGTACTGTGAGGCCTGTCAAACCTTGCACCAGAATGCTGGCAAACCCTCGAGTGGTAGGTGCTTGTTCTGGCGCTGTTGCGTGCACGGCAACGCGCCCATCTTGAACGTCAACGAAAATGTAAACAGGCGACTGACATTCCTCGACTTTTTCAAGAAGCTCAGGATGATCCTGATATTCAGGAGGTAAATCAGGGAGTTCCTCTGCAAACTCAATGAGCAGTTGAATCTTGTCCTTGTCGCCAAGGTCGAGGAAATCTTCTTGAGTTTGGGCGAGTACCTGTGGAAGTTCAGTCATGATGCTTCCATCTTCTCAGTTATGCAGAGTTAATCCCTCTGCACTTGAGTAATTAGCGGACTAAAACTCCGGGTTCTGTGCCCTTGACGATGGGCACGCGAACGGCCGAGCCCCATTCAGTCCACGATCCGTCGTAATTGCGAACTCCGGTGAAGCCAAGGAGATAGTTCAGCACGAACCATGTGTGACTGGAACGCTCGCCAATCCGGCAGTATGCAATGACGTCGTCTCCAGGCTTGAGCCCTGCCTCGACCAGGTAAAGCTGTTCGAGTTCCTTGCGAGATTTGAACGTAGCGTCTTCATTAGCTGCCTTAGCCCATGGGACACTGGCCGCACCAGGAATGTGACCGCCACGAAGTGCCCCTTCTTCGGGGTAAGCAGGCATGTGGGTGCGTTCGCCGGAGTATTCTTCAGGGCTTCGCACATCAATCATTGGCTTACCAATGTGGGCAAGGGTGTCTGCAAGATAGGCGCGGATTGGAGCATCGTTGCGCTCGACTACCGGATATGAACTCGGAGTAATTGTTGGCTGTTCTTTTGTTAGTTCACGACCTTCGGCGATCCACTTGTCACGACCTCCGTCAAGCAGGCGAACGTCTTCGTGTCCAAATAGTTTGAAAACCCAGAGGGCATAAGCAGCCCACCAGTTACTTTTGTCACCATAGATCACCACGGTTGTGTCTCGAGAGATTCCTTTAGAACTGAGTAATTCAGCGAATTGTGGGCCCTGGACATAGTCACGAAGTACGGGGTCATTGAGGTCAGTGTGCCAGTCAATTTTTACTGCACCAGGAATATGACCAATTTCGTACAGCAGAACATCTTCATCGGATTCAACGACGACAAGTTGAGGGTTGTCGAGGTTTTCCTCTAACCATTGAGTGCTCACAATGGCCTCAGGATGTGCGTATTCTGCAAACTTTTCAGACGAATCAATAGGTACGCTCATGGCTCCACTTTTCACTTAGGTTTGATTTCATGACACCAAGCATTGCTCTGGATACGCAATAGGCTTGTGCTGCACCTTCGAGACTACGTAGAGATTCCTTATGTGCCAACCCCACACCCCTAATATTGTGCTTATGTTGAGGAATATTTCAGGAACATGACTTCTGTGCAGTCCCTCGTCGAACTTCACCCGACACTTGATGCAGGTGCAATCGTCAATAGCCTGGTTCCTCCTCCACAATTCACTCAGGCTCGTTTCGACAACTACATTCCCAACCCTGAGTATCCCTCTCAAGAAGAAGCACGTACCATTCTTGAAGAATTTGCAGGCAGAAACACTGCAGTTCTCAAGCAGGCCAAACTGTTTAGTCGAAACAAGAAAACAGAGGAACAGCCTCCCGGGGTTTACCTTGATGGCGGTTTTGGTGTCGGCAAAACCCACTTGCTCGCGGCGGCATGGAATGCTGCTTCTGGAAAGAAGTATTTCGGAACCTTTCTGCAATACACCTCGCTTGTCGGTGCACTGGGCTATGTCAAAGCGGTTGAAGCACTCAAGGGTGCCAGTTTGATTTGTATAGACGAGTTCGAGCTCGATGATCCTGGCGACACCATGATGATGACTCGTATGCTGGGTGAACTCGTAGCAGGAGGCACTCGAGTAGCCGCAACAAGCAATACTCCTCCTGCCGCCTTGGGTGAGGGTCGTTTTGCCGCTGCAGACTTTCTCAGAGAAATTCAAGCTCTAGCCTCGAACTTCAGGACTATTCGCATTGACGGTACTGACTATCGCCAACGTGCTGCTGAGGGTGTTTCGCGAGTTACCTCACCTCAAGACATAGCGACTTACGTTTCGGAACAACGCGCAGCAGGTGCCACCGTTACTGTCGACCGTTTTGATGCTCTGTTGGCACACCTTGCAACTGTGCACCCTTCCGTCTACGTTCGCCTTCTGGACAACATAGACGCCATAGTCCTTGAAGATGTTCACGTCATCATGGGGCAGACCGATGCTCTTCGTTTGGTCGCATTTATCGACCGCGTGTATGACGCTCAAATCCCCATCATTGCTTCAGGCACACCCATTTCCAATGTCTTTGGTGGGGACATGGTCAACGGTGGATATCGAAAGAAGTATCTCCGTTGCGTTTCACGCCTGATTGCTTTGACCAATTTCTAGCTCAGAAATCTGTTTGAAACACAACCTCGATATTTGTAACACTTACGTCACCTCGAAGAACACAAGCGGTAACGAACCTCATACACACTCATGAATAGAGACGGTGAACTATCCGTCACCATTCGTGAAAGAGGTTGAAATGGATCAAGGTAACACCGCCTTCGTGCTCATCAGCGCAGCACTGGTGCTCCTAATGACTCCCGCCCTGGCGTTCTTCTATGGCGGTCTCGTCAAAGCAAAGAGTGTCGTCAGCATGATGATGTTGAGCTTTGGCTCTCTTGCGCTGATTGGTGTCTTATGGGTTATCTACGGATACTCCATCGCATTCGCCAATGAAGGCTCATCTACGTTTTATGGCATAGACGGAATCATTGGTATCGATACCGCATATATCGGTCTTGAAGGCCTATTAGAAACTCCCGAGGGCGCAGCATTCCCACCCTTGGCCTTCGCTGCATTCCAAGCCACTTTTGCAATTATTACTGTTGCGCTGATTAGCGGTTCAATCGCTGACCGAGCAAAGTTTGGCGCTTGGCTTGTATTCGCAGGCATTTGGGCAACCATCGTTTACTTCCCAGTAGCTTCCTGGGTATTCAACTTCACCATCGTGGACGGAAAGATTGTTGACGGAGGTTGGATCGCATACAACCTAGGTGCTATTGACTTTGCAGGTGGCACGGCTGTTCACATCAACGCGGGTGCAGCAGCTCTTGCACTGGCTCTTGTTTTAGGCAAGAGGATTGGTTTCGCGAAGGGCGTTGCCAAGCCGCACAACGTTCCCCTTGTTCTTCTCGGTGCAGGATTGCTTTGGTTTGGCTGGTTTGGTTTCAATGCAGGATCAGAACTCGCAGCTGATGGAGTCGCTTCCTTGGCGTTCATCAACACCATTGCAGCACCAGCCGCAGCTGTACTGGGATGGTTGCTTATAGAGCGGATCAAGGAGGGCAAAGCCACCTCAGTTGGCGCTGCTTCTGGTGCCGTTGCAGGTTTGGTCGCGATTACTCCTGCATGTGCAAACCTGACACCAATGTGGGCAATTCTGTTGGGTCTCATCGCGGGCGCTGTCTGTGCCCTAGCGATTGAGCTCAAGTTCACCTTTGGATTCGATGACTCGCTAGATGTTGTTGGTATCCACCTCGTTGGTGGCTTGATCGGAACCTTGTTCCTTGGATTCTTTGCAACCGAAGTTGGTTTCTTCTTCTCTGGTTCATTTGAACAACTCGGAAAGCAGGCCATTGCCGCCTTTACCGTAATGATCTTCTCGTTTGTTCTCAGCTACATCATCGGAACAATCATCGAGAAGACCATGGGCTTCCGGATCAAGAACGAGGACGAGCTTGCCGGTATCGACACTATTGTCCACGGTGAAGAGGGATACGCACTCCAGGAAGCATAAACCTTGAGTTAGTCCCATCACCTTGAGTGCTAGGCCCTGTAGATTCCTACAGGGCCTAGACACGATTAATCTGTTCGAAACATAAACGCTTCATTTCTGAAACGCGTATGCCAAAGAATCTCCTCTGGAGGTTCTCATGGATACAGGTAATACCGCTTTTCTCATTGTTTGCACCGCTTTGGTGTTGATGATGACACCAGCATTGGCATTCTTCTATGGCGGTCTTGTTCGCGCCAAGAGCGTCATCAGCATGATGATGCTCAGTTTTGGCTCGATGGCTATTGTTGGCGTTTTGTGGATTATCTATGGCTATGCCATCGCATTCCCCGCTCTAGGTGGACCTGCAACCTACGGAATCCCCGGTGTATTCAACATCGACTTAGCCCACATGGGATTAGAAAATCTCATTGAAGTTCCAGACGGGGCAACAGTTCCTCCTCTCGTCTTTGCCGCTTTCCAAGCCACGTTTGCCATGATTACCGTTGCGCTCATTTCTGGGGCTATCGCAGACCGTGCAAAGTTTGGTGCATGGATGGTCTTTGCTGGCGTGTGGGCAACCATTGTCTACTTCCCAGTAGCCTCCTGGATCTTTAATTTCACTGTTGAAGACGGAGAAATTACCAGTGGGGGATGGTTGGTCTACAACGTTGGCGCACTTGACTTCGCTGGTGGAACAGCAGTCGAAATCAACTCCGGTGCTGCTGCGCTGGCACTTGCTCTAGTGCTCGGGAAACGAATTGGATTCGCAAAGGGCGTTCATAAACCGCACAACGTACCTTTTGTCCTCCTAGGTGCAGGTTTGCTGTGGTTTGGCTGGTTTGGTTTCAATGCTGGCTCTGCAATTGCCGCAGATGGAGTTGCTGCCATTGCGTTGATTAACACCATGGCAGCAGGAGCCGCGGGCATTATCGGATGGCTTATTGTCGAACGCATTAAAGATGGCAAAGCTACCTCTGTCGGTGCGGCCTCGGGCGCTGTTGCGGGCCTCGTTGCGATTACTCCCTCGTGTGCCTACCTCACTCCAAGCTGGGCACTCGTTCTTGGAGTACTCACTGGTGTCTTGTGTGCACTTGCGGTTGAGCTCAAATTCACTTTTGGCTTCGATGACTCGCTAGATGTTGTTGGTATCCACCTCGTTGGTGGCTTGATTGGAACATTGTTCCTTGGATTCTTTGCCACTGAAGTGGGGCTGATTTACTCAGGTTCTTTCGACCAACTGGGGAAGCAAGCCATCGCAGCTTTTAGTGTTCTGATCTATTCCTTTACCCTCTCGTTTGCAATCGGCTGGGTTATTGATAAGACAATGGGATTCCGAGTCAAGAATGAGGACGAGCTTGCAGGTATTGACCTTGTCATGCACGGAGAAGAGAGTTACGACTACTAAAAAAATGCGTGTCAGGTTTTGCGTTCACGCTGAGTTCTCGATAAAGTTCCAAGGTACTCATTAGAGTGCAACGCGGATGTGGCGCAGTGGTAGCGCATAACCTTGCCAAGGTTAGGGTCGCGAGTTCGAATCTCGTCATCCGCTCGAGTGTGGTCAGTCCTACGGCCGACTCATTGTTAGCGTGGGTAACCACCTACGGTGGATTGGCCGAGAGGATAGGCAGCGGCCTGCAAAGCCGTCCACACCGGTTCGAATCCGGTATCCACCTCCAAAACCACGTTTTCGGACATGGCTTTGAGCGATTGGCGCAGCGGTAGCGCGCTTCCCTGACACGGAAGAGGTCGCTGGTTCGATCCCAGTATCGCTCACTGAAAACCCTCGGATTTCCGGGGGTTTTTCTTTTGGCTAGGCTGTTAGTAGAGATAGCTTTTTGAGGAGTTCACTTCGTGTCTGACGTTTCCGGTTCACTAACCGTTCAAGCTTCCAGTGATGGCTTCGCGCTTTTCACGGATCGAAGTATTGTCGCGATGCGCGTCAACGGGGAACTGCGCGACCTGGCTCATGTTTTGCAACCTGGAGACGTTGTCGAACCAATAGCTGTTGATTCTGCCGACGGCCTCAATATTCTTCGACACTCTGCCGCACACGTCCTTGCGCAGGCTGTTCAGAACGTCAACCCAGAAGCCAAGCTCGGTATTGGACCTCCCGTCACAGACGGTTTCTATTACGACTTTGATGTTGAAGAAGCGTTCACCCCTGAAGACATGAAAGCCCTGGAAAAGGCCATGTCACGCATTGTTCGCGCAGGACAGCGATTTATGCGTCGTGTTGTCACCGAAGAAGAAGCTCGTGAAGAGCTTGCCACAGAGCCATACAAACTCGAACTTATTGGCCTCAAGGGTGGCAATACAGGTGACGACAACGAGAGCGTTGAAGTTGGTGGGAATGAACTAACCATTTACGACAACGTTGATCCATCCACGGGAGAGACCGTGTGGAAGGATTTGTGCCGTGGGCCACACGTTCCAAACACCCGCATGATTGGTGATGGTTTTGCTCTGACCCGGTTGGCAGCGGCTTATTGGCGCGGTTCAGAAAACAACCCTCAACTCCAGCGGATCTATGGCACCGCATGGCCATCTAAAGCAGACCTTCGTGCATATCAAGAACGTCTCGAAGAAGCTGCAAAGCGTGATCACCGACGCCTCGGAACTGAACTTGATTTGTTTAGCTTCCCTGATGAGATTGGTTCGGGGTTACCTGTATTTCACCCCAAGGGTGGAGTGATTCGCCGGACTATGGAGGACTACTCCCGTCGTCGCCACGAAGAGGGCGGTTACGAGTTTGTCTATTCACCACACATCACCAAGTCGAACCTGTTCGAAACCAGCGGGCACTTGGATTGGTATGCGGATGGAATGTTTCCTCCGATGAAATTGGACGAAATCCGCAATGAGGCAGGTGAAATCACACGCCAAGGCGTTGATTACTACCTCAAACCAATGAACTGTCCATTCCACATTCTGATCTTTAAGTCACGCTCGAAGAGTTATCGAGAACTCCCTCTTCGACTTTTTGAGTTCGGTTCTGTCTACCGCTACGAAAAGTCAGGCGTAGTTCACGGTCTCACACGTGTTCGTGGCATGACGCAAGATGATGCTCACATTTTCACCACCCGTCAGAACATGAAGGAAGAGCTCACCAACGTTTTGAACTTCGTTCTTTCGCTGTTGCGTGACTATGGGTTGGATGATTTCTATCTCGAGCTTTCCACCAAAGATCCCAAGAAGTACGTTGGAGACGACGCTATCTGGGAAGAAGCGACAGAGACGCTGCGACAGGTTGCTGAAGACTCCGGTTTGACGCTGGTTCCTGATCCAGGGGGCGCTGCTTTCTATGGCCCTAAGATTTCTGTTCAGGCCCGTGATGCCATTGGTCGCACATGGCAAATGTCAACAATTCAACTCGACTTCAACCTGCCTGAGCGTTTTGATCTGGAATACACCGGTTCAGACGGTAACCGTCACCGTCCAGTCATGATTCACCGAGCATTGTTTGGATCAATTGAACGGTTCTTTGGCGTACTCACTGAGCACTATGCGGGCGCTTTCCCGCTTTGGTTGGCGCCTGTTCAAGCTATAGGTATTGCTGTAGCTGAAGAGTATGAAGAGTACCTCTCTGGTGTTCTAGACCAGCTCAAAGCAGAGGGGCTTCGCGTCCAACTTGATGCAAGCGATGACCGCATGCAAAAGAAGATTCGTAATGCTGCCGCTCAGAAAATTCCCGTGCAGATCATTGCTGGCGAAGAAGACAGGGCCAATGGTGCAGTGAGTTTCCGTTTCCGTGACGGTAGCCAGCGCAACGCAATCCCCGTGGCTCAAGCAGTCGATCTTCTTGTAGCTGCAGTTCGAGACCACCGTCAGGTAATGAGCTCCGAAGACCTATGAACCACTACGAAGCAGATGAGTTTGAGGGAGTGGACCTTCGATCAGCTTCTACTTTTGGTGCTGTACCCGACGAATTTCAACGGTTGTGGACGCCACATCGTTTGGCGTATATCGAAAACGGTCAACAGCCCTCTCGAGATGACTGTCCGTTTTGCCTTGCACCGGAAATGTCTGATGAAGAGGCACTTATTGTTCATCGAGGCAAACACGCCTTTGTTTTGCTGAATTTATACCCTTATAACAGTGGACACCTGCTTGTTTGCCCCTATCGTCACGTTGCAATGTATGACGAAGCCTCTGTTGAAGAAACCGCAGAAATCGCTAGTCTGACTCAGGAAGCAATGCGAGTTTTGAAAAAAGTTGCTCGCAATGACGGTTACAACATCGGCATGAACCAAGGCCGCGTTGCTGGAGCCGGCATTGCAGATCATCTCCACCAACACGTAGTGCCACGATGGGCTACAGACTCAAATTTCTTCCCCATCATTGCCAAGAGCAAAGCAATCACAGCACTTCTCGGAGATGTCCGATTAGCGGTAGCAAAAGCTTGGCGTGAACAGAACTAAACTTCTAACAGATCCTCAATTCAAGAGAAGCGAAAAATGACTGAAAAGAACAACACTCCACTTACTGGTAGCAACCGCGTCAAGCGTGGTCTTGCAGAACAGCTCAAGGGTGGCGTCATCATGGACGTTGTCACCGCTGAACAGGCTCGCATCGCCGAAGATGCCGGAGCTATTGCTGTAATGGCTCTCGAGCGAGTTCCAGCAGACATTCGCGCACAGGGTGGCGTAGCTCGCATGAGCGACCCCGACTTGATCGAAGGCATCCAGGCAGCAGTGAGCATCCCTGTGATGGCTAAAGCTCGCATTGGCCACTTTGTTGAGGCGCAAGTACTTGCAGAACTGAATGTTGACTTCATTGACGAGTCAGAGGTACTCAGTCCAGCCGACTATGTCAATCACATTGACAAGTGGGCCTTTGAAGTTCCCTTTGTTTGTGGTGCCACCAACTTAGGAGAAGCGCTTCGTCGCGTAAACGAAGGTGCTGCAATGATTCGGTCCAAGGGTGAAGCTGGTACCGGTGACGTTTCCGAAGCAACCAAGCACATTCGCAAAATCAATGCTGAACTCCGCTGGCTTTCATCTTTGGCTAAAGATGAACTCTATGTTGCTGCGAAGGAACTTCAGGCTCCATATGACCTCGTCGTTGAGGTTGCTTCAACTGGAAAGCTTCCAGTTCCACTTTTCACTGCTGGCGGTGTCGCTACTCCCGCAGATGCGGCAATGATGCTCCAGCTCGGTGCTGATGGTGTTTTCGTAGGCTCTGGCATTTTCAAGTCTGGAGACCCAGCTGCACGCGCAAAGGCGATTGTCAAGGCTGCGGCTTTCTTCGATGACCCCAAGGTGATCGTGGAAACCTCACGCGGACTGGGTGAAGCTATGGTCGGCATCAATGTTGCAGACATTCCTGCTCCACACCGCCTCGCTGAACGTGGCTGGTAAATATTCACATCTCCGAATAGGAGTTCTAGCCTTCCAGGGCGATGTTCGTGAGCATATGCAGGTGCTTTCTACATTGGGAGCCCAGGTCATCAAAGTTCGTCGTCCGGAGGAACTTGCAACTGTAGATGCCCTCGTTATTCCTGGCGGGGAATCAAGTGTTATGGACAAGTTGGTTCGACAATTTGGGATGCAACAGCCACTTCGTTCTGCCATTGCTGATGGAATGCCTGTTTTTGGAACCTGTGCGGGATTGATCATGATGGCAGACAACGTTGTTGATGCCATCGTTGAGCAAGAATCTTTGGGTGGACTTCATGTTGATGTGCGCCGGAATGCTTTTGGGACCCAAATTGATTCCTTTGAGGTTGATTTGCCCATGCCAGGGGTTTCGGAAGAACTCATTCCTGCCACGTTTATTCGAGCTCCAATTGTTGAACGAGTTGGAGAGGGAGTTCGAGTCATTTCTCAACTTCATGATGGGAGAATCGTTGCCGTCGAACAGGATAATTTGTTAGGAATTTCTTTCCATCCAGAAGTCAATGGCGATCCACGTGTTCATGAATATTTCCTTGGGCGCGTAGCTCAATACGTTGAAAAGAAGAAAGCTAAGATTTAAGGCATGTCTGGACATTCCAAGTGGGCCACCACCAAGCACAAAAAAGCTGTTATTGATGCGCGCCGCGCTAAGTCGTTTGCAAAGCTCATCAAAAACATTGAAGTTGCAGCAAAACTTGGTGGCGCTGATCTTTCTGGAAACCCAACCCTTGTTGATGCAGTTCAGAAAGCTAAAAAAACTAGCGTTCCTAACGACAACATTGATCGCGCTATCAAGCGAGGTGCAGGCCTGACCGGTGACTCAGTCGAGTACACCACCATCATGTATGAAGGCTACGGACCCAACGGGGTCGCCCTCCTCATTGAATGTTTGACAGATAACAAAAACCGCGCCGCAGCAGAGGTTCGCACTGCCATGAGCCGTAATGGCGGCAACATGGCAGATCCCGGATCTGTTGCCTATAACTTCAGCCGCAAAGGCGTGATCAGAGTTTCAGCGCAGGCTGGTGTTGATGAAGACACAATCCTTGCTGCAGTGCTCGATGCCGGTGCCGAGGATGTATCTAGCCACAACGGGTCATTTGAAATCATCTCGGAGCCCCAAGATCTCGTTGCGGTGCGTGAAGCACTACAGGCTGCGAACATAGACTACGACTCTGCTGATGCAGAGTTCGTTCCCAATCTTGAGGTAGAAATTGATGCTGACACTGCACGAAAAGTGTTCAAGCTTATTGACGCTCTCGAAGACTCGGATGACGTTCAAAATGTCTTCAGCAATTTCGATTTGAGCGAATCTGTACTTGCCGAATTAGAGCAGGAATAACTTGCGTATTCTCGGAGTTGATCCGGGACTCACCCGTTGTGGCGTGGGTGTTATTGATGCGAAAGCTGACCGTTCTGTTTCGCTCGTTCATGTTTCTGTGCTCACTACTGATAAACAACTCGATCTACCCGAGCGACTTCTTCTGTTACAAAACGATTTGGCACAGCTGATTGACAAGTACGAACCGCAACGCATAGCTGTAGAACGGGTTTTCGCACAACACAACCTTCGGACGGTAATGGGAACTGCTCAAGCCAGTGCTGTGGCTTTTCTTGAAGCTGCACAACGAGGTCTTCCAGTAGATCTTCATACTCCGAGTGAAGTAAAAGCATCGATAACGGGAACCGGCCGAGCCAACAAGGCCCAAGTAGCATCAATGGTTGGGAGACTTTTAGTTCTGCCCGAAGGCAAACTTCTTCCCGACGCCACAGATGCCCTTGCTTTGGCAATTTGTAACGCGTGGCGTGGCGGGTCAATGACTGTTCCTCAGGGCGCACTCACTCCTGCACAGCAACGTTGGCGTGAGGCGGAGCGTCAGGCCAAAAAACGAGGATAACCGCTCTATGCTGAGCACGTGATTGCCTCCCTCAATGGCACAGTTTCAGCTGTGCGAGACTCAACTTGCATCGTCGATGTCAACGGTGTCGGCTATCTCGTGCACATCACCTCAGGGCACAAAAGAACCCTAGCGGTGGGGGAGAAGCATGTCTTTTTCACTTCACTTGTGGTTCGTGAAGACTCGATGACCCTCTTTGGATTTGAGTCGCCTGAAAGCACAGAAATTTTTGAAGTATTACTTTCTGTCTCTGGTGTTGGCCCACGCTCTGCTCTGGCGATTCTTTCTGAGCTCTCACCAGCAGAAATATTGACTGCTGTTGTTGATGAGAATGATGCGGCGTTCAAAAAGGTTTCTGGAATTGGTCCCAAAACAGCAAAACTGATTATTGTTCAGTTAGCAGGCAAGATTAGTTCGTTGTCACATTCTTCCCACGCAACTGCCTCGCCTCACCCATCTACTGAAGCGGAAACAATTGTTCTCAATGCCTTGGTTGGTCTGGGCTGGAATGAAAAAATAGCCCAAGACGCTCTACAAACCCTTTCAGGCACTTCGTTAGACCGATCCTCTTCTTCAGTTCTCCTCAAAGAAGCCCTTGCGCTCTTGGCTGGAAAAAAGTAAATGTCTGGCGACGCTGTGACTTCTGGGCAACCACTCAACGACAGTGAACGAGACTTTGAAGGTGCGCTTCGCCCTCAATCATTAACTGAATTTGTTGGACAACACAAAGTCGTCAGTCAATTGGGGTTGCTTCTCAAAGCTGCCGAAATGGATTCTCGAACACCCGACCACATCCTGTTATCGGGCCCACCTGGCCTAGGGAAAACAACGCTGGCCATGATTGTTGCGCATGAATCTGGTCGATCACTTCGGATGTCTAGTGGCCCCGCCATTAGTCATGCAGGTGATTTAGCAGCATTGCTTTCCTCACTTGTTCCTGGTGAAGTTCTTTTCATTGATGAAATACACCGCATGGCCCGATCTGCAGAAGAAATGCTGTATCTCGCCATGGAAGATTTTCGCATTGACATCATGGTTGGTAAAGGGGTGGGAGCTTCCTCCATTCCTCTTGATTTACCCCCATTTACGCTTGTGGGAGCCACTACGAGAACTGGACTACTGGCGAGTCCACTTCGGGACCGTTTTGGATTTACTGCTCATCTTGAGTTTTATGAAGTTGAAGAACTCAGGACTGTTCTCACACGATCAGCCCAACTCCTATCCATCACCATTCCGGAATCAGCTCTTCTCGAAATTGCACGTCGAAGCCGGGGAACACCACGAATCGCCAACCGACTATTACGCCGTGTTCGTGATTACATGACAGTTCACTCAAGTGAAGATGCAGCACACGCTGTAGAACTTGCCTTAGCTCTATATGACGTTGATGAACGCGGACTTGATCGTCTAGACCGCTCCGTACTTTCTGCTCTCGTCGAACGCTTCAATGGGGGACCGGTTGGTGTGAATTCTCTGGCAATTTCAATCGGTGAAGAATCAGAAACGATTGAGGCCACAGTCGAGCCATTTCTTATCCGAGAAGGGCTTATGAGCCGCACCCATCGTGGACGCATTGCAACATCACAAGGATGGGCCCATTTAGGCCTGACTCCTCCCTCAATAAACCCATAGCATCTGTGACCTATACTCGTTAGAGATGTGTTTGCATCGGATTTGACTCCCTAAGGACTTTCTCATGGATCCCATGACACTTTTCATGATGGCTGTGTTGGCCGTTTTGGTCTTCTTCATGTTCCGCAATGGACAAAAGCGTAAGAAAGCTGCTGAAGAGCTTCAGAAGACAGTGGTTCCCGGGGCGCACGTGATGACCACTTTTGGCGTTTACGGAACAATCAAGTCCATTGATGACGCTGAGAACATTGTTGTTCTCGAGACTTCTCCCAAAAACACTCTCAAACTTCACCGCCAAGCTATTGCACGTGTTGTAGAAAACGCTGCTGTCGCTCCATCCGCCGGTGAATCAATTGGCGCAGATATCACCAAACTCGCTCTAGACCCAGAGGCAGAAGCTGGTGCACTCGAAATTGATCCTCAATTTGGTGAGCGCAAGCCAAAAAACAAAAAGTAATGGCGCGTTCCCAAACTACGCGTAAGGCTCTTCGATCCCTTACGTGGCTTCTTGTATTGATTGCCGGCCTGGTCGGAATTAACGCTGCCGGTGTGATCTGGGGCGGGGGTTCATGGACTCCGAAACTTGCACTTGACCTTGAGGGTGGAACCCAGATTGTTCTTGCCCCCAAGCTCGAGAGTGGCCAAAAGGTTTCAGAAGAACAAATGGCCCAAGCGGTATCCATTATTCGACAGAGAATTGACTCCGCAGGAGTTTCTGAAGCTGAAATAAATACTCAGGGAAATCAAAACATTGTTGTTTCTATTCCAGGTCAACCTGATGATGCAACGCTGGCCAGAATTGAAGCTTCAGCGAAACTAGATTTCCGGGCTGTCCTCATTGCCGGTGCACCGACAACCTCTGTTGTAGGAGCAGATGGAACGGCAACACCCGTTCCTCAAGGGCCAATTGATCCTAATTTGTCTTCTGTGCCTGCTGTCGCACCTTCCAACGGAAGTGACTTGAACTGGATTACACCAGCTCTTCAAGCCCAGTATGAGCAGTTTGATTGCGCTGACGAGAACATTCAAGCCGCAAGCACAGCTCCAGAAGACCAACCCTTGATTACCTGCGATTTCACAAACACGGTGAAGTACTTACTGGGGCCAGTTGAAGTTTCTGGTTCTGATATCTCGGATGCTTCAGCAGGGATGGTCACCTCCTCTACGGGTGCTAGTACAGGCCAGTGGGCAGTTGATCTCTCCTTCAATGACAAAGGCACCAAAGCTTTTGGTGATGTTACAACCCGTTTATTTGGTCTTACCGGTTCTCAAAACCAGTTCGCAATTGTTCTTGACGGTCGTGTACTCACAGCACCTTCAACCAATGCCGCCATCACCACTGGTAGCGCTCAAATTACTGGTGGCTTCACTCAAGAGAGTTCAAAAACTCTTGCAGATCAATTGAAGTATGGTGCACTCCCAATCGGTTTCCAGGTTCAATCCTCAGAAACAATTTCAGCGACCTTGGGTTCAACCCAGCTCATGAGTGGTCTTTTAGCTGGAGCTATTGGTTTGATTCTTGTTGTTCTGTACTCATTGATTCAATATCGTGCATTGGGTTTGGTTACAGTAGCTTCACTTGCAGTTGCAGCACTGATGACTTATCTTCTCGTCACGATTTTGTCGTGGCGTGAAGGGTATCGACTTTCTCTTGCTGGTGTCGCTGGTTTGATCGTGGCTATCGGTATTACCGCCGATTCATTCATCGTCTACTTTGAGAGAATTCGAGACGAACTACGAGACGGACGAGGTCTTGAATCTGCAATCGAGGCAGGTTGGAAGCGTGCATTCCGAACCATCGTTGCCAGTGACACGGTCAACTTCCTGGCGGCCATAGTGCTCTTCATTCTTGCTGTTGGTAACGTTCGAGGCTTCGCGCTGACATTGGGTTTGACCACAATTGTCGACCTTTTTGTCGTTGCCCTCTTTACTCACCCGATGCTTCAACTTTTGGGACAAACTCGTTATTTCAACGGGGGAAGTACCTTCTCGGGTCTGAATCCTCAAGCTTTGGGTGCAACATATCGTGGGCGTGCACAATTTGCTCCCGCAAAACGTGTCTCAACTGAGAAGCTGGCTAAGTCCTCGAAAGAAGCGCTAAAGCGTCAGACAATTGCCGAGCGTAAAGCCCAACAATCCTCTGAAGCGAAGGAGGAAAACTAATGGCTAGTTTTACTCAGTTCGGTAATGACCTCTACACGGGGGATCGTTCATTCAATATTGTTGGTAAGCGCAAGATTTGGTACACCATCTCTGCAGTCCTGATTCTTGTCAGCATCATTGGACCAATTCTCAAAGGTGGCTTTAACTTCGGTATTGAGTTCACTGGTGGTAGTGAATTCGTTGTTTCTGATGTGACAGATATGTCGCAAACAAAAGCAACACAGGCTGTTCAAGCCGTCGAACCAAATATGGTTCCTAAAGTTTCTACCTTGGGTGATTCGTCCATTCGTGTTCAAACCGGACAGCTCACTGCTGAACAAAACCGCGAAATTCGAGTTAACTTGGCGGATACTTACGCTGTACCGATCAGTAATGTCACTAGTTCCTACATTGGGGCAAGCTGGGGTTCTGACATTACAACTCAGGCTATTCGCGGTCTTCTTGTCTTCTTAGTTCTTGCATCCCTCGTGATGGCACTGTATTTCCGCACCTGGAAGATGTCATTCGTTGCTATCGTGGCTCTTCTTCACGACCTTGTAATCACGGCAGGAATTTACGGCATTACTGGGTTCGAAGTAACTCCTGGCGCTGTGATTGGTCTGTTGACCATTTTGGGCTATTCCCTCTATGACACAGTTGTTGTGTTCGACAAGATTCGTGAAAACACTCAAGGATCAACCAAAGAGGCGTCTTTGACGTTTGCCAACCAAGTAAACCTTGCCGTCAATCAAACTCTGGTCCGTTCCATAAACACATCCGTCGTCGCAGCATTGCCTGTCGCAGCGATTCTTTTCATCGGTGCATTTGTTCTCGGTGCTGGAACGCTCCGTGATATTTCTTTGGCTTTGTTGATTGGTATTTTTGTCGGAACTTACTCAACAATTTTCTTGGCAACTCCGCTGTACGTTCAGATGAGAAAGAATGAGCCTGCTATCAAAAAGTATGACAAGAAGGTTCTTGCTGAACAGTCCAAAACCTCAGCATAGTTCTCAGGTTTTCCCGAGATAATAGAAACTTCAGGGAGGCGCCATGGTAGATACAACAACAAGTTCTGTATCACTACGTCGCCTTGTGCCTCGAATTTTTAGCAAAGCTCAGCCAACAGGCGGTTTTGAGCGGCTGGTCAAAACTGTTAAACAGCACCACCCTCGAGCTGATGTGCTCCAAATCGAGGAAGCGTACCAAGTCGCATTTCGCGCTCATGAAGGTCAAAAACGTCGTTCTGGTGAACCCTACATAACCCATCCTGTAGCTGTTGCTCAAATTCTTGCTGAATTGGGAATTGGGCCCAAAACAGTCATTGCAGCTTTGCTCCACGACACAGTTGAAGACACGGACTACACACTTGAACAGTGCCGGGAACAGTTTGGTGCTGAAGTAGCCATGCTTGTCGATGGGGTAACAAAACTCGACAAAGTGAAATATGGTGACAGCGCTCAAGCTGAGACTGTTCGCAAAATGATTGTGGCGATGTCCAAAGACATCCGCGTGCTAGTAATCAAACTTGCAGATCGTCTCCACAATGCACGTACATGGGGATTAATGCCAGTTGAGTCTGCTCAGCGTAAGGCTCGCGAAACTCTTGAAATTTATACCCCGCTTGCTCACCGTTTGGGTATTCAAACGCTGAAGTGGGAACTCGAAGATCTGTCATTTGCAGTGCTACACCCCAAGATTTATCAAGAAATTGAAAATCTTGTCGCTCAACGAACTCCCGAAAGAGAGTCTTTTGTGCAGTCTGTAATCAGTGATGTTGAACAAGATCTTAAGGCTGCCCGTATTCGTGGAGAAGTCAAGGGGCGGCCAAAGCAGTTTTATTCGATTTATCAAAAGATGGTGCTTCGAGGTCGTGAATTTGATGAGATCTATGACCTTGTTGGCATCAGAGTAATTGTCAATAGTGTGCGCGACTGCTACGCAATCCTTGGTTCTATTCACGCCAGGTGGAATCCTATTCCAGGTCGATTCAAGGATTACATCGCTACTCCTAAATTCAACTTGTATCAATCCCTGCACACTACTGTGATGGGTCCCAAGGGCCGGCCGGTGGAGATTCAGATTCGTACACCTGAGATGCACCATCGTGCAGAATTCGGGGTAGCTGCGCACTGGATGTACAAAGACCGTATGGCTTCGGGTAAGAGTGATGACAAGCTTTCTGTTCAAGACACAGATATGGCTTGGCTTGCACATATTTCTGACTGGCAAGCTGAAACCGAGGATCCAGGGGAGTTCCTCGACTCTCTTCGCTTTGAAATTGGTGCCAAAGAGGTTTATGTTTTCACACCAAAAGGCCGCGTAATCGGCCTTCCTTCAGGTGCAACTCCTATCGATTTTGCATATGCTGTGCACACCGAAATTGGTCACAGGACGATGGGGGCTAAAGTCAACGGCCGACTCGTTCCACTTGAAAGCAAACTTTCCAGTGGTGACGTAATCGAAATTCTTACCTCAAAGAACCCTGATGCAGGTCCGAGTAAAGACTGGTTGAACTTTGTTCAGAGCACGCGCACGCGCAACAAAATCAAACAGTGGTTTACGAAGGAACGCCGTGATGAAGCGATAGAGCAAGGCAAAGATGCCATCGCGCGCGCAATGCGTAAACAAAACCTCCCACTTCAGAAGCTCATGACACAAGATTCTCTAGCAGAAGTTGCCAGCACTCTTCGCTATGAAGATGTCTCGATGCTCTATGCAGCTGTTGGAGAAGGTCACGTTTCAACTCAATCTGTGATTGAAAAGATTCTTTCGAGCATCCATGAAGATGGAGACACAGAAGAAGTCGAATTTGTTTTCCCCACACGCGGGCCCTCTAAACCACTACTGCACAGCGACTCTGGAGTTTTGGTGAGGGGTGCGCCAGATATTTTGGTCAAGCTTGCAAAGTGTTGCACTCCAGTTCCAGGCGATGCGATTTCTGGTTTTGTTACACGCGGTCAAGGAGTTTCCGTTCACCAAACTAGTTGCCACAATGTGCAGAACATGCTCAACGAGCCTGAGCGCATGATCGAGGTTGAATGGTCCCCCTCGTCGAAGAGTGTTTTTCTGGTTCAAATTCAGATAGAAGCATTGGACCGTTCAGGATTGTTATCTGATGTCACTCGTGTACTTTCTGAACACCACGTCAACATACTTTCTGCAACAGTTAGTACGTCACAGGATCGTTTAGCGCTGAGTCGTTTTGTTTTTGAAATGAGCGACGTCATGCATCTTGATCGCGTATTGAACGCAGTGCGACGTATTGATGCTGTTTATGACGTTTATCGCGTCTCTGAAGGATAATCAATATCTTTTGCGCGCGTAAGCGCCAGTTGTTTGTGAGGAATTTTGCCTCTGCCACGGATAAAAATCTCGATGTCTTCTATATGTAATTGATAATTGGAAACGAGTCTAGTTATCAGATTTTTACTGTGAGACCAGTTTTGAGCGGGGCATCTCAATAAATCCGAGATTGTTCGCAGTGGAGTCGTTACCCCACATTTTCCTTCAATCCAATAGTGGTGCGCAGCTAGAGTTCTTTCCTCAATAGTTATCTCACCATTGTGAGCTTCCCTTAACCTGTGTGGCGTAACTGCTGATGCGGTGAGTGGGTGTGGTTTATTGCCAACACCTAGTGCCCATGAAGCTGCAAAACTGGTGAGAACCATGGGGACATTTTCAAAGATGAGAACACTTCGGCTTTGTTCTTGCCAACTCTGCGGGATATCAACGAGAAGACCGCTGTGGTATTCACCATCAAGAATGAGACTTGAAAGTTCAGCGGGCGAATAATCGAATTTGTTTACCGTAAGTTTCATTTGCAAATTGTCATGGATTAATCACAACAACGTTGAGCAAATGAACAGCTTGTGGAAACTATTTTGATAGAACTGCGAGCCACTCGTTTTGAGTCTTTATTGCCGCTTCAATTTCGGCAATTTTCGTAGTGTTCTTATCAACTTTCGCAGATTCAAGCTCTGTCTCCAGAGCAGCAATTTTGTCTTGAATTTGTCCAGCTAGGCCCTCTGATCGAGCAATCTTTTCAGGATTGGATGCATTCCAGTGGTTATCTTCTAGGGCACGAACTGCTTGTTCTACTTTTCGCAGACGGTCTTCTGTGCTCTTGAAATGAGCACGGGGAACTTTGCCTGCTGCATCCCACTTCTTTTGAATAGCATTGAGTTTAGATCGAGCCTCTACGCGATCGGTTGCTGAGAGGAGAGTCTCTGCTTCTACCAGAAGCGCTAGTTTGACCTCTAGGTTGCCAGCAAATGATTCATCCTCTGCATCATCAACTGACTTCTTTGCCGCATAAATGGCATCTCCTGCAGCCTTGAATCGAGACCACAGTGCATCATCAATCTTCTTTCCAGCACGAGGAGCCAGTTTCCATTTATCCAGCAATGAGCGGTAAGCAGCAACATTTCCTGTGCCATCTGCAACAAGCGCCTCAGCTTGTGCAATGAGTTCTTCCTTAGCGGACTTTGCTCCTTTGTTTTTTGCATCCAGATCTGCAAAGAATGCACGACGGTGCTGGTCGAGTTTATGGCGAGCATCTCGGAAGCGCTTCCAAAGTTCGTTGGCATCGGTTTTGTTCAGACGTGGACTATTTTTTTGTGCAGCCTGCCATTGGGCAAAAAGTTCATCAACCTTTTTGGTTGTTTGCTTCCATTGAATCTTTTGCGGATCAACAGCGGCCAATTTTTCCATTTCAGAGACGATGGCTTCTCGTTCGGCTTTAGCCCTCTCGAGAGCCTCGGCTTGCATTTCTTTTTCAGCAGCAGAAAGTTCAACAAGGGAAGCTGAGAGTTTGGTTGCACGATCAGCTAAAGCTTCGTAGTTTCCAATACCTGCCCGCGCTTCAATCTGTTCTGAGATTTTTGCAATACTTTCTGCAATTTCAGATGCAGATGCGCCATTTTTCGCACGCTGTTCTAAGAGGACGAGAGCGGAGTTGGTGTCATTGAATTTACGTTCAAAGAAGGCAATGGCCTCTTCGGCAGTTACATCTGGATATTGACCAATCAGCCGTTCGCCCGAACCTTCAACAACATAAACATTGCCATCAGAATCAACGCGTGCTTGTGTCTTTTCAGACATATTTTTCTACCTCTAGTTGTGAACGAAGAACGTGAGCTTTAAGCCTATGGCACTGAGTCACGTTTCAACATTGTCGTTACTGAACAGAAATTGAAGAGATTGTCACGGGAATCTTTGGTTTCCCATCAGTTCCACCATTTTCCGTTCCTAGACTTGTCACGTTGCTGATGAGTTCAGGTAGCCCGGAAGTAATACGGCCGATGACGGTGTATCCGCCGGCTTCATCGCTGGGGATAATGCTGTCTTGATACACGATAAAGAATTGGCTCCCCATCGAAGATCCGTTGCCACCCTGCCGAGCCATCGCGATTGTTCCGGCGGGATAGAAGTCATCCGTTGGAGCATTCTCTACAGGCCCGTAGCTGTAGCCAGGTCCGCCAGATCCGTCCCCGTTAGGATCTCCACATTGAAGAACATAGATCCCTTCAGTTGTGAGGCGGTGACAACTTATCCCTTCATAGAAGCCACTGTTCACGAGGGAAACTGTGCTTGCAACTGCCTGAGGCGACGCGGCCCCATCGAGTTCAAAAGTGATGGGTACACCAGCTACATCCATGGAACCAGTCCATGTGCGATTTTCGCTCAAAGCAGGGTCTGGAGCAGAAGAACCTGACTCTGTCGTGGTGGGAACAGGTTCAGGAGTCAAGGTTGTGAATACTGCAGAGAAAATGCCAATTCCTAATGCGAGAACAACGACGAGTGCAGAAGACCAGACTGCAGTTTTTTGTATGCGCTTTTTCTTTTGAAGGGACTTCTCGTGAGCCGCTTTACGTTCTTCATACGTTTTCGCTCTGTTGAGGACATCTTTAGATACGCGGTTGTCATTCTTCTGTGCCATAGCTGTCAACGCTAATCTGTCTTTATGGCCCAAGGCGAATCGACACTCGGCGGAAACACAGCCCCGCTTGCGGTTCGGATGAGACCAAGAATCTTAAGTGAGATAGCAGGTCAAGAAAAACTATTGACTCCAGGATCTCCTCTTCATGCTCTAGCGCAACCAGGGTCGACCAGCTCAGTTTCAGTAATTCTGTGGGGTCCCCCCGGTACGGGTAAGACTTCTCTGGCTCACGCCATTGCCGCATCCTCTGACAGGCGCTGTGTTGAACTCTCGGCAGTAACGGCCGGTGTTAAAGATGTCCGTTCAGTGATGGACGAGGCGCAAAATCAACGTGATCTCTATGGAGTGAGAACTCTTCTCTTTCTCGACGAAATTCATCGCTTTAGTAAAGCGCAACAAGACGCCCTACTCCCTGGAGTTGAAAACGGCTGGGTTACACTCATCGCCGCTACCACCGAAAATCCTTCATTCAGCGTTGTTACCCCTTTGCTATCACGCTCATTGCTTCTGCGTTTGGAGCCTTTGACCGATGACGCATTGGTTTCTTTGATTGATCGAGCTTTGACGGAACCTTACGGTCTCAACAAGGAGTTTCTGCTCGAAGAAGAAGCCGCTCAGGCAATTATTCGTTTTGCGTCTGGGGATGCTCGTAGAGTTCTCACGTCACTTGAAGCTGCAGCAAGAATTGCGAAGCAAACGAGTAAAAAGAAGACAAAACAGGTCACGATCAGCCCAGAACATGTTGCCGCTGCGGTCGACAGTGCGCTGTTGCGCTATGACCGCAACGGTGATGAACATTATGACGTCATCAGTGCATTCATTAAATCCATACGTGGTTCTGACCCTGACGCCGCCATTCATTACCTAGCGCGAATGATCGCTGCGGGGGAGGATCCCCGATTTATTGCTCGTCGGCTTGTCATTTCTGCCTCGGAGGACATTGGTTTAGCAGATCCTCAAGCGTTGAGTATTGCCACAGCGGCAGCAGAGGCTGTGGCTTTCATTGGAATGCCCGAAGGTCGTATTCCTTTAGCTGAAGCAACGGTCTACCTGGCAACGGCGCCAAAATCTAATGCGTCTTATCTGGCAATCGATGCTGCCCTTAGTGATGTCAAAGCCGGTAATACAGGTGTGGTCCCCATCCATCTGCGTGATTCACACTATTCAGGAGCGAAGAAGCTAGGTCACGGAAAAGGATATCTGTATCCACATGACAATCCTCTTGGAGTCGTACAGCAGCAATACCTGCCAGATTCGTTGAAGGGTCGTATTTACTATGAACCTACTGAACACGGCAGTGAACGAGATATTCGTGCTCGTCTTGAAAAACTCCGAGCAATCACTAGGCGGGATTCTTCTCCGACTAAAAACTCGTGATAGTGTTTACTCGTCTATTTCGACTGTGTAGCGCGGCTGCAACACAGTAGCGAAAGAATTGGATCGCCCTGTAGCCGGGCACCGTGACAAATCCCTCGATTTTCGCCACTTAGTGGCGTGTTCATTTTGTTTGTTCAATCGAAAAGGAAATTGTGTCTACTAAGTCACGTACCCGCAGTAAAACTCGTCTTTCGCGTGCCCTTGGCATCGCACTGACCCCTAAGGCAGCAAAGTACTTGGAAAAGCGTCCCTACGCTCCAGGTGAGCACGGCCGCACCAAGCGCAAGGCAGACTCTGACTACGCAGTTCGTCTGCGTGAGAAGCAGCGTCTTCGCGCTCAGTACGGTATCCGTGAGGCTCAGCTTCGCAACGTCTTCCAGGAAGCTCGCAAGACCCAGGGTCTAACCGGTGAAAACCTTGTAGAGCTCCTCGAAATGCGTCTTGACGCTCTCGTACTGCGCGCAGGTTTCGCACGTACCACTGCTCAGGCTCGTCAGCTGGTTGTGCACCGCCACATCCTCGTTGATGGTCAGCTGGTTGACCGTCCATCTTTCCGCGTAAAGCCTGGACAGCTCATCCACGTCAAGCCACGCTCTGAGGTTCTTGAGCCACTGCAGGTTGCTGCAGCTGGTGGACACGCAGAGGTCCTTCCTCCCGTGCCCGCATACCTCGAGGTTGAACTCGACAAACTTCACGCAACTTTGGTGCGTCGCCCCAAGCGTGCGGAAGTTCCTGTCACCTGTGACGTTCAGTTGGTTGTTGAGTACTACGCAGCCCGCTAAACAAACCTTCTGGAAGGGTGTAGGTCTTTGGATCTGCACCCTTCTGCGTTTAACTCTCGACCCTTGCTCGCATAGACTGGGTTTTAGCATTTGCGTACGTTCTCTGGAGAAATCATGAAGCAATTTTTTTGGCTCATTATCGGCTTAGTTGCTGGCTTTATCGTTGCCCACAAGGTGAACGAAACAGAGCAGGGCAGGGCCTTCTTTGCCAATTTAGATGCGAAAACTCGTGACTTCACAGATGCTCTCGTCGACGGCTACAAAGAGCGTGAAGCTGAACTTCGCGCAAACCGCAACAGCTAATCATGCAGACAGCTGAGATTCGCCAGAGATGGCTTGATTTTTTCGCTGCCCGCGGGCACACAGTTGTGCCTTCTGCATCTCTGGTGAGCGACGACCCCACGCTGCTGTTTACCGTTGCAGGAATGGTTCCGTTTATTCCGTATCTCTCGGGAGTTGTTCCACCACCATACCCACGCGCAACAAGTGTTCAGAAGTGCATTCGTACCCTAGACATTGAAGAGGTCGGTAAAACTACTCGTCACGGTACGTTCTTCCAAATGAATGGAAACTTTTCATTCGGTGACTATTTCAAAGAGCAAGCTATTGACTATGCCTGGGAGCTTCTGACTACTTCTGAAGCAGATGGTGGACTTGGTTTTGCAGAAAAGGACCTCTGGGTCACCGTTTACGAAGACGATGACGAGGCAATAGCGTTCTGGAAAAAGACCGCAGGTCTTCCTGATGAGCGAATTCAGCGTCGAGGCAAAGAAGACAACTACTGGTCTACTGGTCAACCAGGTCCAGCGGGACCATGTTCAGAAATCTACTTTGACCGCGGTCCCGCCTATGGCATCGAGGGCGGTCCAGTTGCCGATGAAGATCGCTACATCGAAATCTGGAACCTCGTATTCATGCAGTACCTTCGCGGAGAAGGAACCAGCAAAACCGAGTTCGAAATATTAGGTGAACTTCCCAACAAGAACATCGACACCGGTATGGGGCTTGAGCGTGTTGCTTTCCTCAAGCAGGGTGTTGAGAACCTGTATGAAATCGATCAGGTTCGCCCAGTTCTTGACCGTGCTGCAGAGCTTGCAGGGGTCAAATACGGTTCTGATCACGATAACGATGTTCGTTTACGTGTTGTTGCTGACCACGTGCGTTCTGCCCTCATGCTCATGGCTGATGGTGTTCAGGCATCCAATGAAGGTCGCGGCTACATCTTGCGTCGCCTATTACGACGTTCTGTACGTGCGATGCGATTGTTGGGTGTCGACACCGCAACTTTCCCAGAATTGTTTACTGCATCCCGTGACGCTATGAAGGCTGCTTACCCAGATGTTGAAACTGAGTTTTCACGTATTTCTCAGATTGCTTATGGCGAAGAGGAAACATTCCTAAAGACCTTGGCATCAGGAACAACGATTCTGGATACCGCTGTGTCTGAAACCAAGAAGTCCGGTGCCAATGCACTTGCTGGCGAAACTGCATTCCTTCTTCACGACACCTTTGGTTTCCCCATTGATCTGACTCTAGAAATGGCTGAAGAAGCCGGCCTGTCAGTTGACCGCGCCGCTTTCGACAAGCTCATGTTGGACCAGCGAACACGAGCTAAAGCTGACGCTAAAGCAAAGAAGTCGATCCTTGCAGACCTGTCGATCTACACAGACCTACGCGCCAAGGGCGAGACCGTCTTCACCGGTTACACCGACCTTGAAACTGAAACCAGTATTTTGGGTCTCCTCAAAGACGGTCTGCCTGTGCAGAGCGCATCCGCCGGTGATGTAGTTGAAGTCATTGTTGGGGCCACCTCACTCTATGCAGAATCTGGTGGTCAGGTTTCTGACGCTGGTTCTATAGTTGGCGACGGCTTTGATCTCGAAGTATTGGATGTTCAGAAGCCGGTTAAGGGACTCGTGTCTCATACTGTCGAGGTACGAAGTGGTCAGGTAAATGCTGGTGCTGCTGCAACCACTGTTGTTGACAAGAACTACCGTGCAGCTGCAGCTGCAGCTCACTCTGCAACTCACCTGGTCCACGCTGCGCTTCGCGAAGTACTCGGCGAAACAGCTCACCAGGCAGGGTCTCTGAACAAAGCTGGATATATGCGCTTTGACTTCTCCTGGAACGACGCCCTGTCTGCTGAAACGAAGACAGAAATCGAGGAGATTGCAAACAATGCCATCTTGGCCGATTACGATGTTGTCACTCGTGAAATGGCTTTGGACGAAGCGAAAAAGATGGGTGCCATGGCCCTCTTTGGCGAAAAGTACGGTGAAACCGTTCGTATGGTAGACATCGGTGGTCCATGGTCACGTGAGTTGTGCGCTGGAACACATGTTTCACATTCGTCGCAGGTAGGTCTCATTAATTTGATCAGCGAATCCTCTGTTGGTTCGTCAAACCGCCGTGTCGAAGCACTGGTTGGCGCTGATGCTTTCAAGTCTCTCGCTGCGGAACGTGCTATCGTGCACGAACTCAGTTCTTCGCTCAAAGCGCCACGAGATCAGGTCACAACTCGTGTTGCAGATCTGATGGCGAACTTGAAAGCAGCAGAGCGCAAAATTGCTGAATTCGAGGCTGCCGCAGTGCGTCAACAGATTCCCAATTTGGTCAATGCTGCAGCTCCAGCTGGCAATGTCACGGCAATTGTTGAGCGCGTAACAGGTGTGGCCTCAGTGGATGACTTGCGTAATTTGGTCACTGGGGTCCGTGAGAAAGTGCAATCAACAAACACCGTGATTGCTCTCGGAGCAGAAGTTGATGACAAGCCTGTTGTCATCGTTGCTACTACTGAAGCTGCTCGTGACAATGGTGCCAAAGCAGGTGCATTAGCAAAATTAGCTGCCGGAGTTCTCGGTGGTGGCGGTGGCGGTAGAGACGACCTTGCCCAAGGTGGAGGTGCCTATACTGGTCAGCTCCAAACAGCTCTGGACGCTGTTCTCACGGAGTTACGTTCCCTCTAATGCGTGAGGGTGTACGTCTTGGAATAGACGTTGGCACGGTTCGAATTGGTATTGCTCGTAGCGACCGTGATGGTCTGTTGGCAACACCTTATGAAACTCTCGAGAGATCGCCGGACTACCTCCACAGGCTTTTGGCGATTCTAGAAGAGATCTCAGTTTTCGAGATTGTTATTGGTTTGCCCCTGTCACTGTCGGGAGAGCACACCGCATCAACTTCTGACGCACTTGATGTTGCTCGGGCGTTAGGTTCCGCTACTGAGATTCCAATTAGGTTGATTGACGAAAGATTAACCACTGTTTCTGCGCATTCGGCCATGAAAGCAGTCGGAAAAAATCAGAAAAAATCACGACCTGTTATTGACCAAGTAGCCGCAGTACTGATTTTGCAACAAGCCCTTGATTCCGAACGATCAACGGGAAAACCGGCGGGTAAGGCTCTCAGCGAGTTTCCAGAGCCAGCCTAAAAAGAGTGTGTACTCTCGAAATGAGAGATTGCTACAAAGTTGGGACGAACTATGGAAGAGAACACTTCTGGATTGAATCCTCGTCACCGAACCAATAACGGCGTCTCTGCGCCACAACACACAGCAAAGGGACAATCAGTGAATAGCTCAAAGAAGGTCTTTGTGGTTATCGGATCTTTCTTGGCATTATTTGCCCTTGGTGGAGCTGTCATTGGTGGATTATTTGCGGCAGGGATTTTAGGGTCCACCCAAGACGACTACTCAGGCAGCGGCCAGGAAGAAGTCCTCTTCACGATTAGTGAAGGCGAATATGGCGATGCCATAGCTAACAATCTCGTCGAAGCTGGAGTTACAAAAAGCTTCGAAGCATTTTATTCCCTTCTTCTAGAACAGCCCGAAGTTGTTTTCATCCCTGGGGTATACAAACTCAAGAAAGAAATGTCTGCACAGTCAGCTCTTGATGCCTTACAGGACCCTGCGAACAGAGTTGAGCTCAAAGCTACAATCCCTGAGGGGACCACGCTCAAGAATGTCTACAAAATTCTTTCGGAAGAACTAGGAATTCCTCTCTCAGATTTTGAATCAGCTGGAGCAACACCATCAAACTTTAATGTTCCTGCTGAAGCCACCAATCTTGAAGGTTTCCTTTTCCCTGCAACCTATACCTTTTCTCCGGGTGTAACCGCGGAAACAGTCCTACACACTCTGGTCGATAAATCTATTGCGACATTGGACGAATTTGGCGTGCCTGCTGAAGAGCGTTGGGATGTCATTCGACTTGCTTCCATCATCCAGCGAGAAAGCGGTCCGATCGAAGGAGATGCGTATAAGGTTTCTCGGGTTTTCCATAACCGTTTGGATATTGGCGAAGTTCTCGGTTCTGACGTCACGACCTGTTATGGAGCGGGCCTAACTGGAATTGCTTGCTTGGATATAACGCAGGCAGCCCTAGATGACAAAACAAATCCATACAACACTCGTGTTCTCCCAGGTCTTCCTATCGGACCAATTTCAAACCCTGGAGCTCTAGCAATAGATGCGGCGTATCATCCCGCAGATGGTCCATGGCTATTTTTTGTGACCGTCAATCTCACCACCGGCGAGACAGTGTTCTCAGAAACCTCGGCAGAGCACGATGCTGCTGTTGAACAATACCTCCAGTGGCGGCGAGACAACCCGAATGCAGTGAAATAAATCATGACGTCCATAACGACCTTGGCTGTCGTTGGTCATCCGATAGGTCACTCTCTTTCACCTGTACTTCACAGAGCTGCTTATCAGGCACTCGGTCTCGACTGGAAGTATGAGGCAGTTGATGTTCAGCCTGGAGAGTTGACTAACTTTATTGATTCAGCTGATGTCACACTCCGGGGCCTCTCAGTCACCATGCCACATAAAACTGCTGCGCTCGAAATTGCAGATCATTTTGATCTGATTGCTGAACAAACACAATCTGTGAACACGTTGATGTTCGATTATTCTTCTGGGCTACGAGTAACACACGGCTTCAATACTGATGTTTCAGGAATTGTTCATGCGTGTCATGATGTTGGGGTTCAATCCGCACGTCACGTTGCTGTTGTTGGAAGTGGTGCAACGGCTTCATCTGCAGTTGTCGGCGCTGCAGAACTAGGTGCCGAACACGTTTCTGTTATTGCCCGCACCCCGCAAAATGCCTTCAAACTTGAGCAAGTTGGTCAACGCGCAGGAGTTAGCGTTTCGGTAACTCCACTGTCACAGATTCAAACTGTTTCGCCTGTTGACTTAGCTATTTCAACTCTGCCGGGTGAGGTTGAGCAGTCACTTAATCAACTTTCCCGAGTTCCTCATGCCGCGCTCCTGGATGTGGCATACAGTCCTTGGCCAAGTCGGCGAGGAACTGAATGGGCCAGCTTAGGGGGAGAGGTTATCAGTGGGCTTCGAATGCTTGCTCATCAAGCATTGATACAGGTGCGAATTTTTGTTCTTGGAAACCCCTTCGAGAAGCTACCAAACGAAGAAACTGTGAAAACTGCAATGTTTGAAGCGGTTTCACTCTGACGGCACGAATAAGTCGGTCAATACTTCTCTGTGACTGTGACAAAATTGAAACATGCTTAGATGGCTTACTGCAGGTGAATCTCACGGCCCCGAACTAGTTGCAATTCTCGAGGGTCTTCCTGCTGGTGTGCCAGTGCTTGCAGAGGATATCCAGGCAGATCTCCAACGCCGCCGTCTCGGCTATGGCCGTGGTGCACGAATGAAGTTTGAGCAGGATGAATTGTCCATTTCTGGGGGAGTACGTCACGGGAAAACCCTAGGCGGACCAATTGCCTTACGGGTAGGAAACAGTGAATGGCCCAAATGGGTCGATGTCATGAATCCTGCGCCAGTAGATCCTGCAGTTTTGCAATCCGGAAGAGGTGCTGCCCTCACTCGTCCTCGTCCCGGACATGCAGATCTTGTCGGAATGCAAAAATATGATTTTGACGAATCACGTCCCATTCTTGAACGGGCCAGTGCTCGAGAAACTGCAGCTCGTGTAGCCCTAGGTGCTGTGGCGCGATCATTTCTTTCTGAACTGGGTATTTCTCTTGTAAGCCACACCATCGCGATTGGTCCGGTTTCTGTTCCAGAGGGTAAACCACTGCCACGCGCAGAAGATGTTGCTACTTTGGACGCTGATGAGCTGCGCTGTTTCGATAAGGAAACTAGCGCCCTGATGTATGCCGAGGTAGACCAGGCCCACAAAGACGGTGACACCATTGGTGGTGTTGTCGAAGTTCTCGCTTATGGATTACCTCCAGGTCTTGGTTCACATGTGCACTGGGATCGACGATTAGATTCGCAACTAGCTGCAGCTTTGATGGGAATTCAAGCCATCAAAGGTGTTGAAGTTGGTGACGGATTTGAAACAACACGACGACGCGGATCAGTAGCTCACGATGAACTCTTCGCCTCTGAAGAGGGTATTTTGCGTGAAACAGATCGTGCCGGTGGCATAGAAGGCGGGATGAGTACCGGAACAGTGCTGAGAGTTCGTGCAGGAATGAAACCGATTGCTACAGTTCCTCATGCTCTTCGCACGATCGATACTTCAACGGGAGAAGCCGCTCCCGCTCATCATCAGCGCTCCGACGTGTGCGCTGTTCCTGCTGCAGGTGTTGTCGCAGAAGCTATGGTTGCTTTGACTCTGGCTAACGCTGTTTTGGAAAAATTTGGTGGAGATAACATTTCTGAAACCAAACGTAATCTAGAGGGTTATCTCGCTAACATCCCGTCTTCTGTGCACACGGTAGTAGCAAAGTAGCCAGTATGGCTATCCCTCTCGCTGTATTTATCGGACCTCCTGCTTCCGGTAAATCAAAAGTAGCGAAACGTGTTGCAGCAGTGCTCAATGTTCCTCGCATAGATACAGACAAACTCGTTGTTGCAGAATATGGGCCGATTTCTGAGATTTTTGACACTCAAGGGGAAACTGCCTTTAGAAAATATGAAAGAGAAGCTGTCAAAAATGCGCTTCAAGAGGAAGCAATAGTGAGCTTGGGCGGGGGCGCTGTTCTCAATGAAGAGAGCCAAAGTGAATTGAGAAGAGTTCCCGTCGTTCTTCTCACAGTTAGCGAAGAGGCTGTTGCAGAACGAATTCAGGACCCGAAACGTCCATTACTTCGGGATGGTATTTCTGCATGGAAAAAACTAGTTTCTGAACGATTGCCGATTTATCAAGAACTTGCTTGGCTAACTCTCGATACGTCAGACGGAGATCTTGATGCTGTAGCTCACAGTGTTGCGGAATGGATTCGAGCCGGATACCCCCGAGAAAGTAGCTTGTCATGAGTGTTTCGCACATCACAGTAACTGGTGGTAGAGAGTACGTGGTCAATATTGGTTATGGCATGCTTTCCCAGGCAGAATCCTTTTTGGGCCCTATTCTCGGGCCCGCGGTCAACAAAGTTCTCATTATTCACCCGCCAACCTTGGGGGCTGTGGCAGCCAAACTTCGTGAAAAGTTAATGGGTGAACGAGAAGTTCTGTTAGCTGAAGTACCTGATGCGGAAAATGCGAAACGAATTGAGGTTGCCGCATTTTGTTGGCAAATTCTTGGGCAAGCCGATTTCACACGCTCCGACGCCATCATTGGTTTGGGCGGAGGAGCAGTTACCGATCTTGCAGGTTTCGTAGCTGCTAGCTGGTTACGAGGTGTAAAACTCATCCAAATTCCTACTACTGTTTTGGCAATGGTTGACGCTTCTGTTGGCGGTAAGACCGGAATCAATACAACAGAGGGTAAAAATTTGGTGGGCGCCTTTTATGCCCCGCATTCAGTTGTTTGCGATCTTGATGTACTCGAAAATCTTCCTCGAAATGAGTTACTTGCTGGATTTGCTGAGGTTGTTAAGTGCGGTTTTATTGCAGACGAAGAGATCCTCACAATTCTTGAGTCAGATATAGACCGTGCTACTGATCCAGCATCACCTGAATTTCAGAGGTTAATTGAACTTTCTGTGGGAGTTAAAGCCCGCGTTGTGTCTGAGGACTTCACCGAACAGGGACAGCGAGAAATACTTAACTACGGACACACCTTAGGTCATGCGATTGAACATGCAGAACGGTACACATGGCGCCACGGTGCTGCTATCAGTATTGGAATGATGTTTGCCGCTGAACTTTCGCGTATGACCCAAAATCTTCCTGACTCTGTTGTAGATAGACAAAAGAAGATACTTGAATCATTAACTTTGCCAACTACCTATAAGGCTGAAGCTTGGGAACATCTCCTGGGCACAATGAAAAGGGATAAAAAGGCCCGTGGCTCAATGATGCGCTTTGTAGTTCTCAGAGACATTGCTCAACCAACAATTTTGAACGTGCCAGACACGTCAATCCTCTACACCGCTTACCAAGAGCTCACTGAATAAGTTCGTTAGTCTTATTTCATGGCAAGAATCCTCGTACTTAACGGACCTAACCTTGGTCGTCTGGGAACCAGAGAGCCAGAAGTCTATGGTTCCCATAATCTGGATGACCTTCGCAAAGTTCTTGTTTCTGATGCTCCAAACGACGAAATTGACCTGCGTCAAACAGATTCTGAGCCCGAACTTATGTCGTGGCTTTTTGAAGCAATTGACACCCGTACCCCGGTTGTTTTGAACCCAGCTGCTTTCACACATTATTCCTATGCTTTGCGTGATGCAGTTTCAATGGTGACCAGTGCAGGTATCCCTCTTATTGAGGTCCATATTTCTAACCCACACGCCCGTGAAACGTTCCGTCATAACAGTGTTATTTCTTCTGTTGCTACGGGGGTCATTGCGGGATTTGGTTTTGATTCTTATCGACTCGCACTGACACAACTCACCAGATAACCTCTCAGGTTCTTGCTACTTACAGTCCAGACATAGAATTGATGTTTGGCGCTGAAAAATGAGAGCCCAACCGTTTACTCACATCTAAAGGAATACTTATGGCAACTACTGCTGACATTAAGAACGGAATCGTTCTCAACATCGATGGCGCACTCTGGACCATCATCGAGTTTCAGCACGTCAAGCCTGGTAAGGGTGGTGCTTTCGTCCGAACAAAGATGAAGAACCTCATGACAGGCAAAGTTGTCGACAAGACATACAACGCTGGTACAAAGATTGACATCACTAATGTTGACCGTCGTGACTTCCAATACCTCTACAACGATGGCAATGAGTATGTCTTCATGGACAAGGACAACTACGAGCAGCTTCCTGTTTCTGCTGCAGTTGTCGGAGATGCAAAAAACTACATGCTGGAAAACCAAGACGTTCAGATTGCATTACATGAGGGTTCGCCTCTTTATGTTGATCTTCCTGCAACAGTTGTTCTCGAAATCACTTACACCGAGCCTGGTCTGCAAGGTGACCGCTCGACTGGTGGCAACAAGCCTGCAACAGTCGAAACTGGTCTAGAAATTCAGGTTCCTCTCTTCCTTGAAATCGGTACAAAGGTCAAAGTCGACACTCGAGATGGCTCATACCAAGGTCGCGTAAACGACTAATTTATGAGCGCACGAACAAAAGCGCGAAAGCGCGCACTAGATGTGCTCTTTTCTGCTGATGTGAGAGATATTTCACTGTCGGAAGCACTCGAAGCAGAAGCAAAAAGGGCAGTAAACGAACCCGATCGTGCTAATTCGTGGCTTTATGCTCGCGAAATCATTGACGGCGTTATTGACCACGGTGTGGAAATTGACGAAACGATTGAAACGTATGCCCGTGGCTGGTCTTTAGAGCGCATGCCTGCGGTAGATCGTGCCATTGTTCGCATCGCCGTGTGGGAAATTCTTTACAACACAGAGGTTCCGACAGCTGTGGCTGTCGATGAAGCCGTTGAAGCTGCCAAAACTTTATCAACCGAAGAATCAGCCGGTTTTGTTAATGGCTTATTAGCTACTATCGCTTCCACTGCAAACTGATACACTAGAACCAATTAGACATCCTTTAATTTCCGTCCAGAGAGGCGGGGAAGGAGGTCAGAATGACTGCACGAGCCATCATGCAGGCGACTGACATGCAACGCGCACTGACGCGGATTGCTCACGAAATCCTCGAATCTAATCGAGGAGCTCAGTCACTCGTTCTGCTTGGCATTCCTACTCGTGGTGTGACACTTGCACACCGACTTTCTGTCATTCTTGAATCCATCGTTCCCGGATCTTCAGTGCCCGTTGGCTCCTTGGACGTCACGATGTACCGCGACGACCTTTATCAGCAGCCCACACGTTCTACAGCGCCCACAGAAGTTCCTGTGAGCATCGATGACACAACGGTAGTCCTGGTAGACGATGTTCTTTACAGTGGCCGCACAGTCCGTGCAGCGCTCGACGCCCTCACCGATCTTGGCCGACCCAAGGTTGTTCGTTTAGCGGTCCTAGCAGATCGTGGCCATCGAGAACTTCCCATTCGTGCCGACTTTGTTGGAAAGAATCTTCCTTCAGCTCACGGCGAGCGGATCAACGTGCTTCTGGTCGAACACGATGGCGAAGATGGCGTAGAGATCGAAGAGGTGGTGAGCGCATGAAGCATCTTCTGAGCACCCGAGATGTCTCCCGCGACGAAGCAATACAACTCCTCGATATCGCTGAGGACATGTCTGCTGTGAATGAGCGCGAGGTAAAAAAACTCCCAGCCCTGCGTGGCAAAACAGTTGTGAATCTCTTTTTCGAAGACTCCACTAGAACGAGAATCTCTTTTGAGGCAGCCGAGAAACGCCTTTCTGCAGACGTCATTAACTTTGCTGCGAAAGGTTCAAGCGTGTCTAAAGGGGAAAGCCTCAAGGACACCACTCAAACTTTGGCAGCAATGGGAATCGACGCAGTTGTGATTCGTCATGGTGCATCTGGTGCGCCACAAGTTCTTGCTCAAAGTGGATGGATTGACGCACCTGTCATCAACGCCGGTGATGGCACCCACGAACACCCCACACAAGCGCTTTTGGATGCCTTCACGATGCGCAAGCGATTACATGGTGCTAGTTCACGCGGTAAAGGTCTCGACGGTGTGAAGGTGACGATCGTAGGGGACATCCTGCACTCTCGTGTGGCCCGGTCTAATGTGTGGCTTTTGCAAACGTTGGGAGCTGAGGTGCAGCTCGTGGCCCCGCCCACACTTTTGCCTCATGCTGTCGACACGTGGCCAGTTTCTTTTAGCTATGACCTTGACGAAGCTCTTGCTCAGAGCAAACCTGATGTGGTGATGATGCTCCGTATTCAGCAAGAACGCATGCACGATGCTTTCTTCCCCAATGAGCGTGAATACTCCAATATGTGGGGACTGACTCAAGAGCGATTTTTCTCACTTCCAGCGAAAGCTATGGTGATGCACCCCGGTCCTATGAACCGAGGTCTAGAAATCAGCTCTGTAGCTGCTGACTCACCACAATCAACAGTTCTTGAACAGGTTGCCAACGGTGTGTCCGTGCGCATGGCAGCTCTCTACATGGTTCTCACCGGTGAACGAGAGGTAACTCATGACTAATCCAGATCTACTCATCACCGGAGCGACCCTCCCAGATGGAACTCGTGCCGACATCCTTGTTGAAGGAACACGTATTTCTGCAGTAGGTAAAGGACTCAGCTCGACCTCAGCTACCAAGATAGATGCAGATGGTTTAATCGCACTTCCTGGTTTGGTTGATCTCCATACCCACCTTCGTGAGCCTGGTTACGAGCAGTCTGAAACAGTACTCACCGGCACACAAGCTGCGGCACTGGGTGGATTCACGTCCGTCTTTGCGATGGCAAACACACTTCCCGTTGCAGACACTGCAGGTGTAGTCGAACAGGTGCTTCGCCTCGGCGATGAAGCCGGCTATGCGACAGTGCGCCCTATTGGTGCTGTAACAAAAGGTCTGGAAGGACTCCAGCTTGCTGAGTTGGGCGCCATGGCCAACTCGCGCGCTACAGTCCGCGTCTTCTCCGATGATGGAAAGTGTGTTTTCGACCCACTCATCATGAGACGTGCACTTGAATATGTGAAGACATTTGGCGGTGTCATTGCTCAGCATGCTCAGGAACCACGTCTCACTGTTGACGCCCAGATGAACGAGGGCGAAGTTTCTGCTCGCCTCGGTTTAGCAGGTTGGCCAGCGGTTGCTGAAGAATCCATCATTGCTCGCGACGTTCTCCTGGCTGAACACACTGGATCTCGTCTACATATCTGTCACCTATCCACGGCAGGTTCCGTTGACGTCATTCGCTGGGCGAAGAAACGAGGCATCAACGTCACTGCAGAAGTCACACCACATCACCTGCTCCTCACTGACGAATGTGCAGAAAGTTACGACGCTCGGTATAAGGTAAACCCACCTCTTCGACGCACTGAGGATGTGATGGCCCTGCGTGACGCTCTTGCAGATGGAACCATTGACATCGTTGCAACGGATCATGCCCCTCATCCAGTTGAATCCAAAGACTGTGAATGGGGTGCGGCTGCTTTCGGAATGGTAGGACTTGAATCAGCTCTCGCGGTCGTCCAAACCACCATGATTGAAACAGGGTTGATGGGCTGGAATGACGTTGCGCGCGTTCTATCTGAAACCCCAGCTCAAATTGGGGGATTGGAGACCCACGGTCAGAAAATACAACCCGGAGTTCAAGCAGAACTTGTTTTGGTGGATCCTTCGATTCGTCGAAACTTTGGGATTGAGGACCTTGCTAGCCTGTCACACAACTCTCCATACCTAGGTGTTGAACTTGCTGGACAAGTTGTCACTACCATTCACCAGGGTTATCTGACTGCAGCTGACAAGCAAGTAGTGGATTCATCAATTGTTTCTGCCTCTGCACTGGAGGTGTCACGTGGATAAAGCACTCGTAACAGGAATCGTTCTTGTACTTGTTGTACTGGCAATACTGGGAATGGTCTTGTCTTGGCGAAAGAAAGTCAAGCGGGATTCTCGTTTTCAAATAGTGTTGCCTGGAACCTCTGTCACTGATCACACTTCTGCACCGGTTGAATTTTCCGGATTCTACGTCGCAACAACGTTGGCTGCAGATCCTCTTTATCGACTTACACTTCCAGGTTTGGGTTTCCGTGCCGATGCCCATCTTTTGGTTAGTTCAGATGGAATTACTATTGCTCCGCGAGGTGAAAAGAATACGTTTATTCCTTCTGCCCAGATTGTTCAGATTCATCGAACACAAGTTGCTATAGACAAGGCTGTTGAAAAAGACGGCCTCACGGCAATTTCATGGTCAGCTTGGGATACCGCACGAGGTGAATCTGTCGAATTTACCTCCTTTTTCCGCTTTTCAATCCCTGAAATCCGTCTCGCCTGCGAAAAGGCACTCGTTTCCAACTTCCCCAACGCCACATCGAAAGAGGTTTCCTCGTGAGTCTGACGACCCCCAATGCTGTATTAGTTCTCGAGGACGGTTCACGTTTCGAAGGCCGTGCCTATGGCACCGAAGGAACCACCTTCGGTGAAATCGTTTTTGCCACTGGCATGTCCGGTTATCAGGAGACCCTGACTGACCCTTCCTATGCGGGACAAATTGTTCTCATGACAGCGCCGCATATTGGTAACACTGGAATGAACGATGTGGACATGGAGTCTCGACGTATCTGGGTTGCCGGCTATGTCGTGCGAGATGCCTCACGTATCGTCTCGAACTTCCGTGCTGAACGAAGCCTGGATAACGACCTTGATCACGAAGGTATCGTCGGTATTCAAGGCATCGACACCCGCGCAGTTACCCGCCACATTCGCTCAAAGGGTGCCATGCGCGCTGGAATATTCTCAGGAGCATCAGCGGCAGAAACTCCTGAAGCTCAACTGAAAAAGGTGCTTGAAGCCGACCAAATGGCTGGAAAGAACCTTTCTGCCCAGGTTTCTACCCAAGAAGAATATGTCGTTCCCGCAGTGGGGGAGAAGATCGGTTCTGTCGCGATTCTTGACCTCGGTGTCAAGACCTCCACGGTCAACTACATCGCAGAGCGCGGCTTTGATGCTCACGTATTGCCACAGACAGTGACGGCAGAGCAAATTCTTGCCATGAAGCCTTCAGCACTGTTCTTCTCTAACGGTCCTGGTGACCCTGCAGCCAGTGACAAACATGTGGAACTTCTGAGCACCGTCCTCAAGGCAGGAATTCCGTTCTTCGGTATCTGCTTCGGTAACCAGCTGTTAGGTCGCGCGCTTGGTTTCAAGACTTACAAACTGCCCTTCGGTCACCGCGGTATCAACCAGCCAGTGCTAGACAAGGCAACTGGTCGTGTGGAGATCACTAGCCAGAACCACGGATTTGCAGTGGATGCCCCGATCGAAGGAGTGCTTGAATCTCCAGCCGGATTTGGCCGGGTCGAGGTGAGCCATTACAGCTTGAACGACCAAGTTGTTGAAGGGCTTCGTTGCCTCGACATCAATGCATTCTCTGTCCAATACCACCCAGAAGCTGCGTCGGGACCACACGACAGCAACTATCTCTTTGACCGTTTCCGCGACATGGTCCTCGCATCCGCTACTACCTCGGGAGCATCAAACTAATGCCACGTCGTCCAGACATCAATTCAGTCCTCGTAATTGGCTCCGGTCCAATCGTGATTGGTCAAGCTTGCGAGTTTGATTACTCAGGCACACAGGCCTGCCGTGTGCTGCGTGAAGAAGGCATTCGAGTAATTCTTGTGAACTCGAACCCCGCCACCATTATGACCGACCCTGATTTCGCTGATGCAACCTATGTGGAGCCCATCACTCCTGAGGTCATTGAAGCAATCATTATCAAGGAAAAGCCAGACGCCATTTTGCCAACACTTGGCGGACAGACCGCACTCAACGCTGCCATCTCACTGCACGAGAATGGTGCTCTTGAGCGTCACGGTGTTGAGCTCATTGGCGCAAAAGTCGAAGCCATACGTAAGGGTGAAGACCGCCAGATCTTCAAGGAACTCGTTCTTGCCTCGGGTGCTGATGTTGCCAAGTCCTACATCGCCCACACCCTTGAAGAGTGCCTCGAAGCAGCAAAAGACTTGGGTTACCCCCTCGTTGTTCGTCCGTCCTTCACCATGGGTGGTTTGGGCTCAGGCTTTGCTTACAACGAGGAAGATCTCATCCGCATCGCTGGTGATGGACTTCACTCAAGCCCTACAAGTGAGGTTCTTCTCGAAGAGAGCATCTTGGGTTGGAAAGAATACGAACTCGAGCTCATGCGTGACACCGCCGACAACACCGTTGTCGTCTGTTCCATTGAAAACGTGGATCCCGTCGGTGTTCACACCGGTGACTCCATTACTCTGGCGCCAGCGCTAACGCTAACTGACCGTGAGTACCAAAACCTTCGTGACATCGGCATAGAGATTATTCGTCTCGTTGGCGTTGACACAGGTGGATGTAACATACAGTTCGCTGTCGATCCCAAGGATGGCCGTGTCATCGTGATTGAGATGAACCCTCGTGTTTCTCGCTCATCTGCGCTGGCATCCAAGGCAACCGGTTTCCCCATTGCCAAGATTGCTGCCAAGTTGGCAATTGGATATCGCCTCGATGAAATCCCTAACGACATCACTAAGGTGACTCCAGCTTCCTTCGAGCCCACCCTCGACTACGTTGTGGTCAAGGTTCCTCGCTTTGCTTTTGAGAAGTTCCCTGCAGCAGATGCCACATTGACCACCACCATGAAATCTGTCGGTGAGGCAATGGCTATTGGCCGTAATTATGCGACCGCGCTTCAGAAGGCTCTTCGTTCTCTGGAGAAGCGTGGAAGCTCATTCCACTGGGGAGAGGAAACCCGTTCTGTAGAAGAGCTTCTTTCTATCTCCAAGGTTCCTACTGACGGACGTATTGTGACCGTTCAACAGGCTTTGCGTAAGGGCGCAACGCCGAAACAAGTTTTCGATGCCACCAAGATTGACCCTTGGTTTATTGACCAGATCGTTTTGATCAACGAAGTTGCTGCTGAAGTTCAAGCAGCACCTGAACTGAATGCCTCAGTCATCCGCTATGCCAAGGACTTTGGCTTCTCTGATGCCCAAATCGCAGAGCTTCGTGGACTAACCGAGCAGGAGGTTCGTAACCAGCGTTATGCCCTCGATATTCGACCCGTTTTCAAGACGGTAGACACTTGTGCAGGTGAATTCCCGGCCCTCACCCCGTATCACTACTCAAGCTATGACCTTGAGACAGAGGTGATGCCGAGTGATCGTAAGAAGGTCGTTATTCTCGGCTCTGGTCCGAACCGTATTGGTCAGGGCGTTGAGTTCGACTACTCCTGTGTTCATGCCTCGTTTGCACTTTCGGATGCTGGTTACGAAACCATCATGATCAACTGCAACCCTGAGACAGTCTCGACAGACTATGACACCAGTGATCGCCTCTATTTTGAGCCTCTCACGTTGGAAGATGTTCTCGAGGTTATTCATGCCGAGAGCAAGTCGGGAGAACTTGTCGGGGTTGTTGTTCAGCTCGGTGGGCAAACAGCTCTAGGGCTTGCGAAGGGCCTCAAAGCAGCTGGTGTTCCTATATTGGGAACCACTCCTGAAGCAATTGACCTTGCCGAAGAACGTGGTGAATTCAGTCGCATACTGGACGCAGCCAACCTTCTGGCTCCTCGAAATGGAACCGCAACGGATGTCGAAGGTGCGGTGAAGGTAGCAGAAGAGATCGGTTATCCCGTACTCGTCCGTCCTTCTTATGTGCTCGGTGGTCGCGGTATGGAGATTGTCTTCGACACCGCCACTTTGCGTGATTATTTCGTCCGCATCGATGGCCAAGCCATTGTTGGACCAGAATCTCCACTGTTAGTAGATCGTTTCTTGGATGACGCTATAGAAATTGACGTGGATGCGCTCTTCGACGGAGAACAACTCTACGTCGGCGGTGTGATGGAGCACATCGAAGAAGCAGGTGTTCACTCCGGTGACTCAGCTTGTACTCTTCCCCCCATTTCACTGGGAAAGAAAGATGTTGATCGCGTTCGTGAAGCAACTTTGGCTATTGCCAAGGGAATCGGCGTTAAAGGTTTGCTCAACGTCCAGTTCGCGATCGGTGCCGGAGTTCTCTACGTGCTCGAAGCCAACCCACGTGCATCTCGAACGGTTCCATTTGTCTCTAAAGCGCTAGGTATTCCTCTTGCCAAGGCTGCGAGCCGCATCATGGTGGGGGAGAGTATTCGTGATCTGATAACCGAGGGTCTTCTTCCAGCTCAAGACGGTTCTGTAGTTCCTATGGATGCCCCTATCGCGGTGAAAGAAGCAGTCCTTCCGTTCAAGCGATTCCGCACCCCTGCAGGCAAGGTAGTGGACTCGCTTCTCGGCCCAGAAATGCGCTCAACCGGTGAAGTCATGGGTATGGATGTGAATTTCCCCATTGCCTTTGCTAAAGCTCAAGCTGGAGCTTACGGTGGGCTACCATCATCAGGCACAGTGTTCATCTCGGTTGCAGATCGAGACAAGCGCAACATCATTTTGCCTGCACTTCGTTTCTCGCAATTGGGATTCAAGATTGTGGCCACAGAAGGAACTGCTGAAATACTTCAGCGCAATGGCATCCCTGCAAGCATCATCGGCAAGGTAAGCGCAAAGTTGGGCGATGACACCATAGTTGAACTCATCAACCGTAACGAGGTCGACATTGTGATCAACACACCGAGTGGTTCAACTGCTCGTGCTGATGGGTATGAGATTCGTGCCTCCGCTATTGCTGCCGATAAGCCTCTCTTTACCAACATGGCTCAGGTTAGTGCAGCTGTTGCATCTATCGACACAATCCGCGAAGGTTTTGATGTGTGCAGTTTGCAGGACTATGCCATCAAGCGTCGTGAGGCTCTGGCCAAAGTATGAGTGAAGTAGGGTTCGGGGATCGTCTCCAAGCTGCCTTCCAGCAGTTTGGACACTTGTGTGTGGGTATTGATCCACATCCGTTCCTACTCAAAGAGTGGGAGTTTGAAGACACCTCTGTGAGCCTGCGTGAATTCTCACTGCGAGTCATTGATGCGTGTGTCGGTCAAGTTGGCATCATCAAACCACAGGTTGCCTTCTATGAACGTCACGGCGCCAAAGGCATGGAAGCCCTCGAATACATCATTCGACGTGCTCGTGATGCTGGATTGTTGGTGATCTCCGACTGTAAGCGCGGAGACATTGGCAGCACCATGGAAGCTTATGCTCAGGCATGGCTGACTCCAGGATGGAATCTGGAATCTGATGCCATTACTGTCAGCCCGTACTTGGGCTCGGGAGCCCTCTCACAGACCGTTGAGTATGCGCTCTCACACAATAAGGGTGTCTTCATTCTTTCTGCGACCAGTAACCCGGAAGCTGCGCTTCTGCAGACTGCACAGGTCACTCAAGGAATTCATCAAGGTAAGACTGTCGCGGCTGCCATGTTGAGTGACGTTGCAAGGTTGGCAACTGAATCAACGCCGCTGAATTCAGTTGGTGCAGTTCTCGGCGCAACCCTCGACCTGCCAAGTTTGGGAATTCAGCCAGATGACTATCCTGCACTTCCCGTACTTGCTCCAGGTTTCGGCTTCCAGGGCGCTCGTGTTGAAGATGCTCAACGCTTGTTTGGGAACCTTTCGACAAACTTGATTGTGTCGGAAACGAGAAGTGTCCTCTCAGCTGGTCGTGAGGGTGTTGTTGAATCAGTTACTCGTCGTGCAGGAGAGGTCGCTTCCGCCCTTGCCTAACGTCATGCCTGAGGTTGACCGCCGCGCTGCAGCGCAGGCGGGAGTCGTGGCGCGTCGCAAACGTGCCGCAATTAAGGCGGATGTTTTTGAGGGTCGCAGATCTGCGCTTGATGTCTTTGTTGTTGCCACGATTGATCCGTCGTCTTCCGAAGCAACTATTCGGGTTACTGATTTCTTGAAATCACTGCGTGGTGTGGGAGTCAACAAGATTCCACGCATTCTTGAAGAGCTAGATATTTCTCCCCGCAAACGCCTTGGTGGTTTAGGAAAACACCAGCGAGCAGGTTTGCGTAAATGGATACTTGCCTACCAAGCAAAACGAAAAGAGACTTGGCCGCCAAAAGCTGTTGTACTCGTGGGTCCTTCCGGTGTAGGTAAGGGAACAGTTGTCAACCACATTGTTCGCAACCATCCTCAAGTTCACCTTTCCATCTCTGCAACCACGCGCGACCCTCGCCCAGGTGAAGTGGACGGCGTCAACTACTACTTCATTGATCATGGAGAATTCGACGCCATGATCTATTCAGAAGCACTCCTCGAATGGGCGGAAGTCCACGGACAACACAAATATGGAACACCTCGTGGGCCTATTGAGAATGCGTTGTCTCAGGGCAGAAGTGTTCTTTTTGAAATTGATATTCAGGGTGCGAGACAAATTCGCGAAACCATGCCAGAGGCTCGTCTCGTGTTTCTTTTGCCTCCCGACTGGGATGAACTTGTTAGACGTTTACGCGAACGTGGAACTGAATCCGAAGAAGAAATCCAACGCAGATTGGAAACTGCTTACGGCGAACTTGCTGCGAAAGATGAATTTGACGTACGAGTAATTAACCGTGACGTCACCGAAGCTGCCCAACAGGTCGTAGACTTAATGGGACTTATCAAGGAGTAAAACATGGCTACCAAGCTTGAAGGAATTATCAATCCACCAATCGATGACCTGCTCTCAAAGGTTGATTCAAAGTATGCTTTGGTGATTTTCGCCTCTAAGCGTGCTCGTCAGATCAATGACTATTACTCTGATCTTCACGAAGGAAGCCTCTTCGACAATGTTGGTCCCCTCGTTGACTCCAACATTGACGACAAGCCGCTTTCCGTCGCTCTGCACGAAATCAACGAGGACAAGCTCATCGCTCGTCCACTTTCGGCCTAATAACCGAATCGACACCTGAAGTGTCGCGCACACCTTTACGCATTGTCGTCGGGATAACCGGCGGCATTGCTGCGTATAAGGCAGTTTCTGTCGTTCGAGGGTTTGTCAAAGACGGACACCATGTAGACGTGGTAGCAACTGAAGCCGCACTGCAATTTGTGGGTCGTCCTACACTCGAAGCAATCAGTCGTAACCCCGTTAATGTCGGCCTGTATGACGATGTAGCTCAAGTTCGCCATGTTGCCCTGGGACAGCAAGCAGACGTCATCGTAGTAGCTCCAGCTACCGCAAATACACTCGCACAATTTGCTGCTGGATTAGCTCCTGACCTTCTGGGGAACACTGTTCTCGCTCGACGTGGTCCGCTTGTTGTAGCACCAGCAATGCACACGGAGATGTGGGAAAATCCCGCAACACAAGCGAATATTTCTACGTTGCGGTCTCGTGGTGTTGTCGTTGTAGGTCCTGGTGTGGGCCAACTCACTGGTTCAGATTCTGGCCCAGGTCGAATGAGTGAACCTGAAGACATCATTGCGGCAGCCTACGAGGCAGTTTCCGGTGAAACAAAGCATGACCTCGTCGGTAAGCGAATCTTGATCACCGGTGGTGGCACGCGTGAACCACTAGATCCTGTTCGCTTTATTGGCAATCGCTCATCGGGTAAGCAAGCGGTTGCACTCGCTCAACGTGCGATGCAACGTGGTGCTGATGTCACACTCATAGCAGCACATCTCGAAGTTGAACCGCCTGCCGGAGTGGATCTCGTTTCTGTATCCACTGCGGCGCAGATGCACAGTGAAGTTATGACTCTTTCACCAGAGTTCGACATTGTCATCATGGCAGCAGCAGTTTCTGACTATCGTATGGATACAGTCTCTGGTTCAAAGTTGAAGAAATCAGACAACGGTGGAGTGCTCCACCTCACTCTCGTTGAAAACCCAGACATCCTTAAAGAATTGTCTTCGTCTAAATCAGCAAAGCAACTCATTATTGGTTTTGCAGCAGAAACCGCAACGGAAGATGAACTCATTCGAATCGGGCAGGAAAAACTTGCCCGTAAGGGGTGCGACCTTTTGATCCTCAATCAGGTTGGTTGGGATCAAGGCTTTGGAACAGAAAGTAACACCGTCACAGTGTTAGCTTGTGGTGGAGATATTCTGATTACTGCAACCGGATCAAAGATGTCTGTAGCGGACACTATTCTCGATTGCATCGCAACACCGCCATTCCACATCGCGTAATTCGCGTGGCACAATCCAACGTCTACGCACGAGAGGACTAATCGCCATGAGCGCTTTACGACTATTCACTTCCGAATCTGTCACAGAAGGACACCCCGACAAAATTTGTGACCAGATTTCAGACAGCATTCTGGATAATCTGCTCGAACAGGACAAGGGCAGTCGAGTAGCCGTTGAAACCCTTGTTACTACCGGTTTGGTCCACGTTGCCGGTGAGGTTACAACCGAAGGTTATGCGGAGATTCCTGAGATCGTCCGCAACGTGGTCAAAGACATCGGTTACACCTCGTCAGACATCGGTTTTGATGGCGATAGCTGTGGTGTTTCAGTTTCCATCGGACAACAGTCACCTGACATTGCCAACCTCGTATTCGGACAAGAAGAGCAGGGTGCTGGCGATCAGGGCATCATGTTTGGATATGCCACCACAGAGACTGCACAGCTCATGCCGCTGCCAATCTATCTTTCACACCGCATTGCTGAACGCTTGACTGAAGCTCGCAAGAGCGGACAGCTCGCTTATCTTCGTCCTGATGGAAAAACTCAGGTCACTGTGGGTTATGAGGGAATCATTCCTCGAACCATCGAGACGGTAGTGGTGTCTACCCAACATGCACCACAGGCAGAATCGTCACTTGAGAGCCTGCGCGCAGATGTCATTGATCACATCATTCGCCCTGTTCTTGCAGACGCTGGTTTTAGCTCTGCCGACACAAACTTCATGGTCAACCCCATGGGCAAGTTCGAAATTGGCGGTCCCAAGGGTGATGCTGGTCTCACAGGGCGCAAAATCATCGTGGACACGTATGGTGGTGCAAGCCGTCATGGTGGCGGTGCCTTCTCTGGAAAAGATCCCTCAAAGGTCGACCGTTCGGCTGCTTATGCAATGCGCCATGTCGCAAAGAATGCTGTAGCCGCAGGTTTTGCAGAAAAGCTTGAAGTACAGATTGCGTATGCCATCGGTGTGGCACAGCCAGTAGGTCTTTACGTGGAAACCTTTGGAACGGGCAAGGTTGATGACTCTGTCATTATTAAGGCAATACGGGACACCTTTGATCTCAGCCCAGCAGGCATCATTCGAGAATTAGACCTTCTTCGTCCGATCTATCGTCAGACATCTGCATATGGTCACTTTGGCCGTGAACTTCCTGATTTCACCTGGGAAAAGCTCGACAAGGTTGACGAACTTCGCCGTTTGGCTGGTCTGTAATACGTGAACCCACAACCTGGGTTTGCGAGTGTGTTGTTAGACACCTCGTTACCTCAGCTTGACCACGTATTTGAATACCGTATCCCTGAGTCACTCCTTGGCGATGTCCGTGTGGGTTCAAAAGTCTCTGTCCCACTGCGGGGCGGCGCACGATTTTCTGACGCGTATGTCACTGCCCTGAGCGAAAAACCTGAGTTCACCGGAGACCTGCAGTTCATCGAGAAAGTTATTTCTCCTGTTTCGTTGTTGAAACCTGACACACTCGAACTCGCTCGCAAAATAGCGGACCGACAAGCAGGATCTGCCATGGATGTTCTCCGTTTGATCATCCCCGCACGCTATGTACGAGCAGAAAAGGCTTTTCTTGCAGAATCTGTGAAGCGAGAGCAATACAGTGGCGAAATTCCCGAGAAACCCGCTGAATTCACCGCACTCGATGTCTCTGCTGGTTCTCGACTTGCCCTCAAAGTGCCACCCCGGCTTGAAATCACCTCACAAGCAACCTCGTCGAATTGGGTAGAACTGTTTGTCGCTCTTGCCGCAGAACAGTTAGCTCAGGGTTCCAGCACTATTTTTGCTGTTCCTGACTTTAGGGATATAGAGAAACTTGAAAAAGTCTTTATTGAGGCAGGTCTAGAAGGTCATTTCATTCGTGTTGACGCAAAGCTTTCGGGGCAAGAGCGATACGTCAACTACTTACGATCTCTCACAGAAGAACCTCTCATCATTCTCGGAAACAGGTCTGCAACTCTGGCTCCTGCCCATAATGTGGGACTCGTGGTTGTGTGGGATGACGGAGACCACAACTTCGAGGAACCTCTTGCTCCTTACGCACACGCACGAGATGTCGCCTTAGTTCGTCAGTCACTCACTGGCTGCTCATTGCTCTTTGCTTCGCACACACGATCACTTGAAACCCAGCGCCTAGTTGAACTTGGGTTCTTCACTGAGGCGCCAGTCCGCGATGTTGCTCAGCCCGAGATTGTCCTCACAGATGCACATCTAGAGGAGGGAACCACACCTTCACGTATTCCAAGTGCCGCATGGTTAGGCGCTAGGAAAGCATTGGAACGAGGTCCTGTGCTCGTTCAAGTTGCTAGTCCAGGATTTTCACCCGCACTGGTGTGTAGCGGATGCAATGAGCGAGCAACATGTTCTTCCTGTAATGGGCCATTGCACTTAGCTCATCGCAATTTCTCTCCTAGCTGTCGTTGGTGTGGCAATCTCAATGCTGCATGGACATGCCAGGGCTGTGGCGGAAAACAACTTCGACCGATTGCTGCTGGTACAGAGCGAACTTCTGATGAAATAGGTCGAGCTTTTCCTGGTGTGAAAGTGATTGTTGCGGATGGTGGGCACATCATCACGTCCGTTCCAGCTACACCCGCAGTTGTTGTTGCGACTCCTGGTGCAGAACCGGTTGCTGAAGGTGGTTATGCTGCCATCTTGCTCTTAGACGGTGAACGCCTGAGAGGAAGAGAGGCCTTCCGAGTTGACGAAGATGTACTTCGTAATTGGAGTAACACCATTGCCCTGGCTAAGCCAGATGCCAGAGTGTTTATTAATGGTGCTGGAGTGGCTCTTGGTCGGACTTTGGTTGATTCTGCACAAGTTCGGTGGGCAGCGCATGAGTTAGCTGATCGAATGCAGCTACATTTGCCACCAGCCGTGCGCGTGGTTTCGATTTCTGGCTCTGCAGAGATGGTTCGGACGACCTGTGATGAACTGCCTACGCTTGCGGACTATCGTGTTCTTGGCCCGGTCGGTCAACCAGATGGTTCTTCCCGCGCTCTCGTCTTCTTTGAGTATAAAGACGGCGAAAAGTTAGCTACACATCTCCGTGCAGCAGTAATTACGTCTGCTACACGCTCGAAGAAGCCGCCTGCCTCGTCAGAGCGTGCTGCGCGAGTGCTTAGACTGAGAGTGCGTTTCGACGACCCTGATATCGACTCGCTCTAATGTTTTCTCGTGTGAGGTGGGTGTTGTGAAGATTATTTTCGCAGGCACTCCAGAGGCCGCTGTTCCCACCCTCGAAGCCCTGATCAGCAGTGACTTCGAGGTTGTTGCCGTGTTGACGAGGCCAGATGCACCTCAAGGTCGCAAGCGCATCTTGACTCCGTCTCCGGTAGCACAGGTTGCAATTGCCCAGGGTATTCCAGTGATTTACGCCAATCGCATTGAAGATGAAGTTCAGAAAGCAATTGAAGATTCTGCGGCAGACTTAGGTGTCGTGGTTGCATATGGTGCTTTACTCCCACAGCAGACTCTTGAATCTGTGAAACTAGGCTGGATCAATCTTCACTTCTCAACTTTGCCTCACTGGCGTGGTGCTGCACCGGTTCAGTGGCAGGTCATTTCTGGTGCATCACAGGCTGGTTCTTCTGTCTTTCAACTAGTTCAAGAACTAGATGCCGGTGATGTATATGACTCACGGGAGTGGCCCATCCTTCCGGATGAAACCGCGGGGGAGTTGCTGACGAGGCTCTCGGTTCTTGGTGCACGGCAAGTTTTAGATGTAGTGCGATCTATTGACACTAGGTTTGCAGAGCCCAAGCCTCAAATTGGTGAGTCAACCTACGCTCGAAAACTTTCTCTAGAAGATGCTCACCTCAACCTCTCTCAGGATTCAGAATTTGTCTATAACCAATTCAGAGGTGTTACTCCAGAACCTGGTGCCTTCGTCCTCATCGGTGACGAACGTCTCAAGATTATTGAGGCCCGAATAGGGACGGATGAAGAGGTAGTTCCTTCTGCAATCACCTCAGTTTCTAAAAAGCTTTATCTGGGATGCGTTACTGGTTCTCTAGAACTGATCAGCGTTCAACCGGCTGGTAAACAAGGAATGTCTGCCATGGACTGGTTTCGTGGCCTCAGACAGGAAGTAGTACACGTTTCGTGAACAACGACAAAAGACCGCATACAAAAGGACCACGACGTTCACGGCCAGTTACGCCATCGCGTCTGGTCGCTTTTGAGGTACTCATGGCCGTTGATGTTGATGACGCCTATGCAAACCTTGCCTTGCCCGCAAAGATCAAAGAGTTTGGACTCAGCTCAAATGATGCTGGCCTGGCCACAGAGCTCACTTATGGCACATTGCGGATGCAAGGGTTCTATGACCGTGTCATTGCAAATGCCGCAGCTCGTGATATCGACACCATTGATTTAGTTGTTTTGAACATTCTTCGCATGGGAGTTCATCAGCTCCTTAATATGCGAGTGGCACAGCATGCAGCCGTTGATGAAAGTGTGAACCTTGCCGAACACATGGCGTCACTCGGCGCGGTTGGCTTTGTCAACGCTGTCCTTCGTCGCACAAGTCGTCACGACCTAGAAGACTGGCAAGAGTTCATCACCCAGGACATCTCGAATTCAGATGAGCGACTCGCTGCTCTGTATTCGCATCCAGTGTGGATTGTTCGTGCTCTCAAACAGAGTTTGGAAGCAGAGGGTAGAGGTGAGGAGCTCGAGAGTCTTCTCGCAAGTGACAATCTCAATCCTCGAGTGACTCTAGTTGAGCTTCCAGGTTTCGTTGATGCCAACGACGAAGTAGAAGGTGAACCCACGAACTACTCACCTCTAGGGATGTCGTTGAATACTGGTGGTGACCCAACGCGTTTTTCTCGCGTGCGAGAAGGTGTCGTTCGTGTTCAAGATGAAGGTTCTCAACTTGCTGCACTCGTGCTCTCTCGTCACCACGAGATCACACCAGGCGAGAAGTGGCTGGATATGTGTGCAGGTCCAGGCGGCAAAGCGGCACTTCTGGCTGCAGAAGCAACACTAGGTGGAGCTGTATTAACAGCTAATGAAGTTATTCCTGGACGTGCAGACCTGGTTCGTAAAGCCTTAGCCATCCTTCCTGACGTTAACGTTGTTACCGGAGATGGTGTTGATATTGGACTGGTCCAGCCCAATAACTATGACCGTATTCTTCTTGATGCTCCATGTACTGGATTAGGAGCTCTGCGACGGCGTCCCGAGGCCAGATGGAGAAAATCTCCTAAGGATGTTGGTGATCTCACCGCGCTGCAGTCTCAACTTCTCACCAGCGCGCTTCAAGCGCTGAAGCCCGGGGGAGTTCTTGCCTATGTCACGTGTTCTCCGCACCTTGCCGAGACTCGAGCAGTAGTCGAAGGCGCACTTCGAAAGAATCAGAATGTTTCTGAGCTTGATGCGCGTTCTGTGTTATCTGAAGTAGCAATGGAATCCATGGATATTGCCGGAGATTCATTATCTGTTCAGCTGTGGCCGCATCGACATGGCACAGATGCCATGTTCATCTCACTTCTGACTAAGTCGGAATAGGCTGGGAACATGGCCATTCGGATCAATCCCAGCATCCTTTCCGCTGACTTCGTCAACATGGAGCGAGACCTGGGTTCCATAGCAACTGCGGATCTTGTGCACGTAGATGTGATGGACAATCATTTTGTGCCTAACCTCACCTTTGGGCCTCAGATGGTTGGTCGCATACAGGATGTTTCGCCGATCCCACTTGATGTTCACCTCATGATCGAGAATCCAGAACGCTGGGCGTCCGGTTATGCAGAACTTGGTGCGTATTCGGTGACCTTCCATGCTGAGTCCACAGTCAATCCCGTTGCAGTCGCGCGCCGTTTGCGTGAAATCGGTGCTCGCGCTGGTCTTGCTGTGAAACCTGGGACAGATATTGAGCCATATCTGGAACTCATCTCCGAATTTGATCAAATTCTCGTGATGACCGTTGAACCAGGTTTTGGCGGTCAATCATTTATCCCCGATGTCATGCCTAAGCTTGCGCTGCTCGATGAAGCTCGAAAGAAATCAGGACTAGACGTCTGGCTGCAAGTAGATGGTGGTATCACTCTGGACACCATCGTGATTGCCGCAGAAGCCGGTGCAGACACTTTTGTTGCTGGTTCAAGCGTCTATAACTCTGGAAATCCAGAAAAGGCCATTGCTGGTTTGAGAGCTGCAGCTCACTCTGCGCACAAGCACTAGTTCGAGCAGGGTAGCCTTAAGAGGTGAAATCTTTTGATTCCCTCTTCTCCGAGCTCTCAGCAAAGGCTGTCGAGCGCCCAGAAGGTTCGCGAACTGTAGCTGAACTTGATGCTGGCGTTCACGCTATTGGTAAGAAAATCGTTGAAGAAGCAGCAGAAGTCTGGATGGCTGCTGAATACCAATCTCAAGAGGCAACTGCCGAAGAAATTTCTCAGCTTCTCTACCATGTGCAGGTTTTGATGATTGCCAAGGGCATCTCGCTCGACGAAGTCAACCATCATCTCTAAACACTGAGTTTCTTTTCCACTTCACAAAGGTTTACTTAAATGTTGCGCGTAGCTATTCCAAACAAAGGCTCTCTAGCTGAGATATCTGCTGAAATGCTCTACGAAGCCGGTTACACCGGTCGAAAAGATCAAAGAGATCTCCACTACTCCGATACTCGGAATGGTGTTGAGTTCTTCTATCTTCGTCCGAGAGATATCGCCACATATGTTGGTTCGGGTGCGCTGGACGTAGGAATCACAGGCCGCGATTTACTGCTTGATTCTTACTCAGAAGCTAAAGAAATTGCCGAACTTTCATTCGGTGACTCTACATTTCGTTTTGCTGGGCCTGCAGGAACTTTCTCAGATCTTTCTGATCTTGCAGGAAAGCGTGTTGCTACGAGCTACCCAGGTCTCGTGGGTACTTTCCTTGCACAAGCCGGAGTGCAGTCACACCTGGTCAAGTTGGACGGTGCTGTTGAATCGGCCGTTCGCTTAGGTGTTGCCGACGCTGTTGCTGATGTTGTCTCTACCGGTTCGACTCTGCGTAAGGCAGGTCTGGATATCTTCGGCCCTGTCATCCTCGAATCCACAGCAGTATTGATTAGTCGCGATGCCTCCATCGATGGCATTAGCACCCTGATGCGTCGTTTGCAGGGTGTTCTTGTGGCAAAACAGTATGTCCTGATGGATTACGACGTACCCAAGAAGTTCTTAGATGAAGCTTGTGCGATTGCACCTGGTATTGAGTCACCCACAGTTAGCCCACTGCACGACCCCGAATGGGTTGCCGTGCGTGTTATGGTTCCACGTGCGGATCGTAATGACGTCATGGACAAGCTCTATGACCTTGGTGCCCGCGCCATATTGGTTTCTGCGATCCACGCTGCTCGCCTGTAACCATGTCAGTAGCTGTTCGCATCATTCCCTGCCTCGACGTAGCTGATGGTCGAGTAGTCAAGGGTGTCAACTTCCTGAATCTGAAAGACCAGGGAGATCCTGTTGAGCTTGCTCGTTATTACTACGAGCAAGGTGCAGACGAGATTACGTTTCTGGACGTCAAAGCCACGGTAGAAAACCGTTCCACCATGTTTGACGTCGTTGCTCGCACGGCAGATGCAGTTTTTATCCCTTTGACGGTGGGTGGCGGTGTTCGCACTGTTGAGGATGTTGCTCAGTTACTCGCTCACGGTGCAGATAAGGTCGGTGTCAACAGCGCTGCCATTCAACGACCTGAGTTGGTGGATGAAATATCTAGTCGCTTTGGTGCACAAGTACTTGTGCTGTCCTTGGACATCACTCGGTCTTCGTCGACCCCGTCTGGTTTCGTTGTGACGACTCATGGTGGTCGCGAACTCACAGACATTGACGCGCTTGAATGGGCTCGCGAGGCCATTAATCGGGGCGCTGGTGAGCTTCTGGTGAATTCAATTGATGCAGATGGAACTAAAGATGGTTTCGACCTCGAATTAATCTCAGCAATTCGAGAGATTAGTTCTGTCCCCATTATTGCCAGTGGAGGCGCCGGGTCAGCAGATGATTTTCCCCCTGCTATTCACGCAGGAGCAGACGCAGCACTTGCTGCAAGTATTTTCCACTCCAAAGCTGTCACTATTGAAGAAGTAAAATCAGTTTTGAAAAACGATGGGTTTGAGGTGCGATAAATGTCAGCTTTCGATCCATCCAGCTTGAAGTATGACTCGCAAGGTTTGATCCCCGCCATCATTCAAGATGTTGCCAACAACGATGTTCTGATGCTCGGATACATGAACGCTGAGGCTGTTCGAAGAACTCTCGCTGAAGGGCGAGTCACTTTCTGGTCTCGATCCCGCCGAGAGTATTGGCGAAAAGGCGACACTAGCGGTCACGCTCAATTCGTTCGTTCAGTGCACCACGACTGTGATGCTGATACTTTGCTCATCGGTGTTGAACAGATTGGTGCTGCGTGCCACACCGGATCACGCACTTGTTTTGAAAAATATGAGGTTGCCGCTGTCGACGATGTGGACTCTTCTGTGATTGGTCAGGGGGAGTAGTGGCTAAGCACGACACCAACTTGCAGTCATTCAGCTCATTGCTTGCTGAGGGACACAAAGTAATTCCTGTCACACGGTCACTTTTTGCAGATGCTGAAACACCCATCAGCATTTATCGGAAGCTTGCTTCGGGTGTACCAGGATCATTTCTACTCGAATCCGCAGAACAGGGCGGTATTTGGTCCCGATTCTCTTTCGTCGGGGTTTCAAGCTATGGCGTCATTACCGATCATGACGGAACTCCTCAGTGGCAAGATTATGGACTGTCTTCACAAGATGCTTTCGGCAGTGAGATCCCAGCGACAGGTCTGAGCGCGCTGGATGCTCTTTACCGACGTTGGAAGACACCTCACATCGAGGGGATGCCCCCACTGACGGGTGCACTCGTAGGTTTTATCGGATGGGAAGCCATTCGAGAGTTGGAGAAACTTCCAAGTGAACCTCCTGCTGATTTCTCTATTCCTCGACAGGGTTTAAGTTTTTCACGCGAGGTCATCGTTCTCGATCACAAATTTGGAACAGTCACACTGATCTCCAACGTTCTTGTTCTGGGTGATTCACCTTCATCTGAAGAACTCTTCACCAGTGCACAAGCGCGATTGGATGATCTGCAACTCCGACTTTCCGTTCCTGGACCCGTCGGCTTGGCGCACATTGACCTTGATACGGCCGCCAAACCTCGTCTTCGCACACCCAAACAGGATTTCCTTGACGCAGTAGTTGCTTCAAAGAGGCACATCGTCGATGGTGATGTGTTCCAGGTAGTCATCTCACAACGCTTCGATGCTGATAATTCAGCTTCTCCTGAAGATGTGTATCGCGTGCTCCGGAGCTTGAACCCCAGCCCATACATGTATTTGTTGGCGCTGGAAACTGTTGATGGTAATCCCTACTCAATTGTGGGTTCCAGCCCAGAGGCACTCGTCAAAGTGTCCTCGGGGCGTGTCTTTACACACCCGATTGCAGGTTCGAGGCCACGGGGTGCAAATCCTGAACAAGATCTGGAATTAGAGACTGATCTGCTGGCAGATGATAAGGAACGTTCTGAGCACTTAATGCTTGTTGACCTTGCTCGTAATGATCTCTTGCGGGTCTGTGATGCTGGTTCAGTAGAGGTGACTGAGTTCATGCGTGTGGAACGTTTCTCGCACATCATGCACATCGTAAGTTCAGTTGAAGGAGACCTTGTTGCAGGAAAGGGTCCCGTTGATGTTTTTCGGGCCACTTTTCCTGCAGGAACGCTCAGCGGTGCTCCTAAACCCCGAGCCCTCGAAATCATTGACGACCTCGAACCTGCTCAACGTGGCGTGTATGGGGGAGTAGTTGGATACTTTGACTTCGCAGGGGATGCTGATTTGGCTATCGCTATTCGCACGGTTGTACTCAAAGACGACAAGGCTTATGTCCAGGCAGGTGCTGGCCTCGTGATGGATTCAGTACCTGAAACCGAATATCTCGAAACTCAAAACAAGGCAGCTGCTCCCTTGCGTGCTGTGGCTATCGCTAACGCATTGAAGAAGGTGTGACCATGAACTACCGAAAGTTCAAGACATACTCTCTGTTTGCGGCTTTCGTCCTGTCAGCAGCAATTCTGATTAGCTGGTCACAAACATGGTTTTTCCTTGAAGTTACCTTTCCAACTGAGAATTCTGAGGGTCTGGCAGTATCCGGTCAGATAGCCGCACCAGGTTTGAGCGCATTTGGACTAGCTGGCTTTGCAATTACCGCAGCGCTTGCACTGTCATCAGTTGTCATTCGTCGAATACTGGGTGTTTTGCTCTTGGGACTTGGCATCGCTGTTGTGTTTATCAGCCTTTCTGCCTGGACTGACCCAGTTCTTGCAGCAGCACCATTGCTGACTTCGTTGAGTGCAATCAGCGACATTGAAACGTTACGGACTTTCGTTCTTTCATCTTGGTTAACGGCTTGGCCGGGTATTTCCGTAGTTGCAGGAATCCTTCTTGTCCCTTTGGGAATCATCATTGTGTTCACCGCAGGTAAATGGGGTACCGGTAGTCGAAAGTTTGACAGAGTTGACCCAAGCAGCTCAGATTCTTTACAAGCAAAGCCTCGACAGAGCACTGTCGGAGAAAACAAAGATACTTCCTCGGTAAATATTGATGCCTGGGACTCGTTGAGCCACGGAATCGACCCAACTATCAACTAGAATTGGGAGTGAAGTTTTTACTGAGGAGTGACATGAGCAACGACATCGCTGATCCAGGAGAGGGCAACTCGCCCGCAGCATGGACCGCTGTAATTACCATGTTGGTATTTTTTGTCATTGGGACAACCGCATTCTTCCTCGCGATTGAATGGCTTGTCTGGGCTTCTGCCGTCGGAATTTTTGTCGGATGGGGACTTGGATTCCTTCTGGCAAAGCTTGGTTATGGTGTGAACGGTCCTAAGTTCACCCCCAAGCCACACCACTACTAAATGCTGTCCGACCTGACAGCTGGTGCACTGGCTGACGCGGCTGCACGGCGTGAATTTGTATCCTTTGCACAAGTTGAAGCAGCAGCATTAGCGCAGACTCCTGCACTGAATGGTCTTGAATTTCTTGCACCTAGCGATCACATCAAAGTGATTGCTGAAGTAAAAAGAGCAAGTCCATCTCGTGGCGACCTTGCCCCAATATCTGATCCCGCTGCACTTGCACGCACTTACGCTGCCAATGGCGCTTCTACTATCAGTGTCTTGACAGAAGGCCGGAAATTTAAGGGAACTCTTCATGATCTGCGTGCTGTCAGAGCCGAGGTTTCTGTTCCTGTCTTGCGTAAAGACTTCATTGCCGAAAAATATCAAATCCTCGAAGCTCGTGCTGCTGGAGCTGATCTTGTTCTGCTCATTGTTGCTGCACTAGATCAAGAACTTCTGGCCGAATTGAACGCGTTCGCTCTCTCTTTGGGCCTTACCGTATTGGTCGAGACACACTCACGTGAAGAACTTCATCGTGCGCTAGATATTGATGCGAAGTTGATTGGTGTTAATGCGCGAAACTTAAATACCTTTGAGCTTGATAGAGATCTCTTTGCTTCACTCGTTGGCGAGATTCCTGCTGGCGTCATCAAAGTGGCAGAATCAGCAGTACGAAACGCAACAGATGTTCAGCACTATCGAGACGCAGGTGCTGACGTCGTGCTCGTAGGTGAAGCTCTCGTCACCTCTGACCCTGCAGCAACCCTCCAATCCTTCCTGGCGGTATAAATGGCTCTTCGCGATGAACTTGGTCCTTACTTTGGTGAATACGGCGGACGCTTTGTTCCCGAATCACTCATCGCTGCACTGGATGAGCTTTCAGTAGCCTATGAACTTGCCAAATTTGACCCCGGTTTTCAGAAGGAATTAGCGGATCTTCACCGCACCTATACCGGTCGACCTTCCATCATTACGGAAGTTCCTCGTTTTGCGGAGCACGCCGGGGGAGCTCGTATATTCCTCAAGCGCGAAGATCTCAACCACACTGGCAGTCACAAAATCAACAATGTTTTGGGGCAAGCCCTCTTAGCAAAGCGATTGGGAAAGACACGCATTATTGCAGAAACCGGTGCAGGCCAGCATGGTGTTGCCAGCGCCACTGCAGCTGCCCTTTTTGGTCTGGAATGTGTTGTCTACATGGGTGAAGTTGACACTGAACGTCAGGCGCTCAATGTCGCCCGTATGCGTCTTCTCGGCGCCACAGTCATTCCGGTCACCACCGGTTCTCGCACGCTCAAAGATGCCATCAATGAGGCACTTCGTGACTGGGTTGCCAACGTGGACACCACTCACTATTTGCTTGGTACTGTAGCTGGACCTCACCCGTTCCCAGTCATGGTCCGTGATTTCCACAAGATTATTGGTGAAGAAGCTCGTGAACAGATGCTTGATATCACTGGACAACTTCCTACCGCTGTCGCTGCTTGCGTTGGTGGTGGTTCAAACGCCATAGGTATCTTCCATGCGTTCCTAGACGACCCCACGGTTGGCCTATATGGTTTTGAAGCAGCGGGTCGCGGTGTAGACACACCTAAACACGCTGCAACGATCACCAAGGGTCGCCCCGGTGTTCTACACGGTGCTCGTTCCTACATGCTCCAAGACGAAGATGGACAGACAATTGAGTCTCACTCCATCTCTGCCGGTTTGGACTATCCCGGTGTTGGACCTGAGCATTCCTGGTTGAACGACATTGGTCGCGCACACTATCGCCCCATTACAGATGCTGAGGCTATGGATGCGTTGCGTCTCTTAGCTCGCACGGAAGGCATCATTCCCGCTATCGAAACTGCACACGGCCTTGCAGGTGCTCTGCAGCTAGGTAAAGAGCTTGGTCCTGATGCGATAATTTTGGTGAATAATTCTGGTCGCGGAGACAAAGATATGGAAACTGCTGCTAAGTACTTCGGCATTCTCGATGGGGGAGCAGCATGAGTTCCAAGGTTGAAGCAGCTATCTCCGCTAAAGGCAAGGTGCTGATTGGCTACCTTCCTGTAGGTTTCCCCACCCTTGAAGACAGTATTGAAGCTGCAGTAGCTCTCGTCGAAAGTGGTGTAGACGTCCTCGAGTTGGGTGTTCCTTATTCTGATCCTGTCATGGATGGTTTGGTCATTCAGGAAGCTACTCAGGTTGCTTTGGCAAACGGATTCAAATTGCCCCAAGCCATCGAAGCAGTGAAGCAAATCACCGCTCGTGTTGATATTCCTGTTCTATTGATGACCTATTTCAACCCGGTTATTCAATATGGCGTGGACAAGTTTGCGTCTGATCTTGCTGCTGCTGGTGGTGCGGGTCTTATTACTCCCGACCTCATCCCAGATGAAGCAGGAGAGTGGCTTGCTGCTGCAGAAAAGTATGACCTAGATCGCGTGTTCTTGGCAGCTCCGTCCTCCACAGATGAACGTCTTGCACAGGCGGTACAGAACAGTCGAGGTTTTGTTTATGCGGTTTCAACGATGGGTATTACTGGTGCTCGTCAAGACGTAGATGTAGCTGCGAAATCTCTTGTTGCACGTCTTCGCACAGTTGGAGCTACCCATGTCGGCGTCGGCGTAGGCATTTCGAACGGTGCCCAAGTGAGTGAGGTTTTGGCTTACGGCGATGGTGCGATAGTAGGTTCTGCTCTTGTCAAGTCTCTCAACGATGGAGGTATTGATTCACTTCGATCCGTTGCAGAAGAACTCGCTCGAGGGAAATAACCTCTTGCTCTCTTTCCAACCTAAACTGGCACTGTGCATCTGATTACGAGTATTCCAAGTCCCTCGATTCAATATTTCGAGCTAGGTCTACTTCGCATTCACATTTATGCGCTGTGTATTCTTGCCGGCATTGCCTTGGCAGCGTGGATTACAGATGCGCGCCTTACCAAGCGTGGCGCTGAACGAGGTGTTGTCCTAGACATCATCTTGTGGGCAGTGCCCTTAGGGATCATTGGCGCTCGTTTTTATCACGTCTTCACCCACCCCGCTGACTATTTTTATGAGGGTGCAGACCTGATGAAAGTCTTCTATATCTGGGAAGGTGGAAACGCTATCTTCGGCTCACTCTTGGGTGGAGCAGTTGGAGCGTGGATCGGCTGTAAGCAAACCGGTATTCGTTTCTGGTCATTCGCAGACGCACTTGCACCTGCGATGTTGATTGCACAAGCAACTGGCCGTTTAGGAAACTACTTTAACCATGAACTTTTCGGTCAGCCCACCACGTTGCCGTGGGGCCTTGAAATCGAATCAACCAACCCAGCATTCCCTGTTGGATTGCCCGAAGGCACCTTGTTCCACCCGATGTTTCTCTATGAAATTCTGTGGAATCTGTTGGGAGTGTTTGTCATCCTTGCACTCGAAAGCAAGTTCTACCTTCGTTGGGGTAAAGCATTTGGTGTGTATTTGATTTGGTATGGGATTGGTAGATCTGTTTTCGAGACATATCGCCTAGATTCGAGCGAAACGTTCTTCTCTATCCGTACCAATGTGTGGGCGGCCCTCCTTGCTGTATTAGTCGGTGTGTTGATTATTTTCATTCAGAACCGTCGGCACTCGGGTAAAGAGCCCAGTGTCTACGTAGAGGGTGGTCCTGCTGTAAAGTTGGATAAGTAAGTTATTTCAGTCGGATCCGGGCAAAGATGCCCCCGTTATCGATGTAACTTCGACACTTCGCCCCGCCACAAGCGGCAAGGAAGTTCCCACGAGCGACAAACTCCCACGTTCCACTATTCCTGATGACTTAAGGGCCAACGTTGTCCCTCCCGATTAACGGTTTCGAGAGGAGGGTTCCATGTCGCTAGCGACTCCCCATCAACGCTTTTCATTAGCACCCACTGCCCAAGGTCTTTATGACCCCGCACTAGAGAAAGACGCCTGTGGTTTAGCCATGGTCGCCACTTTGCGAGGCATTCCTGGGCACGACATCATTGATGTCGCATTGAGTTCTCTTCGTAACCTCGAGCACCGAGGTGCTGTTGGATCTGATGCTGGTACTGGTGACGGGGCCGGTATTTTGACTCAGATTCCTGATGCGTTCTTGCGTGAAGTCGTTGACTTCGAGCTTCCTTCTGCTGGTACTTATGCCGTTGGTAATGCATTTCTTCCTTTGAAAGAATCCGAACGAGCAGCGATTCAAGCTCGCTTTGCTGAAATTGCACACAGCGAAGGACTCAAGGTTTTAGGGTGGCGTGTTGTTCCAACTGCTCCTGAGAACCTCGGAAAGCTCGCACGTGAAGCGATGCCTGCTATTGAACAGGCTTTCGTGACATCTTCTTCAGGAGACCGTTCCGGCATCGAACTGGACCGCCTGATTTACCGTTTACGCAAGCGCGTTGAACGTGAATGTGAAATCTATTTTGCATCTTTGTCTTCGCGCACCCTTGTTTACAAGGGCATGGTTACCACCTTGCAGCTGGAGCCTTTCTATCCTGATCTCAGTGATGTGCGTTTTGCTTCCACTCTCGCTCTGGTGCACTCTCGTTATTCCACGAACACCTTCCCCTCGTGGCCGCTGGCACACCCCTTCCGTTTCATCTGTCACAACGGTGAAATCAACACTGTTCAGGGAAACCGTAACTGGATGCGTGCCCGTCAGTCGCAGTTAGAGTCCGAACTCCTTGGCGACATGAAGGATTTACTTCCTATATGCACCCCTGGCGCTTCGGACAGTGCATCTTTCGACGAGGTAGTTGAACTTCTCACTTTGGCTGGCCGTTCACTTCCTCACGCCATCATGATGATGGTTCCCGAGGCATGGGAAAACCAGCCAGATATGGATCCCACACGTCGTGCGTTCTACGAGTACCACTCCTCCTTGATGGAGCCTTGGGATGGTCCTGCAGCAATCTGCTTTACTGACGGTTCTCTTGTCGGAGCAACGCTGGACCGTAACGGTTTGCGCCCTGGACGTTACCTTGTTACCGATGACGGTCTCATTGTCGTGGGTTCTGAAATTGGCGTTTACGACGTTGACCCCGCAAAGGTGGTTCAAAAGGGTCGTTTGCAGCCAGGCAAGATGTTGCTCGTTGACACCGTTGCAGGTCGCATCATCTCCGATGATGAAATCAAGAGCGAGCTCGCCGCTTCTGGTCCTTGGCAGGAATGGATTGACCAGTCGCGTATTGACCTCGAAGAACTCCCCGAGCGTGAGCACATTGCTCACACCCGTAGCTCGGTTATTCGTCGTCAGCGCACTTTCGGATACACCGAAGAAGAACTCCGCATCATGCTTGCTCCTATGGCAAAAACCGGTGCAGAGCCTCTCGGTGCTATGGGAACAGATACTCCTATTGCTGTTCTTTCTTCTCGTCCACGTTTACTTTTCGATTACTTTGTTCAGCAGTTTGCTCAAGTAACCAACCCGCCTCTTGACTCCATTCGTGAAGAAGTAGTGACCAGCCTGAAGTTGGGTCTGGGTCCCGAGCGAAACTTGCTCGCTGCTGGTCCCGAGCACACCGAACAGGTTGTTCTCGATTTCCCTGTGATTGATAACGATCAACTGGCAAAGGTTCTCCACATTCGCGGAAAGAACGGTGCCCGTGAAGGAATCAAACTCAAGGGACTCTACAAAGTCAACAAGGGTCCTCGTGCCATGGAGAAGCGCCTAGCGCAGCTCTGTGAAGAAGTAGATGAGGCAATTGCTCAGGGCATCAAGTTCATCGTGCTTTCTGACCGTGACTCGAACTCAGATATGGCCCCCATTCCATCCTTGATGATGGTTTCGACGGTTCATCACCACCTGATTCGTACTGAAAACCGCACCAAAGTTGGCATTGTTGTTGAAGCCGGTGACGTTCGTGAAGTTCACCATGTCGCTGTATTGCTGGGTTATGGTGCTTCTGCTGTCAACCCCTACCTCGCGATGGAAACGTGCGAGCAATTAGTCCGTGATGAATTCATCACGGGTGTGACGACGGAGAAGGCAACCAAGAACGTCATCAAGGCACTCGGTAAGGGTGTTCTGAAGGTGATGTCGAAGATGGGTATTTCAACCGTCTCGTCCTACACCGGCGCGCAGACCTTCGAAGCAGTTGGTCTCTCTCAGGAATTTGTTGACCAGTACTTCACTGGAACCAACAGCAAGCTTGGGGGAGTGGGCATCGATGTTATTGCTGCTGAAAACCTTGCTCGCCATGCTTCTGCCTACCCCTCCGATGGTGCGCCGCTGACAACTGAGCGTTTGACCACTGGTGGCGAATTCCAGTGGCGTCGCGATGGAGCACCGCACTTGTTCAACCCTGAAACTGTGTTCAAGCTTCAGCACTCCACACGTGAACGTCGTTTCGACACATTCCGTGAGTACACCAAGCTGGTCGACGATCAGACTCGTGAACTGATGACCCTTCGAGGTCTCTTCACCCTCGAAACAGGCAAGCGTAACCCTGTGCCTCTCGATGAAGTTGAATCAGTTGAGTCAATCGTGAAACGCTTCTCAACTGGTGCGATGAGCTATGGCTCGATTTCACCTGAGGCTCACGAGACACTCGCTATTGCGATGAACTCTATTGGTGCCAAGAGCAACACCGGTGAGGGTGGTGAAGACGTTGCCCGTCTTCTTGACCCCACACGCCGTTCTGCCATCAAGCAGGTTGCTTCTGGTCGTTTTGGTGTCACCAGCATGTATCTCACTCACGCTGATGACATTCAGATCAAGATGGCACAAGGTGCTAAGCCTGGTGAAGGAGGACAGCTACCCAACAACAAGGTTTACCCTTGGATTGCGCGCACACGTCACGCAACCGCCGGCGTCGGTCTGATTTCTCCACCTCCACATCACGACATTTACTCCATTGAAGACCTCAAGCAATTGATCTTCGATGTGAAGCGCGCTAACCCCGCTGCTCGCGTGCATGTGAAGCTTGTAAGCCAGTCCGGTATTGGTGCTGTTGCTGCAGGTGTTTCTAAGGCCCTTGCTGACGTCATTCTGATTTCAGGACACGACGGTGGTACAGGCGCAAGCCCACTGAACTCTCTCAAGCACGCTGGAACGCCGTGGGAGCTGGGGCTTGCAGAGGCACAGCAGACCCTCATGCTCAACGGTATGCGTGACCGCGTATCCGTTCAGGTAGATGGTCAGCTCAAGACCGGCCGGGACGTTATTGTTGCTGCACTCCTGGGTGCTGAAGAGTTTGGTTTCGCAACTGCTCCTCTTGTGGTCTCTGGCTGCATCATGATGCGCGTGTGTCACCTAGACACCTGCCCTGTGGGTGTTGCAACACAGAACCCTGAGCTACGTGCACGCTTCACGGGTAAGCCAGAGTTCGTGGTTAACTTCTTTGAGTTCATCGCTCAGGAAGTTCGTGAATACCTTGCAGAGCTGGGATATCGCAGCCTTGACGAAATCATTGGTCGTAATGATCTCTTGAATGTCAATGATGCAGTTGAACACTGGAAGTCTGAGGGTCTAGACCTTGAGCCCATTCTTGTTGGACCAAAGTTCCTTGCAGATGAACCTCGTATCCGTGCACGTGCACAGGACCACGAACTCGAAGAACACTTCGACATCGAGCTCATTAACCTGTCTCGTGCTGCATTGTCTGAGGGCAAGCCTGTCTCGATAGAGCTTCCTATCCGCAATACAGAACGTGCTGTGGGGACCATGCTAGGTCATGAACTGACCAAAAAGTATGGTCAGGACGCATTGCCACATGGAACTATTGACATCACGCTAACCGGTACAGCTGGGCAGTCTTTCGGAGCCTTCGTTCCTGCAGGAATCACCTTGCGCTTGGTTGGAGACTCAAACGATTACGTAGGTAAGGGACTTTCTGGCGGCACTATCGTTGTGAAGCCTTCACCTTCCGCAACGTTTGCTCCGGAAGAGAACGTTATTGCTGGAAACGTTATTGGTTATGGCGCTACCAGCGGTTCTATCTTTATCAGCGGTCTTGTTGGTGAACGCTTCTTGGTTCGTAACTCTGGTGCAACCGCTGTTGCCGAGGGGGTGGGGGACCACGCGCTTGAATACATGACCGGTGGACTTGCCGTCATTCTCGGTTCTACGGGTCGCAACCTCGGCGCTGGCATGTCTGGTGGCACTGCCTACGTACATTCACTAGACCCCTATAAAGTCAATGCAGATTCGCTTGGTTCTGGCGAGCTTCGTTTAGAGAAGTTGGGAAGCGCAGATGCAGAAATCCTCAAGGACATCCTCGAATCTCATCTTGCAGAGACAGGGTCAACACGAGCTGCTTCACTTCTAGCCAACTTTGAGAAATCCGTTAATGACTTCACCAAGGTTGTTCCGCGTGATTACGCGGCGGTACTAGAAGTACGTCAGGATGCTGAGAAAGCAGGTATTGACCCAGACGGGGATGCAACCTGGCAAAAAATTATGGAGGTGACCGGTGGCTGATCCCAAAGGTTTCTTAAACACTCGTCAGCGTGAACTTCCAGCTCGTCGCCCCGTTCCCATCAGACTCATGGACTGGAAAGAGGTCTATGAAGCAGGTGATCGTGAAACGCTAGTGCGTCAAGCAGGCCGCTGCATGGATTGTGGAATTCCGTTCTGTCACCAGGGATGCCCTCTAGGCAACCTCATTCCCGAATGGAATGACCTCACCTGGCGCGGAGATGACAAAGATGCAATTGATCGCCTTCATGCGACCAATAACTTCCCAGAATTCACTGGACGCCTGTGTCCTGCACCATGTGAATCTTCCTGTGTATTGAGCATCAACCAGCCTGCTGTGACCATCAAACAGGTTGAAGTATCCATCATTGATAAGGCCTTCGATGAAGGGTGGGTTACACCTCTCATTCCAGAACGTCTGTCTGGTAAAACTGTTGCTGTAGTTGGCTCAGGACCTGCAGGTCTTGCAGCTGCACAGCAGCTCACGCGTGCCGGTCACACAGTTGCTGTGTATGAACGTGACGAAAAGATCGGCGGTCTTCTCCGTTATGGTATTCCGGATTTCAAAATGGAAAAGATCCACATCGATCGACGTCTAGAGCAGATGGAAGCAGAAGGTACACGTTTCCGCCCTGGCATCAACATCGGCACAGACATTACCTGGGAAGACCTACGCAAACGTTATGACGCAGTCGTGGTTGCAACGGGAGCCATGGTTCCTCGTGATCTTCCCATCCCTGGTCGTGACCTCAACGGTGTTCATTTCGCTATGGATTATCTTGCACAGTCCAACCGTGCAGTTGATGGTCAGGATGTTCCTAACCAGATTCACGCTCAGGGCAAGCACGTTGTAATTTTGGGTGGCGGTGACACCGGTGCTGACTGTATAGGTACTGCTCACCGTCACCAGGCAGCTTCGGTGACCAACTTGGCTATTGGCAAGCAACCACCAACAGAGCGCCCTGATTCTCAACCGTGGCCTACGTTCCCCAACCTTTTTGAAGTTGCAAGTGCACACGAAGAGGGTGGTACTCGTGAGTACCTTGTCTCAACCGTTGAGTTCTTGGGCGATAAAGACGGCAATGTTCGTGCTGTACGAGTAGCTGAGACTGAATTCGTCGATGGTGCCCGCGTTCCTAAGGCGGGTACTGAAAGAGAGATCCCTGCAGATTTGGTCCTCCTAGCGCTCGGATTTACTGGCCCAGAAGGTGACATTGCCAACTCAGAACTTAGCGTAAGCCTCAACCAGCGTGGAAACATCAATCGTGATGATCACTATGCAACCGCAGAACCTGGAGTTTTTGTTGCTGGTGATGCTGGGCGCGGACAATCTCTGATTGTCTGGGCTATCGCCGAGGGTCGCGCGGCTGCAGCAGCAGTTGACCGCTACCTTGAAGGTGAAACGTTGCTTCCAGCTCCGGTAGCACCCACAGACCGCGGCTTCGCGGTTTAGTACGATAGTTGTGTCGCAACTCCCTCCTGCGACCAGGCACCACTGAAACGAAAGAGACATTTCATGAGACGCGCCAAAATCGTTGCGACCTTAGGTCCAGCAACTTCTAGCTATGAAAGCTTGAAGTCAATCATCGAAGCTGGAGTGGACGTAGCTCGTATGAACCTCTCACACGGTTCCTACGACGTTCACGAAGAGGTTTACCGCAACGTTCGTAAGGCTGCTGAAGATGTAGGCAAGCCCGTTGCCGTCCTTGTTGATCTCCAAGGACCCAAGATTCGACTCGGCAAGTTTGAAGCTGGACCCTACGACCTCGCCGAAGGCGACATCTTCAAGATAACCATTGAAGACATCGTTGGGAATAAGGAGATCAGCTCTACTACTTTTAAGGGCCTTCCTCAGGACGTCAAGCCAGGCGATCCTCTCCTGATTGATGACGGTAAGGTCACACTCCGCGTTCTGGAAACAGATGGAACCGTAGTCACCACAGTTGTTGAGGTTCCTGGGTCTGTTTCCAACAACAAAGGAATCAACCTTCCCGGTGTAGCAGTGAACGTTCCTGCGCTGTCTGACAAAGACGAAGCTGACCTGCGTTGGGGTCTCCGTCTGGGGGCGGATTTCATTGCGTTGAGCTTCGTTCGTGATGCTGCAGACATCAAGCGCGTCCACGAAATCATGGACGAAGAAGGTGTTCGTCTTCCTGTCATTGCCAAGGTTGAGAAGCCACAAGCAGTCGATAACTTAGAAGAAATCGTTGATGCGTTTGATGCCATCATGGTTGCTCGAGGCGACCTCGGTGTCGAGCTTCCTTTAGAGGCTGTTCCTATTGTTCAGAAGCGTGCCGTCGAACTCGCACGCCGTTGGGCAAAGCCTGTCATTGTGGCAACTCAAGTACTTGAATCCATGATCTCGAGCCCACGCCCGACCCGTGCAGAAGCCTCCGACTGCGCTAACGCTGTTCTAGATGGAACTGACGCAGTCATGCTTTCTGGTGAAACCAGTGTCGGTGAATTCCCCACAATCACCGTTGCCACAATGGCACGCATCATTGAATCCACAGAAGACCACGGTATTGAGCGTATTCCTGCGCTTGGCACCAAGCCTCGCACCCAGGGTGGAGCAATAACTTTGGCTGCAAAGGAAGTTGCTGAATTCGTTGATGCAAAGTACCTCTGTGTCTTTACCGAATCTGGTGATTCTGCTCGTCGCATGGCTCGCCTGCGTTCAGACATCCCCATGATTGTTCTGACTCCTCATGAGCACATTCGTCGCCGCATGGCTCTGACGTGGGGCGTCAAATCTTACTTGGTAGATGCAGTGACACACACTGACCAGATGTTTGGTCAGGTAGATGACCTTCTTCTGGGTGAAGGACTGGCAGAAGCAGGCGACAAGGTCGTCGTTATTGCTGGATCCCCTCCCGGAATTGCAGGTTCTACCAACGACCTTCGTGTTCACAAAGTAGGGGATGCACGTAACGCAGCGGCTCCCGCATACGAAAACCTCTAGAACACAATAGAAAAGCCCCTCATGTGAGGGGCTTTTCTTGTTTGTGCCGAATGTGGGACTTGAACCCACACGTCCGAAGACAAAGCATTTTGAGTGCTCCGCGTCTGCCATTCCGCCAATTCGGCTCTTAACATCTATAAGAATATCCTAGGCTTGAGTAATGGCTGACCAAGAAATCCAAACTCCCACGAAACGTCGAGTAGTTGTTGCAGAAGACGAGTCTCTTATCCGTATGGATATTGTAGAAACTCTTCGTGACAATGGTTTTGATGTCGTCGGCGAAGCGGGAGATGGTGAAACCGCTGTGACGCTAGCAAAGGAACTTCGTCCAGATTTGGTCGTCATGGACGTGAAAATGCCCAAGTTGGACGGTATTTCAGCTGCAGATCAGCTCAATAAAGAACACATTGCTCCTGTTGTTCTCCTGACCGCATTCAGCCAGAAAGAACTCGTTGAACGTGCAACTGAGGCCGGTGCGTTAGCCTATGTAGTCAAGCCTTTCACTCCTAATGATCTTCTGCCTGCTGTAGAAATTGCATTGTCACGTTGGGCACAAATCGTTGCACTAGAAAACGAAGTAGCCGATCTTTCAGAGCGTTTTGAAACACGCAAAATTGTTGATATTGCCAAAGGAATTCTCAACGAGAAGATGGGACTTACAGAACCTGAAGCATTCCGCTGGATTCAAAAGGCTTCAATGGATCGTCGCTTGACGATGAAAGACGTTGCAATCACCATTGTTGAACAACTCGGCTCAGATAAAAAGAAAACGAAATAGCTACTTTTTATCTTTGATGAAATTGGTCAATCGCACCGTCGACAACCTGCGGCCTTCTTGATCAGTGCAAACTATTTCGTGTGTTGTGAGGGTTCTGCCTAAGTGAAGTGCACGACAGGTAGCAATGACATAGCCCTCACGTGCACTTCCTGTATGTGTGGCATTCACTTCAATTCCCACTGCCACTCGGCCTTCACCGGCGAACATATTTGCACAAATTGACCCTAAACCTTCACCAATAACCACATAGGCACCACCGTGAAGGATGCCCACTGATTGCGTATTACCAGCAACCGGCATTGTGGCTTCGGCGTATTCAGGTGTGAGCTCGTGTATCTGAATATCCATTTTTTCCCACAAAGGTCCGGCAGAAAAACCTCTAAACTGTTCGAGGCTGAGAACGGGGGGACGAACGTATTCAGCTGACATTCGGTTTCCTCCTGAATAGGTCTTGCCCGCTGTGTAGGCTGGGCACGTGTCGAATACAGCTCAGCCTACCTTGATGGTCATCGATGGTCATTCCCTAGCATTCAGGGCTTTTTATGCCCTCCCAGTTGACAGTTTCAAAACTGCAGATGGACAACACACAAATGCTATTCACGGATTTATTTCCATGATGCTCAATCTGCTGGCCAAAGAGAAACCTACACATCTAGCAGTAGCTTTCGATATCTCCCGATTCTCTTTCCGTACCCGGGAATACCCCGAATACAAGGGGACCCGTGGCGAAACACCCCCAGAATTTATTGGTCAGGTGCCACTTCTTCAAGACGCTCTTCATGCAATGGGCATCACCACACTCACCAAAGAAGATTTCGAAGCTGACGATATTTTGGCAACACTCGCTGCACAGGGTTCTGCACAAAACTATAAAGTTTTCGTCGTCTCTGGTGATCGAGACACCATTCAACTTATTGATGACAATGTCACCTTGCTATATCCCTCTAAACAAGGAGTGTCTGAACTAACGCGATATGACGCTACAAAAGTTTTCGAGCGCTACGGCATTCAACCTCATCAATATCCAGAGATAGCAGCATTGGTCGGGGAGACGAGCGATAATTTGCCTGGTGTGCCCAAGGTTGGTGAAAAGACTGCAGTCAAGTGGATCAACGAATTTGGCTCTTTAGATGAAATTCTTCGTCGTGCAGACGAGATTGGTGGCAAAGTCGGTGAAAGCCTCAGAGAGTTCAAAGACAACGCCATTAGAAATAGAAAGCTCAACAGACTCGTCAACGATGTTGACCTACCGGTAGGCCCTGCTGACCTAGAACGTCAACCTTTCGATGTTGAAGCTATTAGAGACGTGTTCGGTCGTCTGGAATTCAAATCTTTACTTACCAGAGTATTGAGTCTTGCAGGGGAAACAGACGTTACGCCTCGTCAATCAGCTCCACTTCCATCTGCTCAAAACAACCAACCAGCTCTTTATCCGCTGACTCCATCATCGCCTGTTCATGGCGCTGTTCCTCCGCGTTCCCAACAGATACTTGATGAAGAACTTGCTGCATGGCTCCACCGCGCCTCAGATTCGTCGCCACAAGGTATCGCAGTTGAAGTTGAGGTGTATGCCTCTGGAACTTCATCAATTGGGCTAGCCACTGAAAATGAAACAGTTCTCGTTCCTTGGTCCCCAGTGCTCGCTGACATTAGACCCTTGATAGATTGGCTGGCCGGACCAACTCCCAAGATTTTTCATGGTGCTAAAGAACAACTCAAGACATTATCTGCAGTTGGAGTTGTTGTTGAGAATCTTGGCTTCGATACAGAAATTGCCGATTGGGTTTTGAGGCCGGATTCTACGAAGAGAGAACTTGGCGATCTAACAAAGTTATATCTCAACGAAATTTTGCCTGAGCCTGACCCAAATCAACTTGTTCCTGATGATTCAGCGCTAGACGTTGCGGGTCGTGCGTGGTTTATTCGTCGAATCGATGAGGCCATTCGTTCGACTATGGATGCGGCAACACTTGCATTGTTTTTGGAGATCGAGCTTCCAACGTTGACAACTTTGGCAGCCATGGAACTTCGTGGCATTACCGTGAACAAAGCAAAACTGGAAAATCTTTCACGTGAACTTGGTGAGCGAGCTGAAAAAGCCAAACAAGAGGCATTTGCAGTTATTGGCCGCGAAGTTAACCTTGCGTCACCAAAACAATTGCAAGAAGTGTTGTTTGATCAGCTAGGCATGCCAAAAACACGTGCTACGAAAACGGGATACACCACCGATGCCACTGCATTAGCCGACCTTCAAGCTACAAACCCGCATCCATTCTTAGGTTTGCTACTAGAACATCGTGATGTCACCAAGCTCAAACAAATAGTTGAAACACTCATTCAAGCTATTGGGCCGGATGGGCGTATACACACCACCTATGGCCAAACGGGGACCAGTACTGGGCGACTTTCTTCGGCGAACCCCAATCTTCAAAATATTCCAATCCGCACAGCTGATGGCCGTCGTATTCGCGAAGCGTTTGAGGTAGGGGAAGGTTTCGACACCCTATTCACGGCTGACTATTCACAAATCGAAATGCGAATCATGGCCCATTTTTCTGAAGATGAGGGTCTTATCGAAGCCTTTATTTCCGGTGAAGATTTACACCGCTTTGTAGGCGCACGAGTTTTCGGTGTCAATCCAGCTGAGGTTACTTCAGAAATGAGGAGCCAGGTCAAGGCAATGAGTTATGGCCTCGCATATGGTCTCAGTGCTTTTGGGTTAGCAAGACAGCTTGGTATCGACAACAGTGCCGCTAAGAAATTGATGGCGGATTACTTCCAACGATTTGGGGGAGTGCGCGACTACCTCAGAAGTGTTGTGGAACAAGCACGAGCTCAGGGCTACACCCAAACTCTTTTTGGGCGCAGAAGACCTTTTCCAGATCTTGCTAGTCCAAATCGTGTACTTCGCGACAATGCTGAACGTGCCGCTCTCAACGCACCTATGCAGGGTACGGCTGCAGACATTATGAAAATAGCAATGATAGGGATTGAACAAGATCTCCAAGCACTAGACCTGAAATCACAACTATTACTTCAAGTTCATGATGAATTAGTTCTAGAAATCGTGGAATCTGAGCGTGTACAAGTTGAAAAAATCGTTGTTGAAAGAATGTCCCACGCTGCCAAATTGCGTGTTCCCTTAGACGTTCAAATTGGTCTTGGACGCAACTGGAACGACGCTGCCCATTAGTCATCTTTCCGCGAGTTTGCGCGGAACTCTCGAGTCAAGTACTCTGATAAGTGCACATATGTGCGCCCTATCCGTCTGCCCAAAAGACAATTGAATCAGCTTGCTGTGTCTCAAGGCCCGAACTAAATAAATACTGGAGCACGTTTTACATGACGCTTGTAGCAAAGAAAGCAGCCACTCAGGTTGCAATCAACGACATCGGTTCTGCTGAGGACTTCCTCGCCGCTGTCGAAAAGACACTCAAGTTTTTCAACGATGGTGACCTAATTGAAGGAACCGTTGTCAAGGTAGATCGCGACGAGGTTCTCCTTGACGTTGGCTACAAGACCGAAGGTGTTATCCCTTCCCGCGAACTTTCTATCAAGCACGACATTGACCCTTCCGAGGTCGTCAAGGTTGGCGACACTGTTGAGGCACTTGTTCTTCAAAAGGAAGACAAAGAAGGTCGCCTTATTCTCTCCAAGAAGCGTGCACAGTACGAGCGTGCATGGGGCGATGTTGAGAAGATCAAAGACGCTGACGGAATCGTTACCGGTTCGGTTATTGAAGTTGTTAAGGGTGGTCTCATCGTAGACATCGGTCTTCGTGGATTCCTTCCTGCTTCTCTCATCGAGCTTCGTCGTGTTCGTGACCTCACTCCTTACCTCGGACAGGACATTGAAGCCAAGATTCTCGAGCTGGACAAGAACCGTAACAACGTAGTTCTTTCTCGCCGTGCACTTCTTGAGCAGACACAGTCTGAAAGCCGCAGCACCTTCCTGGTTAACCTCCAGAAGGGTCAGATCCGCAAGGGTGTCGTTTCTTCGATCGTCAACTTCGGTGCATTCGTTGACCTCGGTGGCGTAGACGGTCTCGTTCACGTTTCTGAGCTCTCTTGGAAGCACATCGAGCACGCTTCTGAAGTTGTAGAAGTTGGTCAGGAAGTTACCGTCGAAATCCTTGAGGTTGACATGGACCGCGAGCGTGTATCGCTTTCGCTCAAGGCAACTCAGGAAGACCCATGGCAGGTATTTGCCCGTACCCACGCAATCGGTCAGGTTGCTCCCGGTAAGGTCACCAAGCTTGTTCCATTCGGTGCATTCGTTCGCGTTGCAGACGGCATCGAAGGTCTCGTTCACATCTCTGAGCTCTCCGGCAAGCACGTTGAACTCGCAGAGCAGGTTGTTTCTGTTGGTGACGACGTATTCGTTAAGGTCATCGACATTGACCTCGAGCGTCGTCGCATCTCGCTCAGCCTCAAGCAGGCTAATGAGGGTGTTGACCCTGAAGGTACCGAGTTTGATCCCGCACTCTACGGAATGCTCACCGAGTATGACGAGAACGGAAACTACAAGTACCCAGAAGGCTTCGACCCAGAGACCAACGAATGGCGTGAAGGCTTTGATGCCGCACGTGAGAAGTGGGAATTGGACTACGCAGCTGCTCAGGCACGTTGGGAACTCCACAAGACTCAGGTCAAGGCAACTCTTGAAGCAGAGGCAAACATCCCTGATGCACCAGCGCCAGCTGCAGAAAGCACGTCTTTCTCCAGTGAGGCTGAATCTGCAGGAACTCTTGCTGATGATGAGTCGCTTGCCGCTCTTCGTGAAAAGCTCGCAAACAACTAACAGTTTGTTGTTTCTAATGGGTGAGGCCGTTCGGTCTCACCCATTAGTCATTAACATGGTGTTATGAAGCTCATTGGCCTTACCGGTGGTATCGGATCAGGCAAGTCGACTATTGCCCGCCGTTTAGCAGATCACGGAGCGTACATCATCGACGCCGATAAGGTGGCCAGGGAAGTTGTTGAACCTGGATCTCCGGCACTTGTTCAACTCTCAGAGCTTTTTGGCCGTGATATTCTCAAGGAAGATGGAAGTCTGAATAGGGTCGCCCTGGGGGATATTGTCTTTACAGACGCAGAAGCGCTGAGAAAACTTAACGCCATTGTTCATCCTGCTGTACGTGAAAGAACTAACTTCTTGATCACTCAAGCCCCACAAGATTCGATTGTGGTGTACGACGTACCATTACTTGTTGAGAGTGAAAACTCATACACTTTCGATGCAATTGTTGTCGCCTCAGCTCCTGAACAAGTACGTGTTGAGAGGTTAATGGAGCATCGAGGGATGCTCGAATCAGAAGCACTTGCGCGAATTCAGTCACAAGCTCCAGAAGAAGAGCGGCTTCGATTGGCCAATCACGTTATTGATACAAGCGGCGATTTACTCCATACATACAACCAAGTTGACGCACTGTGGCAGGAGCTGACGAAAGTAGACTAGGGGAGTGCAACCTAGACGATCTGAGAAGCCTTTCAAGGTCGTAAGTCCGTATTCTCCCAGTGGAGATCAGCCTGCTGCAATTGCTGAGTTAGCCGGTCGCATCAAAGCTGGTGAGACAGACGTCGTACTTCTGGGTGCTACTGGTACCGGAAAATCTGCAACGACCGCATGGTTAGTAGAGGCAGTCCAGCGTCCTACATTGATTCTGGCTCATAACAAAACACTGGCAGCTCAACTTGCTACAGAATTTCGAGAACTTCTACCAGACAATGCTGTCGAATACTTTGTGTCCTATTACGACTACTACCAACCAGAAGCGTATGTACCTCAGACAGATACATTTATCGAAAAAGATAGTTCTATCAATGCTGAAGTTGAACGACTGAGACACTCAACGACCAATTCACTATTGACTCGCAGGGATGTTGTCGTGGTCTCGACTGTTTCCTGTATTTATGGACTGGGTGCTCCACAGGAATACCTCGAAGCAATGATTACTCTCCGGGTCGGTGAACGAATTCAACGTGACGCCATCCTGCGTCAATTTGTTTCAATGCAATACGCACGTAATGATATTGATTTCTCACGTGGAAATTTTCGTGTTCGTGGAGACACCATCGAAATTATTCCAATGTACGAGGAACTAGCAGTTCGTATAGAGATGTTCGGAGATGAAATCGAAGCTCTCTATAGCCTTCATCCGCTGACTGGGGATGTCGTAGAAAAGCTCGACATGGTTTCCGTCTTTCCTGCTTCCCACTACGTGGCCAGCGAAGGCATCATGAAACGAGCAATCATCACCATCAGAGAAGAGATGGAAGAGCGCGTTGCTGAACTCGAAAAGCAAAACAAACTTCTTGAAGCTCAGCGCCTTCGTATGCGGACAACGTTCGATCTTGAAATGATGGAACAGATTGGATTTTGTTCCGGAATCGAAAACTATTCTCGCCATATCGATGTTCGAGAGCCCGGAGAGGCACCTCAGTGCCTTTTGGACTATTTTCCAGATGATTTTCTCTGTGTCATTGATGAGTCGCATGTCACAGTTCCTCAAATTGGTGCAATGCATGAAGGTGATGCATCGAGGAAAAGAACCTTGGTTGAACACGGATTCAGGCTTCCATCTGCACTAGATAATAGGCCTCTTCGTTTTGACGAATTCAAGGATCGTGTAGGTCAAACCGTTTATCTTTCAGCAACACCTGGCAAATATGAAATGGGGATAGCAGACGGGGTTGTCGAACAAATCATTCGTCCTACAGGTCTCGTCGACCCGCAAATTGTCATCAAACCCTCCCGTGGTCAAATCGATGATCTCCTTGAGCAAATCCGTGTACGTGCCGCCAAGGATGAGCGTGTGTTGGTGACAACGTTGACCAAAAAGATGGCTGAAGAACTCACAGACTTCCTCACAGAGGCAGGTGTGCGCGTGCGCTACCTCCACTCAGATGTTGACACACTTCGCCGCGTTGAACTTTTGACCGAACTTCGTCAGGGTGTCTTTGACGTGTTGGTCGGAATCAACTTGTTGCGTGAAGGTCTCGATCTTCCTGAGGTTTCTCTTGTCGCTATCTTGGATGCAGATAAAGAAGGTTTCCTCAGATCAGCTACCTCATTGATCCAAACTATTGGTCGGGCTGCACGAAACGTCTCAGGTGAAGTGCATATGTACGCAGACCTGGTGACAAAATCAATGCAGCAAGCGATTGAAGAGACAACGCGCCGCCGTGAAAAACAAATTGCTTACAACATCGCCAACGGTATTGATCCTCAACCGCTCAGGAAGAAGATTGCGGACATCACAGCGATGCTTCAGCGTGAGGAAGCGGATACAGCTGAACTTCTTTCAGATAACACTAAAAAATCTAAGCGGGGAACCGCGTCAACTCCGGGCCCAAGCTCACAAACACGATTAATTGGGACCGAGGGTGCAGAAGAATTAGAAAACATCATTCTTGACCTCAATGAACAAATGCTCATTGCTGCAGCTGAACTCAAATTCGAACTCGCAGCACGATTAAGGGATGAACTTTCGGAGCTCAAACGTGAGCTTCGAATCATGAAGGAAGCTGGCCATGCCTAAATCTATGACTACTCATTCTCATCTGAGCGTGAAGGGTGCACGTGTACACAACCTTCAAAATGTAGATCTCGAAATTCCTCGTGATTCCTTAGTTGTATTCACTGGACTGTCTGGTTCGGGGAAATCTTCTTTGGCTTTCGACACCATATTTGCCGAAGGTCAACGTCGTTATGTTGAGTCCTTGTCTGCATATGCACGACAGTTTTTGGGCCAGGTAGACCGTCCCGATGTTGATTTCATCGAAGGTCTTTCACCTGCCGTTTCAATCGATCAAAAGTCAACGAACAGGAATCCTAGATCAACGGTTGGCACCATTACAGAAATTTATGACTACATGCGTTTGCTCTGGGCACGCATTGGTGTTCCGCACTGTCCGGAGTGTGGAGAAATCATTCAATCTCAGACTGTGCAACAGATTGCTGATCAGTTAATGGATCTCCCGGAGGGAACGAGATATCAAGTAGTCGCACCTGTCGTGTCACAGAAAAAAGGCGAATTTGTTGACTTGTTCACAGAGCTCACTGCAAGTGGATATTCTCGCGTCATAGTTGATGGAGAGGTTGTTCAGTTAAGCGAAGCACCTGCCCTGAAAAAGAGCTTTAAGCATGATATTTCCGTCGTCATCGACCGTCTTGTCGCTGGCCCAGAAATACTGAACCGTCTTACTGACTCTTTAGAAACAGCTTTGAAGCTGACCAGCGGAACCGTAGATATCAATTTCGTTGACGAGCAGGGGGATTCAGCATGGCAATCGTTCAGTGAGAAACTGTCATGCCCAAACGCGCATCCCATCCAACTTGCAGAGATTGAGCCCCGTACTTTTTCGTTTAATTCACCTTTTGGTGCTTGTCCGGTTTGTTCTGGCCTTGGAACAAAGATGTCAGTCGACGAAGAACTTCTTCTGGGTGATCCAAGCCTCTCCATCAATGAGGGAGTCATTATTCCTTGGGCAACCCAAGGTAAGGGTTTGTTTCAGTACTACGAAAAGCTCCTCATGGGGTTGGCAAACGATTTAGAGTTCTCTCTGAATACACCCTGGCAAGAACTGGATGAAGAAATCCGTGAAGCCGTCATGAATGGCAACAACTTCAGCGTACGGGTGAAATGGAAGAACAGATATGGGCGCGAAGTCCAATACAGTTCAGGCTTTGAAGGCGTTGTTCCCTACATCGAGCGTCAGTATTTGCAGGCTGAGACAGATATTCAGCGTGCTCGGTGGTCAGAATATCTGCGTGAAGTGCCATGTCTTGAATGCCACGGACAAAGGCTTAAGCCAGAAGTTTTAGCAGTGAAAATCAATGGTCTTTCTATTTCTGAACTCACAGAACTTCCTTTGTCGGAGGCACGAGCGTTTATGGATTCGCTCACCTTGAATGACCGTGATGCGATGATCGCTGCACAAGTGCTCCGAGAAATACGTGCACGGTTGAATTTTCTTATTGAGGTGGGTTTGAACTATCTCAACCTTTCTCGTTCCGCAGGTTCGTTATCCGGGGGAGAGGCGCAAAGAATCCGCTTGGCAACGCAGATTGGATCTGGCCTAACCGGAGTACTTTATGTTCTTGATGAACCCTCTATCGGTCTGCATCAAAGAGATAATCGTCGACTGATTGAAACCCTCATCAAGCTCCGTGATTTAGGCAATACCCTCATTGTTGTTGAACATGATGAAGACACAATTCACACCGCTGACTGGATTGTCGATATTGGTCCAGGAGCTGGAGTCAATGGTGGGCGAGTTGTTCATTCGGGCGATTATGAATCTCTGCTCAAGAACACCGAATCAATCACGTCAGACTATGTTTCTGGACGAACCCAGATCAAAATTCCCACAAGCAGAAGACCACGTAACAAGGATCGTGAAATAACTGTCGTTGGTGCACAGGCCAATAATTTGAAGAATGTCACCGCTACATTTCCGCTAGGAACCCTCACGGCAGTAACAGGTGTATCAGGTTCTGGAAAATCTTCTCTCGTCAATGACATCCTCTACAAAGTACTTGCGAATAAACTCAACGGTGCTCGCACCGTTGCAGGCAAGCACACACGTGTGACAGGTCTAGAACATCTCGACAAAGTAATCCACGTAGACCAAAACCCAATTGGTCGCACACCACGATCAAACCCAGCGACATACACGGGTGTTTTTGACAAGATTCGCAATCTATTTGCAGAAACCACTGAATCGAAAACCCGCGGTTATCAACAGGGTCGTTTTAGCTTCAACGTCAAAGGTGGTCGCTGTGAAGCCTGTGCAGGTGATGGCACGCTCAAGATTGAGATGAATTTCCTTCCTGATGTCTACGTCGATTGTGAGGTCTGTCACGGAAAACGTTATAACCGTGAAACCCTTCAGGTTCGCTATAAAGGAAAAAACATCTCTGAAGTACTCGATATGCCCATTGCAGAAGCAGCTGAATTCTTCGAGCCAATTTCTTCCATACATCGCTATCTTCAGACACTCGTAGATGTTGGTTTGGGATACGTACGTCTGGGACAAAGCGCAACAACGCTCTCAGGCGGAGAGGCTCAACGCGTCAAATTAGCCACAGAACTGCAAAAACGTAGCAACGGAAGAAGTATTTACGTACTCGACGAACCCACCACAGGTTTACATTTTGAAGATGTTCGTAAACTACTCCTTGTGCTGAACTCTCTTGTTGACAAGGGGAACACCGTGATAGTCATCGAACACAACCTCGATGTCATCAAGAGTGCAGACTGGATTATCGATTTGGGCCCTGAGGGTGGATCTGGTGGTGGCGAGATTATTGCCGAAGGAACACCGGAAGACGTAGCGACAAACACACGCAGTCACACCGGAATCTTCCTCAGAGAAATCATTTCAGTGAAGTAAACAAATGGCCGACACAGTCCCGTACCGCCCCAAAACGGGTGACATTCCTACAAATCCAGGAGTGTATCGCTTCCAGGATAGTAATGGTCGCGTGCTGTACGTTGGCAAAGCCAAAAATTTACGCGCACGTCTGACTAGCTATTTTGCGCCACTGGACACACTTCATGAACGTACGCGTCGGATGGTCACCTCTGCAGAAAAAGTTGAATGGACGATTGTTTCAACCGAATTTGAAGCTCTTCAACTGGAATTTACCTGGATCAAAGAGTTTGATCCTCCTTTCAATATTCAATTCAAAGATGACAAAAGCTATCCCTATTTAGCGATAACACTTGGTGAGAAAATTCCGCGTGTGATGGTTACGCGTACAAAAAAGATTCCTCATGCTCGATATTTTGGGCCCTACACAAAAACTTGGGCCATAAGAGAGACTCTTGAATTGTTGCTTCCTGTTTTTCCTGTTCGCACTTGCTCTGAGGGTGTATATAAAAAAGCAGAACGTGCCAAACGCCCTTGTCTTTTAGGCGATATTGGGCGTTGTGCTGCTCCGTGTGCTGGACGAATCACCCCAGAAGAACATCGGTCCTTAGCTTTAGATTTTGCCAATTTCATGACCGGAAAGAATTCTGATTACATCAAGGTATTGCGCGACAAAATGGAGCATGCCTCCAAGGAGCAGGACTATGAGTCAGCAGCGAAATTTCGAGACAACATTGTCGCACTAGAGACAGTTGCGTCAAAGAGTGCTGTAGTTCTCAGCGACGAAGTTGATGCTGATATTTTTGGCATTGCACAAGATGAACTCTCAGCAGCAGTCCAGATGTTTATCGTTCGAGAAGGCCGCATTCGTGGAGTGCATTCATGGAATGTCGACACTGAACTTGATGTGAACGCAGACGAGCTCATCGATAATATGCTTCGAACAGCATATGAAACTGAGCTTGTTCCACCTAGATCTATCTATGTTCCAGAAATACCAGAAGACGCTGAAGCCATAACCTCTTGGCTAACGAATATTCGTCATGAACGTACTGAAAATTCTCGACAGACTTCTGTCAAACTGAAACAAGCGCAGCGCGGAGACATCGCAGCTTTGGGAAGTACCGTCACCTTCAATGCTCAACAGTCTTTAGTGCTGTATAAAACCAAACGACGCAATGATTACGTTTCGCGCACTAAAGCTTTAGGGGACATTCAACTGGCTCTTGGGCTGAAAGATTCGCCATTGCGTATTGAATGTTTTGATATTTCTCATCTTGGTGGCACGAAAATTGTTGCAAGCATGGTTGTTTTCGAAGATGGCCTGCCAAAGAAGAGCGATTACCGCAAATTCAGCATTGCTCAAGCACGGGACGATACCGATGCGATGAACCAAGTGCTTGCAAGAAGGGCAGCGTATTTAGTTGAGAGTAAGGAAGAAGCAACATCGCGATCGAGCTTTTCTTACCCTCCGGGATTGTTTCTTGTCGACGGTGCTGGTCCACAAGCTAAAGCTGCCGCACTTGCCCTCAAAGAGGCTGGGATCACAGACATTCCTGTGGTGGGTCTAGCAAAGCGACTTGAAGAACTGTGGTTGCCAGATGACAAATACCCGATTATTCTTCCTCGAAATTCTGAAGCTTTGTTCCTATTGCAACAGTTACGAGATGAGGCACATCGATTTGCGATTACTTTTCAACGCTCTTCCCGTAAACGTGACATCTCCACAGTCCTAACTGAAGTCCCTGGCATGGGACCTGCAAAGGTCAAATCTGTTCTGAAAACTTTTGGCTCCGTTTCACAGCTAAGAAAAGCAACTGTGGAAGAAATTGCATCCACTCCAAACATTTCGTTGGCTTTAGCTCAGGCAATTAAAGATCATTTATCGAAGTAATTGCTTCGTACTTGATGCGCTAAATCAGTTCTATCAGTCACAATTCCGTTGACTCCCAAAGAAAATAGTTTCTTCATTTCTTCAGGGTCATTTATCGTCCACACATGAACCAGAACTTGGGCTTCTCGATAAATATTCATCATTTTTGAAGAAACCATATTGATTCCGTAGGCGGAAGTAGGAATTTGAACTGCTTCAAATCTTTTGAGGATGTTTACTGCACGCTTGTGTGCACCCAGTGTTGACCACACAACGGTGCGTATCATCTCTGCCATTGCAGGGGAGAGTGCTACACCCGGAACTAGTTCCATAGTTCGCTTTCTCCGCTGTGAACTGAAGGAGGTAATAAGAACTCTGTTCTGCGCATTGTGGTCAGACACGGTTCGAGCTACTGGTCGTTCTGCAGCTGAAGACTTGATATCGATATTGAAGAGAGTTTGAGGAAATGACGTCAGGGCAGCTTCCAAAGTTGGTACATAGGCAGGTAGCTCTTCAATACTGAATTCCTTGATTCTCCTTCCATTAATCTTGTCATCGTGAAACAGGACTGCAATTCCTTCTTTAGAGGAGTGTGCATCTGTCTCGATAACGTCGGCACCGGATTCAATCGCTCGTGAAAACGCTTCAAGTGTGTTCGGTGGGCACGTTTGCCACAGACCTTGGTGGGCCAAGATACAGGGATTGGGAAGCTGAGAATATGCGTGCACGGCTCGAGGCTAACATCCCAGATGCTTGCTAGTCTGCTTGTTGAGTATTTATGAAGGAGTCTTCCGTGTCTAACCCTCTTGCACCTGGTTCACTTGCAGGAAAACGTGCCCTTGTTACTGGATCTTCCCGTGGTATCGGTGCTGATACTGTCAACTATTTTGCTGAAGCCGGGGCAAAGGTAGTTGTTAACTTCCGAAACAAAGAAGCACGTGCCCAAAAGATTGTTGATGCAATCATCGCCAATGGGGGAGAGGCAATTGCCGTTGGCGCAGACCTGACTGACAGAGAATCAGTTGCTGCAATGTTTGCTCAAGCACAAGAAGCTTTTGGTGGCCTAGATATCCTCGTCATGAATGCTTCCGGAGGCATGGAGGCAGGAATGGGCGAGGATTACGCCATGAAACTCAACCGAGATTCTCAAGTAAATCTTCTCTCGGAAGCACTGAATGTCCTTGCAGATGGGGCTCGTGTGGTGTTCGTGACCAGCCATCAAGCACATTTCATCCGTACTACTCCGACCATGGATGAATATCTTCCTGTAGCGCTTTCCAAGCGTGCCGGAGAGGATGCACTGAGAGAAATGATTCCTTTGCTTGAAAAGCGAGGAATAGGTTTCACCGTCGTTTCTGGTGACATGATTGAAGGCACCATCACAGCTACTTTGCTTGAACGAGCTAATCCTGGCGCGATTAATGCTCGAAAGGAATCAGCAGGAAAGCTTTACAACGTCAGTGAATTTGCTGCTGAAGTTGCTCTCGCAGCTGTTGAACCTGTTCCCGCTGATCACACCAGGCTTGTTGGAGATGTCAGTTCTTTCGTCGCTGAATAATCATGACAAGACCAGCGCATAGGCGCGTTTCTCGCGTTATTCTGCTTGATCCTGAAGATCATTTTCTTCTTCTAAAGACTCATTCGCCAAACCTTCTTGTGCCAAGAACTCGTTGGATTACACCCGGTGGGGGAGTAGAGGACCACGAGAGTCACGCAGAAGGTGCGAAACGAGAGCTCTTTGAAGAGACAGGGTTGCTCATAGATAATGTAGGCGATCCGATTTGGTCCATCAGTAGTGAATCAGTTTTTAATGATGGTCATGTACAAACCACCTATAGTGAGTTCTTTGTCGTTCACACAGAAAACTTCCAGCCAGTAAATGACAACTGGATGGAAAACGAGTTTGTAGACATTTCTGACATTCGCTGGTGGAACATCCCTGAGTTGGCCTCATCCGGCGAAAAATATTCACCAGAACCCCTATTTGATCTAATCGACAAAGCTATCTCGCTCAGATAAGAAGAAAGGCCCTGGAATTAACCAGGGCCTTTCTTCTTCAATATTTACTAGATACCGGCCTTTTTGGCCTGTATACCGATCACGATTGCTCCAATTACCTGAATGATTGCGAGTGCAATCAAGAAAATACCGGCAACCATAGTCAGTACAGCGACACCACCGAGCGGTACAAAGAGCATGACGATACCGGCAACAATGCCGATAATTCCTGCAAAAATTGCGAAACCGCGCGAGGCAGCACGTCCAGACTCGATAAGAGTCGCGATTCCATCGAGAATCCACGAAAGGCCGATCAGAATTCCAAGCAACTCAAGCGATGTTCCTGGGTTTCTCATTGCGAAGATGCCAACGACAATAAGAAGAATTCCTAAAACGATACTGAGTACGCGTCCACCAGCTGTGAGGCCCGGGGCAAAGATTCCGACAACGAGTCGAACTAGTCCACGGATCAGGAAGTACAAACCAAGCAATACCGCAATGACCAGAAGGGTCGCTCCGGGCCAAGCGAGGATCATGCCTCCAAACAGACCGGCTAGAACTGCACCGATCCAGAGACCAGTCTGAATCACTTTTACTGCTTGCTTAGAGTTTTCGTGGCCATCTCCGTAGAAGGCAAAACCCTGAAGATCTGGGGTTTGGGTAGACATGTTTCTCCTTAATTTCGCGATAAGCGCCTTCACACTATAGAGCCGTAATGGGAACACGACTGGGATTCCGCGCTGAATTTGAGTTACAAGAGGTGTTTCTACTTTCCAAAAACTCTTGGGTCCGGCGCAACTATGTTTGAGGAATAAATCAATCAAATTGCTGAGCTGATAACTGTATTGAGCAATCAGAGTTAGCCGCATACTAAGTGCATTCACCGGCAATACTGCTGTAGAAATGGGGTTGGCTCAAGGGATCACCGAACTGACTATAAAGCGGATAATACACATTATGTCAGTTGTGATTGAGTGTAGCCTCCCCACTCTCGTTGAATTTGAAGTAATCATTAATCCACATTGAGAATGTTTTTCCTCTCATTTCCCCTACGCTGTCTAGGTGAGCAAAAAGAATATTTCAGGTCGTACTTGGTATTGGTTAACTTTTGCTGCTTTTGGCGTTCAAGGATTGTATTTTTCCACGTGGGTAAGCCGAACTCCTGAGATACAAAAACTGCTCGGTCTTGATACAGCCCAGATGGGACTGTTTACACTGGCTATGGCGCTTGGCTCCCTTACTGGCTTACTTCTAAGTGGGCCAATTATTGCCCGTTTTGGTACTCGAATAGTCCTCATTTGGGCATATTCGGCAGGAGCGGTTTTTCTTGCTTCCTTGGGATTTTTTGCGCAATTCGGGCTGTTACCACTTTCAACACTGGCTATTGTATTGGTCGGATTTTCCGGCGGTTCGGGTGGTCTTGCAATCAATATTGAAGGTGCGAATGTTGATCGCGAGTCCCCGAAGAGTCTTCTTCCCTCTTTACACGGATCATTCAGTCTAGGTTCATTACTCGGGGGTGCTATCGGCACTCTTGCCATCATCTCTGGCGTTAGCGTCTTTACAAATTTCTTGGGTATGTCAGCCCTCGTTTTGATAGCCACTCTGGTTGTCTGCATTCCATTGCCTAAATCCTCTGGGAAGCATGTTCATGAAGATATGAATACTGAAGAAATTCAGACCGTTGCCACGGCGCGTGATCGTCGGCGAGTGTGGCGTGAACCTCAGACACTTATGGTTGCGTTTATTGTCATCGGATTCAATCTTGCGGAGGGAACAGCTAGTACATGGCTTCCTATTGCTCTAGTAGACGCAGGTTTATCAGCGGCCATTGCAACTGCTTCATACACAGTTTTTGCTGGTGCAATGGCACTTGGCCGTCTCTCGGGTGGTCCAATTGTAGATAAGTTGGGAAGATCCAAGGCATTACTAGCTTTTGCTGCCCTGACGGCATTGGGTATCCTGATCGTTATTTTGACAGGTTGGATAGCGCTCCCCTTAGTCGGTGCAGCTCTTTGGGGTCTTGGGAATTCAATTGGTTTCCCATTGTGTGTATCAGCGGTCTCAGAAGATCCTCGCCTGGCAGGTACTCGAGTTGGTGTTCTTGTTATTGCGAGTAACACTTCAGGTATTGCCGGTCCCCCGCTTTTGGGATTTATCGGGCAAGTTGCCGGTCTCTTCAGCGCTTTCCTGGTGCCATTTTTCCTTTTACTTTCAGGAATGTTGTTCAATAAAGCAACCAAAACTCACTCTTCTGTCGACGCGCGTCGATAGATGTGATTCAATACCATTATGAACACCGTTGTTCCTGAGGTTAAATCATTCCGCGCGCAGGCCGTTATTCTCTTTGCGTATTTTTTTGTATTCGGCGTCGGAGGAGCTTCCTGGCTTGTAAGGCTGCCAGATGTTCGCAGTTTCATTGAAGTCTCTACTGCAATTTTGGGGTGGGTGCTTTTTGCCGGTTCAGTAGGAGCGATGACTGCACTTATTGCTTCTGGAAGATTCGTTGCAAGATTTGGTGCTCGCACGGCCGTCGTCGTTGGATTTACTGCCCTTGGCATCGGCCAAGTGGTTCAAGCTATTTCACTTATCGAAGGCTCAGCAGTTGGGGTTGCCATAGGTGGACTCATCGCTGGATTGGGTTACGGAATCGGTGACGTCGGAATCAATGTTGAAGGTGCAGAACTAGAAAAGCTCCGAGGAAAGAGCCTCCTTCCTCAGCTTCACGGGGCCTATAGCTTGGGTGCTCTCGCTGGTGCTGGCATCGGAACCCTGGCTATCGTCACCAACTTCTCTTTGGTCATGCAAATGATTGTTATTGCAGTGATAACAACCGCAATTGCTTGGTTCACATACAAAAAACTTCCTTTATCAACGGGCAAAACCCATGTCTCCCACGGAGAGAATCAAGCACATCGTGAACCAGTTGTACTTTCCAAACGAATTGTTTTTCTGGGTCTTGGAATCATGGGGTTATCGCTTGCCGAAGGTGGCTCGAATGACTGGTTAGCTCTGTCAGTGGTTGACGGCTACGGTCTTGATACAACAACTGCAGGTATAACTTTTGCAATTATGACGTTGGCCATGGTTATTACTCGATTCTCTGGTGGTCGTTTAGTCGATCGATTTGGACGAGTATTCGCATTACGCGTGTTGGGAACTGCTGGCGTTATCGGTATTTTGCTGGTCATCCTCTCCCCCACAATCTATTTGGCCTGGCTCGGAGCAGCGCTTTGGGGTGCAGGTGTTGCTCTGGGGTTCCCCTTGTTTATCTCAGCAGCCGCAGATGGAGAAAATTCTTCCCAGCGCGTTGCAACCGTAACGGCATTTGGTTACGCCGCGTTTTTAGTAGGCCCTCCCCTTCTAGGTTTTATTGGTCAAGCTTGGGGACTTCTCAACATGTTCTATCTTCTTGCTCTCTTTGTCGCTTGCGCAGTTTTTTTTGCAGGTGCTGCAAAGCCTTTAGATACAGAAAACAATCAGTAAATTTCTTACTTTCCTGATAGTTTTCAGCCATGACTGACACCTATGTTCTTGCCATTGATAATGGAACAACCAGCACCCGAGCAATCATTTTTGATAGGTCAGGCAATAAGCGGGGAACAGGACAATTAGAAACCACTCAATTCTTTCCTCGCAGTGGTTGGGTTGAGCACGATCCAGTCGAAATTTGGGCAAATACCAAAAAAGTGATTGAGCTTGCCGTCGAAGACGCAGGTGTAAATCCGGATCAAATCAGTGCCATAGGAATTACTAACCAGCGTGAAACAACCGTCATTTGGGATAGAGAAACTGGCCTTCCGATTTACAACGCGATTGTCTGGCAAGACACCAGAACTCAACAACTAGTTGATCTTCTGGCCGCAAATGCTGATGGTTCTCAAGATTTCAATAAACTCAAAGAGAAAACGGGATTGCCACTGGCCTCCTATTTCTCTGCCACGAAAATAAAGTGGATTCTTGAGAATGTGCCTCAGGCTCGTGAATTAGCGGCACAAAACAAACTCGCGTTTGGCACTATCGATTCATGGTTGCTGTGGAATCTCACCGGCATACATGCAACTGATGTGACTAATGCATCGCGCACGCTGTTGATGAACCTTCACACCCTTGAGTGGGATTCCGAATTACTCGGTTTCTTTAGTATTCCTCAGGAAATACTGCCTGAAATTAGGTCTTCATCTGAAATTTATGGGTTTTCTCAAGAGGTCCTTCCAGGCGTGCCCGTTGCCGGAATACTTGGCGATCAACAGGCCGCAACTTTTGGTCAAGCAGCGTTTGCCTCTGGAGAAGCCAAAAACACCTATGGAACAGGAAATTTCCTGATTTTCAACACCGGCAACGAGGTTGTTCATTCACAAAACGGTCTTCTTTCAACAGTTGCCTACAAGCTAGGAGAACAACCTGCTCATTATGCCTTGGAAGGGTCAATTGCAGTCACAGGGTCACTGATTCAATGGTTACGGGACAATCTCGGGATTATCTCCAGCGCAAGTGAAATCGAGGAATTGGCCGCAAGCGTTGAGGACAACGGGGGCGCATATTTTGTTCCCGCGTTTAGCGGTCTCTTTGCCCCTCATTGGAGACCAGATGCTCGAGGAGTTATTGTTGGGCTCACCCGCTATGTCAACAAGCACATATTGCGCGCGCAGCATTGGAAGCTGTTGCATTCCAAACTCGAGAAGTACTTGATGCGACAAATGCAGATACGGGTCTTCCGCTCAAAGAAGTTCGAGTAGACGGTGGAATGATTGCCAACAATTTGTTGATGCAGTTCCAAGCAGACATTTTGGGTGTTCCCGTTGTTAGACCAGTAATCGCAGAAACAACTGCACTCGGAGCGGCCTACGCTGCAGGCTTAGCAGTTGGTTTATTGGAAGAGCACCGATCAACTGCGATCACTCTGGCAAGAAGAAACTAGATGGGAACCAAGATTGTCTGAGGATGAGAGAACTCGACGGCTCCGAGTATGGAACAAGGCAGTTGAAAAGAGTCTGAATTGGGTAGATCTTGACTCTCCTCAGATTTAATTCTGAGTTGCCAGAACCCAATCATTGAGTTTGGATGCGGCAGCACCAGAATCAACAGCTTGAGCTGCCTGTTCTAACTTTTCGTGGAGTCTTTCTGCGATGGGCCGAAGAACCTGTGAAGAGTCTTGAGCCAACTCATAGGCGACTAAACCTGCTGCTGCATTGAGTAAGACAATGTCTCTAACAGGGCCAGATTCACCATTCAGAGTGTTTTTGAGCACTTGTGCGTTGTAACTTGGTTCCCCGCCTCGAATATCTTCCAACCGCGCGCGAGGGATACCAAAATCTGATGGATCAACGTCGTGTTCGACAATTTGACCACGTGAGATTTCCCAGATGTGACTGTGGCCTGTGGTCGTCAACTCATCGAGACCATCATCGCCCCTAAAGACAAGAGCCGTTGCGTCACGTGTGCGAAAAACACCGGTTATCAGAGGAACCCTATCCAACTGAGCAACTCCTACAGCGGATGCTTCTGGGCGTGCAGGGTTACACAAGGGACCGAGGATATTGAAAATTGTTGGTACCCCAAGATCACGTCGGGCTTCTGCTACGTGCCGGAATCCTGGATGGAAAGCCGCCGCGTACGCAAAAGTGATTCCTACTTTGTCTAGTACCTGAGCCACTTGGGTATTGGTCAGGCCAAGATTAATTCCGAGTTCAGAGAGAACATCTGAGGAACCAGACGCACTACTTGCTGCACGATTTCCATGCTTAACGACTGGAACGCCTGCTGCAGAACACACAATGGCTGCTGTACTCGAGATGTTAACTGTGTTGTGACGGTCTCCGCCCGTACCAACGATGTCTAGAGCCATTGCAGGCACGGGGAGTTCGAGGGCATTAGAAAGAACAGCGTCGCGGAATCCGACTAGCTCGTGTACTGCTTCACCTTTGGAGCGCAATGCAATCATAAAACCAGCAATTTGGGCATTTGTTGCGTTTCCAGTAATGATCTGGTTCATTGCCCATTCAGCTTCAGAAATGGTCAAATCAATGCCTTCAAGAAGTGAAGTGAGGATTTGTGGCCACGAGTAGTTTTCGCTCATAGGTAACAGGCTACTTGTACAGCGTGGCGGTCGTCGATTGCGCCCACGCCACTTGTCATTTCCGCCATAATAGAAAGGTGACAGCAGCCACTATGAACTCAGCATCTATTACTCCAACTGTGAGTCGACCCAACCCTGTTGCGGTTGGAACTATCGTCTGGCTTGGCAGCGAAGTTATGTTCTTCGCTGGCTTGTTTGCGATTTACTTCACACTGCGTACTGCAGCCCCAGAACAGTGGGCTGCTGGGGCTGAAATTCTCAATTTCCCCTACTCTTTGACAAACACCATCATCTTGGTTCTCTCGTCGGTAACCGCTCAATTTGGTGTTTTCGCTGCTGAACGCATGCAACCTCGTTCGACTGGTTGGAAGCTTTCACAGTGGGGAATGGTTGAGTGGTTCTTCCTCACATATGTTCTCGGAGCAATCTTCGTAACCGGTCAGGTTTATGAATACGCCGTGCTCGTGAGCGAAGGAATTACGCTCAACGGAAATGCTTACGGAACTGCCTTCTATCTCACCACTGGATTCCATGGTTTGCACGTTACCGGTGGTTTGATTGCATTTTTGTTGATCATTGGACGTGCCTATGCCGTCAAGAACTTCGGTCACAAAGAGGCAACCAGTGCAATCGTTGTCTCGTACTACTGGCACTTTGTGGACGTTGTCTGGATCGGCCTGTTCCTCGTCATCTACGTACTCAAATAAATAACGGACGGTAAATAGTTCATGTTTAAGAAGAAGACTGCACAAACAGCTCGTCAAGGCCGCCGTGGCCCTCTTGCCTCTGTTGCCTTGATTCTGATTGGTCTTGTCGCAACTGGAGGTGCTTACACTGCCTTCAGCACCGGCACAGCTAATGCAAACACTGACTTGAGCTCGCCCGCTGTTATCGAAGAGGGCCAAAAGCTTTTTGCTGCTAACTGTGCAACATGCCACGGCAAGCAAGCACAAGGTACTGAAAATGGACCGACTCTGATTGGTGTCGGCTCCGCATCTGTCGACTTCCAGGTTGGTACTGGCCGCATGCCAATGCAGATGTCTGGTCCCCAGGCAGAGCAAAAGCCAGTTCAATTTACCGACGAGCAAACCAAAGCACTCGCAGCATATGTAGCTTCATTGGCTCCCGGCCCTGCAATTCCAAGCCAGTCGATGCTTGAAGGAGGCGACGTTGCCAACGGTGGTGAGCTCTTCCGCATCAACTGTGCAATGTGCCACAACGTCGCTGGAGCTAGCGGTGCTCTAACTGAAGGTAAATATGCCCCTGAACTCAAGGGTGTAGCTGCAGTACACGTATATGAAGCAATGTTGACTGGTCCCCAGAACATGCCCGTTTTCAATGACCTGAATCTCACCCCCGAAGAGAAGAAGGACATCATCTCTTACCTGACCTACATCCAGGAAAACCCTTCAGCTGGAGGTCTTGAACTGGGAAGTCTTGGTCCAGTATCAGAAGGTCTCTTCCTCTGGGTCTTCGGTCTCGGTGCAATCGTTGCGCTGACTGTCTGGGTTACTGCTAAGTCGAACTAAGACTTCACCAAAGTTTAGAAAGAATCTAAAGGAGAAACATGGCTAAGAACGAGAACGGCAAAGCCGACATCGTTCCTGCAGACAATGCAGAAGTAACCGGGACTGGTGTAGTTGCACCCGACGCATTCACCAACCCAGGTCTTCCCCCACACCGCCCACGCATAACTGACCTTGACCCCAAAGCAGCCAAGCGAGCCGAACGTGTTGTCTACGGACTCTTCTACTTCTCCATTGCAGCAAGCGTTTTCGCTGTCTGGGCTTACATGTTTGTTCCCATTGAGCCTGAAAATGTGCATTCAGTTCGTATGAATACGCTCTACCTGGGCTTGGGTATCGCATTCTCACTACTTGCTATCGGTATTGCCGCAGTTCACTGGGGCAAGGCTTTGATGGCAGACAAAGAAGCCATTGATCACCGACACCCAGTGCGCGGCACGGAGGAAACACGAGCTCGTGCGGTAGAAATTTTCCGTGAGTCTGATGAAGAATCTGGTTTCAGCCGTAGGACTCTCATTCGCAATGGTCTCATCGGTGCGTTGATTGCATTCCCGCTTCCAGCAATTGCTTTGTTCCGCGGTCTAGCTCCAATGGATGTTGACCCAAATAATGAACTGAAGCACACCATGTGGAAAAAGGGTCTTCGTCTGACTCGTGACCCACAAGGAACACCAATCAAGGCTTCTGACCTCACCATTGGTTCAGCATTCCAGGTAATCCCCGAAGGTCTTGTTGATCTTCCAGAACACGAAATGCTCAACGCAAAGGCTAAAGCTGCTGTTCTCCTTGTTCGCTTGAAGAAGGAAGATTTACAATGGACCAGCAAAGAACGAGAGTCGTGGTCTTACGACGGAATTGTTGCATATTCAAAGATTTGTACGCACGTTGGTTGTCCAGTTGCGCTCTATGAACAGCAAACACACCACCTACTGTGCCCCTGTCACCAGTCACAGTTTGACATTGCCAACGAATGTGCCGTGATTTTTGGACCCGCAGCCCGCCCTCTCCCCCAGCTACCTATCACTGTGGATGACGAAGGCTACCTTATTGCACGTAGTGACTTTACTGAACCTGTTGGACCTAGCTTTTGGGAGCGCGCTAAATGAGTAATGTAACGGCACCTGCACAAAGTGGCGTTGTAGGAAAGTTCTCCAACTACCTTGACGAGCGAACCAGTATTTCTGGCGCCGTCAAGGAATTCGGTCGCAAAGTTTTCCCCGACCACTGGTCCTTCCTGCTCGGTGAAGTCGCTCTGTACAGCTTCGTCATCATCTTGCTTTCTGGAAGCTTCTTAACTTTCTTTTTCCAAGCATCCATGACTCCAGTTCACTATGAGGGTTCTTACGTACCCCTCAAGGGAATTGAAATGTCAGCGGCTATGGCGTCAACACTTGATATCTCTTTTGATATCCGCGGTGGATTGCTTATGCGTCAAGTCCACCACTGGGCTGCTCTTCTTTTCGTAGCAAGTATCGGTTTGCACATGTTGCGTGTGTTCTTCACTGGTGCTTTCCGCAAGCCACGTGAACTGAACTGGTCCATTGGATTCGTTCTGTTTGTGCTTGCTATGGCAGAGGGATTTACCGGATATTCACTTCCCGACGATCTGCTCTCTGGGAATGGTCTTCGCATTATCGACGGAATGATCTTAGGTTTGCCTGTAGTGGGTACCTGGATCACCTTCCTCCTCTTCGGTGGCGAATTCCCCGGTGACGACATCGTTGGTCGCCTCTATTCCTTGCACATCCTCCTGTTGCCTGCTTTCGTGCTAATTTTCATCGTGCTTCACCTGATGTTCGTCATCATTCACAAGCACACCCAGTACCCTGGCCCAGGTAAGACCGAGGAGAATGTTGTTGGCTTCCCCATCCTTCCTGTTTACGCAGCGAAGGCAGGTGGATTCTTCTTCCTGGTATTCGGTGTTGTCATGCTCATGGCAGCAACAGTAACAATCAACCCAATTTGGAACTACGGACCATACGACCCCTCCCCTGTTTCTGCAGGTACTCAGCCTGACTGGTACATCGGTTTTGCCGATGGTGCTTTGCGTCTGATCCCACCCCACCTGGAAACATACTGGTTCGGTTACACATGGTCCTGGAACATCATCATTCCGGTACTAATTCTAGTTGTGTTCCTTGCTGCTGCATTTGCTTACCCCTTCGTTGAGGCTTGGGTAACGGGTGACAAGCGCGAGCACCACCTACTCGATCGTCCTCGAAACGCTCCCGTACGTACCGCTATCGGTGCTGCTGGTGTGACCTTCTACGCAGTTCTGTGGGCAGCAGCTTCTTCCGACATCATTGCTACTCACTTCAAGGTGACTATGGAGGGTGTCATTAACACACTCCAAATTCTCCTGATCGTTGGCCCAATTATTGCGTTTGTTGTAACAAAGCGAATTGCTCTGGCACTACAGAAGAAGGATCGTGAGATTCTGCTTCACGGTTATGAAACTGGTCGCATTGTTCGTCTTCCAGGCGGAGAATTCATTGAAGTTCACCAACAATTGGACGCTTATGACCGTTGGCAGCTTGTCTCGTATAACGACAACGCACCCATCATGTTGCGACCTAACCCTCAGGGAAAAATCACAACAGGCATGCGAATGCGAGCATCGCTCTCACGCTTCTTCTTTGAAGACCGTATTGCTCCTGTAACACAGGAAGAGTACAAGCTTGCTCTCGAGCACGCACACCACTAAATTCACACGAAAGAGAACCCCTCTCCGGAGGGGTTCTCTTTTTATGCTCATTTTCGAGACAAAATGTGTCACACGCGTATCGATAAGGGCTGTCTAGCGAACATTCATACGTTTCAAGACAGAAATGAATACCGCTGAACGATCAAAAGAGAAATTTCAACGAGTTGAAGTTTGTTTCCTGATTCTTTACTCAACAGTTAGTCAGCAACCACTGGGGGGGTTATTCAGGGCAGCTGTGTAGCTCTGTAGCTGTGTAGCTCTGTAGCTGTGTAGCTGTGTAGCTCTGTAGCTGTGTAGCTCTGTAGCGTCACAATAACCTCCGGTAGGCACATAAAAAAGTAATTCGTTATGAAATTGCCCACAGAAAAATCTCAGGGTCTAAATCGCATCTGTTCAGAGCTCATAGTCTTCTGGGGGAATCGTGATTATGCTGTACAGATCACGCAGGTATTCAGTACTCAATGGATTGATCTGGATTCATTTGTAGTGCGGTTCTTCACGATACTTGTGCACAAACAAAAAGGCCCCAGAAATAGATCTGGGGCCCGTAAATTTGTTGTGAGTTAGTGACCGAAGTTTCCTCGGTAGTACTCGTATGTCCAACCTGTCACTGCAATCAATACAAATGGAATAGCTAAGAAAATAATCCAGAAGCCGACAGCGAGACCGAGGAATACAAGTCCAATGGCTGCACCAAGGATGAGTGGCCACCAGCTCCACGGACTGAAGTGTCCCAGATCAGGATCTGCATCATCAATGTCTGCATTAGGAGTGTCTTCAGGTAGCAGGATTCCGCCTTGTGAGCGGTTCACCATGTTGAGGAAGAACGCTACGAAACCTGCGAGAACAGCCGAAAGAAGCAGACCTATGGATCCCGTAGCTTCAAATTCCTGACCAGCTAGATGGTTCCAGATGATGTAAACGATTCCTGAAAGTAGGAAGTATGCCCCCAAAACGAGGAGCATGACGACATTGCTTTTCATATTTAGGTTATGCCTTTGCAGCTAGAGCAGGAGCGCTGGTGTAACCGCTAGGTGCAAGTTCTGGGTGATTGAGATCGAACGCAGGAGACTCGCTACGGATACGTGGAATAGAAGTGAAGTTGTGACGTGGGGGTGGGCAAGAAGTAGCCCACTCCAGCGAGCGGCCGTAACCCCAAGGGTCGTTGACCGTCACCTTAGCTCCATAACGAGCGGTGAGGTAGACATTGAGAACCCACGGAAGAAGAGATACAGCCATCAAGAAAGCGCCAACTGTGGAGAGCTGGTTCATCCAGGTGAAACCATCTTCTGGCAAATAAGTGGCGTAACGACGTGGCATACCGATGACACCTAGCCAGTGCTGAACGAGGAATGTCATGTGGAAGCTGATGAAGAACAGCCAGAAGTGCCACATTCCGAGGCGTTCGTTGAGCATCTTTCCGGTCCACTTTGGCCACCAGAAGTAGAAGGCACCAAATAGAGCGAAGATCAAAGCGCCAACAATGACGTAGTGGAAGTGAGCGACGACGAAGTAGGAATCAGACATGTGGAAGTCGAGCACTGGCGAAGCCAGGATGATTCCGGTAAGACCACCAAATACGAAGTTGAATACGAAAGCTAATGCAAACATCATTGGTGTTTCGAATGTGACAGATCCACGGAAGATGGTTCCAATCCAGTTGAAAATCTTCACACCTGTGGGGACCGCAATAAGCATGGTCAGCAGAGCGAAGAATGGAAGTAGAACCGAACCGGTGACATACATGTGGTGAGCCCAGACAGTCATGGACAGAGCACCAATAGCAATGGTTGCGTAAACCAAAGTCTTGTAACCGAAGATGGGCTTGCGGCTAAAGACTGGAATGATTTCCGAGACAACACCAAAGAATGGCAGCGCGAGGATGTAAACCTCAGGGTGACCAAAGAACCAGAACATGTGTTGCCAGAGAATTGCCCCGCCGGTTGCCGCATCGAATACGTGTGCGTCAAAGATTCTGTCAGCAGCTAAACCAAAGAGAGCTACAGCGAGAATTGGGAATACCAGGAGAACAAGGATCGATGTAATCAGAATGTTCCACGAGAAGATCGACATGCGGAACATGGTCATGCCGGGTGCGCGCATGGTGATGATGGTTGTGATGAAGTTCACAGCACCAAGAATGGTTCCAAAACCACCCATTGCAAGACCTAGTACCCACATGTTGGAGCCAATACCAGGTGAGAAGGTGGAGTCGGACAATGGCGCATAAGCAAACCAACCGAAGCTCGCAGCACCTTGAGGAGTCAAGAATCCACCTACGGTGATAAGCGCACCGAAAAAGTAGAGCCAGAACGAGAGCATGTTCAGACGTGGGAAAGCAACGTCAGGAGCTCCAATTTGAAGCGGAAGAATTGCGTTTGCTAGACCAGCGAACAATGGAGTGGCCACTAACAGAAGCATGATTGTTCCGTGCATGGTGAACATCTGGTTGTACTGCTCTTTAGTCTGCAGAACATTGAGACCAGGTGCAAATAGTTGTGCACGAATAATCAGTGCCATCACACCTGCAAGCAGGAAGTACAAAATCGAGGTGATGTTGTACATGTGACCAATGATTTTGTGGTCAGTGGAGGTAAGCCACTTAACGACGATGTTTCCCTTTTTGACAGGACGAGTCACTCCTACTGTCTGAGGCTTCTCAGTAGTAGTAACGACGGGCGTTGGAGTCAGAGTTGAGCTCATCGCAGTTCCTTACTTCGACTCTGTAGCGGATGCAACAACATTCGCTTGGTTTGTAACACGGTCATATTCGTTGCCAAGTTGGCCCTCGAAGCCCTGTTCGCGGAGGCTTTCAATATAGGCATCGTATTCTGCCTGAGAGACAACCTTTACCTGGAAGAGCATCTGTGAGTGGAATTCTCCACACAGTTCAGCACACTTTCCAGCGTAAGTACCCTCACGCTGAGGAATGATGGACATGTAGTTGGTCTTACCCGGAATCATGTCCTTTTTATATAAGAAGTCAATTACCCAGAACGAGTGAATAACGTCACGGGCATTGAGTTGAATTTCAACAGTTTTACCAACAGGTAAGTAAAGGGTTGGTAATGATTCAGGAAGAATCGCCCCTTGAGGAGCATCTGGAGAAAGATCAGGCTGGACCTGGATGCCAGAGTAGTAAACATCTTCGTTGGTGTAGTTGAAGTCCCAGGCCCATTGCTTGCCAAAAGCCTGAATAGTGACTTCAGGGTTATCAAATCGCTTTTCGATAATTGCTTCATCACGAGCTGTGAATGCGAAGAAACCCAGGATAAGGATGAGTGGCACGACTGTGAAGAAAACTTCGATCGGCATGTTGTAACGCAGCTGTACTGGGAGCCCAGTGTCAGTCTTGCGACGGCGGTAAACAACCATCGACCAAAGCATCAAGCCCCAAGCAATGAAACCAACTGCGAAGAGAACAATCCAGCTGTTTACCCAGAAATCGGTGATGAGTTTTGTGTGATTGGTTACTGGCTCTGCACCAGAAACGAAACCAGGCATGTAGCCTGCGAGTTCTTGATCTGTACACGCCGTCATGGCAAGTACCAGCGTTGCTGCTAACGGAATGGCAGCCCATCGGATTCGACGTGTAGAACGCACTTTTGGCCTTTCACAAACACTTTTCAAAGTTCGAATCACACAGAAACGAACATGTTCAACTCTACCCTCAGTAGAGAGGTTATTTTTGTAACAAACGGCCTAATTTTCGCTCTGGTGAAGCAAAAATGAAAGTTCTTTAGTGGAATGAATCCCCACATGCACAGCTACCCTCAGCATTAGGGTTGTCAATGGTAAATCCTTGCTTTTGGATGGTGTCTTCGAAGTCGATAGTGGCACCATCTAGATAGGGAACGCTCATTTTGTCGACAGCGACCTCTACTCCCCCAAAATCAACGACTGCGTCGCCCTCGAGCGAGCGTTCATCAAAGTAAAGCTGGTAAATCAAACCGGAACAACCACCGGGCTGAACGGCAATCCGAAGACGGAGATCATCTCGCCCTTCTTGTGCAAGAAGAGTTTTAACCTTTTCAGCAGCAGCATCGGTCAAACCAACACCGTGTGCACGAGATTGCGTGGTTGTCGTTTCAGTCATTTCCGCTCCTTGGAAGGTGATTCTTCGCTTGTTTAGATTCTATTCTGACAACGTGCTGAGGTGCTGAAGTATTCCTGTGCATTAAGTCGATTTCTGATTACACCGAAGCAAAAAAAGTGACTGAGCAGTAATTGCCTTTTGGAATGAGCTGAGGTCCAAAGATTCATTGGGACTGTGAGCGCAGGAATCAGGATCTTCCACACCTGTGACGAGTACCTGGGCGCCTGGGAAAACATCAACAAAACTTGAAATAAATGGAATTGAACCGCCGACGCCCATCTCAACGCATTCTGTACCAAACGCCTCAGAAAGACATTTCTCCATAGATTTCGCAGCCCAACCTTGAATATCTGTAACAAATCCTTCCCCGGTACTGACATCGGTTATGGAATAAACAGCCTTCGACTTCAAAAACGCTTCTGCGTAGCCAGAAAACGCTTCGAATGCATCCTGTGCACGTTGCCCAGGAGCGACGCGAAGACTGATGCGGGCCGAAATTTCTGGGACAAGAGTGTTTGAAGCATTTTCGATTGAGGGGAAATCTACGCCTGTAACGGTGATAGAAGGTTGCGTCCAAAGCCTGGACAAAACGTCACCGCTCCCAATCAGATCCACTTCAGGAAGCACACCGCTTTCTTCTCGAATTCGCGTCTCAGAATAAGACAGATCCGTAGTTAAAGTCTTGTCTAGACCTGGAATATCGACAGAACCAGACTTGTCATAGAAGCTAGAAACAAGTTGGCTAAATACAGAAAATGAATCGGGAACCACTCCCCCAAACATTCCAGAATGAAGCGCATGGTCGAGTGTTCTGAGACTGAGTTTGAACGTCACGTTTCCGCGCAAAGTTGTTGTCAGTGCAGGGATCGAAGTGTCCCAATTTCCTGAGTCTGCAACAACGATGACATCTGATTCAAGTTTGGCTCGGTAGAGCGAAAGAAAGTTATCAAACGAAGGTGATCCATATTCTTCTTCGCCCTCAATGAAAAGAACAACACCAAGATTCGGAGTGTTTTCCAGTTCTTTCAAGATTCGAATAGACGTCAAGTGAACAAGAATTCCAGCTTTGTCATCAGCACATCCTCGACCGAATAATCGCCCGTCTCGTTGCGTCGCTACAAAAGGTGGTGTTTCCCACAATGAAATATCACCAGGGGGCTGAACGTCATGGTGGGCATATAAAAGGATTGTGGGATATCCAGTCGAAGCTTCTCTTCTGGCAACAACCGCTGGTTGTCCAAGATCTTGTGTCTCACCGATAGAAGCCTTCAGAAGCTCAACAGAGTCAAAAAAATCAAGTTCGTCCACTAGAGAAACAATTTTCTCGGCGCTGCGCTCTACTTCAATTTGGTCAAAGGCAGGCCATGAGACTGAGGGAATTGCCACCAGTTCTGTCAAAGTATCGATTACTTGAGGGAAATGAGACGAAACTTTGAGCTCAACGTCAGGAAGTGAAACGGTCATGCCGGTAATCTTATGTTCGAACGTATCGATTGAAGGAATACCGTGGCGAAAAAGTCTGAAGAGACCCCTGAAACTACTTCACAAGAAGTTGTAGGAAAAGGACATCCAACCCCTAGCCGTAAAGAGCGTGAAGCAGCCAACAAGCGCCCTTTGGTCCCTGACGACCGCAAAGAAGCTCGTCGACTAGAACGCGCACGCATGAACGAAGAACGTAACCGTGCTCGCATCGGTTTAGCTTCTGGCGATGAACGATACCTTCCACTACGCGACCGCGGACCTCAGAAGAAATATGCCCGTGACTATGTAGATGCTCGCTACAACGTCGGTGAATTAATGGTTCCTTTCATGTTCTTGGTCATCATCATGACCTTTATTCCGAGCTTGCCGGTCCAAGAAAGTTCATTCTTGGTGCTGTGGACCTTCTTCTTTATTGCGCTTACTGATGCCATGATTCTGAGTATTCGTCTGCGCAAGAAGATGACTGAAAAGTTCGGCTCCATTGATAAGGGTGTTCGTTGGTATGCCGGCATGCGAAGCTTGCAAATGCGCCCCTTGCGCTTACCCAAGCCACAAGTTGGACGACGTCAGTTCCCCAGCTAAAGCTGTTCTTTGCGCATTTTGCGCAAACGTCTGTTTATAGACAACGCCCATGCAGGGCCGTTGTAGATAAATCCCGAGTATCCCTGCACAAGGGTTGCACCAGCATCGAGACGTTCCTGAATTTGTTGTGCAGTTTCAATACCCCCGACCGAAATCACACACATTTCAGCAGGAACAACGTCACGAAGCTCTTTGAGTACCTCAAGGGATCTGTCATGAAGCGGTGCACCAGATAACCCTCCTGCACCGATTGCGTCCACTTTCTCTAGAGGAGTTAACAAACCACTACGGCTGATGGTGGTGTTCGTCGCAATAATTCCATCTAGTTTGAGCGTGGTGACTAATTGAGCGATTTCACGGATTTCTTCAGAACTCAGGTCAGGAGCAATCTTCACTAACAACGGAGTATTTCCTGAGGCTTCCTTCACAGCCGTCAATAACGGTGACAACGAAGAAGTTTCTTGTAATCCCCTCAAACCTGGAGTGTTGGGGGAACTCACGTTGACAACGAGATAGTCAGCAAGCGGAGCAAGAAGGCGTGTACTGGTCAGGTAATCATCTATCGCATTCTCAACATCCACGATGCGTGATTTACCAATGTTCACTCCGATAACGGGGCGGTGTTTGAGTTTACGAAGTTTGTTGAGCCGTGGAACTGCCGCTGCTGCACCATGATTATTGAAACCCATCCGATTGATGAGGGCCCTATCAGGAATCAGACGGAATAGTCGAGGTTTCGGGTTGCCTGGTTGTGCGTGTGCTGTCAGAGTTCCGACTTCTACGTGACCAAATCCCAGCGCATAAAGGCCAGAAACCATGTTGACATCCTTGTCAAAACCTGCAGCCATGCCGAAAGGCGAATCAAAGTTCAGGCCTAGAGCTTGGACATGGAGTTCTGGAGCAGGCCGGGTAAATGCATGTTTTACGTGGCGAATTCCGGGAAGTCCAGTAATCCGAATGACAAACGCGCCGAGATGATGAGCCTTTTCAGCATCAAGATGTTTGAAAAAAGAATGAAAAATGAAATTGTAGAAACCGTGGCTACCGTTGTGCGTCGTCATTATTCTGAGGCAGGACCATTCGCTCGTTCTGCACGCAATGTTCGAACAGCGGCCTCAAAATCTTCTAGAGATTCAAAAGCTTGATAAACGCTCGCAAAACGCAGGTATGCAACTTCATCTAATTCACGAAGAGACGGCAAGATCGCTAAACCGATTTCATTTGCCTCAATTTGTGAAGCGCCAGTGGCGCGAATAGTTTCTTCAACTTTCTGAGCCAAAACAGCCAAATCAGCATCTGTAACCGGACGACCTTGACACGCTTTACGGACTCCGAGAACGACTTTTTCGCGCGAGAAAGCTTCAACAACACCTGATCGTTTGATAACTGAGAGTGATGCGGTTTCAAGGGTCGAGAATCTGCCGTTGCATTCAGGACACTGTCTACGACGTCTAATCGACAAACCATCATCGCTTGTTCGAGAATCAATCACTCGAGAATCAGAATGACGGCAAAATGGGCAATACATTCGGCTAATTGTCCTCTTGTTCGAAACGAATATCTACAGCATCACCGTGAGCCGGTAAGTCCTCATCATCGGAGAGTGATCTGATGCCTTCGGCTACTGACGACAAGGCGTCCTTGGTATATTCCACAATTTGCTGAGGTCTCAAAAATGTATACGCTCCAAGGCCTGATGAAAAGAGAGCCTGTCCAGCCGTGGGCAAAACGTGATTAGACCCCGCTGAATAATCCCCCAGACTCACCGGAGTGAAATCACCAACAAAAATAGCTCCTGCATTTTTGATCGAAGAAACAAGCTGATGTGCATTAGAGGTATGAATTTCTAAATGTTCCGGAGCATAGGCATTACTGAAATCAACAGCAATATTGAGGTCATCGACAATGACAAGCGCTGATTGATTGCCATTGAGTGAGGTCTCCACACGTTCTGCATGTTTTGTTAACGGCGCCTGCCGAGAAATTTCCTGCGCAGTTGCAGCAGCGAAAACTTCAGAATCTGTCACCAGGACTGCAGATGCCATTTCATCATGTTCTGCTTGGGAAATAAGATCAGCTGCAACGAAAGCGGGATTGGCAGAAGAGTCTGCGATGATCAATATTTCCGTTGGTCCAGCTTCAGAATCGATACCAACAGTTCCCCGGACCAAGCGTTTTGCCGCGGCAACATAAATGTTTCCTGGACCGGTGACGACATTAACAGGTGTCAGTCCCAAATCTGGAACGCCAAATGCGAACGCTCCAACAGCTCCTGCACCGCCCATTGCATAAACCTCAGAAATTCCGAGGAGACCAGCAGCAGCCAAGATGGTCGGATGAACTCTTCCGTCATATTGCGCTTGGGGCGGTGAGGCTAATGCGATAGAGGTCACGCCTGCTACCTGGGCAGGAACTACATTCATGATCACGCTGGATGGATAAACTGCCTTGCCGCCAGGTACGTATAAACCGACCCGTTCAACTGGTTGCCAGCGTTGAATGATGGTCGCTCCGGGAGCAATCATTGTGGAAGTTTGAGAAGGAACCTGAGCTTGAGATCCGAGCCGAACGCGAGAAATAGTTTCTTCGAGTGAAGAGCGAAGTTGTGAGCTGAGTTCAGCAACAGCTTGGTCAATATGCTGTTGAGGGACACGAATATTGTGGCCTGAGACACCATCTAAATTGAACGCTTGCTCCTGTAATGCGAGAACGCCACGTTCACAAACGTCTGAGATTAACTCAGCAGCGATGCTTGAAGCGGTCTGAACATCAAGTGAATTACGTGGAATTAAGGCAAGTAATTCTTCTCGATTAGGTCGTGTTCCGCGAAGGTCTATAGTTCGAATCATGGCCAGTCCAGTCTATTTCCCTACCCGAGACAGCCAGGACCGAGAAGTGACTTGAGTTCACCGAATAAATCAGAATTCACGTTCACTCGTGCTGGCAATTCGAAAACACGGGCAACATCTCCTCGTGTGAGCTTGAGTCGAACTTCTGATTCACCTGGGTGTCTTTTGAGTACTTCTGATAGCTCTGACACTGTCGAAGATGTTGCTCTGATTTCCGGAAGCACAAGATTTAGCGGTGCATTGTTCGTGATGTTTGATCCGAGATCTGGAACAAACATGCTCATAGCTTGGATGTTGACACCGTCATCACGAACATTAACTCGACCCTTGACTGCAAGCACCATGTCAGTTTCGAGCATGGGGCCAAATTCTTGATACGTGCGCCCCAGCAGCATTATGTCAAGCTCTCCCCCGAAATCTTCGAGCTTGATTATTCCGTATGCGTTTCCTGACTTTTTAGCAATGCGCCGTTGAACTTCTGTCACCAGTCCAGCCAGAACAACAATGTCGCCATCATTTGTTTGATCGCTCGTAGTGAGTTCATTGATGGTGATAGTGGCGTGTTTCGCCAATTGGAGTTCTAGCCCTGCCAAAGGGTGATCAGATACGTAAAGACCCAACATTTCACGTTCAAAGGCGAGTTTGTCACGCTTTGTGAATTCGGGACGATCAGGAACTTGAGTGTGATCCTGCTCAAATTCAAACATGTCGCCGAAAAGGTCAACTTGCCCGTTTGCCTCGTTACGCTTCAGGCTGACGGCTGATTCGACCGCGTCTTCATGAATTTCGACCAGTGCTCTTCGGGTATTACCCATAGCGTCAAAAGCACCGGCTTTGATAAGTGATTCCAAAGTCTTTTTATTTGCTACTGGAAGTGGGACTTTCTTCAAGAAGTCATGAAATGAATCGAATCTTCCTTTTTCCAAGCGTGCTGCTTTGATATGTTCAACGACGCCAAATCCCACGTTACGTATGGCACCCATGCCAAAACGGATATCTGTTCCAACTGCCGAAAAGACACCATCAGATTCGTTGACGTCGGGAGCGAGGACGTTCAGACCCATACGTCGACATTCAGAGAGATAAATACCAAGTTTGTCCTTGGAATCACCCACAGAAGTCAACAGTGCAGCCATGTACTCTGCTGGGAAATTTGCCTTGAGATACGCGGTCCAATAACTCAACACGCCATACCCTGCAGAATGAGCCTTGTTGAATGCGTAGTCAGCGAATGGCATGAGGGTATCCCAGAGAATCTTGACGGCACTGGGCGAATATCCGTTGGAAATCATTCCCGCTTCGAAATCGGCAAACTGCTTATCCAGTTCCGACTTTTTCTTCTTTCCCATGGCGCGACGCAAAACATCTGCTTGCCCGAGTGTGAAGCCTGCGACTTTTTGCGCGACAGCCATCACTTGCTCTTGATAGACAATGAGGCCGTATGTTGTTCCCAGAATCTCAGAAAGTGGTTCTTCAAGTTCAGGGTGAATCGGCTCAATTTCTTGCAGACCATTTTTGCGAAGCGCATAGTTTGTATGCGAATTCATTCCCATTGGACCTGGTCGGTAAAGGGCAATAACCGCGGAAATATCTTCGAAGTTTGTTGGTTTCAATTGCCTCAATAGTGCACGCATGGGACCGCCATCGAGCTGGAAAACTCCAAGTGTGTCCCCTCGAGAGAGGAGTTCGTACGTTGCAGGGTCTGCATCTAGGTCAAGTGTTTCAGGTTCTACGATAATTCCACGGTTGTTCTTGATATTGACCAAAGCATCCTGAATAACCGTGAGGTTACGAAGACCTAAGAAGTCCATTTTGAGTAGCCCCAAAGACTCACAAGGGGGCTGGTCAAACTGGGTGATGATTGCTCCATCATCTTCGCGTTTCATGATGGGGATAACATCCATCAGCGGTTCAGCCGACATGATCACACCAGCAGCGTGAACACCCCATTGGCGTTTGAGATTTTCGATTCCCTGAGCTGTGTTGAACACTGTTTGCGCATCAACATCAGATTCCAAGACTGAGCGGAAATCATTTGCTTCTTTATATCGCGCTGACTGGGGATCCATGATCTCGGTAAGGGAGATATCTTTGCCCATAATCGAGGGCGGCATTGCCTTTGTCAGTTTTTCACCGACCGAATATGGCATACCAAGTACACGGGCAGAGTCTTTCAGTGCTTGTTTTGCCTTGATTGTGCCATAGGTCACGATTTGTGCAACACGATCATCACCATATTTTTCGGTGACGTATTTGATGACCTCACCGCGGCGACGATCATCAAAGTCAACGTCAACATCCGGCATAGAAACACGCTCAGGGTTGAGGAAACGCTCAAAAATGAGACCGTGATGCAGAGGGTCCAGTTCAGTAATTCCCATGGCATAAGAAGCGAGTGAACCTGCTGCCGAACCGCGGCCCGGTCCAACACGAATGCCTTGCTTTCGGGCCCATGCAATGAAATCCGCAACAACTAGGAAGTAGCCGGGGAAACCCATTTGAATAATGACATCAACTTCATACTTAGCTTGAGCTTGATGTGCTTCAGGAACGCCCAGAGGGAACCTTTTTTCCAACCCGGCAGCTACTTCTTTCTCAAACCAGCTGGCCTCAGTTTCTCCTTCAGGCACAGGAAAACGCGGCATGAGGTCACGCTTTTCGAAACTGGTTTCGCAACGTTCTGCGATGAGGAGAGTGTTGTCGCATGCCTCGGGGTAATCGGCAAAGAGTCGACGCATTTCTGCTGCAGATTTAAGATAGAACTCGTTAGATTCGAATTTAAATCTGTTTGGGTCATCAAGAGTTGAGCCCGACTGAACACATAACAATGCAGCATGCGCGTCTGCATCGTGTGCATGCGTGTAATGAAGATCATTCGTTGCTACAAGAGGCAATCCCAAGTCTTTGGAGAGCTTGATCAGATCAGTAACTACCCGTCGCTCAATATCTAACCCATGATCCATAATTTCAACAAAGAAATTCTCAGCTCCGAAAATGTCTCGGAACTCAGCTGCTGCTTCACGAGCTTCTGCGTATTGGCCTATACGCAAACGGGTTTGTATTTCACCACCTGGGCATCCTGTTGTCGCAATCAATCCTTTGCCGTAGGTATTGAGTAGTTCTCTGTCCATGCGAGGCTTGAAGTAATAGCCCTCTAGCGACGCAAGAGACGACATCTTGAAGAGGTTATGCATACCCTCCGTCGATGCCGATAGGAGCGTCATGTGGGTATAAGCACCACCACCGGAGACGTCATCATCTCCCCCGTTGTTCCAACGAACACGAGTTTTGTCTGTACGGTGTGTTCCCGGAGTGAGGTAAGCCTCTGTACCAATGATGGGCTTAATTCCGGCATCGGTCGCGGTGTTCCAGAAGTCGTAGGCCCCAAACATGTTTCCATGGTCGGTAATCGCAATTGCCGGCATACCAGCATCAACAGCTGCCTGGATAAGTGGTTTGACGCGAGCAGCGCCATCAAGCATGGAGTATTCAGAATGTACGTGGAGATGAACGAACGAGTCGTTGTTCTTCGCCATCTTCACTCCAGTTAGTAACAGTCTCAGCTAGCCCATTCTATGGCTTACGCCGTATGAGAATGAGGAGCACGCCGGCTATGGCGACTGCTCCAATAGACCATTCAATAACACGGCCAAATGACATCGCAGGAGTGATAGTGGTACTCAAGGGAACAGTAGTCAACATCTCAGCAGGCTGGTAAGCAGGAATGCTATCTAAGGTTGAACCATCTGGACTGATAACAGCTGAAGTACCCACGGTTGAAATGTTCACAACAGATCGAGCTGTTTCAATAGCCCTAAGCCGAGCAATAGAAAGCTGTTGTAGATTCTCTGATGTTTTACCGAAATCAGCATTATTTGTCTGGGCAAGGATAATTTCTGCGCCATCACCAATCATCAAATAGGCCTGGTTATCATCTGTGATGTCGAAGCAGATAGATATGCCTGCAAGAACACCATTGATGTCGACAACATTTGGTCGTGTTCCAAAACTGTAATCTCGGGTGACGAGATCAACCAGATCAGGTTGAAATAGCCGCCAAAACTCTCGGTTTGGCATGTATTCGGCAAAAGGTACTGGGTGGATTTTGTCGTATTGCGCAAGGGCTTTATCGGTCCATACCAAGGAAGAGTTGAAGACTCTGTCCTGTTCATCAACAGTAATTGTTCCGGTAACAATGGGGGCATCTAACTTTGCAGACACCGCAGTAAGAACTTGTGCCGCCAAAACAGATTGCAGCGGGTTGAGATCACTTGCGTTCTCAGGCCACACAATCATGTCAATGTCTTGGCCCTGATAGGGCAAAGTACCGGAAACATGATCTTGCAGTATTGATCCGGGGGCGCCTCTATCGAATAATCCAGCGCGTGAATTGCCTTGAACAGAAAGGACGTTGGTGTATCCAGTAATTTCATGTGGAAATGCGGGTACAGCGAGTATTGACACAAAAAACAAAACTGGGAATGCCAATAATGTCGTTTGTCGTTCACGAAGAGTTTGGAAAAATATCGCAGAGCTGACTACAACGAGGAAAGTCAGCCCGGCAGTGCCAACCCACGCGACATTTTGAGCCAAAGGGCTCTCAGCTTGCGATTGAGCCATCCGGCCCCAAGAAAACCCCCCGTACGGCCAAACACTCGTGATTGACTCGCGAAGAGTCCACACTGAAGCCAGAACAATACTGACAACCCCAATTCGAGCCCAACGTGATGGCCATCGTTGTGGGCCGCGGTTAATGACAATTCCTGACACAGCAGCTCCGACACCAAAGAAGAGTGCCTGAAGTATTCCCAATGCAAGCCAGGGAACTGGGCCTAGATAGAGGGTGAGCCAATTAATGAGAGAAAGCCAGAATGTAGCTCCCGTGATTGTTCCGACAAGAAACCCAGTCCAGAAACCGCGACCGATGAGACTCCAGTACAAAATGAAAACACCGACGAAAGCCAACGGCCAAAAGGCAGTTGCCGGGAAGGCAGCAGAAAGTGTAAAACCTGCTACGACAGCAAGTATTAGAGATATCCCAAAACTCATTCTCTTCATTTACACCACCGCAGAATAGGCAACGATGCCACGACGGACCTGGTCCAGTGAATCGCGAGCAGTTTTCTGAAGTTCACCGTCAGTAACCTGTGCAAGTTGATCTAGTAGATCGATGGTTTGTTTAGCCCAGCGAACAAAGTCACCGGCTGGCATATCAGCATCGAAGAGGACATTATCTAATCGGTCACCTTTGGCCCATTTATACATTGCTAAACACAGCCCTGTAGCTAGCGGAGATGTTCCAGGAAGCTTGTGATAGTTCTCTAACTCATCCAGGTCCGCCCAGAGACTTTGGGTTTCATGAAGTGCATCGAGAAATTTACCTCGAGGGAGATATCTTTCGTTGATCAGCCCCTCTTCACGACGTGGTTCAAAGACAATTGCACAAGCCATCGCAGCCAATGAGGGCACATCAAGTTCATTCCACAGCTGTAAACGAATGCTCTCGGCAATCAGAAGATCACGTTCTCCGTAGATCTTTCCGAGATACTCCCCCTTAGGCGTGAGTGAGAACTCTGTACCCTGAGGATCTTTCATCAAATAGTCAATATCCACCAGAACATCGCAAACACGATCAAAAATTCGAGCAACAGCACCGGTGCGCGTATTGATTTGTTGAACAATTTTGTCGGTGTCGCGTTTGAGTCTCCACCATCGCTCTGCCCAGCGGGCATGCTGTTCGCGATCAGGGCAATGATGACATGCATGAGACTTCAATTGCTTTCGAAGTGAATTCAGTTCCGCACTACGTTTTTCCTTAGCTGCTCGAGAACCTGACTCAGATTGCTTTTCGATGTCTGTCAGTTTCCGACGAAGCGCTGCATATTCAACAAAATCACCCAAATGGCAGGTCATTGGTTCTGCGTAACCAGCTAACGTTTCTTCTTGTTGCTTTACTTTTCTTGCTAAATCAACAACGGCACGGTCCGCCTGAAACTGGGCAAAACTACTTTCAAGAATGTCCCTAGTTCGTGCACGACCAAATTGTTCGATCAGGTTAATGGCCATGTTGTAGGTTGGGCGAAAGCTTGAGTTCAGCGGATACGTTCTCCTACTGGCCAAACTTGCGACTGTTTGTGGGTCCAAATTATTGGACCACTGAATCAGTGAGTGACCTTCGACATCAATACCGCGACGGCCTGCACGACCAGTGAGTTGAGTGTATTCGCCTGGAGTCAGAGGAAGTCGTGCTTCGCCGTTAAATTTCTCAAGTTTTTCCAAAACAACAGTCCTTGCCGGCATATTGATACCTAATGCAAGAGTTTCAGTGGCAAAAACCACTTTGACTAATTTCTTTTGAAATAACTCTTCAACAACTTCCTTGAATGCAGGCAAAAGTCCAGCATGGTGAGCTGCAACTCCGCATTCCAAGCCGTCAATCCAGTCCCAATACCCCAAGACACCCAAGTCTTCATCGGGAATAGGCGAACATCGTTGTTCAACTATTTCGCGAATTTCTTCTCTTTCTTCTGCTGTCGTCAGACGAATACCCGACCGCAAAACCTGTGAGACTGCTTGATCACAACCAGCTCGGCTGAAAATAAACGAAATCGCGGGAAGGAGATTCTTCTCTGCAAGTAGTTCAATAATTTGTGCACGGTCCATGCGGCCTTGTAGAGGTGCATTCATCGCATAATTGGGTTTATTTCTTCCGCCGCGATGTGAATTGCGCCCTGCTGAGCGAATATGAGGAGCTCGTTGATGGGAATGTGCCAACCTCAGAAGTTCCGGGTTAACACGAGTGGTTGCGCCTGACCCAGCTGAGTCAAAGAGGTCAATAAATTTGTTACCTACCAACACATGTTGATCTAACGGCACGGGACGATCTTCAGAAACAATGATTTCAGTGTTTCCGCGGACAGCTTGGAGCCAATCTCCGAACTCCTCTGCGTTTGACACGGTTGCACTCAAACCAACAAGACGAACATGTTGAGGTAAATGGATAATGACTTCTTCCCACACAGCACCACGGAATCTGTCCGCAAGGTAGTGAATTTCATCCATCACAACGAATTTGAGGTTTCTTAGTAAGTCACTGTCTGCATAGAGCATGTTTCTCAACACCTCGGTGGTCATCACCATGATGCGTGCAGTGGGATTGATGTTGGTGTCACCAGTGAGCAAACCAACGTTACTTGCGCCCCACTCATCAACGAACTCGTTATATTTCTGATTCGACAACGCTTTCATTGGTGTCGTGTAAAACAATTTGTCTGTCTCTGTCGACATCGCAAGAAAGACAGCAAATTCAGCAACAACTGTTTTCCCTGCCCCTGTTGGTGCAGCAACCAATACTGAGCTACCAGCCTCGAGTACATTTGCCGCAGCAATTTGAAAAGGGTCAAGGTCAAAAGTTCTTCGTTCCCGAAATTCATTGACCAAGGGCGTCTTTTTGCGCGATTGTGCCATTGCGTAACGTTCAGCAGCTGTGAGCTCGGCCATTGTTACGCAGACAATGGTTCTGTTGGCGGTAAGGCACTTGCCTCATCTGGGTTCACGGAATCTGTCTTTTTTGCGACCCTTTTATCGTGAAGCCAGGCGATGCCAGCAGCCAGGAAGAAAAGCATCACCATCGGAATAGCCAGCAAGAACATTGATAGAACATCTGCTGCAGGAGTTGCAATCGCGGTGAACAACGTAATCATCAAAATAGCTATGCGCCACGACTTGAGGATGCTCTGAGAAGAGATGAGCCCTGCAAAGTTGAACAAGACGAGGAAGACCGGCAATACAAAGGCAACGCCGACCACGATGACAAGTTTGAGTACAAAATCAAAATACGTCTTAGCTTCGATAATTGACGTATCTTCACTGGGAGCAAAGCTCGTCATCAGCGCGACAATATGAGGATAGACGTACCACCCTGCTGCGCTACCCAAGAAGAATAAAGGGATTGCGCTGAACATAAAGCCCAGGGTGTATTTTTTCTCCTGTTTTGTCAGACCCGGTACAAAAAAAGCCCAAATCTGATATAGCCAAAACGGGCTCGAGATGACGATTCCGACTGTAAAAGCAATTTGTAGCTTGAGATCAAATGCACTTGTAATCGAGTTGTAGTTGATAGTAGCGACTCTGTCTTGGGTTTCTGCAACTGCGTAGATGGGATCACGCAACAGAGCCAGCAAGTAATCAGAGGCAAACCATCCCACTACTGCACCCAAAACAATGAACAGCGCGGCTAAATACAGTCTCTTGCGCAACTCAACAAGATGCCCACTCAGGGGCATTCTTGCTTCGCGTGCCGAGCTTCGGCGAGGACGTGTCGCCATGACTAATTTAGGAAGTCTTGGAAGAGTCGTTAATCTCGCTGCTGGTCTGGTCAGCAGGCTTGTCATCGTCCTTCATTTGCTTGACTTCACTCTTGAAGATACGCATGGACTGACCAAGTGAGCGTGCAAGACCGGGAAGTTTTGGTGCCCCAAACAACAGCAGGACAACAGCAATGATGATGAGCAGGTGCCAACCAGAGAGATTTCCAAGCATCAGTTTGTCCTTACTACACGAGGGATGGTTCTAGTTTAGGCGGTATATCTGGCAAGTGCCTGATTGGCCCACTCTTGGACAGCTGTAACTGCTTCCGTAGGGGAAATCACACGAATGAGTCCGGGCACTTGTGAAACAAAAATCGGGACAGATTCTAAGCTCGCAAAAGAAACCTCTATGACAACAGATTCATCTCCTAAGTGGGAAACAATCCTGGGGTTATACGCAGAAATGAGGCTCAATGCTGAGGTTTCTGTGTGAAATTGGACACGAATATCTGTTTCAGAAACATCGAAGAGTTCATCTGTTAGCTCGTTCGCAGATACCGGTGAAGAATACTTTTCATCTGAAAGTTCGAGTTGAGAAATTCGGTCTAACCGAAATGTTCGAAGAGCCTGTCGGTCATGACACCAGGAACGCAAGTACCAAGTTGGCCCAACTAAATCTAGTCTCAGGGGATCAACTGTGCGAAGCTGTTCAATTCCTTGACCATTCCTGTAACGAAAACGTATGGACTTCTCTGAAGCAACTGCAGTTGTGATGACATCAACATCAACAGGCATCTCTGCTGCACTGATAAGGAGATTCTCTGGTGTAGCTGAAGCTCCAGCGGAAATTTTCTTCAGTAACGTCGAAATAATCTCTTTGTCGGAATCTGGAACAATCCCGGAAATGTACTGAAGTCCTGCAACAAGTGCCGCTGCTTCTCTCGCGGAAAACCTAGGAGTAGCTTCGACACCAACATGAGACCACAGCTCTACCTGTGCTTCATTTTCAAATAAATCCCAATTGATATCAAACAAGTCAGAATGCTGATAAAAACCGTTGTCTCCAGGAATTCCTGACATAGCCAAGAGTTGAACTAATTCCTCTACTTGAGAAGTCGTGATGTCAAAATGATCCGCTAGTTCAAGTACCGAAACGGGTGCATGTTCTAAAAGGTAAGGAACGAAAGACATTAACAATGTCACACGATCTGACGCTTCAAGTCGGGAAGAGCTGACCATTATTGCCCCTTCGGATTAAGCATTGACTCAAAACGTGAAATGACCGCGGAGGTTAATTCTGGAGGGGAAACAACTTTCAGTTGATCACCAAATTTCACAAGGTCATCAGCAAGAATCTCAAGATCTGAGTATCCAAAAGTAAGTGTTGTGAGCTCAGGACTGATGGCTTGCTCTGATGCGATACGAAGTTGGGCATCGGAACCAGGTTGAACTTCAATGACTGCCTTGTTAATTTTTGTGAGCTCAATGAGTTCCAACTCGAGCTGCTTTGCATAGGAGGCCTCAGGTCGTGGAAAAGTTTTTTGAGGTATTCGATTGGGATTAGAAACGATTCTCCTGAGCAGGAAGGTGCGTTGAGCATCCACATCTAAATCGTGCGCAAGTACGTACCACAACCCTTTCCACTGGAGCATTGCCAAGGGTGCAACAGTTCTTAGCTGTGGTTTAGACATACCTGGTTTGAGGTAGTTGAAGGTAAGTATGAGTTCACCGTCGAGTGCTTCCTCAATAGCTGCAAATGCCTTGTCGTTGGTTCGTATATGTGGCGCAACACCAATAAGTGGATCATTTGCGGAGATTCCCAACGACTTGATTTTTGTGAGTGCATGGCGCGATTCAGCCGAGAGTGATGCTTCCCGCCACGCAGTAGCGGCAAGGTTGATGAGTGTCATTTCGTCCGAGGTAAAGGTCACATCTTCGGGGAAGTCATAATTTTTTCGTGAAATGGAATATCTGATGTTGTGAGTTTGACCTTCCTCCTCTGGAAGTTCAAGTGTGTCGATGACGACACCCATTGCACGAATTTCTTCTTTGTCACGTTCAAACATTTTGTCGAGAGCACTATTCGCACTGAAATCATAAATCTCGGCATAACCCCGAACAGACCGCAAAATGTCTGTCTTCGTAAGACCCTCTCGCGAAGAAACGAGAGCCAAAATCAAACTAAAAAGACGGTCTTCTTTCTTGACACGAGACCCTGCTTTTCCAGCCATATTTGACTACTTTGTTGTGCCCAAAATGTCGATAACGAAAACAAGTGTTGACCCTGGAGGAATTGTTCCATTTTCCTGTTCTCCATAAGCAAGCTCAGGTGGGATGACTGCAAGAATCTGTGATCCGACAGTTTGGCCTTCAATCGCTTGAGCAAAACCTGGAACAACCCCGTTGAGGCTAAATGTTGCTGGAGTATTTCGTGACCAACTTGAATCGAAAACCGTTCCATCACTCCATAAAACGCCTGTGTAGTGGACTGTTACTGATGCTCCAGCAGAAACAACTGGACCATCCCCCTTGATGAGAACTGCAGTTTCAAGCTTTGTTGGTGGGGCAGTTTTGGGAACCGTGATACCAGGAACACCGTTCGCGTCGAGCACAACCGTAGGCATGCCATCTGGTGATGGCTGTGATTTACCGGTTGCTCGAGCAAGACTCGTCGATACAAGGTCAGCGATCACGACGATGGGCGTTTTTTCACCAAGGTCACCAATAGTGTTCCCGTTAGGGTCCAGAAGATCGGTAGGTGCAATGACAGAAACAATTTGGCTTCCAGCTTTTGCACACTGAAGAGTTGCAATTAGGCCACTGACGAGAGTGTTTTCAGAAAGAGTTGTGGTTTGAAGATCTGAGCCGTCATAAGAGGTTTGACCGATAAGCTCTCCGGTTTCACCGTTGTAAAGAGTGAAGTCGACTGCTACTGCTCCCCCTGGAAGTGCAGGAGCACCATCTCCTTCGACAAGAATTTTGCGTTCAGTCTTGGTGGCCTTGAGTGGGGTTGGGAAAGTTGCTGTAGGAATCTCACCAAAGCCACCTTCAACCTTGACCGAATCCACAACAGATCCGCTTGAAGCCAACGGGGTGCACTCTGGTGCGCTCGAATTAGCACTCGAGCATCCGACAAGACCAATGACGAGAGCAAGACCAGCTACAGCTGCAACAATTCGACGCATAATTCCTCAGAGTCCGTTTGGAGAGTTGTCTCCCCCACGGTTCAAGCTTAGAGCTGAGTGTGCGTTCTAGACTTCAGGCTGGCTGTCTGAAGACTGTGAAAGTTCTGCACTTTCTGTTGCGTTTCGAACTCGTTTACGAAGACTCTTTGGACTTATTTCACGTCCACCCAAAATCCCCGGTGTCCAGGCTTCCATATCTTCATCGGTGAAGTCTGATTTAGACGCTCGACGCTTGAGGTCAGGTAAGTAGGCTCCTGGGGCGAGTTTTCGTGCTGTGACCAAAAAAGCTGTGTGCCCGATCATTCGATGTTCCGGACGCACTGCTAGTCCTTCAACGTGCCAGCCGCGAACAATTGTTTCGCTGGATTGTGGGTGTGTAAATTGACCGGTAGCACGTAAGGCTTCGACTACTCGTGATAGCTGAGTCACCGTAGCGACATACATCAGTACTACACCGCCTGGAACAAGAGCCTCAGCAACCATGTCTACACACTCCCAAGGTGCGAGCATGTCTAGAACCACACGGTCGGCTTCGCCTGGTCGCACAGTTTTTGGCAAAGCATCTTGCAAATCACCTACTGTGACTGTCCAATTTTCAGGAGTGAACCCATTAAAGGTAGCTACGTTGAGTTCAGCAATTTCAGCAAATTCTTCACGACGTTCAAAGGAATACAAGTGACCCTGTGGCCCAATTGCGCGAAGTAACCACAGTGACAATGCACCGGAACCCACTCCGGCCTCAACAACTCGTGCCCCTGGGAAAATATCTGCCTGACCCAAAATCGCTTGTGCTTCTTTGGGATAGATAATGGCCGCACCGCGAGGCATGGACATCACAAAATCAACCAACAAAGGTCGCATCACCAAATATTCAATGCCTGAACTATTCAGCACAACTGAAGCATCAGGTAGGCCAATGATGTCGTCATGTTTGATGACGCCACGATGTGTATGGAATTCATCACCAGGTTTGAGAGAAACAGTGTTGATTTTTCCTTTGGGATCTGTCAGTTGGCATCGATCACCTGCTCGCAGGGGGCCGGGTAAATAACGGGGAGAGACGTTGTGATTCATTGGGCTGCCTGTGATCGTTGTGCAAATAAGTTGAAAATTTGTTCAGCATCGACGCCAGCGAGGGTATTTAAAATTACGTCTGCTGGCTGATTCTCCAGCGGAACTATATTGGTTACTCCAACAGTGAATGCCCCCGAAGCGGATGCTGAACGAACCCCCGAGGGTGAATCTTCAAAAGCAACGCAATGTCGTGGGTCTACTGAAAGTTTTTCTGCAGCAAGAAGATAAGCCTCCGGATCTGGCTTAGAAACCACCACATTGTCTCCCGCAACAACATCGTGAAGTGGGGTACCCGGAATAAGTGCGATAACGGCACGAGCCATTCGTTCAATGGACATTGTCACTAATAGCTGGGGCAAACCTGCATCTTGAAACTGACGGATAAGCTCTACAGCGCCTGGGCGCCAAGGAACTGCAATCTCCAATTGTTCAAGAACGCGATTAGTCAGCGTTTGAATAATTTCATCAACTGATAGCGTGACGCCTCGTTCTTGGAGTTTCACCGCAGTGGTTGGCAAACCATTACCAACCAGAGCTAAACCATCTTCGTGGGACCACGATCCGCCGAATAACTCAACTAGTTCTTGTTCAGCAATGATCCAGTACTCTTCTGAGTCGACAATTGTGCCATCCATGTCCCACAGTATTGCCGCTGGACGAATCTGCTCGTTGGGTTTGCCGATACTCACTCGACTAGCCTACTTGTCAGTGGTGGGCCGATATTCTTATCTTGAAACAGATCGGGGCATTTCAGGTGAACAAAGACCGTCATCCTTTTCGCGGCAGACTTCTCGTCGTTGCTTTTGAAGGGTGGAATGACGCAGGCGAAGCCGCCAGCTCAGCTGTCCGAACTTTGCAAGAACAACTAGATGTTGTTCCGCTCCACACTGTGGATCCAGAAACGTACTACGACTTCCAGTTCAATCGACCTGTTATCGGTTTCGATGACGATGGAAATCGTTCTCTGACATGGCCGACCTCAATTCTCTATGCCCCCATGGTTCCTAGCGATGTCGTTCATGAAGTTCAAGAAAATGATTTGCTCGATGTTACAGGCACCAATTCAGGAAATATTTATCTACTGCAGGGCGTAGAGCCCAGTCGAAACTGGCTCACTTTCACGAACGAAATTTTGGATATTGCTCTCGCAGCAGACATTTCCGCAATAGTTCTTCTCGGTGCAATGCTGGCCGATGTACCGCACACCCGTCCTATATCAACCTTTGTCAGTAGTGAAAACGCTGCTGTACGACATGAACTTGATGTTGAACGAAGTAGTTATGAAGGCCCCGTGGGTATCTTGAGTGTGATTGCTGCCGCTGCAGAGGAAGCAGATATTCCCACCGTTGCAATTTGGGCATCAGTTCCCCACTACGTCCATCAAAGTCCAAGCCCGAAGGCAACATTGGCGCTCATCGACAAACTCGAAGAAATTGTCGATGTCGTTATTCCTCGAGGAGAGCTCGTAGAAGAAGCTGCAGCGTGGGAAGAAAACATCAACAAACTTGCCGCAGAAGACGAAGATATGTCCGCCTACATTTCTCAACTTGAACAAGCAAGAGACATGGTTGATTCTCCCGAAGCAACCGGTGAATCTTTGGCGCAGGAATTTGAACGTTTTCTGCGTTCAACGGATAAACCTGGACCTGAAGGAAATGAGCCACCCAAGGGCGTTTAGCCTTGAAGTACACCTGTGGCTAAGAGAACCAATATGGTTCCACCAAGTACAGCCCGGTAGACAACGAATGGCCAGAAGCTGTGTTTACTAAGCCAGTTCATCAAAAAGGCAATCACGCCAATGCCAACAATAAATGCGACAACGGTTGCAGATAATGTTTCCAGAGGCCCAAAAACTTGGGGTCCTGAAAAACTTTTTGCAAGTTGATATAAGCCACTTCCAAAAACTGCTGGAAGAGCTAAAAGAAACGAGTATCTAGCTGCTGCAGTTCTACTGAACCCCATAAACAGTCCAGCTGTAATGGTTCCGCCGGAACGAGAAACCCCTGGGATCAAAGCTAGAGCTTGGGCGAAGCCAAAGACAACACCCCGACCGACGGTCAGTTGCTGGAGGCTGCGCGTCTTTTTCCCAACGACATCAGCGATACCCATCAGAATGCCGAAAATGATCAACATGCTTGCAACCAGCCACAACGACCTGAAAGTGGTCTCAATTTCGTCCTGAAACACAAGGCCCAAAACGATGATGGGCAGCGAGCCCACAATTATGAGCCAGCCCATTCGTGCATCTGGGTCGTTTCTTGGTGCTTTTCCTACTAGTGCACGTGACCATTGTTTAACGATACGAACAATGTCTCTCCAAAAGTAGACAACAACGGCTGCCTCTGTTCCAAGTTGAGTAATGGCAGTAAATGTTGCCCCAGGATCAGCTCCATTGGGCAGGAATTCGCCGATAATCCTCAGGTGTGCTGAGCTGGAAACGGGAATAAACTCTGTCAGACCTTGAATAAACCCGAGGAAAAGTGCGTCAAAAAAACCCATAACCTCGACAGTAGTTGTGTTACACCTCAGTACGAGGAGGCACAGTGCACTTTGAAGATAATTCTTCGTGCTAATGTTGTTTCTCGGTAGTTATCTACCATCACCTGCGCGGGTGGCGGAATGGCAGACGCGCTAGCTTGAGGTGCTAGTGTCCGTAAGGACGTGGGGGTTCAAGTCCCCCTTCGCGCACAATAAGAAATCCCCGAGATTCTCGGGGATTTCTTGTTTTAACTTGCTGCTTGAAGTTCTTTCTCTGCAAGTGAGGCTTTCCATGCAACGAGCTTGCGAACCGATGCGCTCTTGTCGGATGCCAGAGTTTCCATGACATCCTGCGGAACAAAATAGTTCACAGCAACCCAACTGCGTACTTGTTCACTCTTGTCTGAAGCAAGGAAACGAAGAATGTCGCAAGGAGTGGTTTCGTTTCGTGCAACACAGATACGAACACCTTCGTTCTTATCCTTTGCAAGCTTCCACATAACCTCTTCAGGTACGTGATAACTCAAGGCAACACTTTCACGAATTTTTGGATTCTTATCCAGGGCCATGGTCCGGAGGCGATTGATCTTGGTCTCACCAAACTCTGGGCCTAGGAATTTTGCTACAGCTGTTTCGTTGAGTTTTTTGTCGTTACGCAACATATCAAGCTGTGCACGCTGTGCTGGGGTGTTGAATCGTATGCAAGACATGAAGAAATAGTACTTACAAAAAACCTTCAACTTGTGATTGAAACACCGCATGTTGCGTGTATTTCGAAATTAAGTCCTATATCTAGTTATTTCACGGGGGAAGAAATACGTCGCCTCATCAAATCAATACGTGCTTGAAGTTGAGCAACTGTTGCTTGAGCAACGGGCGGACCCCCGCATGTTTGACGAAGCTCAGTATGAATAACGCCGTGTGGCGTATTTGTTTGTTTACTCCATAACGCAACTAAGGAGTTCAACAAAGCCCGCTGCTCTTTCAAGCTTCTATGCAGAGGGATACTGCGGTTCTCGGCAACATCGCGAGAGCGACCACTTCCCCGTTGAGCTTGGCGTCGCTGTCGAAAGCGCAGAAGGTCAGCAATTTGTTCTGGTTCTAATAAACCAGGAATACCAATGAAGTCATGTTCTTCGGGAGAACCTGGTTCAGCGTAGCCACCAAACTCCTCCCCTTGATACATGACCATGTCGAAGTTTGCATCTGAACCTAATATCGCGAACTCATTGAATTCTTCATCTATTTGTGAAGAAGCTTGTTCTTCCCTCTGCGCAAGTTCAAATTCAGACATTTCCGGATAATCACTCTCGGCAGCACTAGTCCTGAATTCGAGAGCGTGATCACGTTGAAGTTCGAGCTCCTGAGCTAAAGCTAAGAGTGAAGGAACATTGGGCAAAAAGACTGACGCAGTTTCACCTCGGCGTCGTGCACGAACAAAGCGCCCGACAGCTTGTGCGAAATATAAGGGTGTAGATGCACTTGTTGCATACACACCAACTGCTAGTCGAGGAACGTCTACGCCCTCAGAAACCATCCGGACAGCAACCATCCACCTGTTGTTCGAAGAAGAAAACTCTTCAATCTTTTGGCTTCCACCAGCCTCATCACTGAGCACGACGGTGGGTTGTTCGCCAGTAATTGTGTGAAGAATACGTACATATGCTCTGGCGTCATCCTGATCAGTTGCGATAACTAGACCAGCTGCATCTGGGATTGAATGTCGGACTTCACTGAGGCGATTATTGGCCGCAGTCAGGACTTGAGGAATCCAGTCTCCGCCTGGATCAAGAGCTGCACGCCAGGCTTGAGCAGTCACATCCTTGGTGTTGTCCTGCCCAAGACGTGCTTCCATTTCGTCCCCAGCTCGGGTCCGCCAGCGCATGGACCCGGCATAAACCATAAACATGACAGGACGGACAACACCATCCTGTAATGCACGGCCATATCCGTAGTCATAATCGGTTTGAGAAACTAGTACACCGTCACGATTAGGGAGATAGCTCACGAAAGGAATAGGTGCTGTGTCACTACGAAAAGGAGTTCCTGTGAGAGAAAGACGCCTCTCTGCTCGTGAAAAAGCTTCTCTGATACCGTCTCCCCAACTGAGGGTATCTCCGCCATGATGAACCTCATCTAGTATGACCAGAGTCCGAGCTGACTCCGTGAGGTCTTTGTGCACATGTGCCTTCATCGCAATTTGTGCGTAAGTCACAGCAACACCATGGAACTGTTTACCGTGACGTTTGTGCGCATTGGTGAAATGCGGATCTAGCCGAATGCCTACTTTGTGCGCAGCATCAGCCCACTGTGTTTTCAAGTGTTCTGTTGGAGTAACTACAGTAATGCGATCAATCACGCGACGGCGAAACAGCTCTGTTGCGAGACGCAATGCGAAGGTCGTCTTTCCTGCGCCTGGAGTCGCAGCTGCAAGGAAGTCTTTAGGCTCGTGCTTGAAATAAACGTCTAAGGCTTCGGTTTGCCAAGCACGTAAATTATCTGCAGTTCCCCATGGAGCTCGAGCGGGATATGCAGGAGAGAGATGTTCTGCGGCAAACGAACCAATATGTGTCGTTTCCCCGGTCATAGTTTTTTTAGTCTATGAAATCGGACAGTGATGAGTGTGGAGTTCACTCGGTGAGTGCGTATAAAACGACAGCACTTGCTGAGGCGACGTTAAGAGAATCAACACCATGTTTCATTGGAATGGTCACGACGGAATCACAGATACCTAACGCTTCTCGCGAAAGTCCATCGCCCTCAGAGCCAAAAACCAATGCTATTTTTTCTGGCGGATTTGTTACGAAGTCCTTAAGTGACATGGCCTGGTTGGAAAGAGCAAGCGCTGATATATGAAAACCAAATTTGTGGAGAATCTCTCGCGCGTGAATCCACTCAGGCAGTCTCGTCCAAGGAACTTGGAGCACTGTGCCCATCGAGACGCGAACAGATCGACGATAGAGCGGGTCAGCGCAGCGAGGAGATATGAGCACGGCATCTGCTCCAAGACCAGCTACAGCCCTGAATATCGCCCCTACATTTGTGTGGTCGACGATATCCTCCAAAACAACAACACGTTTTGCGCCAGAGAGAAGTTCACTCAGCTCAGGTAATCGGGGACGATTCATCGAAGCCATTGCTCCCCTGTGCATGTCGTAACCCGTCAACTCTGCAATAAGTTCAGGCGGTGCAACAAAGATCGGACAGTCATATTGGGCAACTAGTGGCTCTACGTCATTGAGCCACTTTTCTTGAATCAAAACAGCACGAGGGACGTGGCCTGCAGAAAGTGAGCGTTGAATGACTTTGATGGATTCAGCTAAATACAGACCACCTTCAGGTTCGAGAACCTTTCGTAAAGCAACGTCTGTTAGTTGAGTGAAATCTACAAGCCTGGGATCAGATAGATCAGAAAGTCTCAGAACCGTGGACATAGCCTCAGTTTGCCAGTTTTCTGAAACATGAACGAAACGAAGATGACTTAGGCTTGCGGCCATGGCCGCAATTGTCCAAGAAACCACCCACATTGATGGGTTGGATTCTTTAGTGCAATTAGTTGCAGGTCGACGCGTTGCCGTACTGACAGGCGCGGGAGTCTCTACCGATTCCGGTATTCCCGACTATCGCGGTAAAGGTGCCTCTAAACGCACCCCCATGAACATTTCTGACTTTCTCAACAGCGAACTTGCCAGAAAACGTTATTGGGCAGGCGCACACGTCGGATGGAAAAGCTTCTCACAAGCTGAACCTAACCAGGGACACCTCGCAATCGCCGCCATGGAACAAGGTGGAATCATCGAGGGTGTTATCAGCCAAAACGTAGATGGATTGCATCGCCGTGCTGGAAATTCTCACGTAGTAGATTTGCACGGCTCACTTGATCGAGTGATTTGTTTGGAATGTAGCCAACAGTTTGATCGTGTCAGCATTGAACAACAACTGAGTGATGAAAATCCGTGGCTTGAAGACCTAAGCAATATTGTCCTTGCGCCTGATGGTGATGTCGATGTATCTAATTTCGGCGAGGTAAAGATTCCAGCTTGTACGGTCTGCGGCGGAATTTTGAAGCCTGATGTTGTCTTTTTTGGGGAATTCGTCCCAGCAAAAATCTTTGCTGCTGCTCAAAGCCTTGTCAAACGCGCAGATGCACTCATTGTGGCTGGATCTTCTTTAGCAGTGAATTCTGCTGTGCGATTAGTAGATCAAGCTAGGCGCGAGAAAATGCCGATAGCCATCATCAATAAAGGTGTGACAAAGGGCGATCGTAAGGCTGCAATAAAACTTGACGGTGGTACGAGCCCAATCTTGACGGCTCTTGCTCATGAATTAGGTTCGGGCTACCTTTACGAGGACATCGAATAGTTCTTCAGCAGAACTTTCCCAGCTGAATTTGCTTGCTTGTCGGCGAGCTGCTTCAGATGCAGTGTTCCAGGTTTCGTGGTTTATGAGCGAATGAACTGCGTTCGCAAAAGATTCAGGGTTCTCAGGATCAGCAAAAAGGGCAGCGTTTCCACCAATTTCATGAAAAATGCCAATGTCTGAAATAACCACAGGAGTGCCTAGGCTCATTGCTTCCACAAGAGGAATACCAAAACCCTCGTCTTTAGAAGCTGAAACTAGCGCTGTGGCGTGGGAGAGCAAATCAAAGTAATCCTCATCAGAAATTCCATTGTGGAAATGGATTTGAGCATTTGGAGCAATTTCTTGCAGTCGCGTGCGATCAGCATCAGAGATTTTGCTCAACAAATGAAGGGTGAAATCTGGAAGTAGAGCTGTTGCCCTGACGAGCGTTTCAACATTTTTATATGGCATGAAGGAGCCCATGTACACAAGGGATTGTGATCTTTCGCTGGCAACCGCTACGTCAATCTCTTCAGAAATGCTGTCTGCAGCATTGTGGACAACGTATACAGGCTTGGAAGTAAGTTTGTTCTCGTGAATGAGTTGTTTGGTTGTCTCTGAAACGGCCACAACTGCATCGCTGTGTGAAAGTAGAAAACGTTGAGGCCACCAGGCTGTGTGATAGAGCCGCCACAATAAGCGAATGGGCCACGACAAATTTCGTGGCGGGGTGGGGTGTGCGTAGTAGATCAAGTCGTGCACGGTCAAAACTAGTCGATACTTGCGTCCCCGGGAACCAATTGTCTGCATGGGACTGAACACAATATCCGGAGAGATTGAGTTGATCTGCTTTGCGATACCGCGTTCTTTGATACTCGTAGGAGAACTAACCAGGTGAAATGGAAGTTCTGGCAACATAGCAAGCTGTTGAGGATCACTGATGAGCATGATGAGCTCATCACCGTTACGTCTAACCAATGGAATGAGGTGTTCAACAAGTCGAGCACTAAAGCGCGAAATCCCATCATGATGATCGATGCGCACATAACGACAGTCAAAAGCAATGCGCATTATTTTTTAGCCTCATCTAGGAAAGCCTGAATGTGCTTGGCTGCGAAATCTGGAGCCTCATAATGAACAAGGTGTCCAACACCTTCGACTACTTCAATCTGCGCTCCTGGAATTCGTGACGCGAGAAGTTTCTGTTCTGGCAGTGCAGTGATGTCGTCTTTATCAGCAACAAGCATGAGCAATTCCTGATGAATATTGGGAGCAAACATGCTGACGTCATTAGAAACGGAAGTTTCGAATGCTTCCAAAACTGAGTCCCGGGAGTCAAACAGGCTGAAATATTGATCGTGCTGTTCGTGAATCCACTCACGTAAGTTTTTGTCTTCAGTCTTGGCCATGGTTTCACTCATAATGCGAACAATCATTTTGTTTTTCAGCAATGCATAACCAGCACGTGCTGGCAGCGCAGCCGCTGCTTTGTAGTAGAGCACTGCAAGACGAGTCAAGATGCCGCGGGGACCTTTGAGTGCATTCGCCGCTATGGGATTGATCATTATTATTCTGCGCTGTGTTAGGCCCTGAGCAGCGGCAGCACCAACAACAATTGAGCCAAAAGAATGGCCCAAAACAATGACATCCTTGTCGGCACCGATTACGTCAAGAAACTGAATGAGCCATCTGCTGAATGAGACAATATTTGCTGGTGAAGGTAGCGCTTCTGAAAGACCAAAACCAGGTAAATCAGGTACGACGGCATGAACACCAGGCCCTAATTCGGCAACGATGGGTTCTAAGCCGTGATGATCTCCACGAAATCCATGAATTAAAACCAATTGAAGTGGAGATGATGAGTCACCATATTCCCAATAATCGGTTCTGAGGCCAGAGACGTCGACTGAAGCATGAACGGTTGGAATTTGTTCAAGCTTGGAAGCATAAGGAGATACAGCAGGCATTGCCTCAAGTGTAGGCGCACCGAGCCGCTAAAGCCTGCTTGTCCGTCGGAGAACCTAAAGTGAATGACGTGACCAACACTGGATTGCCCGAATGGGCTAACGTAATTGCTGTTTTTGACACCGAAACGACGGGAATTGCCCCTGAGACGACACGTATTGTCTCAGCGAACGTCAGCATCCTTAACCCCTATGGCGAGGTGGAAGACGAGCATAACTGGCTCATCGATTGCGGAATTGAAATTCCTGAGCAAGCAACGGCTGTGCATGGCATCACGACAGAACGCATGCGTTCAGAAGGCGCACCAGCTCCCGACAGCATTTATGAGTTATTGACGATCATTTCAAGCTTTATGGATCAGGGAATTGGCGTCGTTGCATATAACGCTTCTTATGACTTCACAATTCTTGACCGGGAAGCAAAAAGATATGGGTTTGATCCACTTGAACTCCCCCGACCAGTAATCGATCCCCTCATTATTGACAAGCAGGTCGATAAATACCGCAAGGGTAAAAGAACGTTGGAAGCTGCCGCTGCTCATTATGGTGTTGCACTCACTGATGCCCATGATGCTGCGGCAGATGCGATTGCAGCAGGACGCGTTGCCCAAGCTATTGGGAAAAAGTATGCTGCGGACCTGGCTTTTCCCGCTGAAGAGCTACATGACCTCCAAGTCACCTGGGCCAAGGAACAAGCTGAAAGTTACGCAAACTGGCGTCGGAGTCAGAATCTACCTGTTTACCCTGGAGATGGACTTTGGCCTGTCAGATAGCTTGCAAACACAAAAAGCCCGGTCGCATGACCGGGCTTTTTTTGGTGAGACTTGAGAATTACTGACCGAAACCAGCAAAACGCTTATTGAACTTCTCCACACGTCCTGCGGAGTCCATGATGCGCTGCTTACCAGTGTAGAAGGGGTGTGATGCGCTGGAGATTTCAACGTCGATGACGGGGTATTCGTTGCCATCGGTCCACTTAACAGTCTTTGAGCTGGTAGCGGTTGAACGTGTCAGGAACGACTCGCCCGAAGCCAGGTCGTGGAAGACGACTGGTGCGTACTCGGGGTGGATGTCAGACTTCATCGATATTTCCTTTAATTGACGTTGTTCATCAGACGACGAACAAGAAGCATTGTGCCTGCGCTTTTCAGCGGGCCGACTCATTATGTTATCAGAAACTAGAGGGTTGCTTGCGCCGAGTAGCGTCCATCATTGGTGAATAGAGAAATTTTTACTCCGAATACGTCTGAAAGGTTCGCTTCCGTCAGTGTGGATTCAATAGGACCTGCGTAAGCAGCGGTTCCATCCTTCATCAGAAGAACATGGGTGAACCCACGTGGAATCTCTTCAACATGGTGGGTGACCATGACGATTGCGGGTGCTGAAGGATTGCCGGCAAAGTACCCCAACATCTGCAAAATTTCTTCACGAGAGCCCATATCAAGTCCAGCTGTTGGCTCATCGAGTAAAAGTAATTCTGGGTCGGTCATAATCGAGCGCGCAATTTGCATACGCTTCGCTTCACCTTCTGAAAGTGAAATAAGTGTGCGATCGCTGAAACCTTCAAGACGCCACTCTGCTAGAACGCGTCGGGCACGCCTTATATCAATGTCTTCAAACTGTTCACCACGACGTTCTGCCGCGGCATACGCCGCGGTAATAACAGCGTCCGAAACTGTTTCTGTTGGAGGAATTCGCTTGGCCATGCTCGAGGAGGCATAGCCCACTCGAGGACGCAACCATTCAGGGTCTGCCGTGGCAAGATCTTCGTCGAGAACAGTCACTTGCCCGCTTGTTGGGATGTCCCATCCAGCAGCCATATCTAACAGAGACGTTTTCCCAGCACCGTTAGCACCAAGGATGATCCAGCGTTGGTCACTTGTCACATCCCAATTAAGGTCAGAAACAACGGAATGCCCGTCGCGAACAAGAGACGCGTGAGAAAACTTCAAAACCTGGACCATGTTTCAATGCTAACGACTAGTTATGCGCGAACTAGGTTGTAAATTGACCGTGTTTGCACCGCTATTGCCGCCCAGTCGAAGTGCGTGCGTGCTCGTTCGCGAGCAGCAACACCCATACGACGAGCCCGTTCTATATCCGAGACTGCATTAATCATTGCCTGAGCTAAATCAGCGACATATTGTTCAGGCTTTAGAGGCGTCCCAGTGCCATCTTGAAGTTGTTCAATAGGGACTAACCAACCCGTTTCTCCGTCTTCAATAACTTCCGGAATTCCTCCAGTGGCTGTTCCCACCACCGGTATTCCACAGGCCATCGCTTCTAAATTGACTATTCCAAGAGGTTCATAAATGGAGGGACATACGAAAGCAGTAGCAGAGGTCAAAATGGCTGCAAGCTCGTGTCGCGGCAGATGATCAGGAATCCAGATAACTCCAGAACGTTTCTTCTGCAGTTGAGAAACCCTGAGTTCTACTTCTTGCTTGATTTCCTCAGTGTCTGGAGCACCAGCACACAAAATCAGTTGAACATCCTCAGGTAGGGCTTGAGCTGCCTTGAGTAAATATGGCAAACCCTTTTGCCGTGTAATTCTGCCGACAAAAACAATGGAAGGGCGTGACGAATCTATCCCCCACCGCTCCAAAAGTTCAGGATTAGATGTTGGAGCCCAAGCCTGAACATCAATTCCGTTGTGAATGACGTGCACTTTGCTGGGATCGATATCGGGGTAACTTCGCAGAATATCCGAACGCATGCCGGCGGAAACAGCAATTACTGCATCTGCACTCTCAAATGCGTTGAGCTCTATGGAGCTGGAAACTTTGTATCCGCCGCCGAGCTGTTCTGCTTTCCACGGCCTCAAAGGCTCCAGACTGTGAGCTGTAATGACGTGAGGAATTCCATGCAACTGTTGAGAAAGCCGTCCAGCTTCATTGGCATACCAGGTGTGCGAATGAACGATGTCAGCCCCAACTGTGTCGTTTGCCATCAGGAGATTCACACCAATGGTCTGCAACGCGGCATTTGCTGAATGTAGTTCTTGAGGAACCAGGTAGTTTGTAACATCACGTTCATCACGAACTCCGCCAAAGCAGCGAACGTGAATCTCATCAGTGGCACGCAATGCCTTCACCAATTCAGCAACGTGAACTCCAGCACCGCCATAAATCTCGGGCGGATATTCCTTGGTGAGTAAATCAACGCGCATGACAAAGACGTTATCTCACCTTCAAATAGTTATCGAACGTAACGTAGAAATATTTATGTTGCTAAACCGTTACCTTGGTGCCCTACTGTTGAGAAATGGCCAAGAAAGTTTTTGGAATTGTCCTCGCTGGCGGCGAGGGCAAAAGACTGATGCCCCTCACTGAGGACCGGGCAAAGCCCGCAGTCCCTTTCGGCGGGCAATACCGTCTCGTTGATTTTGCGATTTCGAATCTCATTAATTCTGGTCTTCGCCAAATAGTGGTCCTGACCCAGTACAAATCTCATTCTTTGGACCGTCACGTCTCCCAAACATGGAGAATGTCTGGTCTTCTTGGCTCCTACGTCGCCTCTGTTCCAGCGCAGCAACGATTGGGAAAAAGATGGTTCTCTGGAAGCGCAGACGCCATCTTGCAAAGTTTGAACCTCATTCGTGACGAAAAACCTGACATTGTCGTTGTTGTTGGCGCCGATCACGTCTACCGCATGGATTTTGATCAAATGATTCAAGCTCATATTGAATCTGGCCGCAAAGCCACTGTCGCCGCAATTCGCCAACCCATTCGTCTTGCTGATCAGTTTGGTGTCATCGAAGTCGACGACAAGGACGTGACAAAAATTTCACGATTCCGTGAAAAGCCAACAGATGCGGTTGGATTGCCAGATAATCCAAGTGAAGTTCTTGTTTCCATGGGTAATTACGTGTTTGACGCAGATGCCCTCATTGAAGCAGTTGAACGAGATGGCGAACTAACGGATTCAAACCACGATATGGGCGGTGACATCATCCCCTATTTCGTCGGCGAGAATCAGGCAGGAGTCTATGACTTCCAGCGAAACGACGTGCCTGGATCAACTGATAGAGATAAGTATTACTGGCGTGATGTGGGAAGCATCGAAAGCTTTTTTGACGCACACATGGACCTCATCTCGACCTTGCCCGTCTTCAACCTGTACAACACTGAGTGGCCGATTTACTCTATGCAGGTCAACTCTCCCCCAGCGAAGTTTGTTCGTGATGCACGAGGACGCGTCGGAGCAACTATTGATTCAGTTGTCTCTCTGGGGTCTTTGTTATCTGGCGCACACATTGAACGCAGTGTTCTTGGCCCATGGTGTCAGGTTGATTCTGGTGCGAGCATCCATGATTCCATCGTTTTTGACCATGTCAACATTGGTCAAGACGTAGAAATTCGCCGAGCTATTCTTGATAAGGAAGTCGTTGTTGAACCCGGTGCAAAAATCGGTGTTAATCACGAACGCGATAAAGCACGTGGGTTCACGGTCACTGAATCTGGAATCACCGTCGTGGGCAAGGGAGTACGAGTAACACCATGAACGAAGACCGTAACGATTTTGCCGCTACGGATTCTTCTCGGTACCTCGTAGTTCTCGACGTTGACTCTACGTTGATTGAAAACGAAGCTATTGAACTGTTAGCCGAGGAAGCAGGTTCACTAGAGCTCGTCGCTGCTGTGACGGAACGTGCAATGCGTGGTGAACTCGATTTTGCGGAGAGTTTGCGAGAAAGAGTTGCCACACTTGCAGGGTTACCCTCCTCGGTCTTTGATACTGTTCGATCACGAATTACAGTCACCGCAGGTGCAGAAAAACTCATTAATCGAATACATGAACTCGGTGGCACTGTTGGAGTGGTCAGTGGAGGATTTCACGAACTCCTCGATCCTCTTGCACAGCAACTTGGCTTAGATCAATGGAAAGCAAATCGTCTAGAAGTTATTGATGGGGTGCTGACTGGGAACGTCTTAGGCCCCATCATTGACGCAGATGCTAAAGCGGATGCGCTGCGCCAGTGGGCTGAAGAAACCTCAACTCCCCTATCGCACACCGTAGCTATCGGGGATGGTGCAAACGATCTGAAAATGATGGAAGCAGCCGGTATGGGTATTGCTTTCTGTGCAAAGCCTATTGTTCAAGAACGCGCTGATGTGTCTTTGAACGAACGAGACCTCAGCAAAGTTTTGGGAATTATTGGGCTTTAGTGCCCCATACCCAATCCACCATCCACAGGAATTACAGCACCCGAGATATAGCCAGCATCATCAGATGCAAGCCAAGCACACACCTTGGCAACCTCAGAAGGCTGAGCAAAGCGTCCGGCAGGAATGTTCTTTTTGTATTGTTCTTGCTGTTCCTCGGGGAGAGCTGCGGTCATATCTGTCTCGATAAATCCAGGTGCTACAACATTCGCGGTAATCCCTCGAGCGCCTAATTCACGAGTAAGCGAACGAGCCATACCCACCAACGCGCTCTTCGAGGACGAATAGTTCACCTGGCCAGCCGAGCCATAAAGCCCCACAACAGATGAAATCAAAATGATGCGACCGAAACGTGCCTTTAACATGCCCTTGATCGCTCGCTTGACTACTTTGAAGGTACCACCAAGGTTGGTATCAACAACGGAGTCAAACTCTTCGTCCGTCATTCGCATTACTAAAGTGTCCTTAGTGATTCCCGCATTCGCTACGAGAACTTCCACTGGACCAAGTTTTTCTTCAACTTCTGCGTAAGCAGAATCAAGTGAAGACCCATCAGTGACATCTGCTCGAACAGTAAGCGAACCGGCAGGACCTTCACCAGAACGTGCGGTAACTGCAACACGATGACCCTGAGCGATGAATTCTTCTGCAAGGGCATATCCAATGCCTCTGTTTCCACCAGTAATGAGCACTGTACGAACGGTCACATTTCCTCCTCTTGGATGCATCGAATGCCAGCTTAGTCGTAGGCTAGTAGCACCACATCAACCTTGGAGTAGTGCTGGCAATGAAGAAGAAACTTCAGTCCGCAACAACCCTTCCACCATCTCCCGCCGACGAGCGGCGAATACGTATGGTCAAGTACACCATTGCGATGAGCATTCGTATGGTCTGCATCATTGGGATGCTCTTTGTTTCAGGCTGGTGGCTTGTCGTTTTTGCGGCAGGAGCAATTGTGCTTCCCTACTTCGCCATGATTGCTGCAAACGTCAAGATGGCGCCAAAAACCTCGTATGTAGAGCGTCCCAGCACCATAGTGCTCTATCAAGAAAAGCAGTCTTGAACACAGTTCCCACCTCAGAATCACCTGAACGTGTTCCCTGGTATGCGGTAGCCCTCACGAAAAGGTGGCTAACTTACCTGTTGTTGACAGCAATATTCGCAGGTACCTGTATTGCACTCTCAACATGGCAATTCAACCGTCGAGAAGAAGCTCAGCAAGAAATTAGTAGGGTCTTATCCAATTACGAGGCGCGCCCCATGGCGCTCAGTGAAGCATTGCCCAACCTGAATGAATTCAATCCTGACGATAAGTGGATTCCAGTTACCGTAACTGGAACATATTTGTCTGATCATCAATTCATCGTCAGAAGTCGGCCACGCGAGCAACAAGCTGGTGTTGAGGTGCTGACTCCCCTCCTAACGGATCAAGGTGATGTCTTTGTTATTAACCGTGGATGGCTCCCCGTATTGCCTGACGGCACAGAGAACTACACGTTGCCAGAACCCCCCTCGGGAGAGGTAACAGTCGTTGCGCGACTTAAAGCTGGCGAACCTTCTATTCCAGGGCGTGAAGCAGCAGGAAACCAACTAGCAACGATTGAGTTACCTCTCATCGAAGAAAGTATCGGATATCCCACATACACAGGCGCATACGGGGTACTCGATTCAGAAACACCTCCACCAGTTGAGAATCCACCCCTAGCAGCCGAAAAGCCTTCACTCGATGAAGGTGCCCACCTCAGTTATGCATTCCAATGGATCATGTTTGGTGTGCTTGCATTTATTGCTCTAGCGTGGGCTATCCGCAATGAACTACGAATTAGAAATGCTGAGACAGACGAGGGTAAGGCCCGGGAACTTAGACGTCAGCAAAAACGCGCAGCTCAACCGACTGAAGAAGACATCGAAGATGCTCTTCTTGATCAGGCCTCTCGCTAGCGAACTGCTCGGTTGATTGCCGAGACGACTGCTTTTAACGACGCAGTTGAGATATCAGAGTCGATACCAACACCCCATAGTCGTGTGCCATTGACGTTCAGCTCAACATAGGCTGCTGCCATCGCATCACCACCTGCAGAAAGCGTGTGTTCCACGTAGTCAAAGAGCTCAACGTTGATTCCTTCTTCCAGCATGAGCTTCAAGAAGGCGTCAATCGGGCCGTTACCAATTGCATCTTTTCGAGTGACGCTATCGCCATCTCGTAAGTCGACCGAGAGCTTCAGCGTGCCATTGAAATCGCTTTCGGTCCGACTACCAGTGAGTTCAAACCGTCCCCACTTGTTTACAGCATCCTTGGCTGGCAAGTATTCATCCTGGAATATCGCCCACAAATCATCACTGGAGACTTCGCCACCTTCAGCATCTGTTTTGTGTTGAACAACACCAGAGAACTCAATTTGGAGACGACGAGGGAGCTCGAGGTTGTGGTCCTTCTTCAGCAAGTAGGCCACTCCCCCCTTACCCGACTGCGAGTTGACTCTGATAACAGCTTCGTAGCTGCGTCCGAGGTCTTTAGGATCCACCGGGAGGTAAGGAACAGCCCAAACAAGGTTGTCTACATGTGTGCCTTGAGCTTGGGCATCTGCTGCCATGCGCTCAAAGCCCTTCTTAATGGCATCTTGATGCGAGCCAGAGAAAGCGGTGTAAACAAGGTCACCAGCCCAAGGACTGCGTTCGTGAACTTTGAGCTGGTTGCAATATTCAGCAGTTCGCTTAATCTCATCCAGGTTGCTGAAGTCGATTTGTGGGTCGATTCCTTGAGTAAACATATTTATACCCAAAGCAACCAGGTCAACGTTTCCCGTGCGTTCACCATTACCAAAGAGGCATCCCTCGATGCGGTCTGCGCCTGCCATGTAACCCAATTCAGCAGCAGCTACCGCTGTTCCTCGGTCATTGTGAGGGTGTAAAGAAATGATGACGTTCTCTCGATGAGCGAGGTGGCGCCCCATCCACTCAATGGAGTCCGCATAGACATTGGGTGAGGCCATTTCAACGGTGGCAGGTAGATTGATGATCACCTTGCGATCAGGTGTCGGCTCAAGCACTTCAAGAACTGCGTTGCACACCTCAACGGCGTATTCCAGCTCTGTACCAGTGAAGCTTTCAGGAGAATATTCGTAAAAGACCTTTGTCTGCGGAATCTTCTTCTCCATTTCACGACAGAATCGTGCGCCGTGAAGTGCAATGTCCATGATGCCTTGACGGTCTTCGCGGAAGACAACATCACGCTGCAAAATACTGGTCGAGTTATAGAAGTGAACGATGGCCTGCTTGGCTCCAGCGATGGATTCGTAGGTGCGTTCAATGAGGTGATCACGTGCTTGAGTAAGCACCTGAATAGTGACATCGTCAGGAATAGCGTTTTCTTCGATCAGAGATCGTACGAAATCGAAGTCGGTCTGGCTAGCAGAGGGGAAACCTACCTCAATCTCTTTGTAACCCATCTTGACCAAGAGATCGAACATGATGCGCTTGCGCTCAGGACTCATCGGGTCGATGAGTGCTTGGTTTCCATCTCGCAAGTCAACAGCACACCAAATCGGAGCTTTTTCGATGCGTTTAGATGGCCACGTTCGATCTGGAAGATCGATACCTAAGCTCTCGTGATAGGGGCGGTATTTGTGCACTGGCATAGTGCTGGGGGTCTGGTTGTTCTTCATCTGTCTTCTCCTCGCGAATGGTGGTCAGCCAACGGGCATCTCCGCGACGAGTGAGGCCTAATTAATGGACTCGTCGCGGCAACTAAGAAGAAGCGAACCAGTGGACATATTTCTAGGCTAGCACTTGAACTTTAGAAGCCCAATCGCTGTAGGAGTTTGGGGTCCCGCTGCCAATCTTTGGCAACCTTTACACGCAGAGATAAAAAAACTTTCTGACCAACAACGGGCTCGATCGCTGCCCGGGAGCGTTGACCGATGTCTTTGAGTCGCTCTCCACCAGAACCGATGATGATTCCTTTTTGACTGTCGCGCTCTACGAAAACATTGGCGTAAATTTCGAGAAGATCCTTATCCTCCCGCTCAATCATGTCGTCGATAGTGACAGCAAGGGAGTGTGGGAGTTCTTCATGGACTCCCTCAAGAATGGTCTCTCGAATGAGTTCAGAAATGCGCTTTTCTAAACCTTCATCTGTATTGGTTTCTTCGGGATATAGAGGTTGACCAAGTGGCAGAAGTTGAATGAGCTCTTCAGCAAGTAGGTCAACTTGGTCATCGCCAACAGCCGAAACAGGAATGATTGTTGCCCAGTCTCGCAACTCTTGAACTTGGATCAGCCGTTCGGCTGTTTGGGACTTGGATGCAACATCTGTCTTCGTGATGACTGCTATTTTAATTGCTCGTGGATACTTGTCCAATTGTTCGTTGATGAAGCGATCGCCTGGGCCGATTGGTTCATCAGCCGGAAAACACATGCCAATGACATCAACATCTCCCAAAGTTGCCTGAACGAGGGCATTCAATCGCTCACCTAGTAGGGTCCTGGGACGGTGAATTCCTGGGGTGTCAACAAGAATCAGTTGTCCAGTGGGACGGTTCGTAATTCCTCTAATTGTGTGACGAGTGGTTTGTGGCTTCGAAGAGGTAATGGCAACCTTTTCGCCAACAAGGGCGTTTGTCAATGTGGATTTGCCCACGTTAGGGCGTCCAACCAGCGAAACAAATCCTGAACGAAATTCACCTGAGCTTTCTTCACGCTTTGATGCTTTGGGTGGTCTCGCCATTATTGATCCTGTTCTGAAAAAGCTTTGAGTGCATCGATGAGATCTTGATCGCGTTCTACAACCACTCGGGTTACACGCTTTCTATGTGAGCCACTCACATCAGCTGTAATGATCAATCCACTGACGGTAACGCTATCTCCCACAACAGGGAGTCTGCCGAGCTCTTTTGCCAGCAATCCGCCAACCGAGTCAACATCTTCGTCCTCGAGTTCAAGCCCAAAGAGTTCGCCTAATTCATCCAGGGGTAAACGTGTGGCTACGCGATAAATGTTCTCGCGAATCTGCTCAATATCCGGTGCGCCACGGTCATGTTCATCAGAAATATCACCCACGAGTTCCTCAATAAGATCCTCGAGAGTCACAAGGCCTGCAATGCCTCCGTGTTCGTCCACGACTAATGCCATGTGAATAGATTCGGCTTGCATTTGTTTGAGTGTGTCATCCACCTTCTTTGATTCAGGCACAAACATTGCAGGTCGAGCCAGATCAATGAGTTTGCCTTCGGCGAAGTTTTCAGGGTGTTCAAACATTCGACGAGAGACATCACGAAGGTTTAACACACCAACGATGTCATCAATCTCTTCACCAATGATTGGCACACGTGAGTATCCAGATTCATGGAACAACTTGGCAGCATCACTCAAAGATGCATGTGAGTCGATCGTGACCATATCTGTTCGAGGAATCATGACCTCACGTGCAACGGTCTCTCCCCATTCGAAGATGGAGTGAATAAGTTCTCGTTCCTCAGTCTCCAACACGTCATGCTTTACGGCTTCGTCGACCATGCTCAAAAGTTGTTCTTCGGAAGCAAAGGATGTTGTGCCTGGTCGACCTGGAGTAACTTTATCTCCCATGGTGACAAGGAAGTTTGCCAGAGGGCCGAGAATGACTCGAAAGAAATGAATGAGTGGCGCTGAAACACTCAATACTTTTTCTGGATGCACTCGACCGACCGATCGTGGACTTGAACCGGCCAGAACAAAGCTGGCTATAGACATCACCAAAATTGCAAAGAGCAAAGCTGCCCAGTAAGGCAGTCCTAGTGAAACTAGAGCCAGTGTGACAATAACGGCGGCAGCCGTTTCGGCAAGAATTCTCACAAATGTAGTTACTGTACGGTGTGGACCAACATCACGTGAAATTGCCAAAAGTGATCGCTCTGCTCGTCGTCCTTGAGCGGCTTGGCGAAAGTCTTCAGACGACATCACACCCATTGCTGATTCACTGGCAGCCATCAACCCGCCGAAACCTATCAGCGCAATCATGCCAAGAACGGTGAGAAAAATTGTCACGAAGTCTCTCGTTGTTTCTCTGCCATGGTGAACCCGATAATGAGGTCCCTTTGTAGGGCAAACATTTCTTTTTCTTCATCAGGTTCAGCATGGTCAAACCCGAGAAGATGCAATATGCCGTGTGCAGTTAGATAGAGCAATTCGTCCATTGTTGAATGACCAGCACCCTCTGCTTGGACCTCAGCAACTTGAGGACACAACACAACGTCACCGAGCACACCTGGTGGCGTCACGACATCGTCATTTCCTGGACGTAGCTCATCCATGGGGAAACTCAATACATCTGTAGGGCCGGGTTCGCCCATCCACTGAACGTGAAGTTGTTCCATGGCGCCCTCGTCAACAAGGACAAGGGCAAGATCTGCATCGGGATGAACGCGCATAGCATCCAGACAGTATGTTGCTAAACGCTGGAGAGCCGCTTCATCAATAGTGAAACTGGATTCGTTGTTTACTTCGATACTCATTGACGGGCTTCCTTGGCTTGTTCTCGCTTATGACGAGAAGCTAATGACATTTCGTCATATTCGCTGTAGGCATCAACAATGCGTCCAACAAGGGAATGGCGAACAACGTCTGCGCTTGTCAGGCGAGCAAAGTGAATGTCGTCGATATCCTGAAGGATTCCTGTGACTAATCTCAAACCGCTCGCAGAAGTTGGTAAGTCCACCTGAGTGATGTCACCGGTGATGACCATCTTGGAGTCAAAACCAAGTCGAGTTAGGAACATTTTCATTTGTTCTGGAGTGGTGTTTTGTGCCTCATCCAAAATAATGAAGGAATTATTGAGTGTGCGACCTCGCATATACGCCAGTGGTGCGACCTCAATGGTGCCTACCGCCATCAGTTTGGGAACAAGCTCAGGGTCGAGCATTTCGTTGAGAGCGTCAAAAAGTGGCCGCAGATATGGGTCAATCTTGTCCGTGAGGGTTCCTGGTAGGAATCCCAGCCGCTCCCCTGCTTCCACGGCTGGGCGAGTCAAGATAATGCGTTCGACTTCTTTGCGTTGCAAAGCTTGAACAGCTTTTGCCATTGCTAAGTAAGTTTTTCCCGTTCCGGCTGGGCCAATGCCGAAAGTAATAGTGTGATCTTCTATGGCGCGGACATATTCCTGCTGACCAACTGTTTTAGGGCGGAGAGTTTTTCCGCGCGTGGAGAGAATATCTTCGCCCAATACCGCTGAAGGCGATGTGTGCGGGTGCGCTTCCTGTATGTGTTTCCCGCTTGTCACATCAGTTGGAGCGAGATCCTGTCCTTGTCGAACCATGGTCAATAACTCGCGCACGAGCTCTTGAGCTGCGAGAACTTCTTTGTGAGCATCGTCACTAGCGTTTTTGGGGCTGAAACGAATCTCATTTCCCCGAACATGAACGTCAACCAGTGGGTACTGTTTTTCAACAGTGGTGAGTAATCGGTCTTGTGGCCCCAACAATCGAACCATTTCAACGCCATCTACAGTGATGACGTCTGAATGTGGTGCAGCAAATTCAGGCAAGTGTGTGCTCCTGAAGACCGCCGGAGAGTACGTGTGCATGTACGTGAAAAACTGTCTGACCTGCACTCTCACCTGTGTTGAAGACTAAACGATACTCACCGTTGGAGTGCAAGGTTGCCAGGTTATGAGCGGTGGAGACTATTTCTGCCAATAGTTGAGGATCGCCTGCAGCTAATTCGGTGACGTTCTGGAAGTTTTCAGACTTTGGAATCACAAGTAAGTGCATAGGAGCTTGTGGAGCTATGTCTCGGATGGCAATAAGACGATCATTCTCAAAGAGAATTTCTGCTGGTATTTCGCGATTAATGATTTTTGTGAAAATCGAAGGAGTCTGTTCGGACATAGCTCTAGCTTAACAGCGCCCTAGTTTGGCATTCATGATGGCCAATGCAGCAGGTCCTGCGGTCGACGTTCGAAGAATATTGTTTCCCATCGTGACGATTGTGGCACCTGCATTACGGAAAGTATCCAATTCAGTCTCTGTGATGCCGCCCTCTGGACCAACAATGATCGCTATTTGATGCGATGTGGGATTGAAAGAACTCAGTGGAACATCTCCTGTGGGGTCCAACACGACGATGTCAGCAGCTGGCAACATCTTCACAAGTTCTGCAGTAGTAACGGGAGGATGCACTTGAGGAATGTAGGGACGAATTGATTGTTTGCTCGCTTCACGAACAATTGCTGACCATCTCGCAATGCCTTTTTCGATCTTGGGCCCTTCCCATTTGGAGATGCTCCGTGACGCTGCCCATGGAATTACTGTGTCGACACCAAGCTCTGTTGCTGCTTCGATTGCTCGTTCATCACGATCTGTTTTGGCAAGTGCTTGGACCAGGAGAATTTCTGGATGAAGACGTTCCTTGTTTTCAACCTGAAGTACCCGAAGTTGAACGCAGTCTTTAGATACTGATTCAGCTTCGACCTCAAGAACGAGACCGCGCCCATTGCCTAAAGTGAAAGTCTCCCCTGGTCGCACTCGAGAGACTGTGGCAGCATGTTTTCCCTCTGAGCCATCCAAAACTACTTCGGACCCGATAGTAGAGGATTCCAGGCTTTCCAGGATGTAAAAGTGTGCCATTGGTTAAACGTTGAAGAATCGATCGCGCAACTTAGAGAACATTCCCTGTTGGAAATGAGTCAATGCTGGAGCGGATTGCTTTCGGCCCTTGGCAAAAGTTGAAATGAGTTCTTTTTCTTTTGAGCTCAACTTTGTGGGTGTAATCACGTGAATTCCCACTTTAAGATCACCGCGACCATTTCCGCGAAGGCGCGTTATGCCCCGATCTTTAACGGTCAGAACTTCTGACCCTTGCGTTCCGGGTTTAATTTCGAGTGCGACCTCACCATCAAGCCCTGGAACCGTAACTGTGGTTCCTAAGATGGCATCGGTCATTTGAACTTCCAGAGTGCACAGTAAGTCATCATTGTCTCGACTGAACACATCGTGGTGATTGACTTTGATTTCAAAATATAGGTCGCCGGGGACGCCGCCTGCTTGACCAGCTTCTCCTGCTTGAGCCATGTGAAGTCGAACACCTGTATCCACACCTGCAGGAATGTCCAGGGGAATAGTTTTCGACGCCCTTACACGGCCTTGCCCTTGGCATGTTGTACACGGTGCGGGAATGGTGGTTCCATAACCTCTGCAGCTACCACAAGGATTGGAAGTCATGACGTTTCCCAGCAGTGAGCGAACTGCACGTTGAATTGAACCAGAACCGCCACAAATGTCACAGGTCACTGGCGAAGTCCCTGGTTGACAGCAGTTTCCCGAACAGGTTTCGCACACCACTGCTGTATCAATTTCAATATCTTTGTGAACGCCAAAAATCACATCAGCGAGGTCTACCTCTACGCGCAGTAGAGCATCTTGACCACGTTCCATGCGGGAGCGGGGACCGCGTTGCTGGCCTCCACCGAAGAAGGTGTTGAAGATGTCTCCAAAGTCACTAAAACCTTGCCCGCCGAAATTTCCGCCAAAGCCGGCTTGTGGACCCAAATCATATTGTTGGCGTTGCACGGGGTCACTGAGAACTTCATAGGCGTGGGTGACGAGTTTAAATTTTTCTTGTGCAGCCTCGTCTGGATTCACATCAGGGTGAAGCTCACGTGCAAGTCTGCGATAGGCCTTCTTGATATCTTCAGCACTGGCATCACGTGAGATACCTAAAACGTCGTAATGATCAGCCACGAAGGCCATCTCCTTTGAATGAGGGTTTAGCGTGCATCGAGCACACGAGTGAGATATCGGGCAACAGCACGAATTGATGCGATGTTGGAGGAATAATCCATTCGGGTTGGTCCGACCAACCCTAGCGTGGCCTTTTCACCAGCCGAGCTGTAGCCAGTGGAAAGCAAGCTTGCTTGCTCTAAGCCTGAATTACTGTGTTCACGGCCGATACTTACTGCCACCTCGTCAGCATCCGCCTTCATTTCGGTCAATAGTTTCAATAGGACTACTTGTTCTTCAATGGCATCGAGAACTGGGTAAATACTGTCGGAGAAATCTTCGCCCGTTCGCACCAAGTTTGCTGTGCCCGCCATCACTAACTTGTTTTGCCGATTAGCTTGAATGCTGTCACTCAGAGCTGAGGCTATGTGTGTGACTGCTGGAATCAGGGCGTTCGGCACCTGGGACGTGAGTGAAGTTATTGATTCAGAAAGCTCGCTATGAAGCTTCCCGGCTACTTGAGCATTAATTCCAGAACATAACTGGGCAAGGTCTTGTTCACTGAGCTCAACTTCGAGATCTATCAATTTCTGTTCGACCTGGCCGTTGTCGCTAATCACAACGCACAAAGCACGACGATTACCCAGTGAAACGAGCTCGATGTGACGAATTCGGGTAGAACCCAATGTCGGGTATTGGACGATAGCGACCTGGTTAGTCAATTGAGAAAGCAAGCGAACCGTTCGCCCGAGGAGTTCATCAAAATCTGCTGAATCATCGAGAAATTGATCGATGGCTTGCTTTTGCGTGGGCGTGATGTGTTTGACTTCGGCAAGGTGGTCAACGAAAAGGCGATATCCCTTGTCTGTGGGAACTCGACCGCTAGATGTATGAGGGGCAACGATGAGCTCTTCTTCTTCCAGCAAAGCCATATCGTTACGAATTGTCGCTGCAGATACCCCAAATTGATGGCGGTCAACAATAGCTTTTGAACCGACGGGCTCACGTGAAGAAACGTAATCTTGGACGATGACGCGAAGAACTTCAAGCCCACGTTGTGAAACCATCGAATCCTCCTTTACATCACTAGCACTCGATGCTCCTGAGTGCTAATGATATCGGATTTTCCGCCGTCAATCCTGAGAACGAAAGAGTAATTCTCGAACAACTTCATCAGCACGAAGGCGGCCAGAAAGGGTTAAGACAATTCGGCCCCTCATGGCACGCTTACCGTCAATGAGACCACGAGCAATCAGAGTAGAAATGGCTTGAGGATTGTGTCCTTGAGTGGGTATGCCTGCCGCTATTCGTGACCCTAATAACACCTGTTCCAATCTGACTGCTTGCTCGTCAGGAGTTTCATAGGACAAGGCTGGGCTGTGAGCCTCGGCAAGACGTCCGGCATAGGCAGCTGGGTGTTTGACATTCCAGAAACGTATGCCTCCGATAGCCGAGTGTGCACCAGGTCCATAGCCCCACCAATCTTGATTATTCCAATAGGCAAGATTGTGTTGTGACTGTTGCTGTTGCGACTTCGCCCAGTTGCTTATTTCGTACCACTCAAATCCAGCTTTGCTCAAAAGCTCTTCAGCTAGTTCATACATTTCTGCTTGTAAATCATCATCAGGAGCATCCATGGCTCCAGAACTAATTTTGCGCGCCAAAGCTGTTCCGTCTTCAACGATGAGGGCATACGCAGAAATATGCCCTGTGTTCAAAGAGATAGCTTGTTCTAGAGACCTCCGCCAATCTGCCAGGCTCTCTCCCGGAGATCCATAGATCAAATCGATACTGGCTTCTAGCCCGGCAGACTGAATATATGAAACCGCTTGTTCGACGGCAGCTGGATTGTGTGTTCTATCCAGTGCTGAAAGTACGTGGGGAACTGCAGATTGCATTCCCACACTCACACGTGTGAAACCAGCTCTGACTAATCCATCAACATATTCTTCGGTGAGGGTATCCGGATTGGCTTCAACCGTGATTTCAGCTTCTGGTTCAATTCCATGGCTGCCACGAAGAGCTTGTAACGCATCTGCTAGGTCAGAACTAGGCAGTAACGTCGGTGTACCACCACCGAAAAAAATAGTGTGTAACGGTCTTATTGAGACATCTGCTCTTTGAAGAACATCTATCGACAGAGCTATTTCTTTCTTGAGTTCCTCCACATACGAGGCTTGTGAGACTCCTCTGAGCTCAGTGGAAGTGTAGGTGTTGAAATCGCAATAGCCGCAACGAACCCGACAAAAGGGAATGTGCACATAGGCGCTCATCGTTTTGCCCAAGGCGCCAACACCTACAGTGCTCGGCAATGCCCCATTGAGCGGCATAGCCAGACCATCTGGCAATTGGCTAGCCATTGTTTACACCGAACGGGCAGGAAGCAAAGCTCGGACGTAATGACGACGAAGCCACCACTGACGCGCGCGAATGAGTGGGGCACTCCAGGCGTATTTTCTACCTTCAGCAATTGAGGTGACAGAGCGAACTACAGCCCACACTGAATCATCTTCGCGCCACTCCACACCAAAGTATTCCTCGCCAATAACTGGCACGGAATCGAGAGTTCCAAGTGCATAACCCATACGACGGTCTTCGCGGACGACATAAATCACGCGATAAGAGGCAGAAATCTTTGACGGGGTCCACACACCAGCAAGTTCAATCGTGGTTCCCGCAGAAAGAAACGGGGTGCCATCTGAGGAATAGAGCTGATCTAACACATCAGAAGTTGGTGCAATCGGGGCACCAAACTCATTGAATAACAAGCCTGCATAACCTTCAGCATCTGCTTGGTCAATCTTCACGACCTCGAGACGTGAACCACACGGAACACCCCACGTCATCAGTGCGGCAGAAGCAGCGTCAAAACGTTCTTGACCGCTACCGAGGCGAAACTCTGACTGCGAGGATGAGAAGCCTTGCGGAGGGAAAACCAAAACATCTGCTGCTTGAGTTGCTCCAACGCTTCCGTAAGTTACCGAGCGATCGGCAGAGTAATTGCTTCGACGTGCTGATTCGGTCATTTCTTTTTCACCTCATCATCACCTTGTAACGCTGCAATGAATGCTTCTTGTGGAACCTCGACACGGCCAACCATTTTCATACGCTTTTTTCCCTCTTTTTGCTTTTCGAGGAGTTTGCGCTTACGAGTAATGTCACCGCCGTAGCATTTGGCAAGGACGTCCTTGCGGATTGCAGAAATGGTTTCACGCGCAATGATACGTGCCCCAATAGCAGCCTGAATCGGCACTTCAAACTGTTGACGCGGAATGAGTTTCTTCAAACGTTCCGTCATCATCAGACCATAGGCATAAGCCTTATCTTTGTGGACAATCGCGCTGAAGGCATCCACCTGTTCCCCTTGCAAGAGGATGTCGACCTTAACCAGATCAGAATCCTGCTCACCTGCTTCTTCATAGTCCAATGAGGCATAACCCTGGGTTCTGCTCTTGAGGTGATCAAAGAAGTCAAAGACAATCTCCCCCAGTGGGATTTCGTATTTCATTTCGACACGATCTTCACCGAAGTACTCCATGCCAAGAAGATTTCCACGACGGCTTTGACACAATTCCATGATTGTTCCGACGTAGTCCTTGGGAGTGAGAATTCCAGCGCGAACTAAGGGTTCAGATACTTTAATGATCTTTCCCGAAGGGTATTCGCTGGGGTTTGTCACGGTGACGGTCTTTTTATCTTCAGTTGTGACCTCATAGGGAACTGAAGGAGCTGTGGCAATGAGATCAAGACCAAATTCGCGTTCGAGACGTTCGGTAATGATTTCTAAGTGCAACAGGCCTAAGAAACCACAACGAAAACCAAACCCAAGTGCAACAGAAGTTTCTGGTTCATAATTCAGAGAAGCATCGGAGAGTTTGAGCTTGTCTAGAGCTTCACGAAGCACGGGATAGTCCGAGCCATCAATGGGGTAAAGCCCAGAAAATACCATTGCTTTGGGGTCGGTATATCCCGGCAGTGGCTCAGTAGCAGGTTTGACGAAGTCAGTGACAGTGTCACCAACTTTGGACTGACGGACATCTTTAACGCCGGTGATGAGATAGCCCACTTCACCGACCCCTAATCCCTCTGAGGGAATGGGTTCTGGCGAGCTAACACCAATCTCGATCAACTCATGCGAAGCTTTGGTACTCATCATTTGGATTCGTTGACGAGGCTTCAGCATGCCGTCGATAACACGTACGTAAGTGATAACTCCTCGATATGCGTCATACACGGAGTCAAAAATCATTGCTCGAGCAGGAGAATCTGCCTGGCCGACTGGAGCAGGAATCTTCTCGACCACAAGATCCAGCAATTCAGGAACACCCAAGCCAGTTTTACCTGATACGCGAAGAACATCTTCAGGCTTGCCACCGATCAAATCCGCGAGCTCTTTGGCATATTTTTCAGGGTCTGCAGCTGGCAAATCAATCTTGTTGAGCACCGGGATGATTGTGAGGTCATTTTCCATTGCCAGATAAAGGTTCGCGAGCGTCTGCGCCTCAATGCCCTGAGCTGCATCAACGAGAAGAATCGCCCCTTCACACGCGGCAAGGGAACGAGAAACTTCATAGGTGAAGTCAACGTGACCTGGGGTGTCAATCATGTTCAGGGCATAAGTTTGTCCGTCAACGTCCCACGGCATGCGCACTGCCTGACTTTTGATCGTGATGCCACGTTCACGTTCAATATCCATCCGGTCCAAGTATTGAGCACGCATAGAACGATCATCAACAATGCCGGTGATTTGAAGCATGCGATCGGCAAGGGTCGACTTACCGTGGTCAATGTGAGCGATGATGCAAAAATTGCGAATCTTCGCTGGGTTGGTTGACGCAGGCTGCAATGGTTTTGAGGAACGAGGAGACATAGAACCTCTAGTCTCCCACGAACTCAGGCACAGTTTTAGCAACGACAGCGATTACTGGTAGTGTTGTCTATTGGCTTACGTGTAGTCCCACCTGCACGATTCGTCGCCGTGAGCCCTCTACCTCTAGCGCGACACAATCCAAACGTACGAATAACGAGTGAAAGACACGGTAAACGTGGCAAACATTAAGTCGCAAATCAAGCGAATTGGCACCAACGAGAAGGCTCACGAGCGCAACAAGGCAGTGAAGTCTGAAGTGAAGACCGCCGTTCGTGCAACCAAGACCGCTATCAGCGCTGGCGACAAGGCAGCAGCTGAAGCAGCACTAAAGAACGCAAGCAAGAAGCTCGACAAGGCAGTGAGCAAGGGGGTTCTTCACAAGAACAACGCCGCGAACCGCAAGTCATCCATTGCCAAGCAGGTTGCTGCTCTCTAAGAATCACTATTGAATAAGGCCCCCTCAAAGGGGGCCTTATTTAGTTAACGTCTTCCGTAACGCGCAACTACAGTAACCATGCGTTCAAGTGAATAGACAGGGTCGCGCGATGCTCCCTTTACATTCGCATCTGTTTCTGCGATGACCTCTATGGCATTGCCTAATCCAGTTTCGGTCCATCCTTGAAGATCCTTGCGTGCTCGATCAATCTGCCATGGTGCTGCTCCCAGCGCTCCGGCTAGCTCTCCTGCGCTTCTACGCTCGCCGAAGAGCTTGGCCATCAAACGCAGTTTTGCCGCGAACGTCGCAACAATAGGAACAGGGTCGGCTCCCGTTTGCAAAGCATGGCGAAGAATGACAAGTGAGTCTCCAAGTCGACCGGCAACTGCGTTATCAACGACTTTGAATGCTGTAGCCTCAACTCGTCCACCGTAATAATCTTCGACAGTTCGGTCTGTTATTTCACCTTCGGCATCGGCGATAAGTTGTTGGCAAGCATTGGCAAGCTCCGAACCTGATCCAGAAAATGCTTGGACGAGCGAACGCAGCGCACTTGGTGAGATATTTCGACCTGCCTGTCGAAATTCTTGGGCAGCAAAGTCATATTTGTCGTTATCGCTTTTGAGTTCGACACATACGACCTCTACGGCTTCACCAGTTCCTGCTCGGAGAGTATCGAGTAGTTTTTTGCCACGCACTCCCCCGCTATGACGGAGAACCACGGTGGTGTCGGGATCAGGAGATGCGACATAGTCAAGCATGTCAAGGAGAAATTCGTCGTTACATTTTTCAACGTCGCTGACTCGAATTAATCGGGGCTCCCCGAACAAAGAAGGACTGGCGAGAGTGAGGAGTTGGCCAAGGGTATACGAACTTGCATCAATATCGCTGACTTCCAAGGATGCATCTGCAGCACGAAGTGATTCGCGTATCCGCTGCGTAGCACGATCGGCTAGGAAACTTTCAGCACCAGTGACGAGCACGAGAGGTGCGGGTACGGCAGTTGACCACGTGAACTGTGGAATGGAATTCTTTCTCTGAGCTGCCATGATGCAAGCTTAATGCTCAGTCCAGACAGAGATCCCTGTCTGATTCGGTAAGACAAGAATCAATCCGTCTTCATCGGTTCGCGGGGTAAGAGCATTCAAGCTTTCTAGCTCATTCAAGATTTCTTTTCTTGGGTGACCATACTCATTGCCTTTCCCCACAGAAAACAAGCCAACTGCAGGCTGGATGCGTTGATACAAAGTCATGCTTTGATCTGCTGATCCATGATGAGCTACTTTCACAACATCTATCTGAGGGAGGGAAACAGTCTTCAACAATGCGAGTTGAGATTCTTTTCCCAAATCACCCAGAAACAGACTCTGAAATTCGGGAAAACTAACCAACAGTGTCACAGATCCTGGGTTTCCGACACTCATTTCTGGGTGTAATCCGTCTGGCCACAAAACTTGCCACTTCGCAGCGCCGAGATATCCTGACGTTCCGCTCAATCCACGTGAGAGTTGTGCACCAGAGCGTGCGAGGTCTGACAATAGCGATTCATCTTCTTTGTTTTCTGGTTGGCCCACGATGGCCTTTTCAACTTTTCCGATAACTGCTTGAAGCCCGCCAACATGGTCTTTATCAAAATGCGTGAGAACAAGGAGATCGAGTCGAGAAATTCCTAATCTCCTCAGGCACTCCTCCACCTTGCCTTGTTCTCGCCCGGTATCAATAAGGGCGTATGAGCCTTCCGATGCCAGCACAATTGCATCTCCTTGACCCACATCACAAACTGCGATGTTCCATCCAGCAGGGATAGAAGAAATGCTTCGTAAATTGATGACAAACAAGACAAGAACCCAGGACATAACAGACACTGTCAGAAGAGATGCGAATGCCCTCCTCACGCGCGGCGACCGAGCGAGTAAGGCTAAAAGTACGCACGTACTGAAAAATGCCGCTAACAGTGCACCCGCTACACCCGAAACCCATCCGAGGGACGCAAACGGGAATTGAGAAACCGACATGGCAGTAGACCCAATCCACTGGGCAGGCAACCAGCCGATCCACATCAGCATCTGAGCAAGCCAAGGTACTGGTATGGCCAGCACACCCGCGAGCAGGCCGAAGACCGTGGCCAGTGGTGCTACAGGGCCAGCAACCATATTTGCTAGAACACCATATGTAGGCATCTGTGGCGAAAGCAGGATAATAAATGGCTGACACAGCAACTGTGCTGAAAGTGGTACGGCAATTGCTACCGCACACCAATAAGGCATCCATTGAGCAAGCTTCTGGGACAGCGGAAGTGAAAAAAGCAACAATCCAGCAGTGGCAGAAACAGAAAGAATGAAGCCCAATTCAACCGCCCACCAAGGATTCCACAACAGCAAACCCACAACTGCGCTCGATAGGAGCGGAATACCAGCAGCGGGGCGTCCTATTAATAAAGCGATCATCACAATAGTTGCCATCACCGCAGCTCGAACCACGCTCGGTTGTGGAGTCACAATAATCACAAACGCAACAAGTGCCGTCATGCCAGCAATCAATCGAAGTTTGCGCCCAGCTCCACACAAGGCAGCGAACATCATGACACCGGCCGTAACAATTGCACAGTTTGCACCCGAAACAGCAGTGATGTGGGTTAAAGAAACTGTTTTCATGGCGTGATCGAGTGATTCAGATAACCGAGAAGTATCCCCAATTGATAAACCTGGCAATAATTCACCACCACCCCCCGGAAGCTCGGAGGTCAACTCAAGAAATCTTTCCCTGAGATTGACCGCCCACTCAGGCGAGGCGTGTTGTTGAGAAACAACGGCTTCCCACGGCATTGACTCACGATGTGTTGGAAGTCGAATCAGATAAATCAAGAAAAAACCAGAGTTAATCGATCCACTCAGGAACAGCAGCGAATGCAGGCGGGGTCCGAAAATCGCAACGCTAAAACCAACACTGCAACCGATCAATCCCCACAAGAAACTCTTACCGAATTCTTGACCAAGCAGTATGGCTGTTGCCAGGAGAATCCAGCTCGCAAGAACCGGTATAGCCAGTCGAAGGTCTACGGTTCGTGAAGTGAAACTCACAAGCTGACAAGCTCGTGCAGGGACTCAAATAATTTGTCTCCAATTCCAGGGACGTCATTGAGCTGATTTATGTCAATAAAACTTCCATTGGCCTCGCGCCACTCAAGGATTCGTTGAGCCAAAGTGGGACCGATTCCCGGTAGTCCATCAAGTTCATCAGCAGTTGCGTTATTGAGAGAGAGTAAGGCTCCTCCAGAGTTTGCTTGACCCTTTTCGGCACTGCAGTCGGTGTCTACGCTGATTACTATCTGCTCTCCATCAGATACCTGACGGGCAAGATTGATTCCACAATCGCTGGCACCAGGAGCTATTCCGCCCGCGGCCATAACTGCATCGATGACTCGTGAGCCCGGGGAAATTTGGTAAATACCTGGGTGATTCACTCCTCCGGCTACATGGACAAGCACGCCAATTTCTTGTGCAGAGATTGTGGGATTGCCGAGAGCAGTTGATTTGAGCTCAACAGGAACAGTGTTACTGCTGGTAGCTGAACCCACGAATGACCAGGCCACAGCGATAATAACCACAGCTAAACCTGCAATAAACGCTGCAGCCGTAGTGATCTTCCACCTGTAGAGGGCAGGCTTTTGGAGTGAGATCTGGTCTTTTCTTTCCAGACCGAAAGTTTTCTTGAACAGCATTTCCAGAAATTGCATCCACACAACATAAATGAGTTCGCATTGAAAAGGAGATCACTTTTCGCTCTCTGTGGATGAACTGCCAGAAACTTGAGTGTGCATGTCTAGCAGTGTGTCCACGCGTGGCACTGAAGCCGAAAGCGGCTTAACCCATACGGTGAGAGGGTGAGTATTGTCTCCAACGTCCAAACGAAGAAACGCATCCCGTTTTTACAACTTGCCAAAACGATTATTGCCACTCTTCTGGCGTGGTTTGTCGCGTTACTCGTTTATCCCGATGAGCAACCTATCTTTGCAGCAATTGCGGCCATCATCGTTGTGCAACCAAGCATCAATCAATCTTTGGGGAAAGCCCTCGAACGAAGCACCGGGGTAGTTCTTGGCGTTGCTGTGGCTTTAGGCGCAAGTCTGATTTTTGGATCGCACAGCTGGCTTGTTCTAGTCGCGGTTATTGCTGCGTTCATCGCTGGGTGGTTATTCAAATTCACTCCGGGAACTTCGAATCAAATTGCTATTAGCGCCATGCTGGTCATCGCTATCGGTTCTGCAACACCGGAATATGCCCTGGGCCGAATCGTTGAAACCATCATCGGTGCAACCATTGCATTCATTGTGAATGCAGTTATTGTTCCCCCAGTTGCCCTAGAACCATCCCAAAAAGCAGTTTCTGAACTTGGAGCAAATATTGCGGAGGTCCTCGAAGATATTGGAAGTGTGCTGAGACGCTCAACAAGCTATGAAGTTCTCTCCAACATCAACACACGAGCACGTGAACTTCGAAATCAACTCAACGTTGCTCAGGCAACAATCCAAACTGCTCAAGAAAGTCTTCGATTTAATGTCATCAAAGGAAAACACGAGAAAGAACTAGATGCAGAGCAACAGTTGCTTTCTCAATTAGCCGTACTCGTCACCCGAACTATTGGTGTTGCTCGAGCAGTTCGCGACAACTATGACGAATCAGTCATTGCTGAACCTGGTATTGCCCAGATTGCTGAAGAGTTTATGCGTTCAGCTCATGATCTGCGCATGTTGGTTCGTGATGCAGGTCTTCCTGCACACAACCAATCACACCCAGCAACAAATGAACTACCTGCCTTGACCGAACCGATCAGACTCACACCACCCTCAGGAGCTAACTGGATATTAATTGGCTTCCTGATGGAAAACCTTCGGCGTATTCGCGACGAAATAATCAGTGTTTCTGACTAACTAGTAGGTCACCCAGATGAGACATCTCTCATCACACGGTGGTATCCATGTTTTTGCCTCAGGGTAAAGCTCTCTGCGAAGAGTGAGGACACGAGCTACAGATTCATCAAGCTGTGCCGCTGATATTGTTCCCGCTTTCACCGCATTGGTTACAGCAGAAACTAGTGCCCCAACGTCAAAATTCACTCTCGGAACATACAACAAAAGATCGTTTCCAGCTCGCAGCGCTTCGACTGCATTTGTAGTGGAGTCGGAATACTCCGGTAAACCCGAGCTTTCCAGCATGGTCATATCATCGGTGATGATGACACCGTCGAACCCCAAATCTTCCCGCAAAATCTGATGCCATCGTTGTGAAAGCGATGACGGTACTGGATCAATTGCTGGGAAGGATAAATGCCCCAACATCACTAAAGGGTTTCCTGCCGCAATACCCATGGCAAAGGGAATTCCGTCGCTCAGCTTCCAAGACTCATAGTCAAGCGGAGATGATGGAATGCCAACGTGAGAATCTCCTGGCGCACTCCCATGACCGGGAAAATGTTTGAGAGTACTGAGTACATATGGATTCTCGGCAGTCACTGCAGCAGCTACACGATCACCGGCGCTCAGACCGTCAGAGCCAAATGATCGTCCATAAATGAAAGATGCGGCGTCTCCAGAAACATCAGCAACAACGCCAAAGTTGAGATTGATACCAACCGACTTCAACAGTTGAGCTCGTGAAGTAAATGCTTGGGCTGTTGCCTCAATTGGTTCATTGCGAAGCACATCCGCGCCTGCAAAAGTGTCATAGGGAAGTCGCTTGACTTCGCCTCCTTCTTCATCAATGCCGATAAGACGTGGGAGTTCTGGATTACCCCGTAACGCAGCAGTGATGCCAGATAGCTCCTCAGGTGTCTCAGGAATATTGCTACCCATGAGGATGAATCCACCCAATTGTTGAGACTCAACAAATCCCTGAAGCGAGGTTGCGTCAATACCGGGTTGGTTGATGATGAGTAGTGATCTGATTTTCTGCTCAAGAGACATCTCAGACATGGTCTCGTGAACATAAAACTCAACAGGGTCTTCACCCCACACAGTGGGCTGCGCTACAGGGGTAACTCGATAAAACGTAGCCGGGTCAGCTTCGACAGCTTTTGGCTGAGGCCACGTCACACAGATCCACACAATGAAGACAGACGCAACAAACACGCCAAGTATCGTCCACCGACGGCGTACTTGTTTGAGTGTTCCCACCCTGCGAGTTTAGCTAGGAGAGGGAGAGAAAAAGCTTTTCTAATTCAGCAACCGTAGGAGCATCTTTATCTGATTTATCTCCATTGGCTATGCAATCCTGCATTGCCTTGGCAATGATGGCAAAACCTGCTTTATCAATCGCTCCGGAAACAGCAGAAAGTTGGGTGACAACCGCACGGCAGTCACCTCCTGCCTCGATTGCTGTAATAACAGCGGCGAGCTGACCTTGGGCTCTTCTGAGACGATTAACGATGGCACGCTGTTCTGCGGCAGTCACGTCAGTCATTATTGATCTCCAATCGAAGCTAAACCAGCTTTATAGGTGAGATATCCACCATTAAGGTTGAAAACCTCAATGCTTTCTTGAGCTAAAACACGTGCAGCGGTATGTCCGCGCTGACCAACTTGGCAGTACACAATTACCTTGTGGCCTCGGAGCTCTTGAATGTGATCTCGTAGGACATCGAGAGGGTAGTTCACTGAACTAGCAATGTGTCCGTATTTGTGTTCGCCCTCAGTGCGAACGTCAACAATGGTAAAACCTTGTTGAGTGAGTGATTCGATCTCATGCCACTCAACAACTTGTGTAAGACCCTGTGCGATGTTTCTGTTCACATACCCCAACATATTGATGGGATCCTTGGCAGATCCATGTTGTGGGTCGTAACCCAATTCAAGTTGTGCAAGTTGTGATGCAGTGATGCCAGCAAACATGGCTGTAGAAATGACGTCAATTCGCTTATCAACGCCATTGCCGCCAACTGCTTGTGCGCCAAGAATGAGATCAGTGTCAGGATCCACCATGAGCTTGAATCTCATTGTTTGAGCGCCCGGATAATAAGCGGCATGGTCTGCCGGGTGCGTATGAATTACGCGAACTTTGCGCCCTGCAGCACGCAAAGCCTTCTCGCTCCAGCCAACTGTGGCAGCTACCAAGCCGTCAAAACTCACTATTGATGTTCCCAAACTTGGTGTTGCAGAAACAGCGTCAGCACCAGCAATGGCATTGGCAACCGAGTGACCATGCCTGTTGGCCAAACCAGCTAAGGTTGCAAGTCTTTCATCGCCACTGATGGCATCTATCTTTTCTGCAGCATCTCCAACAGCAAAAATGTGTGGGTCACTCGTGCGTTGCAGGTCATCAACCCAGATTCCGCCGTTGGCACCAATCCGAAGACCCGCCTCCACAGCAAGTGTGATTTCAGGCTTAACTCCCATGGCAGAAAAAATCACATCTGCTGGGACAACTTCGCCTCCTACCAGTGTCACTGAAGTGCGCTGGAATGATTCAACAGCTGAGCCCAAACGTAAATCAACACCTGCAGCACGCACACGTTGAGCTACTGCAACAGCGAGTTCGGGATCGAGATAACTCAGAAGTTGCTTTCCCCTGTGAATCAGTGTCACGCTCATTCCGCGCTTGAGAAGATTTTCAGCAAGCTCTAAACCGATGAAACCACCGCCAACAATAACCGCCGACTTGGGATTGGGATATAACCAGGCGATTGCTTTATCCATGTCCTCCACAGTGCGCATCGCAAGAATCCATTTTGAATCTGCACCTTCGGGCATCACAGCTGCTGCGCCTGGAGAAAGAACGAGAAAGTCATATTTCTCGACGTAGGTTACTTTCCACACCCGGTCAAAGATTGTGACTGTTTTTGCTTCACGGTCTATAGAGAGCACTTCGTGACGTACCCGAACGTCTAAGTTGAATCGGGCACCTAAGCTGACTGGATTTTGCAGAATCAGTAAAGAACGTTTTTCTATGGTGTCACTGAGATGGTAGGGCAAGCCACAGTTCGCATAGGAAACAAAGCCGCTTCGTTCCAGGACAACAATATTGGCTTTCTCATCAAGGCGGCGAAGACGTGTCGCCGCGGACATTCCCCCGGCTACACCACCGATGACTACGATTTTGCGAGGCCGAGACATATCTTCAGTTTATACCCCCTGGGGTATGTTTACTCCGTGTTACTTTCCATTTCTGAAAGCAGTTCCCGAACTCGTGGAACAACCACTTCACCGTAAAGGCGAATGCTTTCCATCAAATGCTCATGTGGCAGTGTGCCCAAACTGTATTTGAGGTCAAAGCGAGAGATCCCCAAACCGTGAATACTCCGAGCAAGTTTGACTGCGACAGTTTCTGGTGACCCGGCGAAAAGAGCGCCTTCAGGCCCTGCCTCATGTTCGAACTGTGCGCGCGAAAGCGGAGGCCAACCTCGTGTGCGGCCGATGCGCTCATGCATGGTTGCGTAGTGAGGGAACATGAGATTTTTGGCTTCTTCGTCGGTCGCCGCAATAAAGCCAGGAGAATGCTGCCCAATTGGTAGAACTGGCAAGTCCAGTTGCGTTAATGCTTGGTGATACAGATCAACATACGGTCTAAACCGCAGCGGGTCTCCTCCAATGATCGCCAGCATCAGGGGAAGGCCATATTGGGCCGCACGAACAACAGATTGGGGACTCCCCCCGACACCTATCCAGGTCTTTAGCTTTCCCGAAGCGGTCTGAGGAAAGACCTCTTGATCAACCAGCGCAGGACGGATCGTGCCCTCCCACGAAACTGGACCTCCATGGACTAAATGAGCGAAGAGATCGAGTTTTTCCTCAAAGAGTTTTTCGTAATCCTGAAGGTCGTATCCAAATAACGGGAATGACTCGGTAAACGAACCACGGCCAACGATGACTTCGGCTCGACCCTGAGAAACAGCATCCAGAGTAGAAAATTTTTGAAAAACACGAATAGGGTCATCTGAACTCAACACAGTAACCGCAGAACCCAAATGAATGTTTTTGGTTTGTGCAGCTATCGCCCCGAGAAGAACCTCCGGTGAAGAAACCGCGAAGTCAGAACGGTGATGCTCCCCTATCCCGAAAAAATCCAAACCAATTTGATCTGCTAGCACTGCCTCGGCAGCTACGTTTCGAAGAACTTGGTCGTGAGGGACGGGATTGCCCTCTAGATCAACTGTGACATCACCAAAAGTGTCTAAACCAAATTCCACTATATGTGCCACGATCATCCTTAAATTCCGAAATTTTTACTATTGGTATCAACTCAGACAAGCCGTGTTCTATTCCCTAAGCTGCATCTATGCCAGAATAAACATTGTGATACCCAAAGACGGGTATCACTTTCCATTCACAACGGATCGTCCGGCACGTACCTGCCGGTGAAGGAGCAGTACTCATCATGGCTACAGTTACATTTGAAAACGCCACTCGCCTCTACCCGGGAACAAACAAACCCGCAGTGGACAAAATCAACCTCGAGGTTGCTGACGGCGAATTCCTGGTTCTCGTAGGCCCCTCTGGCTGCGGAAAGTCAACAACTTTGCGCATGCTCGCTGGTCTCGAGGAAGTCAACAGCGGTCGCATTCTTATTGGGGATCGCGATGTTACAGATGTTCCGCCTAAAGACCGCGACATTGCTATGGTGTTCCAGAACTATGCGCTTTACCCCCACATGACTGTGGCTGAGAACATGGGCTTTGCCCTCAAGATTGCGGGAGTGAAGAAGGAAGAGCGTGCCGAACGCGTGCTCGAAGCAGCAAAACTTCTCGACCTCGAACAATACCTCGACCGCAAGCCCAAGGCGCTTTCCGGTGGTCAGCGTCAGCGTGTAGCCATGGGACGTGCAATCGTTCGTAAGCCTCAGGTCTTCCTTATGGACGAGCCTCTATCCAACTTGGACGCGAAGCTTCGCGTGCAGACTCGTACCCAAATTTCTTCTCTTCAGCGTCGCCTCGGTGTTACCACTGTTTATGTCACACACGACCAGGTTGAAGCACTCACCATGGGTGACCGTATTGCGGTACTCAAAGACGGACTACTTCAACAAGTTGGTAGTCCTCGTGACCTTTACGAACGTCCCGCAAACAAATTTGTAGCTGGATTCATTGGGTCTCCTGCAATGAACTTCTTCCCCTCCAAAGTTGTATCTGGTGGTGTCGAGTTTGGAAACACTGTTGCCAAGGTTGACGCTGAAGTGGCGAAAAAAGCTACCGGCGCCGTCACAGTAGGCATTCGCCCCGAAGACCTCACTGTCAACAAAGATAAAGGCCTCAAAATCAAGGTTGATGTCGTTGAAGAACTCGGTGCTGACGGATACCTCTACGGCCACGTCACCATTGATGGTGCAGAGCACAACATCACAGTACGTGTGGATGGGCGCGATCACCCAATGCGTGGCGATGAAGTATTCGTACTTCCCACCGAGAAGCACATTCACGTCTTCGACGCAGAGTCCGGCGAGCGTCTATCAGGGGCAGTAACTCTTTAGTCCCTCTGTATCAAGACAATTCCTCGAAACTTCTCGTGCAGTGTTGCCCGCGATCAGCTAGCTGGTCGCGGGCAACTCGCTTGATAGGAAGAATTCACAAATAATGAGTGGTTCACTCAATATCACCGCAGCCACCGTGGAACCAGGTCTGCTTGCGTTGCCTTGGAATCTTCCACTAGAAATGTGGCCAGATGACACCATCACAGCCCTGCCTAAGGGAATTTCTCGCCACATTGTGCGCTTTGCTCAACTTGACGGCTTCGTCATCGCGATTAAAGAAACCACTGACGAAATGGCACAGAGCGAATACGAGATGCTGCGGAATCTTCAAAAAATAGATATTCCCTGCGTCGAACCGGTCGCCGTTGTTCAGGGGCGTAAAGATGAAGCGGGAAATCCCTTAGCTGCCGCACTGGTAACCCGGCATCTCAAATTCTCAATGCCATTTAGAGCTCTGTATTCAACGACATTGCGCCCTGAAACGACCCAACGTCTCGTTGACTCTCTTGCCTTGCTCCTTGTCCGACTCCACAATGTTGGATTTTTTTGGGGGGATGTCTCCTTATCTAACACTCTATTTAGACGCGATGCTGGTTCGTTTGCTGCCTATCTGGTCGACGCCGAAACAGGCAGACTTTATGACCACCTCACCCCAGGTCAACGCGAACACGATCTCGAGATTGCTCGTGTCAATATTGCCGGTGAACTCATGGACATTCAGGCAGGTGGAAAGCTCGATGCTTCCATAGACCCAGTGGCCACAAGCGAGTCCATCATGGCCTCCTATGACACCTTGTGGCATGAACTCAATGATCCTGAATTATTGAAACAAAACGAACTATGGCGAATCAACAAACGAGTCCAGAGACTCAATGAGCTGGGGTTCGATATTGAAGAACTTTCCATCAAGACAGATGAAGATGGGACACACGTCAAGATTCAACCCAAAGTTGTTGACTCAGGCCACCATGCCAGACGCCTTTTACGCTTGACGGGATTAGATACCGAAGAGAACCAGGCCCGGAGGCTTCTAAACGACCTAGACGCTTACGCGGCAACAGTGAGCCTGCTCAACCTTGATGAAGAAGTCGTGGCGCACTTATGGCTCACCCGTGTTTTCGAACCTGTCATCAGGGCGGTTCCAGAAAACCTCGACAGCAAATTAGAACCAGCTGAAGTTTTCCACCAAGTACTCGAACATCGATGGTTCATGTCCCAGAAGCAATCACGAGATGTTCCCCTCAATGAAGCTGTTCGTGACTATATCGACAATGTGTTGCAATATCGCCGTGATGAAGAAGTTGTGATCAATCCCCCAACTGGAGCATTCACGGCTTCAATTGGCATCCACACCGACAGCATCGGTTTTGGTGCTGAAGACGGACCTCCTCCACCCCGTGGAGCAGATGAACCCGAGGTGGACTGGAGAGACCTGGTTTAGAGGACTTTCTTCACGACAGAGGATTTGAGTTGCATCTGGCCAAAACCATCAACTTTGCAGTCAATGTCGTGACCGTTAGCAGCGTCAGGAACCAGACGAATATTGCGTACCTTTGTTCCCACTTTGATGTCTTGGGGAAAGCCTTTGACTTTCAAACCCTTAATCACGGTGACGGTATCGCCATCCGAGAGAACATTTCCGACAGCGTCCTTAATTTCTGACGAATCTAGACCTTGATCTTCGTCAGGGTTCCATTCGTGTGCACACTCAGGGCACACCAACAATGCACCCATTTCATAGGTGTATTCAGATGAACAAGTAGGGCATGCAGGTAAAGCATTAGCCATGATTCTCCATAAGTGTTAGAACAAAAAATCCCCGCCTGATGCGGGGATTTTTGTGGATCTGAGGGGACTCGAACCCCTGACCCCCTGCATGCCATGCAGGTGCGCTACCAGCTGCGCCACAGACCCTAGTGTTCCGAGCTATTGCTCAGTGACAACTTGTTTAGATTACTACACCTCAGAGGGGCTTGCTAATTGAAGCGGAATAGTTGGACAGTCTTTCCACAAACGCTCCAGTCCGTAATACATGCGCTCTTCTTCATGGAAAACGTGAACTACGAGATCACCAAAGTCCAAAAGAATCCATCGTCCTTCTGCTCGGCCTTCGCGTCGAATTGTTTTGACGCCTGCCTCAATCATTTTGTCTTCAATCTCGTTAGAGATTGCGATGACATTACGTTCATTACGTCCAGTAACGAGCAAGAAAATATCAACTAAAGGCAGAGGTTCGGAGATATCCAATGCAACAAGATCTTCTCCACCCTTGTCATCTGCTGCAGTAGCAGCAATAGCGAGCAGACGAAGAGCGTTTTCAGTAGCAGCCAATTAGAACAGTCCTAAGAAATAACCGGCAACGAATAGGGCCACCACTCCCACAGCCAAACCGGCAGCTGTTACAGAGAGGATGAAAGGTAGTCGTTCGTTCATACCTCGTGGTGTTGTGACGACTGTGTTGGAGATGTTGTAGGCGCTCACAGCAGAAGCTGCACTGACAGGTGCCATTCCCTGTGTTGGGGCGGGTTGATCCTCATCAGCAATGATGTCGACCTCAGAGGTGTCGATTGCATCAAGTGCACCCGTTTGAGAAACAGAAGATGGGATCAGAATTGACCCCGTGATGACTATTTCGCCAGTGGGAACAATCGGTGCAATGCTTCCGGTTGTTTCTGGAAGATTGGGCAAAATAAGAGTGTTTGGAATGACTGAGATAGAGCCTGTGGTTGCAGGGACGGCGCTGGCAAGATTGCCATTGTCGACACTTACTTCACCGGCTTCCACGACAGCTTCAGCTGCAGCTACTGCTTCAGCGATGGCAATTGCAGCTGTAGCCTCTGAGATAGTTTGTGGCTCTAGTTCAGATTCCTGGTCATCATCGTCATCAACAGAGACGTCCTCGAGTTCTTCGAGAGGTAGATCCTCGGCAGCTGATGCCGGCTCGGAAGTTTCAGCAATAGTTTCTGCAGCTGCGACCTCAGCCTGCAGCTGTTGCTCTTCACGTTTCTTTTCATCAGCACGCGCTTGTTCTTCACGGCGCTGAGCATCGGCAGACTCTGCAGCACGTCGTTCAGCTTCAGCGATTTCAGCTGCAACACGCTCTGCCTCGAGACGTTCTGATTCTGCTCGCTCGGCAGCTAGTTTTGCTTCAGTAGCTCGCGCCTCTTTTTGTTCTGCAGCAATCACTGCTGCCGCTGCAGCAGCAGCTTCCGCTTCACGAAGTGCCGCTTCCTTAGCAGCAAGCTTTTCTGCCTTAACTGCTGCGGATTGAGCTTTCTTCTCTTTGCGTGCTAGCTTGCGTAGTTCGCTCTTTGAAGGTCCTGTTGAAACAGTGTCGGTGTTTGTGGTGAGTAGAGAATCAAAACCAGTAACGATCTCACCAGTGTGTTCAGAAACGGTAGCCAGAGTTTCTTCAACTGCAGTGAGAGAACCTGAATCGAGAGCAGGGGAAACCACGAGAGGTTCAATAGGTCCAGTCTCTGCAGCTGTTACAGGTACTGAGATGGGAGGAACTGCGGATTCTGGCTCAATGTCAACTTGTTCAACGGGAGAAACGACAGATTCAGGCCTAGTAGGAGTGGGAAAAGTAACCGAGGGCGAAGGAACAACTTCCTCAACGCGTGATCTCTCTGCTTCTACCTGTGCTTGCGCCTTGGCGGCAGCAGCTTCTTCGGGAGTAATGACAGGCATTTGGCCTGTTGCGGCGATGTATTCGACAACAGCAGTGTCCGGGTCAATGCCACGTGCTTCTAATTCACGCCGTGCTTTACGAGAGAGGTCGCCGAATTCGTTGAGGACGATCTCGGGGGTGTCACCACTCACGTTGTTCTCCGATACAAATTCTTCTTCTCGATGTATTCAGCTACCCCTGCTGGAACAAGTCCCTCGAGTGAGTGACCTTCCTTGATTCGATCACGACATTGAGTTGACGAGATAGGTAAAGCTGACATTTCTAGCAAGTTTACGCTGGGTGAAAGCTTTGTGGGGACTTCTACTGGTGTTCCGTGCCGTGAAACGACAACAATTGTGGCCAACTGGGTTAGTTGTTCGTAATTTTTCCAGGAAGTAATACCAGAAAAAGCATCATCCCCGAGGATAAAAAAGAGTTCTGCGCTGGGATATAAATTGGCCAGATCCGTCAGAGTATCGATGGTATACGTCGGCCCTTGACGTTCAATATCGACGCTACTAACGGACATTCGTTCTTGCCCTAGTAGAGCGATTTCAACCATCGCGAAACGGTCAATAGCTGGTGTCTTGACATTTTTTTGCCAGGGATCACCTGCTGGAACAAACAGGACATGATCGAGTTCAAGACGCTCTAGAACTGCCTGAGCAACAGCTAAGTGGCCGTTTTGGGGCGGATCAAACGTTCCGCCAAAGACGCCAATACGCGAGCTGTGACCGGGATCGGTCATAAATTCTTCTTTAGTGGTGGACGCCGTGATCGGATGCTTCAGACCACTTCTGACGGTGACGTGCAGCAACGTTCTTGTAGCTGTAGGTGACCAAACCAAGGAAAGTAAAGAAGCCAGCTGCGATGATTGCAAAAGCAATTGCGGGAATCACGAGTGGAAAGGCTTCGTGACCTTCTGTGTTGGCAAGAATCTCTACTGCATTCATCGTTTCTCCATATTGGTGGTGATAGATAAAGTCTAGCGGCGAATTTGCCCAGAACCTCGGACAATCCACTTTGTTGACGTAAGTTCAGGAAGGCCCATCGGACCACGGGCGTGAAGCTTCTGAGTCGAAATACCCACCTCCGCACCGAAGCCAAATTCTCCACCATCCGTAAATCGTGTTGAAGCGTTCACCATCACTACAGCAGCATCAACCTCGGCTAAGAATCTTTCTGCCTGAGCAATATTGTTCGTGAGGATGGACTCGGTGTGTTTGGTTGAGTACTTTCTGATGTGCTCGAGCGCCTCGCTCAAGCCAGCGACGATTTTAACTGACATCTCGAGGGACATGTGTTCAGTCGCAAAGTCTTCATCAGTGGCAGATCCCAGGCTAGAACAGAGAGTCTGTGCTGACGTATCGCCCTTGAGCGTTACACCAGCAGCTTCAAGCCGAGAAACAATGCGTGGAAGCAATTCTGAAGCAATTTTTTTATCGATGAGAAGTGTTTCCAAAGAATTGCACACACTCGGACGTTGAACTTTGGCGTTATGGACGATCTCCACTGCCTGATCGAAATCTGCTGATTCTTCGACATAAATATGCACAACACCAGCGCCAGTTTCAATAACAGGGACTTTGGATTCTTGAACCACTGCATTGATGAGGTTGGCACTTCCACGAGGAATAAGAACATCCACAAAGCCGCGTGCAGCCATGAGTTGCGTAGCACCCTCACGACCGAGCTCATCAATTGTTTGCACGGATGCCTGAGGAATACCAACAGACTTTAGTGCTGATTGCATGAGCGCCACGGTTACTGTATTTGTTCCTTCTGCTGCAGTGCCACCACGTAACACCGCTGCATTACCACTTTTAAGGCATAATGCGGCGATATCAACGGTGACATTTGGTCGTGCTTCATAGATTGCACCGATGACACCAAAGGGCACCCTCACCTGCGAAAGATGAATACCGTTAGGCATGTCATTTCCACGAACAACTGCCCCGACTGGATCGGGAAGTGAAATAACGTCACGGACAGCTTGAGCTAGGGAAGAAAGCCGCTCTGGGGTGAAACGAAGTCGATCGAGCATGCCAGAGGACATGCCGTTTGCCTCTGCCTTTTCAATATCCACGTCATTTGCCCTGAGGATAAGGCCTTGGTTTGCGTCGATGGCGTCTGCAATTGCCTCTAGTGCCGTGTTCTTCTGCGCAGTACTGAGTGTCCCTAAGACGCGAGACGCTTCTTGAGCAGCCTCAAGCTTGATGAGGAGCACAGGACTAAGATGCGTATTCAAAGCGGACATATCCCCATGTTATCGAGCTCAGAGATGATCAATTGAGCTTGCCGCGTCGAACCAAGTTCCCACGTTTTCTCCACGCAATGCAGAAGAAACGAGTGCAGCATCTGTTATGAGCACTGATGTTCCAGTTTGAGCAGCAAACTGTGCAGCAGCTGCCTTCGTTCCTGCGCCCCCACTTCCAACGCCAGCGGAGCCAACAGTTCCAAACTCAACATGGTCAAGAAGATGACCAAAAGGTACGTTTTCAATACGTTGTGCACCGGGTTCATGAGGCGGTTTGGTGTAAATGCCATCAACATCAGACAACAGCACGAGCACATCAGCTTGAACGAGCTGAGCTACAAGAGCTGCAAGGTGGTCATTGTCACCAAAACGAATTTCTTGGGTGGCAACGGTGTCATTCTCGTTCACGATGGGAAGCACTCGCAGTTCCAGCAATTTCTCCATTGCTAAAGCTGCATTAGAGCGTGTTGAGTCGTTTTCGAAATCACCCGAGGTGAGCAATACCTGTCCTGCAACGATGTCGAAGTTGTCCAAAAGCTCTTGGTATCGAACCATTAGCCTGCTTTGACCAACAGCAGCGGCAGCCTGCAGGGTTGGGAGATCTGTAGGTCGAGAAGTCAGATTGATGTATGGAAAGCCTGTTGCCATTGCACCTGAGGAAACCAGAACAACCTCGGTTCCTCGACTGTGCATTTCTGCCAGTGCGTCCACAACAGTCTTGATTTGGTGAACATTTTCACCACTGATCGAGGAAGAACCGACCTTGACCACTACACGATGTGCACGAGGGATATCTTCGCGTGAACTAACTCTCATCTGCGATCTCTTCATCTACTTGCCAAATACCTGCATCACGTTCTCGAACGAGTTCGTCACGGGCTTCTTGTTTCGCGTCCATCAAGTCGTAATAAGAATCCCGGCGTTCCTTGTTGGTTCGACGATTGTTTTGATTCAACCTCTCGTCTGTTCCACGGGGTCCTGTCATGAGTTCTGCCGCAGAAGTCATCGTTGGCTCCCAGTCAAAGACCAATCCGTTGCCCTCACCAATGATGACGGTTGAACCTGCAACAGCGCCTTTCTTGAACAACATATCCTCGACACCAAGCTTCGCTAAACGGTCAGCAAGGTAACCGACAGCCTCTTCGTTGTTGAAGTCGGTTTGTTCAACCCAGCGCTCAGGCTTAGCTCCCAACACGCGATAAACGTTCCCGTTAGAGCCACCTTCGACGCGGATGTCGAATCCTTGATCATCAACTGCTCTAGGTCGAAGCATGATCACCGGAACAACTTCATTGTCAGCAGCTTGCTTACGCCCTTCCTCAACGACCTCGGCAAGAGCGAATGACAGTTGACGCAATCCTTCATGCGAAACGGCAGAAATCTCAAATACTCGATATCCACGCTCTTCAAGGAATGGCCTCACCATATCCGCAAGGTCTTTGGCGTCGGGGACATCAACCTTATTAAGTGCAATCAACTGAGGTCGTTCCAATAAAGGAATCTGCTCAGAAGGAACTGGATAAGCGGCAAGCTCCGCAAGAATCACATCAAGATCAGTGAGCGGGTCACGGCCTGGTTCTAGAGTTGCACAGTCAATCACATGAAGAAGTGCTGTACACCGCTCGACGTGGCGAAGAAACTCTAGGCCAAGTCCTTTACCTTCGGATGCACCCTCAATGAGGCCAGGAACATCTGCGATGGTGTATCGAACTTCACCTGCTTGAACTACGCCCAAGTTGGGGTGAAGTGTCGTAAATGGATAATCAGCAATCTTGGGTCGAGCTGCTGATAGGGCTGCAATGAGAGAGGATTTCCCTGCAGAGGGATACCCCACAAGAGCAACATCAGCCAAGGTCTTGAGTTCAAGAATGATGTCGCCCTCAAACCCCATAGTTCCCAGCAGTGCGAAACCAGGAGCTTTGCGTTTGGTGGATGCCAAGGCTGCGTTGCCAAGTCCTCCCTGACCTCCAGGAGCAATCACCACTTTCATACCTGGAACATTCATATCTGTAATGAGAGTTCCGTCTGCGTCCTTGACCACAGTTCCCACAGGAACGGAAAGAACAAGATCTTCGCCCTTAAATCCTTGACGGTGGTCGCCCATACCGGGGCCACCGTGTTGGCTTTTGATGTGGGGTGAGCGATGGAAGCTCAGCAGTGTAGTTACCTGAGGATCTGAGTAGAGAACAATATCTCCCCCATCTCCCCCATTTCCACCGTCGGGACCTGCAAGTGGTTTGAATTTTTCCCGCTTAACCGAGACACAACCATTTCCACCGTGGCCAGCTTTGAGGTGCAAAGTGACGTTGTCAACGAATGTTGCCATCAGCTGCTCCTCATCTAATGAAGTGAATGTATGTGAAATAAGAAAAGGCGAGCTAAAAGCTCGCCCTTCCTCTAAAGCTGTATGTGCTGGTGTTAGACAGTCACAATGTTGACGACCTTGCGGCCACCCTTGTTACCGAACTCAACTGCACCTGCTGCGAGGGCGAAGAGAGTGTCATCGCCGCCACGTCCGACGTTTACGCCGGGGTGGAAGTGAGTACCACGCTGGCGAACAATGATTTCGCCAGCAAGAACTTTCTGACCACCGAAGCGCTTCACGCCGAGGCGCTGTGCGTTGGAGTCACGACCGTTGCGAGTGGAGCTCGCACCCTTTTTATGTGCCATCTGAGTCTCTCCTAGGCCTTACTTGATGCCGGTGATCCGAACGCGAGTGAGCTCCTGACGGTGGCCCTGACGCTTCTTGTAACCGGTCTTGTTCTTGTACTTCTGAATGATGATCTTGGGACCGCGAAGGTCGTTGAGGACAGTAGCGGTTACCTTAACCTTGGCAAGTGAAGCCTGGTCTGCGGTGATCTTGTCGCCGTCTACGAGGAGAACTGCGGGCAGTTCGATGGTGCCGGACTTATCTGCCTGCACACGGTCCATTGTGACGATGGTGCCGACTTCAACCTTTTCCTGGCGACCGCCGGAGCGCACTACTGCGTAAACCACTTTGCTACCTAATTTCTTAAAGCTAATGAATTATTTCTGCGAAGGTTTCGGGCAAACTGACCACTATTCGCAGAAGACTGGGGCACAAAGTTCTGAAAGGAACTGGCACCAAGGTTCAAGAATAGCCATTTATGGCACGCGGGTCAAACCAACAAGGCCGCACATGCCAACAGAATTACTCCCCCACTGCCTCATTCTCATTGGCAGCGGAAGAAACATTCCCTGTGGTTGAAATTGTTGATGTGGAGACTCGACGTGAACGACCTCGTCCATGACCTGCAGCACTGGGTTCTGGCAAGGCATCAAGGACGTTTTCGAGGATGTTTTCAACCTTTTCAGCTGAAACTCGAGGCTTACGGCCGCGATCTGATTTCACAACGGGAATGTCGAGTATTTCGACTACCTCCGTTGCTGTTTCCTCGTCAACATGGTCTTCAGTGTTGTGGCCGAGAGTACTGGCAGCGATTTGAGCCAGTGCGTTCTTGGCACCCTCGGGAATGGGGTGTGCTAAAACAGCGGCAGCCACAGGCTTGTCGTTGTTACGACCCTTACTGCGCTTACGAGGCTCAGCCGCGTTAGATTCCCCGTTGTTTCCCGGACGCGTAACAGGTTCATGATGAACGATGACACCTCGACCAGCGCATACCTGGCAGGCTTCTGAGAATGTTTCAAGCAGACCTAAACCAAGTTTTTTACGGGTCATTTGTACGAGACCTAGTGAGGTCACTTCAGCAACCTGGTGCTTTGTGCGGTCTCGAGACAGGCATTCAATCAAACGACGATGGACAAGGTCTCGATTGGATTCAAGAACCATGTCAATAAAGTCGACAACAATAATTCCGCCGATATCGCGCAAGCGAAGTTGGCGAACAATTTCTTCAGCAGCCTCGAGGTTATTCTTCGTGACGGTTTCTTCCAGGTTTCCACCAGAACCAACAAACTTCCCGGTGTTAACATCGACCACTGTCATGGCTTCAGTTCGGTCAATGACCAATGAGCCACCTGAAGGAAGCCAAACCTTACGGTCGAGTGCCTTCTCAATTTGCTCAGTGATGCGATATTCATCGAAGGCATCACGATCGCCTTCATAGGCAGAAATACGCTCGAGAAGCTCTGGCGCTACTTGGTTGAGATAGCTCTCAATAGTGGCCTTAGCCATATCACCCTGAATAATCATTCGCTGGAAGTCTTCGTTGAAGACGTCACGCACAATTTTGATCAGAAGGTCTGATTCACTGTGCAGGATGGCTGGGGCGTTGTCGGTTTCTGCCTTACGAGAAATCTCTTCCCATTGTTGCGTTAATCGCTGAACGTCAACGGTGAGCTGTTCTTCGGTTGCACCTTCAGCTGCGGTACGAACGATGACACCAACGTTTTCAGGAAGAACCTCTTTGAGGATGCGCTTGAGGCGAGTGCGTTCTGTGTCAGGGAGTTTACGGCTGATGCCATTCATTGAACCGTTTGGTACGTAGACAAGGTATCGACCTGGGAGAGAAACCTGGGAAGTCAGACGGGCACCTTTTTGGCCAACAGGATCCTTCGTTACCTGAACAAGGACCTTATCTCCTGGCTTGAGTGCGTTCTCAATCTTGCGAGGTTGGTTACCGGTCTCTACCGAGTCCCAGTCAACTTCGCCTGAATATAAGACGGCGTTACGTCCACGGCCAATATCAACGAATGCAGCTTCCATAGACGGAAGAACATTCTGCACTTTACCGAGGTAGACATTGCCAATCAGGCTGGCCTCAGAGGCGCGAGCAACGTAGTGCTCAACAAGAACATTGTCTTCAAGCACGCCTATCTGTACGCGATCTTCGCGCTCGCGAACAATCATGGAGCGGTCGACTGCCTCACGGCGTGCAAGGAATTCACTCTCGGTGACTACCGTACGGCGACGCCCAGCATCACGGCCGTCACGGCGGCGCTGCTTCTTCGCCTCTAAACGTGTTGAACCCTTAATGCGTTGTGGTTCAGTAATGACCTCAGGTGCGCGAGGGGTGCGAATGCGAACAATCGTGTTAGCGGGGTCATCCTGTCCTACACGGTCTTCACCCTGACGTCGACGCGCACGTCGACGCAGTGTTGAACTTCCCTCTTCGGCATCGTTGTCCTGGTTTTGACCGAAAGCACCGCGCTCGTTGCGTCCTTGACGGTTGCGTCGATCCTCGAAACGCTCACGACCGTCACGGCTGGGAATACGGTTTTCTGAGCCTGGAAGATTCGGCGCAAAGAAGAAAATATCTGTGACGTCCTGAGCAACGAATGTAGGGTATTCGATTGGTGTCGGGGTTGCTACTTCCACCGCAGTCTCCATAATTGCTTCTGCAATCACGTCAGTGGCAATCTCAACTTCAGCTGCGTTGATTTGTGCCTGAGCGACAATTTCAGCCGCTGTATCTTCGGCCTGCTCAACTATCGATTCAGCAACCTCAACGGCTTCAGAAATGATGAGGTTTTCCGCTTCAACAGCTTCAGCGAGAACCTCAGAGACAACCTCTAGGGTCACATTCTCGTCGTTTTCGGTGTTATTCACCATCAGTGGTGTACTTCCCATTACCCCGGGCTGTCACCGCGCCAGCTGGAGCAACTATTCTCTTGTGACAGAAACTCAAAGCTTCTGTTCTATAAATCTTTTTAGTCTTCCCATAACTTCCGGCCCGTGTGGCTCTGGAACTATGGCGGGTGATCGCGGTGATCTCCCGTGCGCACAATCACATTGTGCAAAGTCTGTTTGTCACGTCGCGCGAGACCTCATGTCTTCGCACTATCTCAATTATGGCAGGTTTCCACACATACGTGTGGCTCTCAGCTGAATCCCGGGCGATTCTCGAGATAATGATGAGGTGAGTATTACTAGTGAACCGGGCACCCGTTTGAGAGGTTTGCCCATTTTTCTTATTGTTTCTGGGTTTGTTGGCCTTGTGGCCGCATTTGCCCTGACCTTAGAAAAAATTCATAAGCTCACCAACCCAGATGAAGCAGCCTCTTGTGACTTCAGTGTCATCGTGCAATGTGGCAAGAATCTAGGTTCATGGCAGGGGTCACTCTTTGGTTTCCCCAACCCCCTTATTGGTTTGATGGCCTGGTCTGTTGTCATCACTATTGGCGTAGGCATTCTTGCTGGTGCACGATATGCCAACTGGTTCTGGCGTGCGTTTGTCATTGGAACGGCAGGTGCTTTTGCATTCGTAATTTGGCTGTTCAGTCAATCAGTATTTGTCCTGGGTACTCTGTGCCCATGGTGCATGGTGACTTGGTTTGCCGTCATTCCCCTGTTTTGGGTTGCAACGTTCTGGACGATGAAAAACGGGATTTGGGGCGCTAAAGCAACCAGACTTGGGGAAACTCTCCTGAGCTGGGTAGTCATCATTACGCTTGCTTCGTACCTCATCGAAGCTGTTATTGCGCAGCTTGTACTGAATTGGGTCGGTACGCTGTAGTAATGCCTGCTGCGGAACCTGTAACTGTTTCCGACAAGCTCGATCCTCGCCACAAGGTCATTCTTGGTGTGCTGATGGTGTCGACCTTTGTCGTCTTCTTGAATGAGACGGCACTCGGTGTAGCTCTGCCCCAGATTATGGAGCAACTACAGATTCAACCAAGCACTGGGCAATGGCTCAATACTGCGTACATGTTGACCATGGCTGTGATCATTCCCACAACGGGTTTCTTGTTGCAGCGATTCAGTACCCGGAACATGTACATGGCGGCCATGTTGTTTTTCACCTCGGGAACTCTTGTAGCCGCGTTATCCCAAAGTTTCTTGCAGTTGTTGTGTGGACGTATCTTGCAGGCAAGTGGAACAGCCATCATGCTGCCATTGCTGATGACTACAGTCATGCAACTCGTTCCTGAACACCTTCGTGGACGTATCAATGGAAATATTTCTTTGGTTCTCTCTGCGGCACCTGCGTTAGGTCCTGCATTCTCTGGGATTGTGTTGAACTTCCTGGACTGGCGTTGGTTGTTCTGGATCATGCTCCCCATCGGTGTGACCACACTCGTCATTGGCTCTATTCGAATTACCAATTCTCAAGAAACACGCAAGATTCCTATTGACAGCATCTCCGTTGTCCTGAGTGCATTCGCTTTCTCCGGCTTGATTTATGGTTTGAGCTCTTTTGCGGACTCGGCCCGCGGAACAGCAATTGTTTCACCGTGGCTCCCCCTTGGCGCAGGTGCAGTTCTATTCGCACTATTCCTCATTCGCCAAACCAGATTGCAGAAGACCGATTCTGCTTTGCTTGATTTGCGAACTTTTCGTTCACGTTCATTTACCGAAGCCATGATGTTGATGGCAATTGGAATGCTCATTTTGTTTGGGGCAGGAATCCTCATCCCGATCTATATGCAAAATGTTCTCCGTGTCGAACCTCTCGTTACCGGGCTGATGATGTTACCCGGTGGCCTCATCATGGGCTTGTTGGGCCCAACGGTGGGACGCATCTATGACAAACATGGCCCCAGGAAGCTTCTCTTGCCCGGAGCAATTACAGTAAGTGTCGCTTTCTGGTCAATGGTGACATTCACTACCGCCACCACCGTGTGGATGGTCTTTATCAGCTACACCTTGCTCAGCATCGGCCTCGCATTCCTGTTCACACCACTGTTTGCGTTGTCGCTGAGCTCAGTACCGCCCAAGCTCTACAGCTATGCAAGCGCCACAATTGGCACACTTCAGCAATTAGCTGGAGCTGCCGGAACAGCCTTGTTTATCACTGTCATGACGATGATCTCAGTTAATCTTGCGCAAACAGGAAGTACTGAAGTTGAGGCTCTCAGTGCAGGAATCACCACCGCGTTCCTGATAGGCGCGATTTCTTCCCTGGGCCTCATTGCTGTTGCAGCAATTTTGAAGCGACCTGCTACCGCAGAGGAAATCGCCGAAGAACTCCAGCCTTAACGAGTTGTGCCCCCGCACAAGCGAGGGGCACAGTCGTATGAGTTCTAGCTAAACCAGAGAGCTAATTCACGTGCTGCTGATTCTGGAGAGTCTGAACCGTGAACGAGGTTTTGTTGAACTGCTAGGCCCCAGTCTCGACCGAGGTCTCCGCGAATGGTGCCCGGGGCAGCAGTCGTGGGATCAGTGGTACCTGCAAGAGAACGGAAACCTTCAATAACTCTGTTACCAGCCAGTCGAATAGCAACAACGGGACCAGACTCCATAAAGTTCACAAGTGGTTCATAGAAGGGCTTACCCACGTGCTCTTCATAATGTTTGCCGAGTAATTCACGGTCAGCTTGAACCAGCCGAATATCAACTAGTGCATAGCCCTTGGCTTCAATTCGTCGCAAAATTTCACCGGTTAATCCCCGAGCGACACCATCTGGCTTAATCAGGACGAGGGTTTCTTCAATTGCAGTCATGAGTTTCCTTTACTTTGAGAATCAAGTTTTGCACCTGTCGTCATGGCGAAGGTCCAGATACCGGCAAATACAGCACCAATCAAAAACAGCATCGTGACGAGAAATCCGGAAGCGACAAATATCACTTGAACAATCCAGCCGAGGATAAATGCCCACTTAAACCTCATCATGAGGGCAATCGTGAGAACCATGAGCAGACACAATGCTGCACCCCCACCGAGTGCTAGTGCTGGCGGTAGAGCACCTAAACCAAAAATGGTCAAAGCTGCCAATGCCACAACAATCAATTCAAAACCAAGAACAACTTGTCCCAGTGAGGTCTGTGCAGACCTTCTGCGTGGAGGGGTGCTCATAATGTCCATCCTTGTGTTTCTGCAGCTAAACCAATTGTTAATCCAACGAGAGTTATGGAACCGGTTACGACTACTGCGCCCTTTTCCGAATTCGCGGCATACCCTCTAGCCATAGCTAAAGCAACGACAGGATCTTCCTCGATTACTACTTTGTCATCCCCGGTAATATCTGCAACGAGGAAACCGAGGTCACGAGCCGAACGTGTTCGGTCAGAAGGAGCGGTTGTCACGATGAATCGTGTTGCAACAGGGGCAAGCGCCTGAACAATTCCCTGTACGTCTTTATCTTCAAAAATGGCCAGCACAATGGTCAGGTCATCGAAAGTGAAATAACTTCCCAGTGCTGAAGCTAGAGAGAGCGAACCATGAGGATTGTGTGCTGCATCAACTAACACGGTCGGATCTGCGGCGACAAGTTGGAGACGCCCTGGCGAGGAGACTGTGGCAAATGCTTCATCGAGTACTTCTTGTTCTAGTTGTTGAGAAGCGCCACCCAAGAAAGCCTCGACTGCAGCGATAGCCAAAGCGGCATTATCAGCCTGATGATCTCCATACAACGCAAGGAAGATATCTTCATATCGACCAGCTGCACCTTGAATCGTGACAAGTTGTCCACCGACAGCCACAGCGCGAGAAACCACAGCAATAGGGTTTCCCACTTCCGGCTCAGTCGTTGTCGAGACAAATGTGAGCGTTGATTCAGTGAGATCAGCGGCTTCTTCTAGGACTGCACGAACTTCAGGAACTTGAGCAGCAGAGACCACCATTGATGCCGGCTTGATAATTCCAGACTTTGTGCGGGCGATAGTCTCAACATCTTTACCAAGACGTTCCATGTGATCTAGAGCAATCGGGGTGAATACAGCAACTACTCCATCAGCAACATTGGTTGAATCCCATTCACCTCCCAAGCCTGCTTCCACAATGGCCACATCAACTGGGGCATCTGCAAAAGTGCCATATGCGAGGATCGTCATCACTTCAAAGAAAGTGAGACGAGGTTCGCCCTTCGCTTCCAATTCGGCGTCAACAAGTTCGACATAGGGCTTCACATCAAGCCAGTTCGTCACCAAGACATCGTCACGAACAGGAACTCCGTTAAGCAAAATGCGTTCGTTGAACGAAACGAGGTGGGGTGAGGTGAAGACTCCCGTGGAGAGGCCGTAGGCGCGAAGTATTGCTTCAATCAGGCGTGCTGTGGTTGTCTTCCCGTTTGTTCCTGCGATGTGAATGATGGGATAGGCGCGGTGCACGTCACCGAGGAGTTCAACCACACGCCTGGTTGGCTCCAGCCTGGGTTGAGGCATTCCTTCACCCAGACGTGCTTGCAGCTCGGTATAAACAAGCGCAGCAGCACGGGCATACTCATCCATCTCGGCCGGATCCAAACCGTCATAGTCATCATCAGATGAGAAGTCACCATTGGCAAAGCCACCGGGCGTCAGGTCATCTCTAGACATTGAGTACTCGATTCACGCGCGAAACAGCCACTACAAAGCTACCCTCATTCGCGTATTGCCCGGCAGGGAACACCGCAAAATGTTCGGGACTGTGAGATAGCAAACCAGGTAACCACTCAGCTGGAGATACTGTTTCAAACTGAGCAAGTTCGCTATGGAATGCAGGATCATGAACACCAAACTCGGTGGCTAAAGTATCAGATGCAATGTTTGCATCTGTCTTCATTTTGAGTGCCTGAGCATCGGCCTCAGCAAAGCAGAACACGTCCAGATGGATTCTGTCCGAAACATCAAATCCCGCAGCCTTGCGAGTGTCCTGTACTGCACGAATCACATCACGGGCCAAGCCTTCTGCTTCAAGCTCAAATGTGGTGACAGTATCGAGTAAGACAAAACCACCCCCAGGTAACAACGCGAGGGCTCGTGCTCCATTAGTGCCGTCCCCGGATTCTAAGGTGAGCTCATATTCACCTTCCACAAGCTCAACTCCCCCCGCAGCGACAACACCGTTGTTCTCTGACCAGTCTCCAGCTTTAGCAGCCTGGATGATCTGTTGAACCTGCTTGCCCAAACGAGGGCCAGCAGCGCGTGCATTGACGGTGAGTTTCGAGGTGATGCCGTATTCAGCTGCAGAACCGTCCGTGAACTGAACCAGAGTGACCTGTTTTACGTTGAGCTCATCGCGCAGAATGTCACTGAACGACGCCAAAGAATCAGACAAATCTGACACAACAGTGAGATCTGCAAGGGGCAGTCGCACGCGCAGTCCGACCTTCTTACGCAAGGCCAAAGAAGAAGATGTGATCTCTCGAACAGCATCCATTGAGGCAACGAGAGAAGGATCTGCAGGGAACGTGTCGGCATCTGGCCAGTCCTCGAGGTGAACAGAACGACCACCGGTGAGACCTTGCCAGATGTTCTCAGTTACGAGAGGAAGCAAAGGTGCTGCTACACGACAGAGGGTTTCAAGAACGGTGTATAGCGTGTCGAAGGCTTCGTGCGCTTCGGCACCACCGGTCCAGAAACGATCACGAGAGCGGCGAACATACCAATTGGTCAAGACATCTGCGAAGTTTCGAAGTGCTTCAGCCGCGTTGGTGGAATCCAGCGCATCGAGGTGACCTTGCACTTCAAGGATGAGATCACGTGTCTTTGCAAGAAGATACTTATCAAGAACGTTCGTGCTGTCGGTGCGCCACGAGGCTTCATAGTTGTCCGCGTTGGCATACAAGCTGAAGAAGTAATAACTATTCCACAGAGGCAGCAGCAACTGGCGGACACCCTCGCGAATTCCTTCCTCGGTAACGATGAGATTACCTCCGCGCAGAACAGGAGAGCTCATCAAGAACCAGCGCATGGCATCTGAGCCATCGCGGTCAAATACCTCAGAAACGTCAGGATAGTTCCTCAGAGACTTAGACATTTTTTGGCCATCGCTACCGAGCACAATTCCGTGTGAGACCACGTTCTTGAAGGCCGGGCGATCAAAGAGTGCAGTTGCCAAAATGTGAAGGGTGTAGAACCAACCACGGGTTTGACCGATGTACTCCACGATGAAATCTGCAGGGTTGTGGCTGTCAAACCATTCCTGGTTTTCAAACGGGTAGTGCACCTGAGCAAATGGCATCGAACCAGAGTCAAACCACACGTCAAGGACGTCTTCAATACGACGCATGGTGGATTGCCCGGTTGGGTCATCGGGGTTAGGCCTGGTTAGCTCATCAATGAATGGTCGGTGTAAATCAGTGGGACGAACACCGAAGTCAGCTTCGATTTCATCGAGCGATCCGTACACGTCAATGCGCGGGTAGTCGGGGTTGTCTGACTTCCACACAGGAATGGGAGATCCCCAATAGCGGTTGCGTGAGATAGACCAGTCGCGAGCGTTAGCAATCCACTTTCCAAATTGTCCGTCTTTGACGTTCTCAGGAACCCAGTTGATGTCTTGGTTGAGTTCTTCCATGCGATCGCGGAATGAGGTGACTGAGACAAACCAGGAAGATACAGCACGATAAATCAACGGCTGACGGCACCGCCAACAGTGTGGGTAGCTGTGCTCATAAGAGGCCACACGCAACAGTCGGCCTTGTTCGCGCAGCAGTGTTGTCAACGGCTTGTTTGCTTCGAATACCTGCATGCCTGCGACTTCTGTGAAACGAGAGAGAAACTTTCCTCCATCATCTACGGAAACGCGGACACCAATGCCAGCAGACTCACAGACCTTTTGGTCTTCTTCACCATACGCAGGTGCTTGGTGAACAACGCCGGTGCCGTCTGCAGTGGTGACGTAGTCAGCAACAAGGATTTGCCACGCGTTGGTCAGGTATTCCTCATCGTCTGCGTAGTAATCCCAGAGTCGGTCATAGGTCACACCATCAAGATCCTGGCCCACGATATGAGACTTCACTGCTTCTTTTGCTGAAGCCGCATCCTCATAACCCAAATCCTTGGCATAGTTGCCTAACAGATCCTCTGCAATCAAATAGTCCGCTTCGCAACAAGCCACTCCATCCGCTGCTCCATTAGGCCCAGCAGGAACAATCGCGTAACGAATGGTGGGCCCAACAGCCAGTGCCGCATTTGTTGGCAGAGTCCAGGGTGTGGTCGTCCATGCCAGGGCACGAACTCCAGCGAGACCCAATGCAGTTGCTTTGTCCCCGGTCAGGGGGAACGTCACAGTTACCGACTGGTCCTGACGCATCTTGTAGACGTCATCGTCCATACGCAACTCGTGGTTTGACAGCGGAGTCTCATCGTTCCAGCAATATGGAAGAACCCGGAAACCTTCATAGGCCAGGCCCTTGTCATACAGACGCTTGAACGCCCAAATTACGGACTCCATGAAGGAGATATCGAGCGTTTTGTAGTCGTTTTCAAAATCGACCCAGCGAGCCTGGCGTGTAACGTATTGTTCCCATTCGCCGGTGTAGCGAAGAACAGAGGAGCGGGCTTCTGCGTTGAACGCAGCAATACCCATCTCTTCAATTTCTTCCTTCTTAGTAATTCCCAACTGGCGCATTGCTTCCAGCTCGGCAGGAAGACCGTGTGTGTCCCATCCAAAGCGACGATCAACCTTTTTACCGCGCATGGTTTGGTAGCGAGGGAACAGGTCTTTGGCGTAGCCGGTGAGAAGGTGTCCGTAGTGAGGAAGACCATTGGCGAAAGGCGGACCGTCATAGAAGACCCATTCGTCTCCATGAGCACGCTGTTCTATTGATGCCTGGAACGTGTTGTCTTTCTCCCAAAAAGCAAGAATCTGCTCTTCGATGGCGGGGAACGATGGCGAAGGAACGATCTCAGTCTGTTGACCGAATGTATTACGGCGGGGATACGTCACTTAGGGCTCCAGTTGTTGAGTAAAACACTGTGCCAGGACGAAATTTCTTCCGCGGTACCACCTGAGCTTGTGAGAAAAATCTCACCTCTTGTTCTTGAGCAATAACGGGCTCGTCCCGTTCGGTTCTACTTAGTCCTAAGACTGTTCTTCCGAAAACTCCCCGGTGATAGCCGGATCGATGTCGTTAGAGTCCATTCTATTGCCTTTAGTAAGCTATAAACATCACCATTTGAGGCATCAAGTGAGCAAACATCCTGTTTTCTTGCGTTGACGCGATGCCGCCCATAGAGAGCGAGAAATACCTATGACTATGACGCCCGCGAATGTTCCTGACAAGCCGGCTCTGGAAGGTCTCGAAAGTCTCTGGGACAAGAAATGGGAAGAGTCGGGTCTCTACCGCTTCCGCAAAGACGGTCAAACCCGAGCCAGTGTCTATTCCATTGACACACCTCCCCCCACAGCATCGGGATCACTGCACATCGGACACGTTTTCAGTTACACCCACACCGATGTCATCGCCCGTTTCCAACGCATGCGCGGCAAAGAAGTTTTCTATCCAGCCGGGTGGGATGACAATGGCCTGCCCACGGAACGTCGCGTTCAGAACTACTACGGAGTGCGCTGCGACCCTACCCTCCCCTATGTTGAGAACTTTGTTCCACCATTCGAGGGTGGAGATAACAAGAGCTCTAAAGCAGCGGATCAGCTTCCCATTAGTCGTAAGAACTTCATTGAGCTCTGTGAAAAGCTCACTGTTGAGGATGAGAAGCAGTTCGAGGACGTTTGGCGTCAACTCGGGCTTTCTGTGGACTGGACCCAGACCTATCGCACCATCTCTGATGAAACCATCACCACAAGCCAGTTAGCTTTCATCAATAACCACGCACGTGGTGAGGCCTACCAGGCGATGGCACCGACTCTGTGGGATGTGACTTTCCGCACTGCAGTGGCACAGGCGGAACTCGAAGATAAAGAAATGCCCGGCGCATATCACCGCCTCACTTTCCACAAGCCTGATGGCGGTCACATTGAGATCATGACCAGCCGCCCAGAATTATTACCCGCTTGTGTTGCTCTGGTAGCTCACCCTGATGACGAACGTTACAAGCCCTACTTTGGCAAAACAGTGAAGACCCCTGTCTTCGGTGTTGAAGTACCTGTACTCGCCCACCACCTTGCTCAGCCAGACAAGGGCACCGGTATCGCCATGATCTGTACCTTTGGTGACGTCACCGACGTGATCTGGTGGCGTGAGCTCAACTTGCCAACGCGTGCTGTAATCGGCTTCGATGGTCGTTTCGTATCTGAAGCACCAGAAGGCCTTGAATCTCCTCAAGCACAAGCTGCTTACGCTGAGCTTGCTGGCAAGACTGCTTTCAGCGCGAAGACTGCCATGGTCGAGATGCTCAAGGAGTCCAGTGAAATGCTGGGCGAACCTGAGCCCATCATGCACCCGGTCAAATTCTTCGAAAAGGGTGACAAGCCTCTTGAAATCGTCTCCACTCGCCAGTGGTACTTGGTTAACGGCGCTAAAGATGACCAACTCAAGAAGAAGCTCATCGAGCTTGGTCAGGAAATGTCCTGGCATCCCGACTTTATGCGTGTCCGTTATGAGAACTGGGTCAATGGTCTCAACGGTGACTGGCTCATTTCTCGCCAGCGATTCTTCGGTGTTCCCATTCCTGTATGGTATCCACTCGATGGAGACGGCAACCCCGTCTTTGACGAGCCCATTATTGCTTCCAGAGAACAACTCCCTGTTGATCCTTCCAGCGATGTTCCTGCCGGATACACCGAAGCTCAGCGTGGTATCCCGGGCGGATTCCAGGGTGAAGTTGACGTCATGGACACCTGGGCAACTTCGAGCCTGACTCCTCAACTAGCTGGTGGTTGGGAACGTGATGAGGACCTGTGGAACCTGGTCTTCCCCTTCGACCTACGCCCCCAGGGCCAAGACATTATTCGCACCTGGCTGTTCTCCACTATGCTGCGTTCTGCCCTTCAAAACGGTGGCAAGCCATGGACAAATGCTGCCATTTCTGGCTTCATCGTGGACCCAGACCGTAAGAAGATGTCCAAGTCCAAGGGCAACGTGGTCACTCCTGCAGACATGTTGGATCAGCACGGCTCTGATGCTGTTCGTTACTGGGCAGCGAGCAGTCGCCTAGGTACCGATGCTGCGTTTGACCCGCAAAACCCCACACAGATCAAGATTGGTCGCCGCTTAGCCATCAAGCTCTTGAACGCTTCCAAGTTCATCTTGGGTTTCAATGCTCCTGCAGACACAGTGGTTACCAACCCTCTGGATTTGAGCATGCTCGAAACTCTTCACAATGTAGTTCGAGAAGCAACTGAAGCGTTGGAAAACTATGACCATGCCAAGGCATTAGAAGTGACAGAGCATTTCTTCTGGACGTTCACAGATGACTACCTTGAGTTAGTCAAAGAACGTGCCTATAACCACGAGCACCCAGAGCAAGCTTCCGCAGCTGCTGCGCTCAACCAAGCATTGACTGTCTTCCTGCGCCTTCTTGCACCTGTTCTGCCATTTGCCGCAGAAGAAGCATGGTCATGGTTCAATGATGACAGTATTCACCGTTCGGCTTGGCCGGTTCCAGGTGAAGAGGTTATTGGTAACCCCGAGGTACTCAAGGCTGCATCCGAGGCTCTTATTGGTATTCGTCGTGCGAAAACTGAAGCCTCGGCAAGCCAAAAGACTGAGGTTCTCACCGCGACCATAGCTGCACCTGAAGCAACTATCTCATTACTCAAAGCAGCACAAGGCGACTTGATGGCTACCGGTCGAATTGCACAACTCACCTTCGAAGAAGCATCCGAGCTTGGTGTAAGCCAGATTGAACTAGCCCCAGCACCGGAAACCACGCAGGAAAAGTGATGCAGCTTGGAACAAGATGGAAAGCTCATACTGCACCACCACAAACTCTAGACAAGTCTGTAAGGGAAGCAGTCGCCGAGGTCGAGCGCGAACTCACAGCGCTGAAACAAGACACCAGTGAGTGGTATTGGACGTTGACCTATCTAGAAAACCGCCCGGTGGTTCAGCTCGATGATGGAACTACGATACGTCAGAGTTCAACAGGTCAGATTTTTATCGAGAACGTGGAGTAATTTGTAAGTATGGCTCAAGAAACCGCAACAGCTCCCCGTGACTGGACAGTCACCCTCATTTTGTCAATCTTCGTCGGCACCCTGGGTATCGACCGCATGTTCATTGGGAAATGGGGAACCGGAATCCTCAAACTCATTACTGGTGGTGGTTTGGGTATCTGGTGGATTGTTGACATCATCATCATCGCCACTGGCAAGATGCGCGATAAATGGGGACGTGCACTCGTTCGATAACGTTCGATTACTCTCAACTCAGTGAACCCCCTTCTCAACAGAAGGGGGTTCACTAGTTATATGTGGGCTTTAGCTGCCAATGTCTGATTGCTGTTTTGCAATCTCAGCGTGGACTTCTGTCATATCTAGGGCTTTGACTTGCTCGACAAGATCTTCCAAGGCCGCCGGCGGTAAGGCACCGGGTTGGGAGAACAGAAGAATACTGTCCCGGAAAATCATAAGAGTAGGAATTGACCGAATTCCGGCCGCGGCTGCCAGCGACTGCTCTGCTTCGGTGTCTACTTTGCCGAAGACTATCTCTGGATTCTTCTCAGAGACTGCTTCAAAAGTTGGTGCAAACATCTTGCAAGGGCCACACCACTCAGCCCAAAAATCGACAACGACTATGTCGTTGCCCATGATGGTGGAATCGAATGTGTCAGTGGTGAGATTAACAGTTGCCATGGTCTAACAATATGGGGTCAGAACTTTGAATTCGTAGTGAAATTTCGCAACGGAACCCAAACAAATAGATTATGAATTCGTTGTAAAAACTCCATTTCTACACTCGTTTCGCACCTCAATGAGGACTAGGCTGGGGAAATGCTCAGGGGGCAACCCCTTGACATTAAATAAATGGCCTCAACGAAGAGAGAAGTTATGCCAGAATCCTTTGTCCCCGGTAGCGGCTCGAGGGTCGCACTGAAACGTAACCTAGGAATGTGGGCCATTGTGGCTCTCGGTCTGGGTTACATGACCCCAACTGTTGTCTTTGACACCTTCGGCATGGTCGCCGAAACCACAAACAACGTTGTGCCACTGGCATACCTGGTTGCTTTGATCGTGATGATCTTCACCGCAATTAGCTACGGCAAGATGTCAGCAGAGTTCCCTTCCGCGGGTTCTGCATACACCTACGCAAAGAACTCCATTCACCCCAACGTTGGTTTCATGGTCGGTTGGACCTCCATGCTGGACTACATGCTGTTGCCATTGGTCAACATCATCATCGTCCGCAGTTACATGGAATCCTTCTTCCCTGAAGTTGACGGCGCTGTCTGGGTTATCCTCTTCACTGTTCTTGCGACAGGAATTATCTACGTCACCATGCGTGGAACTTCGAACGTCAACACGATTCTGCTCATCATTGCAATCGCTGCAATGCTTGCCTTCGTTGTGATGGTTATTGTCCAGCTTCTCGGAGGTGCCGGGGAAGGAACGCTCATCACCCCGACACCATTCGTCCACGAAGGCGTTGACTTCTCCCTCGTTCTTCTTGGTGCAACTATCGTCTGCTTCAGCTTCATTGGTTTCGATGCCGTCACCATGTACGTTGAAGAAGCTCGTACCCCCAAGGTTGTTCCTCGTGCGATCATGCTCACCGTTCTCATCGGTGGCGGTATCTTCATCGTGACCGCGTACTTCACTCAGGCACTCTTCCCTGACTGGAACGTATTCGCTCCCGGTGGAGACCGTCAGTACGTTGATGACTCAACACTTCCCATCATTGGTGAGCTCGTCGGTGGTCAAACCATGAAGATCATCCTGACTGCAGCTGGCTTCGCCGCAACTATTGCGTCACTGCTTGCATCACAGGCTTCTGTGGCTCGTATGCTGCTGGTTATGGGACGTAACAACGTTCTCCCCAACAAGCTCTTCGGTTACGTCAACCCCAAGACACAGACACCAACCTTCAACGTAGTTCTTGCAGGTATCGTCTGCTTGACCGGTGTTGTTCTGACCTTGGCTGACATTGTTCACTTCATCAACTTCGGTGCGTTGATTGCTTTTAGCTTCGTCAACATCTCCGTCTTTGCATGGTTTGCAATTCGTCAGGGCCGCCGTAAGACCGGCTCCGACATTTTCAAGTTCATTGTCATGCCATTGCTTGGACTTGCTATGACTATCATCCTGTGGGTCAACCTCTCCCCCGAGGCACTCACTGGTGGTCTCATCTGGGCCGGTGTTGGTCTGGTTTGGCTGCTCATTTTGACTCGCGGATTCCGCAAGCAGGTTGCTGGCTTCGATGAAGCACAGCCTGTTACCGGCTTCAACAAAGTAGTCAAGTAACACTGAACAATGTTGAGGCCCCGTCACCTAGTAGTGACGGGGCCTCAACAGTTAAGTGAGAGGATTACGCCTTCTTAAGTTCCTCAGCAACCAAGAATGCAAGCTCAAGTGATTGCATGTGGTTGAGTCGAGGGTCACAGAGAGACTCATAACGGCTCTCCAGGTCCTTCTCATCAATCTGTTCAGAACCACCCAAACATTCAGTGACGTCGTCACCTGTGAGCTCTACGTGCACTCCACCGGGGAATGTGCCAACCTGGCGGTGTGCTTCAAAGAAGCCGCGAACTTCGTCCATGACATCGTCGAAGCGACGGGTCTTGTAACCATTGGGGGTAGTGATGCCGTTTCCGTGCATGGGATCGGTAATCCAGAGAGGATTAGCATCCATGCCCTTGATGGCTTCTAGAAGTGGAGGCAACGCCTCACGAATCTTTCCAGCGCCCATGCGGGTGATGAAGGTCAAACGTCCTGGCTCACGCTCAGGATCCAGCTTGTCGATAAGTTTCTTCATCGTGTCAACGTCTGTGGTTGGGCCGAGCTTCACACCAATGGGGTTACGCACTCGGGAGAGGAAGTCCACGTGAGCACCATCAAGTTCACGTGTGCGCTCACCGATCCACAGGAAGTGTGCACTGGTGTTGTACGGGGTGCCGGTGCGTGAATCAATACGAGTCATAGGGCGCTCGTATTCCATCAAGAGTGCTTCGTGAGAAACGAAGAACTCTGTGGTCTTGAGAGCATCAAAATCAGCGCCACATGCAGCCATAAATTTGATTGCGCGATCAATTTCGTTGGCCATCGCTTCGTATTCAACATTGGCTGGGTTTTTGGCGAAACCTTGGTTCCATCGGTGTACTTCGCGAAGGTCTGCAAAACCACCTGTGGTGAAAGCCCGTATGAGGTTCAACGTTGCCACAGATGTGTTGTAGGCCTTGAGCAGACGATCTGGGTTTGCTGTGCGTGATTCGGGGGTGAAATCGTAACCGTTGACAATATCACCACGGTAGGCGGGCAGAGTAACCTCACCACGAGTTTCGGTGTCGCTCGAGCGAGGCTTGGCGAACTGTCCTGCCATACGGCCCATTTTGATTACAGGCATCTCTGCTGCGTAGGTGAGCACAACGGCCATCTGAAGAACGGTCTTAATGCGGTTACGGATCTTGTCAGCTGTTGCACCGGCAAAGGTCTCTGCGCAATCTCCACCCTGAAGCAGGAATGCCTGACCTTGAGCAGCCTTAGCAAGGCGTTCACGAAGAGTGTCGACTTCACCGGCAAAAACTAACGGCGGAAGAGCAGCTAACTGTGCGCTCGTTGCTTTCACTGCTGCAGCATCTGGCCATTCAGGCTGCTGTTTGATGGGAAGTGTGCGCCAATAGTCCAAACCCTCGATGACGGTTTTGTCAGCGACGATATTGGGCTCAGTTTGGCTAGCCACGAAGGAACTCCCCTGTATATGGATGCGTGATAGGTATCACAGCTGTGAATGCTTGTCTCAATTGGCTTTATCAAACCAAGTCTTAAGCTTATCTTGCGCTGACGGGGCGTTTTTCACGCACAGACGAGGCATAGACATCGTCATACTCTTGGCCTGACAAGCCAGCGAGCTCATAGATGATTTCATCTGTCACAGCACGAAGTATGAAACGGTCGCCCTCCATGCCCTGGAAACGAGAAAAGTCCAGCGGTTTACCAATAATGATTCCGGGGCGACGCAGTTTGGGCCACTTAGAACCAATCGGCATTATTTTCTCAGTGTCAATCATGGCAACAGGAATAACGGGAACACCTGATTCCAGGACCATTCGGGCAATGCCGGTGCGACCGCGGTAAAGTTTGGCGTCAGGAGAACGAGTGCCTTCGGGATAAATTCCTAATACTCGGCCCTCTGCTAACACACGCAAACCTGTGTTCAAACTAGCTTCAGAAGCTTTTCCGCCTGAGCGGTCTATGGGCAACATTCCTGTGCCCTTCATGAACCACTTCGTAGCCCATCCCTTAATGCCCTTAGTGGTGAAGTATTCGCTTTTTGCTAAGAAGACCATTTCTCGATCGATGGAGATGGGAAGGAAAACCGAATCGACAAACGAGAGGTGATTGCTGGCTAAAATCACTCCGCCCTCAGCGGGAATGTTGTCAGCACCGGTTACCCACGGACGAAAGATGCCCTTGAGCAACGGTCCGGCGATGACGTTTTTCATCAGCCAATAAAACATGCTTTTAGCTTACCTCTAGAGTTTTTCTGCGTGGCGGCGGGCAAGGTCTGCCGCACCAACGACACCGGCATCATTGACCATTTCAGCAATACGAAATTCAGGCTCAGGGTGGTAACCGCGAGCAGATACGTTACTCAAAAAAGACTCACGGATGGGTTCCAGAAGGTGTTCACCAGCTGCGGCAACACCGCCACCAATGACAAAAACCTGTGGATCAAGAACTGCAGAAAGGCTTGCACAGGCCACACCCATCCAGCCACCGAGGGTACTCACCGCGCGCCAAGCAGCTGGATCACCGTCCTCGAGAAGTTTTTTCCCCTCTAAAGCTTCCAGCTGAGGGTTTTGCGTTTCTTCGCGCATGTAGCGCAACAGAGCGCGGCCCGAAGCATATGCTTCAATGCAACCTCTCTGGCCACATCCACACTCCAGACCATCGGGTTGTACACGAAGGTGCCCCAGTTCTGCTCCTGCACCAAAACCACCAGTAAACAAGTCGCCATTGGCGATGATTGCTCCACCGACACCAGTACCAATGGTGAGCATGGTCATGTGGGTGAAAGATTTCCCTGCTCCAAATCTGTACTCTGCCCACCCGGCCGCATTCGCATCGTTTTCAATCACGATCGGCAAATCAATCTTCGCTTCGAGCTTGTCCTTGAGGGGTTCATTACGCCACGCGATATTTGGGGCGTAGTAGACAGTGGATTGAGCGGCGTCAATGAATCCTGCTGCTGCAACCCCGGCAGCAATGACGGGATTACCTTCAGAGAGCTCTGAGATGAGCGAAACTATGGCCAATTCCATATCTTCCGCGCTGTGGGCGGGTGAAGGAACTTGAGTTTTGGTGATGATCTCCCCTAACTCGTTTACCAAGGCTCCAGCAATTTTTGTTCCCCCAATATCGATACCAATGGAATACATACCTGTGAGTCTCCTGAAAGTCTGGGGAGGGAATGGAGGGACTACTAAAGTGTAGTTAACACCGAAGGAGATGCCATGGAAAAGAGTGTTATTCAGTTCGACACGCCCGCTCTAGTTGCAGCGGATCCCCAAGCAAATACCACGCAGGTTTTGCTCGATAGAGTGCGTGAAACTCCCAATAATGCTCTTTTTTCGCTCCCTGTAGACGGGGGTTGGAAAGACGTCACCTCGACAGAGTTTCTTGAACAAGTCATTGCACTTGCTAAAGGCTTCATAGCCAGTGGTATCAAGCCAGGTGATCGTGTTGGTTTGATGTGCAAAACCCGCTATGAGTGGACCCTCGTTGACTTTGCTATGTGGTTTGCCGGTGCAGCGCTGGTACCCATCTATGAAACAAGCGCTCCAAGCCAAATTCAATGGATTTTGGAAGACTCTGAAGCTGTTGCTTTGATTGTTGAAACTCCAGACCACCTCAAACGTTTTGAAGAAATCCGCTCAGACGCTCCATTCGTTCACTCTGTGTGGCAGATCGATGCTGGCGATTTGGAAGCTCTCGTAATCGCGGGATCCGGCATTTCCGACGAGGAAGTTGAAGAACGTCGCTCTTCCCTTCATGGAAGTGATCTAGCGACTTTGATTTACACCTCGGGTTCGACTGGCAAGCCCAAAGGCTGCGTGCTAACTCACTCCAACTTCTTGGAGCTTTCACGCAATGCGCAGGCTGCCGTCCCCGAGGTGGTTAACCCTCAGTCCTCCACGTTGCTTTTCATCACAACGGCACACATCTTCGCACGCTTTATTTCGATTCTGGCTGTGCAAGGTGGTGTAAAAGTGGGCCACCAAGGCGACACAACCCAATTATTGCCAGCCATGCAATCTTTCAAGCCCAGCTTCCTCCTAGCTGTGCCTCGCGTGTTTGAGAAGGTCTACAACTCTGCAGAGCAGAAAGCTGAAGCAGGGGGCAAGGGAAATATCTTCCGTGCCGCTGCAAAAACTGCAATCGAATATTCCAAAGCTGAAATGGACGGATACATTCCGTTTGGTCTCAAGCTGAAGTTTGCTGTGATGGACAAACTTGTTCTCTCCAAACTGCGTGCTGCACTCGGTGGAAACTGCACCTACGCAATTAGCGGTTCAGCCCCATTAGGTGATCGCCTAGCTCACTTCTTCCATGCCTTGGGCTTAGTCGTTCTTGAGGGCTACGGCCTCACTGAGACAACTGCTCCGATCTCCATCAACCTTCCTTCCAAATTCAAAATTGGAACTGTAGGACCCGCACTACCAGGATGTTCTGTCCGGTTGAGCGACGAAGGTGAGATTGAAGCCGCAGGAATTAACGTCTTCAAGGAATATTGGAAGAATCCAGAAGCTACCAAAGAAACCTTTGACAATGGCTGGTTCAAAACCGGTGACATCGGTGAGATTGATGCTGATGGCTACATCACCATTACTGGTCGCAAGAAAGAAATTATTGTGACCGCAGGTGGAAAGAACGTTGCTCCCGCATTCCTTGAGGACCCCATTCGCGCAAACCCTGTGATTAGCCAAGTTGTGGCTGTGGGAGACGCAAAGCCGTTTATCTCTGCACTCGTAACATTGGACCCCGAAATGTTGCCTATGTGGCTCACCAACAACAAGCTCGATCCCACGATGAGTATTGCTGAAGCGGCCAAGAACCCTGCGGTGATTGCAGAAGTTCAAACTGCCATAGATCGCGCCAATGCTCGCGTCTCTCGTGCTGAATCTATACGTAAGTTCACAATCTTGCCGACACAGTTCACCGAGGAGTCAGGTCACCTAACTCCGAAGATGAGCATCAAGCGCAATGTGATTGTGAAAGATTATGCGAACGAGATTGAGGCGATGTATGAGGGTGTCTCAGGAGCGGTCGATTAAAACCAATCGCTTTCGCGCACTTGGCGCATAGCTTCTTTGCGTGTCTGTTGATCTAACCGGTCGAGATACACCAGACCATCTAGGTGGTCACACTCGTGCTGAAGTGCCTGTGCCATCAGGCCTTCCCCCTCAAGCACAAGAGTGTTGCCGTCGAGGTCGGTCCCTTCAACTTTGGCAAAAGGATACCTGGGTGTCTTGAACCATAGGTTCGGAATGCTCAGGCACCCTTCTTCAACCAGCTCAAGATCTCCGCGTGTTTCAACGATACGAGGGTTGAGGATGTAGCCAACATCTCCGTGAACGTTGTAACTAAACGCACGAAGACCCACTCCAATCTGAGTGGCGGCAACACCTGCACGTCCAGGAATCTTGACGGTGTCTACGAGGTCATCTACGAGAGCACGGATCTTGTCGTCAATAACGACGATCTCCTCGGTAGGTGTCTTGAGAACGGGGTCGCCAAAGATGCGAATAGAACGTTCAGTCATCTGAGCTCTTGAGACTTAGAGGCCGTCAACAACCAGAGAAGCAAGCTGGCGAGCTGCTTCTTGAGTCTCTGGCTTGAGCTTCTTGAAGTCAATGTAGGAACCAGCAGCAAGCATTGCATCATAGGGAACACGAACTGTCTCACGAACACGAGACTTAAAGTGGTCTTCAATTTCGCGCAGCTTAATCAAGTTCGTTCCTTGAGTAGCGGTGTTGATTGCCACGATAGAGTTCTTCACCAGTTCGCCGTAGCCATTTGATTCGAGCCAGGTCAGTGTTTCAGAAGCAAGGCGTGCTTCATCGAATGAGCCACCGGAGACAATAACCAAACCATCAGCGCGCTGCAGGGTTGCAGACATGACAGAGTGAATAATTCCGGTACCACAGTCAGTCAATGCAACCGAGTAATAGCGGCTCGCGAGATCTGCCACGATGTTGTAGTCGTTAGCCCCAAAAGCTTCGGATAAAAAGGGATCGGTATCCGAAGCCAGAACATCCAGTCGAGTCTTGTCACGGTTGACGTACTCAGAAAAATCATTGAAGGTCAAAATCTTGGCCGCGTTAGAGACCAAGTCTCGAACTGTTTTTTCCGTGGTTTTGTTGAAACGTTCAGCCAAAGTTCCACGGTCAGGGTTGGCATCAATGGCTAGAACACGGTCCTCGCGCACCAAGGCCATTGCCATACCAAGAAGGGTTGTCGTGGTTGTCTTACCCACGCCGCCCTTACGAGTGAGAACTGGAACAAACTTTGTTCCACCCGTGAGGGGGCGACCAATGCTGGTATCTAGTGCTTTGCGATGACGAGTCTGAGGTGAGTCACCTAGGTTCACAGCGTGGAACGTGACGTTGTACACGAACTTGTTCCATCCCTCAGTGGGCTTGTCACGCTTCTTCTTTGCATCAAGAACGCGCTCAGGAGTGAGCATCGCTACAGGCTCAGGTTTACCCGAAGGTTCTCCTGATAGGCGATCGCGACGTGTAGGGAGGGACCCGGTGTCAACAAGCTCTGCATCTACCTGAATGAGCTCTTCTTCCTCCTCGCGAGTAGCGGAAGGGGATGCAATCGTAGGAATCTCAGTTCCTCCGCTGAAGGCATTTCGTAATGACTCTTCAAGGTTTTCAGATCCACGCGAAACAAGGTTTACAGGAACTGCTGGGAGGCTAATGTTTGATACCTCAGGGGCCTGTTCGATAATGCGTTCAGTGGCGTCAGAAACCTCTGAAATGCGCTCTGCAGATTCAACCGGAACAGATGCTTGAGCAGCTGGCTTCTTCGTTGAAGACTTCTTTGATGAAGTCTTCTTTGCAGGTGATTTAGGGTTATCTGTGCTCACGAATTAATCCTTTAGTTTCGAGTAACTTCGTAAGTCTACCGAAACAACTTCGGCCCCGAATAGTTTCGGAGCCGAAGTTGTTTGTGGCTTTTGAAATATTGTTTTTGCCTAATTTGCCGGAGTAATCGGTGTGATGACGACGATGAGATCTCCTGCTTCAACCTGTTGAGATTTTTGGAAGGAAATGCGCTCAACACGTCCAGTGATGCTGGCTGTAATTGCCGCTTCCATCTTCATCGCTTCGATCGAAGCGACAGGGTCTCCTGCAGCAACAGTCTGACCCGGTTCAACCTTGATTGTGACGACACCGGCAAATGGTGCCGCTACGTGGCCTGCCTCTGTCAGGTTTGCCTTTTCTGCACTCTTGGTACTGATTTCAACAGAACGGTCACGCACAAATACGGGACGGAGTTGACCATTGAGCGTGGTCATCACCGTGCGCATTCCCTTGGGGTCTACTCCACCGATAGCTTCGAGTCCGACATACAAACGAACACCTTGACCAAGGTCGACAATGTGTTCGCTTCCAGATTCGAGACCGTAGAGATAGTCAACCGTGTCCAGCACAGAAACATCACCAAAGGTTTCTCGAACCTGTTCGAATGCCTTCGTGGGAACGGGGAAGAGCAAACGGTTCAACGTTGCACGGCGTGATGCAGAACCACCTGCCAGACCTGCGTGGTCTTCCTCCGACAAAGGAGCTATCTGAATGTTGATGGTCTTGCCCTCGAGAACTTTGGAACGGAAAGGTTCAGGCCATCCACCAGGAATATCGCCAAGTTCACCGGCCATGAATCCAATGACAGAGTCTGGGATGTCATATTTCTGGGGGTTGGCTTCAAAGTCTGCTGGGTCTGCCCTCACAGCTGCGAGGTGCAACGCAAGATCACCAACAACCTTGGAAGACGGTGTCACCTTGGGTACACGACCAAGAATCTTGTTCGCTGCAGCATACATGTCTTCAATCAACTCAAAGTCATCTGCAAGACCGAGTGCGATAGCCTGCTGGCGGAGGTTAGAGAGTTGACCACCAGGAATTTCGTGGTGGTAAACACGTCCTGTTGGAGCAGGCAAGCCAGATTCGAATGGCTTGTATATGTTCCGAACAGCTTCCCAGTATGGTTCGAGATCGCAGACTGCATCTAGGTTCAGCCCTGTGTCACGTTCCGTGTTTGCCAACGCGGCAACTAAAGATGATGCACTGGGCTGGCTTGTGGTTCCAGACATAGGTGCAGAGGCAACATCTACTGCGTCCGCACCTGCTGCCGCAGCCGCCAGAAGCGTGGCGAGTTGTCCACCTGCGGTGTCGTGAGTGTGAACGTGGACTGGCAGGTCGAAACGCTCACGGAAGGCGCTAACCAACTTGGCTGCTGCTGCAGGACGCAATAAGCCAGCCATGTCCTTGATAGCCAAAATGTGAGCGCCGGCGGCGACCATTTCTTCAGCAAGTGCCAGGTAGTAGTCCAGTGTGAACTTGTCCTCGTTGGGGTCCAACAAGTTGCCGGTGTAGCACACACCAACTTCAGCGATCGTCGTTCCCGTTTCGAGTACGGCATCAATTGCTGGACGCATTTGATTCACATCATTGAGTGCATCAAAAATGCGGAAGATGTCAACACCTGTTGCGGCAGCTTCTTGAACAAATGCCTTGGTTACTTCCTCAGGGTAGGGAGTGTAGCCAACAGTATTGCGACCACGAAGAAGCATTTGAATTGCTACGTTGGGCAGTGCCTCGCGTAATTTTGCAAGTCGATCCCAGGGGTCTTCACCCAGGAAACGAAGGGCAACATCGTAGGTTGCACCACCCCACGCTTCAACGGAGAGGAGCTGAGGTGTCATACGAGCAACATAGGGGGCAACGTTGACCAAATCTTTGGTGCGAACACGAGTAGCTAAAAGCGACTGGTGTGCGTCACGGAAGGTCGTCTCCGTTACCGCGACTGCCTTCTGCTGCCTCAAAGCCTGAGCAAAGCCTGTGGGGCCTAGCTCAAGCAGAGCCTGACGGCTCCCCGGAGGGGCAGGCGTGTTGAGATCGATGCGGGGCAACTTGGACTTGGGATCTGCACCTGCAGGTCTAGGACCATTGGGCTTGTTTACGGTGACATCGGTAACCCAGTTAAGAATCTTGGTTCCCCGGTCTTTCGACTCACGACCAGTAAGCAGGTGTGGTCGTTCTTCAATGAAGTTAGTAGCTACGTCACCAGCTTTGAACTGTGGGTCGTCGAGCACGCCTTGAAGGAATGGGATGTTGGTGGAGACACCACGAATACGGAATTCTGCAAGCGCACGACGCGAACGGTCAACTGCTGCAGCATAGGTGCGACCTCGACAGGTCAACTTAACCAACATGGAGTCAAAGTGTGGGCTAATTTGTGCACCTGGGCTGACCGTTCCACCATCGAGGCGTATACCAGCGCCACCGGGTGAACGGTAGGTCGTAATCTTGCCAGTGTCTGGACGGAAACCTTGTGAAGGATCTTCTGTGGTGATACGGCACTGCAGTGCAAAACCACGAACATGAATGTCCTCTTGGTGGAGGCCCAAATCACCGAGCGACTCTCCCGCCGCAATACGCATCTGAGACTGAACGAGGTCGACGTCAGTCACTTCTTCAGTAACTGTGTGCTCAACCTGAATACGAGGGTTCATCTCAATGAAGACATGCTGACCAGCGCGCTCACCTGCAGTATCTACCAAGAACTCAACTGTTCCAGCGTTTTGGTATCCAATGGAACGGGCAAAAGCGATTGCATCGCGGTGCAAAGCAGCACGCAATTCATCTGAAATGTTCGGAGCTGGAGCAATTTCAACTACCTTTTGGTGACGACGCTGAACGGAGCAGTCACGCTCGAAAAGGTGAATGGTTTCTCCCTGGCTATCAGCCAGAATCTGAACCTCGATGTGGCGTGGACGAAGGACAGCCTGCTCTAGGAACATGCGGCCGTCACCGAAGGCGCTTTCTGCTTCACGCATGGCAGCCTCAAGTGCGGGACGAAGTTCTTCCATCGTCTCCACACGACGCATACCGCGTCCCCCACCGCCTGCTACAGCCTTGGCGAAGATGGGGAATCCAATTTCTGCTGCCCCTGCCAGAAGCGCGTCGATGTCGGTTGTTGCTGGTGTCGATTTGAGCACTGGAACACCTGCAGAGATGGCGTGTTCTTTTGCAGTGACTTTATTTCCTGCCATTTCCAGTACCCGGGCAGGTGGGCCGATGAATGTGATGCCGTTATCGGCAGCCGCTTGAGCTAATTCTGGGTTTTCTGAGAGGAAACCGTATCCAGGGTAAATTGCGTCTGCGCCGGAAAGCTTCGCTACACGAATTATTTCAGCAACGTCGAGATAAGCGCGGACAGGATGACCGGGTTCACCGATCTGATAAGCCTCATCTGCCTTTTGACGGTGCAGAGAACTGCGGTCTTCCTCAGGGAAAACTGCAACAGTCTTCGCTCCTAGCTCGACAGCCGCACGAAATGCGCGAATCGCAATTTCGCCACGGTTTGCTACCAAAATTTTCTTGAACATATGACCCCTTCGAATGCCGCCAGCATCGGTTCGTAGTTAGGTACTCCAAGACTACAGAAGGTATCGTGGTCTCAATGCACGTGCTCAGTATTAGTTCACTCAAGGGTGGCGTTGGAAAGACAACGGTCACCCTCGGTTTGGCATCTGCTGCTTTTGCCGCCAATTTGCGCACTCTTGTAGTCGATTTTGACCCTCAGGCTGACGTCTCTACCGGTCTTGGAGTGGATACTCGAGATCACCTCAATGTTGCTGATGTTTTGGCGAACCCCAAACTCAAGACTGTTCGCCAAGCTATTGGCCCTGCTGGTTGGTCAGCCCCAGGTCATGCCCCTATCGATGTGATGATTGGTAGCCCTTCCGCTGTCAACTTTGATGGCCCTCACCCCACTGCTCGTGAGGTGTGGCGCTTAGAAGAAGCTCTGGCCACCATAGAGGACGAATATGACCTGGTCCTCATCGACTGTGCACCAAGCTTGAATGCGCTCACCAGAACCGCTTGGGCGGCTTCTGACCGTGTCGTGGTCGTCACTGAGCCCGGTTTATTCTCTGTTGCCGCCGCTGACCGTGCTCTGCGCGCCATCGAAGAAGTGCGTCGCGGGCTCAGCCCCCGACTTCAGCCTCTTGGCCTGATAATCAACCGTGTCCGTGCTCAATCTTTAGAGCACCAGTTCCGCATTCAGGAACTTCGAGACATGTTTGGCCCCCTGGTTCTCCAACCTCAGCTCCCAGAACGCACCTCACTCCAACAAGCCCAGGGTGCTGCACGCCCAGTTCACGCCTGGCCTGGAGAGGCTGCCGCTGAAATGGCGAAAAACTTTGATCAACTCCTCAACCGCATTTCTCGCGCTGGCAAAATTGGCGAATACGCTCCCAAGTCCTAAAACAGGACAAGAAAAAACCCAGGTATTGCCTGGGTTTATTTCGTTAAGTTTTCGTAAAAGACGCTTAGCCAACTTTGCGGGCTCGTCGAGCTGCAAGCTCATCTGAAGCATCGGCAGATGTTGAGGTGATCTCAACCAGGCTGGTTTCGACTTCACGCAAGACCTTGCCAATTGCGATACCAAACACACCCTGACCGCGGCTGACGAGGTCAATGACCTCGTCATTGGTGGTGCACAAGTAAATGCTGGAGCCATCACTCATCAGAGTGGTTTGTGCCAGGTCATAGATACCGGCAGATCGCAACTGGTCAACAGCTGCACGAATCTGCTGGAGTGAAATTCCGGTGTCCAACAGGCGCTTGACAAGCTTGAGAACCAAAATATCGCGGAAGCCATATAGGCGCTGTGAACCAGAACCTGATGCGTCACGGACAGTGGGAACAACAAGTTCCGTGCGCGCCCAGTAATCAAGCTGACGGTAGGTAATGCCAGCTGCCTTTGCAGCTTCGGCACCACGGTAACCTGCATTCTCATCGCGTTCAGGCATACCATCGCTGAACAGGACGTCAAGCTCGTAGCGAGCTTCGTCGCTGCGGTTCACTTCGTTCATTTCCGGCCCTTACCTGAAATCAACAACTTTAAGGTTCAAGTTGTTGTTGAGAGTTTGTATCCTCAAACTTACAGACAGTTTTTAATCGTGTCTGGGATTTAAAGCTTCACACGCCCTTTCGGCGTGTCGCAATACTCGAGATTATCGAGATTGTTGAGTAATTACTTGACGCAGCATCTGAGAACGAACAATCTCAATGTGCCGAGAAATCTCATGAGCACGCTCAATGGAACGAGCTTTGCTGGCTGCATCATGGCGGTGAGAAACGGGGACCAAAGCACGCTCGATCAAGGAATATTCACGCTCTGCAGCTGCACGCATGGTGCGCAAGTGACGTGGTTCAATTCCTGAACGTTGCAGCTCTACTAGCGCAGTCAGCACAACGATGTGCTCATCGGTATAGGAATCGGCAGGTTCAAGCATTCCGGCTGATACAGCGTCTTGAAGCAGGTTCATGCTCGCACCACAGGCTCGAACAAACTCTTCACGGGTGTAGCGAGCGGGGGTGGCCAAAAGTGAATCTGCGGAGAGGCTTGCTGCGTTGGGAAGTGCGGGGTTGTTGCCTGTATCAATTTCCTCCAGATGCGCACGAATAACCTTCAGGGGAAGGTAGTGATCGCGCTGCATGGTCAGAATCAAACGCAAGCGGTCAACGTGCTCAACGGAGAACTTTCGATACCCAGAGGGGGTACGCTCGGGAGTGATCAGTCCCTGCTCTTCTAGAAAGCGGAGCTTGGAGGGGGTCAGATCAGGAAAATCTGGTGAAACTTTGGCTAGAACTTGCCCAATGCTGAGAAGTCCGCGCGCAGGGGTGCTTTTTCTTACCGTTGTTGCCATGTTCTTTATGCACCTCGAGCTAGGTCTACACGTGAAGCAAAGAAGGTGAGGTGAAACTTACCAACCTGAACTTCATCACCATCTTTGAGAGCATGACGTTCAACACGTTCACCCTCGTAATAGGTGCCGTTCAGTGAGGCAAGATCCCGCACTTCAAATTCTGTTCCCTTGCGACGGAATTCGGCGTGACGACGTGAGACGGTCACGTCATCGAGAAAAATGTCTGAATTTGGGTGGCGACCGCAGGTGGTGACATCAACATCAAGCAGGAAGCGCGAACCCTGGCTTGGTCCTCGACGAACAATCAACAGTGCATTGCCGCTGGGAAGAGAAGCGATGGCTTCCTGTTCTTCAGCAGTGACATCGACTGCTTCGAGTGCTTTAACTTGCTCAAGGAAAGACTGGGTAAATGTTGCTGTGACGTCTGGAGCTGGGGTCGAACCGGGGACCTGTGTGGCGTCATCGCCAGCGAGTGAATCGTTCACTTTTCCCCTTTCGTACTTGTTCACATTAGTGGACTTTTCTCGTTAACAAAATACGAGACAAATTATGACCTTTCACCGGAAACCCCCACCAGTATTTCTGCGTTCTCAAACATCATTTGAGCAGCAGAAGGGGCTTTCTCAGCTTTCCCCGATAGGCTAGAGAAATCTTGTGAACGATGTATTTCGTTCCCTGCGTCGATAGAACGCTTCCCTCACCACACTGGTTGACATTTTTCTTCGGCGAACGGATGCGTCACCAGACGCCTTCGCCACATATTCCCAGTGATTTACTTCGCTTCGTTTGACCCTCGCTTATGTTGAGTGCTGTGTTTGACACGAAATGTGAATGACCGGGAGATTTATCCAAAGGTAAAACTCATGTCTGAAAAGACTTTTTCCCAACTTGGCGTTCCCGCCCCTCTCGTCACAGCGCTGACCGTAGTTGGTATTGACACTCCTTTTCCTATCCAAATAGATACGCTTCCGGATACTCTTGCCGGCCGTGATGTTCTCGGCCGAGGCAAAACCGGGTCGGGTAAAACACTGGCATTCAGTATTCCTATGGTTGCTCGTCTCGGCGGCAAGCTGGCAGGTGGCCGCCGTCGTGCTGGTCGACCCCTAGGTCTTGTGCTTGCCCCAACACGGGAGCTTGCAACACAAATCACCAACACCATGGCACCACTTGCACAGGCTTATGACTTGCGCGTAACAACCATCTTTGGCGGAGTCTCTCAAGGCCGTCAGGTCACCGCACTCAAAGAAGGCGTCGACATAGTGGTTGCAACTCCAGGCCGTCTTGAAGACCTCATGAAGCAAGGTTTTCTTCATTTAGATGCCATCGAAATAACAGTTCTAGACGAAGCAGACCACATGGCAGATTTAGGCTTTTTGCCTATCGTGACCAAGATCTTGAAGGCTACGCCTGCCGGTGGCCAACGACTTCTTTTTTCGGCAACACTGGACAACGGCGTTGACAAGTTAGTCAACCAGTTCCTCCACAACGAAGTTCTCCACTCGGTTGATGAAGCTAACTCACCTGTAGCGGCAATGACCCACCATGTTTTTGAAACCAGCGCCAACGATGCCAAAAAGGAGCTTGTGTACAAGCTTGCTTCGGGTACCGGTCGTCGCATCTTGTTCATGCGCACCAAGCACCATGCCAAGAAACTGGCTAAGGCCCTAACCGAGGCAGGAATTCCTGCAGTAGATCTCCACGGCAATCTTTCTCAACCTCAACGCGATCGCAACCTTGCTGCATTTGGCGACGGTGACGTCAACGTCCTTGTTGCAACAGATGTTGCGGCTCGAGGAGTGCACGTAGACAACGTGGAACTCGTGATTCACGTTGACCCGCCGATGGAACACAAAGCGTATCTGCACCGCTCTGGGCGAACCGCTCGCGCCGGTGCTGAGGGTGATGTGGTTACCATCTGTTTGCCCACGCAACAAAAAGATCTAGCTTCGCTTCTTAAGAAGGCAGATATTCAGGTTCAGCCACAGAAGGTGACGGCAAGCTCCCCTGAAGTTCTCGAACTCGTGGGTGAGATCGCACCATATGTGAAACCTGCACCGCGGGAGGCTAAGCATCAGGGCGGAAACGGAAAGTCAATGGGGGCAAATGCTCAACGCAAGCGCGCTCAGCGCGAAGCGCGCGGTGTGAACCCTGCAGGTCGGCCCACTCGTGTGACCAAAGATGGCAAACCAGCACGAGATCGTTCTGGGCGTCCGCCTGCAAATGAGAACGGTCAACGTCGCTCAGGTTCACACAAACCCAGCAATGGTTCAGGTTCTCGTAACTACGGAACCGCTGCAGGAGGCGGACAACGTCAGCGTCCTGCACGACAGAGCAGTCGCTAGTCAGGTCGCCTACCAGCTCGTTCGATGAGTTTCCTGCTCAACTACGGCGTCGATATCTGCAAGCTTTCGCATTCCTGCTAGCGGTTGAGCCATCCTGTGGTTTCCACGAATACGTGGTTCAACTCTGTGCAAAAACGCCCAATAACCTGCGGTAAACGGACAAGCATTCTCGCCCAATCTCACTTTGGGGTTGAATGGGCAGCCGCTGCAAAAATCAGACATGGAATTGATATAGGCACCACCGGATGAATACGGCTTGGTGGCCACGAGGCCGCCATCTGCGTGTTGGCTCATGCCTATCACGTTCGCAGGCATGACCCAGGGAGTTCCATCTACGAATGCGTCAATGAACCAATCATTGAGTTGTGCAGGGTTATACCCACGCTGCAAAGACCAATTCCCGAGAATCATCAAACGTTGAATGTGGTGGGCGTAGCCGGTATCCCCAACGGACTTCAAGACATGGCTCATACACTTTGCAGAAACATTCTCGCCGTCAAGATCCCAAAATTGTTGAGGCAAATCGACGTGAGCATCAAGATAGTTACTCTGTTGGACATAATCCTCACCGAGATGCCAATACAAGTGCCAAACCCAGTCTCGCCAGCCAGCTATTTGTCTAACTATGGCCTCCACACTTCCTAGTGGAGCTTTCCCTTGGTCATAGGCATTCACACAAGCATCAATAACTTCTTGAGGATGGAGAAGACCAAGGTTCAGCGGAACACTCAGCATGGAGTGAGCCATGACATCATCACCCATGAGACTTGCATCCTCAAAGGGGCCAAAATCCATCAATCTGGTCTCAACAAAATCAGCCAGTGCCGCCAGTGCTTCCTGACGTGTTGCAGCAAATCTGCGTGGTCCATCACGACCTAAGAGTGTGATCTTTCCTTCACGCGACCATGTCGTGAGATCCTCCCGAACCTGAGCATCAATCTCGTCTTCTACAGGTTCCCACGGTGCAGGCAAGCCAAGATTGGCTGCACCTTTAGGCGGTGGCTGTCTATTGTCATGGTCGTAGTTATATTGACCGCCTGCAGGCAGGGGACCCTCCATAAGAACACCTGAGGTGTCTCGCCAGTGACGGTAGTAGTTTTCCAGTTTGAGAGATCCAGGCTTTTTCCCTTGAGCCCAGGAAGAAAAGAAATCTTCAGAGCTGACAAATCCTCGACTGGGGAAAATCTTGAGGCCCAACTCACGGACAAGAGCCCTGCTTCCCCAACTTGTCGGGTTCACTACGCTTAGTGATTCCCCAGAATCCCGCAAAGGGATTAAGACATCTCGATAGTGTTCTGCCGTGACATATCGAGCACGTTCACCCAATTCAGCTGCGCGATGCCGTAAAGCACTGAGAATCAGATGAGCTTTTGCCCAGTGATACGGCCTACGAGCCAGTACCGCTTGCGCTTCAATCAGTAACACATCTTCGCGATCATCAAAATGCGGGCCGAGCTGATCGGCCATGAGCCATCTCATCGTGATCGTTTTTCCTGAGACAAAAGTGCAAGACCGGCCAGAACGATGAGTAGCCCAATCCAGCCAAGTGGAGTAATTACTTCTCCCACAACAATGACAGCGAGAATGACAGCGACCACTGGCTCGAAGAGGGTGTAGACCGCAGCACGGGATGCAGGCATTGCTCCAAGCCCAACGGCAAGAAGCAAATGGCCCACTGCGGTAGGGAATATTGCAAGATATGCCATAACTGGAATAGCTAAGGGAACATTCGCGAACTGCCCAGGGTTGCCAATGACGAGAGCAATCAAGATGACAAGAAGTGGAAGGGCAGAAGCTAATTGAATAGTGGAGATTACTGGGCGATGCCCTAAACCTTGAGGCCTGTCAGCATGTGGCTTCATCAGCTTGTTCGCCATGTAGGTATAGAGCGCATAAGCGAAACCAGCAAGCAAGGCCAACACAATTCCTGCAACTACCATTGCTGAATCGCGAACTACTCCCCTGCCGTCCTCGCCAAAGTTTCGGCCGGAAACCAAAAGCACACCACCGACCACAGCGATTGCGGTCGCAACTAGCCACATTGCAGTGGGGCGCTGCTTGTCCACGACCCATTCGATAAGTCCAGCAAATAATGGGGCAGACCCCAGAGCAATGACATTACCCAGCGCAACCCCAGCCCAACTCATTCCGATATAGAACACTGTGCTGTACAGCGCGAGTCCGAAAGCACCGGCAATGACGAGTGATTTTGCACCAATGTTATGCCATACCAGCCAGACTCCAGGTAGGGCAGTCAAACCCAGAATCAATCCACCAATGCCCATTGTGCTGGCACCAATAATGACAGGGTTTATTTGCGGAATGAAGCTCGCAGCCATACCTGTGGTTCCCCAGAATGTGCACGCGAGAAGCAAAGCAACAACACCCCCGCCGTAACTGGCGTGGGGTGTTGTTTTCATAGTCTTCAGACTACAGAGCTGGGAACTTAGGTGGGTGTAATCCAGCAAGTTCTTGAATGACGCGAACAACCTGGTGGCTGTAGCCGTACTCGTTGTCGTACCAGACATAAAGGATGATGTTCTTGCCATTGGCAATGGTGGCAAGGCCATCCACGACTCCAGCACGGTTTGACCCAACAAAGTCTGTTGAGACAACTTCGGGTGATTCGATGTAGTCAATCTGGTTTCTTAAGACTGAGATCAACGACGCATCGCGCAGCATCTTGTTTACAGTGTCGCGATCGACAGCTTTGTTAAGAGTCAAGTTCAAGATTGCCATTGAGACATCTGGTGTGGGAACGCGAATTGCATTGCCAGAGAGCTTTCCTTCCAACTCTGGTAGAGCCTTGGCAACAGCCTTGGCTGCGCCCGTCTCAGTAATGACCATATTCATTGCGGCAGAGCGTCCTCGGCGATCTCCCTTGTGGAAGTTATCGATGAGGTTTTGGTCATTGGTGTACGAGTGCACTGTTTCGACGTGACCGTATTCAACACCGTATGCATCGTTGATGACTTTCAAGACAGGCGTGATGGCATTTGTTGTGCAGGATGCAGCTGTGATGATCTTGTCCGCATCAGTAATGGTGTCGTGGTTGATTCCATAGACAACATTCTTAAGTGGGCTCTTACCAGGTGCTGTAAGTACAACCCGCGAAATGCCCTTGGCCTCTAAGTGTTGAGACAGGCCTGGCTCATCGCGCCAACGTCCCGTGTTATCCACCAGGATCGCATCCTTGATTCCATAAGCTGTGTAGTCCACGGTGGTGGGATCGTTGGAGTAGATGACCTGAATTGGCTTGCCATTGGCAATGATGAGGTTCTTCTCTTCATCGATGGTGATGGTTCCGTTGAAGGGGCCATGAACAGAATCGCGACGAAGTAGGCTGGCACGTTTTACCAGGTCTTGGTCGCCACCTTTGCGCACGACGATGGCTTTGAGAACAGGTCCGCGACCGTTCTCAGCATTTCCGAGCAAAATACGCGCCAAGAGACGACCGATGCGTCCAAAACCGTAAAGGACAACATCTTTGGCGTCCTCTGCTTTAGCGGGACGCCCCTGACCAGCTACAGGAGCGAGCGCTTCAGCCGCAAATTCAGAGATGGACTTACCCGAGGCAGCTTGCTCGGCCAAAATTCCTGCGACGTTAATCGATGCAGGACCAGGGTTGAGGGCAACGATGGCCTTAACCAATTCGAGAGTGCGGTTGATGTCGAGTTCTTGACCGTCAACATGGCGCGCATAACGATGAGCTTTGACGATTTGTAATGGTGATGAGTTGATCAGCCGGCGGCCATGAATCGAGGTAACAACTCCGTTGTCTCGATAGAGTCCACCAATCAGTGGAATGAGCTCTTCAGCAACTGCTTGACGGTCGGTCCAGGTGGCGTCGTGTGGTGCCATAACCTTCGGTTCTCCCTTGAAACATGTAACCAGTCGCCGTCTCGAGCGTATGGCGTTGAACTGTTCTATTTGTACCGCAAGAAAAACTTCTTGTCGGGGAGGGAGTATCTCAAGCCTAATTCAGCCCTTGCATTAAGTGCGGGAGATACATTTGTTTCCATGAGTATGTTTCAAGCTACTGGGCGATCAATTCTTGTTATTGGCGGGCTGGGTGGATTAGGTCAGGGCATTTGTTCTTCTTTTCTCCAGGCCGGGGCTCACGTCATCGCACTGGACACAAACGTCGAAAAAGAAGCCTTTTTCCGCAAAGAGTTATCCTCTTCATCGTCGCAACTGAGCGTTATTTGTGGGGATGCAACACAATCCGAGGTTTATGCCGCAGCACAAGAAGTTGCTAATTCACGGGGCCACGTTGTTGACACAGTTGTCATTTGTGCCACTCCGCCTCAATTTACGCATGCCATCGAAGACTATGACTGGGACTACCACCAGCAGATGATCGATGTTTTTCTCAAAATTCCATACGTTGCAACAAACGCCTTGGTCTCGAGTATGAAAAAAGCAAATTTTGGGCGAATAATCAACATCACATCGGAAGTGTTTGAAACAAGTGAACCTTTCTCCTCCGCGTATGTTGCCGGCAAAGGCGCGCAGATTGGATGGACCCGATCGATGGCATCCGAGCTCGCCCCTTTTGGAATCACGGTTAACCATGTGGCACCTGGATTCATCCCCGTTGATCGGCACAAAGATCTTCCTCAAGAAGTCCTCGATGGTTATCTAAAAACAGTTCCCGCGGGCAGATGGGGAACTCCAGAAGATATCGGTGCTGCGTGTGTCTTTTTTGCTTCAAAAGAAGCAGGGTTTATCTCAGGACAAACTTTGCTCGTCAACGGAGCTCGCACACCTCATTGAGGATTGCTATCCAGGCCCCGCGGGCATTACTTGAACAACACGATGCTTGAGCTCAATAGCTTGTGCCCGATAACTTCCCCCGATAATCAACAGCGCACCGAGAACACCTAGCCATCCCAGAACATCGGAACCCAGTGTGATTCCAATCAATACTGCCCAGATTGGCTCAGTACCGAGAAGCAAACTCACTCGCGCAGCAGAGGTTTGGCGCACAGCCCACAACTGCACCAAGAAGGCGAATACGGTACATGCTGCAGCAAGATAGAACAGATCGAGCCAATCCCCAATCGTAAAGCTCGAATAACTGGCGAAGACACCTGGAACATCTGCGAGGGTAAACACCACGGCGCACACTACAGTCTGAACAAATGTCACGCTAACAGAGCTATAGCTATATCCAGAGGTGAGCCTGCCCAGAGCTGTGACGTGAATACTTCGCACTATTGCTGCACCAAGCATGAGTGCATCGCCCCAGTTGGGAGCATGAAAACCATTGCCCGAGACTAAGAGCAAAACGCCCACAATGGCGACGGTCGCGGCAATGAAATATGTCCTTGGTAACCATTTCCTCAACCACAGGGATTCAAGAATGGGGGTAAACACAATGGTCATGCTGATTATCAGCCCAGCATTGGTTGCACTTGTGAGCTTCACGCCCCACGTTTCCAGGCTCAAAATACCTGCTTGTGTAAGGCCAAACACCACACCGATGAAGAATCCGCGTCGATCAAGTCGACGATTTTTTGAAAAAGACCACACAGCCAACATGATTACTGCTGCGATCAAGAAGCGTGCCGACAAGATAGCAAATACGCTGCCTCGCTCAGTAAGAACTTTTGTAGCCAGGTAGCTACTTCCCCACACCGCTGCAACACCAAGAAGCATGATGTCTGCTTTATTGCGGGTCAGAAAGTTCACATATTCAGACTAGGTGGCTTGGGCGCGTTCAGTGTGCACGCAGACTTCAGGCGTAGGCTCACGAACAAGAGTCACCGCGACTCGCCTGAAAGGCATCATCATGGCCGAGAAAAACATCAAAAAGAGCAACGGAAAAACTGCTCCAGCTAAATCTCTGAAAGAAAAGCGTGCAGACAAGAAAGATAAAGCAACCGCAAAGGCCAACTACAAAGACGTCTAATGCAAAGTGGGTTTAGTGCACACTCAAACCTGTAAACAACAAAGTGATGGCCAGCACGGCGAACACTGTTGCCACAACAAATTCCATGGAAATGGTGAAGCCCGTGGTGGTCATCACTTTTCTCATTGCTGATGCTGCAAAAACTAAGGTAACCAGCCACACTGCTGAAACCACTACGAAGATTAGGCAGAGCATGGCCAGCTGAACCGCGACATGTGAGCTCTCCCCGAGGAACTGTGGGAAGAATGCAAGGAAGAATATAAGAACTTTAGGGTTTGTGACATTAGTCAAGAAACCCAAAACAAATGGGCTAGCCTTCTGGCGCGTAACAATCCGGCCCTGATCGACAGTAATGGGTTCTCCAGCAGAGTTGCGTTTGACGAGATTTATTCCTGCACGCAGGCTCTGAACGGCGAGAAAGAGCAAATACAGTGCACCCAGTATTTTCAGCCAGAACAAAGCGCCGGGGGCTTTTGCGACAACTAAGCCAACCCCAGAAATTAAGAGCAGCGAGAGTGTTGCAATGCCGGCATAAATACCCAGCATTGTGAGAAATCCCTCTTTCTTGCCTCCGCGAAGTGTTGAGCGCAGCAACAAGAAGGTATCTGCACCAGGAGAGAGAATAATCACCAGGGCGGAAACAAGGAATGCCGGCAAAACCGACAGATCAAAAATCATGAACTAGTTTTCGAGTGCAGCACGCAAGGTTTCAACAATGATGGCGTGGTCATCTTGGTGGGGAACACCGCTGGAGAGAATTGCTCCCAGAAACTCTCCGTTGACAATCAGTGGGAATCCTCCCCCGTAGGGAACGTAGTCGGGGTTAGGCAAACCTGTTTCCACATAGAAATCTTTGCCCTGTGCAGCAAATCTTTGACCGATTAAGAAAGTGGGTTCGTGAAACTTGTACACAGTCCGTCTTTTTCTTTCAAGCCACTCATCATTTTCTGCGGAAGTTCCGGGGCAGGCATATCGGAAAACGTGTTGATCACCCAAAAACACAGAAACAGCCATTGGCCAATTTCTCTCTTCTGCCCGAGCAGCTAGGTCCATTCCGAGAGCAAGCGCATCTTCGTGAGTGAGGGATGTGAATTGCAATTGGGCAAATTGTTCTTCTAATTCAGTAACATCGGCAATGAGTGCGGGCTGTTCAACCATGAGTTCAGCCTAATGAGTTAGGTGTAACTAACGAACTGTTGCTGAACCAATAATTGCATCAACATCGATTTCAACGAGCATGTCAGGGGCAGCCAAAGCGCTCACCTCAACAGCGGTTGCGGCCGGGCGAATCTCGCCAAAGAATTCTCCGTGAACTTTGCCTACGGCATCAAAATCAGCGATGTTGGTCAGATAAATCCTGGTGCGGACAACATCACCAAAAGTTGCTCCGGCTTGTTCGAGAGCTATAGCCAGGCGTTTGAAGATTTCTCGAGTTTGAGCGGCGGGGTCGTTACCGCCAATAGCACCCTCAGGCGCACCTGCGGTTGTGCCGGCAATAAAGACAAAGTCTCCTGCGCGAACTGCTCGGGAATAGCCCACAACTGGTTCGTAAACAGATCCGGAAGAAATCAAAGTTCGTTCATATGTCATAACTCAACGATACTCATTAACAAGAAACCTCCCCTTTGCCTAAAGACAAAGGGGAGGTTGTGGTGCTTAAGTTACTTGGCAGCACCAGCAGCAGTAGCTGCCGGAACTTCTATCAAACGACCTGTCTTGACGTCGTAGATGTAGCCATAAACAGGGATTCCTGCAGGCACGAGTGGGTGAGACTTGATTCGCTGAACATCTTCAACCACGCTTTGGGCATTGTCAGAAATGGTGAGCCAGTCGATGTACTTTGCTTCTGCAGATCCAGGACCAGTTCCTACGTCATAGAAGCCTTCAGCACCCAGAGCTGCGGTTTCGAGGCTATTTGCAAGAAGCCCACGCATCACCTCGTCGGTAAAGAACTCCATTCCACAGTCGCTGTGGTGAATAACGAACCATTCTTTGGTTCCCAAGAGTTTGTAGGAAATAACGAGCGAACGAATTGCGTCGTCAGATGCACGACCACCGGCATTGCGGATGACGTGCGCGTCTCCTTCGCTGAGCCCTGCATACTTTGCTGGGTCGAGACGTGCATCCATGCAGGTAAGGATGGCGAATCCACGTGCAGGGGGAAGAGCGAGTTTACCTTTGGCGCCAAAATCAGCTACATAGGACTCGTTTGCAGCAAGAACTTCGTTGAGTACTGACATAAATCTTTACCTTTTGAATGAGGGGAATACGGAAGTTTTCTTCCGGTATTTCAAAGGTAATGATTAATGAATAAATTCGTCAGTTTTAGTTGAAATTTGACGAAATAAGTCAAGCTTCAATAACCGTAACTTCGCTCCGAGAAGTAGTTAGCAGCACTTCTTAGTTGCGTGTACCTGATGATGAATATCTTTGTGCTCAGTGGGGTCCATCGCCTCAACCTGTGCCATGAAGGCATCCAGATCTATCTTCTTTCCCCCAACCCAGGTACCCAAAACCTTGACCTGTTCAGTCAGCTTGTGAAGATCAGCTTGGTAAGGATCGAAGGAGAGTTCAGCAAAGTCAGCGAGCTTGCCCACCTCAATAGAGCCAATTTCGTGTTCGCGGCCCAGCATATGAGCTGCGTTGACTGTTTGAGCTTTGATAGCGTCATCCAAGCTAATGGCTTGATTAGCTCCGTGTACCTTGCCCGAGGCAACCTGACGTGTTGTGGTTGCCTGCCAGTTGAGCAAGGGAATGGGAGGGCTCACAGCACCATCGTTGTGGAAAGAAACAACAGCGCCTGAACGGAAAGCATCTCCTACGGCTTGCCACTGCGAACCAATTTCAGAGGGGAACATTTCACCATCGAGTTTGTCTCCCCAGTAAATGAACTGGAATGGGCTCATGGATAGTCCGACACCCAAACGAGCGGCGCGCTCGAACTGGTCTGCACGGCAAGCACCAAGGTGCTCGATACGCCAGCGGTGATCAGTACCGAGCAAGTTGTGCTTGCTCAGTGCGTGCTCATAAGCGTCAAGAACAACGTCCATGCCAACGTCACCGTTGCAGTGGAAAGCCATTTGGTAACCGCTAGGAACGAGCTTGTCCAAAATCTGGTCAAGCTGAGCGCGGGTGTAGTTCATCTCTCCTTCGCCGCCAGGACCAATCTTGATGTTAGCCGCGCGAGTCGCGTCATTGTCCAGATAAGGGAAGGATGCTGCAATAGTGCCCACCCAAGGAGAACCGTCTGCCCAAAGCTTGATTCCCTGCTTCTTGAGCCGGTTCTCAGGGATAGGCGTCTGGACTGGCTGGTCACAATCTGCCTCAGTGCTCATGTGGTAGAGCGAGATACGCAGTGGGTTGTCAGGAGTCATAGCCATGGCAATATATGCCTTCAGCTGACTTGCCTGGTATGTGTGCTCAGAGGTAGACGTGATGCCATTGGAAGCCATCAGCTTGTACCACTCTGCAATAGGAACAAGTGGATGCTGAGCAATCGCACCAAGAACAGGAGCGCCTGCAATGAGCTGGGCACCAATCTCATATGCGCGGCCGTTTGACGTGCCGTCTGCATTACGACCAAAGCTTGAACCAACTGGGTCTGCTGGAGGCTTGTTATCCACCCAACCCAAAGCTTTGATGTTTGCCGTGTTGAAGTAGGCTTCGTGGCCAGAGTTGTCGAGAACAACGACGGGTCGGTCAGGGAAAAAGACATCAAGGTCTGTGTTTGTTAGCTCGGGAGCACCGTGCAAAATACGGTCCAAACCGTTGAACAAGAGAGGAACCCCGGCAGGTGTTTCCTTCTCAAGCTTTTGAAAATGAGCTGTCACGTCTGCATAGGTTGGAAATCCAACGTAAGGAGCAATCCAGTGTGCTGGCAGTTGAGTGGAGAGACCACTGAGGGCAGGGTGGTTGTGGGGGTCGATGAGACCAGGCATCAAAACCGTGTCGCCCAGGTCTGAGACGCTGACACCGGGGTTTGCAGCCTGTACATCTGCAAGAGTGCCAACCGCAGCAATGGTTCCTTCTGCGGTATCGACTGCTACTGCTTCAGCACGAGGATTGTGGGGGTCCATCGTGATGATGGACGATGCCTTGATGATGAGATCAACAGACACGGGATTCTCCTTTGTTTTCTGCGCCACATGGTCTGGACTAAGCGTCTAAACGCAGATAACTAACTGTATTCCACAAAACTACGAAGCAACAGGGAGCAACGGCTAAATTGCTATAAAGAACCAACAGTGTGATGGATCACGCTCTATCAGCGGAGAGTGCGCATTATCTTCGCGAGAGATTTCCCCTGAGCCAGCTCGTCCACAAGCTTGTCCATGTAACGAATACTGCGCATGAGAGGATCCTGAACTTCTTGCACTTTCACTCCACAGACACTTCCGGTGATTAATGCAACGTCAGGATTTAACTGAGCATTGGCAAAGAATTCAGACAAGCTCAGGCTCGATGAAATACACCTGTCTATGCCATTGTCGTCATAACCGGTCAGCCAGGAAATAACAGAACGAAGCTCAGTTTCAGTTCTGTTCTTTTTTAGAACTTTCGTGACATAGAGCGGATACAAATCCGCAAAGGGCATTGCAAACATGCGTTGCATGTTTGCTTCTTGCCTAGAGCTCAGGGGTGCGGTTGTCATAATTCCTAAATCTCTTATTGGTGTTGAGCAACACTGTAATCAGGACAATGATTCCCAGTCCACCAATTATTCCTGGAGCCCAAAGGGCTATAGAAACCGCCATTACTCCAGTGAATAGGTCACCTAGTCGTGGCCCACCGGCAACAACGGAATAAAAGACTCCTTGAAGGCGGCCACGCATTTCATCTGGTGCTGCAGTCATCAAAATGGTGGATCGAAATATCGCAGAGACCTCATCAGAAGCACCCATACCCACAAAACACAGAGCAGCAAGCACGAGTCCAACAACACTGACCTCTGACCAGGTGTTACCCACCGGGCCAAATGCGCCCACCATTCCTGCCAGTACGACCACACCAAATAAAGCGATGAATGCGCCATAAATGGTGATGGCGCGACCAATTGCTAGACCAAAACGGTTAATTCGTGCGACAGGACCACTGAGCAAACTTGTAGAGAAAGTTCCCACGGCTGCTGCTGCCGTGAGGATCCCCACAGTAGTCGGTCCTCCCCCAATCACGGTGGCAGCAACAGCAGGGAGAACTGCATAGGGCCTACCTAAACCCATAGCAATAATGTCGAAAAGGAAACTTGTGCGGATATTCGGTGCAGAACGCAAGAAAGCAAGACCTTGCTTGATGCCATCCCATCCCTTAGCTACTGCATCGTTCAGTGGGGGAATCTTCGGCAAGGTAAAGACGCCAAAGAATCCAGCCAACATCAAGATCATGTCCACCATGAATGTCACTGTGAATCCAGACGTAGCAACAAGGACACCTGCGAGTGCTGGTCCCACCGTGTATTGAATGCCCATAGAAATACCACTGAGCGCATTAGCTTTGGGAACGTCCTCGAGCTTAAGGATTCGAGGATAGACCGCCATGCGCGCAGCACCCGAGATGATGTATGCCATAGCGCTAATGGTCGTAAAGACATAAAACGGCCACACTGCAACGCTGTCGCCATTTGCCTCGAGATTCGCATCAGCAATAGAGAGAACAACGAGACCGATCGTCGAGATGAATGAAACCGTGATGGCTCCCAGAATGACGGTTCTTCGATCTTGGCTATCAGCCAGCATTCCACCCCATGGACCAGCAAAAAGCATCGGAATAAGAGCAATGCCCCCTACAAGCCCCACCATGAATGTGTTTTGGGTGATGTCGAAGATTTGGAGACCCACCGCCATGATGGTCATTTGAGCACCAATGCCCGAAAGTCCAGCACCAATCCAAAGCCTGGCGAATGCGGGCGAAACTTTGAGCGGCGTCAGATCGACAAAGCGGCGCTTGGTTTCAGTCACGAAGGAGAGTCTAGCTTCGGCGTGAAGGACACTCAGATCAGCACTTGTTGACGTGTTGCTGCAATCAATGCCTCAAAACTTACAGTTTCTTGAGCAAGCGGGCTACAGAATTCATTGATCCACCAAGGACCGCAGGTATTCCACCCCCGGGGTGAACGGATGCTCCGACTCTCCACAACCAAGGTCGAGTCAGTGACGAATATGCCGGCCGGTGGAAGGGGCCGCCCTGCCACAGTTTCCTAGTTGCCCCGTACAGTGCTCCTCCGTCAGCACCAAAACTAGAGAAATATTTGGGGTGCAAAACGGTGTAATCCTCAATGCACTCGGCTAAGTTGCGCGGAAGCCCCATCATTAGGGAAATACGGCTGAGCTCTCGTTGAACAAACTCACTAGAGAGGTCATACTCTTTCCCATCTGAGGGGGCAGTGAGTAACAGTGCAGCAGTTGCCTTGGTGTTGGGATAAATATGACCTGGCTTGTAGTAGTTCACAAAGGCCATGGTTTCTTCTGGAAGTTCTCGCCTATCCAATGCCTCATGGAGTTGAGCTGGGTTGCTGGGCATAATCACCGAATGAGTGACGGTTGACTCCGGCAGCGGCTCGTCCAGCACAGCAAAGACAGCAATCCCTGAGCAGGAAACTTTCTCATTTTGTGGAATCTTTTTTCCAAGAAGTGCGTCGATAACTTGGGCATCAGCGGCACCGATGATGACATCTGCGTCATAGATACCGTTTTCTGTGGTGACGCGTCCTCGAGCAATAGAGGTGACAGGCACATCGGTAATTATCTGGGCGCCAGCTGCTGTGGCCATCCGCGAGAGCGCTAGAGCTATTTCATAGACTCCCCCACGTGGAACGAAAATACCTTCCCGCGCCATGACTGCCGGCATCGTGGCATACAGCGCCAAAGTGCGTTCCGGCGAAATTCCTGCATTCAACGTATGGATTGCAATAACTTCTTTGAGTTCTTCTGGCATCCAATCCAAACTGGAAAGATACGAGCTTGTTGAAATATGTCTTCCATAGTTTTTGAGCAGGGCATTCACTGCTGGAAGCGTGCTGGGATCAAACGGGTCAGAAACGAGAAGTTTGACCATTTCGGGACTGAGCCCTCCATGAATCTCATCAAACCTCTTCCATGCTGGATACCAGTGGTGATCTCGTTCGACGGGAAGATTCACCACTTCATCACGAAAGAAATACGTCCCCACCTCAGGAAGTCTCTCTAACTCAAGGTTGGCTATTTCTGCTGCGGGTGTTCCAGGACCCATGCTGTCATAACGAGCAAAGAGTTCTTCCAATACTGCGGGGAAAGTGACGAGCGAAGGGCCGGTGTCGATGCGTTGACCGGCAACCTCAATGCGCCGAGATTTTCCACCAATCCATGAGTTTCTCTCCAGAACAGTGACGTAGTGGCCTGCTTTAGCAAGCAGTGCTGCCGCACTGAGTCCACCGAGGCCAGCGCCTACGATAACAATCTTTTTCTTCTCTGCTGATTTCACGGTTGATATAAACCAAAGAAAATAGCCAGAACGAGTTGAACCCCCGCTACAGCACCCACGATGTAAGGGTAAGCAACCGAGTATTTGTATACCCGCTTGGCATTCTCAGGGGAATCATTTTGAGTAATCAGCCACACTAACCATGCTGCATAACCGGCGTTGGCTAGCGCTAAAGGAATATTAATGACCGCAAAGAACACGGATGAAACTGCCCACCAGATAGAGACCCACCAGAGTGAGCCTTTGGTACCCAGTAATACAGCAGTGGTTTTGATTCCCACATACTTGTCTTCTTCGATGTCTTGGATGGCGTCATAGGTGTGCTTGGCAAGAGACCAGGCCATCAAACCCCACACTGCCATCCAGATGGGCTCAAAACCCAAAGCTAACGGGACAAAGGCGAGAGGGAAGGCATAGTCAGCATTGCTGAGCGAATCTAAGAATGGCCTGCCTTTGAAGCGAAGAGGTGGCGAAGAATAGAAGTAGAAGAAAAGTGTGTATGCCCAAATCCAGGCGTTTGTTTGCCACGAATAGCTGAGACCAAAGAAAACCAAAAAGGGAACGTTGGTAAGAATTACTCCCCAGAAAATCCAGGGAACTTCCTTCGGGTAAATCTTTGCGCCGCCATATCCACCTTTGCGGATATTGATGTTGTCAGTCTCTTGATCAAAAATGTCGTTGATGCCGTAAATCAAGAGATTAAACGGAAGCGTGACCCACAGCAGAAGCCAAATAATGTCCCACGTCCACAGCTGGCCCGTGAGCCACATGGCCATGACTGTGGTCCCAATGGTGTTGACCCACAACACGGGGCGGGAGATAGTCAGAAGGCGTGAGAGCACCCCTCCACTCTAGCCCTCGATTTTTATGAGCCAGAGGCCCATATGAACACCGAGTTTGTATCAGAAAGGAGGCGCTTGATGGTCTGGCCAGTTGGATTAATGAAAAACGACCGACAATTGCCGGTCGTTTTTTATGGTCGGGCTGACAGGATTTGAACCTGCGACCCCTTGACCCCCAGTCAAGTGCGCTACCAAGCTGCGCCACAGCCCGTGATCTCGACGTTTTCACGACAAGACAACTTGTTTATCCTACCGGTTCTGCAGACGTGCATGTGCAAGGTCTATTGAGAACGTTGTAACTTCTGAACAGGCTTGACCCACAGTGGGGTTGTCCATAAAAGCATCAATGCCCAAAGCCCAATGTTGGCGAATACAGTGGCAATAACAATTGCTACAGCCAACAGCACAACAATGATTTGAGAGCCGATGTAACCGCGGATATATACCGTTCCCGGCGTCAAGAGATCTTTGTGATTCTGAACGTAAACCTTCATGGCCAACTGAACAATCGCCAAGAACAGCATGGTTCCCATATAGATGGTTGTTGCCCAGCCAGCAGGTCCATTGGAATCAACAATGAGTGCAGTGGGGAATGGAATGAAAACAATTCCAAATAACCACAAGGTATTCAAGAGCATGATGCGTCTGTCAACCTGCTGGAGCTGTTCGAAGAAGGTGTGGTGCAGGAACCAATAGTAGGCAATGACTGCAAAGCTCAAGACAAAGACGTAAACCTGTGCACCAATTCCGGCCAGGAAGTGATTCACATTACCGTGCCCAATAGTGCTGGCCTCGTCCACCAGGGGTAACACCAAAATAGTGATGGCGATTGCCACAACAGCGTCAGAAAAGTTGACGAGTCGATCAAAACCGCGAGAACTAGCCATACAGGTACTTTAGCTTCCTAGATGAGCGTCAATGCGTTCGCGAAGCGTAGGCCACGAAGCGGCAAATCCTGGGTGAAGATCAAAGGAGTCGACGAGGTCGAACCCCACCCACGCAAGAGCTTCACTTTCGGAATCCCCCATTACCGGTTCAAAAACTTCTGAGGCCTGGACCACAACAGTGGTATAGCTCCAGAAACCGAGATCTTTGACGTGGGAGAACATGACGATAACTTTGTCCGCAGGGACTCCGGCTTCTTCATCTGCTTCGCGCAAAGCTCCTGCAACGGCTTCTTCACCCTGTCGGATTGCACCACCAGGGATTCCCCACGTTCCGCCGTGGTGAGACCACTCTGCCCGGTGTTGTAGCAGGACTCCTGCTTCCGGATGGAATACCAGTAGGCCTGCTGCTCCAAATGCACCCCAATACTTGGTGCCGTCTGGTCCCACCGCCCACGCATCACCGGGGTCACGTAAATGCGGCGGTGGGAGGTGTGGCGGGATTTTGCCCATGTGTGAAGGCTATCGCTTCCGCTTCTCGCGCACACGCATGTTGATGTTGATGGGAGAACCTTCAAAACCATAAATTTCACGCAGGCGACGTTGGATGTAACGACGATAGCCGGGGTCCAAAAAGCCGGTGGTGAAGAGCACGAAGGTTGGCGGACGAGTCGAAGACTGCGTTCCGAAAAGAATACGTGGCTGCTTTCCACCACGAAGTGGGTGGGGATGTGCTGCGGTGAGCTCTGCTAAGAAGGCGTTGAACTTTCCGGTAGGAATACGGGTATCCCATGACTCAAGCGCACGCTCGAGAGCTGGAACCAGCTTCTCCATGTGACGACCGGTACGAGCAGAAATGTTGACACGTGGCGCCCAGGCCACGTGTGCCAAATCCTGTTCAATTTCACGCTCAAGGTAACGGCGACGATCATCATCGAGCATGTCCCACTTGTTGAATGCGAGAACAAGTGCCCTACCTGACTCAAGCACCAAGTCAATGATGCGAACATCTTGCTCAGAGATCGGCTCAGTAACGTCAATCATGACAACAGCAACTTCAGCTTTTTCCAATGCAGCGCTAGTGCGCAACGTTGCATAGAAGTCGGCACCCTGCTGAAGGTGAACACGGCGGCGAATACCGGCAGTGTCGACAAAACGCCACACCTTGCCCGCAATCTCTACCTGCTCATCCACAGGATCACGTGTAGTTCCCGCGAGGTCATTAACAACCACACGTTCTTCACCGGCAGCCTTGTTGAGCAGTGAGGACTTGCCCACGTTAGGGCGACCAAGAATGGCCACACGGCGAGGGCCACCAACTTCTTGCTTAGCTACCGCAGAAACTTCGGGAAGCTGAGGGATGACCAGATCGAGAAGGTCAGCAACACCACGTCCGTGGAGTGCAGAAACAGGGTGTGGCTCCCCCAGACCAAGAGACCACAGGTTAGCAATGTTGGGTTCTTGACGAGCATCATCTACCTTGTTTGCCAACAAGTAGACAGGCTTCTTGGTCTTACGGAGAAGCTTCACAACGTGCTCATCTGTGGCTGTTGCTCCGACGTTGCCGTCAACAACAAACAAAACAGCATCGGAGAGGTCAATGGCGACTTCAGCCTGTGCGGCTACAGACGCGTTGATTCCCTTGGCATCTGGTTCCCAGCCGCCGGTATCCACCAGAGTGAACTGGCGTTCCATCCATTCGGCTTTGTAGGAGACACGGTCACGAGTCACACCTGGGGTGTCTTCCACGACTGCTTCACGGCGACCAATGATTCTGTTGACTAAGGCAGACTTTCCCACATTGGGACGTCCCACCACTGCCAACACGGGAAGTGCTGGCAGGTATGTGATCTGGTCTGGATCTTCAGTGGCTGCATCAAGCAGCTCAAAGTCTTCCTCGTCGAGGTCGTAGTCATCCAAGCCAGCGCGCAGCGAAGCTGCGCGGGCAATGGCAAGTTCTTCGTCGAGATCTTCTAGGCGCTCAGAAAGCTGCTCGAGTTCGTTTTCTTCGTCGAACACATCCTCGTCACCGGGGGTGAGGTTCTCAGCCATAATTTTCTCCTTCGCCTGCGCCTATGCCGTGCGCGAGCGAATAACTTCAACGACCGCATCAATCGTCTGCTCATAGGAGAAGTCGGTTGAATCAACGGTCACAACGCCATCAGCGGCGGTCATGAAGTCAGATACTCGCGAGTCGGCTGCATCTCTGGCACGCAGTGCAGACGCCGTTTGATCTTGCGATTGCTGCGGAAGTTCCGCAGAGCGCCTTGCCATTCTAGCTTCTTCGCTGGCTGTCAGCAGGATTCGTACCGGTGCATCCGGGGCAACAACTGTGGTGATGTCGCGACCTTCGGCAATAATTCCGGGCTTGTCTGTGGTGGCCATGATGTGGCGGAAGAGGTCTCCCAAGTATTGGCGTACTACAGGAATCTTGGCCACTTTGCTCACCACATCTGTGATGCGGGGCTCCCGAATAGCATCTGTTATGTCTTCTTCATTGACACGAACGAAGTATTCATCGGGGTTTGTACTGATGACGTAACCGAAGTCGTTCAACGATTCAATCACTGCAGCTTCATCCGCTGGATCGACGGTTTCATTGAGGACATGCCATGCCACAGCACGATAAGCAGCGCCTGTGTCAAGGTAGGCGTAGCCCAGTGTGCGCGCCGCTGCTTTCGAAACTGATGATTTACCACTACCGGCGGGCCCATCTATGGCAACAACGATAGGTGCGCTCAATAGGCCACTCTCCAGTCACGTTTGGTCAATTCTGCAATGAGAGTTTCCCTCACCTCGGGAACGACAGAAAATTCGACCATACCCATCTGCGCACCTTCGGCATGTTCAAGACGGAGATCTTCCAAGTTGATGTTGAGCTCTCCGAGTTCTGTGAGCAACTGTGCAAGTTGACCTGGACGGTCATCAATGAGAACAACAATCTGGGCATAGCGACGGTTTTGTCCGTGCTTGCCGGGAAGCCTTGCGACTCCGGCATTGCCGGCTGCCATTTCTTCGGCAATGACCTTGCGCGCTCCGGGTGCATCGACATCTCTCAGAGCCTCAGTGACGCTTTGAAGGTCTTTTTGCAAGTTTTCGAGCACTCCTACGATGGAGTCCTTATTTGCTCCCAAAATTTGAATCCACAGCTCAGGTGAGCTGGCAGCGATGCGTGTCACATCACGCACACCCTGGCCAGCTAACCGAACTGCTTCATCTGAAGCACCCTCAAGTTGCTTCGCCATCAGGCTGGAGACAATCTGAGGAACATGAGAAACCAAGCCCACTGCCTCGTCATGAGCCTCTGGAGTCATTTCGATGGGCACAGCACCTAAGTCGAGAACTAAGTCTTCAACAAGCGCAAGAGCCCAGGCGGGAGTTTCCTCATCGCGGCAGACAACCCAGGGACGACCCAAGAAGAGATCTCCACGTGCAGAAATGGCTCCGCCACGTTCTCGGCCGGCAAGTGGGTGCCCACCCACGTAGTGGGTGATGTCCACTCCCCTGGCCTGAAGCTGGTGCAGTGGTGCCAGCTTCACACTAGCCACATCGGTGACTACTGCGTTAGGGAATGCCTTAAGTTCTGCCTCAATGACATCTGCGGTGACATCGGGGGGAACACACACCACAATGATTTTGGGCTGGTCATCTGCGTGAGCCGGACGTCCAGCACCTAGGTCTGTGGCGAGATGCACTGAACTCGGTGAGGCATCGGCGAGCGCGACATCAATCCCTTGCGAGCGCAATGCAAGACCGATACTGGCTCCAAGAAGGCCAGTTCCGACGATACGGACTTGCGCATTCAGGCGCACGGCGTTGGTATCTGACATTAGTTGTCTTCTCCTTCGCTCATATCGTCATTGTCGATTTCGGTGTATTCGGGTAGTTCTTCCGTGTTGGAGCGCGAAAGCGCAAGCACTGCCCCTAGTTCAACTTTAGTGAGGTCTCTCATCTGCCCTACCGGTAGCGTGCCAAGGTGCAGGGGACCAAAAGCACGTCGCACCAACTCCAGTACGGGGTGGCCTACTTCTTTGAGCATGCGGCGAACAATTCGATTTCGCCCCGAGTGCAGGGTGATTTCAACGAGTGAGGTGTCTCCGTTATGCGAAACAGAGAGTAATCGTGCCTTATCGGCTTGGATGAATCCATCGCTGAGTTCAAAACCTGTAGTGAGCTTGGAGAGTGTTTGTGGTGTGACTTTCCCTCTTACCTTGGCAATGTAGGTCTTTTGCACTCCGAAGGAGGGATGAGCCAGCACGTGGGCTAGATCTCCGTCATTGGTGAGAATGAGTAGACCGCTGGTGTCTTGATCTAAGCGCCCGACATAGAACAGGCGTTCTTCGTAGTGCTTGGTGAAATCTGAGAGGTCTGGTCTTCCACGGTCGTCTGCCATGGAGCTGACGACACCGACGGGCTTGTTCAAGATGAGGTAACGCTTGGAGGTGTCTACTTGGACGGGAATACCGTCCACGGTCACTTCATCCACTTCGGGGTCAACACGTAAACCGGGTTCGGTCACGAGTTTGCCGTTGACGGCTACACGGCCTTGGGCAATCATGTTCTCGGCAACCCTGCGTGAGGCTACCCCTGCTGCCGCCATGACCTTCTGAATTCTCACCCCTTGGGGTGCAGCTTCAGCATTCCAGTCTTCTATGGGTGGACGGTCAGCGTTTTTGAACCCTTCGGGTAAAGGATCACCACTACGAAGCGTCGACATCGAAGCCTTCCTGGCCATCTGGCAGCAGTGGAGAAATGAGCGGGAGTTCATCTAAAGAGTTGATTCCCAGCTGCTGCAACAGCAGGTCACTGGTGCCATAGAGGATGGCACCAGTCTCTGCATCACTGGAGACTTCAGTAATGAGTCCTCGGCTAAGCAGTGTTCGAACTACCGAGTCAACGTTGACAGCACGTATCTGAGCAATTTGCCCACGGCTAATGGGTTGTTTGTAGGCAATAACAGCCAAAGTCTCTAGTGCTGCTTGAGAGAGCTTGGTGGGGTTTTGGGTAAGAACAAAGTCCGCTACAACGTGATCGTATGTTTCGCGGACATATATGCGCCATCCGCCGCCAACTTCGCGCAGTTCAAAACCGCGTTCAATGGTTCCGTTGGTGCCGTTGTAGTCGTTCACGAGGTTTTCAATGGCTTGCTTGACGGCTTTAACCGGCACGCTCATGGCAGAGGCAATCGAGACGACTGATTGTGGCTCGTCTGCAACCATCAAGATGGCTTCTATGGCGCGTTCAACATCCACAGGGGCATGTTCTGCCACAGTTGCATCCACTACGTCATCTAGGGTGACCTCGGCGGCGGTTTCTGCATTATCGGTCATAATCGGCCCCCAAATTGGCGAGGTTGTCATCGGACCAGTTGCTGGCGGTCCACTCAATGGTGAGATCACCCAAGGGTTCATCCTGGGCAAAAGAAATAGCTGCGTGGCGGTAGAGCTCCAGCACCGCAAGGAACCTCGCCACGATCACGCCAGCAACGGCTGCATCTGCAACCAGTTCACGGAACGTCATCGGTTTTCCTGAGCGCAGTTTGGTCACGACGGTGGCGGCCTGTTCACGGATACTGACCAGTGGAGCATGCAGGTGGTCAAGACCGACCACGGGAATCTCCCGCGGCGCCATGGCCAACATGGCCAACGCCGCGAAATCTTCCTTACTCGTGTTCCAAATTAGTTCAGGAACCTGCTTGCGGAAGCGATCTTCAAGACGAACGGTGCGCACATGACGGGTTGATTCAGTATCTAACTGTTCTGAGAACCACTGAGCGACATCTTTGAAAGCACGGTATTGCAGCAATCGAGCAAAGAGCAGGTCACGAGCTTCGAACAGTGCCGCATCTTCAGCGTCAACAACTTCGCCTTGAGGAAGCAACCCAGCAACTTTGAGATCAAGCAACGTCGCAGCAATAACGAGGAATTCTGTGGCGGCGTCGAGTTCTTTCTCCAGATCGAGGGTGTTGAGGTACTGGATGAACTCATCCGTGACGACACTGAGAGAAATCTCAGTGATATCAAGTTCATGCTTAGAGATGAGGTTCAACAACAGGTCAAAAGGACCTTCAAACTCCCCTACAGCAACACGGAAACCGCCGTCGGCACCCTCAACTGGAGTGTCAACAGCGTCAGTGGTGGGCTCGCTAAGCGACGACACCGCGTTCGATCAATTCACGAGCAAGCTGACGATAAGCCTTAGCCGAGGCATGGTCAGGCGCAAACTCAGTAATGGGAACTCCCGCGACGGAGGCATCTGGGAACTTCACGGTACGACCAATAACGGTGTCGGTGACTTTGTCGCCGAAGGTCTCCACCACGCGCTCCATGACCTCTTGCGAGTGCAAGGTTCGAGGGTCATACATGGTCGGAATAATTGCATCAAGTTCAATAGCTGGGTTGAGGCGCTCTTTGACCTTGTCAATGGTCTCAATCAGCAATGCAACACCACGCAGGGCAAAGAACTCGGTGGCCAAAGGAATGATGACGCCGTGTGCAGCGGTGAGCGCATTTACCGTGAGAAGGCCCAGTGAAGGTTGGCAGTCAATGAAGATAACGTCATAGTCGTTCTTCACTTGACGAAGCACACCGGCAAGAATCTGCTCGCGAGCAACCTCGTTGATGAGGTGGACTTCTGCAGCAGAAAGATCAATGTTGGCAGGAATCACATCAAGGTTAGGAACCTTCGAGTGTTGAATTGCCGACTTCGTGTCCTTGACCGATCCACGCATAAGGTCGTAGATGGTGGGAACGTCGTGGGTTTGAATCGCCAAACCAGCAGAAAGTGCACCCTGAGGGTCGAAATCCACTGCCAGCACTTTACGGCCGTATTCGGCCAGCGCAGCAGCTAAATTGATGCTCGTCGTGGTCTTTCCAACCCCACCTTTTTGGTTCGACATTGAAATGATGCGAGCAGGGCCGTGAGAGGTGAGAGGTGCCGGGACTGGGAAGTCTTTCAAGGGACGTCCAGTTGGGCCGACCTTCACGCCGTTCTTGTACGTAACCACTCGAGTGTCCCCACTGTGAGATTGAGCAAAAATCACGAAACTCGATGAGTACACCCACGCTGTCTCGTGCTGTTTAGTCTAACGAGATATTAGGCCGAAGTTGAGCTTGTTCAGCGTGCTCGCGGGTGTGCCGTGATGTAGGTCTCACGCAGTGTATCTGCGGTGACCAGAGTGTAAATCTGTGTTGTTGAGACAGAAGCATGTCCGAGTAGCTCTTGAACTACGCGAACGTCTGCCCCACCGGCGAGTAAATGAGTTGCAAATGAGTGCCTGAAGGTGTGTGGAGAGAGTTCAATGTCTAGCTGAGCACGCTCTCCAGCGTCACGAATGATGAGCCAGGCCATCTGTCTGCTCACACGAGCACCTCGAGGACCGAGAAACAGTGCCGGAGTGGACTTTCCTCGGGCTGAGAATACGGGACGCACTCGCACTAAGTAGGCATCTAATGCTGCTTGGGCGTAGGAACCAACCGGAACAATCCGCTGTTTGCCACCCTTTCCGCGTAAACGAATCATTCCCTCATTCATGGTGACATCGTCAACGTTGAGGTTGACTGCTTCAGAAATACGTGCACCTGTGGCATACAGCAGCTCCAGGAGCGCTTTATCGCGAACTCGAATCTCTTCCTCTCCATCAGTGGCGGCCAACAGTGCAGACATTTGTTCAACACTGATGGCTTTCGGCAAGCGCTTGGGAAGCTTGGGCGGATTGAGGTCTGCCGTGACGTTGTGTTCGAGGAGTCCTTCTTCGACCAAGAACTTGTGAAATCCTTTGATTGAGCTGAGAGTTCTGGACTGGCTCGAGGCCGTCAACGGGCTTTCTGTCCTCGTTGCTAGCCATTGAACGTATTCGCTGACCAGTTGCAACGTGATCTGTTGCGCCTCAGTGATGTCGCGCTCACTGAGCCACAGCAGGTAGGCATCGATATCGCGGGTGTAGGCGGCAACGGTGTTGACGGAAAGCCCGCGTTCTATCTGGACATAGCGCAGATAGTTATCTCTGGCTTGCTGTAGGTTCACTACTACCCCTGCCAGGGTGCGCCACTGCCGAGTCGATCACGGCGCTCCCGCATCTCGAAGGGGGCATCCTCGGGTTGCAGGGTGTCCCAGCCTCGTGCCCTGGAGGCATGTGCTTGCAAGATTGCGATTTGGAAGATGGAGTTGGAGACCCGACCTTCCAACACCGCATCGTGCGCTTCATCCAGGCTTATCCAGCGCAATTCCATATCTGCTTCCTCTTCACTGCGCTCAAAAGGAACAGGTGTGTTATGTAGGTCTCTGGCCAAATAGATACGTACAAATTCATTGGATCCACCTGGTGACGTCCAATAGTCAGTGAGTACCGCCCAAGAATCTGCCTGTAAATCTACTTCTTCGGCTAATTCGCGTTGCGCAGCGAGCAGTGCACTTTCTCCGCGAATATCCAGCAGTCCTGCCGGAATCTCCCATTCACGCATGCGAATGGGGTGACGGTACTGCTGGATAGCCAGCAGACGGTCATTGTCATCTAAGGCCAATACTGCAACAGCGCCGGTGTGGTCGACATAGTCTCGGGCGATGACGTGATCGTTGTATTCGAAGCGTTCGTGCTCCACATTCCAGACCCGACCGGTAAACACTGTGTCACGATCGGTAATCGACACGTCAACAGGAAGGTCGCGAAAATCTTCCTGCGATGAACCAGACATGAGTAAGGATTAGACTATTTCGATATCGAACAGACGAGTTGCCTTTTGACGTTCAAGTGAAGCCTCAACGAGCCCAGAGAACAGGGGATGTGCATTGTTGGGGCGTGAGCGCAGTTCAGGGTGAGCCTGGGTAGCGATGTAATACGGGTGAACGCTGGTGGGCAATTCCACGAACTCGACCAACTGTCCATCAGGTGAGGTTCCTGAGAAGGACAGGCCTGCGTCAGCAATCTGCTGACGGTAGGTGTTGTTAACTTCATAGCGGTGACGGTGACGCTCTTCAATGAGTTCAGAGCCGTAGACCTGTGCTGCCAACGAATCCTTAGCAAGAGCTGCCTTGTAGAGGCCCAAACGCATGGTTCCACCCAGGTCTCCATCGTTGATGATGTCCACTTGCTCAGCCATGGTGGCAATCACAGGGGTCTTGGTTTCTGGGTCAAACTCCGAAGAAGACGCGTCGGTCAAACCAGCCATGTTGCGGGCATATTCAATCACCATGCATTGCAGACCTAAGCACAGCCCCAAAGTTGGGATGCCGTTTTCGCGAGCAAACTTCAATGCGCCAAGTTTGCCTTCAATACCGCGAATACCGAAACCACCAGGAACACAAATGCCATCGAGGTCAGACAAGTTTTCTGCAGCACCCTCTGGGGTTTCACAGTTGTCGGAGGGAATCCAGCGAAGGTTCACTTTGGTGCGGTGAGCAAAACCACCAGCACGTAGTGCTTCAGAAACGGAAAGATACGCATCTGGAAGGTCAATGTACTTTCCAACCAGACCAATGGTGACCTCGTGTGCAGGATCATGCACAGCTTCTAATAGTGGAGTCCAGTGAGACCAGTCGACTTCACCGCAATCCAATCCCAGTTTGTCAACGATATAGCCATCAAGTCCCTGACTGTTGAGCATGGTTGGAATGTCATAGATAGAGGGAACGTCTATGGCGTTGACTACAGCGTCTTCGTCCACGTCACACATGAGCGCGATCTTGCGCTTGTTGCTTTCTGTAACGGGTCGATCTGAACGTAAAACGAGAGCATCAGGCTGAATGCCGATGGAGCGCAGCGCAGCAACAGAGTGCTGAGTTGGCTTTGTCTTCTGCTCACCCGAAGCACCCATGAATGGAACGAGAGATACGTGAACAAAGAACACGTTCTTGCGACCAAGTTCGTGACGAACCTGACGTGCAGACTCAATGAATGGCTGTGATTCGATGTCACCGACAGTTCCACCGATTTCGGTGATGATGACATCAGGCTGAGGAATGTCCTCTGCCTGGAGGCGCATACGGCGCTTGATTTCGTCCGTGATGTGAGGAATGACCTGAACAGTGTCTCCCAAGTATTCACCGCGACGTTCTTTGGCAATGACTTGAGAGTAAATCTGACCGGTGGTGACGTTAGCTGCCTGAGACAGGTTGATGTCAAGGAAACGTTCGTAGTGACCGATGTCGAGATCTGTCTCAGCTCCGTCATCGGTGACAAAGACTTCACCATGCTGGAACGGGTTCATCGTTCCAGGATCTACGTTGAGATAGGGATCAAGCTTTTGCATGACCACCCGCAGACCGCGAGCGGTGAGAAGATTGCCGAGGCTAGCTGCCGTCAGGCCTTTCCCGAGTGACGAGACAACGCCCCCGGTGACAAAAATGTGCTTGGTTACGTTAGATCCCGAAGTATTCACCACGGAATTAGAGCCTATCAGCGGGAGGAGGCCAGCTCAATCAACTCGCGGGCGTGAGCCAAAGCATTTTCTGAATCCTGTAGTCCGGAGAGCAAACGTGCCATCTCTGCCTCGCGTTCGGATCCGGTGAGTTTGTGCACGCTGCTTGCGGTGACTTCCCCGGAGGTGTCCTTGACCACACGCAAATGGTTGGTCGCAAAGGCGGCTACTTGAGCAAGGTGAGTCACCACGATAACTTGTGACTTTTCTGCCAAGCGGGCAAGGCGTCGACCAATCTCTATGGCAGAGGCCCCGCCAACGCCAGAATCGACTTCGTCGAAAACATAGGTGGGAACTGAGTCTTGACCGGCAATCACCACTTCGAGAGCAAGCATGATGCGTGAAAGCTCACCACCTGATGCACTCTTGGATATTGGCCGAGGCTCAGAGCCAGGGTGGGGTCGAAGCAGCAACTCAACGGTGTCTACACCGTGCACAGCTAGTTCTTCACCCTGGGTGACTTTCACAAACAATTGCGCATCAGGCATTGCAAGTGCAGCAAGTTCTTCAGTGACCGCAGCAGAGAGTCTCTGTGCTGCTTCTTCGCGGAGGATATGCAGGGCTTCCGCGCCGCGAAGAACAAGTGCGTGATCTGCATTAACCTCCTCAGCAAGCTCAGTAATTCGCTCACTATCACCATCAAGTTCAAGCAGCCGGGCACTACCGGAGTTCACCCGCGCGAGCACATCATCGAGGGTGGGACCGTATTTGCGCATCAGGGTGTTTAGTTCTGCGCGGCGTTCCTGAATAGTGTCGAGATTCTGTTCGCCTTCCCCCTCAAGATTGGCCAGATGCGAGGAGAGTGCCCCGGCAACATCGTGGAGCTGAAAGGACAACTGCGTGAGATTTTCCAGTAAGGAAGCCAATGTTGAATCCACATCTGCGACCTTCTCAAGTGCCCTCTTGGCAAGATCAACACGGGCAAGTGCATCAAGCTCGTCTGAGTCATCCGAAGACAGTGCTGCCCGAGCTTGAGCTGTTGCCACACGCAGGTCTTCGGTATGCATCAGGCGCTGTGCAAGTGCGGTGAGCTGTTCATCTTCTCCAGGCTGTGGTGCTGCTGCTTCAATGTCGGAGATGGACAGACGTAATTCTTCTGCCTCTTTTTCGCGAGCATCACGAGCAGCAATCAGTTCAGCTAGCTCGGCAGCATTAGCTTTCCAGCGGCGGAAAGCATGAGCGTACTCACCCAGGACTTCAGCGAAATGAGGTCCAGCAAAACGATCTAGTGCCTCACGTTGAGCTGATGTGGAGCGCAATCGAACCTGGTCAGATTGACCGTGAACAGCAACGAGTAGCTCACCTAGTTCTCCCAGTACTGCCACAGGTGTGCTTCGCCCACCAACAACAGCGCGTGATCGGCCCTCTGCAGAAACAGATCTACCCAACAGGAGTTCGTCACCTTCGATGAGACCTCCAGCATCAGTCACTGTTTCGGTGATGGTTTCTGTGGGCTCAATTATCCAGCGACCTTCAACCCACGCTGTATCGGAGCCAGAACGTACAGCTGTGGAATCAGAGCGTTCTCCACGCAACAGCCCCAGAGCTGTGACGACCATGGTCTTTCCTGCACCTGTTTCACCCGTGATGGCAGTGAACCCGGGACCTAATGGAAGTATTGCTTCAGAGATAACGCCAAGATCTCTTATTCGAATTTCTTCAATCACGCGCCAGGACCTCGCCAGCCGGTGACAGGTAAATCAAACTTCTCAACGAGTCGATCGGTAAACGTTTCGTGGTGCAGTCGGGCAAGCAACACAGGCACAGGTGACTTCTTGACCACTACGCGTGCTCCGGGAGGAAGATTACGTGTTCTGCGACCATCACACCACAGCACACCATGACCACTGCGGCGTTCAAGAATTTCAACAGCAAGAACAGATTCTGGACCGACAACCAGAGGCCGAGCAAAAAGCGCATGGGCTGAGAGAGGTACCAAAATCATTGCGTCAACGGTCGGCCACACAATCGGGCCTCCTGCCGAGAAGGAATAGGCTGTTGATCCTGTCGGTGTGCTCATCACAACCCCATCACATCCAAAGGAGGACAGGGGCCGACGATCCACCTCGATAACCACCTCAAGCATGCGTTCCCTGCTCGCCTTTTCAACCGTGGCCTCATTAAGCGCCCACGTTTCATAAACAACTTCATTGCCTACTTTGACGCGAACAGAAAGTGTTGAGCGTTCCTCCACCACAAAGTCTTTAGCTAACACGCGAGAAACGGTCTCGGTAATAGTGTCTCGTTCTGTTTCGGCAAGGAATCCCACGTGTCCCGTGTTCACCCCCAACATGGGAATAGTTGTTCCCCGCAATAACTCTGCGGCGCGAAGGATGGTTCCATCTCCCCCGACAACAATGGCGCACTCAATCTCAGTGACAGGAACATGTTTTTCTAAGACTTTGAGCGAGGTGAGCTCAGGAGCAAGTTCCAGAACCGCAGAAAGTTCTAGTTCGCGTATTACTGGAACAGCTCCCTGCGACTGTATCTGCTGGCAGACCTCGACTGCGGCTTCCAAAGTGGCCTGCTGGGTGGCATGGGAGACAACGAGGATATAGCGATCGTGTGCGCTCATACCTATGCTCCTGCCAGTTTGTGAACCTGTTGAGTCCATTCTGATGGATTAGACCCACTGTCCGCACGGAGCCAGAGCACAAACTCTTGATTACCAGCCCCACCCAGGATTGGGGAGGACAGGATTCCGCACACTCCTAATCCGTTATCAAAGGCTGACCACAACACCGCCATGACTGCTTCTTCGCGCAGGGCGGGGTTGGTGACGATGCCTTCTTTGACTCCGGTTCGGCCAACCTCAAACTGTGGTTTGACGAGCAGAATGTAGTCAGCGGTCTCGGTTGCGCAAGCCTTGAGAGCCGACATGATGTGAGTTAGCGAAATAAATGACACATCGGCAACAACAACATCTGCCACAAAATCCTGCTTGACCAAGGCAGAAAGCTTTTCTCGATCAAGACCTTTTGCATTCACACCCTCAACAACGAAGACACGTTCATCAGATCGAATGCGGGGAGAGAGCTGACTGTGACCAACATCCAAAGCAACGACAGGTTGCGCACCGCGCTCTAGTAACACTTGTGTAAAACCACCAGTACTTGCACCCACATCAAAGGCAGCACGGCCAGAGACATCGATGCCAAAACCGTCAAGACCAGCAATCAGCTTGTGCGCAGCACGAGAAACATAGTGATCGGCGCCGTCCACGCTGATGTCATCATTGTCTTCAACTTTGAAGGCAGGTTTATTGATGACCTTGCCACCCACTCGAACGAAGCCTTCAGCAATCAGTGTGGCGGCATGACTGCGAGAGCGAGCCAGAGATCTGGCTGCGAGGGCGGCATCGAGGCGTTGACTAGTCACGAGAAGGGATGTCGCCACCTTCGAGCTGTGCTCGGAGGTCGTCGTAGAGCTTTGCATAGCCTTCTGCACGGTTTTCGAGCGGTTGGTCCTCAACGACGGACAGCGCAGAGACGAGTTCGCCGTCTGACTGAGTGATGTTTTCTGAGGTGCTCATGGTTCAAGGTTATCGGAAGTAAACCAAGAACAAAGCCTTGCGGGAGAGACGATCCCGCAAGGCTTTACTCATATCCCCTATGTGTTCAGAGGTGACGCTCATCCACACCGTTGTAGGCCGACAACGGGCGGATAAGAGCATTTGCTTGGAGCTGCTCCATGATGTGAGCAGTCCAGCCGGTGATTCGTGCTGCCACGAAAATTGGGGTGAAGGTGAGGGTGTCAAAGCCCATCAAGTGATAGGCCGGACCTGAAGGGTAATCCAGGTTGGGAAGAATTCCCTTACGCTCGGTCATAGCCGCTTCAAGGCCTTCATAGAGGTCAAGAACATCGGGGCGGTTGTAGTACTCAATGAGCTCAACCATGGACTTGCGCATGGTGGGTACACGTGAGTCGCCCTTTTTGTAGACACGGTGACCAAAGCCCATGATTTTGCGCTTTTCAGCCAATGCCTGCTCGAGCCATGCTTCAGCACGCTCATGTGCGTTGGGTCCAAACCCGATTTCGTTGAAGATGTGAAGCACAGCTTCATTGGCACCACCGTGGAGGGGGCCCTTAAGCGCTCCAATAGCGCCGGTTACTGCCGAGTAAAGGTCAGACAGGGTTGAGGTAATCACGCGAGCGGTGAAGGTCGAAGCATTGAAGGAGTGCTCCGCATACAAAATCAACGAAACACGGAATGCATCAACAACAACGTCATCAGGAATTTCACCAAAGCTCATCCAGAGGAAGTTGGCTGAGTAGTCCAGGTCCTCGCGGGGTTCAATAACACCCTCGCCACGGCGGCGACGCTGGTCATAGGAGACGATTGCCGGAAGCTTGGCAAAGAGTGTGATGCTCTTGGCCAGGTTTCCCTCCGCCGACGAGTCATCAGTTGTGGGATCTGACGCACCAATAACACTGACAGCAGTGCGCACAACATCCATGGGGTGGGCGGTGAGCGGAAGTTCATCAATGACGCGCTTGACATGGGCATCCAGGGCGCGCTGGGCGCGCTCAGATTTTTGAAAACCTGCCAATTCTGATGCTGTAGGAAGCTCTCCGTGCCACAGTAGCCACGCAACCTCTTCGAAGCTCTTGCTAGCAGCAAGTTCTTGTACCGGGTATCCGCGATAGAGCAATGAGTTGGTCTCGGGGTTAACTTTAGAAATCGCGGTTGCATCGACCACAACGCCAGCTAAGCCCTTAAATATCTGTGGTTGTTCCGTCATAGCTTGTCCTCACAGGTTGAGACGAACGTGTCGTTCGAGTTAGTGCTTGGTGTGTGTGCTCAGGTCAAAGTTGAAAATGCCTGAATCAAAGTGGTTGTAAGCCTCGTAGTCGAGGGTTTCGTAGAGATCTGCACGAGTCTGCATCTCAGGCACAGATGCCTGGAAGGATCCAGTTTCGCGAAGAGAATCAAGTCCTCGAACAGCAGAACCCATGGCCAGACGCAATAGTGAGACTGGGTAGATCACAATGTTGATGCCGATATCTGCCAACTGCTTCTTGGTGAAGAGTTCGCTCTTGCCAAACTCGGTCATGTTTGCCAAAACAGGAACATCGAGAGCAGCTCGCATGGCCTCAAACTCACTGAGATCTTTCATCGCCTCAGGGAAGATGGCATCAGCGCCAGCATCAACAAGCATCTTGGCGCGATCTATAGCTGCATCGAGACCCTCAACTGCGCGAATGTCGGTGCGGGCCATGATGAGAAGGTTCTCATCACGGCGTGCATCTACCGCTGCCTTAATGCGTTTGATGGCGGTGTTGTCATCGACAACGTTCTTGCCATCAAGATGTCCACACCGCTTAGGGTTGTGCTGATCTTCGATGTGAAGACCAGCAACACCGGCGTCTTCGAGAGTCTGCACGGTGCGAGCTAAGTTGAGGGGTTCACCAAAACCGGTGTCGGCATCGATGAGAGCAGGGAGATCTGTCATGCGAGCAATTTGCTCCCCACGACCAGCAACCTCGCTCAACGTGGTTAACCCAATGTCAGGCAAACCCAGGTCCGCCGCCAAGACAGCACCAGAGATGTAGACACCGTCAAAACCCTTGCTCTGAATGAGTTTGGCCGAGAGCGGGTTAAACGCACCAGGGAACTGCAGCAGTTCACCGGTGGCTAAACGCTCACGGAAAAGGCGACGCTTTTCAGCTGGAGTTGTCTTGGCATACAGCATTAGAACAGGCCCTTGGGCAGAGGCACTGAGGACAGAACGCCTGGCTTGGCGGTGACGGTCAAACCGCCAATCTCTTCAGCGGTGAGTTCAGGCAGGCGCTGAACAAGTGTCAAGAAGCGCTCAACTTCTGCGTCGTCAATGACACCGTCGGCGAGAATACGGAACTTGTTGATGTATTGCTCACGAGCAAATGGACGAGCACCGAGGGGGTGTGCATCTGCGACAGCAAGCTCATCAACAATTACCGTTCCATCGTTGAGTGTGATTTCCACACGACCACCGAATGCCTTCACTGCAGGGTCTTCGGAGTGGTAACGACGAGTCCACTCGGCGTCTTCGAGCGTAGTGGTCTTGTTCCACAGTGCGACGGTGTCTGCGCGAGATGCCCGAGCGGGAGCGTAGCTGTCTACGTGGTGCCAGGTACCATCCTGCAACGCAACAGTGAAGATATAAGGAATTGAGTGATCTAAAGTCTCACGGCTGGCTGTGGGGTCATACTTCTGGGGGTCGTTTGCGCCCGAGCCAATGACGTAGTGGGTGTGGTGTGAGGTGTGAATCACCACAGACTTTACGTTCTCTGGGTTGGTCACTTCAGGGTGTTCGTTGTGAATCTTGCGGGCAAGGTCAATAAGAGCCTGCGCTTGGTACTCAGCAGAGTGTTCCTTGGTGTACGTGTCAAGGATTCCGCGCTTGGCTTCTCCCTTTTCGGGAAGGGGTACTTCGTATGCTGCAGTGGGTCCGTCAAGCATCCACGCAATCACACCATCTTCACCTTCGTAGATGGGGGTGGGGCTGGTCTCTCCACGCATAGCGCGGTCAACTGCCTCAACAGCCATCTTCCCGGCAAATGCGGGAGCATGCGCCTTCCATGAAGAAATCTCACCCTTACGTGACTGACGAGTAGCCGTGGTGGTGTGCAGTGCTTGACCGATTGCCTGGTAGATGGTTTCAGCAGGAAGCTTCAACATCGTTCCGATACCGGCAGCAGCAGAGGGGCCGAGGTGAGCTACGTGGTCAATCTTGTGCTTGTGCAAGCAGATGGCCTTCACGAGGTCGACCTGAATTTCGTAACCGGTTGCAATACCGCGAATAAGGTCTGCACCTGAGACGCCGACGTGCTGGGCGACAGCCAGAATGGGCGGAATGTTGTCACCGGGGTGCGAGTATTCTGCTGCAAGGAAGGTGTCGTGGTAGTCGAGTTCACGCACAGCAACACCATTAGCCCAGGCAGCCCATTCTGGAGATACACGCACATCCTGTGGCTCTCCAAACAGGTTGGCGCCATTGCCGCCGGTGGAAACAGGATGTGCGAGTGCTTGTGAACGCGCAGATACAACAGGCTTACGAGTGAGAGAAGCTACTGCTACAGAGGCATTATCAATAATGCGGTTGATGACCATGTCAGTCACCTCTGCGGTTACCTCTACTGGATCAGAAGCTACCTCCGCGATTTTCCAGGCGAGTTGGTCTTTACGCTCAAGAGTTTCTTCGCTCTTATAAACGCGGACTTTGTGCAACTTCATGAGCTTCCCTTCGGGATGTTGATGTGGTTATGCCACGTCAACTGATTTGAGGTGCCCCTTCACGGAGGCGCGGATATTGGTCAAAGATTTGTGTAGGTGAACGTGGGTGGCATGCGCGGCCAATGCAGCATCACCATCGATGATGGCTTGGATAATCAAGATAGTTTCCGAAACACTTTCATGCAGGCGCGCAGGATTATCTTTTGCCATTCGGCGAATTCGAGAAAGGTGAACGCGAGCATTTTGTAGCGCTGAAACTAAATACGCATTCTGGACGGCCTCGTCGACAGCTTCATCCAATTTTTCGTTGAGCTCGTAGTAGTGACGAACACCTTCTGCTCCTGACTCAATCAGTTCAGAAGCGTGAGCAAATTCTTCGGCAATCTTGATAAAGACTTTGGGATCACGACGTTGGGCAGCTAAACGAGCAGCTTGCTCTTCGAGCGCTTCTCGAACTTCGTAAAGCTCAGCGATGTTTTCTAGTGAAACTTCGGTGACAACGACGCCGCGACCAGGAGCGGATTCAACCAGTCCGTCTGCCATCAGTCTGGAGAGCGCTTCACGAAGTGGTGTGCGCGAGACTCCCAGGCGAGTGGATTGTTCAACCTCGGCCAAGACGGTCCCCGGCGCTAAATCGCCGTCGACAATTTCGTGGAGAAGCGTCCGATATGCCTTGTCACTTGCTCTCATGTTGTCTCCCTTGACCAGCCCCAACAACTTCATTGTATACAGACTTACTCCCTCTATGTATACACACAGGGCTCGCAACACGCAATAGTTGCAGAAATATTGCACAAATAGTCATTTTGTGTATACAGTCATCCCTAGCGTTTATTTCTGAGGTGTTTTTCAGCTCAAGAAATTGGCAGCACAACTCACGGAGTTCTCAACGAGGAGAACCCCATACTCAAAGGGGAGGCGAGAGATGACTGCAGCACAAAACTACCAATCGGTGTATGAAGCCAGCGCCTCGAACCCTGAGAAGTACTGGCTAGACGCCGCCAAGGCCATCGACTGGATTACTCCCCCCACTGAAGCTCTCGATGACTCAGGTGCTCCTGTCTACCGCTGGTTCCCTGCAGCTGAGCTCAACACCTGTTTCAACGCCGTAGATCGACACGTACTCGAAGGTCGCGGTGATCAAACCGCCGTCATTTATGACTCGGCCATGACCGGAGTCAAAGATCGCTTCACCTACGCTGAACTTCTTGAGGACATCAAAGCATTTGCTGGGGTATTGATTGCCCAGGGAGTCACCAAGGGTGATCGGGTCATTATCTATCTCCCCATGATCCCTCAGGCCATCATTGCGATGCTGGCCTGCGCTCGAATCGGCGCTGTCCACTCAGTCGTGTTTGGCGGATTCGCCGCAAACGAATTAGCGGTTCGCATCGACGATGCGAAGCCAAAAGTACTGGTCACTGCCTCAGGTGGTCTTGAGCCTGGGCGAACTGTTGAATACCTACCCATGGTTGCTGAAGCTCTCGAGCTATCACAAGGTTCCATTCACACCGTGATTGTGAAAGAACGCCGCAACGTTCCTGGCACTATCAAGACCTACAACGGGGTCAATGGCGTGACGTGGTTGGACTGGGATGACGCCGCGGCAAAGGCAACGCCCGCTGACTGTGTTCCTGTCCTCGCAACCGACCCGCTCTACGTTCTCTACACCTCCGGCACTACCGGAAATCCCAAGGGCATTATGAGAGACAATGGCGGTCACGCTGTTGCCCTGACATGGTCCATGGCCAACATTTACAACATCAAGCCCGGTGAAGTGATGTGGGCAGCATCCGATGTGGGCTGGGTCGTGGGCCACTCGTACATTGTCTACGCTCCCCTGTTAGCTGGGGCAACCACCGTCATTTATGAAGGTAAGCCAGTTGGAACTCCGGATGCGGGAGCTTTCTGGCGCATCGTGGATGAGTACAAGGTTCGTGCACTCTTCACTGCCCCCACTGCACTTCGTGCAATCCGACGAGTAGATCCTGAGCTCAAGGAACTGGCGCGGTACGACGTAAGCTCCATGCACACACTTTTTATGGCTGGAGAACGCCTAGACACAGAAACATTGGAATGGGCGAGTGAAGGCCTGGGCATTCCTGTGGTAGATCACTGGTGGCAGACTGAAACAGGCTGGGCGATAACGGCCAACCCTCGCGGTATTGAAACGCTACCAATCAAGCCTGGGTCTTCGACTGTTCCAGTTCCTGGCTACAAAGTTGAAGTTGTCGACGGCAAAGGCAACCACGTTGCTGCCGGCGAAGAAGGAAACATCGTCATTAAGCTCCCCATGCCCCCAGGAACTCTAGCCGGATTATGGGGTCGACCAGACGGCTACCAGAAGGCCTACCTGGATGCGTTTGATGGGTATTACGCAACCGGAGACTCCGGCTATATCGATGAAGATGGCTATGTATTCGTCATGGGCCGCACCGATGATGTCATTAACGTTGCCGGACATCGACTTTCAACCGGTCAGCTGGAAGAAGCACTCGCACACCACCCTGATGTTGCTGAATGTGCTGTTATCGGCGTGAAAGATGAACTTAAAGGCCAGAGAGCTAGTGGTTTTGTCACCCTCAAGGCAGGCGTTGACCGGAACCACGACGAGATTTGTTCCGAACTGGTGCAATTGGTCCGAGAAAAGGTAGGCCCCGTAGCTGCCTTCCGCGACGTGCTCGTACTCGAGCGCCTTCCCAAGACCCGTTCAGGAAAGATTCTGCGCAAAACAATGCGTCAGATAGTGGATGGCGAAGATTTCGTCGTCCCACCAACGATTGAGGACATCAGTGTCCTCGAAGATCTCACGGTTGCCCTCGTGGGCAACCCTGAACCGATGAAGCCGGCCTAAATCCGGCAGATTCACTGCAATACCCCCAAACACATTAGGCAAGGAGGCCGTGTGAGTAACGAAGAGACCGAGAAGGGTCATCACAGGATTGATTATCCTGCCTTCGAAGAAACACCAAAATACAAGGAATTGCGAAAGCGTCAGCGCGGATTCGTTATTCCACTACTCGTAGCAGCATTGGCGTGGTACTTCCTCTACGTCGTTCTGGCTACTTTTGCATCGGCATGGATGGCAACACCCGTGTTCGGTTCTGTCAATATCGGTCTGATTCTGGGTCTCGCTCAGTTCGTCACGACCTTCGCCATCACCCAGTGGTACGTGAGCTACGCCAACAAGCGTCTTGACCCACTGGCAACTGAACTCCGTCAGGAGCTCGAAGCTAAGCAGAAGGCAGGTGCCGCATGAGCAACGCACTCATTTTCGCTGCTGACGCAGTAACAACTAGCGCAAGTGATAACAACCCCGTCCTGAACATCAGCATCTTCGCTGCGTTCGTCATCGTGACGATGATTATCGTTATTCGCGCTGGTCGTAACAACAAGTCCGCTAACGAGTTCTACGCAGGTGGACGTTCGTTCACTGGTGGCCAGAACGGTATGGCTATCGCAGGTGACTACCTCTCAGCCGCATCCTTCCTCGGAATTACCGGTGCTATTGCACTTAGCGGTTACGACGGATTCCTTTACTCCATCGGCTTCCTTGTTGCATGGCTGGTAGCTCTGCTTCTCGTCGCAGAGCTCATGCGCAACACAGGTAAGTTCACCATGGCGGACGTACTTTCATTCCGCCTCCACCAGCGCCCAGTGCGTCTGGCCGCAGCTATCTCTACCTTGGTTGTCTGCTTCTTCTACCTCCTGGCTCAGATGGCTGGTGCCGGTGGCCTCGTGTCACTGCTGCTGGGTATCCCCGCAACGGACACTGTTGCAACCTCCTTGGTTGTTGCGGTCGTAGGTATCCTCATGGTGATCTACGTTCTCGTTGGTGGTATGAAGGGTACGACTTGGGTTCAGATCATCAAGGCAGCTTTGCTTATTGCTGGTGCTGGAATCATGACCATTTGGGTGCTCGCACTCAACGGTTTTGACCTCGGTCACCTACTCACCAAGGGTCAGGAAGCAGCTGCTGCTCTCGAAGTTCCCTTTGATGCTCTCAAGCCTGGTAACAAGTACGGCAAGAACCCTATCGACTTCATCTCTCTCGGTATGGCTCTTGTACTAGGTACCGCTGGTCTGCCTCACGTTCTCATGCGTTTCTACACGGTTCCTACCGCTAAGGAAGCTCGTAAGTCCGTTGTGTGGGCTATTTGGCTCATCGGTGCGTTCTACCTCTTCACCCTGGTTCTCGGCTTCGGTGCACTGGTCCTCGTTGGCCCAGCAACCATCGCCGCAGCACCTGGCGGACCAAACTCGGCTGCTCCGCTGCTTGCTGCAGCTCTCGGTGGCCCCGTTCTGTTGGGTATCGTTTCCGCTATCGCGTTCGCAACGATTTTGGCTGTGGTTGCTGGTTTGACCATCACCGCTGCTACATCGTTCGCACACGACATTTATGCCAACGTGATCAAGCGCGGTGAGGTTCGCCCCAACGCTGAGGTCAAGATTGCACGCATCACCATTGTTGTCATTGGTGTCCTCGCAATCATCGGTGGTATTGCGGTTCAGGGCCAGAACATTGCGTTCTTGGTTGCACTGGCTTTCGCTGTTGCAGCTTCCGCAAACCTGCCCACCATCATCTACTCGCTCTACTGGCGCCGCTTTAACACTCGTGGTGCATTGTGGTCGATGTACGGTGGTTTGATCTCCTCGATCGTTCTGATCATCTTCTCCCCCGTGGTTTCCGGAAAGCTTGACCCCAAGACTGGAGAGCTCACTGCCTCCATGATCAAGGGTGTTGACTTCCACTGGTTCCCACTGGACAACCCAGGTATCGTTTCGATTCCTCTGGCATTCCTGCTCGGTATCCTCGGAACCTATGCAGGTGGTCGTAAGGAAAACGCTTGGCTTGCCGCAGAGATGGAAGTTCGTTCACTCACCGGTCACGGTGCAGAGAAGGAAGTTCACCACTAAGAACACCAACAGTGAGGGCCCCGGTAGCAATACCGGGGCCCTCACTCGTTAACGAAATTAATGCGGAAAAAGTATTTCTCCGCCAATCCAGAACAGAACAAAAGAGCTAATCAGACCACCTAGAACATAAAACAAGATGGAGCGCTCGCCTCTAAACAACGCAAGCACGTTAAGAACAACCCCTGCTATTCCCACCGCAAAAATGGCCATCGACGGAAGCGGGAGACGCGCCAACACTTTGAGCAAAAACAACACAGCAAATGCCAGGCTGAGGCCAAAGCCCCACTTCCCCGTGGCAGTTTTGGGTAAAAACGTCATGATTTCCCCTAATTTCCAGACCAACTAGATTCGGCAACCTCGCCGATGAAGAAAAACAGAAACAGGGCTGTGAGGACGGAGGCGAAAATAATCAACAATAATCCTCGGTCTTTGTGCTTGAGGATGGCGATCCACGAAAGAACAAGCGAAACTAGGCTCACAAGAATGAATACGGGCGCCAGAATGCCCAAAACGTTATAAGCCGTTCCAGCTGCAGGATTACTCAAGAACAGCGCTGTGATCATCGAAAGAGCAACAAGTCCTGCCGCTGTAATGATGAGCCCAAAACCCCATCGTCCCAGCTTGGTTGAGGGCATTACCGTCCTGTGAGCCATGATACGAGCCCCCTTCGCTGTGTTCTCACACTAACGCGAGGAGATTAGAAACGGTAGAGCTCCTCAGGGACTGTGAAACCAAAGATGGCCAAACCGCTATCCCAGATAACTTGGCACGCAGCTCGAAGAAGATCCAACTTGTCTTCTCCTCTGCTGACGATCACCAAATCCATGCCCTCTTTACGCACCGTGGCTCCACGGACCGTGACTGACCCGTCTTTGTTTGTTACCGGGGTGGGATAGGGCAACTGAAGCTCGCGGAGGTCCCCGAGAATATAGGTCGGACGTGACCCTGCAGGAGCTGCAAGTAGTTGCTTGGGTTGATCAATACCGGTGAGCACAAGAACTGTTTCCATTCCCGCACGATTACCACCCATGACATCGGTGTCGAGACGATCACCAATAAACAATGCAGTCTCTGGAGCTTCGGAAGTGCCGAAGCGACGGGCTGCCTCCTCGAAGATGGGAAGTTCGGGCTTACCTGCAACCCGAGGTAAACGACCAACTGCGGTGTGCACAGCAGAAACCAACGTTCCATTACCGGGGGCAACACCACGAGCAACAGGGATAGTCCAGTCCATGTTTGTGGCAACCCACGGAATGCCCTCGCCCTGTGCATCTGTGACGGTTCCGCCAAAGGCATCAGCACTGGGTCGAGCATTCAATGCAAAAGCTGCTTCTGCAAGCTGTTTCCAACCAAGCTCGGGTGAAAACCCCTGAATGACAGCAGCTGGGTTATCTTCTGCCGAGAAAGTAACGGTGTAACCGTTCTTTTCCAACTCGTAAGTCAAGCCTTCACCGCCGACAACCAAAATGGTGGACCCTGGCTCCACAACCTCAGCAAGCAGGTGCATTGCTGCTTGAGGCGAAGTCACAACGTCCTCTTCAGCACAGTCCAAACCAAGCTCACGAAGGTGAAAGGCAACACTAGCTGCTGTGCGTGAGGCATTGTTCGTGATGTAACCAACCCGAGTGCGTTCTGCGACAGAGTTAAGTGACTCAACCGCATAATCTATAGCGCCAGGACCTGCATAAACGACGCCATCGAGATCCGCCAGCACTACAGATTTACCCTCCACGGGGCTAGGACCCAAAATTGGCTGTTTCTTAGAAAACAGACTCACGCCTATTTCCCCTCTTCATCCAGGTGAGCAGTCTCCAATAGGATTTGACGAACATCATCCTCAAGAAGATCATCTGGACCAATACCTTCAGCGATGAGAGCATCTTGCTCTGCGATGCTCAGTTCAGTGTCAGATAGCTCAACTTCAGCGCTGTCTGACTCCTCGAAGGCGCCAGAGCTAATGACATCGGCCAGTGCGAGAGTCTCAACATCAAGAGGTCCTTCGCTGACCAGATCAAACTGGTCTTCTTCTAATTCTTCTTCAAATACGATGATGTCTTGTTCGTCTTCATCTGTCGAAGCAATCAACTGAGCATCGATGAGTGCCCGTTCAGCAACTTCAGCACACGTTGACCACTCGGCAGCCTCTTGGTGACGGCCCAACTCTTCTAACACCTCGGCATACGCATGGAACAATGCTGGGCTATATGTGAACGCTTTGGACGGGTCTAGTTGAGGAATTTCTAGTTCAGCTAACGCTAGATCGACCTGATCTAAATCAAGTCGTGCACCCGACATTGCTATAGCTAAGGCAACCTGTGTTGGTTCAGACAGGGTTGATTTATCAACTGAACGCCCCAGCTCCAATGCCTTATCTGGGCGTCCAACACCACGCTCAGAATCAACCATCAGCGCAATTTGTTCATTTGAACCAGAAATACGGCGGTAAGTGCGCAATTCACGTAGCGCCAGGGCAAAATCGCCTATCGCATATGCAGTAATACCCAGCGTTTCTCGAACAATCGCAATACGTCCAGCACGACGAGCAGCAGAAAGAACGTGCTGGTGCGCCAGCTCAGGATTCTCATCCATCAGTCTCACTGCCATGACTAAATGCTTGGCAACGCGCTCTGCATTCTCTTTGGTGAGGGTTTTCAGCTCATTGCGCGCTGCTTTGTCGAGCATGTCATCCGTGACATCATCATCAATCCAGGGATCTTCGTGGTGGGGGCGAACCATACGAAGCTCGCGTGCCATCCTCTGTTCTTCAGTAAGCTCAGGCTCCTCAAAACGTGGACGACGCTCGTCACGATCGCCAAAATTGCGGCCTCCAGTGCGTGGAGCACCTGCACGATCTGGGCGACCACCACGGTCTCCATAGCGTGGACGCTCGGGACGATCTCCATATGAGGGGCGGTCTTGAGACCGCTGAGGGCGATCACCGTAGGGGCGTTCATTGCGTTGTGGCCTGTCGCCATAGCTGCGCTCATTAGACCGTTGTGGCTTATCGCCATAAGAACGCTCTGTGCGTTCGGGGCGGGGACCACGATCACCGTATGCGGGACGGCCACCACGGTCATTACCTGTGCGTTCGCCACGGGGTGCACCTTGTGAACCACCGCGGCTATAACCGCCGCGTTCAGGACGGTCATTTCGGTCAGGGCGTTCACTATAGGAAGAACGCTCCCCCGAAGGACGTTGTGGTCGGTCACCACGGCCAGCACCATCACGATCCCCAAAGCGAGGACGATCAGCGCGCGGAGCACCATCACGATCGCCATAACGAGGACGCTCTCCTCGATCAGGGCGTGCTCCATAAGCAGGACGGTCACTGCGCTGAGGGCGGTCACCATAGCTTGGACGATCACCTCTGTGGGGGCGATCTCCATAGCGGGGTCGATCTTCACGATCTGGACGCGAGGCACGCTCACCATACGTGGGTTGTTCACCGCGTGATTGCCCTGGGCGACCATCACGCTGTGGACGTGAACCATCGCGTGGAACACCGTAGCGATTGGGGCGCTGTTCACGAGAACTCTCTGGGCGGTTGTTTCTGGAACCCTGGCCGTCTCGGCGGGGTCGATCAACACGTTCAGGCGTGCCGAAATCTTTATCTTCTTCGCTCATCAAAGAGTCCTCTGTGTAATTTGAACGCAGTTCACAAGACGAATTGAGAACTACGTGGTCTAGCTTAACGCAAAAGAGCCACCCGTAAAAACGGGTGGCTCTTTTACAAAGAAGTCCGGCGGTGTCCTACTCTCCCACAGGGTCCCCCCTGCAGTACCATCGGCGCTGAGAGTCTTAGCTTCCGGGTTCGGAATGTAACCGGGCGTTTCCCTCTCGCTATGGCCGCCGAAACACTATTGATGTATATCAAAGTGAAACGTGCACATACGATGTATGCGCAGTTCTCGACCGTACATCGAGAACCACTCAGTGGACGCGAACATCAGGCCACAAAACCTAGCCTTACAACAGGTTATGTGTAGTGATTATCAAATTATTGGCTTATTAGTACCGGTCAGCTCCATGGGTCTTTAGTCCCCACTTCCACATCCGGCCTATCAACGCAGTAGTCTAGCTGCGAGCCTCTCCCCCGAAGGGATGGAAATCTCATCTTGAGGCCGGCTTCCCGCTTAGATGCTTTCAGCGGTTATCCATTCCCAACGTAGCTAATCAGCGGTGCTCCTGGCGGAACAACTGACACACCAGAGGTTGGTCCGTCCCGGTCCTCTCGTACTAAGGACAGATCCTCTCAAATTTCCTGCGCGCGCAGAGGATAGGGACCGAACTGTCTCACGACGTTCTAAACCCAGCTCGCGTACCGCTTTAATGGGCGAACAGCCCAACCCTTGGGACCTACTCCAGCCCCAGGATGCGACGAGCCGACATCGAGGTGCCAAACCATGCCGTCGATATGGACTCTTGGGCAAGATCAGCCTGTTATCCCCGAGGTACCTTTTATCCGTTGAGCGACAGCGCTTCCACAAGCCACTGCCGGATCACTAGTCCCGACTTTCGTCCCTGCTCGACCTGTCAGTCTCACAGTCAAGCTCCCTTGTGCACTTACACTCGCCACCTGATTGCCAACCAGGTTGAGGGAACCTTTGGGCGCCTCCGTTACTTTTTGGGAGGCAACCGCCCCAGTTAAACTACCCACCAGGCACTGTCCCAGAACCGGATTACGGTTCATGGTTAGATGTCCAGAGTGACCAGAGTGGTATTTCAACAATGACTCCACCGACACTAGCGTGCCAGCTTCAAAGTCTCCCACCTATCCTACACAAGTCACACCGAACACCAATACCAAGCTGTAGTAAAGGTCACGGGGTCTTTCCGTCCTTCTGCGCGTAACGAGCATCTTTACTCGTAGTGCAATTTCGCCGAGTTCGCGGTTGAGACAGCTGGGAAGTCGTTACGCCATTCGTGCAGGTCGGAACTTACCCGACAAGGAATTTCGCTACCTTAGGATGGTTATAGTTACCACCGCCGTTTACTGGGGCTTAAATTCGCAGCTTCGCTTACGCTAACCGCTCCTCTTAACCTTCCAGCACCGGGCAGGCGTCAGTCCGTATACATCGTCTTGCGACTTGGCACGGACCTGTGTTTTTAGTAAACAGTCGCTTCCCACTGGTCTCTGCGGCCTTCAAACGCTTCAGGAGTAAATCCCTACACGCCTCAGGCCCCCCTTCTCCCGAAGTTACGGGGGCATTTTGCCGAGTTCCTTAACCACGATTCTCTCGATCTCCTTAGTATTCTCTACCTGACCACCTGAGTCGGTTTGGGGTACGGGTGACTAAAACCTCGCGTCGATGCTTTTCTTGGCAGCATAGGATCATCAATTTCGCTCGTGAGAGCTACCCATCGGTTCTCAGGCTTAATGAGAGACGGATTTGCCTATCTCTCGCCCTACGGCCTTAGACCGGGACAACCATCGCCCGGCTTGACTACCTTCCTGCGTCACACCTGTTAATACGCTAACCGCACCAGCATAGGGTCGTGTGCTAGGCCAGCCCGTCGTCGACCGAAGTCTCAGATCAGGTGGATTCAGACACTTAGCATTACTGGATTAGTTTGGGCGGTTTTTCGTCAGTACGGGAATATCAACCCGTTGTCCATCGACTACGCCTGTCGGCCTCGCCTTAGGTCCCGACTTACCCAGGGAAGATTAGCTTGACCCTGGAACCCTTGGTCTTCCGGAGGGGGAGTTTCTCACTCCCCTTTCGCTACTCATGCCTGCATTCTCACTCGTGTAGCCTCCACGGCTGGTTTCCACCGCCGCTTCGCTGGCCACACGACGCTCTCCTACCCATCAATACGGCTGGACCACGAAGGCCTACCAATATATATCAATGCCACAACTTCGGTGGCGTGCTTGAGCCCCGTTACATTGTCGGCGCGGAATCACTTGACCAGTGAGCTATTACGCACTCTTTCAAGGGTGGCTGCTTCTAAGCCAACCTCCTGGTTGTCACTGCAACTCCACATCCTTTTCCACTTAGCACGCGCTTTGGGACCTTAGTTGGTGGTCTGGGTTGTTTCCCTCTCGACAATGAAGCTTATCCCCCACTGTCTCACTGCTGCGCTCTCACTTACCGGCATTCGGAGTTTGGCTGACGTCAGTAACCCGGTGGGGCCCATCGGCCATCCAGTAGCTCTACCTCCGGCAAGAAACACGCAACGCTGCACCTAAATGCATTTCGGAGAGAACCAGCTATCACGAAGTTTGATTGGCCTTTCACCCCTATCCACAGCTCATCCCCTCAGTTTTCAACCTAAGTGGGTTCGGTCCTCCACGACGTCTTACCGTCGCTTCAACCTGGCCATGGATAGATCACTTCGCTTCGGGTCTAGAACATGCGACTGAAACGCCCTATTAAGACTCGCTTTCGCTACGGCTTCCCCTCACGGGTTAACCTCGCCACATATCACTAACTCGCAGGCTCATTCTTCAAAAGGCACGCTGTCACACCTACAAGGGTGCTCCAACGGTTTGTAAGCAAACGGTTTCAGGTACTATTTCACTCCCCTCCCGGGGTACTTTTCACCTTTCCCTCACGGTACTTGTCCGCTATCGGTCATCTGGGAGTATTTAGGCTTATCAGGTGGTCCTGACAGATTCACACGGGATTTCTCGGGCCCCGTGCTACTTGGGATACTTCTCGCGCCATTGCTGCATTTCGACTACGGGGTTGGCACCCTCTATGACTGGCCTTTCAAGACCATTCGTCTATACAACGTTGTAACGCTCACTGCTCGGTAGAACAGAATGAAAAGTCCCGCAACCCCGACCATGCAACTCCTACCGGATATCACACATGATCGGTTTAGCCTCTTCCGCGTTCGCTCGCCACTACTTACGGAATCACTTTTGTTTTCTCTTCCTGTGGGTACTGAGATGTTTCACTTCCCCACGTTCCCTCTACCCGCCCTATATATTCAGGCGGGAGTCACTGGGTCACCTTGCGGGCCCAGCGGGGTTTCCCCATTCGGAAATCCTCGGATCAAAGCTCGTTTATCAGCTCCCCGAGGCTTATCGCAGATTACTACGTCCTTCTTCGGCTCCAGATGCCAAGGCATCCACCGTTTGCTCTTAGAAATTTGAAATCACATGAGTTTGAATCGATTTTTCGTTATAGAAAAATTGACCAATGATCTATCGGAACGTAAATTAATTTACGCTCAATATGATCTTTGTGATTCAGAGATAAATCTCTGAATCTAAGATGCTCGCGTCCACTGTGTAGTTCTCAAAGTACGGGCGGTACCCCTCTTGTTTACGAGTGATGTAAACGAAGAAAGGTCCAGAGGTTCGTTTCACCAAGTAAAACCTGGTGTCCCGGTCCCTCAGGACCCAACAGCGTGCGTATTCAGACTCTCCTGGAGCACTGCGTTCCAAGTCCGAAGACCGTACTAACTGTGAACCATTTGGTTCTGAATCAATGTCAATGTTCCACCCATGAGCTAACCTCCTCAGAACATTCGTCTGAGTAGAGGCTCTGGAAGACCGAAGTCTCCAAATGCTCCTTAGAAAGGAGGTGATCCAGCCGCACCTTCCGGTACGGCTACCTTGTTACGACTTAGTCCTAATCACCGATCCCACCTTCGACAGCTCCTTCCTTGCGGTTAGGCCACTGGCTTCGGGTGTTACCGACTTTCATGACTTGACGGGCGGTGTGTACAAGGCCCGGGAACGTATTCACCGCAGCGTTGCTGATCTGCGATTACTAGCGACTCCGACTTCATGAGGTCGAGTTGCAGACCTCAATCCGAACTGAGACCGACTTTTTGGGATTCGCTCCACCTTGCGGTATTGCAGCCCTCTGTATCGGCCATTGTAGCATGCGTGAAGCCCAAGACATAAGGGGCATGATGATTTGACGTCATCCCCACCTTCCTCCGAGTTGACCCCGGCAGTCTCCCATGAGTTCCCACCATTACGTGCTGGCAACATAGGACGAGGGTTGCGCTCGTTGCGGGACTTAACCCAACATCTCACGACACGAGCTGACGACAACCATGCACCACCTGTATACCGACCTTACGGGGAGCGTATTTCTACGCTTTTCCGGTATATGTCAAGCCTTGGTAAGGTTCTTCGCGTTGCATCGAATTAATCCGCATGCTCCGCCGCTTGTGCGGGCCCCCGTCAATTCCTTTGAGTTTTAGCCTTGCGGCCGTACTCCCCAGGCGGGGAACTTAATGCGTTAGCTGCGACACAGAATCCGTGGAATGGACCCTACATCTAGTTCCCAACGTTTACGGCGTGGACTACCAGGGTATCTAATCCTGTTCGCTCCCCACGCTTTCGCTCCTCAGCGTCAGTAATGGCCCAGAGATCTGCCTTCGCCATCGGTGTTCTTCCTGATATCTGCGCATTCCACCGCTACACCAGGAGTTCCAATCTCCCCTACCACACTCTAGTTTGCCCGTACCCACTGCAGGCCCGAGGTTGAGCCTCGGGATTTCACAGCAGACGCGACAAACCGCCTACGAGCTCTTTACGCCCAATAATTCCGGACAACGCTTGCACCCTACGTATTACCGCGGCTGCTGGCACGTAGTTAGCCGGTGCTTTTTCTGCAGGTACCGTCACTTTCGCTTCTTCCCTACTAAAAGAGGTTTACAACCCGAAGGCCGTCATCCCTCACGCGGCGTTGCTGCATCAGGCTTGCGCCCATTGTGCAATATTCCCCACTGCTGCCTCCCGTAGGAGTCTGGGCCGTGTCTCAGTCCCAGTGTGGCCGGTCACCCTCTCAGGCCGGCTACCCGTCGTCGCCTTGGTGAGCCGTTACCTCACCAACTAGCTGATAGGCCGCGAGTCCATCCTTGACCGAAATTCTTTCCACCCCCTGGCGATGCCGCCGAGGGTCGTATCCGGTATTAGCTACCATTTCTAGCAGTTATCCCAGAGTCAAGGGCAGGTTACTCACGTGTTACTCACCCGTTCGCCACTAATCCGCCGGAGCAAGCTCCGGGTTCATCGTTCGACTTGCATGTGTTAAGCACGCCGCCAGCGTTCGTCCTGAGCCAGGATCAAACTCTCCGTAAAAGATTGATAGCCACCGGCTAAAAGCTAGTGGCAAATCTATTTATGTGACATTCCCCGGAATAAGGGCGAATGTCACGAGTTTGAAACTGACAAAACAGAACAGTCATTGCTGACATGTTTTGTTGTCTAATTTTTTTCCAAAGGAATCCGTACATCAACAAAAGTTGATGCCGGGTTTTGGCATTTGACATTGTGCACGCTGTTGAGTTCTCAAGGATCGGGCGCTCCTACTCCAATTCTTTTCAGAACCGGTTTAGGGCAACTGTCCTAACCTACCATCAAAAACGATCTTGTCAAACTCATCACCGGAGAGTCATGGACTCTCAGGCTGCCGTTCGCAACATCGCGTTACATGATGGATTTTCATCCAGATAGTTACCAAGTGTTCGCCATGGCGTTTTCTCAAAGTAACTGAGATGGTCCCGCTTGAGGGTGGAAGCTCTGAGGCATTCCGCACCTTTGGGGTGACAAGTGACTACATTACGGGTTTATTACGATCCCAGCAAATCTCTGTGGCATCCCGGGCGTGTCGCACCTCAAGTGAGCTACAGGGCAGGTTTCAGCTGCTTTCCAGCCGTAACTACTGTGGCACGGGCAAGGGAAACAAGAGCATCCAGGGTGGGGAAATCATGCTCAATCTGCCGCTCAGGAACGGAAAGTTCCGTACAGGCCAGAATAAGAGCATCTGCGCCAGAAGCCATTCCCTCAGCAAGCATGTCGCTATACAACGAATGCTCAGTAGGAATACCTGCTTTGACGCGGTCAAAGATGACGGTATCCACGAGCTTCTGGCCTTCCTCACTCACATCCACCAGAGTCAGCCCTGCCTTTTCGACAGCGGGGGCATAAACACCAGTTTGAGCGGTTCCTCGTGTTCCCAAAACACAGACAGTTCGCGCCTCAGGGTAGCGTTCGCGCAGGCTATCAACGGCCAACTCCAGCATGTTGAGCACAGGAACAGGTGAGGCAGCCTGTAATTCTTCAAAAAAGTAATGTGCGGTGTTGCACGGAATTGCGATTGCTGTGGCCCCACGCTCCCCCAGTGTCTGTATGTCCTGAATGAGGTCAGGTAGAGGCGAGGGCTGAGAGCGGTCCAAGATGTATGCGGTGCGGTCGGGAATCGAACAATGCATTACACAATCCAGGTCAACATGTTCTTGATCAGTTGAGGCCTGTGTGTTTTCGACCACCATAGACAAGTAGGTAATTGTTGCATCGGGACCCATGCCCCCAAGCACACCAATGAGGTTGGTCATTTCTAAACCCCTTCGGTGTTAGCTGAGCGTGCCGTGAAGTAACGGCGGTAACTCTGAAAATACCGCATGTCCATCCGCAACAGGATCAGCCAGCGCATGAGATTCATATCCTTGGCATATCGCAGCGTTGTTCCCCACTTGCCAGTGCGGATTAACGCTTGTGCACGTTTTTTCTCATCGGCAGATTGCACGTACTTCAAAAACACTCGCTTGGGGATTTGCATCCATAAACTCTCGTGATCTCCATAGACAGTCGTTGATTGTCGACCAAATACTCGATCCTCGACAAGGTAGCGAGCCAGGTTATAGCCAGCCAGGGTAACAAAAAAGCTGCTGCGCCCTTGGCGAGGGTTCAACTCAAATAGCTTGTAGCTTCCATCCCGCGCGTCAAACTTCATGTCGAAGTTCGCGAAACCGACATACCCGATGCCCTGCAGGAACTTCTGAATCTGAGCGTAAACCTCCTGATTGGAGCTACTTCGGATGACGGTGTAGTTCCCCACCATATCTGGGGCATGATCTTCCAGCAGAGGGTTTCCCAAACACATCATTCGCACCGTGGAGGTGGCATCGACATACGCGTTAAGAACACGCATATGAGAATCATCTCCAGGTATGTATTCCTGGAGAACTAACGTGTCTGTATATCCGTGGGCATAGATTTCTCGCACAATGTGACGAACTTCATCTGCGCTATCGAGAATGTACGCCTTCTTGCGACCCTCAAACTTCACGTCAAGATAAGACACCGAATCTGACGGCTTGAGAGCAACAGGGAAACTAAACGGAATCTCAAGGGCATCAACATCTCGCGCGTCCTGGGCAGTAATGATGCGCGTGGCTGGGTGGGCAATGCCGTGTGCGGCACACAGCTCATAAAAGCGAGCTTTATTCACCAGTGACTCAAGAAGATCGTGTGGTGGCGTTGCAACGATAAAGAATTCGCTGAGTTCTTTCTGGAAGCGGGAAACCAACTCTGCATAGCTATCCCCGCAGGGAACAAGCACAAGCTTGTCGTGTTTCGTTGAAAGTTCTTTGCCCTGTTCGAGGACGATGGCCAAAAAAGCTTCTGGATCAGCAAGTGATTCATGAACCTGCACGGTAACAATCTTGCTGTAGCGAGTGGGCGCCAAAGGAAAGGACGCCAAGGCAAGAGACTTCACGCCATATTCCTCATGGAAGGAGCGAGCCATGCCATATGCATTGATATCGCTGCCGAGGAGCACAGGCAGAAAGGTGAGCTGTTCCATGAGTTAGGCAGCCTTCTGAGCTGCTTGTGCTCCTTCAGCGAAGTACTGGTCAAACCAGAGCACGAAGCAGTAGATGGACCAAATCTTTTGCATGTTGGAAACTTTGCCCGAGACGTGGTCGGCAAGCATCTTCTGCAAGAAATCATTGTTGAAGAAATGACGAGCCGTTGTTGAGTCAAAGACAGCGGAAATCTTCGCTGCATATTCCGGTTGCCGCATCCATTCGAACAGTGGCGACGGGAATCCAATCTTGGGGCGGTTTGAAACTTGTGGTGGCAGCACAGATGCTGCCGCTCTGCGCAGAGCAATTTTGCCTTGGTGGGGAACAACGCGAGTGTTCTCCGGCAGGGTCATGGCTAGTTCCAGCATTTTTTTGTCCAAGAAGGGAACACGCAATTCAAGAGAGTTAGCCATAGACATGCGGTCTGCTTTGAGCAGAATGTCGTAGATCAACCAGGTGTACATATCTACGTATTGCATCTGGGTTACATCATCGAGATCGCTGACGTGATTAAAGAGCGACTTTGACAGCGTTGCCGTATCAAAGTTCAAACTGGGATCACGAAGCAACTGCGAGCGCTCTGCTTCATTGAAGACATAGTCGATACGGAAGTAACGCTTATACAGTGGCTGCCCACCGCGAATCAGAAAGCGGCGGCCTTTGACCTTGGGGAACTTTGCCGCGAACTTTGACAGACCCGAGCGTATAGAGAACGGCAGCTTAAGATAAGCGCGCATTGAGCCAGGCTCGTTGTAATGGTTGTAGCCACCAAAGAGTTCATCTGCTCCTTCGCCAGAGAGCACAACCTTGACATCTTTGCTGGCTTCTTTGGCGACGAAATACAGGGGCACAGCACTGGGGTTCGACAGGGGCTCATCCATGAACCACTGAATATCTGCAGCAGCACCAAAGAAGTCCTCAGGACCCATTGTGGAAGCTTTGTTCTGAATCCCAGTCTGCTCAGCAAAAGAAGAGGAATATGGCAGCTCACTCCACTGGGAGTTTTCATAGCCCACCGAGTAGGTGCGCAGAGGTGTCAACAAGTTGGCTTGATATGCCACGTAGCTGGAGTCAACACCTGAAGATAGGAAGCTTCCCACCTCGACGTCGGCAATCATGTGTGCCTGAACGGATTCGACGAACTGTTCACGAATACGCGTCGTCGCCTGTTCGAGAGTGATGTTCGGATCTATGTTGAAATCGATTTCGTGATACCTGCGAATTGTGAGGTCTCCGTCGGCATAACGGAATGAGTGCCCCGGCAACAGTTTGTAAACGTTGTCAAAGAATGTGCGGTGATCAGGAATATATTCAAAGCTCAAATACGCCGGAAGAAGCTCAGCATTGAATCGTTTGGTGAAGTCTGGGTGTTTGAGAAATGACTTGATCTCACTACCAAAGAGGAAGGTTGCCCCCTCTTTGAAGTAGTAGAAGGGTTTGATGCCGAAGATATCCCGTGCACCAAAAAGCTCACCGGTGACGTGGTCAAAAATAACGAAAGCAAACATTCCGCGCAGGTGTGTGGGTAGTTCATTACCCCATTCGACGTATCCGTGCAGTAACGTCTCGGTGTCTGAGTTGGTGGCAAAAACGTAGCCTTTAGCCTCGAGCTCAGTACGTAATTCTTGGTAGTTGTAAATCTCGCCGTTGAAGACGACGGTGTAGTCACCTTCTGCCCTAGTCATGGGCTGGTGACCGCCTTCGAGGTCGATAATGGACAGTCGGCGGAATCCGAGTGCAATGCGGTCGTTGACAAAGTAGCCGTCGTCGTCTGGTCCGCGGTGCACGATCTGATCAGACATGTCACGGATTACAGCCGCGTTGTCGCGTGTGGTGTTTGTCACCACAAAGCCGTTAAATCCACACATGTTTCAACCCTACCCAGCTACCGTCGGCAGATACCGGAGGCAAACCGAGAATGAAATTACTCAGCAAAGACTCCAGCTAGGGTCTTTTTTCCACGGCGCAATACTGCCATTCCACTGGGAAGGACGTGTCCTTCGATCAGTTCATCCTCTGCCTCGATTTTGTTGTTGTTGAGGTAGACGCCACCTTCAGAGATGGAGCGACGAGCCGCACCCAAGCTCTGCGACAAACCTGTGTCCACTAATAACTGTGCAACGGGAGTGTTCTTTGGTGTGGTGGTGTGCGGAAGTTCACGCAGTGCCGCCTCGAGGGTTTGCGCATCAAGTTCGGCTAAATCACCTTGCCCGAACAAAGCTGCAGCAGCTGCAATCGCTGCCTGAGTAGCCTGTTCTCCATGAACGAGGCTGGTTACTTCTAGAGCAAGTCGACGCTGAGCTGCACGCTTGAAAGGCTCTTGCTCAACTTGCTGGGCAAGCTCCTCAATTTCTGCGCGGGTGAGGAAAGTAAAGACCTTGATGCGGTCAATCACATCTGCATCGTCTGTGTTCAGCCAGAACTGGTAGAACGCATAGGGCGATGTCATCGACGCGTCGAGCCAGACTGCGTTGCCCTCGCTCTTACCAAACTTGGTTCCATCGCTGTTGGTAATCAGCGGCGTACCAATAGCGTGCACGCTCTTGCCTTCGGCACGGTGAATCAGGTCAGTGCCACTGGTGAGGTTTCCCCACTGGTCACTACCACCGGTCTGCAGAACACAGTCATAGTTTCGGTAGAGCTCAAGGAAATCCATTCCTTGCAGGATTTGGTAACTGAATTCGGTGTAGCTAATGCCTGCTTCAGAATTCAGTCGTGCTGAAACAGCATCCTTCTTCAGCATGGTTCCCACGCGGTAGTACTTACCAATATCACGCAGGAAATCAATTGCAGAAAGTGGTGCTGTCCAGTCCAGGTTGTTCACCATGCGAGCAGCATTTGCTCCCTCAAAACTCAGGAACTTAGAAATCTGCGAGGTGAGATAACCAACCCACTCATTGACGGTTTCTTTGGTGTTGAGTGTGCGCTCTGCCGTAGGGCGTGGATCTCCCACTAAGCCTGTTGAACCGCCAACAAGACCCAGAGGCTTATGTCCGGCTAGCTGAATGCGACGGAGCAGCAACAGTTGCACCAGGTTACCTAAGTGCAGTGATGGCGCAGTGGGATCAAAACCGCAGTAGTAGGTAATGGGAGGACCCTGGAAAAGTTTCTTCAGCTCGTCTGCATCGGTAGAGACGTGAATGAGTCCACGCCACACAAGCTCATCCCAGAGGGTATCGAAGCTGGAATCATTTCTTTGAGTTTCGAGTGACAATTACAGCCCTAACGCCTTGTTGAGATCTTTCACACGCTCGGTGAGCGTCCCCAGCTGAATGGCTACTTGTGCTGGAGCAGTTCCGCCTACACCGTTACGGCTGTTCACAGAGCCTTCGATGGTCAACACGGAGCGGACTTCAGGAGTGAGATGGGGGCTCACGCTCTGGTAGTCAGCATCAGTTGGTTCGTGAAGTTCGAGGCCTCGACTTTCACAAAATTGAACCAGTTCGCCGGAGATTTCATGTGCATCACGGAAGGCAACACCCTGTTTCACAAGCCACTCAGCAACATCTGTTGCCAGCGAGAATCCTTGCGGTGCAAGTTCTGCCATCCGCTCAGTATTGAAGGTGAGGGTTGCCACCATTCCCGTGAAGGCAGGAAGTAACACTTCGAGTGTTTCCACCGAATCAAAAACCGGTTCTTTGTCTTCTTGCAAGTCACGGTTGTAGGCCAAAGGCAAGCCTTTGAGTGTGGCAAGCAAGCCGGTGAGGTTTCCAATCAATCGACCAGATTTGCCTCGAGCCAATTCGGCAATGTCTGGGTTCTTCTTCTGAGGCATGATGGATGACCCTGTTGAGTACCCATCGTGCAGCTTCACAAAATCAAACTCACGGGTATTCCAAATTATGATCTCTTCGGACAGCCGTGAAAGGTTAATCCCGATCAACGAGGCGATGAAAGCAAACTCAGCAACGACATCACGGCTTGCCGTGGCATCTATGGAGTTCTCTGTTGGACCAGATAACCCCAGTTCAGTGGCGACAAGTTGAGGATCCAGTCCTAATGAACCACCTGCAAGCGCTCCGGAACCGTAGGGCGATTGTGAAGCACGTGCGCTCCAATCGGACAGACGTTCAAGATCACGAACAAGTGGCCAGGCGTGCGCCAGGAGTTGGTGCGCCAACAAAACTGGCTGTGCATGCTGGAGGTGGGTACGACCAGGCATAATTGCTGCAGGATGCGCAGCGGCCTGCCCGGCAATCGCGTCAATGAGCTGCGTGAGTTCATGTGCGATCGTGCGTGAGTGATCGAGCAAGTACAGACGAACTAGGGTTGCAATCTGGTCATTGCGGCTTCGGCCCGCACGCAGCTTGCCACCGACCTCAATTCCAGCAATGTCAATGAGACCGCGCTCAAGCGCCGAGTGAACATCCTCATCGCTTTCCAGCGCGACAAAATCCCCAGCTGCAACCTCGGCACGAAGCTGTTCAAGAGAGTCAATCATGACGCGAAGTTCATCAGCGGTGAGGTAGCCCGCTGCATTGAGAGCTTTTGCATGTGCCACTGAGCCACTGATGTCGTAATCCGCCAATGCCCAATCGAAGTGGGTTGATTTGCTCAGTTTTTGAAGTTCAGGTGAGGGTCCAGAGGCGAAGCGACCACCCCAAAGCGCTCCGGCTTCCCCAGCTCGGTTTGCGGCGTTATGTGAGGCAGTCATGATTTCAATTCTATGGGAGCAGAACTAGTGCATTGCGGAGACAAGAGTGTGGGTGAGCGCTTCGATCAGAAGTGCAATAGAAATAACCACGACAAAAGCTAAACCCATAAGAACGCGCCACCACCACACGCGCCCACGAGACCATGCGACGAGATATCCGAGCACTCCAGCAAGAATCTGAATTGCACGCGCAGTCCACTCCACCGCTTGGGTATAGGTGATCACCTCAAAGCTGTAAATCAGCGAAGGGATCAGCGCAGGAACAACCCACATTGCCATCCACATCATTGCCTTGAGTTCAGACCGCACCACATACCCGAATGAATGGTCTTTCGCGCTGAGAACATGTTGTCCCAAGAACAGCTCTGCCAGAAAGTGAACAATCAAAATAGTGATCGTTGTAGCAAGGACACTAATGAACATTCCTTCTGGCTCAACCGATTCAGGAAAGACAAGGACCAAAGCGCCAATGAGTACCCAGGCAACAGCCACTCCCGGGACCACCGGAAGCTTAAAACGTTGAGCTGTTTCTGTTTGGGTCATTAGCTGTGTTGAAGTAACCACGTCAGCAAAGCCTTTTGAGCATGTAGGCGGTTTTCTGCCTCATCCCAAATAACACTCTGTGGGCCATCAATGACTTCTTGGGCAACTTCGTAACCCCGGTATGCAGGCAGGCAGTGCAAGAAGATAGCGGAAGCATCAGCCTGCGCCATCAAAGCAGAGTCAACTTGGTACGCACTGAAATCTTTCACGCGCTTTGCTTTTTGATCCTCTTGCCCCATCGACACCCACGTGTCAGTCACAACAACATCAGCGCCAGAAACGGCAACCTGTGCATCTTCGGAAACCAGAACTGTTGCACCGGTTGTCGCAGCGATAGCTTCCGCGTCTGCAACAATCTGAGAATCAGGCAGGTAACCTGCTGGGGCACCAATGCGAACATGCATTCCTGCTGTTGCACACGCCAGCAAATAAGAGTGTGCCATGTTGCTACTTCCATCACCAACGAAAGCAACTGTCAGACCCTGAAGAGCCCCTTTGTGCTCACGAATCGTGAGCAAATCAGCTAACAACTGGCAGGGGTGAAACTCATCACTGAGCGCATTGACCACGGGGACAGTTGTTCCTGCCGCCATTTCCTCTAAACCTTTTTGAGAGAATGTGCGCCACACAATTGCAGAAACCATTCGCTCGAGAACGCGAGCAGTATCAGAAATAGATTCTTTGGCACCAAGCTGGCTCGAACCCGAATCCATGATGAGAGGAACACCACCCAAGTCGGCAATGCCCACGGCAAAAGAAACTCTGGTGCGCGTCGAGGTCTTATCAAAAATCACTGCCACGGTCTGCGGCCCTTCAAGGGGGCGTTCACTGTAGGGGCTCTGCTTAAGAGCTGCAGCTAGATCGAGAATCTCTTCCTGCTGGGCCGGCGTCACATCATCATCGCGAAGGAAATGTTTGGTCATGAGGCCACTACTTCCGTTCCAGAACCAGTCTGGGTAAAGATTTCGAGCAAAATCGAGTGCGGGTTGCGCCCATCAATAATGGCTGCCTTAGGAACTCCCCCATCAACGGCTTCTAAACAGGCAGCCATCTTTGGAATCATGCCTGATTCAAGAGATGGCAGTAGTGCTCGTAGCTCATCCGCAGTGATTTCCGAGACCAAGGAATCCGTGTTCGGCCAATCGCTATACAGTCCGGCCACATCGGTCAGAATGACCAACTTGGCAGCACCAAGGGCAACAGCCAACGATGCAGCGGCCGCATCAGCATTCACGTTGAGAGACTGACCTGGGGTGTCCTTATCAGGAGCGATGGAAGAAACAACAGGGATACGGCCAGCATCGATGAGCGCATGAACTGCCTCAGGATCCACATCAACCACGTCTCCTACAAGACCGAGGTCAACCATTTCGCCGTCGATTTCAACACCGCGACGCTCGCCGACAAACAGCCCTGCATCTTCACCCGAGATTGATGCAGCAAGCGGACCATGTTCGTTCATGTGGCCAACTAAATCACGAGAAACTTGGCCAGTGAGCACCATGCGCACAACATCCATTGCTTCAGGACTGGTCACACGATATCCGCCGCGGAATTCACTTTCGATACCCAAACGCTCGAGCATCTTGGTGATCTGGGGGCCGCCACCGTGCACAACGACGGGCTTAATTCCGACGGTGCGCAGATACACCATGTCTTCGGCAAAAGCGCGGGTGAGCTCTTCGCTGACCATGGCGTTGCCGCCAAACTTCACCACGATGATCTGATCATTGAACTTCTTGAGCCACGGCAGGGACTCAATCAGCGTGGCAGCTTTGATGGTTGCGGCGGCGTCTTCTTCACGCATTTGGGTCATAACAAAATCCTTGAATTCTTTAGCTCGCGTAGGCGCTGTTTTCGTGCACGTAATCGTGGGTGAGATCATTAGTCCAAATTGTGGCAGAGGCAGGGCCACTGTGGAGTTCGATGCGAATATCTACTTCACGAGGTGTGAGATCAACTAATTCACGTGACTGATCAGGCTCACCAGAGGTGCACACCTGCACTCCGTTGAAGCTGACATCGATGTTGTAGGGGTCAAAGACCGCCGAGGTAGTTCCCACCGCAGCTAGAACTCGTCCCCAGTTAGGGTCGTTACCGAAAATGGCTGCCTTGAACAGGTTGGAACGGCTGACTGCACGTGCGACATCTACAGCATCCTCTTCCGAGACCGCGCCAGAAACCGTGATGTGAATGTTGTGACTGGCGCCTTCTGCATCGCGTTGGAGTTGGAGGGCCAAATCACGACAGAGTTCGGTCAGACGTGCCGTAAATTCCGAGATTTCAGGTTCAACACCCGATGCTCCCGAAGCAAGCAACGTTACTTGGTCATTGGTGGACATACATCCGTCTGAGTCCAGACGGTCAAAGGTGACACGTGTTGATGCACGCAGTGCAGTGTCGAGTTGTTCACTGGTCAAGACCGCGTCTGTCGTGATGACGACCAGCATGGTGGCCAAGCCCGGGGCCAACATGCCGGCACCTTTGGCCATACCGCCGATGGTGTAACCCGCACCGATTGAAACCGAGAGCTTTGGAACAGAATCAGTGGTCATGATGGCTTCGGCAGCATCGATTCCGGCCTGCTCGGTTGTTCCGGCATCTGAGAGAACAACGAGCCCAGCATCCCAGACCCCGGTCTTGAGCTTGTCAAGGTCAAGCTGTTCTCCGATGAGACCGGTAGAACACACGAGAACATCTCCTGCGGAAACTTCCAGCCGTTCAGCGACAGCCTCTGCGGTCTCATGAGTAGTCTGGAAGCCGCGCGCACCGGTGTAGCAGTTTGCCCCGCCAGAGTTCAAGACAATCGCTTCCACTACAGGATCAGCCATGACCTGCTGGCTCCACAAAATGGGGTTAGCTTTGCAGCGGTTGGAGGTAAACACAGCAGCTGCAGATTTCAGTGGTCCAAGATTGCGCACCATGGCGAAATCTTTCTTACCGGTGGACTTCAACCCACACACCACACCTGCGGCGCTAAAGCCTGCTGCAGCGGTTACGCTCACGGGGCTACTCCATTCGTGGTCAAACCAGTGGTTTCTTCAATACCTAAAGCAATATTTGCCGACTGGATGGCTGCTCCGGCTGTTCCCTTGGTGAGGTTATCCAAGGCACTAATGACGACGACACGGCCTGCGTTTTCATCCAAGGCCAGGCCCATCAAACAGGTGTTGGCGCCCAGAGTGTCTGCGGTGCGAGGGAATTCGCCGAGAGGGAGAACCTGGACAAATGGCTCAGTGGCATACGCTGCACTCCATGCTGCATGCAACTTCTCCAAAGTGACGCCTGGTTTCACACGCGCGGTTGTTGTGGCCAAAATGCCGCGAGCCATTGGAACGAGCACGGGTGTCATGGACACGGATGCTTCAACAGCACCTGCCTTGCGCAGATTTTGTTCAATTTCAGGGGTGTGACGGTGGGTGCCGCCGACGGAATATGCCGACGCCGATCCCATAATTTCGCTGGCAAGCAAGTTCACTTTCACAGATTTACCTGCACCAGAGGGCCCCACGGACAAGACGGAGACAATGTCTACTGCTTCAATGAGATCTGCCTTCACACCGGGGGCGATAGCCAAAGAAATGGCCGACGCATTACACCCTGGCGCAGCAATGCGCTTGGTTCCCACCAAATAGTCACGTTGTGATCCAGAAGACAGTGGTAGCTCAGGAATGCCATAGGTCCAGGCAGAGTTGAACTCTCCCCCGTAGAACGCATCCCAGTCTTCTTTGTCTTCAAGACGGTGATCAGCACCACAGTCAATGACCAGAGTCTCAGCGTTGAGCTGTGCGGCCAGGGCACCAGAGGAGCCGTGAGGCAGTGCAAGAAAAACGACATCGTGGCCGGAAAGAATTTCCGCGGTGGTGTCCTGCAAAACGAGATTGCCATAGCTGCGTAGATGAGGCTGCACATCAACCAGACGCTGGCCAGCATTGGAGTGAGCTGTAACCGTGCGCACCTCAAACTCGTGGTGGTCTGCGAGCAGACGAAGTACCTCGCCACCGGCATAACCGCTGGCTCCAGCAATGGCAACCGAGTATGTCATTAGATAACTCTATCTAAAACCTTCAACCAGTTATTGAACTTTGCCCGGTTGGTGCAACATGTCTATATCTAATGGCTCAATTCGGATGACATGACGGGAATACCGCCGTTCCAAGCCCAGTTGAGAGCTGACTGAAGTTTTTCAAGATTGAGTGACTTAAAACTCCCAAGGTACAAACACCATTTACCGGTTTTGTAAGAGCCAATTTCTGCTATCTGAGCTTCAAAGCCTGGGTAGTAAACGCCATAAACCGACATCGCAGCTTTTCGGGGCGAAAAAGAGATGACAGGCATATCCCCTTCGTGCCCAGAGGCATACCGGTAATGAAAGGATCCGAAACCTACAATATTGGGACCCCACATCACTGGTTCGACACCAGAAGCACTCTTCATCATGTCAAGAAGGAGTAGAGCATCTGCTTTCCTGCCCGGATGATCAATTGAATTCATGAAATCAGCTACTGAGGCTGTGGTTGGGACTGTTTTGTTCTCCGTCATCCCACAAATCACCTCCCACGTAATGATGGATACAGCACTCTGATAAAGAACAAACCTGTTTTTACTAGAAGCACCGTAATGAGAGTAACTGTTACAACATTTGAGCTGGAAAGCAGCAAGATAGCCAGTGGGTAAATGGTGAGATGGAACACTACAAATACCCATTGACGCGCATGGCTCTGTGCTTTCCATGCCTCATTGGTAGACGTGGAAGCGTTGCTGACTAATCCCGCTCCAATATCTACTGCAAGGATTGCGGTCACTATTGAGTTCCACTGCAGAGAGTTCTGTAGCAATAAGGCAAACAAACCTAAAGTTATTCCAGAGATCAGAGCCAGAAGAAGAGTTATTCTCCGTGGCGAAGCTCCAAATAACAAATTCATTCGAAGTGAAGTTGCTTATTCGCGAATAGTTGCACCGAAACGCGAGGCCGCGAGCGCGACACCGGCTTCTTTTGATGCAGTGGCCTCAGCAGCAGTGAGTGTGCGATCAGGAGCCCTAAATCTCAAAGCAAAGGTCAAGGAACGCTGCCCTTCAGGAATTCCTGCGCCCTGGTAGACATCCACAAGTGTGGCGCTCTCAAGAAGTTCTCCCGCACCCTCGATAACGGCAGCACGAACATCTGCAGCTGGAATACTCTCGTCTACGACGAGCGAGAGGTCTTGAGTAGCAGCAGGCATAGTCTTCACGTCAACAGCGGTGTGTGGCACACCTGCTGCCGCAGAAACTGCATCCAGGTTCAGTTCGAACGCTGCCACCGTCCGAGGAAGATGTGCATCTTCAGCGATTGAGGGCAGGAGTTCACCGGCATACCCAATAACCTCGCCGCCGAGGAGGAGTTCAGCAGTGCGGCCAGGATGGAAGGCCTTGTGACTTCCTTGGCGGACGGAGATTTGAACACCTGCACCTAGAGCAATTTGTTGAACTGCAGTGAGAGCATCTTGCCAACTGTAGGCAACAGCTTTTTGTCCAACTTGCTTGGTCAACGCATCTCCTACATAGAGGCCAGAGATGTAGCGAGGTTGTGGTGGAATCCCTGCGTAGAGAGCAGCTTCAACTTCCGGAGCAGGTCGTACGCCTCCGGCAACAACCTCTTGGCCATATGTCTTACCCTCTTCGGGCAGGAACACCAAGCCTGTTTCAAACAGCGCTAGATCGTTGAGTCCACGAGAGCGATTGCGTGCTGCAGTCGCGATGAGTCCTGGGAGTAATGAGGTGCGCATCCACCCCTGAGTAGCATCCAAAGCGTTAGCTAAGCGAACCTGAGGAACACTCGCCTCCACAGCAGAACCAAAGAGGTTATTTGTTTCTTCGCCGAAGAACGGGTAGCTCAACACTTCAGTGTGACCAGTTGCCGCCAGGGTGTTGGAGACGCGACGACGAACATCCTGGGCAACGGTGTATCCGCGGCCTGGAGGAGCAACAGGAAGTTCAGCAGGAATAAGGTGGTATCCGATTATGCGTGCAACTTCTTCTGCCAGAGTCCACTTATCGGTTAGATCAGGGCGCCAGGTTGGCGGGGTAACAATGAAACCGCTACCTGCCTTGACAACCTCACACCCGATTTCTATCAACGAGGATTCAATCTGGTTATCGCTGTATTCCAACCCGATGAGGTTGGTGACGAAACCTGCGGGAAGTTCTATAGCTTCTGGTGCTGCAAAGTGGTTGAAGTAGGAACCTTCATCCACAATCTCGCCACCGGCAAACTCCACGAGCAGTTGAGCAACTCGTCCAGCAGCCACGGCAGCAATCTCCGGGTCAACACCGCGTTCGAAACGCTTAGATGCCTCTGAAGATAGCTTGTGTCGACGTGCGGAACGGGCGATAGAAACGGGGTCGAAGTTTGCTGCCTCAATCAGGACGTTGGTGGTTTCATCCGAGATTTCGGTGTTTGCGCCACCCATCACGCCAGCAAGACCAACAGGTTTACCTCCGGAGGTAATCAGGAGGTCTTCAACATCAAGAGTGCGCTCTACCTCATCGAGGGTGACGATTTTCTCTCCCGGAGCTGCACGGCGAACAACGATGTCGCCAGAAAGCTTGTCCAAGTCATATGCGTGGTTGGGCTGACCAGTCTCGATCATGACGTAGTTCGAGATATCGACTGGGAGAGAGATGGAACGAATTCCGGCAAGCTTCAGGCGAGAAACCATCCACGATGGGGTAGGAGCTGTGGCATCGATTCCACGCACAATACGGGTAGCGAAGACATTGCAGCCCACGCGACTGCGAATCGGTGCGGTGTCATCGACTGATAAGGGGAATTCGGTCGCAAAAGTCTTGACCTCGGTCACACCGCGAGCAGTGATGACCTCAGTTGCAGGATCGCGGAAAGAAGCACCGGTTGAGTGTGCATATTCGCGAGCAACACCACGAATCGAGAAAGCATATCCGCGGTCTGGAGTGACATTGATCTCTACGGCAGCTTCTGACAGACCCAAAAGCTCAAAAGCATCGGTGCCCACCTCGGGGTCGAGACCCATCTCGGATAAACGGATAATGCCATCGTGACCCTCGCCGAGGCCCAGCTCCTTAGCCGAGGCCATCATGCCGTCAGAGACGTGACCGTAGGTCTTTCGCGCGGCAATGGGGAACGGCCCAGGGAGAACAGCACCTGGCAGGGTCACAACAACCTTGTCTCCAACAAAGAAATTGCTTGCTCCACAAACAATGCCGTGGATGGCATCGCCGCCATCGGCTGCAAGCTGCCCGTCCGGTGCAACACGAACCTGGCACCAGCGAATTGTCTTGCCGTTGTTTTGTTCTTCGGGAGTGAATTCAAGAACTTCACCGACAACGATGGGACCAGAAATGTCTCCGCCGTGAATGTCTTCTTCTTCGAAACCAACCTTGACCAGATCTGCTTGAACCTGCTCAGGAGTGATGTCAGTGGCGAGATCAACGTATTCAGCTAACCAACTGAGTGGGACGCGCATCAGACCACCATTCCAAACTGCTGACTGAAGCGAACATCGCCTTCGACCATGTCGTGCATATCGCTGACGTCGTTACGGAACATGAGCGTGCGCTCAACACCAACGCCGAAAGCAAAACCGGAATACACCTCAGGGTCAATGCCGGCAGAGCGCAACACGTTGGGGTTGACCATGCCACAGCCACCCCACTCGATCCAGCGGGCACCACCGGCGAAAGTGGGGTGCCAAACATCAAGCTCAGCAGAGGGCTCCGTAAAGGGGAAATAGTTCGGGCGCAGGCGAATCTTGGCACCTTCACCGAACATGATCCGAGCTGCGTGCTCCAAGGTTCCGCGCAGGTGAGCCATAGTCAGGCCCTTATCCACGGCCAGACCTTCCACCTGGGTAAAAACAGGAGTGTGGGTGGCATCGAGTTCATCGGTGCGGTAGACCCGTCCTGGAGCCAAGACATAGATGGGAACTTCGCGCTCGAGCATCGAGCGCACCTGTACTGGAGAAGTATGGGTTCGCAGAACTAGGTTAGAATCAACTGGCTCAACGAAGAAGGTGTCCTGCATCGCGCGTGCAGGATGGTCAGCATCGAAGTTGAGAGCATCGAAGTTGAACCATTCTCCTTCGAGTTCTGGTCCTTCGGCAATTTCCCAACCCATGCCCACGAATGCGTCACAGATGCTTTCCTGCAACAGCATGAGTGGGTGCCGCCCACCAGCGCTCCATCGTGATGCGCCAGCGGTGACATCGACCTTTTCAGCAGCAAGCTGGGCAGTCTGCTCTTCCCGCACAATGGCTTCTTCACGGGCAGCAAATGCCTGGTTAACCTCGGCACGCGCCTGACCAACGAGCTTGCCGGCAGCAGCCTTCTGGTCTCCAGGAACGTCCTTCATCAGCGCATTGAGTTGAGCAAGCGTTGAGGACTCCCCCAGATGTGCAGTGCGGACAGCTTTGAGGGCTGCGGAATCGACCGCAGCGCTGATAGCTGTCAGGGCGTCGTTGACCGCAGCCGCGACAGCGGCTTCAGTGATTTCAGTAGGTGCAGACACAGTTCTCAATTTTATGTTGGGAGCGAGCTCTCACTCACGCGACAGGCCTAGGCCTTGTTGTGAGCAAACGCGCTCTCGTAGATCAGCACAGCAGCTGCTGTAGCTAAATTCATGGATTCAGCATCACCGTAGATAGGAACGGTGATGGCTTTTTCTGCCAAGGCAAAGTGTTCGTCACTCAAACCACGGGCCTCATTGCCAAACAACCACGCAGTTGGAGCATCGAGGACACCATTGGTGCGAGCAAGAACGAGATCCTCACCCTTGATGTCGGCAGCAAGAAGTTGCAGGCCAGCTTCACGAACATATGGAAGCACGTTCTCGAGCTCCACGTCCACCGTGATGGGCAGGTGGAAGAGAGAACCCGTGGTGGAACGCACAACTTTGGGGTTGTACAGATCTACTGAACGGCCAGTCAAAATCACTCCGTCAGCACCGGCAGCATCTGCCACTCGAATAATGGTGCCCAGGTTACCTGGATCACGGACTTCTTCAAGAATGACAATCAGCTTGGGGTCTTCAGCAAAGATGTCTTTCAGTGCTGTAGGGAACTGGTGCACAACCGCAATGAAACCCTGCGGGGTGACCGTGTCTGCCATGGCGGAGAGGACTTCTTCAGAGACGAACTCGACATCTACCCCGGCATCGACAGCAGTTGCTGCGATGTCTTGGTAACGCTCTAACGCGGTGGGCGTGGCATAAAGCTCCACAATCAGTTGCGGGCGGTATGCCAACGCCTCGGCGACGGCTTGCGGGCCTTCCAAGAGGAAGAGCCCGGTCTCGGACCGGGCTCCCCTCGTGGCTAGCTTCGCAACCGCCTTCACGCGAGGAGCGCGGGGGTTGTCGAGCATGATGTTCCTTAGGCCTTGACCTTGGGTGCAGAAGTATCTGCAGGAAGTGCCTTGCGTGCTGCTTCAACCAGCTTGGTGAAGGTTGCAGGATCGGATACAGCGATCTCTGCAAGCATGCGACGGTCAACCTGGATGTCTGCCAGAGCGAGTCCCTGGATGAAACGGTTGTAGGTCAGGCCGTTGGCACGGCTTGCTGCGTTGATGCGCTGAATCCAGAGGCGACGGAAGTCACCCTTGCGGGCACGACGGTCACGGTAGCTGTAGACGAGCGAGTGAATGACCTGCTCTTTAGCCTTGCGGTAGAGGCGTGAACGCTGTCCACGGTAACCGGAGGCGCGCTCGAGGATGACGCGACGCTTCTTGTGAGCGTTGACGGCTCTTTTTACTCTTGCCATGTTCTTATCCTTTTAGTTTTCGCTCAGCCGATTACAGACCGAGAAGCTTCTTGATTACCTTGGAGTCAGCTGGAGACAGAACCTCGTCGTGGTTGAGGCTGCGCTTACGCTTTCCGGACTTAACTTCGAGGTTGTGACGCATGCCGGCCTGCTGCTTCTTGAGCTTGCCGGTACCGGTTACCTTGAAGCGCTTCTTGGACCCGGAGTGGGTCTTCATCTTTGGCATTGGATCTCCTTGGGGGTTTCACTTATCCCAGTTGTGGGAAAGCGGGTCTATTAGTCGTCGAGCTCGTCTGAGACCGACTTGGTGGACTTCTTGGGGGCTGCCTTCGCAGCGGGGGCCTTCTTGACTGGGGCAAGAACCTCAGCCTCAACGACTTTGACGGCGTTTGCCTTGTCCTCTTCAACAGCGAGAACAGATTCTCCAGATTTTGCTTCTGAACGCTTGTCAGCACGCTTGTTTGCATCACGCTTAGCGTTCTGCTCTGCTTTGGCTTCTGATTTGCTTCGAAGTGGGCCAATCACCATGACCATGTTGCGGCCATCAATGGTGGGGCTTGATTCTACAGTTCCGTATTCGGCAACTTCTTCAGCGAACTTCTGAAGCAAACGAACACCCTGCTCTGGACGTGATTGCTCACGACCGCGGAAAAGAATCATTGCTTTGACTTTGTCACCATCGTTGAGGAAGCCAATTGCGCGCTTCTTCTTGGTTTCATAGTCATGAACGTCGATTTTTAGGCGGAAACGGACCTCTTTGAGGACCGTGTTGGCTTGGTTACGACGAGCTTCTTTGAGCTTCTGCGCAGCTTCGTACTTGAACTTTCCGTAGTCCATGATCTTGGCCACTGGCGGCTTAGCTTCGGGAGCTACCTCAACGAGATCGAGGTCAGCCTCCTGTGCAAGTCGAAGGGCAACATCGATCGCCACGACACCTACCTGCTCGCCGTTGGGACCAACGAGGCGAACTTCTGGGACGCGGATACGGTCGTTTGTACGTGGATCGCTAATGCGGTGCTCCTTGTTATTTCTCGAAACCCTTATTCGGGGAGAAAGAGGAGTCTTACGCGCAACGCAGACTTTAATCCACATATACACGACGCAAGGAATGTTCCTTGCGGCACCCTAACCTACTTGCTCAGCGAGCTGAGCGAAGCGGAGTGCAAGAACCCAGTAACCTGATGTTGCGGGATACGGGTGGGAGATTTCTCCTCTTTCAATTTCTTGGCGTGAGCTAAGAAACCTGCACAAGCCTAGCAGAGGAATACATTGTGAGCGAAAGCGACCAGAACGACGCCCTTCACAAGGCCGTTCTTGATATTGCCGAAGTCCCCGCAATCGAGGTGATTGTGGAGGTTGCCGTCAACCTGATGAGTGCAGCTGCCATCAAATGTGGCCTTGCCGAAGGCCCTGACGCAGATTCCCTCAAAGATTTAGATGAGGCTCGCAAACTCATCAATGCTCTCGCCGGTCTAGTTACCGCAGCGGCACCTGACATCAGTGATTCTCACGCTCGTCCGCTTCGCGATGGTCTGCGTTCGTTGCAGCTTGCCTTCCGTGAGGCTTCTCCCATCCCTGATGAAATTGGCAAAGGCCCTGGGGAAAAGTGGACCGGGCCAGTTAACTAACTAGCTAGTTGGCTGATCAGGCCAAGCATGCGCTGCATGAAAAGCTCATGCGCACGTACTTGAACCTTGTCTCCGCCTGCCATGATGGCCTCTTGCAATGACGCCTCATAGGTGTTCATCAGCACGATGGCAAGTTCTTCAGACGCAATGGCAGGCGTGATACCTACCGCGGTGAATGCTGCAGCGATGATGTTTCCAAATTCTTGATCAGCAGCATGCTTTTGCTCGAGAAAAAGCTTCCCCACCTCTGGATCTCGCATTGCGAGCAATCTCAACTCGGACTGGAAGAGGAACCATAACCGGTTATCCCCCTGCTGTTCCAGGAAGCTTGCCACGATGGGACCGAGCTCGGTTGCCGAGAGCGTTCCGGGATTTTCTTCAAGCAGGGTAGGCATGATGACGTCGATGTTTGCCACGCTTGCTCGAAGCAGTTCAAGCCGCTCGTTGTATCCGCGTTCGGCGAGCGCGAGGAACAATTCTTCCTTCGTGTCGAAATTGGAGTAAAAAGCTCCGCGGGTGAAATCTGCTCGTTCGGTAATCATTTCGACCGTAGCGGCGTGAATGCCCACTTCTGAGAAGACTTCAAAAGCAGCATCCATGAGGCGTTCACGCGTTTTTTGACGTCGCGCGGACTCTGCAGGTTTGTTCTCTGCTTCGGTTGTGCTTCCCATGAAATTAAGGATACACTGATGTATCGGATACACCGGTGTATCGAAGTGTATTTCTTCCGCGCGGCACCGGCTCATCACCGGCAGTCGCCTGACAACAAGGGCAGTCATGTCATCTTTGCTGTATTCGTTGGGACGTTGGGCTTACCGTTCTCGCCGGCTCGTTCTCGTTTCCTGGCTGGTCATCCTTGTCGCTATTGGTGGTGCCGCTGCGGTCTTCAACAAAGGCCTCGATAACAGCATCAGCATCCCCGGAACAGAGTCACAGGCTGCTTTGGATTCCTTGAGCACCACATTCCCCCAAGTCAGCGGTGCCTCAGCACAAATTATTGTTGTGGCAGCTGACGGGCAGTTCATCACTGACCCAACCTATGAAGATGCTCTCAATGCTGCTGCAGACAACATGGCAAAACTTCCCCAGATCGATAACGCCACTTCGCCATTCAATGAACGCATTAACGGTGCAATAAGCAAGAACGACAAAGCAGGTTTGATCAGCATTCAGTTCTCTGGTCCAACTGCGCAAATTAAGGCTTCCTCCCTAGCAGAACTTGAGAAAGCTACTGAGCAACTCCAAGCCGATCTGCCCGAGGGAAGCACCGTTTCTCTCGGTGGTCAGATATATAGCCAAAGCATGCCCACCGTGACTGCCACCGAACTTATTGGTGTGGGCGTCGCCCTGGTTGTCTTAGTCTTCACTTTTGGTTCATTCTTAGCCGCTGGAATGCCCCTCATCACTGCACTGTTGGGTGTGGGCATTTCTATTGCCTTGATCTTCTTAGCAACTGCCTTCGCTAAGGTCACCTCGACAACCCCCATGCTTGCTCTCATGTTGGGACTGGCTGTAGGTATCGACTACGCCTTGTTCATTATTTCTCGCCATCAAGACGAACTGCGTAAGGGTGATACTCCCGAGCAAGCCGCGGCGCGGGCCACTGGAACGGCTGGCTCGGCCGTCATCTTTGCCGGTTTGACTGTGATGATTGCCCTTGTCGGTCTGGGCATTGCAGGCATTCCATTCCTCACCACGATGGGTGTGGCCGCAGCCGTCGGGGTCGGTGTGGCCGTTGTGATTTCCATCACACTCATTCCTGCACTGTTGGGCTTCGCTGGCGAGCGCTTACGTCCCAAGCCAAAGAAAACCCAAAAAGCTGAATCACAGGCCCACAAGCCCAACCGCTTCTTCCTCGGCTGGGTTACTGCCGTCACACGTTTCCCTGTTGTGACAATTCTGGCCGTAGTTGCCGTGATTACCGTGGTCGCACTCCCTGCCCTGAATCTTCGCCTAGCTTTGCCAGATGCGGGATCAAATGCCCCCACTGACCGCTCTCGTATTACCTACGACCTTGTTGCCGAAAACTTTGGGGAAGGATACAACGGACCCCTACTCGTCACCGGAACCATCGTTACCAGCACTGACCCACTGGGATTAATGGATGATCTCAAGACAGAACTGGAAAAGATTCCTGGTGTTGCTGCTGTTCCTCTGGCAACCCCCAACATGACCGCCGACACCGGCATCATTCAAGTCATCCCCGAGGGCGCCCCTGCCTCTGAAGAGACGAAAGCGCTCGTTCAGGCCATTCGAGACAAGCAGGACTACTTCCAGGACAAATATGGTGTTGACCTGGCTGTGACAGGCTTTACCGCCAGTGGTATTGACGTGTCTGAACGTCTCGGTAATGCCCTGTTGCCTTTCGGAATCGTGGTGGTAGGCCTGTCGCTGATTTTGCTCACCATGGTGTTCCGCTCCATCTGGGTACCCATCAAAGCTGCGGTTGGTTATTTGTTCAGTGTTGCTGCGGCTTTTGGCGTCGTCACTCTTGTTATGCAGGAAGGATTCGGATCTGAACTGATTCACGTTGACCGGCCTGGTCCAGTTCTGAGCTTCATGCCAATTATTGTGATGGGTATTTTGTTCGGCTTAGCCATGGACTACGAAGTGTTCTTGGTCGCTCGCATGCGCGAGGACTATGTCCACTCTGGTAAAGCTCGAAAGTCGATTGTGACTGGATTTGTCGGGTCAGCGAAGGTTGTCACTGCAGCTGCCGTCATTATGTTTGCAGTTTTTGCTGCCTTTGTGCCTGAGGGCGACGTGAACATGAAGAGTATCTCGCTTGCGCTGGCAGTCGGAATTTTCGTCGACGCATTTATTGTGCGCATGACATTTGTCCCTGCAGTGTTGCAATTACTCGGTGATAAAGCCTGGTACATGCCCAAGTGGCTTGATCGAATACTTCCCCACTTTGATGTGGAGGGTGAAGGCGTGCAGCATGAACTCGAGCTAGCTGACTGGCCAAAAGAAAAGAACCTTGCGATTGCTGCAGAGGATATTAGCCTCACCAATGCAGAAGGTACCCGCTCCTACTTCCGTAATCTCACATTTACTCTTCCTGCAGGAACAACTTTGTTTGTGACCGGAAGTGACAAGATTGCCACCTCGGCACTTCTATTGGCACTCAGTGGTCGTTTAGATATCGAAACCGGAAAGCTCAAAGTTGCCAACATGGTCCTGCCAGTTCGTTCTGGAGCAGTGCGTTCGCGCGTGGCACTGATTGATGTATCCACTCACGCCAACCGCAACACCGTTGAAGCCATCGAAGATGCCTCTTCGGAAAAACCACAGATCATCATCCTGGACAACATCGACTTCCTCACCTCTGAAAGCGAACGTTACGCGGTGGCAGATGCTCTCGCTGCCGCTCGCGAAACTGCATCACAGTCGGGCCAGCCCCTCACACTCTTGGTTGGAACCACCGATGACATGCCCGTTGAAACTTGGGGTAGCTTCCTCAGTGCTCGCGTAGATGCTCGGGTACTTGATCTCGACAATGCGTCGTCCTCACGCAAGAAAGTGCAGGCATAATCATGGCTTCGTTATTCACCAGACTCAGCGGTCAAACCGAAAGCAAGCCCAAACTTCTCGTCGTCATCGGGTTGATCTTTGTTCCCTTGATTGTTGTAGGTGGGTTGATGTGGGGACTGTGGAACCCCACAGAACGACTCGACCGCGTCAAAGCAGCCATCGTCAACAACGATGAGCCCGTCACCGTCAACGGCCAGATCACACCATTGGGACGCCTCTTGACTGCGGGCTTGGTTGAAGGAGATGGCTCCGACACCAACTATGACTGGGTCATCACCAATGAATCAGGCGCTAAGAAAGGCCTTGAGAACGGAACCTATGTTGCTGCGGTAACCATCCCCGAGAACTTCTCCAAGGTTGCCACCTCGGCGATGGGCAATGCTACAGATGCCTCTCAGGCACTGATTGAGGTGACAACCAGCAACAAGAGCCGACTCGTAGATGACGCAATCACTACAGCAATTACCTCAACGGCTGTGAACCTCATGAACCAGCAACTCACCTCACTCTATTTGGAGCGTGTATTACTTGGTTTTAGTGACTTGAGCACTGGCTTATCTGAAGCAGCAAATGGTTCAGATGAACTGACCAAGGGAATTTATGCCCTCGCAGATGGTGCAAATCAGTTAGCAACCGGAGCCTCCACTTTCTCATCAGGAATGTGGGCACTGAACGCTCAGACCTCTCAGCTTCCTTCACAAACGCAACAGCTTGCCAACGGAGCAGCAACAACAGATGGCTATGCGCAGCAGTTGTCTGGAGCACTAGGTCAAACCGCCGGGGGTCTGGCTACACTTTCAGGGAACACCTGTCTTGCTGTTACCAGTAACAATCAGCAATATTGTGGCGGACTAGACACGATTAGTGGAACTCTGTCACAACAGCTAGTTCCTCTAGCTGCGGGCGTTGCTCAAGGAACTTCGGGCCTCGCAACGGGAACCTCGGCACTAGCTGGTGGTATGCCTGCGCTTTCAACAGGAATTCGCGACCTTGCTGCAGGTAGCTCAGGTATCGCTACCGGAGTGAGCGGCATCGCTTCTGGTGCGAGTGCGCTGGGCGATGGTTCTCAGAAGCTTGGAGACGGGCTCGACGAAGCTGTAGCCAATATCCCCACCTACACCGAGGATCAAGTCAGCACTCTGGCTGATCTTGTTACTGCCCCGGTAGAAATCAAGAACGGTGGCGGGCTCACCTTCGGCGCTAACAGCACTCCCCTGTATGTGGTGTTATCACTGTGGCTGGGCGCACTTGCCATCTTCATTGTGCTTAGGGCTATTCCGCTGCGTGTTCTTGAATCAACCCGATCCTCACTCTCACTGGCAACCCGTGCCTACGGAATCCCTGCCGTGGCAGCGATTTCGCAAGCGGTTGCGGTAGCAACCGTGATTGCTTTCGCGCAAGGCTACGACGTTGCGGAATGGGTCTCGATCACACTGGTATCAGCGCTCATCAGCCTGGCATTCACAGCAACCAACCAAGCTCTAGTTGCCGTATTGGGCGGTTTTGGCCGCCTGGTCTCACTTGCGGTTGGAATTCTTATCCTCGTCACCGGCGTAATCTCAACGGTGCCACAGATACTCGATAGCATCCTGGGCTATACACCAGCTACAGGAGCGGTAACTGCGTTGCAGGCCATCATCAGTGATGGGCAGGTGTCTGGATTCGCAGGTGCCATCACTGCAATGGTGTTGTGGACACTCGGAGCAATTGCGGTAACGGCTGTTTCTATCTCGCGGAAGCGCCACGTTTCCATCACCACACTCACTAGAGAAACCCAGCCCGTATAGGGCTGGGTTTCCAGAATTGGAATTAGACAGCAGGAATGAGTTGCAATCTCATTGAGTCAACACGCTCTGAGAATATTTCCTCTTGCGCCCACTTGTTAGACAACGAGCGAATTACTCGCTCCACCTCGTTTTGTTCCAGACTCGGGGGCAGAACAATCTGAACCACGAGTTCTTCATCTCGGCCTCGAGCATCGGGATCACCTGATGCTAATCGAATTGCCTTCACAAAGGGCTCGTCAGATATGGACTTGTCGAAAACACTTTGAAGCATGGGATCTATGTGGTTAGGAATCCAGGGATTACCCTGCGCAATGGCTTCAACGACCGGACGGCGCAGAACGATTTCCGTTGAACTCTGTGGATCGACAACCATCCATTGAGCTCCATCCGAAACTGCAGCTAGAGCAGCACGCCTGGCTTCAACAGGTACTGGGCGAGCAGCCTTATTCCAGGTTTGCATTGCTACAACAGAGGTAAAGACTGGCAACACTTTTTGTCCGCTGGGTCCCGCAACTGTCACGATGGCTAACTCTTGAGTTTTATCAACAACAAGGCCCGCAGCGTTGACGCCCACGTCTCCTGCTTCAGCAAGAAGTGGAACAAGGAAACGAGAGATGCGAAGAGCATCCACAACGTTCATATGACGCCCTGCTCGTTCGTCTGAATCTAAAGGCAACGAGTGGAAAGCATCCAGAGCAAGTTTGAGATGCTCTGGGGTTGTTCCATCATCTGCGGCGAAGGGATTCTCTTCGAACTCGCGCCCTTCCCATGGCTGTCCCGCAGAATCCGCGTGGTCAGAGGATCCAAACATGTGACCGTCGTGTGAGTGTGCCATGGAGTGTCCTAATTGTACGCGACCGAAATGGCCTGTTTGAGAGTGAACTTGTGAGCATAAAGCGCTTTACCTACAATCGCACCTTCAACGCCCAGTGGAACCAGTGAACGCAGAGCAACAAGATCATCAAGGCTGGCAATTCCACCAGAGGCCACAACGGGCTTACCCGTTTTCTGCGTGATGGCAGTGAGCAACTCGAGGTTGGGGCCGTTGAGCATGCCATCGCGTGTGACATCGGTAACAACGTAGCGAGCACATCCGGCGTCTTCTAAGCGGGCAAGAACATCCCAGAGGTTTCCACCTTCTTGAGTCCAGCCACGGGCTGCTAGCGTCTCACCGCGAACATCCAAACCCACTGCGATCTGGTCACCATAGCGCGCAATTGCTGAAGCGGCCCAATCTGGGTTTTCCAGTGCTGCAGTTCCGAGGTTGACACGGGTCGCTCCACTTTCAAGAGCAGATTCCAAAGATGCATCATCGCGAATGCCACCAGAGAGTTCAATCTTCACTCCGGGGACTTCGACGATCACGCGACGGAGCAAGGCACGGTTTTCACCGCGTCCAAACGCTGCGTCGAGATCAACGAGGTGAATCCATTCAGCTCCCTGCTGAGCCCAATCGGAGGCAGCATCAACGGGGTCACCAAAGTCAGTTTCGGTTCCCAGTGCACCCTGAGTGAGTCTGACAGCTTTGCCTTCGGCAACATCAACAGCAGGCAGAAGTTCAAGAATTGGCGCGGTCATGAGATGTTCCTTATGTCAGTGTTAGAGAGTTTCGAGCCAGTTGCGCAAGAGCTGAATACCTGCTTCGCCGGACTTTTCTGGATGGAATTGGGTTGCAACGAGTGGACCATTTTCAACCGCAGCAATAAAGCGTTGGCCATGCTCAGCCCAGGTGACCGATGGTTTTGGGAAAGGCGGAATGACGTCCAGGTTCCATTCCGTGACACCGTAGGAGTGCACAAAGTAGAAGCGCTCGTTCTCAATGCCCTTAAAGAGTTTCGAGTTTTCGCCCACCTCAACCGTGTTCCACCCCATGTGGGGAAGAATCGGCGCATCAAGCTTGTGGACTGTCTCATCCCATTCACCGAGGCCAGGCGTATCTACGCCACCTTCAAGACCATTGGCAAACATAATCTGCATGCCTACACAGATCCCCATCACTGGACGGCCACCGGCAAGACGACGTTCAATGATTTCACCGCCGTCAACTGCGTTGAGTGCTTCCATCACTGCCGCAAAGGCGCCCACACCAGGAACAAGCAGGCCATCAGCTTCAGCGCACTTTGTTTTGTCCCGCGTGAGTTCGACCTTTGCGCCTGCAAGCTCTACCGCTTTGATTGCGGAGTGAATGTTACCCGTGCCGTAGTCGAAAACAACGACGGATTTTGGGGTCACAGAGCACCCTTCGTGCTGGGTATTCCCTGCACGAGTGGGTCAAGCGCTTTGGCCTGGCGGAATGCTCGAGCAAACGCCTTAAACTCTGCCTCAGCAATGTGGTGAGGGTCACGACCGTTCAATACGGTGATGTGGGTGGTTAGTCCAGCGTTGAAAGTTATTGCTTCAAAGACGTGACGAACCATGGATCCGGTGAAGTGACCACCAATGAGGTGGAATTCAAAACCTGCAGGCTCACCAGAGTGCACCAGGAATGGGCGTCCAGAGATGTCCACAACCGCCTGAACGAGGGCTTCATCCAGAGAAACGAGTGCGTCACCAAAGCGAGAAATACCGGCTTTATCCCCCAGCGCTTCACGAATCGCCAGACCCAGAGAAATACCGATGTCTTCAACGGTGTGGTGAACATCAATGTGAGTGTCTCCCGAAGCCTTGACGGTGAGATCCGAGAGAGAGTGCTTAGCAAACGCGGTGAGCATGTGATCGAAGAATGGAACAGTGGTCTCGATGTTGCTCACACCAGTTCCATCAAGATTGATGGTGAGTTCAATGCTTGACTCGCTCGTGGTGCGAGAAATGCTCGCAATGCGTGGTGCCTGTGTCATAGCTCCAGTTTAGTGGAGCTTAAAGAGCGCCATTAATCGAGCCATCAATGGCTGCTAGTGCGTCCAAGAATTCGGTGGTTTCTGCTTCCGTACCAGCCGTTACACGTAAGTGATGGGGCATACCGATGTCACGGATGATGATTCCTTGAGCTAGGAGTTTCTCAAACACATCCTGAGGATCACGAACCCCACCAAAGAGAACGAAGTTCGCACTTGAGGGATATGGCGTGTATCCGAGGGCAGTGAGATCAGTGACGAGGCGGTCTCGTTGAGAACGAATGTCATCGACCATCGCCAGCATTGCTGGAGTGTGCGCCAGTGCGCCTTCCGCAGCTGCCTGCGTCAGTGCAGAGAGGTGGTAGGGCAAACGAACCAAGCGAAGAGCATCGGTCACTGCAGGATCAGCAGCTAGATACCCCAAGCGAGCACCAGCAAAGGCAAAAGCTTTACTCATGGTGCGAGAGATGACCAGGCGTGGACGACCAGACAACAATGTCAACGCACTGGGCTCACCTTCAGGCGCAAACTCGGCATAAGCCTCATCAACGAAAACAATGCCATCGGTCGCGTCATAGGCCGCAGCAATAGTTTCTAGCGAGACTGGGGTTCCTGTGGGGTTGTTGGGGGTGCAGAAGAACACGATGTCAGGCTTGTGTTCCTTGATGGCTGCAACCGCCGTTGAAGGGGAAATCTCAAAGTCAGCATCACGCTGAGCAGGAATCCACTGCGTGCCTGTCCCAGAGGCAATGATGGAGTGCATGGAGTAGGTAGGAGGAAATGCCAGCAACGAACGGCCAGGGCCGCCAAATGCCTGGAGTAGCTGCTGAATGACCTCATTCGATCCGTTTGCCGCCCAGATGTTCTCAGCTGTCAGCCCGTGACCCAAATAGGTGGCTAGTGCCTTGCGCAGTTCGGTGAATTCACGATCTGGGTATCGGTTGATTCGCCCCAGAGCTATATGAATTCGCCCCATGATGTCTTCAACAACCTGCGGTGGTACTGGGTGTGTGTTTTCGTTGACGTTGAGCTCCACGCGCACGTGCTCTTGAGGAGCGCCATAAGGCTTGAGGCCCCGAAGGTCGTCGCGAATGGGGAGGTCGTCAAGAGAAGTCACCTCTTCAGTTTAAGCCGTGAAAGAAAGGAAGAACGCCGACCCCCTTCTAGGAGCCGGCGTTCGAAAAGAAGAATGCAGGAATATGTGACTTAGTAACCTGCGGGTAGAGCGATCTTTTGTCCTGCCTGAACTGGACCTTCTAGGTTGTTCAGCGAGACAATCTCTGCCACAACGTCACGTGGGTCAGCGTTGGGTGCGATTTCAGCAGCCAGGTGCCACAGGGTCTCACCAGAGGACAAGGTCACGTATGTGAAATCTTGTGATGCTCCTTCAGCAGTCGCCACAGCACCACCGCTGTTGAGTGCAGCGACAAGGGCGCCGATCACAAGAGGAAGCGCGACGAGTGCTGTGAGAACCCGACGACCACGCTTAGTGATGCGAAGACGAGTAGTGGGGGTAGCTGCAGGAAGAAAGTTTACGTAAGTCACATTGTTAGTGTGACCGGAGCCACGGACACTGCCAGCTTCGCTGCATGGCTCGTCAATGTAGTCAGGTTCGACGGGGCGGTGAATTGGTGCGGTGAATGCGAGTACTGCGCTCATGAGATTCTCCTTTTCCTGTTTTATCTCGAATCGGGCTCTCGGCCGGGAGAACCCGATTCGAAGATATATTTCGAAGATATATTCGTATTTCCTCAATGTCAAGTAGATATTGAAGGTTTTTTGGACATTACTTGCGGAATTTTCGAATATGTGTTTGTTTTCTTCGCATATTTCGAATACTCTTTCGGTAATGGAGATAGTTCATCACCAGCCACGGACATTCCGGTTTGTGGATTGGAACACTCCCAGACAGATCGGAAAAAGCCATGACTGAGACAGCAGCTGGCACAAGCAAACGTCGCAAAGGGCTGAGCGCAAAGCAGCAACTTATCCTCGACGTCATCACCGCGTACATTGACCAAAACAGCTACCCCCCTTCCATGCAAGAAATCGGGGATGCAGTTGGTCTGTCCTCATTGGCGAGTGTGACCTATCAGCTCCAACAGCTAGAACTCGGTGGTTACATTCGCCGTGACCCCAAACTTCCTCGCGCCCTTGAGGTTCTCGGCCAGGGATCAACTCCTCGTCAAGTCGCTCCCGTGGCAGACAACATCATCCCCCTAGGTGAAGCGGTTCAGGTTCCACTTGTAGGCCAAATTGCCGCAGGTGGTCCCATCACTGCTGAGCAGAACACTGAAGACACGATGGCGCTGCCTCGGCAGCTTGTTGGCGACGGTGAACTCTTCATGCTCAAGGTCAAAGGTGAGTCGATGATTGACGCAGCAATCTGCGATGGTGACTTCGTCGTCGTGCGTCGTCAACAGACAGCAGAAAACGGTGACATTGTTGCTGCTCTTCTTGATGATGAAGCAACGGTCAAAGTTTTCCGGCAACGTGATGGCCACACCTGGTTGCTTCCTCGCAACAGCAACTACGAACCAATCCTGGGAGACCACGCCACCATCATGGGCAAGGTCGTCACGGTTCTTCGTTCGGTCTAAACCTCCACAAACTAAAGGCCCGCATGCTGAATACAGCGTGCGGGCCTTTTATTTATCTCAAACTTTAGGCTTCAAGCCTACGCAGAACATCTAATACCGGTCCGCTTTGGTTGAAGGCATACAAGTGAATACCGGGCGCTCCCCCAGCCATGAGCTCACGAGCTAAGTTAACTGCGTGCTCAACACCAATCTCACGCTGACCTTCAACTGTGGGCTCAATTTCAAGAGCAATCTCCAAATCACTGGGCATATCTTCCCCAGAGATCTCGATCATGCGACGCAAACGTCCGGGGCTAATCACCGGCATGATGCCCGGAATGATGGGCATTCTCAGACCTGCCTCCTTCGCCTTCTGGGCGAAGGAAAGGTAGTCATCTGCGTGGAAGAACAACTGGGTGATTGCCAGGTTTGCTCCCGCAGCTTCTTTGGCCAGCAAAACATCAATGTCTTGGGTCTTCGAGCGTGACTGAGGATGCCCATTTGGGAATGCAGCAACACCAATACGAACAAACTCACGCTTTTGGCTCAGACGTGTTGCACCGGCATGCCATCTGGGTTCTTCCACGAACACGAATGGTTCACGTTCTGCTTGAACACGGTGAATGAGCTGGGTAAGTTCCGCTGCGCTACCTAAGTCTCCGAGGAAGTCCTCGCCTTCCTGCGTTCCCTGTGGTGGGTCTCCACGCAAGGCGAGGAAAGAACGGACACCAGAGTCAAGAAATGTCCGCACGAGCTCATTTGCGCCCTGATAGGACTCAGCAACACAGGTGAGATGCGCCATCGGCTCAACATCAGTGTTTTCCAGAATGAATTTCACGCACTCCAAGGTGGCATCACGAGAGGAACCACCTGCTCCATATGTAACGGAGATGAAATCTGGACCGGATGCAGCAAGTTCCAAGATGGTTGCGTGCAGTGCATCTCGGAGTTCAGGGTTGCGTGGTGGGTAAACCTCAAAGGAAAAGGGCACGCCAATACTCAGTTCAAGAGAACTAGACGGTGATGCGTTGCTCATATTTCCCTCGGGACACTTTCGCGAAATAGACAACACCTAGTTGTCCGCGAAGCGTGGGCCGGGCTCGGCAGTCGCTTACACCTAAATAAATTAGGTTAGAAGAATGTTATCAGGCTGTGCGTTCTTCTGGCTCAATCACAGCTGAGCTCAAGCGGGGAACAACGGTCGGGGCAGCATTTTCGGTGACGCACTCTGCCGTGATGATGACCTTATGAATCTGGTCTGTTGATGGAACTTCGAACATGATGGGCCCGAGGACGTTCTCCAAGATGGCCCGCAAACCACGTGCACCGGTCTGGCGCAGGACGGCCAAGTCAGCGATGGCATCCAGTGCTGCAGGTTCAAATTCCAACTCAACATCATCCAGAGCAAACATGCGCTGGTATTGCTTGACCAGAGCGTTCTTGGGTTCCGTCAGAATGTCGATGAGGGCACTGCGATCTAGTGGCGACACTGTCGCAATAACGGGAAGACGGCCAATGAATTCAGGGATTAGACCGAACTTGTGGAGGTCTTCCGGCAGTACCTCTGCAAAGAAGTCACGTGCTTCATCCTTGCTCTGCAGTGGAGCACCAAAACCGATACCGGTCTTTCCTGCACGAGACTGAATGATGTCTTCCAGCCCCGCGAATGCACCGGCAACGATGAAGAGCACGTTGGTGGTGTCGAGTTGAATGAATTCCTGGTTGGGGTGCTTACGACCACCCTGTGGCGGAACGGAGGCAACAGTGCCTTCCAAAATCTTCAGCAGGGCCTGCTGAACACCTTCACCAGATACGTCACGTGTAATCGAGGGGTTCTCTGCCTTGCGTGAGATCTTGTCGATTTCATCGATGTAAATGATGCCCTGCTCTGCACGCTTCACATCAAAGTCGGCAGCCTGCAGGAGCTTGAGCAAAATGTTCTCGACGTCTTCACCGACATAGCCGGCTTCCGTCAGCGATGTTGCGTCAGCAACAGCGAACGGAACATTCAGACGGCGAGCAAGAGTTTGTGCAAGATAGGTCTTTCCACATCCGGTGGGACCGATCAGGAGGATGTTGCTCTTGGCAATCTCAACTTCGTTTGCTTTTTCTTCTGCTGTCTTAACACCCTCACCAGCGCGCACGCGCTTGTAGTGGTTGTAAACCGCAACGGAGAGGGCTTTCTTGGCTGGTTCTTGACCAATGACGTATTCCTCAAGGAATGCAAAAATTTCACGAGGCTTGGGCAGATCGAAGTCTGCAATAACGCCCTCTTCGTTGGCTTCTGCCAGACGTTCTTCAATAATCTCGTTGCACAGTTCAACGCACTCATCGCAGATGTAAACGCCAGGGCCCGCAATGAGCTGGGCTACCTGCTTCTGGCTTTTTCCACAGAAGGAACACTTGAGCAGGTCAGCGCTTTCGCCGATACGTGCCATGGTCAACTCCTTCTCATCTGGAAATACGAGACATTCGAGCCTAACCCGAACCACAGACGTTGCTGTTCACCTGCGAATGCGTGGCGTCGGCGTGCCGAAAAAGCGAAAACCCCCGACCGAAGCCGGGGTTTTCGTGAAATGTACTGAACTTAGGCGCCGATAGCAGCGTTCTTACGCGAGGTAAGAACCTGGTCAATCAGTCCATACTCGAGTGCTTCTGCAGCCGAGAGGATCTTGTCGCGGTCGATGTCCTTGTTGACTTGTTCAACAGAACGGTTCGAGTGCTTGGACAGAGTCTCTTCCAGCCATTCACGCATACGCATGATTTCCTTGGCCTGGATTTCGATATCTGATGCCTGACCACGACCTGCATCACCGGTTGCAGGCTGGTGAATGAGAACACGTGCGTTAGGCAGAGCAAGACGCTTACCGGGAGCACCTGCTGCCAACAGCACAGCCGCAGCTGATGCTGCTTGGCCGAGGCACACTGTCTGGACCTGGGGGCGGATGTACTGCATGGTGTCGTAGATTGCCGTCATCGCGGTGAAAGATCCACCGGGAGAGTTGATGTACATCACGATGTCACGGTCTGGGTCCTGACTTTCAAGTACCAGAAGTTGAGCCATCACGTCATCTGCCGAAGCATCGTCAACCTGGACACCCAGGAAGATAATGCGGTCTTCAAAAAGTTTCGCGTAGGGGTCTTGACGCTTGTAGCCGTATGCGGTGCGCTCTTCAAAGGTAGGAAGAACATAGCGGCTGGAAGGAGCTTCCTTTCCATTGAATGCGGTTCCGCCAAAGTTTGGGATAGTCATGTGTAGTCCTCGAATCTGTCTCTGGCGCTTACGCAGTCTTGGTTCCGCCACCACCGGTGACATCGCTTGCTGAGGCACGAACATGGTCAACAAAGCCATACTCGAGAGCTTCCTGAGCGGTGAACCAACGGTCACGGTCACCATCTGCGTTGATCTGCTCAACAGTCTTACCCGTCTGAGCTGCGGTGATCTCGGCCAAGCTCTGCTTCATGGAGTTGATCAGCTGTGCTTGGGTCTGGATGTCAGAAGCAGTACCACCGAAGCCACCGTGTGGCTGGTGCAGTAGAACACGAGCGTTAGGAGTGATGTAACGCTTGCCCTTGGTGCCCGAGGTCAGTAGCAGCTGTCCCATCGAGGCAGCCATACCAATACCCACGGTCACGATGTCATTGGGAACAAACTGCATGGTGTCGTAGATTGCCATACCTGCAGTGATCGAACCACCGGGAGAGTTGATGTAAAGGTAGATGTCTTTCTCTGCATCCTCAGCGGCCAGCAGAAGCATCTTGGCGCAAATCTCATTCGCGTTATCGTCACGCACATCCGAACCCAACCAAATGATGCGGTCCTTTAACAGACGCTCAAAGACGTTGTTCGGCATTACCAAGTCGGCCATGTCAACTCCATTTCAACAACCGCAAGAGATTTCGCTTGCGATGTTTTTCAATCTACTGGAGCAAACACTCTCAACACGGCAGTGTTCGCCTCAGGCGGAGTGCCGTTCGCCCCAGGCGCACGAATTAAAAAATGTCGGGCCTCCCGAGACGAAGGAGGCCCGACTACCCAATGAGGAGTGGGGTCTAATCAAAAATTTCTGTCAGCCAGTTGTGCGGCTTTTTCTTGTAGCCATTTTGCGGATACGAATTGTACTGAGGTGGAGCGTTGTATTGAGGTGGTGCAGCAGCTGCAGCGGGGGCAGGAGCCGAAACTGAGCGTTCAAGAATCTTGTCTAGCTCACCACGGTCGAGCCAAACACCTCTGCATTCAGGGCAGTAGTCGATCTCAACTCCTGAGCGATCGGACATAACCAGTGTTGCTCCGTCAGTTGGACACTTCATTGCACACTCCAAGAGTTCGGTGGGATTGGTCATAGTCAATCTGTTCTGCCTGAGAAAAGACTTAGAGAATGTTTGAGGTGTGCTGAGAAGTACACTGAAATAATGACTCCCACTCTTGCTGCCGCATTAGCCGGCCTCGGGTTTGGACTCTCCCTCATCGTGGCTATTGGTGCACAAAACGCGTATGTTCTGCGTCAGGGTTTACGCAAAGAACACGTTTTTGCCATTGTCGCCATATGCGCACTCTCAGACGCACTCCTCATCGCCGTAGGTGTTGCCGGGCTGGGCGCCATTATTCAACAGCTGGAATGGCTGCTCCTACTCATTGAGCTTGTCGGTGGTGTTTTCTTGTGTACTTATGGCGTGATGGCGGCCAAGCGCGCCTGGAAGCCCGAAGTTCTCAACACAGACACCGGTGGAAAAAGAGTCAGCCTCAAAGTTGCTGTGGGAACAGCACTCGCACTGACCTACCTGAACCCCCACGTGTATCTCGACACAGTTCTTCTCATAGGCTCTGTTGCCGGCACCTACGAAGAAAACCGGTGGTGGTTTGCCACAGGAGCAATGCTTGGCAGCATTATCTGGTTTAGCACTCTGGGCTTTGGCGCACGCGTGCTTGATCCGGTATTCAAGAAGCCCACCTCATGGCGCGTACTCGATGCCATTATTGCTCTTGTGATGTTCGCCTTGGGAACGAGCCTGTTAGTGAGCTTTGTTCAGCACCTCATGGCGAGCTTCGGCGCTTAGCGAAAACGAAAACCCCCGCAGTTTCCTGCGGGGGTGATTAATTCGTTCGAAGAACTAGTCCTTCTTCGCTGCGGGCTTCTTCGCAGCAGGCTTCTTCGCAGGCTTCTCAGCTGCGTCAGTCTTCTCTGTCTTTGCGGGCTTGTCAGCCTTCTTGTCTTCAACGAGAGCAAATGCACTCATATCGACGGCTTTACCCTTGGTGTCAACAACCTTGGCCTTGCCCAAGATAATGCTGACTGCCTTATTACGGGCAACCTCAGCAACCATGGAAGGAATCTGGTTGTTGTCGGTGAGGATCTTGGCAAACTCTGAAGGATCCATCTGGTACTGCATGGCACCCTGAATGATGTACTGCGTGAGCTCATCCTGGCTCACCTGAACATCTTCAGCTTCGGCAATGGTGTCCAGAAGAATCTGGGTTGCGAAAAGCTTCTGAGTCTCTTCGATAACTTCAGCACGGTGCTTGTCATCTTCAAGACGACCCTCACCCTCGAGGTGACGGTGTACTTCGTCATCAATCAGTGCCTGAGGAACTTCAATCTTCGCTTCGGAGACGAGCTTGTCAACAAGCTTCTCGCGAGCTTCGCGAGCCTGAACGGCAACCTTGCGCTGCTCTGCCTGAGCCTTGAGGCTCTCGGTCAGTTCAGCAATGGTGTCGAATTCAGACGCAATCTGAGCAAAGTCGTCATCTGCCTTAGGAAGCTCGCGCTCCTTAACAGCGGTAACAGTCACAGCAATCTGTGCCTTCTCACCCTCGTGGTCCCCGCCGAGCAGTTTGGATTCGAAGGTGGTGGACTCACCAGCGGTGAGAGATTCAATAGCCTCGTCGATACCTTCGATGAGCTCGCCAGAACCAACCTCGTAGGAGATGGACTGTGCGGTGTCTACTTCCTGACCACCAATGGTGGCAACCAGGTCGAGCTGAGCGAAGTCACCCTTCTTAGCTGGACGGTCAACGGTGACGAGGGTGCCGAAACGGCTACGCAGGTCGTCAAGTTCCTTCTGAACGTCTTCCTTGGATACTGCTGCTGCCTCAACCTCTACGGAGAGACCGTCAAGCTTAGGAAGCTTGATCTCGGGACGAACGTCAACCTCAATGGTGACAACCAGGTCGCCAGAGAAGTCCTTCTCAGCTGGCCAGGTAACAATGTCTGCTTCGGGGCGCCCCATGGGGCGCACCTTCTCGTCAACGACGGCCTTGCGGTAGTAGCCTTCGAGGCCTTCATTGACGGCGTGCTCGAGCACAGCCATACGACCTACGCGCTGGTCGATCAAAGCTGCCGGTGCCTTGCCCTTGCGGAAACCAGGAACGTTGAGCGACTCAGAGATGTGCTCATACGCGTGCTTGATAGCTGGCTTGAGCTCTTCTGGGGTCACCGTGATGGTGAGCTTGGCACGGGTGTTGCTTACTTTTTCGACCGTAGTCTTCACGAAGGGGTACTCCTGCTTGTGATGGTGTGGATCTGGATGTGGTCGGGGCGACAGGATTCGAACCTGCGACCTCCCGCTCCCAAAGCGGGCGCTCTAGCCAAGCTGAGCTACGCCCCGGTCCTGCCCTCACGTTACACAGAAGGTAACTTCAAGCAAGTCCGGCATTCGCCGAGGCGAAATGACCGAGTACTACTCTAACGTATAAGATGAGATGGCTGGCCCACGCTAAACTGGTGCCAACCCTTCTGGGGATGTAGCTCAATGGTAGAGCCTCAGTCTTCCAAACTGATTACGCGGGTTCGATTCCCGTCATCCCCTCCACATAGAGAAAATCCCCCGGAATTCCGGGGGATTTCTTGTTTTGCTCCTACCTCACTTCAGGACTAGACAACACCCAGTGTCCGTGGGATATGCTCAACTATTCGAAGATATATTCGAATAAACAGAGGGGCTCACCATGGCACAAACTGCACCATCTGCAGCGGTCAGACCACTGCGCGGGGAATCCATTCCGGCTATTTTGGCCGCATCAACCGCCGTTTCAGCGGGGTGGCCCTCCCCTGCCCAAGATTATTTTGACGGTCGCGTAGATCTGAACACTCACCTGATCAAAGACGTGAACTCCACGTTTATTGTTCGCGTCTCTGGTGACAGCATGAAAAATGCAGGCATTAGTGACGGCGATGAGGTCATCGTAGATCGAGCCCTGACACCTCGCGACGGTGACGTCGTGGTGGCAGTGCTCGATGGTGAGCTGACCCTCAAGCGCCTGCACATTCGTTCTGAGAATGTGCTGCTCAAAGCAGAGAATCCCAAGTATCCAGATATTTCCGTGGCGTCCTTGAGTGAACTGATTATCTGGGGTGTTGTGACCAGGTGTTTGCATCATGTCTGATTCGTCACAGCGCCGCATCGCACTCGTGGACGTCAATAGTTTCTTCGCCTCCTGCGAGCGCGTCTTTGATCCGAAACTGATGGGTAAGCCCGTTGTAGTGCTCTCAAACAATGACGGTTGTGTTGTTGCCCGCAGTAGTGAAGCGAAAGCTTTAGGTGTTGCGATGGGTGTTCCCTGGTTCAAGATTTCTGCGTGGGCGCCGAGTGTGGGCTTAGTAGCGCGCTCATCCAACTATGAGCTTTATGGTGATCTTTCTGCCCGGGTGATGAGTATTTTGCAGGAGTTCTCCGCCGCCGTGGAGGTGTACAGCATCGATGAGGCGTTCTTGGAGCTCACCGGAACACCAGAAGAGCTACTTGCAACAGGTCACCGCATCAAAGAAGCTATCCAGACCCGGTTAGGGTTGCCCGTCTGCGTCGGCATTGGCCGCTCGAAGACGCAAGCAAAGCTGGCTAATGCCGGCGCCAAGAAATCTGCGGGAATGAACGGGGTCTGCAATCTAGATATGTTCTCTGCAGAAAAATTGGATTTCATCATGGCCGCGCTGCCCGTAGACAATCTGTGGGGCATTGCCAGGCGTTTGAGTAAACGGCTGGCGGCACAAGGAATTCACACCATCAAAGACCTGAGAGATGCGGACCCGGTTCGCATCAAGAAAAAGTTTGGCGTGGTGGTGCAACGCTCTGTTTACGAACTGCGTGGAATTGACTGCATCAAACTCGAGGGTGAACGCCTAGTCAAGAACCAGGTGATGTATTCACGTAGTTTCGCCACCCCGGTGACCACCCGCAAACAGATGGAAGAAGTCTTGGCTGTCTATGCCCAGCGGGTCAGTAAACGTCTGCGCAAACAAGGCTCTGTGGCAGGGGCATTGACCTGTTTTGCTGGCACCTCACGCTTTGCCAATGAACCATTCCACTCCCCCTATGTCAACGCTGTCTTTTCTATCCCCACCAACGATCCGGTGGAAATTCTCAAAGCCTCCAGTTCAGTGCTGCTAAACCGGATTGAAGAAGGCCGCAAATACGTCCGCGCGGGAATCCTGCTGCATGATGTCAGCCCTAAGGAGTCCCACCAATACTTAGATCTGTTCACCCCTGTTCATGAACGCAGGCGATTAGGGGAAACCTTAGACAAAGTGATGGAAAAGCACGGTGCATTCAGCATCGGGTTGGGTGCGGCAGGTTTCAAGAGTGCACGCGAGTGGGAAATGAAGCGAGAAATGCTCTCTCTTCGTGCCACCACCAGGTGGGACGAACTGGCAACGGTTTATGCGCGTTAGCGGAAGAAGTAACCGAAGAAGTTCACAATGCCCGCAACGATGGTGCCAATGATTCCAGGGCTAGACGAAGCGCCGTCATCATCCATGGCATCTTCAATGTTCAGATCATCATCAAGATCTTCGTTCTTTTTCATAATCCCCCCTTGAATTATTCTCTAACTACTGCGTTCCTGCAGTAATTCCTCGCACGAGTGTGCGCTGAAAGAACAGGAAAACAAGCAGGGACGGTAATGCTGCTAAGACACTTGCAGCAGCAACAAGCTCTCCAGGCGCACCACCAAATTGGCCATAGTTGACCATAGAAATGGCCAAGGGCACCGTTTGGCTTGCTGTGTCAGGCAGGAGCAACAAGGTGAGCAAATACTCGTTCCAGTTGTTGACAAACAACAACAACGCAACAGTCAACACTGTCGGCGTCATCAGCGGAAGAACAACCTTCCACATCACCTGCCACTTGTTGGCTCCATCTATCTCGGCAGCTTCTGCCAGCGAGGCAGGAATGTGATTCATCACATTCGCCAGCAGGAAGATGGCAAAGGCGCTGCCGATAATGCCCAGCGGCATGATCAAGAATCCGATGCTGCCGTATTGCCCGGTCATCTTCGAGAGCAAGTAGATGGGGAATGCCACTGATTCAACAGGGAGCAAGAAGATCAGCACGCTCAACGTGATCACGACGGGACGTAAGCGGTGTTTGCCCACGCTCACGGCATAGGCAACAGGGAACGCTAAGAACAAACTGATCAGAACCGCACCAATACTGATGGTGAACGAGTTGAGAATCTTCTGACCAATATTGATGCCACCAAAGAACATCTCGAAGTTGTTCCAGGCAATTTCTTTGGGCAGATCCAGGAACCCACTAGAGGCAAAGTCTTGATTGGATTTCACCGAAGCCAGCACGACCATAATCACCGGCAAGAGCCAGAGCACTGCCACAGCAATGACCAATGCAATAACCAAAGATCTGGGCAGGCGAGAAAGTGCTCTACGCATCGCGGTTCACCGCCGGAGCACGCAGTCGAACAATCAAGAATGTGACGCCGAGGAGTCCACCAATAATGAGCGCCAGAGTGGTGACCAAAGCAGAACCAATACCCACCGAGGCGCCGCCAAAGAAACTATCAATGGCGAACGTTGCGGGAGACATCGTCGCCCCGTTGGGACCGCCACCCGTGAGATAAAAGACAGGGGCAAAGACCTTCAATGCGCCCACAATCAAAAACAACAGAATGACAAAACTTTCTGGGCGCAGAGAAGGGCCAGTGACCCAGCGCAGCCGCTGCCACCAGTTAGCTCCATCAAGTTGGGATGCTTCTAACACGGAGGGGTCCAGTCGAGAAAGCCCGGCTAGGAACACAACGTAAGCGAACCCGGTTTGTAGCCACAGCATGAAGAATGCAACCGCCAACAGGGCAGTATCTGGTTCACGAAGCCATTCTTTTGTCACCGTCCCCATGCCGAGTTGCTCAAGGAACGAATTAAGCGCTCCCCCAGAACCATCTAGCATCCACATCCAGATCATTCCCGATACTGCAATAGGAACAATCTGTGGCAGAAAGAAACCAGTTCGGGCAACGGAAACAAGCTTGGAACCGAATTTGCCGACGAAAGCGTCATAGGTTGCCACCGCAAGTACTAACCCAAGAATTGTGGGAATAAGTGCATACGGAATCACATAAAACGCACCATGAATCCATGATTCCCAGAAGTCTTGATTATCCAGAATGTTGCGGAAGTTATCTAAGCCCACCCATTTTGCGGGCCCATATCCTGGCCACTTGAGAAAGCTGATCCCGACGTTCCACAAAAACATGCCGAAAAAGAACACCACGAGCACGCCAAGGCCGGGGTAGAGAAACCACCCATAGCCCTTCTGCCGCCTTGCGACGCTTGTTCGTGCTTCCATATCTAGAGCGTGTTATGAGTAATTCGCCCACCATTGAGGGTGAGTGCGACAGGCATTGTGCGCAATTGGTCAACTGACGCATACAGCGGATCGATATCAACCAAGCACAAGTCCGCAGGCTGCCCCACAGCAATACGCGTGCGAGCCGAGGCATCAAGTGCCGCCTGAGGCTCGATGCGTTGCTCGGGATGCCAAGGCTCACGGGTATCGCGTGTGCGCTCTACAGCAGAAGCAATAGCGAGCCACGGATCTAAAGGCGCAACGGGAGCATCAGAACCCATGGAGAGCTTCACACCTGCTTTGAGCATGGAGGCAAAGGGGAAACAGCGGTCGGTGCGCCCCTCCCACAGCACGTCAGCAACATCTCGGTCATCCATGGCATGTTCGGGTTGGACTGATGCGATCACACCTAGCTGAGCAAATCGCTCAATGTCTTCCCATGCCAACAGCTGGGCGTGTTCAATGGTTCCTTCACAGCCCACTTCTTCGAAAGCATTGAGGGCAAAGGTGTTGGCGTCATCACCAATGGCGTGAATGGATGGGTTGATGCCGGCAGAACTTGCCTTGGTCATCAAGGAAACCAGTTCGTCATAAGGAACATTGAGAATGCCGCGGGCATTCTTTCCCGTTAGACCTGGATAGGGGTCATGACAGAAGGCTGTGCGGGTGTTGAGTGAACCATCAGAGATGACTTTGTAATTTCCCATACGAAGCAGGCCATCTGTGGAGGCGATGACATCGCCAGTGCGCAAACCAGTCTCAATGGCACGGTCCAAGTACTCGGTGTACACACTGAATTCAACCTGCAGGAGATCATTTCCGTTGCTGATACGACGGCGCCAGTCCGGCAGAATCCATCCCATTTCGAAATCAACAATGCCGACAACTCCTCGTGCAGCAGCTGCACGTGAGGCATCAAGGACTGCCTTATCGAGCTGTTCAGGAGTTTGATCAGAGAGTGAACCCCAGATAGCAAAACAATCGTCTTCAACGAGAAGCCCTGTGGGGTGCCCCGCATGGCCACGAACCTCGAGAGCTTTCGAGTTGAGCCACACACTGTGACCATCGCCACTGAAGAGATACACCTCTTCATCAGCACAAGCTTCATCCAGGATGCTGAAGTGTGGCGCTTCTTCCCACAGGCTGCCACGCCAGCCGAAACCCACCATGGTTCCAGGGTGGGTTTGGTGACGTTTCTTCACTTGTTCGCCTACCTCACGGGCAGATTCAACACCTTCTAAATTCAGTCGCTGCAACATCAAAGACCACGAGGTGAAGTGGGTGTGTGTGTCCCACATTCCCGGGATGACGTAGCGCCCACCAACATCGATACTCTCGCCGTCGAGAACCTGTGTCAGATCTATCGCACCGGTGGCGCCCACAAATTCAATGTCGCTAATCACCCCATCAGTGATGACCACATTGATGAGGCTGCCCATCAGGCCGCGTTCACCGGGGATACGTGCGTTAGTGAGAGTGAGCTGCATGGCTCAAGTTTGGCACGAAGGACACCAATAGAGCTTGCGATTAGCCATCTCATCGAGGCGAATATGCGTTCCGCATTTCAGACAGGGCAAACCTTCACGTTTGTAAACCCAGTGCCGATCGGCTCGGTTAGCCATTGCTTTACGCCACGCTTCACCTTCAAGACCGTCGATGGTCATCATTTGTCCGGTCTGAACACCAATTTCGAGAAGGTACACCCAGTCTCGCCACAATCCCCAGACTTCATCAGAGGTGACGTTCTTACCGGGGCGATAGGGGTCTATGTGTGCCCGAAATAGCATTTCTGCCCGGTACACATTGCCAATTCCGGCAACCACAGATTGATCCATGAGGAGCAACCCTATAGGTGTGTTCTTTTTCACAACAGCGTCGACAAACTTCTGGCCTGCCTCATCGCTGGAGTCACGCTGCGGATCAGGGCCTAACCGATCTAGAACGGAATCAACTTGTTCCGAGGTCAATACTTCACACGCGGTTGGTCCGCGAAGATCTGCACAGACCGTCTCGGTCAGCAGTCGAACGCGGACAGCTCCGATGGGCTCGGGTGGAAACTGGGTTGTCTGCTCGAGTTCGCGTTCGTGCTGTTCCTCGGCCATGCGCATGCGCGTTTTGCGGGGTGCACCGATAGAACTGAGAGAGTTTTCTCCTGCAGTATCAAAAACAGTGCCGCGCTGATTGGTTTGCCCCATCCGGCCATTTGCAGAGGCGATCGTGGCATCAGCGTGGATGGTGCCAGAAAAATCCCATGCGCCATAAATCCCCAGGTGAACACGCAACCAGTGATCATCTGAAAAACGCATGAAGAGCTGTTTGCCGACCGCCCAGGCTTCTTCCAACTCGAGGTTGTTCAGTAATGCCGCACCGTCAGCAAATCGTCCCTGAGGGGAGGTAACAGCAACGCGCTGCCCGACAAAGTTTCGCTCAAACTGCCGGGCAATACGGTGAACAGAATGTCCCTCAGGCATGGCGCACTAATTCGTCGCTAGTACTTGTCTACGCCTTTGCCCAGAATGTCGCCGGTCTGTTCGTATTCAGCCAGTTGGGCAATACGACGAACGTGACGTTCATCACCGGGGAAAGGTTCCGCAATAAAGGTGTCAATAAAGCTCACTGCTTCTTCCAAGCTGTGCTGACGTGCACCAATGGAGATCACATTCGCATTGTTGTGTTCACGAGCGAGCTTTGAGGTAGCCAAACTCCACACCAGGGCGGCGCGAATACCTTTGACCTTGTTTGCGGCAATCTGTTCACCATTTCCAGAACCACCAAAGACAACACCGAGTGCCTCAACACCCGCGGCCTGATCCGCAGCAACAGCCGCAGCTGCGTTAATGCAGAAAGCGGGATAGTCATCTAATGCGTCATATTCGGTGGGGCCGTGATCGATAACCTCGTGGCCTGCCTCAGTGAGGTGATTTTGCAAGAACTGGCTAAATTCCAGGCCAGCGTGGTCTGTGGCGATATGTATGCGCATTCCTCGATTTTAGGGGGACGCGGTCCGGGTTAGGCTCTTAACCAAACCGCTGGAAGGAAAAGTAGTGTCCGGAGAAAATCTCACTCGCCACGAAGCCATTGAACGAGCACAGCACATTGCCGTGCACAGCTACAAGGTAGATCTTGATCTGTTGCGCGGTGAGCAGGTTTTTGGCACCACCACAACTGTCGAGTTTTCTGCGACGGAAGGTTATTCCAGCTTTATCGACGCCATTACTGAGAAGGTTCACTCGGTCACGCTCAACGGTGTTGATCTTGATCCGGCACAAGTCAGTAACGGTGTTCGCATCCAGCTAGAAAACTTGCAAGCACACAACACGTTGACGGTTGTTGCTGATGCGAAATACACCAACACTGGTGAAGGTTTGCACCGATTTGTTGACCCTGTCGATAACGAGGTATATCTCTACACACAATTTGAGGTTCCTGACTCGAGGCGCATGTTTGCTGTTTTTGAACAGCCAGACCTCAAAGCAACTTTCCAGTTCACCGTGACAGCTCCTGACTACTGGGTGGTCACCAGCAACCAACCCACTCCAGCCCCGGTACAGCACAGCAATGGCTCAGCTACCTGGATTTTTGACCCTACTCCCCGCATCTCCAGCTACATCACTGCGCTCGTTGCCGGACCCTATGACGTGGTGCGCAGCGAGCTCACGAGTACTGATGGTCGCGTGATTCCTTTGGGTGTGTTCTGCCGCAAGTCGCTATCGGAATACATGGATGCTGACTACGTGTTTGAAAAAACCCGCCAAGGTTTTGCCTACTTCGAAAGCAAGTTCGACTACCCCTACCCTTTCGACAAATACGACCAGCTTTTCGTGCCCGAATTCAACGCCGGTGCCATGGAAAATGCGGGATGTGTCACTTTCACCGAGGCTTACGTTTTCCGCTCCAAAGTAACTGACGCCATCCGTGAGCGTCGCGTAGTGACCATCCTGCACGAGCTTGCCCACATGTGGTTTGGTGACCTTGTCACTATGCGCTGGTGGAATGACCTGTGGCTCAACGAAAGCTTCGCAGAGTATGCCTCCACCTTGGCCACTGCAGAGGCAACCGAATGGCATGAAGCCTGGACAACCTTTGCTGTCATGGAAAAAAGCTGGGCCTATCGCCAGGACCAACTCCCCTCCACACACCCCATCGTGGCGGATATCCCCGACCTTGATGCCGTGCGCGTGAACTTTGATGGCATCACCTACGCAAAGGGTGGCTCCGTGCTTAAGCAACTTGGTGCCTGGGTCGGTCAGGAACAGTTCCTCGCAGGTGTTGGTCAGTATTTCAAGAAGCACGCCTACGGAAATACTGAGCTGAAAGATCTCTTGGCCGAGTTGGAAGCCACCTCTGGTCGTGACCTCACCACGTGGTCCAAACTGTGGCTGGAAACGGCAGGCGTAAACACGCTGCGCCCCGCCCTAACCACCGATGCAGATGGCACCATCACTGCTTTCTCAATTGAACAGTCTGCTCCGACTGACTGGCCCACCATCCGCCCACACCGCATGGCGATTGGTTTCTACAACCTCAAGGCTGGCAAGCTCGTTCGCGATCACCGCGTTGAGCTCGATGTTGATGGAGTGAGCACAGGAGTAGCCGAACTCGTTGGCCTTCAGCGGCCGGATCTGATCCTCATCAACGATGATGATCTTGCCTACGCCAAGATTCGTCTTGATGATGCTTCTCTGCGGGTGGCAATTGCCAACTTGAAAGACATTGAGGATCCTCTGGCTCGCTCACTGGTTTGGGGATCTGTGTGGGATTCCACGCGCGATGCAGAAACTGCTGGTCGCGACTTCATTGATCTCGTCTTAGGCAATATTGCAACCGAAACAGAGTCCACAGTTGTGCGCACCGTTCTGGGGCAGCTCCTGCTTGTTACCTCCAGCTATGTCGATCCTGAAACACGTGAGGCACAAACAGTCCGTGTCGCCGATGCTCTCTGGGAGCTCGCCAACCAGGCAGAACCAGGTAGCGACAACCAGTTCCAGTTCTTACGTAACTTTGCCGCGATCGCGACCACGAAAGAACACCTCAATAACGTCAAGGCATTGCGTGAGGGAAAGATTTCTCTCGGTGAGCTTGATATCGATACTGATCTTGGCTGGGAGCTGCTTATTTCACTTGCTGCTGGCGGTCAGGCAACCGAAGCAGATATTGATGCCTACCTCGCTGAGGACAACACCGCGACCGGAGCCCAGTCTGCCGCTCACGCCAAGGCTGCCCTGCCGAGCTTGGAACAAAAACAAGCAGCGTGGGACTCGGTCTGGGTTGCAGATGACAAGCCCAACTTGATTGTGCGCGCTACCGGTTTAGGTTTCAACAAAGCACACAATCTGGAAGTCTTAGAACCATTCGTCAAGCAATACTTTGACTCAATCGAAAAGGTCTGGGCAAGCCGCAGCTATGCAATTGCCGAAGAGCTGGTGGAAAGTTACTACCCTGCTCCGCTGGCTAACGAAGCGCTGGCTGAGGCAACACGTAACTACTTGAACAACAACAACCCACCGGCTCCATTGCGCCGTTTGATTGTTGAAAACTTGGCTGGAACAGAACGCACGCTTGCTGCGCAAGCTCGTGACACAAAGGAATCTGCATGAACCTCGCAGAAACACTAGAAGCGATCTATAACTCCGCTTCAATCCCCATCAACATTGCGATAACCATCATCACCGCAGCGATCATTCGCTGGACTCTATTAGCTTTGAGTCGCCGTGTGATTCGCCGCATGGTCTCCGATGCTCATAACAAGAACCAAAAGCACCAGCTTGCAGGTGTTCCCGCCAACATTTCTGCGTTGCGTCAGGTTCAGCGCACCCAAACCATGGGAACCGTGTTCAGCAATTCCATTTCCTGGATGGTTATTGCTGTTGCTGCCATTGTTGTTCTTCAAGAGCTAGGAGTCTCCGTCACAGCGATTGTGGCATCTGCCGGTATTGGAGCTGCAGCTTTAGGTTTTGGTGCTCAGAATATTGTCAAAGACGTACTCAACGGAATGTTCATGGTCTTTGAAGATCAGTTGGGCGTGGGAGACCGCGTGGATGTCGGTCTAGCTGTGGGCGTTGTCGAATCCGTCGGTGTGCGCATCACCACCATCAAGGGTGATGACGGAACCATCTGGTTTGTTCGTAACGGTGAAATTACTCGCGTCGGAAACATGACCTATGGCCAATCTGCCGAGCCTATTGCCGCTTTTGTGAAGCCCGCCAAAAAACCAGCTACAAAGAAAGCGCCAGCCAAGAAGCCCGCTCGCGACACCTCAGCGATCCAGGCCTCTGAGTAATGAGCGACGAACTTCTCTCCTTTTATGAGGAGGTTGGTGGCGAAGCTGTGTTTGCCAAACTGGCACATGAGTTTTACAAAGGCGTAGCCAAAGACCCCGTTCTCAAGCCCATGTATCCCGAAGAGGATTTGGGGCCGGCTGAAGAGCGCCTCAAGCTTTTTCTGGAACAGTACTGGGGTGGCCCCACGACCTACAGTGATACCCGTGGACATCCACGGCTACGAATGCGCCACATGCCTTACAAAATCAACCCTGACGCGAGAGATCGTTGGTTAGGCCACATGGAACATGCCGTGGACAAACTGAACCTTCCACCACTGCAAAGGGAAACACTTTTGGAGTATCTCGAACGCGCCGCCTATGCCATGACAAACACTTTTGAGGATTAACTACTTCACCAGAATGTGACCGCGCTGGGTCGAAATACGCTTCCACGCAGCAGAGCGGGTGACGTGAGCTTCAGCTGTTCCCAGGAAACCTAAGCCAAAGGCGGCAAAGGCAACACCAGCAGGGACACTCATTCCGTCTGAGCCCAGAACGTTAAGTGGCCTGTGCCACACCTCTTCGCGCACTGCAGTGACAATGTTTGTTCCCAAGCCGTTGGCCTTGGCCACTTCTTCTATTCCAGATTTGGCGGTGAGCTGAAGTTCAATTTCACTCATAGTTCCTTCCGGAGCCCAATTACCTCGCGGTGGTGCTACTCCTGTCCAGGCAATACCTGCTTGCCCGACCGGGAGTGCAATGGCAAGTTCGTCGCGGGCTAAACGATCGAGCATGGCACGAACATGAACGACCAAGTCCAGGTGGTCTGTTTCCACCCGTTCGAAGATTCTTAAGCCCAAAACAGTCGGAGCAACATCGAGCAGTCCATGCGGTGTCAGCACAGCGACATAAGCGGCTAGAGCGCCACCGGCACCAACTAGCCACACATGTTCACATCCCAGCCGATCCGCACGTTCTAGATAGGTCTTCAGATCAGCAGCGTCATGTTCGCTAGCCAAGGTCACCGTATTCGTCATCTCGCAACCTAAACTAGCGAATGAATCACTTCTTCACCTCACCGGGGACGATATGCAGCCAGAACATATGCACGAAAACATCGAAGCACTGCTCGAAACTCTTCACCTCACCCCAGAACCCAGTGTCAATGGTGAAGACGTGTTCTCTGCCCCCAACCAGTTCATGCCACACGGCCGGGTCTATGGCGGCCAGGTTCTGGCTCAATCCCTCACAGCCGCTTCGTTAACTATTCCGACAGATCGTCCGGTTCATTCTTTGCACGGTTACTTTTTGCGTGCCGGGGATATAACTAAACCGATTACGTTTTCTGTTGACCGCATTCACGATGGGCGCTCTTTTTCAACCCGTCGAACCCAGGCCTATCAAGATGGACTTCCCATCTTTTCGATGATTGCCTCTTTCCAAGACGAAGATCCAGGCGTGAATCATCAAATGGACATGCCCACAGGACTTCCTGAACCTGAAAGCTTGCCCACCGCAGGTGAACTCTTAGGGCCCATTGATCACCCTGTGGCACAGTATTGGGCCACCCAGCGTCCCTTTGATCTTCGCCACTGTGAATCTCCGATATATATGAGCGTTGAAGGAGAAAAGGTTGCACACCAAGCTGTGTGGATGAAATCTCTGTCAGCACTCCCGGATGACCCGATGCTGCACCGTGCGGCTTTGGCTTATGTCAGCGACTACACAATCCTTGAACCGATTTACCGCCGGCACGGCATCCCCTGGGCCACACCCGGCTTGAAGGCAGCAAGTCTCGACCACGCCATGTGGTTCCACCGTTTCGGTCGAGTAGACGAGTGGATGCTCTACGTCCAAGAATCACCCAGTGCTCAAGGGGGACGTGGTTTATCCTTAGGACGTATCTATTCTAGAGATGGAATACTTCTTGCTTCCGTTGCCCAAGAGGGCATGGTCCGCATTCCTGGAATGGAGTCCTAATGGCTGCCCGTAATCTCACCCCTAAGCTTTCACGCCGAGAAGTTCTTGGGCTTGGAGCAATAGGCGCTGCCGGTGTTGCCGTTGCCCTGACAGGGTGCTCCAATGCTGTCAGCGCCAGTGCCGGTGGAAGCGGAATGCTCCCCAAGGGGCTTGAGATTGGACCCACATCCGATGTTCCCGTTGGTGCAGGACGAAACTTCGAAGTTGAGGGAACCAAGCTTGTCGTCACGCAACCTGTTGCCGACGAGTTTCACGCTTTCAGCGCCATTTGCACCCACGAGGGATGTGTTGTGGGATGCCGCGAAAAAATCATCAAGTGCGACTGCCATGAGGCAACTTTCAATCCGGTCAACGGCGATCCGATGAGCGGCCCTGCAAATTCGCCTCTGCCCAGCTATGCGATTGAAGTCAAAGACGGCGTGATCTATACCGCCTAGTTGCTAGCTAGCTGTTCTAGCTCCGACGCTTGAACTGGATGCCTTCCTCCACATAGGGAGCAATAGCTTCACGCTCGTCCTCAGTCATACGACGGGGTTTAGTCGTTTTCGCATCGACCAACACGATGGTTGTTGTTGCACGCGCAAACAGCTGTTGTGGGTTCTCTACCGTGGCAGTTTGTAGCGGGGAATAGATTTCGTAACAGACTTCCAAGCTTGCTCCCCCAACGTGCCCTAACCACATTTGTAAATCCAGTGGTTCACGCATGTAGGGAATGGGAGCTAAATATTCAATTTCTTGGTGCGCAATGAGCGTGAAGGTATCGGCATCCGGGCCACCCTCAAGAATTCTGGTGGCCATGTGGTCATTTCCATGACCAGAATCCCCCGCCCAGAAAGCGTGAATACGAGCTTCTTCAAGCAAACCAAACATGGCTGCGTTGTTCACATGCCCGTAGGCATCCAGGTCAGACCAGCGGATGTTCGTGGGGATGTGTAAACGCATAATGAAGCCCTAGTCGCGTGTGAGTTTGCGGTAGGTGCTGCTGTGTGGCTTGGCAGCATCTGGGCCAAGACGCTCAATCTTGTTAGCTTCGTAGGATTCGAAGTTGCCCTCGAACCAGTGCCAGTAGCTAGGGTTCTCGTCGGTGCCTTCGTAAGCCAGGATGTGTGTGGCAATACGGTCGAGGAACCACCGGTCGTGCGTGATGACCACAGCACAACCAGGGAACTCGAGCAAGGCGTTCTCGAGACTTCCAAGAGTTTCCACATCCAAGTCGTTGGTGGGCTCATCGAGAAGCAACAAATTTCCACCCTGCTTGAGTGTCAACGCTAAGTTCAGGCGGTTACGCTCACCACCGGAGAGCACTCCAGCCTTCTTCTGCTGGTCGGGACCCTTGAAACCAAAGGTGGAGACATAGGCACGACTAGGGATTTCCACGTTTCCAACCTGGATGAAGTCCAGTCCGTCAGAGACAACTTCCCAGAGGTTCAGGTTAGGGTCAATGCCGCCTCGGCTCTGGTCTACATAGGAAATCTTGACGGTTTCACCAATCTTGACTTCACCACTGTCTGGCTCTTCGAGACCGACAATCGTCTTAAAGAGAGTGGACTTACCCGCACCGTTAGGACCTATAATTCCAACGATGCCGTTACGAGGCAACGAGAAAGACAGGCCGTCAATGAGGGTGCGATCACCGAAGCCCTTCTTGAGGTCTTTGACCTCAAGAACAACCTGTCCCAGTCGAGGACCTGCAGGAATAACAATTTCTTCGAAGTCCAGCTTGCGTGCCTTCTCTGCCTCGGCAGCCATTTCTTCATAGCGAGCCAGACGAGCCTTGGACTTAGCCTGACGGCCCTTGGCGTTCGAGCGAACCCAATCAAGTTCTTCCGAGAGACGGCGAGCAAGCTTGGCATCCTTCTTGCCCTGAACCTCAAGACGCTCACGCTTCTTCTCGAGGTAGGTGGAGTAGTTGCCCTCGTAGGGGTACAGGTGTCCGCGGTCAACTTCAGCAATCCACTCAGCAACGTGGTCCAGGAAGTAACGGTCGTGGGTCACGGCGAGAACAGCGCCAGGGTACTTCGCCAAGTGCTGTTCAAGCCAGAGCACAGATTCAGCATCAAGGTGGTTAGTGGGCTCATCGAGAAGCAGAAGGTCGGGCTTCTGCAATAGGAGTTTGCACAATGCCACACGACGCTTCTCACCACCAGAGAGTTTGTCTACAGGCCAGTCTCCAGGTGGGCAACGCAGGGCATCCATGGCTTGCTCCAACTGGGAGTCCAAGTCCCAGCCATTGGCAGCGTCGATTTCTTCCTGCAGGGTGCCCATCTCGGCAAGCAGGGTGTCAAAGTCTGCGTCTGGCTCACCCATGGCAGCAGAAATCTCGTTGAAACGGTTGATCTTGCCCATGATTTCGCCAACACCCTCTTGGACGTTTTCCAGGACAGTCTTGTTCTCGTCGAGTTCAGGCTCTTGCATGAGGATGCCGACCGAGTAGCCGGGGCTGAGCTTAGCTTCACCGTTTGAAGGAGTGTCTAGCCCTGCCATGATCTTGAGAATCGTTGACTTACCAGCACCGTTGGGACCAACGACACCAATCTTTGCGCCAGGGAAGAACGACATTGTGACGTCATCAAGAATGAGCTTGTCGCCCACTGCTTTGCGCGCACGAACCATGGAATAAATGAACTCAGCCATGGCTTAATTCTAGGTGTTAGCCCAGGGTTTGAATTCCCGTCCCCAGTAAGCAGCCACCAGAGGCTAGTGCAGGTTCAACATCTGTCTTAACGCCAGAAATCTTGGGGCCAAACTGGCCTACTAAACACTCTCCTGCAAAGGGAACACCAATGAACATAGAGTCAGAGGCTAGCCCTACAGCAGTGCGGTCCAAGGTGAATTGAATGCCCGCCGCTCCAAAACCTGAATCAGCAATCTTCTGGGCCATCGTGGTGGCATCAGTTGCAGGGTCAGCTGCAAGAGCTTGTTCCATCACCCACGTGAAGTAGTACAGATTGTCTTTGGCACTTCCTTCGGGGAGGAATTTCGGTGCTTTCTTTGCCTTAGCCGTTTCACTTGCAACTGGGCTAGAACTGGGCTTTGAAGATGAGGTGGATTCTGAGGCGCCACCTTCACAACCGCTCAAGAACAGAGAGCTGGCTGCGGCGAGCGCAAGCGCAGCAAGTGCAATTCTTTTCTTCACGGTCATCCCCTTGAGCCTACTTCTGCGCAACACAGAACGCCCCCAAGTCTAAAGGGGGCGTTCTGGGTAGGAGCTGAGACAGGCGTTAGGCGGAAACCTTTTTGCGAGTTTTCGCTGCAAGTGGGAGTTCGTCTTCCTCGTCATTGTCGCGGTCCGGCAAGCCACCCCAATCATCTTCGGAGATGGTTGTCACATCAGCGGATGTTGTGTTTCTGGTGTAGTGAGAGATTCCCCAGCTGAGGTCGTGCCCGAGGACATCTGCCTCAACTTCCACGGTCGTTCCCGAACGGTCGGTGTTTTCCCAATCGCGAATGAGCAGCTTGCCAGAGACCACGACGCGATCTCCTTTATTGACAGATACTGCAGCGTTTTCGGCAAGCTGTCGAAAAGCAGAGACGGTGTACCAATTGGTGTCACCGTCTACCCAGCGAGAGGATGCCCGGTCAAAGCGTCGCTGGCTCGATGCCAAACGAAAACTTGTAATTGCTAAACCTTCACTGGTGGTGAGATGGCGAGGAGTGGTTGCAACCAATCCGCTGAGGGTAATCGTGTCAGTCATGATGACGTCCTTCCTTAGTGTGAACACGTGTAGGAAGGATGCGCCGTTATGGAGACGAAGAACGTGCTTGATTCGGCTTTCGAGGAAGAACCTGAGATCTACCCCCTGTGGAGGACTAGTCCTTGATGTAGCTGGAGAAAGACGCGCGAACCTTGTTTACTTTGGGAACAGCAACAGCTAGGCAGTAACCCTGTCCAGGGTTTCTGGCAAAGAAGTTCTGGTGATACTCCTCAGCATCGTAGAAAGCACCCAGCGGCTCTAGCGTGGTAACCAGTCCACCGCCCCAGTACTCATTCGCGCGGTCAATAGCTGCTTGGAATAGTTCTTTTTGTGCTTCTCCGTCATAGAACATGGCGGAGCGATACTGCGTGCCAATGTCGTTGCCCTGGCGGTTGAGCTGACGTGGGTCGTGCAAGGTGAAGAAGACATCCAAGATGACTTCGGCAGGAATGATCTTCTCGTCAAAGACAACCTTGACTACCTCAGCGTGACCTGTAGTTCCCGTGCACACTTCTTCATAGCTGGGGTTCTCGGTGTTTCCACCCGAATAACCGGAAATGACATCAGTCACTCCGTTGAGGGTGCGGTACACCGCATCTAAACACCAAAAACATCCACCAGCTACTACGAAAGTTGTCATTCCTCTAGATTAGTAACTGACATGGGTTACATCATTGGCTTCCTAGCCGCGATCTTGTTCGGCTCGAACGGAAGCGTGGTCAAACTCGTACTCTCCGAGGGCGTTACCGCCGCGCAAATGACCTTCTTTCGCGCCACAGCAACAATGATCATTGCCGGCATTGTGCTGTTATTCACCGACCGCAGTGCCTTCAAAATTACCTTCAAGCAACTACTCACAATGGCCGCATTGGGTGTCTTTGGTGTGGCGATGCTTCAGTGGTTCTATGCACTCGCTATTGCACGCATTCCCGTAGGTATTGCACTGCTGTTTGAATACTTGGCTGTTCTAGCTGTTGCTGTCATTGCACGTTTTGTTTTCAAAGAAAAAGTGCGTGCCCGTTTGTGGGCAGCTATTGCTCTTGTCCTTGTAGGCCTGGCCGTCGTTGCCGAGGTATGGAATAGCTCTGTAGATGGCTTGGGCATGATCTTTGCCCTCATCGCTGCCGCCGCGTACACCGTCTACTTCCTCATCGGTGAGCACGCCCTCAAGGGAATGAACGTCTTAGGAATGACGTTCTGGGCCATGTTGTTTGCCTCGCTATTTTGGGCATTCTTTAGCGGCTGGCAAAACATGGACTACTCCGTTTTTGCCCACCAGATTTCCCTTTCAGGATCCCTTGCAGCAATCTATGTTCCGCTCTGGGTTCCCTTCTTGTGGGCCATCACCATGGGTTCCTTCGTGGCGTTCTATCTCTCCTTCAAGGCCTTGAGCCTGCTCAAGGCCACCTCAGCAGGAATTATTGCGTCCTCCGAGGTGATCTTTGCCTTCATCGTGGCGTGGCTGTGGCTAGGCGAGGCGCTCTCTCTCATCCAGATCATTGGTGCACTGATTGTGACCGCAGGAATCGTGCTGGCTCAAACATCACGTCAGGGCAAGGTAGTTATGGATCTAGACCTAGCAGCAACAACCGGAACTATTCCCGTGGCGAAGAAGTAACTCTGAACTGAAAAACCGCGTCATAAACACCCCGTAAACTTAAGAGATAACCCTCCGTAGCTCAGTGGATAGAGCAAGAGCCTTCTAATCTCTTGGTCGCAGGTTCGATTCCTGCCGGGGGGACTTTTTTTCCCGTGAATGCGCCGTGAACTAACGGTGAACCCTGTTTCTATTCGCAACCAAACAGTTAGTATCGAAGCATCACCATTGACGCCACATAGGAGTGGATATGAGCAAGTACATCGTTACGAACCCTGCTACCGGAGAAAGCGGCGCACCTTATGCGCAAGACTCTGATGCACAGATCAGTGCTGCTATCGAAGCAGCCCACAACACTTACCAAAACTGGTCCAAGAAGACCACGATTGCCGAACGTGCGGCCCTGATTGAAAAGGTTGCGATGCTTCACCGCGAACGCCGTGAAGAGCTCGCAGAAATCATTGTTCGCGAGATGGGCAAGCCACTTGCCCAGGCTCTAGGCGAAGTCGACTTCACTGCAGATATTTACTCTTTCTATGCAGCAAACGGAGAGAAGTATTTAGCAGACGAACCCATCGTGGAATTCGAGGGTGAAGGCGAAGCCTTCATTCGCCGTTCTGCGCTGGGTGTGCTGCTGGGCATCATGCCGTGGAACTTCCCTTACTACCAGGTTGCACGTTTTGCAGGCCCAAACCTCGTCCTGGGAAACACCATTTTGCTCAAGCACGCATCACAGTGCCCCGAATCTGCTGCAGCAATGGAGAAGATGTTCCTCGACGCAGGCTTCCCTGCTGGGGCGTACCAAAACCTGTATGCCGACAGCAAGCAGATTGAAACTGTTATCGCTGATGACCGCGTGCAGGGTGTTTCTCTCACCGGTTCTGAGCGTGCAGGTGCTGCTGTTGCCGAGACCGCTGGTCGCTACCTCAAGAAGGTTGTTCTCGAGCTCGGTGGATCCGACCCCTTCATTCTGCTCAGCACCGACGACATGGACTATGCCGTTGAGGCTGCAATCGCTGGTCGTAACGACAACAACGCTCAAGCCTGTAACGCAGCTAAGCGTTTTGTCGTCATCGAAAGCCTCTACCCAGAGTTCTTGGAGAAGTTCACCGCCAAGATGATGGAGATGGTTCCTAGCAACCCTATGGATGAGGACACTTACCTTGGACCCTTGTCCTCCGCAGGCGCTGCAGACGGACTCGAAGAACAGATTTCTCGCGCAGTGAAACAAGGTGCAACCGTTCACGCACGTGGCGACCGCAACGGAACCTACTTCTCAGGTGTTGTGCTCACTGATGTGAAGCCAAGCATGGATGCTCACCACGAAGAGTTCTTTGGACCTGTGGCCATTGTCTACTCCGTCAAGGATGAAGCAGAAGCTATTGCTGTAGCTAATGACACCCCATTCGGTTTGGGCTCCTACCTCTTCTCCACCGATAAAGAACAAGTTCTTCGTGTAGCAGATCAGATTGAAGCCGGCATGGTTTACGTCAACGGTGTTGGCCTAGATAGCCCTGAGCTTCCCTTCGGTGGCATCAAGCGCTCCGGTTTCGGTCGCGAACTTGGACGATACGGAATCGAAGAGTTTGTCAACCGTAAACTCATTCGCATTCTGAAGTAGAGCACCCTCACCTCAACAGATTCCCTGGCCAGCTGATGGCCAGGGAATCTTTGTCTGTGCTCACGCCTAGAATTGTGAGTATGGGAACACCGAATGAGTACATGGTCTGGATTGACTGTGAAATGACCGGACTCAACCTCGATGTTGACGAATTGGTTGAAGTGGCCGTCATCATTACTGACTCGGAACTCAACGCGGTTCATGAGGGCTTTGATGTTGTCATCAACCCAAGCCAGGCATCATTGGAAAACATGGGTGAGTTTGTCACCACCATGCACACCACCTCGGGGCTTATTGACGAAATTCCCAACGGAGTTTCCCTTGCTGAAGCACAGGCTCAAGTTCTTGCGTATATCAACGAGCATGTGCCCGAGGGACAGAAGCCCCCGATGTGCGGCAACTCCATTGGCACGGACCGGGCATTTATTGTTCGCTACATGCCTGAGGTAGATGCTCGCCTGCACTATCGCAACATTGATGTTTCCTCATTGAAGGAGCTCGCACGCCGCTGGTTCCCTCGCGTCTACTTCAACTCCCCCACCAAAGATGGCGGCCACCGTGCTCTGGCGGACATTCAAGAGTCCATTCGTGAACTTGATTACTACCGCCACGCACTCTTGATTCCTAACCCCGGGCCTTCCAGCGAAGAGGCAGGGAAAATCGCTGCCGAGGTTGTCGCCAAGCACTCATAAACCAAGTTTTTCTCCCTGCGTCTAACGTGTAAGATTATTGAGTTGACGGTTCGCCAGAAACACCCTTGGTGGGTATAGCTCAGTTGGTAGAGCACCTGATTGTGGTTCAGGGGGTCGCGGGTTCAAGCCCCGTTACTCACCCCAAGAACGATGTCCCGGAAAATCTTTCCGGGACATCGTCATTTAACCCTTGACCTCTCAAGCTAGGAGTATCCCCCTAATTGATAAGGTGTTTTCCCCTATACTGTGAAGTGATTTATATAGGGGAATAAACACTGTGAACGCATCGCCATTGTCTGGGTCTGACCCACAAGATGCATTTGATGAACTCCTCAACGAATTTAAGAATCGCAACAAGGCCCGCACTAGCCCTGAGTATGTTCTCGAGACGATGAACACCGACTCCATCTCGGACAAATACATCCGACTGCTCCGCAATCCCTCTGCCGTCAACGAAGATCTTGACGTGAAAGAGACTCTCGTTGAGGTCGCTGAGACAGTGAGTACCGATACGGACAGCACTAAAGGCTTAGCAGTGCTTTCCGAGAATTACACAAAATCTGCCCAAACCAAGGACCAACTCAGCTCATTCTTCGGTATCGCTGCGATAGCGGTCCTGATTGTCGGTGTTGTTGTTCTCGCTGCCATGGCACAAGCAATCCTCCTGGGCATTGTCATAGTGTTATGTGCTGTTGCGTTGTGGATTGTTCGAGCAGTCACTGCACGTCAGGCCAAAGCAACCAGAGAGATTGCTTCGGCCTTAGTCGAAACCGAAGAGCAGTAACCAGACAAGAAAAAGCCCCAGAACTTTTTGTTCCGGGGCTACTTTTTCTCGTTAATGGAACGTCTACTCGTTCTCGTCCTCTGAGATGTAAGTGTCGCTTGCTGGCTCGTTGAAGGTGTAGCGAACGTGAAGTTTGCCAGCAACCTCTCGAGTGTCTACTGCGAAGTAGCGGAAGATCGACTCAATACCGTCGACGAGGGCGACCTCGCTAAGCTTCTCGTCGTGAGTTCCACGAACAAGGACACGTTCCTCAGCGGTACCTGCGAGTGGACCGTCAATGAACTCGGCGGTGAAGAAGACGTCGGTGTGATCTGGTGTAGTCATACTTCTAGGCTACTCGGTTGAGCGCACCTGAAGTGTCGCAATGGACTGTGGGTTGTGGATACGAACATATTCAGTAAATTGAGCATCCCAGTCACTCCAGTGTTCGGCAAAGTTCTCACCCGTTCGTGAAAGTGCCCGCTCCCTACGCAGTTCTGTGTCTGAATCGAGCCACAAACGCACTTGTGAATGTTTCTGGGACCCCTGAGGCGATGCCCCACAACCTTCGATCAACAGCGGCACATGTGCGTCAACCGAATGCCAATCTGTGAGTTTTGCCCTGGCCCAACTATATTTCTGCCATTGGGTGTTCTGGCCTGCAGCGCGCTCCTCGAGCATGCGCGAGACAATCCGAGAGCCTTCAACAAGTCCATCCCAGCCTGGATACAGATCATCCATGTGCACTATCTGGAGTGTTACTTCCGAATTCCAGTTCTTCTCAATGTGCGCGGAAAGAGTGGTCTTTCCGGCTCCGCTCGGACCATCGAGTAGGAACGTGGGTGCCGGAGCATCACGAGTGTGTTTCACATTCTTCTCATAGGCCGTGGAGAGCTGATTGATGTGAGCAAGAATGTGCTCCATATCAGGAGATAACAAAATTCCACGCTCCCGTCATCACAGCCACAGTGACAGATATTCCTGCCACAACGAATGCTCCGCCAATAAACCAGCCATCTTGCGCTCGCCACACAGATTGCCTAGCCCAGGTCCTGACAATTGGCGCATCAAATGCACGTGATTCCATTGCTGTAGCCAACAAACTACCTCGTCGGATTGCCAGAGTGAGTAACGCCATAGCCAAGCTCATCAATCGCGTAAGTGCTCTGATCGGCCCACCGCCATCAGCAACTCCACGAGCACGGCGGGCAAGTCGAAGCATGTTCCAGTCCTGACGCATCAAACCCAGCATACGAATGGCCGCGAGTGCGCCGAGAACAAACCGAGCAGGAAGCTTCCAGAATTGAGCCAGCGAATCAGCTAAATCCGTGGGGTCTGTTGTTGCGAAGAGGACTATCGCAGGAAGTGCCACTGCCAGAATGCGCAACGAGATGGTTACTGCCAGCGCAACCTCTCCCTGAGTAATGTTCCATGGACCAATAACAACAACCGTGTTGCCTTCATCACGTCCGTACAAAAGACCTGATAATCCTGCCAACGGGGCAGCAATAAGTAGTGGAGTCAAAATCTTGAGAAGTTTCCTTGCTGGAACCCCGGCAAAAGGCAACAATGCACATTCACAGATCAGTGCAACAACAGCAGAAACAGGATCAAGAGATAGCAGCAAAACCACACCAAGAATGGCAGCAGCACACAGTTTGGCAATCGGATTAATCGAGGTCATGTACACCTCCGACTCTCACAACCCGATCTGCAAGAGCTGACACGAATGCCTCATCGTGGGTGATAGCCACGATGGCATGTCCCTCATCCCGTAGCTCTCTCAGCAGCTCCACCATTTGCGTCCAGGTGGAGGCATCTTGGCCAAATGTTGGCTCATCCAACATGAGCACTGCAGGTTGTGCTGCTAGAGCAGTTCCCACAGAAAGACGCCTCTGTTGCCCACCAGAGAGAGTAAACGGGTGCACATCCGCAAGATCAGAAAGGTGCAAACGTTGCATCAGCGAATCTACGAGCGCGTGAATGTGATCCTCAGGCATCTTGAGAGCTCGTGGCCCAACCGAGAGCTCTTCCCGAACGGTAGCGGCAATGAATTGATGTTCGGGCGCTTGGAAGACACTGCCGATACGGCTTAAGAGTTCGCGTGAGCGCCATTGAATGGGTTCATCCGATCGAGATATTCCACACAGTTGTTCTGAGGCAACAACCTTTCCTGATTGCGCAGGAATAAGCCCACCTAAAGTCAGCGCAAGCGCTGTTTTGCCTGCACCATTGGGCCCCATAATCGCCAAAACTTCACCGGCATGAACCTCAAGGTTTGGAATGCGCAGTGCTGAGGTTGAACAGGGATATCCGACCTCGAGCTGTTTCGTAGCGAGGAGTGTTTCCCCTGCTTTTCCAGGATGCTGAGTTGGTTGAGTTACATGCGGGAGCCAAACGCCAGCCTTCTCGAACTCAATAGCTTTCTCCTGAGATAACTCTGACGGCGCACCGTCCCACAGCACACCGTTGTGCCCCAGCACAATAATGCGGGTGGCAAAATCCCACCACAGCTCCACACGATGCTCAACCATCACGATGGTTGCACCAGTGGCATCAACGACCTTGGTCAACGCATTCTTCAATGCGAGAGCTCCTGCAGGATCAAGATTTGCCGTGGGCTCATCCAGGGCAATGATTTCTGGTTGCATTGCCAGCACTCCAGCTAAAGCCAATCTCTGCTTTTGGCCTCCGGATAGTGCGGAAGTTGAGTGGTTGAGTGGAACATTCAGCCCGACAAGATCACAGGCAGTCTCCACTCTCTGCCAGATTTCCTCACGGGGAATGCCGAGATTTTCACAACCGAAAGCAACATCGTCACCGACGCGCTCCAAAATGACTTGGTTCTCCGGATCTTGTAATACCAAACCAATGCGACCACGGGAATTCAATGGGGGCAGCCCATTGACCAAGACGGAACCCTGTTCAGTTCCTTCATCCTCACCGAGCACACCCGCGAAAGCTCTGAGTAGGGTACTTTTACCAACGCCGGAAGCGCCAAGAAGTAGAACTCGCTCCCCCTGCGCAATCTCACAGGAGATATTGCTCAGCGCAGGGGTAGAGCGGGCAGCATACTGCCAGCCCCACTCCTGCGCTGAAAGAGTTGCCACCTAGCTTGTTCGCCCCGCGGCAAATCTACTGAGCGCACCAGCCCTGGCTAAGCCTCGAACAATAAACCAGGACATCAATCCACCGATGAGAGCACCAGAGATAACTCCACAAATGACGTAGGTGATCTGGAATCCCGCGTCGACACCGGGGTACCAAACAACTAAGTCATTGACACTCATCGCGACACCTGCGCCAGCACCAGCTAACACAGCTGTAAACACAGACCAGTTGGCGTAGAGGAATAGGGCAAAGACAATCTCAGCCCCGAGGCCCTGAACAAGACCTGAGATGAGCGTCCCAAATCCCCACTGGCTACCCAGCAATGCTGAGACGGTTGCTGCAATGAGTTCGGTATAAATTGCGGCGCCAGGTTTGCGGATGATCAAACCACCCAGGACAGCGGCAAACAGCCACCCACCACCAAGCAGTGCAGTGAAGCCTGGTGTTGCAGACAGTGCTGCCGAGAGTGGCCCATAGGCCAAACCCCAGGCCCAGAATATGATGCCGGATGCGACACCAATCACACTTGCGACGACGATATCGACAACGCGCCAGCGGTACTTACTTACAGTTGTTGCGTGCACTTGCGTGCCCCTTTCGGTTGAAATGAGGGCACGGGATTATTCGTTGAGAATGCCTCCCTGCGCTGGCATGATCCAGATCAGGTTCGACGGTCGAAAGTTACGAAACTTTCCTCTCAGCCCGGTGTACCGGACTCCCGTGTTGGTTCAATCTTACGCAAGAACGAGGCAGGACGAACACTATCGGGACCAAACTTTTCTCCCACCTGATCCATCACAATCTCTGCTTCTTTCCAGGCGTCCCCCTCGTCGCCCCACAACGAGAGTTGTTGCGTACCTGCATCCACCAAGGATTCGGCGCGAACACCGATGAGACGTATCGCTCTGCCGCCGGTTTTGAGCTCGTCGAGAAGTTCACACACCACTTTGTGTATTTCGCGTCCCACACTCGTGGCTTCTGGGAGTGTGCGACTGCGAGTGAGCGATTCAAAGTCTGAGAACGTGACCTTCAAGCCGATTGTTCGAGCCTCGAGCTGCGCTTTGCGAAGCTGGGCTCCAACATGGTCGGCTTGGAACAACAGTGTGGCTTTGAGCTTCTCAGCGTCCGTGACGTCCTCGTTGAAGGTGTGTTCTTTGCCAATGCTTTTCTCTGCCCGTTGCGTTGTCACAGGGCGCGGGTCCCGCGCCCAAGACAATTCAAACAGCTGAGTCCCCGCGGCCTGGCCTAGAGCTGAAATCAAACTTGCTGGTGGCGACTGGGCAATATCTGCAACCGTGTGCAACCCACGCTTGTGTAACACCTCAGCAGTTTTCTTTCCCACACCCCAGATGGCTTCAATGGGAAGGGGGTGTAAAAATGCCAACGTTTCATCATCGGGAATAACAAGCAAGCCGTTAGGTTTTGACTTTGTTGAGGCCAGCTTTGCGACAAACTTTGTACTTGCTACTCCCACAGAGCAGGGCAATCCCGTCTCGTCACGAACGCGATCCTTTATTTGCTGGGCAATCTGTTCTGGTGTGCCAAAAATTTTCTGTGCACCAGAGACATCCAAAAATGCTTCGTCGATAGAAAGCTGTTCAACGACGGGAGTGAAGTCATGAAAGATAGACATCACTTTCTTGGAATACGCCCGATACTTCTCAAAATGGGGTTCAAGAACAATGACATCAGGACATAACCTCTTGGCGCTGACCAACGGCATCGCTGAACGGATACCTAAAGCCCTAGCTTCATAGGTTGCACTCGTGACAACTGATCGTGGTGAATCGTGTGCAACAACTGCCGGCTTGCCGGCAACCTCAGGTCGATCCAATACCTCCACGGACGCGAAGAACGCGTCCATGTCGATATGAAGAATGTTAGGCGCGGTTCCACCTAGAAGCGAGACCGAATGCAAGGGTTGCACCGAGAACCCCAGCTGCGAAAATCCAAGCGCCGTATTCGGGGTATGCGAATGCCTGTCCCATGGTCCAGCAGGAGCCAACAGAAAGTGCCATCACGACGATAAACAAGAGAACTCGCATGGAAGCTCCTTCATATCAGGGCGTGAGCTCACGCCAACCACACATTTAGTTTAGAGCGCTTCGGCCCGTTCAAGCACGAGTTCACGAACGCGAGCCGCGTCTGCTTTACCCTGCATCGCCTTCATCACTGCACCGATAACCGCACCGGCAGCTTGAACCTTGCCATCCTTGATCTTTTCAAGGACATCCGGCTGAGCGGAAAGTGCTTCGTCGATAGCGGCGATCAAAGCGCCATCATCACTCACAACAGCAAGACCCTTAGCTTCCACGATGTCGCGAGGAGAGCCTTCACCAGCTGCTACAGCTTCAAGAACTTGCCGTGCCAAACGGTCGTTGAGGGTTCCTTCATCAACGAGCTGTTGCAGTTCGGCAACCTGTGTAGGTGTGATGTCGATTCCCTCTTCGCCGGCAGCGTTAGACAGGCGAGCAATTTCACCGGTCCACCACTTACGTGCCGCCTGAGCTGACGCACCTGCAGCAACAGTTTCAGAAACCTCATTGAGGAGGCCAGAGTTCACCACGTCTTGGAATTCAAGGTCAGTAAAGCCCCACTCTGCTTTGAGGCGACGACGACGTTCAGCTGGCTTCTCTGGAAGCGCTGCACGCAATTCTTCAATCAACGCAGGATCTGGCACGACCGGCAGTAGATCTGGCTCGGGGAAATAACGGTAATCATCAGCATCTGACTTGGGGCGACCGGCGCTGGTTGCACCAGTGTCTTCGTGCCAGTGGCGTGTTTCTTGGATGATGGTTCCACCATCAGCCAAGATTTGCGCCTGGCGCTGAATTTCGTAGCGCACAGCACGCTCTACCGAACGCAGTGAGTTGACGTTCTTGGTTTCGGTGCGAGTACCGAGCTTGTTTGAACCACGAGGACGCAAAGAAACGTTGGCATCACACCGCAGGTTTCCGCGTTCCATCTTGGCGTCAGAAATTCCCAGAGCAATCACAATGTCACGAATAGTTGCAACATAGGCCTTGGCTAATTCAGGTGCGTCATGTTCTGCGCCCTCAATCATGCGGGTCACTATCTCCACCAGGGGGACACCAGCACGGTTGTAGTCAACCAACGAATATTCAGCGCCTTGAATACGGCCTGTGGAGCCACCAACGTGGGTGAGCTTGCCAGCATCCTCTTCCATGTGGGCACGTTCAATATCGACATTGATTATGCGGCCGTTGGGAAGTTCAACTTCCACGTTTCCGTTCAAGGCAATCGGCTCGTCATATTGTGAAATCTGGTAGTTCTTCGCCAGGTCAGGATAGAAGTAGTTCTTTCGAGCAAAGGACGAAGATTCTGCAATCTCGCAGCCCAGTGCAAGGCCCAAGCTAATGGAGTAGCGAACTGCTTCTTCGTTAACAACAGGAAGTGAACCTGGCAAACCTAAACAGGTAGGGGTGATGTTTGTGTTGGGTTCGCTACCAAAGTTGTTGGGTGCTGCCGAGAACATCTTGGTCTTTGTCGAGAGTTCAACGTGAACTTCAAAACCGAGGACGGGCTCGAACAGTTCGAGCGCCTTGTCATAGTCCATGAGCTTTGCCTGAGCCATTAGAGCGCCCCTCCCTTGAGTTCTGGTGCTTGGCTGATCAACGTGTGACCCCACTTCTGCTCCAGCAGAGCTTCGAGTGCGGCACCGACGTTGTAGAGGCGTGCATCTTCACGAGCCGGGGCGAGGAACTGGATGCCGACTGGCAATCCGTCTTCGTCTGCGAGACCAGCAGGAATACTGATGCCAGGAATACCAGCCATGTTGGCAGGAATGGTTGCAACATCTCCGCGCCACATTGCAACGGGGTCGTCGAGCTGTTCGCCAAGCTTCCACGCCGTGGTGGGTGCTGTGGGTGAAGCCAAGACATCAACCTTGCTGAAGGCATCAGCAAAGTCACGTTGCACGAGCGTGCGCACCTTCTGAGCAGAGCCATAGTAGGCGTCGTAGTACCCAGCGGAAAGTGCATACGTACCCAAGATGATCCGTCGCTTTACTTCAGCACCGAAACCAGCTTCACGGGTTGCAGACATCACCTGCTCCACGGTTCCACCGCCTTCTGGGGTTACACGCAGACCAAAGCGAACGGAGTCAAACTTGGCCAAGTTGCTGGATGCTTCTGCAGGAAGAATCAAGTAATACGCAGCAACCGCATATTCCAGACTGGGCAAAGAAACTGGAACAATTTCTGCACCATTTTCTTTGAGAAGTTCCAGAGCATCGTGGAAACGAGCAAGAACACCAGACTGGAAGCCCTCACCGTCGAGCTGTTCGATAACACCAATCTTGAGGCCTGCAACGTTGGCATTCTTGACAGCCTCCACAAAGGAAGGCCATTCGTCCTTCAGTGAGGTGCTGTCATGCACATCGTGACCCTTGATCACATCGTGCAGCAAGGCAGAGTCCATTACGGTTCGGGTAACGGGACCAATCTGATCAAGGCTTGATGCCAAAGCAATAGCACCGTAACGAGAAACACCACCGTAGGTTGGCTTCACGCCCACAGTTCCCGTGATGTGTGCAGGCTGGCGAATAGAACCACCCGTGTCAGAACCTAAAGCAAGAGGAGCTTCATAAGCGGCCACAGCAGCAGCAGAACCACCACCGGAACCGCCAGGAATACGGTCCAGATCCCAGGGGTTGCGTGTTGGACCATAAGCGGAGTGCTCCGTGGAAGAACCCATAGCGAATTCGTCCATGTTGGTCTTACCCAGAGGCACCAACCCTGCTTCACGGACCTTGGTCACCACGGTGGCGTCATAAGGTGACATCCACCCTTCAAGAATCTTGGAACCCGAGGTTGAGGGCATATCGGTAGTTACGAGAACATCCTTGATGGCGATGGGAACACCATCGAGAGAACTCAGCGGTGCTCCAGCAGCACGACGTGCATCTGAAGCTTTCGCTGCTTCTAACGAAACCTCGGCGTTGACGTGCAAGAAAGCATTGAGGTCGCCATCAACTTCAGCAATACGGTCGAGGTGTGCCTGGGTAATTTCAACAGAAGTTGTAGTTCCCGCTGCGAGCATTTCTGCAAGCTCAGCAGCGGTCTTGTGAATGAGGTCAGACATTATTACTGCTCCTCCCCCAGAATTGCAGAGACTTTGAAGCGCGAACCATCGTGCTCAGGAGCAGAGGCCAATGCCTTCTCGGTAGGAATCACATCAGCGACAACATCGGGACGGTAGACGTTCTTGAGGGGAATGGGGTGGCTGGTTGCAGGCACATCCGGAGTGGCAACAGCCTGCACAGAAGCCACAGCTTCCATGATCTGGCCCAACTCAGTTGTCATCGTCGCGATTTCCGCGTCGGAAAGGTCAATACGAGCCAAGTTCGCCAGGTGGCGCACCTGCTCGGCAGAAATGTCAGACATGATTCTCCGTGCACTACAAACGAACCTGAAAGTTCGGGGGATTGAGTATTTAGTCTACCGAGCGAAAGGCACTGGGACCTTCGGCAAGCAGCTTCTTGAACCCTTCAGCATCAAGAACAGGAATACCCAGTTCTTCAGCCTTAGTGAGCTTCGAACCCGCTCCTGGTCCTGCAGCAACAAAGTCTGTCTTTTTCGACACACTCGATGCGGGCTTGCCACCCGCAGCAATGATTGCTTCCTGAGCTCCCTCGCGAGTGAATCCCTCGAGAGAACCTGTGGCAACGATTGTTAGTCCAGAACAGGGGCCATCAATCTCTGCAACCGCTCCAGGGCCCGCATGTCCAGGGATTTCAAACTGAACACCTGCTGCCTTCCATTGCTCAATGATGTCCTGATGCCAGTCAACCTCGGACCAATTCTTCAACGACTCAGCAATGATTGTTCCCACACCATCAACTGCTGCAAGCTCATCGATGGAGGCAGTACGGATGGCATCAAGAGAACCGAAGTGATTTGCCAGTGCTCTTGCTGCTACTGGGCCTACGTGGCGAATGTTGAGAGAGACCAGCAAACGCCAGAGTGGTTTTGTCTTTGCCAGTTCCAGGTTCGCAATGAGTTCCACCGCGTTTTTGGATTCAGAGCCATCAGCATTGACGAAGTAGGGAACTTTTTTGAGATCTTCTAAGGTCAACGCAAACAGGTTGGCTTCGGTTTCAAGCGGAGGCTGTTCGCCATCTTTATGGTTTGTGAGTGCGGTGGCGGCAACTTCGCCGAGGCCTTCAATATCCAGACCGCCACGTGAACCGATGTGTTCTACCCGTCCACGAACCTGGGCAGGGCAGCTCTTTTGGTTAGGGCACCGCAAGTCAATGTCCCCCTCAGAAGCAGGTGCGAGCTTCGCACCACACTCAGGGCAACCTTCCGGCATCACGAACGCACGCTCAGTGCCATTACGCAGTTCCAGCACAGGGCCGAGGACTTCAGGAATAACATCGCCTGCCTTGCGGATGACGATGGTGTCACCGATGAGCACACCCTTGGCCTTGACCACGTCTTGGTTGTGAAGAGTAGCGAACTCTACGGTGGAGCCGGCAACTTTAACGGGCTCGACGACCGCAAAGGGCGTGGCCCGTCCGGTGCGTCCAACACTGACACGGATGTCTACCAGCTTGGTGTTGACCTGCTCTGGTGGGTATTTGTAGGCGATAGCCCAACGTGGCGCACGAGAAGTGGATCCCAGCTCACGCTGAGTGGCCATGTCATCGACCTTAATGACAATGCCGTCTATTTCATGCTCTACAGAATCGCGAGCTGCACCCATCTCTCGGATGAAGCCGGCCGCCTCTTGTGCGGAGCTAACAACTCGATAGTGGCTTGAGGTAGGTAATCCCCAACTCTTGAGGAGTTCATACACCTCTGACTGTGTGGGGACGGGTGCGTTTTCCCACGCACCAATACCGTGCACCAGCATGCTCAGTGGACGGGTAGCTGTTTTTTCTGGGTCTTTTTGCCTCAGGGACCCACTGGCGGCGTTACGCGGGTTAGCAAAGACTTTCTCTCCAGCTTGAGCTAATTCCACATTCAATTTTCGGAATGCTTCTACGGGAAAGAAGATTTCCCCGCGCACTTCGACCAGTGCCGGGTGCCCTTGGCCGGCAAGACGCGTGGGAATGGACTTGATCGTCAGTACATTCGCAGTGACATCTTCTCCAACAACACCATCACCACGGGTTGCAGCAGAAATGAGCACACCGTTTTCATAGCGAAGGTTGATGGCCAAGCCATCTATCTTCAGCTCGCAGAGATAGTTGACCTCACGCCCTGTGTCTTTTCTAATTCGTGCCGCCCAGTCCATGAACTGTTCTTCCGAAAAGACATTGTCCAGGCTCATCATTCGTGCGGCGTGGGTGACGGGAGCAAAAAGCTCTGTAACCTTCCCACCAACAGACAATGTGGGGCTGTCTTGTCCCTGAAGCTCGGGATATTCGCGCTCGATTTCTTCGAGACGGTGAATCAGTGCGTCGTATTCAACGTCAGCAATCAGACTTTCGTCTCGCTCGTAATAGGCATCACGAGCATCCAAGATTTTGGAGGTCAGCTCTTCGGCTTCGTGTTGAGCTTTCTCGAAGTCGCTGGGTTCAGTAACGATTTCTAAATCATCACCAAACAAAGCGTCCCCACTCATGTGGTGGCCTTCTCGGTGAGAACAGTGTTGAGATCACTGACGGTGCGAGAAATAGTGAACTGGCCTAACACCCTCGTACCCACATAAATGACTGCTGTTTGCCCTGCTGCGACAGAGTTCAGTGGGGTGGTCGGCCGAACGACAAGTTCGTCACCAACCAACTGAGCTATCGCAGGTACAGGATCTGCGTGCGCACGAATCTGAACATCAACTTCAAAGGCAGTTTCAGGGTTTTCTTGAGCTTGACCACACCAGGTGTAACTGGTGCCTGCAATCTCAGTAATGTCGAGTGCTTCGCGGGGACCAACCACGACGGTGTTGGACTTGGGCCGAATTTCTAGAACAAAACGGGGCTGGCCGTCTGGGGCGGGGGTTCCAATGTGAAGACCCTTGCGTTGACCAATAGTGAAACCAGGGGTCCCTTCGTGTGTGCCGAGTTTGTTGCCCTCAGTGTCAACGATGTCGCCCTCGCTGATACCAACTTTGTCTGCCAACCAGCCTCGAGTATCTCCATCGGGAATGAAACAAATGTCATGACTGTCCGGCTTTTGCGCAACGCTGAGGCCGCGCTGTGCGGCTTCTGCGCGAATGAGATCCTTGGACGGAGTGTCCCCGAGGGGGAACATGGCATGAGCTAACTGCTCACTGGTAAGGACACCCAGGACATAGGACTGGTCTTTAGCCCAGGCACTTGCCCGGTGGAGTTCAAGATTGCCGTGGGCATCTGGAACGAGATTGGCGTAGTGGCCAGTGCACACGGCATCAAAACCGAGAGCAAGCGCCTTCTCCATCAGGGCAGCAAACTTGATTTTCTCATTGCAGCGCATGCAGGGATTTGGTGTGCGGCCAGCTTGATATTCAGAGATGAAATCTTCCACCACGTCTGATTTGAAACGTTCGGAAAAATCCCACACGTAATAGGGAATGCCCAGCATCGTGGCAGCACGCTGCGCGTCCATCGAATCTTCGATCGTGCAGCAGCCTCTAGCACCGGTGCGCATAGTTCCAGGCATACGGCTTAGGGCAAGATGAACGCCAACAACGTCATGGCCCGCTTCAACAGCGCGCGCAGCAGCGACGGCAGAATCAACTCCACCGCTCATCGCCGCTAAAACTCGCATAAACCAAGTTTAAGCCGTGACCAGGTGCCCCAGCTGACCAAAGCCTAGGAAGTTGTGCCGGCCCTTCGTGCACGCTCATATGCCTCAGGCAGTGCTGCGAAGAATTCTTCAAGTTCTTCCTCAGTTGTGCTGTGTCCTAGCGAGACTCGGATAGCAGAAGAAGCTCCCTTTTCGTCATAGCCCATTGCTAGTAATACGTGGGAAGGCTGTGCTACGCCCGCCTGGCATGCTGAGCCGGTGGAGACTGAGACCCCCATGGCATCAAGTAAGAAGAGTAAAGAATCGCTCTGGCAACCCGGGAAAGTGAAGTTGACGTTGTTATCGAGGCGGTTGACTCGATCCCCGCTAAGAACGGCCTCAGGAACCAACTCCTGAATTTTGGCGATAGCCAGATCACGAAGTGCGCTCAATCGCTTGGTTTGCTCCGGAAACTCTGTATCTGTCTTCAACGCGGCAATGGCCATAGAAGAGATGGCTGGAGCATCTAGAGTTCCACTGCGCAGACCACGCTGCTGTCCCCCACCATGAATGAGGGGTTCCAACTGGGCATGCCTGCTGGCAATGAGGAGACCAACACCAGGTACGGAACCGAACTTGTGACCAGAAAGACTCATCGCAACAAGACCTGTTGATCCTTCAGCGCCTGTTTCTTCGCGCAGCTGGGCAAAGTTGATGGGGATATGACCAAATGCAGAAACCGCATCGATATGGAGAGGAACCTTGTGTTGTGCGGCGAGCGCGGCAACATCCGCCGCAGGCTGGATGGTGCCCACCTCGTTATTAGCCCACAACATGGTCATCAGTGCTACAGCACTACCGGCACGCTCGAGTGTCTCTCCAAGTTCAGTGACATCAATGCGTCCCAAGCTGTCAACGGAAATCCACTCGAGTACCGCACTCTCGTGCTCCTGCAGCCACAAGACAGTGTCCAAGGTGGCATGGTGCTCTGCTTCAGGAACAATAATTCGGTTGCGCTTAGCGTCTTTCTCGACAGAAGCCCGAAAGAGCCCGACGAGGGCGAGGTTGATGGATTCGGTGCCACCAGAGGTGAAGATGATTTCGATAGGTTCGCACCCCAGCACAGTTGCTAAGTATTCTCTGGCGTCTTCAACAAGTGCTCGAGCAGCCTGTCCGTGGCGATGAACGGAAGATGGGTTTCCTGATAGTTCAAGAGCATCAATGAACGCTTTGGCTGCTTCAGGACGAACCGGAGTGGAGGCAGCATGGTCAAGATAAGCCATGGGTGTTCTCCTCTCCTTAAACCTGTGGTTGAACCTATTTTCTGCCAGGCCACCGCGTTCGAAACATACTGGCAATGTATCTGGATAGTCTATTTCGAGTGACTATCCCTCCTGCACTGAACAACCTTGGCGTGCGCCAAACCGGAAACGGTGGCGAGCTCAAGGTTTTTAGTGCGCATGCTGAGGGAATTGACCTGCTGATCTATGAGGCTCCCGGCAGTAATCACATTGCTGAACGCCACTCCTTGAAAAAGGGTAAAGCCGGGGTGTGGAGCACCACGTCCTCCAAGCTCATTTCTGGTGCAGAGTATTCACTTCAAGCGTGGGGTCCTGCTGGCCCCCAAGATTCTTTCTCAGTTGAAGAACTCCTCATTGACCCTTACGCCAAGGGCTTGAGCAAGGTTGGTAATCAGTGGCGCAATGTCGTGGTGGACACCAGCTTTGATTGGGAAAATTCAGCCAAACCACAAACCCCACTTGACCAATCAGTCATTTATGAGGCCCATGTACGCGGTTTGACCAAGATGCACCCTGGCGTTCCACTGGAACTTCGCGGAACCTACGCTGGGCTTGGTCACGAAGCCATGACGACCTACCTCACCGAGCTTGGCGTGACGGCAGTTGAGCTACTTCCTGTGCACACTTTTTTATCCGAAGAACACCTACTTCGACAGGGCCTGACCAACTACTGGGGTTACAACACCCTCAACTTCTTTACCCCACATGAGGCGTATGCCACCCATGAATCTCGTACGGAAGGACCATCAGCGGTACTTCGTGAATTCAAACAGATGGTCAAAGACCTTCACACTGCTGGTTTAGAAGTCATTCTTGATGTGGTCTACAACCACACCGCAGAAGAAGGTAAATTCGGCCCACGTTTGAGCTTTCGCGGTTTAGACAATGCAAGCTATTACCGCCAAACACCAGATGGTGAGTACATCGACACCACAGGGTGCGGAAACTCGTTGAATGCATCTGAGCCTGTTGTTCAAAAACTCATTCTTGATTCGCTACGTTACTGGGCCGAAGAGGTTCACGTTGATGGGTTCCGTTTTGACCTTGCTGTGACGTTGGGTCGCAATAAAGATGCTGAGTACGAAAAAGACCACCCACTGCTCGAGGCAATACGAACTGATCCTGTGCTCTCCACGACCAAGCTCATCGCGGAGCCGTGGGATGTTGGCTTAGGCGGCTGGCAGACCGGAAACTTTGCAGATGGCTGGCACGAATGGAACGACCGCTACCGCGATCGCATCCGTAATTTCTGGCTTCCTGATATTGCACAGGCTCGAGAGACAGGTATTGCTCCCACCGGTGTGGGCGGTTTCGCCACCCGTCTGGCAGGATCAAGCAACACATTCTCTGCTGGGCGCGGCCCTGTCGCCTCGGTGAACTTCATCACTGCACATGATGGCTTTACGTTGAACGATCTGACGATGTACAACTACAAGCACAACATCGGTAACGGTGAAGATAACCGTGATGGAACGGATAACAATCGTTCTTTCAACCATGGCGTTGAAGGCCCCACAGATAATCCAGATGTTATTGCTGCACGCCGGCGCACCATGCGTAATTTGATGGGAACACTGATTTTGTCTGCGGGTATCCCCATGATTACCGCCGGTGACGAATTCGGTCGCACTCAACACGGTAACAACAACGCCTATTGTCACGACTCCCCTTTGACGTGGGTGAACTGGGAACTGCAAGAGTGGCAGCAAGACATGCTTGCGACCACCAAGCATCTGACAAAGATGCGCCAGGAACATCCGGCACTGCGTCCAACCAAATTTGGTGTCTTCGGCGAGCGCATTCCCAGTGCCAGCCAGGTTGATTGGTACAACACGCAGGGCGAAATGATGGAGTTGGAGGATTGGGAAGATCCTCACAACCGCACGCTGCAATATGTTGCCGCAAGCACCCCAGAATCTGGTGATTTCAACCGTATTTTGATGATCATCCATGGAACAGAACAACCCACTTCTGTGGTGGTCCCCAAACATGAGGGGGTTCTCTTCTACGAACCACTGTGGTTTAGTCCCCACCACACCCCGCGGGAAGTTCCTGGCGTGCTGCGCCCCGGTGAGACGTTCAAACTCACGGGAACATCCATTTTGTTGTTTAACGCTGCAAACTCGTAGTTTCCAGAACACACTGCAAGAGAGTAGTTTTCGATTATGGAACCCTCATCCATCGGCCGCATTCCCATTCTCGACGTTCGCCCTGATCTGGGGGTGCCTGGGCTTTCTGCGAAAGCGTTTGTCGGGGAAGTTGTCCCCTTCAGTGCAACATGTTTCCGTGAAGGTCACGACCTGATCGGTGTTGCACTGCATTTACGCAACCCCGAAGGGAAGTCTTCGAGGATTCAGATGCACTCTGCAGGTCCTGGCACCGACAGGTGGATTGTTCAAGCACAGCCAGATAAGCCTGGTGCGTGGACTTTCACCGTTGAGGCCTACTCGGATGACTATGCAACATGGCATCACAACGCTGAGGTGAAGATTCCTCTAGGAATTGATGTGGAGTTGATGCTCACCATCGGTTCCGAGCTGTTCACTCGAGCTTCCAAGGAACCCTCGAGGACGGTAACCCACCGCAAGAAACTGGCGGCTGTTGCAGCCACATTGGCAGATACAGCCATTGACCCTCTGGTTCGTTTTGAAAAAGCTAGTGGCGAAGAAGTTGATGCTTTGCTTTTGCACGCCCCCATTTCTAGCTTGGAAACCTTCTCAGCTGAATACCCGCTGCATGTAGAGCGCGTGCGTGCCGGGTTTGCTAACTGGTATGAATTCTTCCCTCGCTCCGAGGGTGCCAAGCTCAATGCAGATGGCTCCTGGACGTCGGGTACCTTCCGCACGGCTGCCAAACGTTTACCGGCTGTGGCCAAAATGGGCTTCAACGTTTTATACATGCCCCCCATTCACCCGATCGGCACTATCAACCGTAAAGGCCCCAACAACACCTTGGTCACACAGCCAGGTGACCCAGGCTCTCCGTGGGCCATTGGTTCTGCAGACGGCGGCCATGATGCAATCCATCCCGACTTGGGCGACTTTTCTGACTTTGCGTTCTTTCTCAAAGAAGCGAAAAAGAACGGGCTCGAGGTTGCATTAGATCTTGCCCTACAAGCTGCTCCTGATCACCCGTGGGTGAAAACAAACCCTGAATGGTTTACCACCTTGCCCGATGGCAGCATTGCCTTCGCAGAAAACCCACCAAAGAAGTATCAAGACATCTACCCCATCAATTTTGATAACGATCCCGAAGGCATTCGTGCTGAGGTGCTGCGGGTGGTTTTGTTCTGGATTTCCAAAGGGATCACCACGTTCAGGGTGGATAACCCACACACCAAACCTGTCGATTTCTGGGAATGGTTGATTTCTGAAGTCAACACCAAACACCCTGAGGTTGTGTTTTTAGCGGAAGCGTTTACTCGCCCAGCCATGATGCAAACACTTGCCAAAGTGGGATTCCAACAGTCATATTCCTATTTCACATGGCGTAACACGAAATGGGAACTGGAAGAATTCTTCCGTTCCATTTCGCATGACACCGCAGATTTCATGCGGCCTAACCTGTTTGTGAACACCCCAGATATTCTCACCGAATACTTGCAATTCGGCGGCCCTGCCGCCTTCACTATTCGCGCCACGCTCGCGGCAACAGCTGCACCACTGTGGGGGGTGTACACAGGGTTTGAACTCTATGAATCTGTAGCTCGCCCGGGCGCAGAGGAGTACATCGACAACGAAAAGTTCGAATACAAATTCCGCGATTGGGCTGCCATCGACAAGGCCGGGACCTCACTAGCTCCCTACCTGACTCAATTGAACGCCATCCGCGCAGAACACCCTGCTCTGGGACAGTTGCGAAACATCACCATTCAGCGCACTGACGATGAGGCAATCCTGTGTTACAGCAAGCACTTGGATGCGCAATTTACGGGAACTGGAAGCTCCGACACTCTCATCATCGTGGTGAACACTGACCCTCACTCTGTGAGGGAAACCACCGTGCATTTGGATCTGACAACCCTGGGTGCCTCACACGGTGACACCCTCACCGTTACCAACCTCATCACAGGTACCGAATGGACTTGGGGTGCAGATAACTACGTGCGCTTGGATCCTTTCACTGAACCAGTCCATATTTTGCACGTGAGCGGAGTGAACTCGTGACAGAGAAAAAGCCAACCGTGAAAAGATCTGCAGCCAAAATAACTGCAACTAAGAAAGCCGCGACCTCGGATTGGCGCACTCCCCAGCTCGATGATGGTTTGCTTGCCTGGGTTGCCCAGGGAAGTCATTACGACCCACACAGTGTGCTTGGACAGCACCTCATCACTGTCGAAGGTTCAACAGATCACGTCACGATTATTCGCACTCGGCGCCCTTTGGCCTCTGAGGTCATCGCCGTATTGGGTAGCAAAGCACGTATCGAGCTCAGTCACGCCGGTCACGGCATCTGGGAGGGTGCACACAAACTGGGTTTGCAAGATTACAAAATTGAAACCCGTTACCCCGATGGTTCTGAATGGATTGCAGAAGACGGCTACCGCTTCGCCCCCACCGTCGGTGAGCTGGACCTGCACTTGATTCGTGAAGGTCGACACGAGCGGCTGTGGGAAGTCCTCGGGGCTCGCTATATCGGCCACGGTGGAGTCAAGGGGACTGTTCAAGGAACCGCATTTAGCGTGTGGGCTCCAAATGCCCAGGCCGTGCGCGTTAAAGGAACCTTCAATAGCTGGAATGGTGAAGGCCACTCGATGCGTTCGCTGGGCTCCAGTGGCGTCTGGGAACTGTTTGTACCCGATGTGCACCCCGGTGAGGTCTACAAGTTTGAAATACTCACCAAGGCAGGCCACTGGGTTGAACGTGCTGATCCGATGGCACGCCAAACCGAGTGCCCACCGCTGACGGGCTCCATCATTGCTCACTCCAACTACAAGTGGGGCGATAAGAAGTGGTTGACCAAGCGAGCAAAAACCGCTCAGCATGCTGCCCCCATGAGTATTTATGAACTGCATGTGGGTTCATGGCGCCAAGGATTGTCATACCGCCAGCTAGCAGATGACCTCATTGGTCACGTTCTTGAAACTGGCTTTACCCACGTGGAGTTCATGCCGTTGGCAGAGCATCCGTATGGGCCTTCTTGGGGGTATCAAGTCACTGGCTATTACGCGCCCACTGCACGCTTTGGTGACCCAGATGATCTGAAATACCTCATTGACCGCCTGCACGATGCGGGAATCGGAGTGCTTCTGGACTGGGTTCCTGGGCACTTCCCCAAAGACGAATGGGCTTTGGCACGTTTTGATGGTCAGCCCCTCTACGAACATGCTGATCCTCGCAAGGGCGAGCATCCCGACTGGGGAACCTACATCTTTGATTTTGGTCGCAATGAGGTGCGAAACTTTCTCGTGGCCAATGCGCTGTATTGGATCGAAGAGTTCCATATTGATGGTTTGCGCGTCGATGCTGTCGCATCCATGTTGTACCTGGATTACAGTCGCGAAGACGGCCAGTGGCTACCGAACCAATACGGCGGACGAGAAAACCTCGAAGCCATCAACTTCCTGCAAGAAGCCAACGCCACCGTGTATAAACACCACCCCGGTGTCATCATGGCAGCCGAGGAGTCCACTTCCTGGGGTGGTGTCACCGCCCCAACCGAAGGTGGCGGTTTAGGCTTTGGTTTCAAATGGAACATGGGGTGGATGCACGACAGCCTCGAATACATCCACACCGATCCGATGTATCGGGAATATCACCACTGGGACATCACCTTCTCTTTCCAGTATGCGTTTAGTGAAAACTTCATCCTGCCGATCTCTCATGACGAGGTCGTTCATGGCAAGGGATCGTTACTGGCAAAGATGCCAGGCGACCACTGGCAAAAGCTGGCAAATATGCGTGCATATTTGGCGTTCATGTGGGGCCATCCTGGCAAGCAACTGCTCTTTATGGGACAAGAGTTCGGTCAGCCCTCAGAGTGGAGCCAGGAACGCTCTCTCGATTGGTGGATTTTGGACCAGCCTGCCCACCAAGGACTTCAACGAATGGTGAAGCAGCTCAATAAGGTCTATCAAGATACCCCAGCACTGTGGCAGCGCGATAGCGACCCTGAAGCCTTCCAGTGGATTGATGGTGCAGATAACGGTCGCAATGTTGTCTCCTTCGTCCGATATGACGCCAAGGGCAATGCGTTAGCTGTGGTGGCGAACTTTGCCGGAAACCCACACCATGATTTCCAGCTTGGTTTACCCTCAGGTGGAGTCTGGACTGAGCTGTTCAACTCTGATGCTCAGGACTTTGGTGGTTCCGGTGTGGGCAACATGGGCAAGGTGACTGCAACCAAGGACCAGTGGAACAATTTCGAACACTCCGCTCGAATTACCCTGCCACCTTTGGGTGTTCTGTTCTTCTACAAGCCTGCGAAGTAGCTAGTACAGCAGGTTTGTCAGTCGCAACCGTGCGGCATTGACGACAGGGTCAGTCACACCGACAACCTCAAAAAGCTCAAGCAACCTGGCACGAACGACGTTCTTACCATCTTGATCCAAGGTGGGAAAAAGCACGAGCAGACGATCAAAAGCATCCTCAATGTGACCGCCAGAGACGTCGAGATCTGCAACATCCAGCTGCTGCTCTAACCCGTGAGGATTAGCTGCAGCTGCGGAACGAATATCTGCCATTGCTTTGCTTTGCAAGCGGTGCAATAAGGAAATCTGGGCAAGACCGGCTTTCGCATCCGCGTCGTTAGGGTTTTGCTTGAGTGCCTTCTCCCACGCCGCAATTGCAGCTGGGTAGTCTCCGCGCTCTGCAGCGTCAAAGGCTTCTTGGTGCAACGGGGGTAGAGCTGGTGCTGGAGGCGAAACTTCAGCACTTTCTTCACCGACAGAATCTCCTGCAGGTTTGGCAATGCCCACAACACCGTTTTGTGCAGCAAGTTCCAGAACTTGTTCAAAGAGGTTCTGAATGTCAGCTTCCCCGGCAACCCCTGCAAAGAGTGGAAGAGGTCGTCCAGCTAAAACGGCAGCGGTCGTTGGAACGGTTTGTGCTTGGAATGCCTGAGTTAGTTGAGGGTTTTCTACCGCGTTCACTCGGACAAGGATGAGTCGTCCTTCAAATGCGAGAACAACTTTTTCCAGTATCGGAGAGAGTTCAGCACACTGGGGTGCTTCATCTGCCCACAGGTCAACAATTACGGGCACTTGGTTCGACAGATCCAAGATGGCGGTGAAGTTGGTGTCTGTTCCTTCGAGAACTAATTGCGGAACTGGAACGGAGGTTCCTGCAGAAACCGGAGCAGAAGTCTCCCCCGGAGCGCGAGTTCCACCAGCGGTGTTTACTGATCCAGGTGCAGGGCGGTTCACCAGTGAACTGAGGTCAACCGCGCCACGCAGGTTAGGAAGTGACGGCATCGACATTAGAGTCCCTTTGCTGCAATCAGACCTTGGGTGTAACCCAGGAGACGAATCTTTTCTGTGCTGCCCAAAGGCGGAACATAGAAGGCAAGTTGCAAGCCATAGGTAGATTCCACGCCTGTAGGGGAAGAAGAAATGCCGCTTAAGGTTTTGGCTTGACCCTCAAGACTGACCGATGCACCAGCTTCGGTGGGCTTGACGGTTTCAATTTCGTTCAGACCAACAGTCACAATGGCACCTGAGTCGAGTGTGGCCAAGCCCATAGGAACCCCAGTTCCGGGTGATTGGCTGAATTCAACGGATGCGCGTCCTGAGAGTGAAGCAACTTTTTGGTCTTTGTAAGCTTTACCAATCTGAGTAACAAGAGTGTCGGCAGTGAGATCGAACAAACCGAAATAGGGACTTGCTTCACCCTGCATCAATACTGAACCATATGCGGCAGAAAGTTGGTCGGGGGAAATCAGGAGGAGCTTTGAATCTGGCATGACCAATGCAGAACCTACATTTGCTGGCGCAACTGTCGGTACGGAAGCATTTGGTTCCAGTGTGACCAAATACTCAATGTGGTAGTTATCCCGAGGAGAGTTTTGGATCATCATCAGCCCCATGGTTGGTACAGATGGATCTTTTTCGTTCTGGACAACCGCAATGACTTGTCGAGGCCACGCGTTAGTGGCCTGAGGCATCACAAACGTAATTGGTGAAGCCGCTAATGCTGGCAATGCGGGAACCCCGCTGTCAACCTTTCGGATGGCATAGTTTGCCGCGCGTATTTCCTGGGCAGGACCGATCAATCGCGTTGCAGAAAGGTTTGCATCCAGTGTGGAATCAGCCGAGGAAACAACGGTCGAAATCTTCTCCAGAATTACACCCAGCTGACGTTCCGTCACTGCTGGTGGTTCACCTTCGATACCTGGTGTTGGCGTTGCTGAAGGAGTTGCTTGCTCAGCAGGTGCCTGTGGAGCCTGGAATGGACTGCAGGAGCTCAACCCCACTGTCAAAACACCGGCGAGACCGAGGGCTACAAAACTGGAACCTCGAGGCAGTGCCCGGCGGCCTTTGGCCGCAGCACTGACCAAAGATTTTGGTGTGGGCATGCTCAAGCTACGAGGCTTAGGGGGTTTAGGACCTGATCCTCGACGCCTAGGTCCTTGAGTATTACGGTCATGGCGCAGAGCCCACAAATAAAGAATGAGGCCGACGAGCGCCAACACCCCACCGATGATGATGAATCCAGTTGCAAACGGAACAGCACTAGGAAGCGGCCATGAAATGGTTACATTGCCTGGAGCATTGGCTGTCCCATCTGATGCAATGATGACAGACATACTCTTGTCGAGTTCAGTGGGTACTGTGGCAGTTTTTTGGGCGCTAGCCTCACCCAGCCACAGATCACTACCGGCGGGAGTGGTGATTGATTGTTCGGGAATTTCAGTCAGGGCCGGGTTCTCTGGGTTGTTCACCAGAGGCTTACCCTCAGCGAGAACAAACTTGCTTTGGTTTGTGGAATAACCCAAAGCTTCATAATCGTCAGCACCGATCCACGCCTTCACATCAGTTGTGCGACCATAACCGACAAAGTTACCCTTGCTCGCTCCAGTAACTGTGACGTAGGGGGTGTTTCCGTGGAGAGTAAGAGTCTTACCGTCAATGACCACGTAAGGGGCGTTGGGATTTACTTCCGCACTGAGGGTGATCATTTCGGGTCCGGAGAAAAACAGCTTCTGGGTTACACCGATGCCAAGCAGGATGGCTGCTACGACGAACACGCCAATAGCAATAATGAACCGCACGATTTGTCTCCTTGTACGTATGCACGTTCATGACACCAGATGTGGTCACTAACGTCACGTTAAGTCCTTCTAAAGATACCCGAAACGCGTGAGGGAAACCTGTGAGGGGCTTTTTCCCTATATTCGACGCAGAGTTGGCCCCCACTCCTAGGTAGACTCACAGGGTTGCTTTCTCCCGAAAGTCGGGAGTACGAAAGGGAACAGTGTCTTCTGAATCTTCGTTTTCTCGCGTCTTGCGCGGATACGATCCTCAGCAGGTGGACGCACTGGTGCAGAAACTCCGCCGCGAACTGCTCGCCGCCAAAACGCTGCACGATGACACCCTTGCTCAAGTTAAAGTTTTAGAGGAACGAGTGGCCGAGCTCGAACTCGAGCTCAACAACCAAGCAAGCCCCACTCCTGCTGGGCTCACAGCTCAACTTGCAAAAAAATTTACTCAGGCAGATAAGCAAGCACGGCAGATTATTCTCAACGCGGAAAGCGATGCGCTGCTTATTCGCTCAGCTGCTGAGAAAACCTCAAGCCAATTCATTGCATCTGCGCGTGAAGGATATGAACAAGTTCGAGCTGAAGCTCTTCAGAATGCTCAGGAGATTCGCGAGGAGGCTACTGCTGAGGCTGGAGAGATAATTTCTTCTGCACAGGCTGAAGCAGATCGCATCATTTCTGAAGCGCAAGCTGAAGCAAAGAAGATTCACGGTGACAGTTCAACCCTGAGCGCAAAAATGCGTGCTGAGTCACGCAATGAAGCAAGCCGGATCATTGCTGATGCCCAGCGTGAGGCTGCCGAGTTGCGTTTGGTCCTCGTAGCTGGCCGAGACAAAGGCGTCACGGTCAGCGACGAGATTATGCAGATTCTCAAGCTCAATGCAGATGGGGCTGCAGTTCGTGCACAAATGGAACACGATATTGAACAAAGGCACCAAGAATCTGTCCTACAAACAGATAAATACATAGCTTCTGCTGAGGCACAACTTGCGGTATCGAGAACTGCGCAGCGCGAACTGGAAGCACAGTTAGCTGCGCAAGAAAACACTGCTGATCAAGATGCACGGAACATCATTGAGCAGGCACGAAAGAAGGCTGCAGCTACAGAGGATGCGGCCACCACACACGCACGCAAAATCATTGCTGATGCCGAAAAGTATGTTGCCGCAGTGCTTGCTTCGATTTATACCCAGCTTGAAGAAATCCGACTCGAGCGTGAATCCGTCGCTTCATTCTTTGACGCACTACGGTTGGAGTTAGAGAAAACACTTCCGGTGGCACCACGCCCCACGAAGCGGGCCACAAAAAAGGAGCTTTCCCAGTGAAAATTCAAAACGCATTCCGCGCCGGTCTGATCGGTAGCTTGGGCGTTGGCCTAGGAATCATCCTGATGACTGCGGTGCAGTCGTTGGCAACAGTTCTCACATATATCTTTATTGCTCTGTTCTTGTCATTAGGTCTTGACCCTGCAGTGAAGTGGCTTGAAACCAAGAAATTCCCTAAGTGGGCCGCAATCGCAACTGTGGTGGTGGGTGTTCTTGGAGTCTTTATCGGGGTCTTGTTCGCAATTGTTCCCGCAATGATTGACCAATTGGTCTCATTGTGGACCCACTTGCCTTCAGAGATTACTGATTTGAAAACGCAAGATTGGATTGCTTTTCTCGACAAGCAATTCGGTAACGTCATTGATGTCAATGCCGTACTGGCCGAATTGGGCAAATTCTTCAGTGACCCCGCCAACATCAGCAAGATTGCTGGTGGTGCATTAGCCGTCGGTGTGGGTGTTGCCAATGCCATCAGTGGAACCTTGATTGTGGTTATTCTGACCCTGTACTTCACCGCGTCTCTTCAGTTGGTCAAAGACACGGCATACCGTTTTGTTCCACTGAGCAAGCGTGAGGGCTTCATTCGGATGAGTGAACAAATCACGAGCGGAGTGGGCAAATACGTTGTTGGCCAGATTTCACTTGCTGTGCTCAATGGTTTACTGGCTTTCATCGTCCTCACAATTATCGGAGGAAAACAAGCCCTCCTCTTTGGTTTCCTCGCATTCCTGTTCGCGCTGATTCCTCTTGTCGGTACCGTATTGTCCTGGATCTTGGTGACTTCAGGTCAGCTTCTTTTGGCAGGTCCAGAAACGGCACTGGTGATCTGCATCTACTTCTTGATTTACATGCAAATTGAGGCGTATGTTCTCAGTCCTCGAATCATGAACAAGGCTATTTCTATCCCCGGCTCTGTCGTGGTCATTGCCGCCCTCGCAGGTGGAACACTCATGGGAGTCTTGGGTGCTTTGGTGGCAATCCCGATTGCAGCATCAATTGTCTTGATTGTGAAAGAAGTCGTCTATCCGGCTCAGAACGAAATTTAGGGCTTCCCCGAGCAGCTATTCGACGAAAGGACCATCCCAATATTCGGGTAATGGTGCTGCTGTTGGGTTAACCCGTTCAACTATTTCGTTGAGGACACGCTTGGTTTGGTTCTCACCAACCCACAGGTGCTTTCCCCCTTCGACTTCAACGATGTCGATGTGAGAGACCGTAGAGAAGCGCTCACGCGCTTCAGGTCCCTGTAAATAGTCATCGTGCTCGGGTACAAGTGCCACGAGTTGACGGTGGTCGTTATTCCAAGCAGCTACTTCTTCTGCCGTGGCACGATGCAGTGGGGGCGAAAGCAGAATGGCACCATCAATGGCGTGTTCCCGGCCATATTTCAATGCCAACTCAGTTCCAAAAGACCAGCCAACAAGCCAGGGATGCGGAAGTCCTCGCTGGTGAACAAAATCCATGGCGGCAGCAACATCTGCCCGCTCATCAACGCCATGGCCAAATTCACCATGGCTCTGACCGCGAGCCGACTTCGTACCACGGGTGTTGAATCTCACTACTGCCAACTGAGCAAGTGCAGGAAGTCTGCCGGCAGCTTTCCGCAGGATATGAGAATCCATAAATCCTCCTGCCGTGGGCAGAGGGTGCAATGTCACCAATGTGGCGACAGGTTCACCTTCAAGAGGGAGAGCTAACTCCCCCACCAAGGTCAGACCGTCACTGGTATGCAGTTCGATTTCTTCCCGACGAGCTGGCAGGTTGATCCCGCCACGAATTTCCACAGCCATAACTAACTCATTTTCCAACATGCCTGGTGCCAGTGGCGCCGGGCTTCCAGATCTGCCTGATCACCCAAGATTCCATCGTTGCGCCACGCAACCACGTGGGGAACGCCCTCCTGAATGATCAGCGAGCATCCCGGACAGGTATAGTTCTTGCTTGCATTGAGGGCTGAAATGGGCTGTACAGTCCATTCACGACCGTTTCGCACCTCTGTGCGGCGAAATCCCGTTGTGAGACGCTCAACGTCCAATGGTTCATATTCCGCATCCCGTTTACGGGAACGGTTGTTCTTAGCCATTAGTACCAGTGAACAGCTTCAGAGTGTGCCCATGCACCACAGGGTGATCCATAACGACCCTGGATGTATCGAAGACCCCACTCGATCTGTGTTGCCGGGTTGGTTTGCCAGTCATCTGCAACAGTTGCCATTTTTTCGCCTGGAAGGGACTGCGGAATGCCATAAGCACCACTGCTCTTATTGTGAGCGTAAACATTCCAGTGGGATTCCCGATTCCACAGGGCAACGAGACAATCAAACTGTTCCATACCCCAGCCACGTGCCAAAACTGCCTGAAGACCAATGGCCTGTGCTGTATCAGGATCAGGAATGCCTGCTGCAGGCGCAGTGGCGGATGCAGACTTTGCGGCAACTCTCGCGCTAATGCTCACACCATCACGGCCAGCAGCAGTGGTGTAGGTGCCGTCGAGATCAATATCTTGACCATCCGGAGCCACAATTGTTGCCGGGATGTAATACGGCGAAGCCACGGCACCAGAATAAGGATCAACTACGTTGACCAGCAGCAAACCGACGGTGACAAAAAAGGCTGAAGAGAACAGCTTGAATGAACGCTGAGAAGGGAACAGCTGTGGACCTGAGAAGTGTGGCAGGGCAAGCGAAAAGCCTCTGCGCGCCGATGAAGCTGAGGCTGCAGAGTCACTCGTGGCGCGTGGAACCGAACGGTCCGACGCGCGAGTTACTTCTGAATGTCTACCCACAGTTCTCCAATTTTAGCCCAGAAGGCTGAGAATCAGCCAACAGAGGGCCTCTGAACAGGGGTTTTAGTTGTTTCCGAGGGCTAACAGTAGTTCTACAAGAGCATCAAGGACAGCATCCACTTGCGCCTCGTCATATCCCCCACGACCGGGTCGGAATGTAACAGATCTCACATCAGCAACACTCAGAGGTTCACCAGTTGTGAGGAATGCATTGACCCGTTGGGCAAACGCATCCACGTCCTTAACTTTGTAACCCTGGGCTAGGAATTTAGCTTTGTTGAATCGCTGTCCTGGTTTGCGTGCAAAACGTGATGTGAGGGCAGCGGACAGCTCGCTCGTTTGTTGCAGCCATGCAGCCTCACCCATTGTTGCCAATGCAACGGCACGTTCTCGCTCGGCGAAGGCTGTTTCGAGTCTCTCTAGAGCCCCGTCAACGTGGCGTGTGGAGTATCCACCCTTTTGCAACGAGAAGGCGGTGTTGCGAATGTCTGTGGAGGTCAAAGTCACCGCCCCGGCAATATTGCTGTCGTAGGCTATGCGTGCCTGTTCAATAAAGGCATCGACTTGCTCTGCGTTGTATCCGCGGGCGCCGCGCTTGACGCGGGGAAATGACTTACTCACAAGACTTATTGTTTCAGAGAATTATGTGCGTTAGTGCACAACCAAGACATAGATCACATACGTCACGAGAGCTGAAGGCAAAATCGAGTCCAAACGATCAAGAAAACCACCGTGGCCAGCAAGCCAGGAACTCATATCTTTCACTCCGATGGTGCGCTTGATATGTGATTCACCCAAATCGCCCAGGGTTGCAGTAACGAGCAAAATAGGACCGAGAATGAGACCAAACCACCACGGCTGACCGAGCATAAAAATGCTCAGCAGAACTGCAGCGATGATTGCTGCTAGCGCTGCACCAGCAAAACCTTCCCAAGTTTTCTTGGGGCTGATCTTGGGCGCCATGGGGTGCTTGCCAAAGTTCAAACCACTGACATAAGCCCCGGTGTCCACTGAGACGACAATGATCAAGAAAGCCAAAGTCCACCATTGTCCGTTAGGTTGTGACACAAGTGCCACGGCAAAGCTACCCAACACAGTGACATAAGCCTGAACAAAAGCCGCAGCCTTGAAGTCCTTGAATAAGCTCACGTCCGCTATGGCGTGAAACCCTCGCTTGATTTCGAGAGCACGCCACGCAGAGACAAAAACCACACCGATAATTGCCACACCGATGGCTGCAACTACCCCGAAGTAATAGGCTACTGGAACGGCAATGACCGCGGTCGCTGCCGAGGAGATGCGAGGCACACGCCGCCCCATAGCCCGCAATGCTGTAGATAATTCAACGGCAGATATCCCCAGCAGTACAGCCGCAAAGAGCATAAAGAGCTCTTTAGTGACCAACAGACTCAGGAGCAAAAGTGCCCCTAGGCCGACTCCGATGCCAATGGCTCCGAGAAGATTACGACCGGATTTTTGCTTGATTTTTTCGTTCGTTTTTTCAAACTGGAGACGCCTGGCTTCGAGTTGGCGTTCAAAATCAGCCCGAGTAGCCCTTAATTGGGCGTGCAATTCACCAGCAGGATTTCTCTTGCTGTGTTCATCGCGATGTGGATTCTCGTTCATGGCAGGAACCAGAGCTCACTACACCTTGAGTAGTTCAGCTTCCTTGTGCTTTAGAGCTTCATCGATAGCATCGACATACTTCTTGGTGAGTGCTTCGAGTTCTTTCTCGCCACGAGCGCGCTCGTCATCACCGAGTTCACCCTTGAACGCATCAATGCCATCCTTGGCACTGCGGCGGATGTTGCGCAGAGAAACCTTGGCATCTTCGGCCTTAGCCTTCACGATTTTGACGTATTCTTTGCGTCGCTCTTCAGTGAGCTCAGGCATGGTCACACGAATGACATTGCCGTCATTAGTGGGGTTAGCATCCAGGTTTGGCACGTCGCGAATGGCCTGCTCAATGTCACGTAGCGCACCCTTGTCGAATGGAGTGATCAGGAGAGTGCGTGCCTCAGGGTTCTGCATAGAAGCCAACTGAGCCAGAGGCGTAGGGCTGCCGTAATAGGTCACCATGACCTTTTGGAACATGGCAGGGTTAGCGCGGCCAGTGCGAACGCTCGAGAAATCTTCCTTGGCTACTTCAACAGCCTTGGCCATACGCTCTGAAGCGTCTGACAATACATCCGCAATCACGGTAACTCCTTGAAATTTGGTGCGAGAATGCCAGTCTAGTTGGTGACCAGCGTGCCAATCTTTTCTCCCAGGATTGCCTTGGTGACATTTCCGGAAGGTTCCATACCAAAAACTCGCATGGGCATCTTGTTATCCATGCACAGGCTAAACGCGGTGGAGTCCACCACTTTGAGTCCACGCTTGAGTGCGTCCCTAAAGGTGACGGTATCTAGCTTTTCTGCTTGAGGGTCGGTCTTAGGATCTGCTGTGTAAACACCATCCACACCGTTCTTTGCTACGAGTACTTCATCAGCGTGAATTTCGAGAGCACGCTGTGCAGAGACGGTGTCGGTGGAGAAGAATGGCAGACCAGCACCGGCACCGAAGACAACCACTCGTCCCTTCTCAAGGTGTCGTATTGCACGCAGTGGCAGATAGGGCTCAGCAACCTGGCTCATTGCGATAGCGGATTGCACGCGGGTAGCAGCACCTGCTTGCTCAAGAAAGTCTTGCAGTGCGAGGGCATTCATAACTGTTCCGAGCATTCCCATGTAGTCAGCTCGTGCACGATCCATACCTCGCTGGGAGAGCTCAGCTCCGCGGAAGAAGTTTCCTCCACCGACGACAACCGCAACATCTACCTTTTCAGAGGCGACGGCAATCTCTCGGGCAATGGCGCTGACGACGTCAGGGTTGACGCCAAGTCCACCGCCACCAAACGCTTCACCCGAAAGCTTGAGAAGTACTCGACGGCGGGTGTTTGTCGGCATGAGAATCCTTATCTTGTGAAGTAGCGCTGGTACTAATTTACTCTGGTGAAACGTGGTGCCCACCACGGCACACATGAAAGGAGCCCAATCCATTGGGATTGGGCTTCTTTGCAAATAGCGCTTGTGACTATGCGCCAACCTTGAAACGTGCAAAGCCGGTGATGGTCAGGCCAGCGTTGTCAACGACCTGCTGAACCTTGAACTTGTTGTCGCGAGAGTATTCCTGCTCGAGCAGAGCAATCTGCTTGATGTAGGCAGTGATACGACCGTCAACAATCTTCTCCAGCTGAGCCTCGGGCTTGCCCTCGTTACGACTGATTTCGGTAACGATTGCACGCTCCTTTTCGATGTCCTCTGCAGGAACATCTGCGCGGCTGAGGTACACAGGGTCAGCGAAGGAGATGTGCTGTGCAATTGCACGAGCGGTCTCTGCGTCGTCACCGGAGTAGGCGACAACAACACCAACCTGTGGAGGAAGGTCTTGGCTGGTCTGGTGAAGGTAGATTGAGAACTTATCTCCGCTGAATGATGCGAGACGACGAAGTTCAATCTTTTCACCAAGAATTGCTGCTTCATCTGCGATGAGTTCAGCAACAGTCTGTGAACCGGCAGGAGCTGCCAGCGCTGCTTCAACACTGGTTGCACCAGCTGCGGAAACTGCGTCAAGAACCTTCTCAGACAGAGCAACGAACTTGTCACCCTTGGCCACGAAGTCGGTCTCGCAGGCGAGCTCGATCATGGTTGCGGTGCCATTTTCTTCCTTGGCAGCAACGAGACCTTCGCTGGTGGAACGGTCGGCACGCTTCGCGTTACCCTTTGCTCCCTTGAGGCGAAGAATTTCGGTTGCCTTTTCCAAGTCACCGTTTGCTTCGGTGAGGGCGTTCTTGGTGTCGACCATGCCGGTGCCGAGGCGCTCGCGCAGAGTCTTGAGGTCTTCCATGCTGAAAGATGCCATAGTTTTATCTCCTATTTAAGGATTGAGTGTCGGAAATTATTCGGCAGCTGGCTTCTTGGCAGCTGGCTTCTTAGCGGCAGGCTTCTTTTCTGCAGCGTCAGCCTTCGGAGCAGCAGCCTTCTTAGCAGCAGGCTTCTTCTCTTCTGCAGCAACTTCAGCTACAACTTCTGCTGCAACCTCTTCTGCCACAGCTTCAACTACTGCTGCTTCAACTACTGCCTCAGCACTTGCTTCGAGGAGTTCGCGCTCCCACTCAGCCAGTGGCTCAGCAGATTCGCCCTCAGCAGGCTTCTGGTGACGTTGGATCAGACCTTCAGCAACTGCATCTGCAATCACACGAGTGAGCAGACCAACAGAGCGGATTGCATCGTCGTTACCAGGGATGGGGTAGGTCATCTCATCTGGGTCACAGTTGGTGTCGAGGATACCGATAACGGGAATACCAAGCTTCTTAGCTTCCTGAATTGCCAGGTGCTCTTTCTTGGTGTCAACAACCCAGATAGCGGAAGGAGTCTTGGTCAGGTTGCGGATACCACCGAGGCTCTTGTGGAGCTTGTCGAGTTCACGCTTCTTAATCAGCAGTTCCTTCTTGGTGAAGCCACTCTTTGTGGTGTCTTCGAAGTCGAGCTCTTCGAGCTCCTTCATGCGAGCAAGGCGCTTACCAACGGTGTTGAAGTTGGTGAGGAGGCCACCCAGCCAACGCTGGTTGACATAAGGCTGACCTACGCGAGTTGCCTGCTCAAGGATTGCTTCCTGAGCTTGCTTCTTGGTTCCTACGAACAGGATGGTGCCGCCGTGTGCGACGGTTTCCTTGACGAAGTCGTAGGCGTTGTCAATGTGTGCCAAAGACTGCTGCAGGTCGATGATGTGGATACCGGAGCGCTCTGCGAGAACGAAACGCTTTACTTTAGGGTTCCAACGACGGGTCTGGTGTCCAAAGTGAACACCGCTGTCAAGCAGCTGGCGGATTGTTACGACGGCCATGGCCATCTCCTTTTCTTGGCATGTTTTGTGCACAGCACAACACATACCGCTTGCGGTTTTGTCGCAGATAACCGGTTGGTTTCTGCCCTAGTGCCCGATGCAATTCCCGCGAATCTGATTGCTCAGTTTCGACCGAAGGGTTTTGTCATACGTGGTGGGCACGCGAAGTCACCCCATAAATGGAGTGCTCAACAAGCATAACAGGCACAATAGGGGTATGGCATCTTCAGCTCCCGTAGCACTTCCCCCCAGCACTTCCCCCAAGAATGCTTCCCTCATCCTCACCGCTCTCATTTTGGGTGCTGGCGTTGCCAACATGAACTTGTCGGTAGCTAACGTTGGGCTTCCTGATATTGGTCGAGACTTGGGTGCTTCTCAAGCCGGACTCAATATCGTTGCCGTCGGTTTCTCTTTGGGGCTCGCTGCCACGGTTCTGTATTTGGGCGCTCTCGGTGACCGCTTCGGTCGCAAAGGAATGCTGTTACTGGGTTTGATCATTGGTATTCCTGCAGCATTGATGTCGTCCCTCTCTCCCACGATTGAGGTGTTGGCACTTTCTCGCCTCATCGGAGGTTTTGCTGCCGGGATGGCCTATCCCACCACTTTGGCCTTGATTACAGCGCTGTGGTCTGGACCTGCCAGAACAAGGGCCATTGCATTGTGGTCTGCTATTGGTGCGGCCATGTCCGCCTCTTCTACCTTGCTCGCAGGTGCTGTTCTGCTTGTTCTCCCCTGGGGTTACAGCTTCCTCATTGCTGTTCCCTTTGCCGTTGTGGCCATTTTCATGGTCTGGCGTTTGGTTCCTGCACACGTGAATGAAACAAACGACAAAGTCGATCACCTCGGCGGTGTTCTTTCTGCGCTGTTCATTGGTTCATTGGTGTTGGGTATCAATTACCTCGCACTGGATTCTCAGGAAGGCATTGCCTTGGGAATGCTCGGCTTTGCTGTTGTGATGGGAGTTCTCTTCTTCTGGCGACAAAAACGTGCCAGTGAACCTCTCTTTGACCTGCACTATGCCGCGAGGCCACCCTTCTGGGTTGCGGCGGTGTCCGGAATTATCGTCTTTGGTTCACTGATGGGCGCGATGTTTGTTGGACAGCAATTTCTTCAAAACGTTTTAGGATACAACACGCTCGAAGCTGGTGCAGCCATCTTGCCTTGTGCAATTTCGATGGTCATCGTGGCTCCATTTTCCAGCCGTATGATTGAACGCTTTGGATCACGCACAACTCTTCTCATAGGTTTTGTTGTGTGCATGCTTGGCTTCGTCAGCATGCTCCTCTTGTGGAATATCCACACCCCAGTTGCCTTTGTCATGCTAAGCTACATACTTGTCGGAATCGGAGTGGGCTTTGCCGGTACCCCCGCATCTCACGCACTCACCGATTCCGTTCCAGTCACCAAAGTGGGTATGGCATCAGGTACAGGCGATCTTCAACGTGATCTCGGTGGCTCAATCATGCAGTCATTATTGGGTGCGATTTTGGGCGCTGGATACGCCTCAGCTATTTCGAAAGCCATTGCGGATGCTCCAGAAGCAACAAAGTCGCTCATCACCTCGGATGTGAGCCAGGCATTACAAAAATCCTTTGGAAGTGCCGAGGATGTCGCGAAGCAATATCCCGACTACGCCACCGCCATTGTTGATGCAGCACAAGCATCTTTCCTCGCAGGAGCTAACTGGGCTTATGCAACCGGCATCTTCGTGATGATTATTGGCATGTTTATCACGTTCTTCTTCTTCCCCCGCAAGAACCGAGAACGTGAACTGTACGCCGAATACGCCAAGGAGTCCTCCACAACGCACTAAATGTGACGTTGTGCGCAAAGAACGCTAAATGTCACATGTCGGTGATCACTTTCGCGCATGCTCGAGCGCATGTGGAATGTCAAAGCAATTCGTTTACTCGCAACAAGCCTGTTAGCTATAGCTGTTGTGGTGAGCTTCAATGCACATAGTGCTCAAGCTTTACTTTCAGGAACGTGGTCGTGGCCGCTCTCCGGTCAGCGTTCAGTCCTGCGGCATTACGAGGCCCCTGAGCGGTTTTATGCACCTGGTCATCGCGGCATAGATCTCCCTGCGCACCTGGGGCAGGAGGTGCTGGCCCCAGCAGACGGGGTTGTGCACTTTGTGGGACACGTGATCAATCGAGACGTCATCTCCCTCCAACACGGGCAATATCTCTCCAGTTTTGAACCAGTAAGCACAGAGCTGAAAGTAGGAGACCTAGTAGAACGCGGACAAGTTATTGGGAAGGTTTCGACTGGCCCTCACTGTGAATGTCTCCATATGGGCGCTCGCAAAAATGGGAACTATCTCTCACCTTTAGCTCTTTTGGCAACCATTCCACCTGCTGTGTTGCTGCCCTGGGATAACTAGCTACGCAGGATTGGCTTTGTGCAGAGCGATGGCTGTTCGAATAGCATGACGAGCTCGCTTGCGATCGCCCGAAGCGTCATAAGCCATTCCCAGTTCAAACCACGCGCGCCAGCTCTCAGGTTCCTTTTCCACCGCTGCGGCATAACGAGGAAATTCCTTATCGGCATCCTCTCGAAGGGGGCGTCCGCTGGGACGGTGACGAATATCTTCTCCGGGGAGAGCACCTTCAGCCTGCAAGATTTTGACGAGTTTGCTGGTGGTAAACCCGAATGCGAGTTCTCGCCACAAACCCCAGGCACCCACCAAAGGCAACACGATGAGGGCATACCCCATCACGACTGCCACCGGCACTCCGGTGGAAATCAAGATGATGCCTTGGTAGAACGCAGCCCATAAATACAGCACTAGCAGCGCTGCCATCAGGAGTACTCCGAGGAAAGTGCGCACGTTATTAGAGAGAAATGACGCGGTCGAGGCCGACGATTTTTCCAGAAAGCCCAGGAAGTGCTCGGATTGCGGCCATGATGCCCGCCTCGTAGGAACGGTCCGAGAGTGTGGTGTGCGTAATGGTTACCGTTTCACCGTTGCCGCCAAAGATCACATCCTGTTTGGCAACAACACCCTCCATGCGCAGAGAGTGCACAGGAACACCGGCAACGAGTTGGCCACGTGCGCGCTGGTCAGCATGCGGAGCTTGAATGTCCTGGTCTCGAACCTTGCCGATTCGCTCTGCGGTGCTCACCGCGGTACCCGAAGGAGAATCAACCTTGTGAATACCGTGGGCTTCGATGATTTCAATGGAATCAAAGTGCTTGGCAGCAAGCGTTGCTAGGTGTGCAGAAAGAGCTGAGCCAAGGGAGAAATTGGAGATAAAGATCACGCCAACCTCAGGGTGCTGATCAATCAACGGCTCAACCTGGTTAATCCGCTCAGCAGACCAACCTGAGGTTCCAATCAGTATTGATTTTCCGTTCTCCACAGCGAATTCAAGAACCTTACGGCTGATGGAAGGAAGCGACACATCCACCACGATGTCTGCAACAAGCATCTCGGATAGGTCACTAGTGGAACCCAGCTGAGCTGCAAGTTCAAAATCTTCTGACTCAGTGATCAAACGGCATACTAAAGTCCCCAGCTTGCCTGAGGCGCCAACAACAGCAACAGAAGTAGTCACAAGACAAGTCTAGATTGTGTAAGCGTCAGGAATACCCGAACGCAATTCCACGGGCAGGTGACCAAGGTCGTTGTGTGAGACGAGAGCCCAGGGGCGACCTGGTCGCTGCTGCAGAACCGTAATGCCGCAGTATGCCTGGTTCAAGGTAACCCACTTCCAAGCTGGTGCACCGAGCGCTTCGAGAACAAACCACGCAATGACGTTGTTGTGAGTTACGAGTAAATCTGTTTCACCTTGGCGGCCTGGAGCCAGGAACTCAGCAACAGCATCCGCCATTTGAGCAGAGCCTGCTTCAATATCTGCTTCGGTAACCGAACCAAAAAAAGGATCAAACACCGAAGGTGTTTCTTCGCTCTTGCCTGCTGGGATACAGTCCATCAGCAGTGCAGATGGTTCGGTGGTGACACCTTGCATCTGTTCACTCATCACGCGAACGGTTTCCCACGCGCGTTCCAATGGTGAGTGCCACACATGAGAGAACTCAACGTCAGCAAGGCGACGCCCCACGGCTTCTGCCTGCGCAATGCCGCGAGGTGAGAGCGGACCGTCAATAACACCATGTTCGGCGTCGAGTTGTTCGCCGTGACGAACCAAGATGATGTTGTGTGCCATGAATTATCCCTGAGCAAGGATACGCGATAACGCGGCCTCATCGGCTTGCCCAACTGAAACCACAGAGAGTTTGCCTGCTGCTAGTTCCTTGGCAAGTTCTTGAACTCGCTCAACAGTGACAGCATCGAGGAGTTCAAGAGCTGCGTCATAATCGATGAATTCGCCAGAAGAAATTTCGGACTTACCTAATCGAGACATGCGAGTGTCCGTGTCTTCGAGCGCCAAAGCCGAACCCCCGGCGAGCTGTCCTCGTGCTCGTGAAAGTTCATCCGCGGTGACGCCATACTCTGCTAACTTGTGAAATTCACCAATCAAAAGCTCGGCGACCTCGGGTGCTTTTTTGGGAGATGTTCCCGCAAAAAGCCCGAACGCTCCTGCATCCGAATAAGAGGATGCAAAAGAGAAAACGGAGTATGCCAGGCCACGTTTTTCGCGGATTTCCTGGAAGAGACGTGAAGACATTCCACCACCGAGAATGGAATTCATGACCGTTTGCACGACACGACGTTCGTCCGTTGCAACAATGCCCGGGACACCGACCATGATGTTTGCTTGCTCAATGGGACGTTCAATCACCTGAAGTGGTGTTCCCTGAGTAATCAGAGCTGGGGTAGTAGATCGACGCGGAACAGGAGTTGCCTCCACGCTCAAGTCCCAGCCAGCTGCCTCGAGAGTGCGTTGCACCTGTGCGACGAGTTCATCATGATCAAGCGAACCTGCAGCCGTAATCACAAGGTCATTGGGGCGATAGTTGGCGCGGTAGTGGGCAACAACTGCTTCCCTGGTGGCTGAACGAATAGTCTCAGGATTTCCACCGATTGGACGACCAAGGGGGTGATTTCCGAGCACGCCTTCAAAGAATCTTTCTTGAGCAACATCCGAAGGATCATCTTCAGCCATGGCGAGCTCTTCGAGGATTACACCACGCTCTGTTTCAAACTCGTCTGGATCAATCACGCTCGAGGTGAGCATGTCACTCATCACATCAATAGCCATGGGAAGATCCTGATCGCGCACCTTGGCGTAATAGCAGGTGTATTCCTTGGCGGTCGCGGCGTTATGTTCGCCGCCAACTGAGTCAAAAGCAATCGCAATATCTAAAGCAGAGCGAGTGGGCGTTCCCTTGAAAAGCAGGTGTTCCAAAAAGTGAGTGGAGCCCAAGCTGGCAGGGTGAGCGGCAACACCATCGTGTGCTGATTCTGCTGGCACTTCATCACGCGAGCCAACGGCAACCCAATACCCCAGCGTCACGCTGCGTGCACCGGGAACTCGTTCGGTCAAAATGCGCACACCGGAGGGTAAAACACTGCGGCGAACTAAGGCATCACCTGAGGCAACAAAGCTCAGTTCTGCTTGATCTAAGGGAAAAGCAATGGGTTTATTCATACGGTGCTCAAGCCTAGAGCACACTACTGACTTTATGCCGGCCGATTACGAACGATTGAGCGAGGGCAGCCAGTTACGACCCTGTTCCACGGAAGCACGATCAAGGTCAGCTATCTGCTGACGAGAAAGGTTCAGTTGCGGTGCATGCATCAGAGCTTCGAGCTCACGAATAGATTCAGCACCGATTGTGGGAATTCCCACCGCTGATCTGCCCAAAACCCAGGCAACCGCGACAGTAGAAATATCAACTCCCTGAGCCATAGCAACGTTGTCTAAAACTCTGAGCACGTGAGTGCCGTGTCGACCACCGTGTTGAGCTGCACGACGTGAGCGGGTGTCATTAGGGTTGAACGATTTAATGTTGCGGTGACGCCCTAAGAAACCGTTGGCCAAAATGAAATACGGCATGATCGACATCTGTTGCGCAATCGCCATCATGGTGATGTTGCCTTCGACGATGTCTCGTCGAAGAAGTGAATATTCCAAAGCCACTGCTTCAATACGCGGAAGGCCACTTGCTGCAATGATGCGGGCTTCGAGTAAACGGTCGGCAGAAAAGTTGGAAGCTCCTAAAGCTCTCACCTTGCCTGCTTGGATGAGATTCTCTACCGCAGAAAGGCTTTCTTCCATCGAGACGTCTGGGTCTTCAGCATGGAAATAGAGAAGGTCAATGTAATCGGTCTGTAAACGCTCCAACGAGGCATTAACGGCCTCAACGATGTTGGTTGCAGACAGGCCAGGAAAATCGGGGTGACGTCCGACCTTTGTTGCCACCACAACTTCAGAACGGTTGCCGCGCTCGCGCATCCATTTTCCAATGATCTGCTCCGACATCCCAGAGGAGTAAGAATCCGAGGTGTCCACCATCTGACCACCGAGCTCGACAAAACGGTCAAGTAAATCGATGGAACGACCGCTAGGAAGAGTCCAGCCAAACACGGCACCACCGAGAGCAAGTGGGAACACGCTCATATCAGTCTGGCCGATGGTGCGAGAGACATCTGGAGCATCAGTGGCAGGGGTTATTCCCCCCGGTGTACTGATGTTTTCCCCACTCATAAATCTGACATTAGAGGAGAAATGTCACAGCAATGTTACGACAGACCTGAAGTCCACCAATATGGAAAAACTGTCCCCCGAACCCACTCAATTCCGTCCCCCAAAAACAGGAATACATCCTTACAACGCAGTAATGCCCGCCCACAAAAGCGGGCGGGCATTACGTGAGGAATTGGAGCTACTCAGCGTCGCTTTCAGCGGCTGCTTCGCCCTCTTCACCTTCGAGAACGGGCTCCAGCGAAAGCTTGCCGCGGTCATCGATCTTGGTGATCTTGACGAGAACCTTCTGGCCAACGGAGAGAACGTCTTCAACGTTCTCAACACGCTTGCCACCTGCAAGCTTGCGCACCTCTGAGATGTGCAGCAGGCCGTCCTTGCCAGGAAGCAAGGAGACAAACGCGCCAAAGGTTGCCAGCTTGACGACGGTACCGAGGAACTGCTCGCCAACCTCAGGGTTGGTGGGGTTCGCAATGGCGTTAACCTGTGCGCGAGCTGCCTCAGCCGAAGGACCATCGGTTGCACCGATGTAGACGGTTCCGTCATCCTCGATCGAGATGGTTGCACCAGTCTCGTCCTGGATGGTGTTAATCGTCTTTCCCTTAGGGCCGATGAGTTCACCGATCTTGTCGACAGGAATCTGAACGCTGATCACGCGAGGAGCAGTAGGTGCCATCTCGTCAGGACCATCGATTGCTGCGTTGATGACAGCGAGGATTGCGGTACGAGCTTCCTTAGCCTGAGTCAGCGCACCGGTCAGCACGGAGGCAGGGATGCCATCAAGCTTGGTGTCGAGCTGAATCGCGGTGATGAATTCGGAAGTACCTGCAACCTTGAAGTCCATGTCGCCGAGAGCATCTTCTGCACCAAGGATGTCGGTCAGAGCTGCGTAGCGGGTCTCACCGTTGACCTCGTCAGAGACGAGACCCATCGCAATACCTGCAACAGGTGCGCGCAGTGGCACACCAGCGTTGAGCAGCGACAGAGTCGATGCGCAGACAGAACCCATCGAGGTCGAGCCGTTAGAGCCCAAAGCCTCAGATACCTGGCGAATGGCGTAAGGGAACTCTTCACGACCTGGAAGAACGGGCACAAGTGCACGCTCGGCCAAGAATCCGTGACCGATTTCGCGGCGCTTAGGTGTTCCCACACGACCGGTTTCACCGGTGGAATATGGAGGGAAGTTGTAGTGGTGCATGTAGCGCTTTGAGGTGATTGGTGACAGCGAGTCAATCTGCTGTTCCATCTTCAGCATGTTCAACGTGGTGACACCCATGATCTGGGTCTCTCCACGCTGGAAGATAGCTGAACCGTGAACGCGTGGGATGACCTGAACTTCAGCATCCAAGGCACGGATGTCGCGCAAACCACGGCCGTCCATACGAACACCCTCAGTGAGGATACGTCCGCGAACAACCTTCTTCGTAACCGACTTGTATGCGGCACTGAACTGGTTGAGAGCAGTCTCATCAAGCTCGCCTGCTTCAACCTTGGCCACAATTGCTTCCTTGACGCGAGCTTTGACCTCGTCGTCAGCATTCTGACGCTCGATCTTGTCTGCGATGAGGTAAACCTTCTCCAGGTCAGCAAGAGCAAGTTCGCTCACTGCTGCGTAGAGCTCGTCAGAGTAGAGAGGGAATACAGGGTAGTCCTGTACTTCCTTAGCCGACTGACGTGCGAGCTCCTCCTGAGCCTTGATCAATGCAGTGAGGAAAGGCTTTGATGCTTCGAGACCCTGCGAGACGATTGCCTCGTCAGGCTTGATGCCACCAGCCTTGATGAGGTCCCAGCTCACTTCGGTAGCTTCTGCCTCAACCATCATGATGGCGACGTCTTCCTTGCCATCCTTGTCCACAACAATGCGACCTGCAACGACGAGGTCGAAGACGGCCTCTTTGAGCTGGTCAACGTTGGGGAATGCAACCCACTGGCCGTCAATCAGGGCCATACGGATACCACCGATAGGGCCTGAGAATGGCAGACCGGAGATCTGGGTCGACGCGGAAGAAGCGTTGATGGCCAGTGCGTCGTAGAACTCACCAGGAGCAATAGAGAGAACGGTAACAACGATCTGAACCTCGTTACGCAGACCATCAACGAAGGATGGGCGCAGTGGGCGGTCAATCAGACGACAGACCAGGATGGCCTCAGTCGACGGACGGCCTTCACGACGGAAGAACGAACCGGGGATCTTTCCTGCTGCGTAGCTACGCTCTTCTACATCCACAGTCAGTGGGAAGAAGTCGAAGTTGTCTTTAGGCTGCTTGCTCACCGAAGTGGCAGAGAGCAACATAGTTTCTTCATCCAGGTAGGCCGCAACTGCGCCCTGAGCCTGCTGTGCGAGACGTCCGGTTTCAAAGCGGACCACGCGCTTGCCGAACTTACCGTTATCAATAACGGCTTCGGCAAATTTGATTTCTGGACCTTCCATTAAGGTCTTTCTCCTTTGTTTATCGTCGTTACCCCGTGTGGGCACCGACTCATACATCCGGAGCGAAGCAAGGCAGAACGAAGCCGTTCAAACACGGACATACGTTGCACGAGTATCAGACTTCGTGCTGGCCACCAGTAGAAATCCACCAACATCTGTTGGTAAACCACCACCGAAGACCAGCGAACTGCCTGCCTGCTCTATCTCAAGAGTACCCCAAAACCCTCAATAAGCCCATGAAGCCTGAGAATTTGTCGTTTAGGGCGAGGATAAACACGAATGCCACCCCGCAGGGTGGCATTCGTTGACGTGTCTGATTTGACTATCGACGCAGTCCGAGACGCTCAATGAGCTGACGGTAGCGAGTGATGTCGACATCAGCCAGGTAGCCGAGAAGACGGCGACGCTGACCAACGAGCAGGAGCAGTCCACGACGTGAGTGGTGGTCGTGCTTGTGCTCCTTGAGGTGCTCGGTCAAGTCCTTGATGCGCTTGGTGAGAAGAGCAACCTGAACTTCAGGAGATCCAGTGTCACCGGGGTGAGTTGCGTATTCTTCGATGATCGCCTTTTTGACATTTGCTTCAAGTGCCATAGTGGGATCCCCTTTCTTAGTACCTCGTTGCGCGGCGCCCCATGCCTTGTGCGTGGAGCTCTCTGTATCCGCGGCCGTTAGACGGCAACCTCACAAGATTAGCAGAGAAATAGCTGACCATTTGACGCCCGAGGAGTACTGTGTGTGGCAAGGAAACACTCACCTTCATGCCGAGGTAAGGGGAAAGAAATGAATTTCACAGAATCAATCAAAAGCGTCTTCTCGAAATATGCCACATTTAGTGGCCGCGCCAGCAGATCTGAATTCTGGTGGTGGTACCTCTTTATCTCCCTGGTGAACATCGTGATGAGTTTCATTTGGAACATGAGCACCATAGGAATGTTGACCAGTGCAACCAGCCTGGACGCTATGTTGGCGGGAATGTTCAACTGGGCGTATTACCTCTGGATTGTGGTCTCACTCGCACTCTTGCTTCCGACGCTCGGAGTAATCTGGCGACGCCTTCATGACACCAACCGCTCAGGAGGTTTCTATTTCCTCGGCTTAATTCCCCTGGTGGGATTCATTGTGTTGCTCATTTTCTGGGTTCAGGATTCAACTCCTGGAGCTAACAGGTTTGGTGACAACCCCAAGTCTGCATAGGAAGCCAACACTCTCAACTGCTGCCTTCGATTTTCGAGGCTGCAGTGTATTTACCGAGACACACTCCTTACGCAGATACTCTAAATATCGTGGTTGTGAACGACACAACCAAAGAAAAAGGAGATTCATCATGAATTTCGTTGAATCCATCAAGTTTGGTTTTAGCGACTACGTCAACTTCAAGGGACGAAGCCGTCGCTCTGGTTTCTGGTACTGGTACCTTTTCACCATCCTCGTATCACTCGTGTTCAACGTCCTATCTGGAGGCAAGTCAGAAAGCTTCTTTGGCTTCTTAGGAGGACTTGCTGCTCTGGCAATCTTCCTGCCGTCACTGGCTTATTCGGTTCGTCGCCTTCACGACATCAACAAATCTGGATGGTTCATCCTCTTCGCGTTGATTCCACTGGTCGGCTGGATCTTTTTGCTTGTGTGGTACGTCAAGGACAGTGACCCCACCGACAACCGCTTTGGGCCGAACCCCAAAGCCGTATAAAGCAAGTCCCATTCTCATTACTGCCTCCCAGCCTTGGGAGGCAGTAATCGTTAAATGCGAGAAGATGGAAGCATGAGTTTTGCAGAAGCTATTCAGTCCGTTTTTTCCAAGTTCAACAAGCTCCAGGGACGCTCCCCTCGCTCAGAGTATTGGTACTGGAGATTGTTCGTATTCATCGTCTCGTTGGTAGCAGTTATCCCGGTTGTCCTTGTCGCCATGATGGTGCGCCAGGGTGATGTCTGGGCGTTGTTTCCCTTCCTCATCGCAGCGGGAGCCATTGCAGTGTTCTTGTGGCTATTAACCATTACGGTTACCGTGCGCAGACTTCACGACCAGGGAGTGAGCGGCTGGTTCTTCCTGCTCTTTCTCATTCCCAGTGTGGGCTGGATTATCGAGCTGGTGTTCATGTTGCAGCCCAGCCAGCCTGGATCAAACAAATACGGCGCTCCCTACCTCGCTAAGTAATTTCCATGCGCATTGTTGTTCGGGTTAAACCCGGCAGCAGCAAAGGACCTCTCATTGAAGAGGATGCTGAAGGACTTGTTGTCTTCGTGAGAGAAAAAGCAATCGATGGCGCAGCCAACGATGCTGTTCTGAAATTGATTGCTGAGCACTTCGGCACTGCCAAGTCTCACGTCCGTGTGGTGCGTGGTCACACGTCACGCATCAAACAAATTGAAATCGACGACTAAAGCCCAACGTGCTTTCTGAGGAAGGCGGTAGCGTCTTCAATTTCTTCAAGGGATAGCCCGTGCCCCACGTGAGCATAGAGCTGTGCGTCAACGTCAAAATGTGCCGGAAGCCAACGACGTGTGAAATCAATGAGGTCGGGGGTGATCACGGGGTCTTGAGGATCTCTGCCCCAGAAAATTGGTGGCTTGACCTCAGCGAGCGCAGTGTCGCGTTCTATACCACCTTCTGTGGTGTCAACGACGGCGAAGCTGGCAAGAAATACTCCAGCGCTATAACGCTCAGGCTGATGACGGAAGAGCTGGGTAAGCATGACACCGCCTTGGGAGAAGCCCAGCAGGGCAACATCTTGAAAACCGCCAACTTCGTCCTCGAGTTCATCGATCCAGGAAATCAGTTGGTGTGTGGAGCGCGTCACTTCGTTCACGTCACGTCGAAGTGTCGCATTCTCTGCGTCGTAGTCAATCTGGAACCAGGCAAAACCTGGGCCAGCGCTCAGCGGAGCGCGAAGTGAGGCAATCACAAATTCTTCGGGCATGTATTGCCCCAACGAGAAGAGGTCGCCCTCGTTCGAGCCGTAGCCGTGCATCATCAGAAGCAGAGGGCGTTCGGCCAGAGCGGAGGCGACCTTTTCGCGAGGTACTGACCAGCGCACAGCGGTGCTGTCGATGGCAGGAAAGGTCATGCTTAGCTAACGCCTAGCAGGTCGATAACAAAGATGAGAGTCTTGCCGGAGAGGCGGTGTCCACCACCTGCGGGACCGTATGCCTTAGCTGGAGGGCACACGAGCATGCGGCGTCCGCCAACCTTCATTCCGGGGATTCCTTCTTGCCATCCGGAGATGAGGGCCTGCAAGGGGAAGTTGATCGATTCGCCACGGTTCCAGGATGCGTCAAACTCTTCACCGGTTTCGTATTCCACACCGACGTAGTGAACGTCCACGGTGGCTCCAGGAGTTGCTTCAGCACCGTCACCCACGACGATGTCGGTGATAACGAGCTCTACGGGAGCTGGCTCCATAGGAGCGTCGATTTCTGGCTTTGTGAGGTTGTGTTCAGTCATGTCTCAATACTGTCAGAGAAAAGGGGGCCGGTCCCTGAAGGAACCGGCCCCCGACTGCGTTGTTGTTATTTCTTGTCGTCGTCTACGCCGTCCATGGCGAGGAGTTCTTCCTCAACCTTGCCGCCGTAGCCTTCCTTTTGTGGGTCGCCGTGGAGACCACCGGAGACTGCATACTCCTCTTCGGGAGAAAGAATCAGGTTCTTTCGTCCATAGACAGCGAAGCTCAGCAGCATGATGGCGTAGATCACAGCGATAGCAATGATTGCTGGTCGTGCGGGTTCATTAATAAAGAACCCGAAGAAGATTGCAATCGATACCGTTGCTGCGATCACAGCACCTGGAATACCCCAGGGGCTCTTGTAGGGGCGGTTTGCCTTAGGGAACTTCTTGCGCAGAACGATGAAGGAGATCATCTGCAGCACGTAGGCAATCACAGCACCCCATACTGCGATGTTCAGCACGATGGCTCCAGCAACACCACCGGCACCACCCAGGCTGTCAACAATGACCAAGGCGACAAAACCAATAACGGCGCCCACGGTCAGTGCAACATAAGGAGTCTGGCGCTTTCCAGTGAGGGAGAACACCTTGGGGTAGTAACCAGCACGTGACAGGGAGTACATGTTACGTCCATATGCGAACATGATTCCTTGCAGTGAAGCAAGCAGACCAATGAGTGCGAACAATGCGAGGACTGCCGCAGCACCGTCACCAACCATGGCACGGAATCCATCGAGCAGTGGCTCACCTGCAGCACTAATTTCTTCAGCACCCACCAATGCAGTGTTGAGGAAGAGAACCAGCAGACCAGTGATGATCAGGGTGGTGCGAGCGATCAAACCAGCACGAGGGATGTCACGAACGGGGTTGTGAGATTCTTCTGCAGCCAGAGGAAGCTCTTCAATACCAAGGAAGAACCACATTGCGTAGGGAAGAGCAAAGAGGATTGGCAACCAACCGTATGGCAGGAATGCGGACTGTCCTTCTTCAGGTGCGATGTTCCACAGTGAGTTGAAGTCGAGCTTGCCGGAGAACACCGCCATTACTGAGAAGACCAACAAGATAGCAATAGAGATGATGGACACCACAATTGCAAACTTGAACGAGATGGCGGAACCCGCAGCATTCAATAGAACGAAAACCGCGTACAGGATGATGTACCAGACAAACATGGGCAAGGAGAGTCCCAGGAGTTCTGCGGTAATGCTGTTCGCATAGGAGGCAGAGAAGTAGACAATAACCGCCGTTGTTGCGACGTATTCAATAGTTTCTGCAAGCCCTGTTGCTAGACCACCCCAGGGACCCAATGCGGATCGAGCGAAGGAGTAGGCACCACCCGAGTGAGGCATGGCAGCGGCCATCTCACCGATGCTAAACATCATTCCGTAGTACATGAAGATAAGTACGGCGAATGCGATCAGCATTCCACCAAAGCCAGCGAACCCAATTCCGAAGTTCCATCCGGAGAAGTCGCCAGAGATAACTGCTGCGACGGCGAGACCCCACAGGCCCCACAATCCAGCAGAACGCTTGAGCGTCCGTTTCTTGAAATAGTTGGCGTCTGCGGTTGTGTACGTCACACCCGAGACGTTCAAGGTGTCTTTGGACATTTACAATTTCCTTCTGCTCGGGTTGAGCACCTCTATACGAGGCGAGGCACACAACGCTGTGAGATTCCTTGGAGATGACTATATGCCTCAATTTGGTTCTTGTAACTACCTTTAACCAAAAATTTTTCAAAAAGAAATCTGCGATTTACCGCATAACACTTGACAGTAATCACCCAATAGGGTGGTCTAATGGTTGAAATACCTACCTCAAGGAAGAGAGCCAGGATGTCTAGTGCCGCAGGAAACCTCACCCCTGAAGGGCTCAAAGCCCTCGTCGAGGACGGAAGCATCGACACCGTCATCGTCTCGTTTACTGACATGCAAGGGCGATTGGTAGGTAAACGAGTTTCTGCGCGCCTGTTCGTAGAAGACGTGATGGCACACGGTGCCGAGTGTTGCAACTACCTCTTTGCTGTCGACGTGGAAAACAACACCGTTGATGGTTACTCGATCTCCAGTTGGGAACGAGGATATGGCGATATGGCCATGATTCCCGACATGAGCACACTCAGAACTGCACCCTGGCTTGAAGGAACAGCGATGGTGATGGCAGACATGCAATGGCTGGATCACACCCCCGTTGAGCAGTCCCCTCGTGAAATACTGCGCACCCAGATCAATCGTCTAGCAGAGCTAGGACTGGTCCCCTATGTCGGAACAGAACTTGAATTCATTGTTTTTGATGACACATACCGTGAGGCTTGGGCTAAGGGCTATGACAACCTTCGTCCTTCCACCGACTACAACGTGGACTACGACCTCCTGGCCTCGACCCGAGTAGAGCCTCTCCTGCGAGACATTCGTAATTCGATGGATGCTGCAGGAATGTATTGCGAAGGCGTCAAGGGGGAATGCAACCTGGGTCAACAAGAAATAGCTTTCCGCTATGACCACGCGTTAGTCACCTGCGATAACCACTCTGTTTACAAAAGCGGAGCAAAAGTCATCGCTGACAAGCACGGCAAATCATTGACCTTCATGGCGAAGTTCAATGAGCGTGAAGGAAACTCGTGCCACATCCACATCAGCCTGCGTGACAACGACGGCAACCCTGTCTTCGCCGACAAGAGCCAAGATCACGGAATGAGCAAACTGTTCCGCCACTTCTTGGCAGGTCAGATCGCTGCGATGCGTGAACTGTCCTTGTTTTTTGCCCCCAACATTAACTCCTACAAGCGTTACGTTGACGGCAGCTTTGCCCCCACCGCAGTTGCCTGGGGTCTAGACAACCGCACGTGTTCATTGCGTGTAGTGGGCCAAGGCCACGCCATGCGTGTGGAGCAGCGAGTTCCTGGTGGAGATGTGAACCAGTACCTCGCGGTTGCCGCATTGATTGCAGCAGGACTGCACGGTATCGAAAATGAACTGGAGCTTGAGCCCATCACAACCGGAAACGCCTACACCGGGGGCGCTCCCCGTGTTCCTTCGACCCTCCGCGAAGCGGCTGAACTCTTCGCGCAGTCAGAGATTGCCAAGCAAGCCTTTGGCCAAGAAGTAGTTGATCACTATCTCAACTACGCCCGTATTGAAGTAGCCGCCTACGATGCGGCGATCACAGACTGGGAGCGAATTCGTGGCTTCGAACGTCTCTAAACCACTGCCAGTCATCGGGCTCACAACCTATCTCGAACAAGCCAAGTCGGGCGTGTGGGATGTCCAGGCTGCCTTCCTGCCGAAGGTCTATTTTGACGCAGTCAATAAAGCTGGCGGCATAGCTGTTCTCATTCCACCACAGGCCGTCAACGCCGAGATTGCCAACACTATTCTTGACGGCCTCGATGGCTTGATTATTTGCGGTGGAAAGGACGTGGACCCAGCTCGATATGGTCAAACACCACATCCACTTACCGATGAACCGCGCCCTGATCGTGACAACCTCGAGGACGAACTCCTCACCGCTGCTATTGAACGAGAGCTCCCCTTCCTTGGCATCTGCCGTGGTGCACAAATGCTTAACGTGATTCGTGGTGGAGATCTCATTCAACACTTACCCGAAGTTGTCGGGGATGACCGCTATCAAAAAGGGCAGGGAAACTTCAGCCACATTCCTGTCAACGTCAAAGAAGACTCACTGCTGGCATCCGTATTAAACAATGACTCCCCTGTTGGTGCGATGTACCACCACCAAGCCATCGGGGAAGTCGGTGAAGGCCTCTCCGTCGTAGCCACCACCGAAGACGGCGTGATTGAGGCATTGCAGCTGGATGATGTTCCGTTTGGGTTAGCTGTGCAGTGGCACCCCGAACAGACCCCGGAAGATATTGGCCTGTTTGAAGGCCTCGTTGAGGCAGCTCGAGAGTATGCCCTCACCCACCGTCGCAGTCTTTCCTCATCACAAAGGAGCTCATCGTGAGTTACACCATCATCAACCCTGCAACGGAAGAAGCCGGGGAAACAATTGAGCACCTCAGCCAGGAACAAACCGATGAGGCCATCAATAGGGCCCAGAAGGCACAAAAAGAGTGGGCTGCACGCAACCCAGCAGACCGCGCGGCAGCACTGCGATTATTCGCTGATGCGGTTGATGCGGATGTTGAAAACCTGGCGCAACTCGAAGTGCGCAACTCTGGCCACCCCATAGGGCAAGCACGGTGGGAAGCAGAACACGTGCGCAATGTCTTGGAATACTATTCAGCAACGCCAGAACGTCTGTTTGGTAAGCAGATCCCTGTCGCCGGCGGCCTCGATGTCACCTTCCAAGAACCTCTTGGGGTTGTCGGTGTGATTACGCCCTGGAACTTCCCCATGACCATTGCTTCGTGGGGTTTTGCCCCGGCATTAGCGGCAGGAAATGCTGTCGTTCTCAAACCAGCCGAGTGGACTCCCCTCACCAGCATTCGTTTAGGTGAACTCGCTCTTCAGTCTGGGCTGCCCGAAGGGCTCTTCCAGGTCTTGCCGGGAAAAGGCTCTGTCGTTGGCGAGCGCTTCGTCACCAACCCGGCCGTTCGCAAAGTGGTGTTCACCGGCTCAACTGAGGTGGGCAAACGCATCATGGCAGGCGCTGCAGACCAGATTAAGCGCGTCACGCTAGAACTGGGCGGAAAGAGCGCCAACATCGTCTTTGCTGATGCTGACATCGAAAAAGCGGCGGCAACTGCTCCCTACGGGGTTTTTGAAAACGCTGGGCAGGATTGCTGCGCTCGCAGTCGCATCTTGGTTCACCGAAGTGTCTATGAAAAGTTCATGGAATACCTCGAGCCAGCAGTCAAGGGTGTGAAGGTTGGTGACCCGCGTGATGAGGCAACCGAAATGGGGCCTCTGGTTCACAAAAACCACTTCGAGAGTGTTTCCCGCTATGTCCCCAGTGACGCACCTGTGGCATTCCGCGGCACCGCGCCTGAGGGTGCTGGTTATTGGTTTGCTCCCACCGTTCTCACTCCAGGATCTCGTGACCACGTCAGTGCGACCGAGGAAATCTTTGGTCCTGTCGTCACGGTGCTTCCTTTCGATGATGATGCAGACGCTATTGAGCTCGCTAACGCGACGGAGTATGGCCTGTCTGGATCTATCTGGACTCGAGACGTGGGGCGCGCTATCCGCATCTCACGCGGCGTGGAATCAGGAAACTTGTCTGTGAATTCGCACTCCTCGGTGCGATACAACACACCATTTGGCGGCTTCAAGCAATCTGGTTTGGGGCGCGAACTGGGCCCCGATGCGGCTTTGGCATTTACGGAGACGAAAAACGTCTTCATCCCCGCTGACTAAACAATCTTCATAAACCTCACAAAGGAGAAAACAATGAGTATCGAAAAAATTGACCTCACCCAGCGCCTTGCTGGCAAGGTTGCTGTCATTACCGGTGGTGCGAGCGGAATTGGTCTTGCCACAGCGAAGCGATTTGCTGCAGAAGGTGCAACCGTTGTCATCGGCGACATGGATCCTGTATCTGGCGAGAAAGCCGCTGCTGAAGTTGGCGGTCTCTTTGTTCTCGTGAATGTTACTGACGAAGATCAGGTCAACAACCTCTTCGATACTGCGTTTAAGGTTTATGGCTCAGTAGATATTGCTTTCAACAATGCAGGCATCTCTCCTCCAGATGATGACTCCATCGAAACAACCGAGCTTCCTGCTTGGAACAAGGTCCAGGATGTGAATCTCAAGTCTGTCTACCTGTGTTCTCGTTCTGCACTTCGTCACATGGTCAAGCAACAAAGCGGTTCCATTATCAACACCGCATCATTTGTTGCCGTGATGGGTTCTGCAACTTCTCAGATTTCCTACACCGCGTCTAAGGGTGGTGTTCTTGCAATGAGCCGTGAACTGGGTGTCCAGTTTGCTCGTCAGGGAATCCGTGTTAACGCCCTATGCCCCGGGCCAGTGAACACTCCTTTGCTTCAGGAGCTCTTTGCCAAGGACCCTGAGCGTGCACAGCGTCGTCTGGTTCACATCCCTATCGGCCGATTCGCCAAGCCGGAAGAACTGGCTGCAGCCGTCGCGTTCTTGGCAAGTGATGACTCCTCCTTCATCACAGGATCAACATTCCTGGTTGATGGCGGAATTTCATCTGCCTACGTCACACCCTTGGACTAAACCACCTCCAATGTCGCCAGAGCTTCACTCCGACCAGGCCGTTGCGGCAAATCCTCTCAACGGGGATTTGCTTCTTCGGCCTGTTCGCGGTGGAAACACCTATGAAGAAACCGTGGAGCGTCTTCTGCAAACTATTCGCTTAGGTCTAGCTCTTCCTGGCGCCCAGTTTCCTCCCGAGCGAGAACTCGCAGCGATGCTTGAGGTCAGCCGGGATACGGTTCGCTTAGCAATCTCTGCCCTTGTTGATGCGGGTTATCTCATTGTTAAGCGTGGTCGTTATGGCGGAACTTTCGTGGCAGAAAACCTGCCCAGCCAACCCCTTCGAATGGGTCGTGATGGTGAGCTCACACACAACCTAGAGTTCACTCACGATGAACTCGAGGACGCCCTCGTCTTGCGTCAAATTTTGGAGTGTGGCGCCGCCGAATTCGCTGCTGTTCGAAGCTTGACCTCGGTTGAAAGAGAACAGCTCTGGGCAGTGTTAAAGGAAACTTCTCTGTCTACGGCAGAGAATTACCGCATGCTCGATTCCAGACTTCATCTGCTCATTGCAGAGCTCACCGGCTCACCCTCGTTACTCTCCGAGGTTGCCTCCTCACGCATGCGCATCAACGAATTGCTCGATGGAATTCCACTGCTTGCACCCAACATCTCTCACTCCAACGAACAGCACGAGGCAATCGTGTTGGCCATTTTGACGGGTGACTCCGAAAAAGCACGCGCTGCCATGGCAGATCACGTTTCAGGATCTGCAGCTCTTCTTCGTGGTTTCCTCGGTTAACCAAAAATGAGATGTCGCAACCTAACCCGCAGAAATCATGCTGGCGCACTTTTTCATGGCAGAGTGAGTAAGTGAGTGAACACAAAGGCACCTTAGGTATTGCGCAAGGAACCGCTCTCTACATTGCCAGCGTTCTCGGCACCGGAATCTTGGTTCTCCCGGGTTTAGCCGCACAGGTTGCAGGACCCGCCTCAATTCTTTCGGTAGCCATCATCTTCTTCCTTTCCATCCCCCTGGCTGGAACCTTTGCCGCTTTAGCTGCCCGCTATCCAGACTCTGGCGGTGTTGCCAGCTATGTTCGCAAATCGATGGGTAACACCTGGGCACGCGTAGCTGGATATCTTTTCTTCTTCGGAGTTGCTGCTGGCGAGCCTGTCGTCGCGGTGATGGGTGCGGAATATGTCATTGCCATTTCGGGCGCGGACCGTGCTCTACTGCCATTAGTTGCCGGGGTGTTGTTCTTGGTTCCTTTCACCCTGAACCTGTTCGGAGTGAAAGTTGCCGGCTGGGTTCAACTCGGTTTGAGTGCGCTCCTCGTTATTGTCGTCGTTGGCGTGATTGCCTATGGCGCACCAGCGGTGCAAGAAGAAAGCTTCACTCCCTTCATGCCTCACGGGTGGATTGGTGTGGGTGTGGCCATCAGCTTGTTCGTGTGGGCTTTTGCTGGTTGGGAAGTTGGCACACATATCGCCGCCGAGTTTAAGAACCCTCGCCGCACAATCCCTATAGCAACAGCAATTGCGCTGCTGATTGTTGGCCTTGCTTATCTAGCACTGCAGTGGGTGACCATAGGTGTTCTCGGTGAAGACGCCGGTAAGGGCAGTGTTCCGTTGCTCACCTTGGTGAACGAAACAGCTCCCAAGGCAGGCTCCATCATTATCGCCAGTATCGCCGCCATCGTCTCGTTGGGAGTCCTCAACGCTTACCTTGCTGCCATCGGCAAACTCGGTGCTTCACTGGGCAGAGACGGAGATCTTCCCCGTTATCTCGCCAAAGGCGCAGAGCCCGATGAAATTCCTCGCCGAAGCTTGATGTTGTCACTGATTATTTCGATAGTTTTCTTCTGCATACTCTTTGCCCAAGATTTCCAATTGCTCACCCTCATCCCCATCCACCTAAGTTCCATGGTGGCTATCTATGTCTTAGGTATGACTGCCGCGGTGTTGATCTTCCCTCGTTGGAGTTGGGATTGGTGGGTTGCCATCGTGGCACTAGCGATGACCATTGTGTTGCTGATCTTGAACGGCCCCAACGTGTTATTCACTCTCGGAGTGGTTATCGTTGCCGTGATTGTGACAGTGGTTAAGCGTTCACGTTCTGCTCGAACGTAATCTTTCCATCCATCATGGTTAGCAGGATGGGCGTTGAATGAATCTCGTGAGGGTCAATCTCAAACAAGTTTCGTCCGAGAACGACAAGATCTGCCCGCTTGCCCACCTCAAGTGAACCAATCTGGTCTTCCATTCGTATTTGATACGCAGCATTGATGGTGACTGCAGCCAAAGCTTGCTCAAGATTCACCCGCTGACGCTCGATAAAGACACGATCGTTGGGAAATCCCGGACGTTGCCTGGTTACAGCTGCTTCTATCTGAATCAAGGGAGCGATTTCTGAAATGAGAACCCCTGGAATATCGGCACCATAGGTCACCACTGCACCACTTCGAAGGAGATCGCCATAGGGAAAAGATTCCAGTTCGACACGCTCTGGTCCGAGTAGTTCTTCATAGACATCCATGTAGACACCGTTGTAGTTCGTTCCCCACATCGGTGTGACATTCGCGATAACGCCGAGCTCGGCAAAGCGTGGAATATCGTCAGGGTGAACCAAAGTGTTGTGGCAAACGGTGTGACGTGAATCACCACGCCCAATGCGTTGTTGCACTCGCTCTATGGCATCCAGGATTACTCGAACAGAGCCATCACCGTCGTTGTGGATGTGCATATCAAAACCTGCACGTTGAGTAGCTTCAATTTGAGCCTCGATGTGCTCAGGTGTGAAGGACATGGTTCCACGGCCATGGTTTCCCGTGCAGAAAGGCTCCAAAAGCAAGGAGCCATAGCTCATCATGGTTCCATCAGCCCAGAGTTTGTTGACACTGACGCTGACATGCTCTGAAGCGTATTTTTTATTCCACTTCACCAAGGTGTCTGTGACGTGCTGGGGCACATCATCTGCGTTCCTAGTCCACACCGAACCAACAATTCGAATCGGCAGATTGCCAGCTTTGTCTCGCTCGACGAGCATCTGGAAGATCGGTTCTGACTCGTCTTGCTTTTCTCCGATGAGAATTCCCGCATCATAGGTCGCAGTAATCCCCCACGATGGGGCGGGATCAACCGTAAGCTTCATTGCTTCGGTGATGCCCTCGGGTGAAAAGAAACCTAAGCGTGAGCCGATGAGCAAACAAGTTGCACCCTCAACACCGTGGCCTGTTGGCAAGCCGTCCTCATCTCGGACAAAATACTGTGCACCAGGCACCGGATCAGGGCTGTCCTTGGTCAGTCCACACACGTTCATTGCAGCAGTGTTAAACCAGATGTCATGAGCATCGGCCGACAGCAGTGCCATCGGGCGGTCACCGGTAATCTCATCAAGCCATTGCCTGCGTGGTGTTCCCTCTTCGAAGGATGCTGGCATCCACCCGTGACCTCGAAGAAGTGTTCCTTCAGGTGCTGCATCAACCCACTCTTTGATGGCAGCACACACCTGAGCAGTTCCAGTTATCCCACTGAGGTCAACTCCCACTTTTGTGGCAGCACCCATGATCAGGTGATCATGTGCGTCAATAAACCCTGGGAGCAACATGCCACCGGCGAGATCTATCTCCCTGGTGTCTTCTGTGACGAACTCACCTGCACCTGAGAGATCCCCGACATAAACAATGCTCCTTCCCTCAACCACCAAGGTGTCGGCAACAGGTTGTTGAGGGTTGAGGGTGTAAACGGTACCGCCACTGAAGAGAAAACGTGAATCGTGCGCTGACATCTTCGAAAAACTTCCTAGCTGTGAGCTTCCCGGTTACATTTCTTCGTGGGTGTTGGGGTCTCCACCCCACAAGCGACCACGTTCAAGACTTGAGATGAGGCTAATTTCCTCAACTGTGAGGTCAAAACCAAAACTGTTCAGATTCGAGGCCTGACGTTCAGGGTCGGCAGATTTGGGCAGAGGAATCAAGCCTTGCTGGGTGTGCCAGCGAAGAATGAGCTGAGCTGGAGTTACTCCACGGGCCTCGGCAAGATCAACGATGATCTTTTCGTGGCGCAGTTCCTCTGTCTTACCCAGAGGACTCCAACTTTCCGTCTGGATACCTAACTTGGCGTGTACCTCACGCATGTGTGCTTGAGGGAAATAGGGGTGTAACTCAATTTGGTTGACCGAAGGCACCACCCCGGTTGCTTCGATAATACGGGTGAGGAACTCCTCTGTGAAGTTGCACACCCCAATGCTTCGGGCAAGGCCGTCATCTTTGAGCTCGATCATGGCCTGCCATGAATCGAGATAGCGATTCACGCTGGGATTCGGCCAGTGAATGAGGTACAGATCAATGTAGTCCAAGCCCAATGCTTGACGGCTGAGCTCAAAAGAAGCCATGGTTTCATCAAAACCGTGTGCAGCACCTGGAAGCTTGGTGGTAACAATAATCTCTTCGCGTGGAACACCCGATGCAGCGATTGCCTTGCCGACTTCAACCTCGTTGTTGTAACGCGTTGCCGTATCAATCAGGCGGTATCCCGAGTGAATGGCAGAAACAATCGAGGCAATGCCGTCATTGTCTGTGAGCTTGTATGTTCCCAAGCCAATCTGGGGAAGAACGAGGCCATCATTGAGAGTCACGGTAGGGATTGTCATGACTCTAAGCGTAGAGGTTTGAAAGGGGTTAGAGAGTAAGAAGTGAATGAATCTCTCGGCCAGCTAATCGCTGGCGTCCCTCAAGTGCTTCAAGCTCCAACACGACTGCAATTCCTGCCACTGTCCAGCCAGCACGCTCTATCAGCGAGATTGATGCATTGATAGTTCCGCCGGTTGCCAGGACATCATCCAAGACCAAGACACGAGCACCAGCTGGCAGTGAAAGTGGATTCACCTCGAGAGTGGCAGTGCCATATTCGAGGTCATAAGTTTCACCAATGATGTCGCCAGGGAGCTTGCCGCCTTTACGGATAGGAAGAACACCCACACCCCCATCGATTGCTGCGGCAGCAGCAAGAAGAAACCCACGGGCTTCCAGCCCGGCAACTGCATCAAACTTGCCGGCAAAAGGCTCGATGAGCCCATCCACTACGGCTCGGAAAGAAGGGCCGTGGGCAAAGACCGGAGTCAAATCGCGAAACAGGATTCCTTCCGAGGGAAAATCTGGAACCGTCAACATGCGTTGCATGACGACGTCGGATGCGCTACTCATCTCTCCAGCGTAACCAGTGAACGCTGAGGGTTACGCTTCCATTCCAGAAATCTTGGCTGGAGAGAGTTCACGCAAGACATCCTCTTTGGACATCAATCCCGCTTCAACGACGAGGTCCGCAACGGGACGTCCAGTCTTGAGAGCCTGTTTAGCGAGCTCAGCTGCAGGACCGTAGCCAATGAATGGAATCAGTGCAGTGATAACACCGACACTGGAGGCAACCATTCCTTCAAGACGTTCAACGTTGGCGGTGATGCCTTCGACACAGTTCACGCGCAATGTCATGCATGCTTGGGCTAACCAGCTAATTCCTTGGAGCAGGGAGTAAGCGATCACGGGTTCAAACGCATTGAGCTGAAGCTGGCCGCCTTCGGCAGCCATGGTGACTGTGACGTCATTGCCGGCAATTGCATAGGCAACCTGGCTGACCGCCTCAGGAATTACAGGGTTCACCTTGCCCGGCATGATGGAGGATCCTGCCTGCTGGGCTGGAAGGTTGATTTCTCCCAAACCTGCTTGGGGACCCGAAGAGAGCAAACGAAGGTCGTTGCTGATCTTTGAAAGCTTGATAGCTGAGCGCTTGAGTGTTCCGGAGAAGCTCATGAAACCTCCGGCGTCGCTGGTTGCCTCGATGAGGTCAGGTGCGCTTTGAATGTCGAGACCAGAAATCTGTGCCAGATGACGCACAGCTGCCTCTCGGTATCGAGGATCAGCTGTGATACCGGTACCAATAGCTGTAGCACCAAGGTTGATTTCACTGAGCATCCACACGGTCTCAGTCAAACGGTCATAGTCCTCGCCCAAGGTGGTTCCAAAGCCGTGGAATTCCTGTCCCAAAGTCATGGGGACCGCATCTTGAAGCTGGGTGCGACCCACTTTGAGGATGTGCTTGAATTCTTCGCCTTTGGCGTTGAACGCATCGCGAAGCAGCCCCAATTCCTTGAGAAGGTGAGGAAGAGCAAAAGCCAAAGACAACTTGACCGCAGTGGGGTAGGTGTCATTGGTGGACTGGGACTTGTTCACATCGTCAATGGGGTGCATGTATTGGTATGCGCCCTTGGCGTGGCCCATGAGCTCCAAACAACGGTTAGCAATAACCTCATTGGCGTTCATGTTGGTGCTGGTTCCAGCGCCACCTTGAATGATTCCCACTACGAACTGTTCGTGCCAAGCACCGTCAATGATTTCTTGACAGACGCGGTCAATAATTTCGGCCTTGTGGGGATCGAGCACACCAATTTCTAGGTTGGCGCGGGCTGCCGCCTGCTTGACGCAAGCCAGGGCAACGATAAGTTCAGGGAAAACTGAGATAGGACGCTTAGCGATGGGGAAATTCTCCAAAGCTCGAGCGGTGTGAACACCCCAATATGCGTCTGCTGGAACCTGCATGGCTCCGAGTGAGTCGGTTTCTGTGCGAGTAGCTGCCGGCGCGATGGGCAGTTGCGCATTCCCCGAGAAATTGCCCACCTTGTCGGTTGAGGACAATCCCAGAGTGTCAATTGGACGTGTTGAAGGTGTTGTCTGTTCAGACACTGGTTATCAGCTCCATTGCTGTGTTGAAAGGACTTTGTGGGTCGACTTTGAGTCTATGTCTGTCTTTTGGAGCCAAACAAGAAGACTGTCCAGTTTTTCAGACAAAAAACAGCGTTTTTTGACAAACAGTCAGCTTCCGTTCTTATTTAGCTCAGTTTGCGCAGCAAACCACGAATCATTTTCTTTTTTGACTCGGTGTAGGGAGGGAAAATGAGTGCAAGAGTTTCCGGCTTGAAGGACTTGGCGAAGACGGCCTTCTCATGGCTGAACGTGTCGAAGGAACGCTTGCCGCGATAGGCACCCATGCCACTGGCACCTACTCCCCCAAACGGAAGTTCAGGAACACTCAGCTGCACCACAGCAACGTTGAAAGCAAGAGAGCCTGAGCTGGTTCGTTCGGTGAAGGCGCGACGAACCAGAGTGTTTTCGCTGAAAACATATAGAGCTAACGGCTTTGGCTTGGAATTGATGAAATCAATGGCGTCATCAAGGTCTTGCACGGTAATCATCGGCAAAATGGGCCCAAAGATTTCATCTTGCATCACAGGTGCATCGCGGGAGACTTCAGCAAGCACTGTTGGTGGAATGAATTTCTGTTTCGCATCTGGGTCACCGTCAGCAACAACGCGTCCGTCTTGAAGGAGCCCGGTGAGACGTTCAAAATGTCCCTGATTGATGATCCGGCCATAGTCTGGGGAATCCTTTGGCACAGGGCCATACAGGGAAGCAATAGCGGCAACCAAGTGAGCTTCCAACTCGTGTTGCACAGAAGAGGTGGCCAGCACATAGTCCGGAGCAACACAGGTTTGACCAGCATTGAGGAATTTTGCCCAGGCGATGCGCTGCGCGGCCGCCTCAAGGTCAACCGTCTCATCGACATAGATGGGAGACTTTCCGCCAAGCTCGAGGGTGACGGGAGTCAAGTGCTTGGCTGCGGCCTCGAGCACTATCTGGCCCACACGTCCGTTACCGGTGTAAAAAATGTGGTCATAACGTTGTTCGAGTAGCCAACCGGTTTCTTTCGCGGCACCTTCAACGATTGCCACGGCACGTGTGTCCAGATACACCGGAATGAGCTTGGCTAGGGCAGCTGAGGTTGCCGCAGCCATTTCGCTGGGTTTGAGCACTGCAGCATTACCCGCTGCGATGGCACCAATCAACGGTGCAAGCAAAAGCTGTAGCGGATAATTCCACGGCGCAATAATCAACACCACACCCAAGGGCTCGCTCACCACGAAGGCTTTGCCCGGCATCATCGCAAGCGGGATGGAGACTTTCTGAGGCTTCAGCCACGATGACAAATTCTTCAGCGCATAATCAATGTCACCGAGGACGATGCCAATTTCTGTCAGCTGCGCTTCGGTGGCAGATTTTCCAAGGTCAGTAGCAAGCGCTGACTCGAGAACACTCTCATTGTCAGTAATCAACTGCCTCAGTGCAGTGAGCTGGTTGATGCGCCACTGGCGCTTCTTTGTCAGACCAGATTCAAAACTCTCACGGAGTTGGGTCACTAACGCTGTGGCATCAGATGCTTTCTTAAGCGTGCTCATGAAATACACACTACGCCTGAGAACCTGTTAATTCCTCCAGCGTTCTAGTCGCGGGACACCCTTCTTGGCAAGCCACCGCATCAGCTTGGAACTGCCCTGTTCTTTCAATGCGTTATCGACAATCTCCTGCATCTGTTCAAGAGTGCAATCTGGGCCAATAAATGCACCATTTTCATAACAGAGACAACACCACTTCTCGCTACGACTACCGTCGGCCTCCGTGCCACGGCAATCTCCAGCTTTCTTTGTGTGCAGTGGCATACCGCAGCTCTGGCACTGTGCAACCATGACTTGTCCCCCTAGGTCCTTGGGGTGACGCTATAGCGGCGAAGTTGAAGAGAGGGGTTTTGTGCCCGCGCATCTTCAACCGCCTGCACGTTGACGGTCGCAATGGAAACACCCATTTGCTGCCCCATATCGATCAGGGTCTCACCAAGCGGAGAAATGACGCGAGACATCCCCACCGCAATTGGTGGAATCTGATCGGCAGCGGCGAGATACACGGTGTTTTCAATCGCTCGAGCGGAGGTGAGTGCTGCCCAGTGATGGGCTTTCTTCGGTCCTGAAATCCACTCAGCGATGAGCGCAACCAGGTGCACACCGGCATCAACGAGCTCTCGGGTGGTCTCCGGGAACCTCAAATCGAAGCAGGTTTGCATACCAACGACAACTCCATCAATCTCGAAAACCTCTGGTGCATCGGCAGGATTACCTGCTTGCATCCACTCGCTTTCTTTGTAATCGAAAGCATCAAAGAGGTGAACCTTGCGATACTTGGCCACCAACCCAGCACCGGGGAGAACTGCAACGGCAGTGTTGAAGGGCAGCTTGTTTGAAGGATCAGAGGATTGCTCGAGCATGCCAACAACAATGCCGATATTGCACTCTTCTGCTAGATCCGTCATTGCTTCAACAAAAGGACCATCAAGCGGCTCGGCATAGTCAAAGACCCAGTCACCCAATTTTCCGCCGAGCACGGAGGAGTATTCCGGCAAGATCACTAGCCGAGCACCATTGTCGGCGGCCGCGTGAACGAGAGCTTGAATGGTTTTTACGTTCTCAGCAACGTTAGGACCAGGACCAAACTGTGCAACAGCTATTTTCACTCCGCCAACATCTTGGGACTCACCCAAATCATCGTTGGTGGTGTTGAATTCTTCCGTCATTGCTTTCCCGATCCCACGAGCTCTCTCGTGACGCGAACATCGTCGTGCATTTGTTTCACAAGCTCTTCAACCCCGCTGAAAGCAATCATTCCTCGAATGCGTGCCACAAATTCAACAGTGGCCATGTGGCCATAGAGGTCAAGGTTTTCATCAAGGAGATAAGCCTCAACCGTGCGTGACAGATTTCCTTCAAAGGTCGGGTTTGTTCCCACAGAAATAGCTGCGGGGTACCGCTTTCCAGCGTCCACAAACCAGCCTGCATAGACTCCGTCACCGGGAATCACAATTCGTGCATCATGGCCAATGTTGGCGGTGGGGAAACCGAGTTCTCGTCCACGTTTATGTCCGTGAACAACTTCACCACTGACCCTGGGGTAAGTTCCCAGAAGTTCAGTTGCCTGTGTAACCTCTCCTGCAGCAATGAGCTCACGAATATGTGAGGAAGAAATACGGCCATGGCCGTCTTCTTTCACATCTTCGATGAGGACAACATCAAAACCGAGCTCGTGGCCGAACTCGGTCAACAGTTCCACGGTCCCTTGTGCATTCGCGCCAAAACGGAAGTCGTGACCGACGAGTACTGCTTTGGCGTTGAGAGTGCCCAAAAGAATCTCGGTCACAAACTCTCGTGGACTCACCGCAGCAAGCTCTTGGTCAAAGGGAAGCACTAGTGCTGCAGTAACACCCTGTTGAGCGATGAGCTCGAGGCGTTCGGCATCACTGAGTATTTCAAGGGGTGCAGCATCCGGTGCGGTTACCTCTGCAGGATGACGATCAAAAGTGATCAGCGTAGAGGCTAAACCTCGAGAATCAGCAAGTTCACGCAACTGTCGAAGAATTTCACGATGTCCCAGATGCACGCCATCAAACTTCCCAATGGTGACCGCACTTGGCCCCCACCCTGCGGGAACTTCAGCCAGTGAATACCACCGCTTCATTATCGAGCTACCTTCTCAGGGTGCTTGCGCAGCCACAACAGACCCCAGATGGGCATGACCAGAGGAACAAAGAGGTATCCAGCGCCAAAGTATGACCACACCGTGGGGTGAGCAAAAATCTCTGGCATCACCAGGCTGAGCATTCCCACCACGATGACGCCGGTGAGTTCAAAACCTATAGTCCACTTAGCTACCGAATACCAGATTGGTCCCGGAGCAATCAGCGCAATGGTGGCAAAAATATACACAACTGCAGCCACTGCAGACAGTGAGTAGGCAAGCGGAGCTTGCTCAAACTTTTCAATGAGTTGATAAACCGAACGCCCGGTGGCAGCCAATGCCAACACGATATAAATCGCGATAAGGATGCGCCCAACACCTGAGCGACGGTCAGCCTGCTGGGGGGTGGTGTGGTCAGTCATGTCGTGAATGAGTCTAGTTTGCGCCTAGGCAACCTGAATAAACCAGATCTGGCCCATGCGATAAAGCATGATGGCCACGGCCAACTGGCCAACACCCAAAATAATGGTGCTCCACCGGCTGCGATCAATGAGCGCCCAGAAGCCTGTTGCAATCGGAATAAAGATCGCGCTGATGAGGTAAATGTAAAACTCAAACAAACTACCTGTTGGCTCATTTCCCATTAGAGGGGAAGCAATGGTGACAGCCAGCTGGACGATAAGCAGGAGTGCAACCACACCAGCAAATGCCATGGTGAGGTCACTTGGCCTCCGACCAATCGCGCCCAAAGCAACAGCTAAAAGGCCTCCAGTGACTGCAACACCAATTTGCAGAGCAGTAAACCAGTCGATCATGACCTAGGAACTTTCCGTTTCGGTAGGGAAATTGACGACAACGCGGGAGAGGTTTTTCTTCACCGTAATCAGCCCAATCAGCCTATCTTGTGGGCCTATCGCTGCGACCGGCTCTGCACTATCTGGGTAGCCTTCAAGAAGAACTCTCTTTCCTTGGCTCAGTTCGAGAGCTTGGGTCTCATTCAGGTCAATTGCGGGAAAAATCCTTCGTGCAACATCGGAAGGCTTCTGTAACCGCGGAGCACCTTCCATCATCTCAATATCGACAGCATCCATCACGTGGAAGTCACCGATGCGCGTTCTGCGCAACGCTGTGAGATGCCCCCCGACTCCCAACTTGAAACCAAGGTCACGAGCAAGGGCACGAATATATGTTCCTGAGGAACATTCGACTCGAACCTGAACATCGATGAAACCGTTCCCAGCGTCATCTTGGCCGAACTCAATGTTGTTGACTTCGAAGGAGTAGATCGTGACTTGACGAGCCTTAAGTTCAACACTCTCCCCTGCGCGGGCAAGGTCATAGGCGCGTTTTCCGTTAACTTTGATCGCACTGACCGAACTAGGTACCTGCTCAATTTCTCCGGTTAGCGAGTGAACTCCGGCAAGAATTTCTTCCTCGGTGACCTTGCTCAGTTGAGCCTGCGGGGCAAAGCCGAGAAGCTCCCCTTCGGCATCGTCTGTAGTGCTAGAGGAACCCAAGCGAATGGTGGCTAAATATTCCTTACTCAGACCGACGATGTAAGTCAGAAGCCGAGTAGAGGGACCAAGCCCCATGATGAGTAGTCCGGTAGCCATGGGATCTAACGTTCCCGCATGGCCGACCTTTCGAGTCCCGGCTAAGCGGCGAACACGAGCAACCGCATCATGACTGGTGAAACCTTGAGGCTTGTCGACTAACAAGATGCTGTTGGGGGCGGAAGCCGATGTGGATGGCATGGGTCAATTATCCCAGTTGTGACCTGGTAAAAAGTCAGAGCTTAACCCTCATTCAGGGATAGAGTGAATCAACTTCACCCCCAACAAGGCTGGAACACTATGACCTCAGCAACTCGTTCCACAATTCGCGGCTCACGTGGCCTCTGGATTCTTCTTGCGCTCTCCTTCGCGGCAGCTTTTGTCCCCGCGGGCACCCCGGGAAGCATCACACTGGTCGTGGGGTTTATGCCCGTCATTTTTTCGCTGTGGCATTTCATCCGCTGGGCCGGCGCTGCAACAGCCTGGCTTTCATTTCTTGCTGTTGTGCTCGTGAGCTTCACCGGTGAAGCAATTGGTGTTGCCACTGGATTAGTTTTTGGAAACTACTACTACCCGGATGGGCCTCTGGGTCCCCTCCTGTTGGGCGTTCCTCCGCTTATCCAATTCCAATACTTCGCCATGGCATATGCCGCACTCATGGTGGCCAGATCAATCGGTGGCGTCCTGACGACAGCCGCCAGAGGGTGGCTTCTCGTGGGAGTATCCGCCATGGCAGCCTTTGCTATGACACTTCTGGATCTGGCAAGTGATCCCTGGCATGCCACCGTGCTACAACAGTGGATTTGGCGAGATGGCGGTTCCTACTTTGGCGTTCCCATTCACAACTTCTTTGGATGGTTCTTCGAAACCTTGGTATTCCTGTTGATTATTCAGGCAATGCTCAATCGCACAAAAGCACTGGCCACCATAGCCGAACCCAAACCTCGAGGATTCTGGCTGCAAGGCGTCTTGCTCTATGGAACATTCCCCTTCACTATTGCGTTGACGCCGCTGGTTCAAGGTTCTGCCTTTGACCATGATGCACTTGTGATTGCTGATGCCATGGTTGGTGTTGCCCTCTTTGCCGTCGTGCCGTTGTGGCTTGCCGCACTGTTGAGTTTGCGGAACATCAAAGCTCAAAGCGGCTAAAAACCCTCTACGCTGGAGCGCGTGCAGCAAGAGATTATTGACTGGTTTGAGGCCGAGGGCAGAGATCTTCCCTGGCGCCAGCCCGGTTTCACCCCATGGGGTTCACTGGTCTCAGAATTTATGCTTCAGCAAACCCCTGTAGCTCGTGTCATTCCCAAGCTGGAGGAATTCCTCACACGTTGGCCAACCCCGGCAGCGCTCGCGGCATCACCGTCTGGTGATGCTGTGCGAGCATGGGCGAATCTCGGCTATCCCCGCAGGGCACTGTGGTTACACCAGTGTGCTGTCACGATTGTGGAGAAGTTCAACGGTGAAGTCCCCCGTAATGTTGAGGACTTACTCTCTCTCCCAGGCGTCGGACCCTACACCGCGCGAGCAGTAGCAGTCTTTGCTTTCGGTGCACACGAACCTGTGGTGGATACCAACATTCGCCGCGTTATTGCCCGTCACAATCAAGGAAACGCTGATCAAGGACCACCCTCAACCAAACGAGACCTTGAGGCAATGACAGCACTATTACCTTCGCCAGATAACTCTCCAGCTTTCAACGCGGGAATCATGGAGCTGGGCGCCCTTGTTTGCACAGCGCGAAATCCTCGCTGTGACGTGTGTCCGATAGCCCACACCTGTGCATGGAAAAAGGCGGGCTATCCCGAACATGAGGGACCAAAGAAATCCGTGCAGAAAAAGTATGAGGGTAGTGATCGCCAGGCTCGGGGTGCTGTGATGACGGTTCTGAGGAAAGCGCAACACACAGTCAGCTCAGAAGAGCTTCAGGAATGTTGGCCAGATCATGCACAGCTCGGACGGGCGATAACGGGACTATTGCAAGATGGTCTCATCGAGCTTGTCGCTGATGACAGTTACCAACTGCCGGCGTAGAGTGAAGTCATGAAAGATGAAGAACTTCGCGAAGTTGCTCGCAAACAACTGAAGAAAAAGGCCGATTTCAAGCAATACCTGTGGGTATGGCTCGCCGTTTCCATTCTCCTCACCGGAGTGTGGTTCCTCACCTCACCCGGAGAATATTTTTGGCCTATATGGGCCATCTTTGGCATGGGTATTGGGGCGCTGTTCACCGGCATTGACGCCTATTCCAAGAACCCGAAGATCATAACTGATTCACAGATTGATGCTGAAGTAGAGCGCCTGAAGAAAAAGTAGAAGACCAAAAACAATAAAGGCCCAGAGAAATCTGGGCCTTTATTCGTTTCTACGCTTCGTCAGCTTCACGAGGTTTGATGTAGGGATCCTTCTCGCCGGCGTACTGAGCTTTCTTTGCGAGGGCCTCAACTTCTTCATCTTGCGCATGTGCCTTAGCCAGCAAGTCATCGATGGACTTTGCTGTGTCAGGAAGTGCATCCAGAATGAATTCAATAGTTGGGGTAAGACGAACAGTCAGACCTCGGCCAACCTCGCCGCGGATGCGACCAGTGTTTGCCTTCAACGCTGCAGCAGTCTCTTCACGCTCTTCATCCGTGCCATAGACGGTGTAGAAGATGGAGGCGTGTTGCAGGTCGCCGGTCATGCGCACGTCGGTGATGGTGACAAAACCGAGACGCGTATCAGTAATGATGCCGCGCTCGAGTGCTTCAGCGACGATGACCTTAATCAGTTCGCCGAGTTTACGTGCTCTTGCGTGATCAACCATGATGTTCCCTTACCTGCGAGTAATGAGGGGCCGTGTTGAAAGTGTCTCAACCAGGCCCCTCTTCTCACATTTATACGCGGGGCTTTTCCTTGAGTTCGATGGTCTCGATCTCATCGCCGATTTGGATGTCGTTGTACTTACCCAGACCGATACCACACTCGAAGTCAGTCTTGACTTCGGTGGCATCGTCCTTGAAACGACGCAGAGACTCGATGGCCAGGCCATCGGCGATAACGATACCCTCGCGGATAACGCGTGCCTTCGAGTTACGTGTAATTGTTCCGCTGCGCACAATACATCCAGCAATGTTGCCGAACTTGCTCGAGCGGAAGATTTCGCGGATCTCTGCAACACCGGACTGAACTTCTTCAAACTCTGGCTTGAGCATGCCCTTGAGGGAGTTCTCAATATCTTCCAGTGCCGAGTAGATGACCGAGTAGAAGCGGATGTCAACACCTTCACGCAAAGCACGCTCGCGTGCCTTGGTGTCAGGTCGAACGTTGAAGCCGATGATGACTGCGTTGTCGACTGTAGCCAGGTTGACATCGCTCTCGGTAACAGCACCAACACCGCGGTGGATGATGCGTAGTTGTACGCTCTCATCAACCTCAATCTTGAGTAGAGACTCTTCCAGAGCTTCAACAGCACCGGAAACGTCACCCTTGATAATGAGGTTGAGAGATTCAACCTTGCCATCCTCAAGAGCCTTGGTGAAGTCTTCAAGCGAGATGCGCTTACGAGCCTTAGCCAGCTGAGCATTACGTTCAGCAGCCTCACGCTTTTCAGCAATCTGACGAGCAGTACGGTCATCTTCGGTAACCAGGAAGGTGTCGCCAGCACGAGGCACTGAAGACAGCCCCTGCACCTGGACAGGACGTGATGGGGTTGCAGCTTCAACTGCAGTACCGTTCTCATCCACCATGGCACGAACGCGACCGTAGGCAGTACCTGCCACGATGGCGTCACCCACGCGAAGTGTTCCTGACTCGATGAGCACGGTAGCAACAGCACCGCGTCCCTTGTCCAGACGTGCTTCAATGGCGATACCGCGAGCATCCTTGTTGGGGTTAGCGCGCAGATCCAGACCTGCATCTGCGGTCAGCAGAACAGCATCCAGAAGTTCAGTAATACCCAAACCAGAGAGTGCAGAAACGTCAACGAACATGACGTCTCCACCGTATTCTTCGGCTACGAGGTTGTACTCAGTGAGCTGCTGGCGAACCTTTGCAGGGTTCGCATCAGGCTTGTCCACCTTGTTGACAGCAACCACGATAGGCACATTGGCTGCCTGGGCGTGGTTCAATGCCTCAATGGTCTGAGGCATGATGCCGTCATCTGCAGCAACAACCAGGATTGCGATGTCAGTTACCTGCGCACCACGAGCACGCATAGCGGTAAACGCCTCGTGACCAGGGGTGTCAATGAAGGTAATCAGACGGTCAACACCATCATGGTTTGCGTGAACCTGGTAGGCACCGATGTGCTGAGTAATTCCACCGGCTTCGCCAGCGATGACGTTGGTCTTACGGATGGCATCGAGCAAACGAGTCTTACCGTGGTCAACGTGACCCATCACCGTCACAACAGGGGGACGCACCTCGAGATCTTCATCGTTTTCGTCAGCAAGTTCTTGCTCAAGATCGATGTTAAACGCGTCGAGCAGTTCCTTGTCTTCTTCTTCAGGGGAAACAATCTGGATTTTGAAGCCCAGTTCTTCACCGAGAATTTCGAAAGTTGCTTCGTCAATTGATTCAGTTGCTGTTGCCATCTCACCGAGGTGGAAGAGAACAGTTACCAGGTTTGCTGGGGTTGCATTGATCTTGTCAGCAAAGTCAGCAAGTGATGCACCGCGGCGCAAACGAATAACAGTGTTGCCATCACCACGAGGAACACTTACGCCACCAAGCGAAGGTGCCTCGCGGAGTTCAAACTCTGCTCTTTTCGTTCTCTTCGACTTACGTGCTTTGGACTTTCCGCCGCCACGACCGAACGCACCAGCGGTTCCACCGCCGGGGCCACGGCCACGACCGCCACCGCCACCACCACCTGCAGGTGGGCGGTTAGGGCCGAAACCAGGGCGTGCTGGTGCACCAGCACCACCCGGAGCTCCACCAGGAGCACCTTGACGGAATCCGCCGCCGCCAGCTGGGCGCTGGAATCCAGCACCGGCACCTGCGCCTCCACGACCTGGACCACCGGGGCGACCTACGCCACCGGCTCCACCGGGACGTGGCATGCCACCTGGGCGAGGAGCCATCGGGCGAGGAATACTTCCGGGGGAAGGCGAACCTGCGGGGCGGGTTCCCATGCCCTGTGCGGAAGCGAAGGGGTTGTTTCCTGGACGTGGTGCGCCGGCAGGGCGTGTACCCATGCCCTGTGCAGAAGCAAAGGGGTTATTTCCGGGGCGTGTGCCACCGGCAGCCTTTGGTGCAGGTGCATCAGCAGCTGGAGTTTGAGGAGCTTCTGGTGCAGGTGCGGGCTTTTCTTCCGCCTTGGGTGCAGCCGGACCAGGTGTGGGCGCAGCAGGTGCCGCTGGAGCTTCAGCAGCAGGCGCAGCTTTAGCAGGCGCCTTTGATGCGCTCTTCGCAGCAGGTGCAGCTTCGCCAGCAGGAACTGGCTTCATGCCCTCTGCCTCTAAGGCATTACGTAGCTTGCGCGCTACGGGAGGCTCAATTGTTGACGATGGTCCCTTAACGAACTCACCGAGATCTTTCAGCTTGGCTAGAGCAAGCTTGCTGTCGATGCCGTATTCGGCAGCAACTTCGTGTACGCGTGGTTTGGCAGCCACAATTCTCCTGTCTTAGGGCCTGAGCCCTGTAAAACAGGACCAGACCATTACTTACGGACGGTACTCATTTCGAGCCGCTCATTAGTTTTCCATTAGCCGTTCAGCCTTTGTGTGATGGTGTCAGTGTTAGTAATTTCTGCGCGAAGTGCACGGCCAAAAGCCCGGCGCTTCACTGCATCATTGCAACACTCTGGTGTGGGGTGTAGCCACGCACCGCGACCTGGTGCTGAGCCAGATAAATCAGGTTCAACACGGCCATCAACTTCGATAACCCGCAACAAAGCGGACTTCTCAGATCGTTGACGGCAGCCGATGCACGTCCTTACAGGTTCCATGATACCCCAGTACTGCCTGGGCGGGGTGTCCCGCCGTGCGGTACTGCCTAGTCTTCGTCCATAACGGAGTCAGGCTGGATGTCGATCTTGGCTCCAGTGAGCTTCGCTGCCAGGCGAGCGTTCTGACCTTCCTTACCAATAGCTAGCGAGAGCTGGTAGTCAGGAACGAGGGCACGAACTGCCTTAGAAGCCGCATCCAAGATGAATGCGCTGGACACCTTTGCAGGTGACAGAGCATTCGTCACGAAGGTGGGCAAATCTGCTGAGTAATCAACGATGTCAATCTTTTCATCGTTGAGTTCTTCCGTCACCGCGCGGACACGACGACCCAGTTCACCAATGCAGGCGCCCTTAGCGTTGATTGCTGGATCGGTTGCCTTGACCGCAATCTTGGTGCGGTGGCCTGCTTCACGAGCGAGCGCAACAATTTCAACTAGTCCGCTTTGAATCTCTGGAACTTCCATGGTGAACAGCTTGCGCACGAGCTGAGGGTGCGTGCGGGAGACAGTTACCTGTGGGCCTTTAGCACCGCGGTTGACTGCAGTGACGTAGACACGAATACGGTTTCCGTGTGTGTAATCCTCACCAGGAACCTGCTCTTCAGGTGGCATCACAGCTTCAACCGTGCCCAAATCGATGAATACCATCTTGGGGTTTTGTCCCTGCTGAATCACGCCCGAAACAATGTCGCCTTCACGACCCTTGAATTCACCAATGACTGCATCATCAGCTAAGTCACGTAGCCGCTGGTTAATGACCTGCTTTGCCGCAAAGGCTGCGATACGGCCAAAGTCATCTGGAGTTGCCACGGCTTCACCGATAACTACACCCTCTTCGTCCTTTTCTGGAACGTAAATGGTGACAATACCGGTCTTGCGGTCTAGTTCAACGCGTGCTTCAGGAAGCTCGACAGGAACTCGCGCGGGGCGAGGTGCATCGTCGTCATCCTTAGCAGGCTTCACAGGTGCAACACGAGGCTCCGACTGAATAACGTGCTTCTGATATGCGGTGAGGATGGCTGCTTCGATAATTTCGACCAACTCATCGAAGGGAATACCCTTCTCTGATTCCATGAGCTTGAGAACTCTGAGATCGATGTCCACGGTGGGCCTCCTCTATTCGTACCTGTAAGCGTGCGCCTCCCGGCGCCGAACTACAAGGTTACCTGACGAATGTGTGAGAAAAAACCGTAAGGCCCCTAGTCACAGCTTTAGAGGTGAGAAAGTACGTCTCCGACTGGGACGCTGGTGCGCTCGTTGGTGCGACGATCCCAGAGCTCAACCACGCCGTCTGATAATCCCTTACCCACAATCACAATCTTGGGCACACCGATCAGTTCAGCATCACCAAACTTCACTCCGGGTGAAACCTTAGGTCTGTCGTCATAGAGAACCTCGTAGCGCGCTCCTTCAAGCTCAGCAACCAGCTTCTCTGCGGCTTCGAATACCTCATCATCTTTACCAGTGGCGATGACGTGAATGTCGAATGGTGAGACGTTTTCTGGCCAGATCAAGCCCTTGTCGTCGTTGTTGGTCTCGGCAATCACGGCAAGGATACGTGTGACGCCAATTCCATAAGACCCCATGGTGACGGTAACGAGCTTGCCGTTTTCATCAAGCACCTTCAGGCCAAGTGCTTCGGCATACTTGCGTCCCAGCTGGAATACGTGACCGATTTCCATACCGCGTGCAATCTCAACAGGTCCTGAACCGTCAGGAGCTGGATCACCATCGCGAACATCCGAGGCTTCCACAACACCATCTGCGATGAAATCGCGACCAGCGACAACATTGAGCACGTGCTTTTGATCAACATTGGCGCCGGTAACCCACGCGGTTCCATCAACAACACGAGGGTCAACGAAGTAGCGAATCTTGCTGCTTCCCTTTTCTCCCAGAACGGGACCATGTTCTGACCAGGGGCCGATGTATCCCTTAACCAGAGCCTTGTTCTTGGCGAAATCTTCTTCCGTTGCTGCTTCAACTGCCGCAGGTGAGAAAGCCACTTCAACGCGGGCAAGCTCTACTTCGCGGTCTCCTGGCAAACCAATAGAGATCAGTTCACGCCTGCCATCAAGGTGGGTTAGTGCCAGCACGACGTTCTTGAGGGTATCTGCCGCGTTCCAGCTGCGACCATCTTCACGAGGCTCGTGCTCATTGAGGTGATCAACCAACGAGTCGATCGTAGGCGTGTTTGGTGAATCAAATACCCGAGCAGCAGGCTGGCCCTCGATGGGGAGTGATGCAGGGACGACAGTTGTAAACGCCTCAATATTGGCGGCGTATCCACCCGCGCTGCGCACAAAGGAGTCCTCACCAACCTCAGTGGGGTGAAGGAATTCTTCCGAACGTGAACCACCCATGGCCCCTGCGTCCGCCTTCACAATGACGTAGTCCAGGCCAAGACGGGTAAAGATGCGCTCATACGCATCACGTTGAGCTTGGTAGCTTTGCGCCAGTCCTTCATCAGAGATATCGAAGGAGTAGGCGTCTTTCATGGTGAATTCGCGTCCACGCAGCAGACCTGCACGTGGACGTGCCTCATCACGGTACTTGTCCTGAATTTGGTACAGGCACACTGGCAAGTCTTTGTAAGAGTTGTATAAGTCCTTCACCAGGAGGGTAAAGACTTCTTCGTGCGTAGGAGCAAGTAGATAGTCAGCTTCTTTACGGTCCTTGAGACGGAAGATTCCATCACCATATTCGGTCCAGCGACCGGTGATCTCATAAGGCTCTTTAGGCAGCAGCGCAGGGAAGTGAACTTCCTGTGCTCCAGCTGCCGTCATCTCTTCACGGATGATCTTCTCAATGTTGGCCTTCACGCGAAGTCCCAGCGGCAACCATGCAAAAACACCAGGAGCTTGTCGGCGAATGTATCCAGCACGGAGTAAAAGCTTGTGGCTAGTTACTTCAGCTTCAGAAGGGTCTTCGCGCAGAGTACGCAGGAACAGGTGAGATAGACGTGTAGGCACGCTTTCAATCTTAAGCGGTGCGCACGCTCTTGTTGCGCCAGCCCAACAGGAGGACCGAAACAGCGACCAGCCCAACTAGGCACATCACCCACACGTTTAGCAGACCATATCCAACAGCAGCAAGGACAAGACCAGCAAGTGCTCCTCCGCCAGCACCAGCAAAACTCATCACCGAGTCAGAGAAACCTTGAACTGTCGTTCGATTTTCTGCCGCAACAGATTCAGTCAATAACGCGCTGGCGGAAACAGTTGAGGCAGACCAGCCCAGACCTAACAGCACCAGCGCAATAGTGACAGCACCGACAGAATCTGGCGCGGAAAAGTTCACAACCAATGAAGAGAAAAGAATTACTTGGCCAATCAAGATGGTTGTGGTGCGACCTATACGGTCGGCAAGCCATCCGAATACCGGTGAAAACGCATACATTCCAGCGGTATGCAGACTGATTACCAACCCAATCATCGGAAGGACCACATCGTGCAAAGCCAAGTGAACCGGGGTCATGGCCATCACAGCAACCATCGTGGCGTGGCTCATTGCGAGGGTAAACACGGCAACTGCACCGGCGGGAGTCTCTGCCAAGATTTTCACGGCAACGCCAAAACCTCTGCGTGCCGCAGGAGCGGGAACGCCCTCGTCAATAGCGCGTTGTTTAGCAAGAAGCAGCGGGTCTGGACGTAGAGCAGTTAGGAAAAGAACAGCCGAACATAGTTGCGCAAAGGCTGCGATGGCGAATGCACCGGTAAACAATGGCAATCCCAGGGAGTCCCCTAAAGCATCTCCGGGGCCAACCAGGTTAGGCCCGGCAACAATGCCAATTGTTGTAGCCCACACCACCAGGGAGAGATCACGAGCTCGGGTTTCGGCCCTTGCTAAATCTGCAGCCGCGAAGCGAGTCTGCAGATTTACAGCTCCACCGGCTCCAAGGGTCAACATGCTCACCAACAACAGAGGTAAGTTCGACATACCGGCAGCGACAATCACCATCACGGCTCCGACCAGACCAATGGCTCCACCTGTAGCCAGCGCATAACGTCGGCCCACGCGACCAGCTAAACGAGCCAGAGGAATAGCAAATAGAGCAGTGCCGAGTGTGGACATGGTGGCTGAAAGGCCAGCATAAGCAGGAGAGCCACCAACTTCCGCGGTGAGCAATGAGCCTAAGGAAAAGGCTGCACCCATTCCTAGCCCACCGAGTATTTGGCCGGCGGCCAATACACGCAACGAGCGGCGTTGAATTGCTCGATAGTCGGTGATGCTCACCACTTCAAGCTATACCCCCGGGGGTTACTTCATACGCCTGAATATGACAACACCAACGGCCATCAGGACAAGAAACACGAAGGCTGCAACAAGAAAAGGACCTGACATGTTCTTATTCCTTAGGGAGTAATGACTTCGACAGAACCGATTTCTCCCGCAGGCATTTCTGCAGCAAGGCGGTTGGCTTCTTCAATCAGCGTGGAAACAATTTCACTCTCAGGAACAGTTTTCACAACTTCACCCTTGACGAAAATCTGTCCTTTACCGTTACCAGATGCAACACCAAGGTCAGCGTCACGCGCTTCACCTGGTCCGTTGACAACACAGCCCATAACTGCCACACGCAGTGGAACTGTCATGCCCTCCAGACCAGCAGTGACGTCATTGGCGAGCTTGTACACGTCAACCTGTGCACGTCCACAACTGGGGCACGAAACAATCTCGAGTTTGCGCTCACGCAGATTCAGGGACTGCAAAATCTGCAGACCAACCTTGACCTCTTCGGCAGGTGGGGCAGAAAGGGAAACACGGATGGTGTCACCGATTCCCTCACCCAGGAGAATTCCGAAGGCGGTGGCGGACTTGATGGTTCCCTGGAAGGCAGGGCCAGCCTCGGTAACACCTAGGTGCAGTGGCCAATCCCCGCGTTCAGCGAGCTGGCGATACGCCTTCACCATCACAACGGGGTCGTTGTGCTTGACGGAGATTTTGAAGTCATGGAAGTCATGTTCTTCAAAGAGGCTTGCCTCCCACACAGCGCTTTCAACAAGAGCTTCTGGGGTGGCTTTGCCATATTTCTCGAGCAGACGGGGGTCAAGAGAGCCCGCGTTGACGCCAATACGAATGCTCACGCCGGCTTCTTTGGCACGGCGTGCAATTTCACCCACCTGGTCATCGAATTTACGAATGTTTCCAGGGTTCACACGAACTGCTGCGCAGCCTGCGTCGATTGCTGCGTAAACATAGTTGGGCTGGAAATGAATATCCGCGATAACAGGAATCTGGCTCTTCTTGGCGATGATAGGCAGGGCCTCAGCATCGTCACGACTGGGCACAGCCACGCGAACTATGTCACAGCCGGATGCAGTCAGCTCTGCAATCTGCTGCAAAGTGGCATTGATGTTCGTGGTGGGGGTAGTGCACATCGACTGCACGCTAATGGGTGCATCTCCACCGACCAGGACTTTTCCAACTTTGATCTGACGGGTTTTACGACGTGGCGAAAGAACTTCAGGAGTCTTCGGCATTCCAAGATTTACAGCAGGCACGGCTTTAGCTTACGCGTGAAGTGGAAAGTTCATTAGCCAAAAATGCTCACCGGCTTGAAGATATCTGCATAAAGCAGGAGTGCACTCATAGATGCCAGCAAGATAACGACCAGCAATGTCAAGGGCATGAGCTTTGCTGTATCGAAGGGTCCAGGATCTGGACGCTTGCGTATCTGAGCAATCTTGCGACGTGCTGCTTCATACAAAGCACCAGCAATGTGGCCGCCATCAAGAGGGAGCAGCGGAACCATATTGAAGACAAACAAGGCAATATTCAACGACGCCAAAATACCGATCAGCGTGGCACCCTTCGCAGTGTCATCTACCATGTTGGTGCTCGCAACTTCTCCAGCCACACGGCCAACACCCACGATGCCGATGGGGCCATTGATGTCCCGTTCTTCAGGACCGAAAGCGGCGTTTGCTACATCAACCATGCGCTGCGGCAGGTGCAAAATCATATTGGTGACACCGGCAATATTTTCACCCATCATGGGGAACACTTCAGTAATTGATCCAGGTGTCATGGCGTAGTCAGGAGAAATACCAACAAAGCCGACTTCTTCAACAACTGGTTGCCCACTGGAATCCAGCACAGGGTTTCCTAGGTCATCAACTTTGGTGCGCTCAGCTAGAACGGGAACAACGCTGAGGGAAACTTCTTGGCCGTCTCGGTCGACAACTACGGTGAGGGTTTCGCCGGCAGAAGAGCGAATTACCTCAGTTCCTTCATTCCAGTTGGTCACCTTTTGACCATTGATGGAAAGAATCGTGTCGCCTGCTTGAAGACCAGCTGTTACACCCGGAGCCTCCACTGTTGAGTCGGAGCATTCGGCGGGATCACCCTCAGCTGTAACGCACTGCGTGATGGTGGCAACTTGAGTAGTGGGGGCTGGTTGCCCGTATCCAACCACCAAGATCGCAAACAACACGAATGCGAGCACCAGGTTCATAAAAGGGCCACCCACCATGATGATGATGCGTTTCCAGACGGGAAGGTTGTAGAAAGCTCGAGACTTATCCAGATCAACCATGGATTCATCACTGGCTTGACGTGCGTCCTGAACGAGCTTTCCAAACAGTCGACGCACACGATTCTTTGAATCTACGGGTTCATCTCCGGGAGGATACATACCTGCCATCGAGATGTAACCGCCCAAAGGAATGGCCTTGAGGCCGTATTCAGTTTCGCCAACTTTGCGAGAAAACAGGGTGGGACCGAAGCCAATCATGTACTGGCCTACCCTCACGCCAAAGAGTTTGGCAGGCAGAAGGTGCCCGATTTCATGCAGACCGATGGAGACCGCCAGTCCAACTGCAAAGATGACGACGCCGAGGAAGTAAAGCCAGAAAGTATCCATTAGAAAAAGATTAACCCGACCGTCTGACAATCAACCGAGAACAACCTCAGGAACCAATGACTTCATCAGCACGCTGACGAGCCCAGCGCTCTGCTTCAAGGACTGCTTCACGTGTCAGTGCCCCGGATGCGGGAGTGTGTTCATCAACGACGCGCTGAATCGTCGTGAGGATATCCAAGTAGCCAATTTTGCCTGCGTGGAAAGCCATGACTGCTTGCTCATTAGCGGCATTGAAAACTGCCGGGAAAGTTGACCCAGCAGTTCCAACCTGTTTTGCTAACCAGACCGCGGGGAATGCTTCTTCATCTAACGGTTCAAAAGTCCAGGATTGTGCTTTTGTCCAGTCCAAAGGTTCGCCAACACCAGCAACACGGTGTGGCCAGTCCAACCCCAAGGAAATAGGCAGACGCATATCAGGCGGAGATGCTTGAGCGATGGTTGAACCGTCCACAAACTCCACCATGGAGTGCACGATCGACTGTGGGTGAACCGTGACATCTATTCGATCGAAAGGAATGTCAAACAGCAGATGGGCTTCGATAACCTCAAGACCTTTATTCACCAACGTTGACGAATTCGTCGTCACAACAAGACCCATATCCCACGTGGGGTGAGCAAGGGCTTCCTGGGGCGTGACCGAAACTAAGGATTCACGGCTACGTCCCCTGAAAGGGCCACCGGAAGCGGTCAAGACTAGGCGTCGAACTTCGGCGTGCGTTCCGGAGACGAGTGCCTGGGCGATTGCGGAATGCTCTGAGTCAACTGGAACTATCTGGCCTGGCTTGGCGAGGTCGGTAACGAGAGTGCCACCGACAATGAGGCTTTCTTTGTTGGCCAGCGCAAGCGTTTTCCCTGTTTCTAGCGCCGCGAGAGTAGGACCTAGACCTACAGATCCGGTAATACCGTTGAGGACGACATCAGCATCAAGACTGCGAACAAGTTGTTCAGCTTCTTCGTGGCCGATGGCAATGTTACTGACACCGAACTCGGTGGCTTGGTGGTGAAGAACTTCGCGATTTGACCCAACGGAAAGTCCGACAACTTCGAAACGGTCACGGTTGGCACGAATCACGTCCAACGCCTGAGTTCCGATAGAACCTGAGGAGCCAAGAATGAGGACGCGACGCATAATCTCCATCTTTCCACCACTTTCGTAGTAGCAATATTGTTCGGGTACGAACTATCCTTGAAATCTGAGAGAAAAACTGGACTTTTTTCTTCCACACCCACCATTTACCTCAGTGCCGAGGAAGTTAGGATTGCACTATGACGAACACTTCTGCCCCCGCCGCGACCGTTGTTACACAGGAACGCAAGGTTGTCACTGCAATCCCTGGACCCAAGTCACAAGAAATGATGAAGCGACGTAACGCTGTTGTTTCTGCAGGTGTGGGTGCCGCACTTCCCGTGTTCATTGAGAACGCACACGGCTCCATCGTGGTTGATGTGGACGGTAACCAGTTCATCGACTTTGCAGCAGGTATAGGCGTGACCACCGTGGGACATAGCAACGATGGTGTGGTTGCGGCAGTTGCCGAACAGGCCGGTCACTACACCCACCTGTGCTTCACCGTGACCCCCTACGAAGGTTATGTTGCAGTAGCTGAGCAGCTCATCAAGCACACTCCCGGTAACCACGACAAGCGCGTCATGCTTGCCAACTCTGGTGCCGAGGCAGTAGAAAACGCCGTCAAGTTTGCCCGCAAGTTCACAGGCAAGAACGGTGTGGGCGTTATCGACCACGCCTACCACGGTCGTACCAACCTGACCATGGGTATGAACTTCAAGAACGCCCCTTACGGAACCGGATTTGGTCCACTTGGAAACTCTGTATTCCGAGCTCCCAGTTCCTACCCTTTCCACGACGGGCTTAGCGGAGCTGAAGCCGCCAAGCGCACCCTCTCCTATTTCGAAAAGATTGTCGGCGCTGAGGATCTCGCTTGTATCTTCATGGAACCTATTCAAGGTGAAGGTGGGTTCGTTGTTCCAGCCGATGGCTATCTTGCAGCTATCCAGGAATGGTGCACCGCGAACAATGTTGTCTTCGTAGCTGATGAAGTTCAGAGCGGTATTGCTCGAACCGGTGACTACTTCGCCACCACAAATATGGGCGTCATTCCCGACATGATGACCGTTGCCAAGGGCATTGCTGGCGGAATGCCACTGTCTGCTGTCGTTGGCCGCGCAGACATCATGGATTCTGTTCACGTGGGCGGTATGGGTGGAACCTATGGTGGTAACCCTGTGGCATGTGCAGCAGCACTATCTGTATTCGAACAGCTCGAAGACGGAAAACTCTTTGCTGAAGCCAAGCGCATTGAAAAGACTCTGGGTGGTGGCCTGCGTCAGCTGCAGGAAAAGTACCCCGTGATTGGTGATGTCCGTGGACGCGGCGCAATGCTCGCTATCGAGCTTGTCCAGCCAGGCACGAAGGACCCCAACCCTGATGCAGTCAAGAAAGTTATTGCCTATGGCGCCCAGAACGGTCTGCTTTTGCTCAGTGCAGGAAGCTACTACAACGTGCTGCGCTTCCTTCCCGCTGTGACCACCAGTGATGCACTTCTCGAAGATGCACTGAGCGTCCTCGATGAAGCACTGGCGTCGCTTTAAATAACAAGTAGATTGTGAGGGGTCACCAGATACTGGTGACCCCTTCCTTTATTGGACAGCACTAGGAATACTCATGGCAGAAACTGGCAGCGTCGCCACATCCGAAGAATTAGCCGTTCTCGTTCGTAACGACTTCATTGAATCTCGTCACGCAGGAAGCGTGGTTGTGGTCAATCCACAGGGCGATGTCATCTTCAGTAAAGGCGACCCCTCTGCGCTTGTGTTCCCTCGCTCTGCCATGAAGTTGTTCCAGGCAATGGGTATCTTCTCGACCGGGATTAATCTCTCTCCCGAGCACACCGCTCTAGCCACTTCTAGCCACACTGGTTCGGCAGCACATGTGGAGATGGTGCGTGAAGTATTGAGCCTGGGCGGTTTCACTGAAGCTGATCTGCGTTGTGCCACAGAATGGCCAGTCAACAAAGAGATGCTTAAGCAGGTTTACAAAGCTGATGGATCGGCTCTTCCGATTTATCACTGCTGTTCAGGTAAGCACGCGGCGATGTTGCTGGCGTGCCAGGCCGAAGGCTGGCCTACTGACAACTACACCGATCCAAGCCACCCTCTTCAACTCCGCATTCTGGAAGCGGTGGAATACCTCACGGGTGAGACTGTTCCAGCCACCGCCGTTGACGGTTGTGGTGCTCCCGTCCACGCCATGCCCTTGGTTGCCCTTGCTCGTGGTGTGGCCAGGATGCGTTCGGCGAATGAAACCGCTCCAATGAACATCGCTTCCTCTGCACAGAAACTGTTCTCTTCAATGATCGAGCACCCGTGGGTTGTCGGAGACCACGGTGAGCCTGACACACTCATCATGGAAGAACTCGGCTTTGCCGCGAAGTCAGGTTACGAAGGTGTGTTCCTTGTTTCCACACCAGATGGAACAACAGTGGCGACGAAGATTCTTGATGGAAACCTGCGCACAGCACCTATTGTTGCCCTACAGGCTCTGATGCGTGCGGGTGCTCTCGAACAAAGCGCTCTTGATGCACTCACCCCACGCTTGCACACCGAGGTTTATGGCGGCGGCAAAGTTGTGGGACAGCTGAAAACAACCTTTTAGCTGAAAGCGTCCGCGGGGACATCCTTTTCATCTGCTGTAATCGCGGTGACAATACGAGTTGCAACAGCATCTGGTGAGAGTCCCTCTGGCATTGTCGGTGCAACACCGGCGATTGCTCGGGTGGCAAGACCTGTCTCGGTGTGAGGCGGACGCGTGTCAACAATGCGAATACCTTCACGACGTAATTCTCGCTGTGCTGCGCTGACAAAGGCCTTTAATCCTGCTTTGCTGGCACCATATGCGGCCATACCGGCCGTAGGCATATCTGCAATCACTCCAGAGATGGTGACAATGAAAGGATCGCTCCCAGCTGCCTTGGCAGAAACTAAGGCGGGGATAGCTGCTCGAATAAGCTCAATTGCGCTGGTCTCATTCACAGCAACCAGGGTGCTCAGTGTTCCCACCTCGAGTTCGGAAACAGGTCCAAACGCTACCAAGCCGTGAGCAATCACAATTCCATCCAGCTGGCCTGCAGAGGTGACTGTATTCACCAGGGATTCCGCTGCCCCGGGCAGCGCCAGATCAAGCGTGAAGAGCTCGCTCGAGATACCAAGTTCCTGGAGCTTTGCGCCGTTACGTCCCGTGAGAACAACCTGAGCACCAGCTCCAGAAAGTTGACGCGCAATACGGGAGCCGAGCGCACCGGTTCCACCGGTGACGAGAATACGCTTACCTGCTAGATCAGTCATGAGCTCAGTCTGTCAGCCAAGGCCCGTAAAGCGCGAGAACGATGGCTTAATTGATTCTTCTCATCGGGATCCAAAATTGCTGCAGTGACTTCGTATCCTTCAGGGATAAAAATGGGGTCATAACCAAAACCGTTTACTCCGTGAACCTCACGGGCAATTCTCCCTGGCCACTTCCCCTCGACCACATATTCCTCATTGGTCACAGGGTTCACCACAGCAATGGTGCATTGGAAGTGCGCACTGCGGTCTTCATCTCTGACATCACTGAGTTGATCCAGTAGGAGTTGAACATTCGCAGCATTGTCTTTGGCAGATCCTGCCCAGCGGGCAGAAAAGATTCCTGGGGCACCGCCTAAAACATCGACACAGATACCGGAGTCATCCGAGAGGGACGGTAGTCCTGTGTGAGCGGCCGCTGCACGCGCTTTAATAAGCGCGTTCTCGGCAAAGCTCACACCATCTTCGATGGGCTCAGGCCCGTCATAGCCAATCACCGTAATGCCGGGAACAAGTGAGCCCAGGATGGCATTGAATTCCTCAATCTTGTGCAGATTGTGGGTAGCCAACACGAAGGTGTTCATGAGCTAGGCAAGTGCTTGTCGCTGGAAGTTGGTGAGGTCTTGTGCCCCAGCAACGGCGAGATCCAGCAACGAGTTCAGCTCGTTGCGGTCGAAAGGAGCGCCCTCAGCAGTTCCTTGAACTTCAACAAAGAGTCCGCGACCGGTGACAACGACATTCATGTCGGTCTCCGCGCGGACATCCTCAACATAGGCAAGATCTAGCATGGGCACACCGTCAATAATTCCGACCGATACGGCCGAAACACTGTCGATCAGTGGTTCTGCAGAGGCTGGAATGAGTTTTTGTGATTTACCCCACGCAATAGCCTCGGCGAGCGCAACATAGGCGCCGGTGATTGCAGCGGTTCGGGTTCCCCCATCAGCTTGGAGAACATCACAGTCGATCACGATGGTGTTTTCACCGAGTGCTTTGGTGTTGACCACTGCGCGCAGTGAGCGGCCGATGAGGCGAGAGATTTCGTGGGTGCGCCCACCAATCTTGCCTTTGACTGCTTCACGATCCATGCGTGAGTTGGTTGAGCGTGGAATCATCGCATATTCGGCTGTCACCCAGCCTTTACCGGATCCTGTCATCCAGCGGGGAACACCACTGGTGAATGAGGCGGTGCACAGAACCTTGGTTTTTCCAAAGGAAATCAGTGCTGAGCCTTCTGCTTGTTCACTCCAGCCACGCTCGATGGTGATCTCACGAAGTTGGTCGACGGCACGGCCGTCAGCACGGGTGATGTTCTCAGACATAGATTCCTTTAGTTGAGGGGAAGATTGATAGCCCCAGTTGGGGTGTAATCCACAGAAACAACCTGGGGACCCAAAAAGAGTGACGATAAGCGAAGAAACTCAGCTGTGTTATCGCCAGTTGCTTCATAAATGTAGGTGGGCGCAGTGGGATCGATGCGGTCTAATTCTCTGGTGACCAATTCCCGGTAGACGTCCTTGGCTGTTTCGTTATCACTGGAGACCAGTCGAACATGATCTCCCATGACGTAAGAGATTGCTCCTCGAAGGAAGGGGTAGTGTGTGCAGCCGAGTACAAGGGTGTCAATGTTGGCGGTGATTAAGGGCTGCAGGTATTCCCTTGCAACTCTCAGGACATCTGCCCCGCTGGTTTGTCCTGCTTCGACAAATTCCACAAATTTGGGGGCTGCCTGAGTGAAGAGTTCCAAATGGGGAGCGGCAGCAAAGGCATCGTTGTATGCCCTGGAGGTGATGGTTGCTGTTGTGCCAATCACACCAATGCGGTTGTTTCGTGTGGCAGCGAGCGCTCCACGAACAGCGGGCTGAATAACTTCAACCACGGGTACGTCGTAGCGTTCGCGTGCATCACGCAGCATGGCCGCGCTGGCTGTATTACACGCAATGACAAGCATTTTGACACCCTGCTCGACCAGCCCGTCCATGACATCGAGTGCGTAGGTGCGCACATCAGCGATGCTTTTGGTGCCGTAAGGCGAATGGGCGGTGTCGCCGATGTAGGTGATTGATTCGTGTGGGAGTGAATCACGAATGGCCCTCGCTACTGTGAGGCCGCCCACACCAGAGTCAAAAATGCCGATAGGTGCATTGCGGTTGAACCGGCCGCTAGTCATCTTTGAGCTTTTCGTAAATCTCTTTGCAGGTTTGGCACACGGGGAACTTCTCTGGGTCGCGTCCAGGCGTCCATTTTTTTCCACACAGTGCGCGAACTGGCTTTCCTGAGAGGGCGGACTTCATGATGTCGTTCTTCTTCACATAATGAGCGAAACGATCGTGATCGCCTTCATCCAATTGCTCGTTACGCAGCAGCTCTTCGAGTTCACGGTCAAGGGTGGCCGTGCCACCACCGGTCTCCAAGGGTGTGCCGTCAGGAAATGTCGAGCTCATATGCCAATTCTATGAGGCGGAAGCCTCCTGAGTGAACCCTGTGAAAAGTGTCACGAAAAGGCAACAAGCGGGCTTAACTTCTGGCTTTTTCGCATGAACGGCGGGTAAACTAAAGGAGACATAACGGGGTGTCGTTCTCATCGACATTTTCTGATGCCCGTTTCTCTTGTTCTTCTGGTGCATCTGACACCACACAAGGAGCTTTATCGTGACTACACAGGTAGTAATTCTTGCCGCTGGCATGGGTAGCCGTCTTGGCCGCTCGCTGCCTAAGCCGCTGACTGAACTCAGCGACGGCCGCACCATCATGCAGCAGCAGATGGAAAACATTCGTCACGCTTTTGGGAACGACGCACACATCACTGTTGTTGTTGGTTACAAGCTTGAGCACATCATCGAGGCTTTCCCTGACGTGAACTTCGTCTACAACGAGCAATACGACACCACCAACACCTCGAAGTCCCTCATGCGTGCTCTGCGTGCATCTAGCAACGGTGGCGTGCTGTGGATGAACGGCGACGTTGTTTTCGATCCAGCTGCTCTCGTGCGTGCGTCTGAACTCATTGTGCGCGACCAGTCTTTTGTGTCGGTGAACACTTCTTCCGTCTCCGACGAAGAGGTCAAGTACACCACCACAGCTGAGGGCTACATCAACGAGTTATCTAAGACCGTCAAGAATGGTCTCGGAGAAGCCGTCGGTATCAACTACATCTCTGCAAAGGACAAGCCCGTTCTGCTGCACCACCTCACCAAGGTCAACGACCAGGACTATTTTGAGCGTGGACTTGAACTGGCTATCGAAAAGGATCGCCTCCTTGTTGAGCCCATGGACATCTCTGACCTCTACGCAGTCGAAATTGACTTTGCAGAGGATCTAGAGCGCGCCAACCTCTTCGTCTAACCTGCGCCTAAGCCGTAGGCTCTAAGTCGTGAGCGCACCTATAGAACAGTCGCCGTATCAACGGTCTGCTTTTGCGCGCTATCGACACGCACTGTGGCTGTTGACTCGTCGTGACCTTAAGGTTCGATACTCGACAAGTGCTCTGGGTTATCTCTGGTCCATTCTTGATCCGCTGATTATGAGCGGAATCTATTGGTTTATTTTCACCCAGGTTTTCCAGCGCGCTGCCGGCACAGAGCCCTACATCGTCTTCTTGCTGGCAGGGTTACTGCCCTGGATGTGGTTCAACAGTGCGGTTTCAGACTCCACGAGAGCATTTATCAAATCAGCAAAACTGGTCCGTTCCACTGCTATCCCGCGCAGCATTTGGGTTGCCAGCATTGTGCTGGGTAAGGGAACCGAATTTCTGTTATCCCTCCCGGTCCTCGCAATCTTTGCCGTTGTCGCCGGTGCACAGCTGGGCTGGGAAGTGGTCTTTTTCCCACTGGCGATTCTTATTCAAGCAATCCTCACCTTTGGAATTGGCTTGATTGTTGCTCCGCTTGTTGTGTTTTTTAGGGATTTGGAACGGGTCATCAAACTGTTTCTCCGTTTCCTGTTCTATGCCTCCCCCATCATCTATGCATTTAGTGATTTGCCTGCCGCAGTGCAGCCATGGATGGCATTCAACCCACTTGCGGGAATTTTTGACCTATACCGGGCTGCCTTCTTCCCTGAAGAGCTCAACTGGAGCGTTGTGGGAATCTCTGCGGCAATGTCGGTGATTATTCTTGGCCTGGGCATCTGGGTGTTCTCCCGTGCTGAGCGCTCTGTATTGAAGGAGATCTAATGAGCTCTCCTTCTGTCATCACGGTGGAAAATGCTGGAATTCGTTTCCGCCGCAACCACAAAGGACGCCGCTCCCTCAAAGATTTGTTTGGCTCCAAAACGCGACGTTCCAAACCCAATGAGTTTTGGGCACTGCGCAATGTGTCATTCACTGTTGCCCCAGGTGAAGCCATCGGTGTGGTGGGTCGAAACGGTCAAGGTAAATCAACTTTGTTGAAGTTAGTTGCCAACGTGCTCATTCCCGATGAAGGACACGTACAAGTTCACGCTGGTGTTGCCCCGCTGATTGAAATCACTGGTGGGTTTGTCGACGACCTCACCGTGCGCGATAACGTCTACCTCACCGCGGGACTGCACGGCATGACTCGGGAACAGGTTGCAGCAAAGTTTGATGACATCATCGACTTTGCAGAAATCGAAGACTTCCTCGACACCCCCTACAAGCACCTCTCTAGCGGCATGAAGGTGCGCCTGGCATTCTCTGTGGTCACCAGCTTGGAAGAACCTGTTCTTCTCGTCGATGAGGTCCTGGCCGTGGGAGATAAGTCTTTCCGGAACAAGTGTTACCGCCGCATCGAAGAAATGCTGGGAGAAGGCCGCACCCTGTTCTTTGTCTCTCACAACGAAGGCGACCTCAAACGTTTTTGTACCCGAGGCCTCTACCTCGACAAGGGCACTCTCAAACTCGATGGTCCCATCATGGATGTCATCAACGCTTACAACGAAGACTACCCAGGCCTATAAAACCTGGGTGGCTTCAGCTCAGAACTCTGGGGTTAGCTAAACGCGTTCAACCTTGTCAGAGCACGACCAATCACCAGCTGGTGAATTTCATCCGTGCCCTCATAGGTGCGCACAGCCTCAAGGTTGGCCATGTGTCGCATCACAGGGAATTCGCCAGTGATGCCATCGCCACCAAGAATCGTGCGAGCTTCGCGGGCAATCTTGAGTGCTTCTCTGACGCTATTGAGTTTGCCCACACTAATTTGTGCGAGGTTCAAGGTTCCCGCATCCTTCTGACGGCCAATGTGCAGTGCGAGCAGAACACCCTTCTCGTATTCGAGAGTCATATCTGCCAACTTGGCTTGAGTGATCTGGAAAGAACCAATAGCTTTGCCAAAGACTTCACGCTCTTTCGAGCGGGAGATAGCGGCGTCTAGACAGGCGCGGGCTGCTCCCATGGCACCCCAGATGATGCCGTAGCGGGCTTCGTTCAGGCATCCAAAGGGTCCAGACAATCCCTGTGCTCCCGGCAGAATTGCGTCAGCAGGGAGGCGGACATCAGTCAATTCGATATCGCATTGAATTGAGGCACGCATAGCGAGTTTGCCATCAATGGCGGTTGCGACGAATCCGGGGGTGTCAGTGGGAACTATAAATCCTCGAACCCCCTCATCGGTCATGGCCCACACGATGCACAAATCAGCCAGGGTGGCTAAACCAATCCAGCGCTTAGCTCCATTGAGAACCCAGGTGTCTCCTTCGAGCACTGCTGTGGTTTTCATGTTTGCAGGATCACTACCGCCGTGGGGCTCGGTCAGACCAAAGCAACCCAGCTTCTCACCCTTGGCCATTTGTGGCAGCCAGTAATTCTTCTGTTCTTCGGTGCCATATTTCGAAATAGCCGACATAGCAAGCGAACCTTGGACCGAAACAAAAGTTCGCCATCCACTGTCAACCGCTTCCATCTCAAGACACACAAGTCCGTAGCTGACCGCGGAAGCACCGGCGCAGCCATAGCCTTTGATGTGCATTCCGAGGAAGCCTTGCTGAGCAATGAGGGGAATGAGTTCCTTGCGGAAATACTTCTTATCGAAATCGTCCTCAATCACGGGACGGATTTCTGTCTGAGCAAAGTCACGGGCCTTCATTGCCCACTCTTTTTCTTCTGGGCTCAGCAGCGCGTGGAAGTCAAAGACCTCATCAGCGAGAGATACGTCAGGATATTTAGCGGTGCTCATCTGATTTCCTTACTGTGTATCGATTGACGAAAGCCAACCGACCTTTTCACTATGCTCTCCCAATGCTGGTGGAGCAAGCCTGTAGGTCGCTTCACGACCTGGAATATGAATGGGGTTAGTCACTTGTTTTGTGCTGTGGGAACCCTGGGGGTAGGCGATGTCCACTACAGCTTTGAGCCCCAGATCATTGGCAAAGTCGAAGGCCTCAGGAATGGTGTTGACCAAACCAGCAGGAACTCCTTCCCCGCTGAGCAGCGCAACCCAGTGCGATCCGGGTTCTGTAACTAAGACCTTTTCGAGTTCTTTGCGCAACTCAATTCGATGTGTTGCGCGACTGGGGTTATCAGCGAAGCGATGATCTGTAGACAGTTCCTCGCGGCCCAACAAACTCACGAGGGTCTGGAACTGCCTATCGTTACCCACAGCAATCAAAAGTGGACGATCCTCGGCATCGAAGAGTTCATACGGGGCAATGCTGGGATGTGCATTGCCGAGGCGTTGTGGAGTTACTCCTGCATTGAGTGCCGCACCAGCTTGATTCGTGAGGGCACTGAGCAAACTGGTCAGCAGATCAACCTCGACAAGTTGGCCACTCCAACTTTCCGCAGGAGCATCATCGCGGGCCTTGAGCGCGAGCAAAATTCCCTGAACGGCATTCATGCCAGTCAGGATGTCCACAAGCGCAACACCAACCTTGGTGGGCCCTCCATCCTGTGGGCCAGTAATGCTCATCAGGCCACCAACTGCTTGGACGAGCAGGTCATATCCCGCAAGGGAGGCCCCTTTGCCGCTTCCAAAACCAGTAATGGAGCAGTAAATAATTCCTGGGTTTATTTTTTTTGCCTGTTCAAAATCAAACCCCAATTTGGTCATCACACCGGGGCGGAAATTTTCAATCACAACATCCGCCATGGCAAGAAGTTCAGTGACGTGAGCACGACCTTCTTCGCTACGTAAATCGATCACAACAGAACGCTTGTTGCGGTTCACGCTCGAAAAATAGGTGGAGACACCTTGCTCGTCGGCTGGAGGCAACCACGCCCTGGTGTCATCCCCGCTGTCGCTTTCTACTTTGATGACATCGGCACCAAAATCTGCCAAGGTCATCGTGGCATAGGGGCCAGCGAGTACTCGAGAGAAATCAAGCACTCGCAAACCGGAAAGTATGCCGCCCTGATGAGCGGAAGCTGTTGCCATAACGCTTATCTTACGGGCCCAAATAATGTTGTGACAGTTACTCTGTTGGCGAAAGCAGGCCCTTCCAGCTTGGGCACACACTGCTTATGTCATAGTGTTGGCTTGTTCGATACCAGAAAGGTCTTCTCATGGAAATTCGCATCGGCATGATCAACACTTCCCGCGAAATTGGCTTGGAGACCAGCTCTTCTGTTGCAGAGGTTGAAGCACTCGTTGCAGATGCTCTCACCGGCAAGACTCCCCTGCTCAAGCTTTCTGATGAGAAGGGCAAGGTTTACCTCGTCTCATCAGCAAACATTGCTTTTGTTGAGGTGGGTTCTGACCAGTCCCGCCGAGTCGGCTTCGTCGGCTAACGCCAACTTTTCTTAGGCTGTCAGGCCTAATTCGTCCATGCGGCGCGAGTGCGCGGCAATGAGGTCAGTAAAGACTGGCTCTAGGCGCTGTTCGTCGTCATCGTGGTTGCCAGAAAGTTGCAGTGCTGAGCGCGCCACAAGCTGAGTATCACCAACTAGGCGACGTCCCCACAGTGCCAACTGTGATGCAAGTTTGGGATCAGCAGCAATCCCTTCTTTGAGCAGATTCACAATCACATCAGCAGTTCGATCGGTTTCAAGAATCTCCTCAACACAAGGACGAAGTGCTTTAGGTAGACCACTCACAAGACGAACAAAGAAGTCGTCGAGGAAACCCGCGGTGAGATACACACCCAGCAACATTTCATACCAGTTACGGCCTGAGGTGAGTTCTTCAAAGGTGTCAATGGCTGGAGCAAAGGGTGCCATAGCCACTGCTGGGTCAACTTTCTTCTTGCGAAGTTCAGCAACCAAACCGTGGTGTTTAGCTAAAACCTCTCCCGCTGCAGCGCTGAGTCCCTCTTTAGCTTCTAGGTTGGGAGCTGCGGTCACAGCGCGGGTGAGAGATTCGAAGACAGCGAGTTCAAAATAAGCAACCTGCCCCAAATATGGCACCACATCAGGGGTCATATCTGAGAGATCTACCTTGTCTTCACGCTCAACCTTCTCTTGACGAGGTTTGAGGGTAGGGGCAACGACACGTCGCTTGCGAAGACCGAACCATGAAAAGACCACGTATCAAGCCTATTCCCTTGCGAGCATATGAGCGAGACGCCGATAGGCTTAGAAGGTCGCTACCGGCATCGGATCGGTAGCCCTACGCCTGGGTGACGAATAAAAAGGCGTAGAACCTTTTTAACACGACAGGCACACACGTGACTTTTGCAGATTTAAACATTGACGCTGACATCGTTGAAGCGTTGGCTTCTCGGGGAATAGTTGAACCGTTCCCGATTCAGGAACAAACCATCCCCCTTGCTCTGGGCGGCCAAGACATTATTGGTCAGGCCAAAACCGGTACCGGTAAGACCTTTGGTTTTGGCTTGCCAATTATTCAACGCCTCGGAACCAACCCCGGCCCCGGCGTAAAGGTGCTCGTAGTTGTACCCACCCGAGAGTTGTGTGTTCAGGTCGCTGAAGACATGGAACTGGCTACCTCCAACCGTGAAACCAAGGTTGTCTCCATCTACGGCGGCAAGTCTTATGAGGGCCAAGTTGAACAGCTCAAGGCTGGTGCCCAGATTGTGGTGGGAACCCCGGGACGTTTGCTCGACCTCGCCAATCAGCGTCTGTTGAGCCTGTCCGAAATTCAAGAAATTGTGCTCGATGAAGCAGACAAGATGTTAGATCTCGGCTTCTTGGCAGATATTGAGAAGATCTTCTCGCAGACTCCTCCCAAGCGTCACACCATGCTCTTCTCAGCCACGATGCCAGGACCCATTGTGGCTCTGGCTCGTCGATTCATGAATAGCCCTATTCATATTCGTGCAACTGATCCAGATGAGGGTCTTACTCAAGCGAACATCAAGCACGTCATTTATCGCGCCCACAACATGGACAAAGATGAGGTCATTGCCCGCATTCTGCAGGCAGAAGGCCGTGGCAAGACCGTCATCTTCACACGCACAAAGCGTGCAGCCTCACGCTTGGTCGAAGAACTCACCGACCGAGGCTTCCCTGCTGTGGCGGTGCACGGTGACCTCAACCAGGAACAACGTGAACGTGGCATGGCACAGTTCAAGTCGGGCAAGAAAGACATCCTCATCGCCACCGACGTTGCCGCTCGCGGTATTGATGTGGATGACGTGACTCACGTGATCAACCACACCATTCCTGATGAAGATCAAACCTATTTGCACCGCGCCGGCCGAACCGGTCGCGCTGGGAAAACTGGTACCGCAGTCACCTTCGTGGACTGGGAAGACCTCCACAAATGGTCACTGATCAACAAGGCTCTCGAGTTTGGTCAGCCTGAACCAACCGAGACCTACTCTTCCTCGCCACACCTCTACACAGACCTCAATATCCCTGCAGATGCGAAGGGTCGACTCAAGTCCACTCCTCCGACCAAGACGGCAGAAGGCCACACTGGTCGTCAACGTGAAGGCCAGGGTGGTCAGAAGTCAGGTGGCGGTGAGCGAAACCGTCGTCGAACAAACAACCCACCTAAGCACGTCAGCCCTGAGGGCAGCCACGGCATAGCCGGTGGAGCACACGATGGCCGCGGAGACGAACACCATGACGGAAACAACCCGTCGCGCACACGCAATCGCACCCGTCGCCGTGGCCCAGGTTTGGGCTCAACTCAGGGCTAATTTTTATGGGTAAGGAAGAAATAGAGTTACTTTTCCGAGTGATTCCGTTGGCTATTGGCGCCGCCTTCACTCCCTCACTCTTCGGACTGCAACTTGTGGCAGCAGTTTCTCCGCGGTGGATATCCCGAACAATTGCGACGGGAGTTGGTGCCGGGCTTGCTTTCGCAATCGCTATTTCTCTCTTATTGTTCGGGTTTGCTTCGTTACCTGCGGATAACAGAGGCCAAGATTCGCCGCTCAGTGGAGCTATTTGGCTGATTGTCGGCATCGTGTTGGGCGCATCAGCAACCTGGTTGTTTATGCCTCACCCAGAACTTGCCAAGAGTTCCGAAATGCGTCTCACCGCGGGCCTCAATAAAGCCCGCCCAATCACCTTTTTCGGCGTTGCTTTTGCTCTGAGCATTAAGGACGTCACTAGCTTTGCCCTCCTCATTCCCGCTTTGCATGACATAGCAGCAAGCAAAGTGGATTTGTGGTTCAAAATTCCAACAGCGCTTCTGGTTTATCTCATCGCCTTAATCGGGGTAATCTTGCCACCGATTTGGAGACTCATTCGTGGCGAACGAGCCGAAGAATTATTAGACAAAATGTTCCGCTTCACCATGGATCATCAATTCAAAATCTTGGGTGTTGTGGCCGTCTTCTTTGCTCTTTACTGCATCATCATTGCTGCAGGCACTGGCAAATTCGGCTGGATTCACTGGTAGCTATGTCGTACTCGCAGTTTTCACGCGAGCCCGAACGGCAACCCCTGCACACGCGATAACTGCAGCAGCTGCAACCCACTCGGCGAAACCTACACTCTCGCCAAAAAACAGTGCTGCCCACATAATCGTCAAAAGTGGTTGTAGTAGTTGAATCTGACTCACTGACGCCATGGGCCCAATAGCGAGTCCTCGATACCAGGCAAAGAATCCTAGATACATCGAGATCACCGCGATATAGGCAAAACCAATCCACGCTAGGGCGGGGACACCTTCCCAATCCAAGCCAGAGACACTCGTGATGGCCATGGGCAACATCACAGGCAATGCAACGATCAGTGCCCAACTAATGGTTTGCCATGATCCAATTTCTCGAGAAAGAATGCCGCCTTCGGCATAACCAATTGCTGCCATCACCACTGCAGCCAAGAAGAACACATCACCCAGCTCGAGTGAGAATCCGGCTCCTGATGTGAGTCCTGAGAAGACAACAACTGATATTGCCCCAAGTATCGATGCGACCCAAAAGGTTTTCGAGGGGCGTTCTTTGCCCCGAATGACAGCAGCGACTGCCGTTGCTGCGGGGAGTAAACCAATCACCACGGCACCGTGTGAGGCTGGAGCATGCTCAAGCGCGAAGGAGGTGAAAAACGGGAAGCCCACCACAACCCCGAGCGCAACAATTCCCAATCGAACCCACTGCATTCCGCGTGGGAGAGCGGAGCGCGTCACCGCGAGGACAACTGCAGCAATAACTGCCGCAACTGCAGCCCGGCCAGCACCCAGAAAGACCGGAGGGAATCCCAGCAAAGCAATCTTTGTCATGGGCAAAGAGAAAGAGAAGGAAGCAATACCAATAAAGCCAAAAATGAGGCCGGCATATTTCTTACCAAAAGATATGTTTTCTACTGCAGAACGATGACCGGGGGTCACTGTACTGTGATTAGGCATACTGTTCACTCTATTTGGAAGCCGACCTATGTACGCCGTCCAGTTCATATTTAATCCTGGAACCTACGATGACGAGTTCCATGTCCTCGATGACTCAATAGAACAGTTCGTCGCTGAGCTTCCCGGTTTTTTGGGTGTGGAAAAGTGGGTTAAACCCGAGACGGATATCAAGAATTCGATTTACTACTTCGAAACTAAAGAAGCACTTACTGAACTAGCCCGATTTGGAAATCATCGTGAAGCAAAAGGGAAAGTTGCTCGCTGGTATGACGGTTATCAGGTAGTGATCACAGAAGTTATTGCCGCCTACGGTGACGGCAACATTCCCAGTATTGCTTCAGCCGTTAAGGGCAAATCTGCCTTTTACTCTGGATAGCTCGGTTCAGAACCTGTTCCTTGCTCGATAATTCGTGCAAGCATTTCAGGTGAAGTGGTGTTCTCTCCTGGCTGGTTGGGTTTACCTGTGCCGTGGTAGTCGCTGGAACCGGTGATAATCAGACCGCGCTCCACACACAGTTCACGAAGAATCGTTTTGCCGGGTTCCATATTTTCCCGGTGTTCAATTTCGTAACCGCCCAGACCTGCTTCAATCAGGCGATCGATGTATTCCATTGGAGCTACGCGTCCCTTTGTGGTGGGGTGAGCCATCACAGGAACACCACCGGCAGCTCTAATCAGTTTCACGGCAGAAACAGGGTCGAGGGCATATTGGGAGACGTAGTACGGGCCATCTTTGGAAAGAATTCCTGAGAATGCTTCACTGCGTTCAGAAATAATGCCTCGAGCAACCAAAGCATCAGCAAGGTGAGGGCGACCTACAGATTTCCCGGAGACTGAGACCTGCTCGAGTACGTGTTCCCAGGTGATGTCGTAGTCTGCGGAGACGTTTTCTGTCATTTGGCGAAGACGATTTTCGCGGTCGCTTTGGAGCTTCTTGAGCTCGTGAACCAAAGGTGCATAGTTGGGGTCGAACAGATAGGCCAGGATGTGGATGCTGCCGTGTTCAATACGAGATGTGAACTCCATACCTGGGATGAAAGTCATCCCCAAACGCAGGCATTCTTCACTCGCTTCATCCCAGCCTGCAGTGGTGTCGTGGTCTGTCAACGCCATAGTGCGCACACCAGCAGAGTGTGCCTCACGCACCACCTCAGTTGGTGAGCCAGTCCCGTCTGAAACATTGCTGTGGAGGTGCAAGTCGATTGGACTTTGGGCTCGTAAAAAAGCTTCCACCCTTTCACTCTATGCCTGGCTGGGGACAAGCTGAGACTTTTCCCACCATACGGTGACAGACTAGAAGCATGAACGCGGAAGATGCCCAGCACGAAGCCCCTCTCGGCACTGAAAACAGGTCGACAACTCCGGCATCAGATACTTTCCAGAAATACATCGGGAGCAACTGGGCAGATCGGCCAGAGCAGATTCCCTCACCGCGTGAACAGGCCTCCTATGCCGCTGCGCGTCGTGAGGCACTGAGCAAAGCTCACCCGGGAAAGCGCATTGTAATTCCTGCCGGGCCAATGAAACGTCGTAGTAATGACACCTTCTATCCGTACCGTGCTGATTCAGCATTTAGTTGGCTAACCGGTTGGGGTTCAGACAGCGAACCTGATTCTGTGTTGGTGATGGAACCTACTGCCACAGGTCACACAGCAACTTTGTATTTCCGCGAGCGCGCAGGTCGTGATTCGGATGAGTTTTATGCAAACAGTGACATTGGTGAGTTTTGGATAGGCCCACGGCCTTCCTTAGTTCAGGTTGCCGGTGATCTGGGTATTTCAACCAAGCACCTCGATGAGCTTCCGGAAGCAGACAAGTCCGTGACCGAAATTTCTGAGGACCTTGCTCGCGATCTTTCCGAGATGCGTCTGGTCAAGGACGAGTATGAAATCTCGGAAATGCGCGAAGCAGTAGCCTCCAGTATTCGCGGGTTTGCAGATATTGCTCGTGTTCTGCCAGCAGTTGCTGGGAATACTCGCGGAGAGCGTCTCGTCGAGGGAGCTTTTGCCTCCCGCGCTCGGTTGGAGGGTAATGGTGTTGGTTACAGCACTATTGCTGCCAGTGGTGCGCATGCCTGCATCTTGCACTGGGTCACTAACGACGGCATTGTGAATGAGGGCGACCTCATTCTCATTGATGCAGGTGTTGAACGCGACAGCTATTACACCGCTGATGTGACGCGAACACTGCCCGTCAGTGGCACCTTTACCCCAGTTCAGCGCAAGGTTTATGAAGCCGTGCGCGAGGCCGCAGATGCTGCCTTCGCCATTGTGAAGCCGGGGATTACTTTCCGTGATGTGCACAACACCGCGATGGCTGTTATTGCCCAGAAAACCGCAGAGTGGGGTCTTCTTCCTGTCACTGCCGAAGAGGCACTTCTTCCCGAAAACCAGCATCACCGGCGTTATATGGTGCATGGAACCAGTCACCACCTCGGTATTGATGTGCACGACTGTGCTCAAGCCCGCCGTGAAATGTATATGGACGGCATCGTGAAGGAAGGCATGATCTTCACGATTGAACCTGGCCTGTATTTCCAGCCCGATGACCTTACTGTCCCCGAGGAATATCGCGGAATCGGTGTGCGCATCGAGGACGATATTTTGGTGACCGCCACCGGTGCGGAAAACCTGACCATTGCACTTCCTCGAACAGCAGATGACGTTGAGGCCTGGCTCGCCCCCCATGTGGCGGCAACCAAGGCAGCTAAAGCAGCGCAACTCAAAGCAGGGTCACTGGCCAAGAAGAAGCGGAAGTAACTATGACCAAGCGCGGTGTTGGTAGTTGGATAGTCATTGCGCTGTTAGGTCTCAGCGGTTTTCTCCACCTTGTTACTCCTCAAGGATTTCTGTGGTTGATGCCACCCGAATTGGGCGAAGGAGTCAACCTCGGCGTTGTCTATGTCAGTGGCGTGGTCGAGCTGGTGTGTGTTGTCGGCCTTCTCCTGAGAGCGCGGTGGGCACCCACGGTCACTGTGCTGACTCTGCTCGCTATCTGGCCTGCCAATATTTGGTTTGCCTTCAGCACGATCGGGGCCGGGAACACCCTGTTGACTGTTATCGCGTTTGTTCGTCTGCCTTTGCAGCTGTTGTTGCTGTGGTGGGCGTGGAAGTCTCCGGTTAACGCGCGGCTGGGTTAACCAGTTCAGCAGTTCTTGAGAGAACATCCCGACAGACCTGAATAGCGGGGCTTCCCGCACTAGCTCGGCGTGCTGCCGTGAACACTGTTCTGAGCGGGTTGCCGGGAAGATCAATGAGATCAACGGTCACCTTTCGTCCAACCCAGGCAAGACCTGTCAGGAGCGCAACGGCGTTACCGGACTCGACCAAGCGGATGTGGGCTTGAATGTCGGCAGTTTCAAATTGCACATCAGGTTCAAAACCTGCTTGGCGGCAGGCTTGTTCTGCCCAGTGACGCGATGCCGTTCCGCGTGGCTCCATGACCCAGGGAAGCCCAGCAGTGTCAGCAAGTGACGAAATCGAATGTTCTGCCCTGAGTTTCGAGGAGACACCTAGTCGTATGGGGTCAGTTGTGAGATCAATACGATCCAACTCGGGATGCCGAGCAGCAGCATGGCCGGGATATTGCTCAGCAATAACCAAGTCATAGTCTCTTGCCCATGTGGCATGCAGTGCTGCTTCTGGTTCTTGCTGGGTTATTTCTAAACGAAGCTGCGGATGTTCTTTCTTTAATAGCGTCAATGCCTCTGGAAGTAATGCCAGGGCTGCTGATTGGAAAAGGGCGAGTCGAACTAAACCGGCAGGGCGCTCCAGCGACGTCGTGATTTCTGATTCTGCTTGCTCGAGCACTTCCAGCACCGTGGAGGTGTGACTGACGAGAATCTCTGCTTGCGGCGTCAAGATAACCCGGCGTCCACTCTTGCGCAGCAAGGGGACGCCCACCTCTTTCTCCAAGAGCGCGAGTTGTTGAGACACAGCAGAAGGGCTGTAGTTGAGGGCCTCAGCTACCTCGGCCAGGGTGCCGCGTAGCTTGACCTCTCGCAGCAGACGAAGTCGTCGCAGATCAAGCATGAGCACCTCTCAATAGTTAAGTAATACTAATGAGTAATAGTAACTAATGTGCGCTTTATCTAAACTCTTTTGCCCACCAGACTGTAATCATGACCGAAGACGCATTCTCCCCTGAACTGGCCAACGATTCCATCGCTCTTGTTCGCAAATGGTTGACCGAAGCACAAGGATTTCCTGTTGATGCAAGTGCCGTCATGCTCGCGGGAGTATTGAAAGATCCCACAGGTCTGGCCTTCACCGTGGGCTTCGTCGATGGCGTCGTTCGCCCCGAAGATCTCAAGGTCGCAGCACACAACCTACGAGAACTTGCCCCCAAGGTCCCTGGCTTCCTCCCCTGGTATATGCGTGCCGCGGTGCGTCTCGGTGGCGCATTTGCGCCTTTGATGCCAGGAGTAGTTATTCCAATCTCTCGCAAGGTTCTTCGAAACATGGTTGGTCACCTCATCGTGGATGCAACAGACGCCAAGCTCGGTGGAGCTATTGCCAAGCTCCGTAAGCCAGGCATTCGCCTCAACGTCAACCTGCTCGGTGAAGCCGTCCTCGGTGAGCGCGAAGCAGCTCGCCGCCTGGAAGGCACACGCGCACTTCTGGCACGCGATGATGTCGACTATGTCTCCATCAAAGTTTCTTCCACTGTTGCACCTCACTCTGCTTGGGCTTTTGAGCAGGACGTAGAGCATGTGGTTGAACGCTTACTTCCCCTGTTCCATCTTGCTGCTGAAAGCCCAACTCCTAAGTTCATCAACTTGGACATGGAGGAGTTCAAAGATCTCGACATCACCATTGCTGTGTTTACGCGCATCCTGGACCGTCCAGAGCTGCTCAACTTGGAAGCAGGCATTGTGCTCCAGGCATACCTGCCTGATGCTCTTGCTGCCATGATGCAGCTCCAGGAGTGGTCTGCTGCGCGCCGCGCGCGCGGCGGTGCCGGCATCAAGGTTCGTGTGGTGAAGGGAGCCAACCTTCCCATGGAGCGCGTTGAGGCAGCACTGTACGACTGGCCTCTAGCGACCTGGCACACCAAGCAGGACAGCGACACCAACTACAAGCGCGTGATTAACTACGCCTTACACCCAGAGCGCATTCAGAATGTCCGCATTGGTGTTGCCGGCCACAACCTCTTCGATGTTGCTTACTCCTGGCTTCTGGCAAACAAGCGTGACGTGCAGTCAGGAATCGAATTCGAAATGTTGCTGGGCATGGCTCAGGGCCAGGCCGAAGCGGTAAAGAAGGACGTCGGCGGACTTTTGCTGTACACCCCTGTAGTCCACCCCGCAGAATTTGATGTCGCTATTGCCTATCTGATTCGCCGCCTTGAGGAGGGTGCTTCTCAGGACAACTTCATGTCTGCCGTGTTTGAACTTGCCGCTAACGAAGCGCTGTTTGAACGTGAAAAGACACGTTTCTTGAATTCACTTGCAGAACTCGATGACACTGTTCCTGCCTCGCACCGCGTCCAGGACCGCTCCAAGCCTTCAGAGCCTATGCCAACTGACTCGTTCAAGAATGCTGCCGATACTGACCCCGCCATTGCCGCAAACCGTGCTTGGGGTGATGGAATTATTTCACGTATAGCTTCGTCTCAGCTGGGCAATGAGACCGTTGCGCAGCACACCATCACCACCGAAGCACAGCTTGAGCAGGTCTTCGCAACCGCGACCGGCCCCGGTGCGAGCTGGCGACAGAAATCTGCAGCGGAGCGTGCAGAGATCCTTCACCGTGCCGGTGAAGTTCTCGAAGCACGCCGCGCAGAACTGATGGAAGTTGCTGCCAGCGAAACAGGGAAGACTCTCGACCAGTCCGACCCTGAAGTAACCGAGGCAATTGACTTCGCTCACTATTACGCCGAGCAGGCAAAGAAGCTCGAGCGCATCTCCGGAGCCAGCTTTGTTCCAGCCGGACTGACCGTGGTCACCCCACCCTGGAACTTCCCTGTCGCAATCCCAGCAGGCTCCACTTTGGCAGCTCTTGCTGCAGGGTCCCCTGTGATTATCAAACCTGCAGCACAAGCACGACGTTGCGGCGCTGTCATGGTGGAAGCTCTCTGGGAGGCCGGTGTTCCTCGTGATGTACTCCAACTGGTCAACATGGGCGATCGTGCCCTGGGCAGCAAGCTGGTGTCGGACCCCCGGGTTGACCGCGTGATCCTCACCGGTGGTTATGAAACTGCTGAGCTGTTCCGTTCACTTCGCAATGATCTGCCTCTACTGGCAGAAACCAGCGGAAAGAACGCCATCATTGTCACGCCGAGCGCAGACCTCGACTTGGCGGCAAAAGATGTCATTTACTCTGCCTTTGGTCACGCCGGTCAGAAGTGTTCGGCAGCATCGCTGGTGATCTTGGTCGGTTCTGTGGCCACTTCACAGCGATTCCGTAACCAACTTCTTGACGGTGTGGCCAGCCTCAAGGTTGGCTACCCGCAGGATGCCACCACCCAGATGGGCCCCATCATTGAACCGGCCAAGGGCAAACTGCTCTCCGCATTGACCTCTGTGGGCAAGGGAGAGAAGTGGCTCGTTGAACCCAAACAACTCGATGACTCCGGCAAGCTGTGGTCTCCTGGTGTGCGCGATGGTGTCAAGCCAGGCAGTGAATATCACTTGACCGAATACTTCGGCCCCGTTCTCGGAATCATGACGGCAAAGACCTTGGAAGAAGCCATCGACATGGTCAATGCCATCGATTACGGTCTCACCTCAGGTTTGCACTCTCTCAACTCAGATGAGATTGGGCTCTGGTTGGAGAACATCCAAGCCGGAAACCTCTACGTCAACCGCGGAACCACCGGTGCCATCGTGCAACGCCAGCCCTTTGGTGGCTGGAAAAAGTCTGCTGTTGGCGCCGGCACCAAAGCTGGTGGACCGAACTACCTCATGGGCTTAGGTAACTGGGAAATTGCTCCCACGCAAGACATTGGTATTGCTCCCGTCTCGAAGTTTGTCACCACCCTCATTGACGCTATTGAGCGCTCAGAAACTCTCAATGGTGGGGAACTGTCCTGGATACGCCAAGCAGCGAGCCTGGACCAGTTCGCCTGGGCCACCGAGTTCGGCGAGGCAATTGATGTTTCCCGACTGGGAGTGGAGCGCAACGTGTTCCGTTACCGTAGCGTTCCCACCAAGATTCGCTTGATGGAGCAGGGAAACCCGGTAGAGCTCTTCCGAGTTGTGCTGGCTGCACTACGTGCCGAATCAGACTTCACCATCTCTGTTCCCACCACATTGGGCGAGAAGTACCTGTGGGCACTGCAAGCCACCGGTATTCGTGTAGACCAGCGCTCAGACCAGTCCTGGCTGGCCAGCTTGGCAGAAACAGACCTGACAAATGCTCGTATTCGCCTTATCGGGGGAAGTGCATCGCAGGTGACTGCAGCAACCAACGGTCGCCCTGACCTGGCTGTCTACGCCGGACCGGTGCTGCTAGCAGGTCGTATTGAAATGTTGCCCTTCTTGCGCGAGCAAGCAGTGAGCATCACAGCACACCGCTTTGGTACACCCAACCACCTCAGTGATGCACTGATCTAAACGCAGAATTCACCACCTGTTTGCGCCTCTCAAGGGGCGAAAACAGGCCTTAACGGGCTAAGTTAGAGACGTGACTGGAACACGAGTATTTGTTGCGCGCCTGACTGGTAGTGGCGTATTCGACCCCGCGGGTGACCGCCTGGGTCGCATTCGCGATGTCCTCGTGGTGTACCGCAAGGACAATGCTCCCCGCGTGGTTGGTCTGTTGGCAGAACTTCCCGGTAAGCGTCGTGTCTTTATCTCGATTGGTCGCGTATCTAGCATCGGCAGTGGACAGGTCATCACCACCGGCCCAATTTCTGACCGCAAGTTTGAACAGCGTGGTGGTGAAGTTCGCCTTCTGGCTGAATTCTTAGGCCGCAAGGTCACGTTCAACGACGGCTCCGGTGAAGGAATCATCGAGGATGCCTCGATTGAAGAAACCGGTCCAGGCGAGTGGGAAATCAACCAGCTCTTTGTTCGCCGTCCCCGTCAAAGCGGTGCCCCTTTTGCTAAGGGTCCCACGGCACTTGTTCCCTGGTCTCTTGTTACCGAGAAGACTAACGACGGTGAATCACAATCTGCTGAAGCGCTGATTGCGTCTTACTCAGAACTGCGCCCTGCCGACTTGGCAACAACGTTGCTGGATCTGCCCCAGGAGCGCATGCTCGAGGTTGCCGAAGAACTTCCAGATGACCGCCTTGCTGACGTCCTCGAAGAAATGGACGAGAGCGACCAGGTCGAAATCATGGCCCAACTCGACGACGAACGTGCTGCTGACGTTCTCGACGAGATGGAACCAGATGATGCTGCCGACCTCATTGCTCAACTACCTGAAGAGCGTGGTGAGCACCTCCTTGAGCTGATGGAGCCTGAGGAAGCTGATGACGTTCGTCTTCTGCTGAGCTTCGGTGCTGATACCGCTGGTGGTTTGATGACGCCTGAGCCCATCATTCTTTCGGCTGAGTCCACAGTTGCTGAAGGTTTGGCCATGATTCGCCGCAATGAGACTGCTCCTGCATTAGCAGCGGCAGTCTGCATCACGCTGCCTCCGTATGAAGCACCTACCGGTCGCTTCTTAGGAATGGTGCACTTCCAGCGCATGCTGCGTTATCCCCCACACGAGCGCCTCGGGGCTCTCATCGATCCAGGTCTTGAGCCCATTTCGGTAGATACTCCAGCGCCTGAAGTGTCACGTATTTTGGCCAGCTACAACCTGGTTTCTGTTCCAGTTATTGATGGAAACCACCGCCTTGTTGGTGTGGTCACCGTCGATGACGTTCTTGACTACCTGCTGCCAGATGACTGGCGTAGTCACGATGATGACGAAACAGAAACAACACCGAATAAACGCACGCCCAAAAAGCGTCCTGTAAAGAAGAGCGCTGCACCAGCAGCTAAGCCCGCAAGCCGAGGAAGGAGGGGCTGATATGGCACGATTCAACCGTCACGATGAAAGCTTCGACTCCCCCAAAGGCTTTAGCGCGCTCAACCCACGCCCCAACCGTTCTCGTGACCGTTTCGGGCGCTTCACTGAAGCAATCGCTCGCGGCATGGGTACGCCCTGGTTTCTGCTGGGTCTCACCATCTTTGCCATTGTTTGGATGGGCTTTAACACCTTTGCACCACCTGCATGGCGCTTTGACTCCTATGCCATCGGCTTCACCGCACTGACACTGATCCTGTCACTACAGGCTTCCTACGCAGCACCGATGATTCTGCTTGCACAGAACCGTCAGGATGACCGTGACCGGGTGCAGTTCGAGCAGGACCGTCAGCGTGCTGAGCGTAATCTTGCGGACACCGAATACCTTGCTCGCGAGGTTGTTGCTCTGCGTTTGGCGATGAAGGATGTAGCAACAAAGGACTTCATCAAAGCTGAGCTTCGAGCTCTTTTGGAAGAGCTGGAGAAGGAAGAAGCCCCTTCCTCCACCAAGCCTGTTGCCAAAGCTCCTGCTAAGCCTGCAGCCAAAAAGGCCTCAACTAAGCCAGCAATTCGTCCTGCTTCCCGCTCGTCCAACTAGCACGTGACTAATCTCTCTAAAGCTGTTCGCGAAGCTGCGGGATCAGTCATTGATCCCGAGCTTCGTCGCAGCTTGGCAGAGTTGGGGATGATTGGTGCAGTTTCTGCTGACAATGGCCTAGCTCAGGTCGAAGTTCGCCTCACAATTGCTGGCTGCCCTGCAGCACAGAAAATCGAAAGCGATGTTCGTGCTGCCGCAGCCAGCGTGAGGGGGGTGTCCCACGTTGAAGTCAATATTCAAGTGATGACCGCTGAGCAGCGTGCTGAACTCCTCGCACACCTTCGTCCCGGTGGTCCCAAGCAGAACCCGTTCGGCCCTGGCACCCTCACCCGTGTCATTGCTGTCACCAGTGGAAAAGGTGGCGTGGGCAAATCAACCCTCACAGCGAATCTCGCTGCCTCCTTGGCACATCAAGGATTCCGCGTGGGAATCCTTGATGCTGATGTCTATGGTTTCTCGATTCCTGCTTTGATGGGGCTAGCTCCGGACGGTGTCGCCGCTAAGCCCACGCGACTTGATGACATGATTGTTCCCCCTGTTGGTCACGATGTGAAGGTCATCAGCATTGGCATGTTCGTGGAGAACGCTAATGCTGCTGTTGCGTGGCGCGGACCGATGTTGCAGCGCACCATTACGCAGTTCCTCACCGATGTTTACTTCGGCGACCTCGACTTCTTGTTGTTAGACCTGCCACCTGGAACCGGAGATGTGGCCATCACGGTCGGTCAGCAACTACCCAATGCCGAGGTGCTCGTGGTGACGACGGGGCAAAGTGCTGCAAGTGAGGTTGCCGTGCGTGCCGGCGTCGTGGCACGCCAGACAGGCCAACGCATCCTGGGTGTGGTGGAAAACATGGGCCCCCTGGTCTTGCCAGATGGTTCAGCTCTCGCTCTCTTTGGCCAAGGCGGCGCAGAACCAGTCGCGAACGACCTCAGTATTGGCCAAGACAAGCCGGTGGAAGTTCTGGCAAGAATTCCGCTGAGCTTGGGTTTGCGTGAAGGCGGAGATGAGGGGACACCTATTGTGCTTACTCACCCAGCAGACCCTGCCGCACACGCCATTAACGAGTTAGCCCGCGTGATTGCTCACAGCGGGCCATCTCGTGCAGGTATCAACCTGGGTATTTCACCGGCTTAGTCTCCGATGTAACTCATCACGTGCTTGATGCGGGTGTAGTCATCGAAGCCATATCCGGAGAGGTCCTTGCCGTAACCGGAGTGCTTGAAACCACCGTGAGGCATTTCAGCAACGATGGGGATGTGAGTGTTGATCCACACGCAACCAAAGTCCAGCTTCTTTGCCATGCGCATCGCACGTCCGTGGTTTTGAGTCCACACAGAGGACGCTAGAGCGTAGTTCACGTCGTTCGCCCAGGTCAGTGCCTGCGCTTCATCAGTGAACTTCTGCACAGTCATCACGGGCCCGAAGATTTCGTTCTGAATAGCCTCGTCGGTTTGCTTGAGCCCAGAAATGATGGTTGCTTCATGGAAGTAACCCTGATCTCCCTGACGTTGACCACCTAATTCAATAACAGCGTTATCTGGCAAACGCTCAATGAAACCCTGAACCTGAGCAAGCTGGTTCACATTATTGACCGGTCCAAACATGGTGGTGGGGTCAAGAGGTGAACCGGTGATCGCGTTAGCACGTGCATATTTGACCAGCTCTGCCATGAACTCGTTATAAATGCCTTCTTGCACCAGCAAACGAGTTGCTGCTGTGCAGTCCTGTCCAGCGTTGAAGTAACCAGCACCCACAATTCCTTCGACCGCTGAAGGGATATCGGCATCGTCAAAGACGATGACAGGGGCCTTGCCGCCGAGTTCTAGGTGAACGCGCTTGAGGTCTGTCGCTGCACTCTTGGCTACTTCCATACCGGCACGAACAGAACCGGTAATGGAGATCATTTGTGGAATCTTGTTCTCCACCATGGCTTTTCCAGTGTCACGGTTACCCATCACCGCGTTGAAGACACCCGCGGGAAGAAATTCTGAGGCCATCTCCGCCAGCAGCATGGTGGAGGCAGGAGTGGTGTCAGAGGGCTTGAGCACGATGGTGTTACCGGCAGCAATAGCAGGAGCGAACTTCCACACCGCCATGTTGAGGGGGTAGTTCCAGGGCGTGACCTGACCAATGACACCGATAGGTTCACGGCGAATCATGGACGTGTGATCGGCCATGTATTCGCCCGCGGACTTGCCTTCGAGGTGGCGGGCTGCGGTGGCAAAGAAACGAATCTGGTCAACCGAAGGCATGATCTCGTATTCCACGAGCGTCTCGAGTGGCTTACCGGTGTCCTTGGACTCGACCTCGGCGAACTCACGTGCGCGAGCTTCCATGGCATCCGCGATTCGGAACAGCGCAAGCGAACGCTCGCTCGGGGTGGTCTCGCCCCAGCTTTCGAAAGCGGTTGCCGCGGCGCTGTAAGCGTCGGCAACATCCTTCTCATTAGAGACCGGGCTGGTTGCATAAACCTCTTCGGTAGCCGGGTTCAGAATCTCTAGTCGCTCATCAGAGCTAGATTCGACGAATTTGCCATTAACAAAGTTGGTGAAAGTGTGTGCACTCATAAAGACAGCATATGACGAATAACGATAGTAAATAAAGGGTAATCCTGTGGATTTCGTAGTTTTTGATAGAAATTTCTGCGGTTTCACTTGCCTCGGTTGATTTTTAGTGCCAGAATCAAGCCCATGAACTCTAAGTCACGTAATGCACAACTCGATGAGGTCTCCAAGGCCATCATCGAGCAGTTGCAGGAAGATGGACGCCGGTCTTATGCCGAAATCGGCAAGGCTGTTGGTCTTTCTGAAGCAGCTGTGCGCCAACGTGTCCAAAAGCTCACTGATGCTGGCGTCATGCAAGTTGTCGCCGTGACAGACCCCATGCAATTGGGGTTCTATCGTCAAGCAATGATTGGCTTGCGCTGCTCCGGGGACACCCGTGCAATTGCTGACCAATTAGCCGCCATGGATTCGGTTGATTATGTCGTTCTCACGGCAGGATCATTCGACATCATGGCTGAAGTTGTCTGCGAGTCAGATGATGATTTGATCAATCTTCTGAATGAGCAGATCCGAAAGCTTGAGGGCGTTGTTTCAACCGAGACATTCGTATACCTCAAGCTCCACAAACAGTTATACAACTGGGGAACGCGATAAAAAATGCCGTTATTCACATCACGGAAGAAAACAGAAGCAGCACACGTTGCTGCACCCACTGCGCATGTATCGGCAGATAAGCCATACACCGCACCGGTATACAACAACAAGGACCTTCAGAAGAAGGCCAATGATCACCTCTGGATGCACTTCACTCGTCAGTCAGTGATGCACGAGAACGGTGTACCCATCATCGTCAAGGGTGACGGTCACATGATCACTGACATCCAGGGCAAGAGCTACATCGACGGCCTCTCTGGTCTGTTCGTTGTTCAGGCTGGTCACGGACGCAAGCGCTTGGCTGAAGCTGCTGCGAAGCAGGCTGAAGAACTCGCCTTCTTCCCCATCTGGTCTTATGCACACCCTTCCGCGATTGAGCTTGCAGATCGCCTCGCTGACTATGCGCCAGGCGATTTGAACAAGGTCTTCTTCTCCACCGGTGGTGGTGAGGCAGTAGAGACTGCGTTCAAGCTTGCTAAGCAGTACTGGAAGAAGATGGGTAAGCCCACCAAGCACAAGGTGATTTCTCGCTCTGTTGCCTACCACGGAACACCTCAGGGTGCTCTCTCCATCACAGGTATCCCTGCGATGAAGGAAATGTTTGAGCCTTTGGTTCCTTCAACCTTCCGCGTGCCCAACACCAACTTCTACCGCGCTGAACAGCACGGTGATGACCTGTACGCATTCGGTCAGTGGGCAGCTAACCGCATTGAAGAAATGATCGAGTTCGAAGGTCCCGACACTGTTGCGGCTGTCTTCCTCGAGCCCGTGCAGAACTCCGGTGGTGCATTTGCTCCACCTCCCGGATACATGCAGCGTGTCCGCGAAATCTGCGACAAGCACGATGTGCTCATGGTTTCCGATGAGGTTATTTGTGCATTCGGTCGTATCGGTGAAATGTTTGCCTGCAACGCCTACGGTTATGTCCCCGACATGATCACCTGCGCAAAGGGTATGACCAGTGGTTACTCCCCTATCGGTGCAACCATCATCTCCGACAAGATTTATGAGCCCTTCTCCAAGGGAACCAGCTACTTCCCTCACGGTTACACCTTCGCAGGTCACCCCGTGTCAGCAGCTGTTGCTTTGGAAAACCTCAACATCTTCGAAGAAGAGAAGCTCAACGAGAACGTGCGCACCAACTCGCCACTATTCCGTGCTGAGCTCGAGAAGCTCTTGGACATCCCCATCGTCGGTGACGTTCGTGGTGACGGCTACTTCTTCGCAATCGAACTCGTCAAGGACAAGGCGACGAAGGAAACCTTCAACGACGACGAGTCCGAGCGCTTGCTCCGCGGATTCCTTTCCAAGGCCCTCTATGACGCAGGTCTGTTCTGTCGTGCAGATGACCGTGGAGACCCCGTTGTTCAGCTTGCACCACCGCTGACGATTGGCCCCAAGGAATTCGCTGAAATGCGTGAAATCCTTGAGGGTGTCCTCAAAGAGGGTGCTCGCATCGTCTAAGCATTGAGACTCTGACTCTGGCGGAGGTTGACGAAATCATCCGCAAGATGTCAGTATCCCAACTGGGGGCGTCGTCTGCATAAGGCGGCGCCCCCACTTTTGTGTGAATGAGATGTCGCACGCGTAAATACCCTCAAGCACATAATCGCGCCAGAATGGGGATATGCCCACACCACAGTTCTATGGAGTGACCACGACTGGAATCTATTGTCGTTTTGGCTGCCCATCACGAACTCCACGGCCAGAGAACGTGGTGTATCTCAACTCAACGCAGGAAGCCCAGGTTCACGGTTTACGTCCCTGTAAACGATGCAGACCAGATCAGCTCACTACCCCGCACCAGGCCTTCCACGAATTCGTTACTACGCAATTAGTGATTCTTGCCCAGCAACATCCTGCACACACCATTAAGGACCATGCAGCTGCACTGTCGATATCTACGCGCCAGTTGGAGCGAATTATCTTGCTTCAAACAGGCTTTTCTCCTCGGGCATACCTCAAAAGCAGCATGCCTACGTCCTTCTCTGAAAGAATCAGCACATGAGCGCAACCTTTGCCACCATTGACTCCCCACTCGGACGCATCGAGCTCACCAGCGACGGTGAAGCCATTACCTACATCAGCATTGAAGGTGAAGGAACACCCCACGGCCGTCTTCAACATGGTGGTCGTCCAGGTAACCCTGATGCTGTCATCACCCAAGCGACCAAGGAACTGGGCGAGTATTTCGCTGGCACACGAAAAGACTTTGATGTTCCGGTCAAACTCGTTGGTACGCCATTCCAGCAAGCCATTTGGCATGAACTTCTGGCCATTCCTTATGGTGGCCACGCCTCTTATGGTGATCTTGCTGCCCGTGCAGGCAATCCCAAGGCAGCTCGTGCGGTTGGTGGCGCAGTGGGCGCCAACCCAGTGCCGATAATTGTCCCCTGTCACCGTATACTGGCCGGGAATAACAAGCTCACCGGCTACTCCGGTGGTTCTGGGGTTCCTACCAAGATTCAGCTTCTGGATATCGAAGGTATCGAATACAAGTAGATGGCCTACAACGATCTCGAAATTGGTGCCGATGGTTTAGCTCGCTGTGGCTGGGTTGGTACTGATCCCGAATACGCTCGCTATCACGATGAAGAGTGGGGCGTGAAGCTTCTCGGTGATCACAATCTCTTCGAAAAGCTTTCCCTCGAAGGCTTCCAAGCTGGTCTGAGCTGGATCACCATCTTGAAACGTCGACCAGGGTTTCGTGATGCATTTCACAACTTTGATATCGATGCCGTTGCTTCTTACACTCCAGATGATGTGGAACGCCTTATGCGTGATGAACGCATCATTCGCAACAGAGCAAAGATCGAAGCAACCATCTCAAATGCACAGGTAGCTCAGCAGTTGATTGCGCAGCAATCAGGTGCGCTCCATGATCTCATCTGGTCATTTCAACCGTTGTCGAGGCAGCGCGCAAACGCGTGTGCTGGAGATGAACAGTTGCGCTACCAAACATTGGCAGAAATTCCTGCTGTCACAACAGAATCAGAACAGCTCAGTAAGGCACTCAAGAGATTGGGCTTTAGATTCGTTGGCCCCACCACGATGTATGCGCTGATGCAATCTGCCGGTCTGGTTGACGATCACTTGGCCGGCTGCCACAGAGCTGTTTAGGTAGCTTCGATATCGAAGGGGGTAGCCGCGTTGACGTCGCGAGGTACCACTTTCTTCGAAACCGCAGCAGGAGCAATTACTGAAGCAGACTGTGGAGCATCGTCTAACAGTGCCTCACGAATAATTCGACGTGGGTCATACTGGCGAGGGTCGAGTTTCTTCCACTCTTCCTCATCAAAATCGTCACCGAGTTCTTCTTTGATGCGTTCTTTTGCGCCCGTGGTCATTTCTTTGAGCTTGCGCACTAACTGACCAAATTTTGCGGAGTACGCAGGCAGACGTTCAGGACCAATCACAAAGACAGCAATTACCCCAATGATGAGTAATTTCTCGAAGGTCAAACCGAACACACTACGAGAATACCGCTCCGAAAGCATGCGTAAGCTCTACGCTTAAGCCCAAGGAGATTGACGTGACACACAACGAACTAACGTGGAAGTTCCTCAACGAATTTGATGTTGAGTCGAACACCCAGGCACAGGCCCGCGCTATTTCCCTCGAACACGGTTTAAACCCCATCAGTCCGGCTGTTGGAGCACAGCTTGCATTAGTTGCTGCCGCAACAAATGCCACCAACATGATTGAGATCGGCACCGGTTGTGGTCTGTCAGGTTTGTGGCTTCTTTCCGGTGCTCCTGAGGCAACCCTGACCTCGATTGACCTTGAGTTCGAATATCACGAGCAGGCTCGTGAATTCTTTACTGAAGCAGGTTTCCCCGCCAGCCGCGTTCGCCTCATTACAGGTAAGGCGCTTGATGTTCTTCCTCGCATGAACGAGAACAGCTACGACGTTGTCCTCGTGGATGGGGACCCCAACCAGGTTGAACAGAATGTAGAACACGCATTGCGCCTAGTTCGTGTGGGTGGAACTGTGCTCGTTCCTCACATTCTGCACGACGGCGACGTAGCAAACCCAGCGAAGCGCACGGCAGAGGTCAACGGTTTGCGTGCCGTGCTTACCGTCGCTCAAGAATCGGAGAACATCGTCGTTGCCCTCTCCCCTGCAGGTGACGGTCTGCTGCAGTTCACCAAGATTTCCTAACTACACTTCACAAGAAAGAACCCCCGCTGTGATCAGCGGGGGTTCTTTCGTTGAGACGTTAACACTAGGCGGGGTTTACAACCTTGGCCAGTACGTCGTGAAGCTCCTTTGCTTCAGCGTCGTTGACGGAGACGACCAAACGGCCACCACCCTCGAGAGGAACGCGCACAATAATCAGGCGACCTTCCTTGACAGCCTCCATGGGACCGTCGCCGGTCCGTGGCTTCATTGCAGCCATTTAGGCCACCCCTTTCACTTACTTTGTGTACTTCTATTATCTCGCATTGTTTACTACTCAAAAACCACAGCTATGCCCCAAACAACTTCGGAATCCGTCGTTTTGGACAAGTTTTAAGGTGGACTCCAGTCGTATCCATCAATACGCCAGCAAATCAACAGCCAGCCCCACTGCAACGCGATGAACAAGACCGTCATGGTGACGCGATACACCCTCGATTTCGGGGCTGCAACAGCTCCTAAAGCTGGGAAGAGTGGTGCAAGCAAACGGAAGGTGCTCGACTGAGGGAAAAAGACAGCCAGGAGGTAGAGGGCGTAGCTGATAAGCCAGAATCGAATGTCGACACCCAAACGCTTCATAGCGGGGGTGAACAAGAAGATGACAAAGCCGATCACGAGTGCTGCCAGCAACACATAACCAGCAACTTCGGGATATCCGAAGTTGGTTGTCCACCACTGGGCGGCGAAAATCCAGGGTGTAAACGGAACGAGCTCTTGGTAGCCAATGTAGGCAGAGCGCCACGCTAACTCAGTTTCGAGGTATGCCGTAGGCATACCTGTGACCACACCGGCAATAAACAACCAGACAACCCCAGAAAGTGCGGCAATCACTGCAACTGCGGCCACAAGGACTTTCTCTTTGAGAGGGAAACGTGCTTTCTGCACCGCGCGATAGATCCAATGCAGCACCAACGTCAATGCAATGGCGAGAGATCCGGGACGGGTTACAGACAAGACGAGAACGACCGGAATCATCCAGGCATACTTACGCCGCACCAACAGATACAGCGCAATAACTATGAGCATCAGCTGCATCGACTCTGCATAAGCCAGTTGGAATAGCGGTGAAACCGGGGCCACCGAGAACAACAGCACGGCGAACAGGGCCTGTTGTGCGGGAACGAAACGGGTCAAAAGTTGATAGAACACCAAAGTAGCCACATAAGCGCACACCACCGTGATGATGATGGCAGCAATATTCCACGGCAGTCCGGTAAGCACCATCACTCCCCGCACCAGAGCGGGATAAACCGGCATGAACGCCCACGCGTTCTCGGCGATATGGCCATCTTCAGTGACTGGAAGCTGCGTTGGATAACCAACCTCAGCAATGATGTTGTACCAGCGACCATCCCACATCGAAGAGAAATCCCAGAGACTGGGCTGTGCCCCTGTCCACGCGTTTTCAGCTTGCTGGCCTGCCAACACAAGAAGCATGGCAGTAGAGATAGCTCGGCCAAGCAGGAAGATTAAGCTGACCTTGATCCACCAGGCCAGTCGTGTACGTGCCATCCCCTGAGAGTCCTTTAGGCCTGAGTGAGCCAGGTGCGCAGTGCCTGCTCGCAGGACTCAATCTGTGATGTCAAGACGCGCTCATCATCAGTGTGGGCAAGGGAAGGGTCGCCCGGTCCAAAGTTCACTGCAGGGATTCCCAGCGCTGAAAAACGTGAGACGTCTGTCCAGCCATATTTGGGCTTGGGTTCTTCTCCCACTGCAGCGACAAAGTCTTGTGCAATGGCAGCAGTCAAACCAGGCCTCGCGCCCTCTGCGCTGTCAATAACAACAATCTCAAACCCGGCAAACACATCTTGCACGTGAACAAGAGCTTGATCCACAGACTTGTCTGGAGCAAACCTGTAATTCACAGTAAGGACAGCAGCATCGGGAATCACATTGCCTGCGACACCGCCAGAAATCCCCACTGCACTCAGTCCTTCACGATAGTCCAGACCATCGACTGTGACTGTTGCGGGTTTGTATCCCTCTAAGGCAGCCAAGGCTGGAGCAAGTTTGTGAATCGCATTCTCGCCCATCCACGCCCTGGCTGAGTGTGCACGAACACCGTGCGTGCGCACCTCTACACGTAAAGTTCCATTGCAACCGCCCTCAACGGTGGAGTTGGATGGTTCCCCCAAAATGGCAAAATCGCCGGTGAGTAACTCAGGTGCCACCACAGCCAAGCGTCCAAGCCCGTTGAGGGAGGACTCGACTTCTTCGTGGTCGTACCAAATCCAGGTGATGTCATAGGCCGGTTCGGTCAGTTCAGCAGCAAGTTTGACCGCAACAGCAACACCGGCCTTCATGTCTACTGTTCCCCTGCCCCACAACCACTGGGCGCCTTCTTCTTCGCTGTAGCGAACCGGAAGGTTGTTGTTGACCGGAACGGTATCGATATGCCCAGCAATAATGACGCGTTGCGAGCGACCAAGGTTGGTTCGTGCCACGACAGCATCTTCATTGCGGAAGATATCCAAATGCGCATATTCAGACAGTGCTGCTTCTATCGCATTTGCGAGGGCGTGCTCATTGCCTGAAACAGACTCAATGTTGCAAATGTCTGCTGTGAGCTCAACGCTAGAGCGGAACAGGTCAAGCGTTGGCGTGGAGGACATGCCCCAAGTTTATCGCCGGTAACCTAGAGGCATGGTTTCTTCGCAGACAAACACGCACGCCTGGGGTTACGGGCTCGCAACTGTTGCCTCAGATGGCACCGTATTGGATACCTGGTATCCCTCACCACAGCTAGGCACTCTGCCTGCTGGACGTGACAAGTGGATTGTTCCTGCCGAACTTGAAGACCTCGTCGGTGAGGATGCTCGTCGTCGGGTCACTTTGGAAGCCGTCACCGTCGAGATCAACCTAGAGGAACCAGCACAGGGCACTTCAGATGCATACCTTCGCCTGCACCTGCTTTCTCACCTTCTCGTTGCTCCGAACACCATCAACCTCGATGGCATCTTCGGTCAACTCCCTAACGTGGTGTGGACTAACGCTGGCCCTGTACATCCGTCAGATTTCAGTGCGCTTCGCCCCCGACTTCTTCGTGAGGGTATTCAAGCTCAGGGAATCGATAGATTCCCTCGCCTAACCGATTACGTCACCCCAGACCGTGTCCGCATCGCAGATGCCTCTCGCGTGCGCTTAGGTGCACACCTTGCTCCAGGAACTGTTGTCATGCACGAAGGTTTTGTGAACTTTAATGCTGGAACCCTAGGAACCTCGATGGTGGAAGGCCGCATTTCTCAAGGCGTTGTCGTCGGTGACGGGTCAGACATCGGTGGTGGTGCCTCCATCATGGGAACACTCTCCGGCGGTGGAACCGAGAAGATCAAGATTGGACAGCGTTCGCTTCTGGGAGCGAACTCCGGCATCGGTATTTCCATTGGTGATGACTGCGTTGTTGAGGCAGGCCTGTATGTCACTGCTGGCACCAAGGTGAACGTCATTGATGGTGAGAACACAACCGTGATGAAAGCTAAAGAGCTTTCTGGCGTGAACAACTTGCTGTTTCGCCGCAATTCGGGAACCGGTGCCGTGGAGGTAACTTCGCGCACTGGCGTGGGCATTGTCCTCAACTCTGCCCTGCACTAATTTCTAGGGCGCGATAATCGTCACGCCAGGTTCAGTACCTTCGCTCATCGCGGTTAACGCTTCCGGAACCTCATCCAAGCTGATAGTGCGGGTAATAAACTGCCCTGGAGCGATAACACCGTTAGCAATGTCCGAGAGCATCTGCGGATAAGCAGCTGCTGCCATACCGTGTGAGCCCAACACCTGTAATTCACTGCCAATCACTAAATGCATGGGGACAGTAGCCCGGTCTCCGATCTTGGCAGGTAGCAATAAACCTATTTGAACGTGGCGTCCCTGCACTCGCAGGCTTTCCACTGCTGTGCGCGAGGTTTCTATACTTCCCAACGCATCGACTGAGACATCAACACCGCCTGGAACAACTGCATGGATTGCCTCAACAAAAGGCCCATCCCCTGCATTGATTACATGCGCAGCACCGGCCATACGGGCAAGCTCTAAAGCATCATCGTTCACGTCCACAGCAATGACCTGTGCACCAGAGGAAGCCGCCACCATGACGGCAGCTAAACCGATCCCGCCACAGCCAAAGACAGCAACGATCTCCCCCTGCGTCACAGAAGCAACATGCTTGATGGCCCGATAACTCGTGGCAAAGCGGCAACCTAAGCTTGCTGCCACATCGAAGGGCACTTCATCGGGAAGTTTCACCGCGTTGAAGTCTGCTCGTGGAATAGCGACGAACTGAGCATAGGTGCCTGGGCCACTAAAGCCTGGTTGCCATTGATCTGGACACACCTGGGCATTGCCGCTCTCACACCACGAACACTGGCCGCACCCACACACAAAAGGAAAAACAACCCTGTCTCCCACAGCAAGACCAGAAACCTCTGCTCCTACCTCGTGAACCACACCAGCAAACTCATGGCCTGGGATGTGTGGAAATACGGTGATGTCGGGATCATGACCCTGCCATGCATGCCAATCAGAGCGGCACAATCCAGCCGCTTTGACTTCGATAACAACACCGTCGGCTGGAGCTGTTGGCATCACCACGTCAACTACGGCGAGTGGCCCTGCAAACTGCTCAAATTGGACTGCCTTCATGAGGTCAGCTTAACAGCGAGGTGAGCTGCAGAACCTAGAGTTCTTCTGAGCGAATCCGTCGCTTGACGAAATCTAGTTGACCGTCCGGTCCGCGAACCAACGACATCACTCGAACAAAATCAGGGTTGATTTCACGTGCAATGAAGAAGGCCGCAAACCCCATGAGCAAGACGATGATTGCTAACGGAATTCCTCCGGTGGTTACGATTCCGGTGAGGGCCAGTTCAGCAGGCATAGTTTCCGAGGTTGCTAGCAGGGTTCCATCAGCGTTGATCTTGAAATAGACAACTTCGGTGATGGCTGCTCCGTCAGAGCGTGTTGCATTGAAAGTGATGGAGTGCCATCCAGGTTTCAGATTGTCGGGAATAGTCACTGACGTATTGAAGGAACTGGATACCGTTCTTCCCTGTGCAAGAATCTGTGGGGTACTGCGTAGGACGACAGAATAATCAGTGCTTAAAGCCAAATCTGTTGCTGAAATCGTCACATCTTCGCCGACAATGCGTTGACCGGGACTAACCGGAATAGTGAAACTAACGGCGTCAGCTTGAGCAGAGGGTGAAGAGGAGCCTTGGCTAGACGCATCAAAGGCTTGAACATTATTGGAGATGAGACGTGGGCTGACACTGTTGTTGAACAAGGTTGCGAAAAAGTTGAGGTTGCCAGCTTGAGAAACGACAAAAACACCGCTTGCTGTATCTACAGAAATTGATGCTGTGGTGGGTGTCGAAAACTTAATGGAGTTCCAATATTGAGTCACTCCATTCGCTGTGTAAGTCGATTTCAGACACGAAATTCCGCTGTTGGAGTTTTGAGCCACCCCGCCAATTCGGATTCCTGTTATGCCACAGGTTGAAGCGCCAGGGTTCCAGGCTTGATAGTTATTTCCGCTATTTGTCACAGCACCAGGAACTGTGAAGAAAACATTGTTGTAAGGATCCCCAAGCACATAGTTGATTTGATCAACAGAGGCTCCTCCAGAAAACCCACTGAAATTCATTGTGAAAGCGGGAACATTTGCCCCCACAGCAAGACTGGAGAATGACGCGGCAGAACCTCTGTCAAAACTGACATTGCTCACAGTGAAAGGTGTGGATTGGTTATTGTTGTTTCCGCTGTTTACCCACACAGGCATCAGGTTGGTGTCCTGTGACACCGTATAACTCGAACCCGCTGTGAGCACAGTGTTGGAGACAGCAGCGTCCACCCAACCACCGAATACTTTGCCACTGGGGGGAGTAAACGTCGTGCTGGCAGGCAGTGTGAATGTTCCAGTTGTTGTGAATGAGGATTGTGAGCCGGAACCACCGCCAGCAGAAAATGTCACGTTGTATGTGGTCGGTTGCGAAGCTGAAAAGTTCACAGTCGCCGAGGAATTCTCAGTTCCTCCGTTGTAGATACTCAGCCGGAAGGTGTAGTTTCCAGCAGTTGGTGACAACGTGAACAAGCCTGAGTTGAGCTGAATGAGTTGAGACCCCGTTGTGCCGTTGCTGAATTCAAAGAAACCAGCATCATCACCGTCTCTTGTGCACCCTACAAGCGGTGCATTGAGTGCCGTGAAACAACTTGCTTGGCTGGGGGAATAGCCCATGTTGCTCTGACCTGCGGTAATCAGGTTGGTTCCAGCAGCGTCGTAAACAGCAATTTTGATGCGGTTGAACGGGTTGCTATCCCCCGGAGTGACCCGAAAGCTCATCACAGGTGTGGAAGAACCAGCCGTAAACGATGGCGTGGAACCATCGAAAGTAACCGTAGTAGCTGTCGCACTTGCAGGAGTAACCCCGGCAAAAACAGATGCCATGACCAACAACAGCGCGACGAATCCGCGGGCAATCAAAGAATTCTTCACCGGATAAAGATATCGGTATATGGGCTGATGGTTTAACTCCGGAAACCCTCAGTTAGGGGTAACCCCTTGTTTAGAGGTTACGAAGCTGGTCGCCGATGTAGAGCTGCTGTGGGCGACCAATCTTGGTCTGTGGGTCCAGGTTCATTTCACGCCAGTGCGCAATCCAACCGGGCAGACGGCCCAGAGCAAACAAAACTGTAAACATGCGTGTGGGGAAACCCATCGCCTTGTAGATCACACCGGTGTAGAAGTCCACGTTGGGGTAGAGCTTGCGCTCCTTGAAGTAGTCGTCCTCGAGCGCGATTCCTTCAAGCTCTTTGGCGATATCTAGAAGTGGGTCATCGACACCAAGGGCTGCAAGAACTTCGTCTGCGGTGTCCTTGACCAGGCGTGCGCGTGGGTCGTAGTTCTTGTACACGCGGTGACCAAAGCCCATCAGACGCACGCCGTCTTCTTTGTTCTTGACGCGCTCAACATACTTGGAAACGGACTCACCTGATTCTTGGATTTCTCCGAGCATGGTCAGCACAGCCTCATTTGCTCCACCGTGAAGTGGACCAAAGAGAGCGTTGATACCTGCAGAGACGGATGCAAAGAGGTTTGCATCAGTAGAACCGACCAAGCGGACAGTAGAGGTCGAGGCGTTCTGTTCGTGGTCTGCATGCAGAATGAGCAAACGCTCGAGAGCGTTGACGACAACAGGGTTCTGAACGTAAGGCTCGGCCTTGTTGCCGAAGGTTAGGCGAAGGAAGTTCTCTACATAAGACAGCGAGTTGTCTGGGTAGAGACGAGCCTGACCGATGCTCTTTTTGTGCGCATAGGCAGCCATAACGGGAAGCTTTGCCAGAAGGCGGTAGGTCGACGTTTCAACCTGCTCAGGGTTCTTGGGATCGAGTGAGTCTTCGTAGTAGGTCGACAGTGCTGAAACACCTGCGGAGAGTACCGGCATAGGGTGTGCGCGACGTGGGAATCCGGAGAAGAAATCCTTGAGGTCTTCGTGCAGGAGTGTGTGACGACGAATGTTTTCTTCGAAGTTTTCTTTCTCGACTGCGGTAGGAACTTCGCCATGAATGAGCAGGTAAGCAGTTTCTAAGAATGTGAGGTTTGTGGCCACCTGGTCAATGGGATACCCGCGGTATCGGAGGATTCCAGCCTCACCATCGATGTAGGTGATTTTCGACTTGGTGGAAGCTGTGTTGACGAAGCCATAGTCCAGTGCGGTGAGGCCGGTCTGCTTGGTCAGTGACGAGAGGTCAATAGCTGGATTGCCTTCGGTACCGTGCAAAACGGGTAGCTCAATGGTCTTGCCGTTATAGGTGAGGGAAATGTTCTCCCCCGCAGGCACTGAGTTAGTGGCTTCAGTCACGAAGACTCCTTGTGGAAACTGTCTTAGGTGAGTGGGTACTCAAGTTCATTCACGGTGATGAAATCCCCAAGTTATCCAAGCCTATTGGCAAAAAGTACTGTTGCTAAACACTCAGAAGTCTGCGTGCAGCCTCAGCAATACGCTCGTCGGTTTCCGTCAGAGACAAACGAACATGGTTGGGATAGAAATCTCCATAAAAAACGCCCGGGCCAGCAATAATTCCTAAGCCGGCAAGCTTCTCTATCGATGCCCATGCATCCACACCCTCGGTCACCCATAAATAGAGTCCCGCTTCGCTATGGTCGATGCGGTATCCGGCAGAGTTCAGAGCAGGAATGAGCAGCTCCCGGCGAGCGCGATAGCGTTCTTTCTGAGCAGCAACGTGTGCATCATCATTGAGTGCAGCAACCATCGCGACCTGGACTGGCCCTGGTTGCATCATGCCGGCGTGCTTACGAATGTTGGTCAGCTGAGCAATCAACGCGGCATCACCGGCAACAAATGCTGCACGGTATCCAGCCAGGTTGGATTGCTTGCTCAAGGAATACGCGGTGAGGATTCCGGTGAGATTGCCGCCGGTTACTTCTGGATCGAGCAGGCTGGGAATTGGTTCATGTTCCCAGCGTCCAGCCCAGCCCAATTCGGCATAACACTCGTCACCGACGATATAGGCACCGAGTTCACGAGCTCGCTGAACGCGAGCCTTGAGCTGTTCTTTATCGAGAACCTGACCATCGGGATTACCAGGGCTGTTGAGCCACACCAGCTTGGTGTTTTCTGGCCACTGCGCAGGATCGTCAGAGGGGAACGGGGTTGCCTCGGCCATGCGCGCCCCGATCTCGTAGGTCGGATAGGCGGCTGTGGGGTGGACGACAACATCACCAGGACCTAAACGCAACATGAAAGGAAGCCAGGCAACGAATTCTTTGGACCCAATGGTGGGCAGGACATTCTCAACACCCAGGCCGGTCACACCACGGCGGCGAGCAAACCATTCAACGATTGCTTCGCGTAATGCGGGAGTTCCGATCGTGGTGGGGTATGCGTGTGAATCTGTTGCCTGAGCTAGGGCAGCACGAATGACTTCTGGTGTGGGGTCTACCGGTGAACCAATAGAGAGATCAATGGCGCCGCCAGGATGAGCTTTTGCCTTCGCCACGAAGGGCGCCATGGCGTCCCACGGATAGTCAGGAAGCTCAGTGAGCATAAAACTTAGGCCTGTGGGGGCAGTGCAGTAATGACGGCGTGGTCACCCTTGATAACGCCAACCTTGGCAGCTCCACCGGGGGAACCAATTTCTTGAAAGAATTCTACGTTTGCTTTGTAGTAGTCAGCCCACTGCTCTGGCAGATCGTCTTCGTAGTAGATGGCTTCGACGGGGCACACTGGTTCACATGCGCCACAGTCCACGCACTCATCTGGGTGGATGTAAAGCATACGGTCACCTTCGTAGATGCAATCTACGGGGCACTCATCGATGCAGGCACGGTCTTTGACATCTACACATGGCAAGGCGATGACGTAGGTCAAGGTGGTACTCCTCTATCGAAAGTTCAGGTGGGACTGACTTAACTTTACTGTTCTTTTCTTAGCTTCTGATGCTCTCGCCACGGCGGTGTTCAGGCAGTTTGGGCCAGGCAACCACCACGATGGCAATCAGCGTGGGTGCTATTGCCCAGATTGTGCCCAGCAGATTATTGGGCACGAGGACGGAACCCCCGAGGCTGCGCAAACTCAAGAGAAAAACCATGCCGATGATTCCCAGCGCCGCACAAAGGAGAATAAGCCTGTCCTGCACAACGATTCTCAGGCCAACAAGAAAACCGATGAGCACGATGAGTGAAAGAATCATGCCCCAGGGAATATCGATTCCAAACACGGTGGCTACGTTTTGATGTGCCACGGTAGTGATGGAACCAACCAGGAGCCCCATGAAGAGTGCTCCTACACACAGCACTAAACGAGTGGTCCAGGGGCGGGTGGGGTTTTGTTCGGGCATTTATGTAGTGTACCTAGCTAAATATCATTCGTATCCGTATGATTATTCCATCGGCAAGAATAATCAGTTTGACCAAGTTAGGTAATCCTTACTAAGGTAAACCTAAGTTAGGTAAACCTAACTCCTTTGCAGCAACCAGAAAGACCAGTGCCAGAAAATGTTCGCTAACTTGCTCATCGGTCTTCGTGAAGGCCTCGAAGCGGCACTGATCATCGGAATCCTCGGCGCTTATCTCATCAAAATTGATCGCCGTGATGTGTTGCCCAAGATGTGGGCAGGCGTAGGAATAGCTGCGCTCCTCTCAGCAGCAGTTGGAATTCTTCTCGGTGTTGGTGTTGCAACACTGGATGACAGATCAGAAGAAATCCTCGCTGGGACACTGTCCTTTCTTGCAGTTGTCCTCGTGACCTGGATGATTTTCTGGATGGCCAAAACTGCTCGCAGCATCAAGGCACATCTGGAATCAGACATAGATAAGAACCTTGCCGGCAACGGCTGGGGAATCATGCTTGTCGCATTTTTAGCTGTCGGACGTGAAGGAATAGAAACTGCCGTCTTTATTTGGGCGGCAGCCAACGCAACAGGTGAACGCCTGCTGCCAACATTGGGCGCCGTCATTGGTCTCGGGATAGCAGCTCTACTGGGTTGGCTGATATTCAAGGGAATGGTGCGGCTCGATCTCAAGAAGTTCTTTACGTGGTCAGGAGCTTTCCTCATTATCGTTGCAGCTGGAATCCTCAGCTACGGAATCCATGAGTGGCAAGAAGCAGGTTTGCTCCCTGGTGACGCCAGCAAGGCCTTCAACGTGGAAGCTGTCATTGCCCCAGACACCTGGTATGCCGTATTACTTCGCGGAACAATTGGCTTCACACCAGAAATGTCTTGGCTGCAGGTTATCGGCTGGGTTCTCTACGCCGGAATTACCATGACGATTTTCCTGCGCTCAATGAAAACGAAAGCCCCCGCCAATTAAGGCGAGGGCTTGTCGTAACAAATACTGATTACTCGTTCTGCTTCTTGAGGCGGCTCGCGTTACGTGCACGAGACTGAGCATCGAGCTCAACCTTACGAATGCGCACCGTTTCAGGTGTAACCTCAACACACTCGTCTTCACGAGCAAACTCGAGGCACTCCTCGAGAGAGAGCTGACGTGATGGAGTCATGGACTCGAAACTGTCTGCAGTTGACGAACGCATGTTTGTCAGCTTCTTTTCCTTAGTGATGTTCACATCCATGTCATCAGCACGAGAGTTCTCACCAATAACCATGCCTTCATAAACCTCTTCAGTGGGCTGAACGAAGAAGCTCATACGCTCCTGCAGGCCAATGATGGCGAAGGGGGTGACCACACCGGCGCGGTCAGCCACAATAGAGCCGTTGACACGGGTCACAATCTGACCCGCCCACTCTTCATATCCGTGAGAAATAGCGTTAGCGATACCAGTACCACGGGTTGCGGTGAGGAATTCGGTGCGGAAACCGATCAGACCACGTGAAGGAACGATGAATTCCATACGAACCCAACCGGTTCCATGGTTAACCATCGATTCCATACGTCCCTTGCGAGCTGCAAGGAGCTGAGTGATCGCACCAAGGTATTCCTCTGGTGCATCAATGGTGAGGTGCTCGTAGGGTTCGTGAACCTTGCCGTCAACCTTCTTGGTCACTACCTGTGGCTTACCCACGGTGAGCTCGAAACCTTCACGGCGCATGTTCTCAACCAAGATGGCCAGCGCAAGTTCACCACGGCCCTGGACTTCCCAGGTGTCAGGGCGGCCGATGTCGACAACCTTGAGCGAAACGTTACCGATGAGTTCACGGTCAAGGCGGTCCTTCACCATACGAGCGGTGAGCTTGTGACCCTTGACCTTACCGACCAGAGGAGAGGTGTTGGTTCCGATAGTCATCGAAATAGCGGGGTCGTCGACTGTAATGGCCGGCAGTGGACGAACATCATCGGGATCAGCAAGAGTTTCACCGATGGTGATCTCATCAATACCTGCCACAGCAACAATGTCACCGGGAGCAGCGCTCTCAGCGGGGAAACGCTCGAGGGCTTTGGTCTTCAAAAGTTCGGTGATGCGAACATTGGAGACAGTGCCATCGTGCTTGACCCAGGCAACAGTCTGACCCTTTTTGATGGTTCCGTTGAACACACGAATCAGAGCCAAACGGCCCAGGAAGGGCGAAGCGTCCAGGTTGGTGACGTGAGCCTGAAGTGGTGCTTCGTCATCGTAAGAGGGAGCAGGAATGTGCTTGAGAATTGCTTCGAAAAGAGGCTCGAGGTCATCGTTATCTGGCAGCGAACCATCTGCTGGCTTGTTGTGGCTTGCGGCACCTGCACGGCCAGAAGCATAAACAACAGGAACATCCAGGATGGAGTCCAGATCTAGATCGGGAACATCATCAGCCATATCGGATGCAAGACCAAGAAGCAGGTCCTGGCTTTCGCCTACAACCTCATCGATACGTGCGTCGGGACGGTCAGTCTTGTTCACCAACAAGATCACGGGAAGCTTTGCTTCCAGTGCCTTGCGCAACACGAAGCGGGTCTGAGGAAGAGGACCTTCAGAAGCATCAACCAGAAGCACAACGCCGTCCACCATGGACAAACCGCGCTCCACCTCGCCACCGAAGTCAGCGTGGCCAGGAGTGTCAATCACGTTAATGGTGATTGGACCATGTGTTGCGTGCTTTCCTTCGTAAGACACAGCCGTGTTCTTCGCAAGGATGGTGATGCCCTTTTCGCGTTCAAGATCGTTGGAGTCCATCATGCGGTCTTCGCCAGCAAAGTGGGCGTCGAACGAGTTGGTCTGCTTGAGCATTGCGTCAACAAGAGTGGTCTTACCGTGGTCAACGTGTGCAACGATTGCGACGTTGCGCAGGTCTGAGCGGAGGGCGTGCGCCATGAAAAATCCTCTCGATGACCTCACATGGTCATCGTTTGTGAAAAGTGAGCGCCCGAATAACGTGTACCAGCGGCACCACAAGTGTGCGATGCCGGGAAAATCGAGCAGTTCCAGCATACCGCAGGGCCTGAACTTCTTGATTTCGACGCCTCTGTTACTGAAATAATGAGTCAATGCGCCGCGTGATTTCCCTCCTGACAGCTCTGTGCCTGATTGCCAGTGGACTGGTCATTGTGGGGTTAGTCACCCAGACAGAGACTGCTGAGGCAGCAAGTAGCTGCCCTCCGGCAATCACCGAACTTGATAACCCCAGTTTTGAAGCTCCCGTGCTGACAAACAACACCTATCAGCAACTCAATGATGCGCAGGTGCCCGGCTGGTCAACTACTGCCACAGATCGTCTCATTGAGATTTGGAAGAGCGGATTCAACGGGGTTCCCGCTGCGTCAGGACTGCAATTTGCAGAAATCAATGCCACTCAAAACGCGGCGCTCTATCAAGATCTCCCCACCACCCCTGGCCAAACCCTCACTTGGGGCCTTTCTCACCGCGGACGCCAAGGCGTTGACACCATGCACGTCGAAATTGGCCCCGCCGGCGGGGCATCCAACTATTCCTCAGGAACCATCAGCGATGGAAACACCGCATGGGGTCGCTGGACCGGAAGTTACACCGTTCCCGCAGGGCAGTTCACAACACGTTTTGCGTTCATCGCCGATTCAACAGCAGGCGGAAATAAGAGCATAGGAAACTTCCTGGATGACATTTCCTTTGGTACTCCTGCCTGCGTGATTGCAACAAAAGATGTTTACCCCCAAGGTCCGGTCGATGTTGGCGAAACACTCACCTATGTGGTCTCGGTGACGAACGAGGGTGGTGCAGCAACCCGGGACATCACCATTACCGATGTGATTCCTGCAAACACCACCTATGTTGCTGGTTCTGCTTCGCCCTCAGGCTCGCTGTCAGGTTCAACTCTGACGTTGAGACCAGCTGGAACCAGTGGGGTTTTAGGAGTTGTAGAACCGGGAGCAACAGCGGTTGTCTCTTTCCAAGTAACCGTGAATTCGGCGGCGGCTCAAACCACTATTCGCAACAGCGCTTCGGTCAGTTCTGACAACGGCATCGCAATCGATAACTTCACGACTAATGAGGTTGCGAATACGGTTAATGCTGCAGCCGACGTCAAAATTCAAAAAGGATTTACATCTGGCACCATTGCGTCTGCTGGAACAGTGACAATGTACTTCGTTGTTACGAACCTGGGCCCCAGTACTGCAAGCAATGTGACCATATCCGATGTCGTTCCTTCTTCACTGACAATCTCTGGGGCACTGCCCGCCGGCTGTTCTACCGCTCAATCTGGTGGAAATACTGTATTGACCTGCGTCATCAACTCCATGACGTTGAACCAATCAGAGACAATTTCTCTCAATGTCGACGCGGCCACAACAGCTACACCCATTGAAGTGTTCAACACTGCCCGTATTAGCTCTGCAAGTTTCGACCCCAACCCCGTCAACGACGTGGCCATTGCTCCGCTTTCCATCCGGCCCGATACAACTGGGGCACTAAAGATTCAGAAGGTGTCAAGCCCGACGGCGACGACCGCGGGTGGAAAAGCTGGCTGGATCATTAGCGTGCACAATGCGGGAAGTTCAGCAACCTCAGGGCCAGTGACTCTCAGTGATCCGGCAGTTCAAGGATTCACTGCGACGAGCGTCACGGTTATCCCAGCCATCAACAACCAAGGCGGCGATCCAACGGTAACGTGCACTCTCGGCGCTACGCCCCTGTGTACCTTCCCTAGTGGAATCAATGCAGGCAATAGCTACACCGTGGTTATCTCAGGAAACCTTGCCTCCACAGTGGGCAACGGAACTGTACTGACCAATACCGCAAGCTTGAGTAACGGCCAGAGTTCTTCAGCGACCATCACAGCCAACAACGTGGCTGATGTGGTTGTCCTCAAAGAACTCACTACTCCGGCTGAGGCAGGAGTTCCTTTGGGTTATCAAGTGACTGTTATCAATGCAGGGCCTAGTGCTGCAGTGAACACCGTAATTACAGATACCCTTCCATCTGGAACAACACTGCTGAATCTCCCCTCAGGCTGCACGAGCACAGGACAAACACTGACTTGTGCATTGGGCACACTGGCCACTGCTTCTGTGACAACCTTGGTCTATCAGATTTCCATACCTGATCGCGGAGGTACCTTCACCAACCTTGCAGTCGCTACCTCAGATACTCCATTCTTGGACGCCATCACTCCTGAAGCATCGGTGACAGTTACCATCGCAGGTCTCGCAGTTACGGGCTCTTCTCTGAGCGCAGCGCCCCTTGGAATCGGATTACTGGGGTCCGGAATCGCGTTGATGTTCATTGCTCTGCGACGCAAGAAAGACAAGCTGAGCACGTAAATGAATAAAGACTGGACACCCCAGCAACAGCGAGCGCGAACTTGGCTGGAAATAGCCATTGTTCTCGCGCTCTCGTTGGGTTCTTCAGCGGTGTACTCCATCGTTTCGCTGATACGAAAGCTCACCACTCCTGAAGCGCTCAATGCGCAAAAGACGGTGATTAACCAGCCGCTATCTGACCAGCCGATTTTTGATCTGGTTTACCAACTCTTAGGTATTGCTTTTGGCTTGGTCCCTGTGGTGCTCGTGTTCTGGCTCTTGGCGAAGCCAGGCCAGAGTGCTTTCACCCAACTAGGTTTCAACTTCAAGGAACCAGGCAAAGATCTCCTACGCGGATTCGGCCTTGCTGCAGTTATCGGCATTCCCGGTCTTGCGTTGTACTTGATTGGCCACGCGCTGGGAATTACCGTCACGATTGTTCCAACAGCTTTGGATACCTATTGGTGGACAATCCCTGTGCTGGTGCTGGCTGCGTTGCGTGCCGCACTTGTAGAAGAGCTCATCGTGGTGGGATACCTGTTTACTCGCCTACGTGAGCTGGGTTGGCGCACGTGGCAGATCATCACCGCTAGCGCACTTCTTCGCGGTAGCTATCACCTCTATCAAGGCTTTGGGCCCTTTATCGGCAATGTCGTGATGGGTGTGGTCTTTGGATTGGCCTATCAGCGCTGGGGCCGCACAATGCCCTTGGTTATTGCGCACTGGATTTTAGATATTGTCTCCTTCACCGGCTACGCCGCCATGAAGGCGCTAGCTCCCGGCTTCCTGCCAGGAACCTAGGCCCACAGCACCTAGGCTTGAAACTATGTTCAAACGCTTTGTCATGCTTTTGGTGATTTCAATCACCGCCATGGTTGGTCTGAGTGCATGTAGTGCAACCGATAACCGGACGATTTCCGGTCAAGCTGCTCAAGAAGCACTCAATATCGTGGTCGATAAATCAGTCGCTGAATTTGATAAAGCAGGTGGCTCTGAAACCTTGGCAGTTGGTCAAACCACGTATGTCGTGATTTATGACCCGACAGCGCCTGAAGGCAAGCAAGTAGTTTCCGCCAATCTGTCTGACAAGAGTGCTCCAACTTTTGATAAGCCTGAGGCAGTCTCTATGCACGCTTTACGTGATTTGGTGAAATCCAGCAAAGTAAAAGAAGCAGAAGTTTCACTTGCAAAGAATGTCTTCACGATTCAAGGTACGGATTTTCTTGTAGAAATTTTTGTCACTAACGATATTGTCTACAAATCCAACATTTGGAGCACTGCATCTGGTTCACAAGATCCGCAGGTCATTGTGACGACCTATGGCATCAGTGCGGAAACGCAAAAGCTTTTTGACAGCGCAACCGAGCCAGCAGCAGCGCAGTAGCTCTCAGAAAGATTTAGGTTCTGCATGAACTTCTTCAGGATGTTCACAGCAGAACAAACACAGAGAGTCGATAAGGTTGAGCCTATGTCTAAGCGATTTATTGGTGCTGCGCTGGTTTCACTCCTGCTAACTGCAGTATTGTCCGCCTGCAGTATCACAGACAACAGGAACATGTCTGGAAATGCCGCCCGTGATGCCGCCACAGCAGTAGTTGATAACTCCATCAAGAAATTCACTGCAGAGGGTGGCACGGAGACTCTCTCCGTAGGTTCCAATGAATTCGTGCTGATTTATGACCCCGCTGCGCCTGAGGGTAAGCAAGTGGTGACAGCTAACCTTGCCAACAATTCCGAGCCGGTTTTTGGCGAGAAGTCGGCGATATCAATAACGTCGTTGAAGAAACTTCTCTCCTCTGACGTCTTGAAGGATGCTGAGTTCAAGCTCAGCGACAACATCTTCACGATTACAGGCAATGAATTTCGTATTGAGCTTCACACCAAAGATGACTTGCTGATGACCTCGGTTATTTCCGGAAAAGCAACCGGCTCAACTCTCCCCCAAATTGTGGTGAGTTCTTACGGCATCAGTGACGAGGCACGCAAGCTTTTTGACAATGCGAAAGAGCCTGCCGCAGCACAGTAATCAATACCTTTCGTCCAATTATTCAGGGAGACATTACGCCTAGAATTAACTATGGCTAAAACCTCCCACCCCACTCGCGACCGTCTCATCGAGACGATGGCTGAGCTGTTGGATGGTTCAGACCCTGAACACATCACAGCAGACCAGGTACTGAATACCAGTGGTGTTTCCAAGGGATCGCTGTATCACCACTTCGAGGATTTTGAAGATCTACTCGAGGCTGCCCTCATCTCTCGGTTCAGCAAAAACGTGGATGCCACAATTGACCAGCTTGCCTCCATTCTTGCCGTTGCTAGTTCCCGCGATGAGCTTCTTGCTTCTTTGCGTAAAGTCAACGATTTTGACCAAGACCAATCACGTTTTCGTTTCCGTCTCGAGCGTGCCCGAGCTGCGGGTTTGACCTACAGCAGCCCTCGATTCCACGATGCCCTGGGAGTAGAGCAACAACGTCTCACCGACGCCTTCACGGACGTTTTTGTTGAAGCTCAAAACAAGGGTTGGATGTCTAACGAAGTTGACGCTCGTGCAGCAGCAGTTTTTGTTCAGGCCTACACCGTTGGTCGAGTCGTCGACGACATCGCACCTGAGAAGGTGAACACCGAGGCATGGATTGATTTGATCATGCGCGTGATCGACAAAGCTATTCTCACTTAGCCTGCCAACACCTCCGCGGTTGATTTCACGGTAGCAAATTCACCATGCAGGTTTGCTGCTGTCATACGTGCGACCTCCTCAGCAGGGATGATGTTGCCGTCGATGTCCTTCTTGTCGAAAGTATGCGTGGCATCCAACACAAAGGTCACGTCGTAACCCAGGTTTCCGCCCATGCGTGCGGTAGTTTCGCAGCAGAAATTCGTCATAATTCCGCAGACAGTTATGGCATTGATGTTTTCTTTCTTTAGCCACGCATCCAAATCTGGGGTGCCATAGAAGGCGGAGTTGACCGTCTTGGTGACGAAGAGGTCATGTGGGCCATCAATACCGGGTTTGAGGTCATTACCGGCTTGACCGGGAGCCAACGGAGATCCCTGCTTAATGGAGTCATGACGCACTAGAACGACAGGTTGGCCCGAAGAACGCCATTGATTCAACAACGCACGAACGTTGTCTTCACAGTGTGGGTTATTTCTAGGACCGTTGCGGGGGTCGTCAAAGCCTTGCTGAACATCAACCACAATCAGTGCATTCTTTGTCATGTCTCGAGCATAAGAGAAAAGGCAGGCCCCCGATAGGGGACCTGCCTTTTCTGATGTGGTGCTTAGTCGCGGAACTCAGTCTTCGCGAACTCTGCATCGTCCTCTGCGGACTTCATGCGAGCAATCGAGAAGATGAGCAGACCGAACAAACACTTCGCCAGGATGTCGGCGATGGTGTATCCAACTTCGCGAGCGACAAACTGGTCAGCTACGAAACCATCGCTGTTCATCGCGAAGATGAAGGCGATGGGGTAAACGCCCCAGGTTGCGATCAGCAAAAGACGAAGCTGCTTGATCTTCTTCTGCACTCCTGCAGACTGGCGAACCAGGCTCTTGCTGAGCTCGATGAAGAGCACATACAGGATGTAGAGGAAGGGGATGGTGGAGAGCAGACCCCAGACAGATGGAGCAATACCCCAGATGTCAAGCTTGGCGTCTCCGGGATATCCAAGAACAATCATCAGTGCTGCCGCAGGCACCAGGCGCTTGAGCAGTGAGCTCTGGAGCTGTCTGGTCAGTGCTAGGACGGCAACAATTTCCATCAGAAGCAACGGAACGGTCAGCAGCCAGTCAACGTAGCGGTAACCCACGTTGTAGACAGCTGCATTGTTCATTGCACCATCGAGTGATGAGAATGCGTGGTTGAACGAGTCGAACATTCTGAAGTAGTGATAGGCGGCAATGCCTGTCACTGTTGCAGAGATGAGGACTGCGAGACGATAACGCGGGAGCACACGATCTCTGGCTAATACCAGGAAGAACGTAGTGAACAACATGCTGGCAATACCCAGCGAGAGCATGTTGAAAACAATGTTGAACTGGGTATCAGTCAACAGTTCGGACAGATTATTCATTGGGGTGGAACCTTCCATTAGTGAGACGTACTAATGGCGGCGGAAAGCCTCAAAGTCCTAACCCCTACTTTGAGGCTTGGCGTCACCATATTGGTAGAACATTCTCAGCTTACAGCGATATATCGTTAATTTTTAATCGTGTCGCAAAATGAATTGAGCCCCTCTTTCGAGGGGCTCAACCTTAGTTTTCGAATGCCTCAGGCGGTGGGCATGAACACACGAGGTTACGGTCACCGTAAGCGTTATCAACACGACGAACTGGTGCCCAGTATTTGCTGCGCACGCGCATCGTTCGAGTAACGGCATCCAGACCCTCAGCAAAGGGGTAGGCAGCCTTCTCTCGCGAGTAAGGGTGGTTCCACTCACCAGCAATCGACGCTGCAGTGTGAGGCGCGTTGTGCAAAGGGTTGTCATCAGCTGGCCACTCGCCTGCAAGAACAGCATCTGCCTCTGCCTTAATGGTGATCATGGCATTGATGAAACGCTCGATCTCTTCGAGGTCCTCAGATTCGGTGGGCTCAATCATGAGAGTTCCCGCAACAGGGAAGCTCATCGTGGGAGCGTGGAAGCCAAAGTCCACCAAACGCTTGGCTACGTCATCCACTGTCACACCAGTCTCCGCCGTCAGAGGACGGATATCCAGAATGCACTCGTGAGCGACAAGACCGTTATCTCCGGTGTAGAGAGTGGGGAAATACGGCGCCAAACGCTGAGAGATGTAGTTTGCAGCCAACACAGCAGACGCTGTTGCTTGGCGGATGCCCTCTTCACCCATCATGCGCACATATGCCCAGGAGATAGGCAAGATGCTCGGTGAACCATAGGGAGCTGCCGAGATCTGAACACCATCGTGTGTAACCGTGGTGACCTTGCCATCTTCAACGAGCACGTGGTGTGGGTTCTGGATAGCAAAGTGGCTGGGCAGATAGGGTGCAAGGTGCGCCTTGGCTGCAACTGGTCCAACACCGGGGCCACCACCACCGTGAGGAATACAGAAGGTCTTGTGCAGGTTCAGGTGAGAGACGTCACCACCAAAGTCACCAAAGCGAGCAAACCCGGTCATTGCATTGAGGTTTGCACCATCAACATAAACCTGGCCACCAGCTGCGTGAACAGCTGCAGTGATGTCGAGCACAGCGTGCTCGTAGACACCGTGAGTGGAAGGGTAGGTAATCATGAGCGCGGCTAGCTTGTCGCCGTGCTCGGCGATCTTTGCCCGCAGATCATCGAGGTCAACGTTTCCAACCTCGTCACAAGCAACAACAACCACGCTCATGCCTGCAAGAACTGCAGATGCCGCGTTGGTTCCGTGTGCACTGGAAGGAATCAAACAGATGGTGCGCTGAGTGTCCCCATTAGCCAGGTGGTATCCGCGAATAGCAAGCAATCCGGCAAGCTCTCCCTGGCTTCCAGCGTTGGGCTGGAGAGAGATGGTGTTGTACCCGGTGAGGTCAATGAGCCACTTCTCCAGCTGAGCAATCATCTCAACATATCCAGCTACATCATCAGCAGGTGCAAAGGGGTGCAATCCGCCAAACTCGGGCCAGGTCACTGCTTCCATTTCGGTAGCCGAGTTGAGCTTCATTGTGCACGATCCCAGAGGAATCATGCCGCGATCGAGGGCGTAGTCGAAGTCCGCAAGACGCTTGAGGTAGCGCATCATGCTGGTTTCGCTTCGGTGTGTGTTGAACACAGGGTGCTCAAGGTAGCTCGAGGTACGAACTAGCTTGGCGGGAACAGCAGCGGCAACTGCTTCGTAAGCAGCGTCAGCGCCGAAGAAGCCAGCGACAGTTTCCACCTCACCTGGGGTGGTGGTTTCATCCACCGAAATGGAGAGAGTGTCTGCATCAACGAGGTTGAGCAAGAAACCACCCTGCTTGGCAGAATCAAAGATGGCCTGAGCCTTGCCAGGAACTGACACGGTGAGAGTGTCAAAGAAGTTCTCGTGTGCGACCTGGACACCGCCGGCACGAAGAATCGCTGCCAAAGCGGTTGCACGCTCGTGCACCTGGGTAGCGATTTCCTTGAGGCCTTCTGGACCGTGGTACACGGCATACATGCCGGCCATCACAGCAAGCAGAACCTGTGCGGTACAAATGTTGGAGGTCGCCTTATCGCGACGGATGTGCTGCTCACGAGCTTGCAGAGTCAAACGGTATGCAGGCTCACCGTTGGCATCGAGCGAAACACCGACGAGACGACCGGGCATGCTGCGCTCAAGACCCTCACGAACAGCGAGGTAACCGGCGTGTGGCCCACCAAAGCCCAGCGGAACGCCAAAGCGCTGTGAGGAACCCACAGCAACGTCAGCACCCAATTCTGCAGGGGATGTAATGAGAGTTAGTGCCAGCAGGTCTGCTGCCACGATGGTGACAGCACCTGCTTCCTTAGCCTTGGCGATGACATCACTGGGGTCCCAAATACGACCCGAGGCTCCGGGGTATTGAATGAGCACACCAAAAGCCTCGGGCAGCTGTGCGCCGGAGGCGAGATCCAGTTCCACGACCTCGATATCCACAGCACCAACACGACCAGCAATGAGGCTCTTGGTTTGTGGCAAGACATCAGAGTCAACAACAAACACATTGGACTGCACTTTGGAGGAGCGACGTGCCAGCAGCATGGCCTCTACAGCAGAAGTCGACTCATCCAGCATGGAACCGTTCGCAGTGGACAGGCCAGTGAGGTCAGTCACCATGGTCTGGAAGTTGATGATGGCTTCCAAACGACCCTGCGAGATTTCAGGCTGGTACGGGGTGTACGCGGTGTACCAGCTGGGGTTCTCCAGAACATTGCGCTTAATCACTGCAGGAGTAATGGTGTCGTAATAGCCCTGACCAATGAGTGAGCGACGAACGGTGTTCTTCGACGCCAACTCACGCAGTTCAGCCAGTGCTTCACGTTCGGTGGCAGGTTCTGGAAGTAGTGAAGAACCCGCAGCACGGAACTGGTCCACGTGAATGGACTCAGGGATAGCAGCCTCAATGAGCTGCTCAATGCTGTCATATCCCAACTGCTTAAGCATGTGTGCTTGAGCAGAAGAATCTGTTCCGATGTGGCGGTTGACGAACGCGTTCGACATGTATGTTCCTTGCGTGAAAAGGGCAGGGCTATTTGAGAGTGGTGCGGGGGCTACCAAAAGGTAGCGACGAATTATTCGCCGGTAAGCGCGGTGTAAGCGTCAGCCTCAAGCAGTGCAGGTAAGTCAGTGATACTGATCTTGATCAACCAACCAGCACCGAATGGGTCTTCGTTGACCAATTCTGGGCTTGCAACGACAGCGTCGTTAACCTCGACGACTGTTCCTGATGCAGGAGCGTAAAGTTCGCCAACACTCTTGGTGGACTCGATCTCTCCAACTACAGTTCCGGCGTTGATGGAGGAACCAACCTTGGGAAGTTCAACATAAACAACATCGCCGAGCTTCTCAGCCGCATACGCGGTGATGCCAACGGTGGCACTGTCACCGTTAATGTCGAGCCACTCGTGCTCTTCGGTGTATTTGAGGTGTGAGGGGTTAGCCATGATTAGTTCTTCTTTCTGCTGTAAAACGGTAAAGCGGTAACGGTATAGGGAAGACGAGTGCCTCGGATATCCACATCGATGACGGTGCCAATCTCGGAGACAGAGGGGTCAACAAAAGCCATGGCAATGGGGTATTCCAGGGTGGGTGAAAGAGCACCTGAGGTAATCACGCCGACCTTGTTTTCACCGGAATAGACCTCGTAGTCTGCTCGCGCAGCACGCTTGCCTTCACCAACCAGACCCACCAGCACGGGTGCGTCAGCGGCGACACCCTTTTCTGCTGCGGCACGGCCAACAAAGTCGCCTTCTTTGGAGAGGGCAACGACCTTTCCCAGGCCTGCTTGAACTGGAGCGGTGGTGAGGTTGAGCTCGTGGCCGTAGAGAGGCATACCTGCTTCCAGACGGAGAGTGTCGCGGCACGCAAGACCGGTAGGAACAAGTCCACGCCCTTCGCCGGCAACCATGAGAGCATTCCACAATGCGGCGGCGTGCTGAACGTCGACATAAAGTTCGAAACCATCTTCGCCGGTGTATCCGGTACGTCCGATCAGGACAGGGTTACCCAAGAACACTGCGGGCAAAGACCAGTAGTACTTGAGTGTCTCCAAGGTGTTTTCTGGGCGATCTTGCGCTTCAGCAGAAAGCTCGAGACCAACCGTGTGCAAGAGAATGTCGAGTGAGTTGGGTCCCTGCACTGCAATCAGTGCGGTTGCGTCACTTTCGTCTTTGACGTTGACGTCAAAACCTGCAGTGCGGTGGTTGAGTGCTTCTACGGCGGGGAAACGGTTACCTGCGTTGGCTACAACCAACCAGTGCGTCTCACCCAAACGATAGATCACGAGGTCATCAATGATGCCTCCTGCTTCGTTGAGAAGAAGTGAGTACTTAGCCTGACCGATGTTCAAAGCTGAGAGCTTCCCGGCGAGTGCGTAGTCCAAGAACGCACCTGCATCAGGGCCCGTTATGGAGATTTCTGCCATGTGGGAGATATCGAAGATACCTGCAGCAGTGCGCACGGAGTGGTGCTCGGCGAGGTCACTGTCATAACGAACAGGCATCATGAAGCCTGCAAAGTCAGTGAAGCTTGCGCCGAGTGACTCATGCACTGCGTGCAGAGTTGAGTATCGAGGTGTATCAGACATTGAGTTCTCCGATCGGTTAGAAACCTTCGTAGGGAACTCCCCCTCTGTCATTTGTGCCTGAGAGCTTCACTACCTAGGGCAGTTTTCACCGTGGGCGAGATGGTTGTTCCACCATCTTCTTTTCAGAGTGGCCCGTTCACTGCGGTACGCGTACCTGAGAGATTGTCGGGGAGGATTGCTCCTTCGGTGTTCACCTCGAGGGTGAACTCTCCCGCAATGATCGATTGACCTCGATATTCAGTTGTTATGCCAAGTCTACGGCGGTATTTCCTATTTGCTCCCACCGAGACGAGCGAAAACTTCCGATAAAGCAAAGATGCCTCAAGTCAGGGTTGAAGGTAGAAAACAAGGCATCGCGTTTGAGTCAGAATGACACTAAGATGGATTTACTTAGAGTCATCCTGACTCTTACAAAGTTGGAGCTATGTCAACCGAGCAAAGCCAGGTTTCCCTCGCCGTCTCCACGGTGATCTTTGCGTTGCGTCCACACAGCTCGGGAACACCGGAGCTGGTTCTTCCATTGGTACGGCGTATTCGGGAGCCCTACCAAGGTCAATGGGCTCTGCCTGGCGGACCATTGAACTTGGATGAAGACTTGTCTCAGGCAGCCTCACGCACCCTGTTGGAAACGACAGCACTGGAGCCGCGCTATCTAGAACAGCTCTACGCCTTCGGCCAGCTTGACCGCTCCCCCGATGACCGCGTTGTCTCCATTGTTTACTGGGCACTCGTGGCCGGCGACGAAGCAGATCGCGCAATACAGAGCGAGAATGTCCAGTGGTTCACTGCCGACGACCTGCCCGAACTAGCTTTTGACCATAACCTCATTGTCGAATACGCCCTGTGGCGGTTGCGCACCAAGCTGGAATACTCACGCATTGCCCACGGCTTCTTAGGTGAAACCTTCACCCTTGCTCAGCTACGTGAAGTCTACGAAGTGGTTCTGCGCAAGCCTGTAGATCCTGGCAACTTCCGCCGCATGGTCGAAGCCAGTGGAACTGTGGTGCCCACCGGCGAGCGCCTCGCCGGTACGCCACACCGCCCTCCCCAGCTCTATCGCTACAACACCTCCATTGATTTATCGGACAACGGTCCACTCTCACAGCTCGAGGCATCCCGCACTCTGGCATTCACCCGAGGAGAACACTCATGACCCCGACCGCCTCGGTCAACGACCGCATTCAACTCATTGCCGCAGGCAAGAGTGAGGACACTACGTGCTCTCCGTCATTGGCGAAGGGCCCCTGGGAGTTTGATAAAGGTGCGCCTGGATACGGTCCTGGAGCATCCATGGGTGATGTCATCCCAACCGGCTCCCCCGTTCAAGGTGGACTTCCCGAGGAATACAAGAGCGCAAGTAACGAGGAACTCCATGCGCGCATCCGCGCTGCCAAAGAAATCCTTGGTGACAAAGTTGTTGTTCTTGGCCACTTCTATCAGCGCGATGAAATCGTGCAGCACGCCGACTACCTCGGCGACTCGTTCCAGCTCGCTGTTGCCGCTAAGGGGCGCCCCGAGGCAGAGGCCATTGTGTTCTGTGGGGTGCACTTCATGGCGGAAACCGCAGACATTCTCTCCGGAGATAACCAGAAGGTGATCCTGCCCAACCTGGCAGCAGGTTGTTCGATGGCCGATATGGCAGATATCGACTCTGTAACTCAGTGCTGGGAACAGCTCGAGGAACTCTATGGGACAGAACCTGATGAGAATGGCCGGGTTCCAGTTATTCCCGTGACCTACATGAACTCATCTGCGGCGCTCAAGGGTTTCTGTGGTGAACGCGGCGGCATTGTCTGCACCTCCTCAAATGCCGCAACAGTGTTGGAGTGGGCATTCGAACGAGGACAGCGCGTACTGTTCTTCCCCGACCAACATTTAGGACGCAACACTGCCAAGGCGATGGGAATCCCTGTTGAGCAGATGCCATTGTGGTGGGGTCGCAAGCCTCTCGGTGGCAACACAGAACAAGAACTCCGCGACGCCAAAGTGATCCTGTGGAATGGTTTCTGCTCCGTGCACAAACGCTTCACGGTCGAGCAGATTGAGAAGGCCCGTGCCGAACACCCCGGTGTCAGGGTGATTGTTCACCCCGAAAGCCCGATGGCTGTCGTCGACGCCTCGGATGAATACGGTTCCACCGATTACATCCGTAAGACCGTCGAAGCGGCCACAGAACCGACCACCTTTGCAATCGGCACCGAGATCAATATGGTGCAGCGCCTTGCGGCGCAGCACCCTGAGCACACCATTTTCTGCCTCGACCCTGTCGTGTGCCCTTGCTCCACGATGTATCGCATCCACCCCGGCTATCTCGCCTGGGTGCTGGAGCGCCTTGTCGCTGGAGAAGTGGTTAATCAGATCTCGGTCGATGAAAGTGTTGCTGAGCCAGCGCGTGTTGCCTTGGAGAGGATGTTGGCTGCTAAGCCAGCCAACTAATCCATGGCCAAAGTAGTTGTTATCGGCAGTGGCGTCGCAGGACTGATCGCTGCTGCTCAGGCGAGCCGACAGCACGAGGTTGTCCTCGTGACGAAGGCCAACCTCGCCGAAAGCAACACGCACTATGCCCAAGGTGGTATCGCTGCGGTGGTGTCAACTGAAGACACCGTGGCAGAACACATGGCAGACACCATGTTTGCTGGTGCGGGTATGTGTTGGGAGCCAGCGGTCGAAGTCCTGTGTTCCGAAGGACCAGTACGTATCAACGACCTTGTGAACTTTGGTGTGGAGTTTGACCGTAGCGGAACTGACTTTGCAATGGGCTTAGAAGCAGCCCACTCGCATCCGCGTATCTTGCACGCAGGTGGCGATGCTACTGGTGCAGTGACCAGTGATGCTTTGGTTGAAACGGCGCGCAAGAGTGCTACAGAAATTCGTGAATACACTTTTGTGGCCGAAATAGTTGTCGATAACGGCAGCGTCAACGGCGTCCAGGTCCTCGATGCTGACGGCATGCACTTTATTGCTGCAGATGCTGTCATCTTGGCCAGTGGCGGTGCCGGTCAGCTCTACCGCCACACCACCAACCCGACCGTGACCACCGGAGATGGCGTCGCTGCAGCATTTCGTGCCGGAGCTGTGTTGGCTGATGTGGAGTTCTACCAATTCCACCCCACAGCGCTGGCAGTGCCTGGTTCCTTCCTCATTTCCGAAGCAGTGCGTGGTGAAGGCGCTGTCCTCATTGATGCGCAGGGTGAGCGCTTTATGCAGAAGATTCACCCCCTGGCAGAGTTGGCACCGCGTGATGTTGTTGCTCGCGGCATTCAACAAACCATGATTGAACAGGGTGGGCAGCCTGTATTACTGGATGCAACAGCGTTGGGAAGCGAGTTCCTTGCGGAACGTTTCCCCAGCATTACCAGGGCATGCCGTTCCTATGGTTTGAACTGGGGCCGCGACCCAATCCCGGTAACACCAGCTGCGCACTACTGGATGGGCGGTATCGCTACCGATACCTTTGGGCGCACATCTATCCCAGGGCTCTTTGCCGTGGGTGAGGTTGCCTGCACCGGAGCACACGGTGCCAACCGGTTGGCTTCAAACTCTCTATTGGAGAGCATCGTCTTCGCACACCGAGCAGTTTCTGCCCTGGGTGAAGCGTGGCCTACCGATGCACCGAGTGTGCGTTGGGCTTCAACAGAACCGCTGGCAGAACTCGAACTTCTCGAGCCCAATCACACCTCAACCGCACAGGTTGTAGACCGTGTGGAGTTACAGACATTGATGTGGGACAGCGTTGGCCTGGCACGTACAGGGAAAGATCTCACAAGCGCACTGGATCAACTACATTCTTGGCGTCCGGCAGATCCCGCACACCGCCTCTTTCCTGACTGGGAGGATGCCAACCTGCTTCTGCTTGCTCGCACGGTGACCGAAGCTGCGCTTTCTCGCGAAGAATCTCGCGGCGGCCACTACCGCCTTGATTTCCCCGACACCAACCCTGCACAAGCTCGCCCGATCACGCTGGTTCGAAAGGCTTAACCATGTTGGACAAACAGACCATCGACACCGTCGTGAAAGCTGCCTTATTAGAAGATGCACCGACCGGAGACATCACATCACTGCTGGCCATCACCGAAGACGCCACCGCCTCAGCAGTGCTCTCAGCGCGCGAGGCAGGAACCTTCTCTGGTGCTGAGGTTTTTCAGGCAGCATTTGAGCTGACAGACCCCCGCATTAACGTCGAACTCATCAAACATGATGGCGATCGGTTTATACCCGGGGATGTTCTGGCCCGGGTGTCTGGTCCGGCACGAGGAATCTTGACCGCAGAACGTATTGGGTTGAACTTCACCCAGCGCATGAGCGGTATTGCCACGTTGACAGCCGCCTATGTTGATGCCGTCAAGGGAACTCAAGCAACCATCTTGGATACGCGTAAAACGACTCCAACCTTGCGAGCATTTGAACGCCACGCTGTGGTGTGCGGTGGCGGAACAAACCACCGCCTCAACCTCTCCACTGCTTTCATGGCCAAAGACAACCACCTCGCGGTGCTTCTTGCTGGAGGCAAGGATCTCACCACCGAACTACAGCGCGTGAAGAAAGAACTTCCCGAAGGCGTGAAGTTTGAGGTTGAAGTCGATCGCCTTGACCAGATTGAACCCGTCATTGCCGGCGGTGTCGACATCATCATGCTCGATAACTTCTCCCTCGAAGATTTGAAGACCGGCGTCGCCCAGGTCGCCGGTCGTGCGGTGGTTGAAGCAAGCGGCGGGGTGAACCTCGACACCGTTCGCGCCATCGCCGAAACCGGTGTGGATGTCATTTCCGTTGGAGCATTGACCCACTCCGCCCGCGCACTCGACCTCGGGCTTGACGTCACCATCGATACTCCCGAGAACTAGAGCTCCCATGATTTACCTAGATAATGCCGCAACCACCCCGGTGGTTCCTGCCGCGCTGGAGGCGGCTTGGCCTTATTTGACTTCAGATTTTGGTAACTCCTCAAGCACCCATGAACTTGGGTTGCGCGCCAAGCAGGCACTTGAGAACGCGCGCGCTATCTGCGGTGCGTGGTTGGATGTTCCCGCCTCAGACATTATTTTCACCTCTGGGGGAACCGAGGGAGACAACCTCGCCATCAACGGTCTTGCCCTGGCCTATCCCCGAGGCAAACACATCATCTCTGCCCTAACGGAACATGAGGCGGTACTCGAGACACTGCGTTTTTTGGAACGGGTTCACGGTTTCGAAATCACGTGGCTTGAGGTTGATGGCCAAGGAAGTATCGATCTCGCCGAGCTCACCGCTGCGCTACGACCAGACACCACCCTGGTCACCCTCATGCTGGCCAATAACGAGATTGGCACCCTGCATCCTCTGGCCGAGATTATTGACGCGGCCCATGAGGTTGGCGCACTTGTGCACACGGACGCAGTTCAAGCGGCTGGCTGGTGTGATCTGCGTGTGGGTGCATCTGGAACTGTTGTTCGTGGAATGGATGCGCTGACAATCTCCGGTCACAAGCTTGGCGCCCCCAAGGGTTCTGGCCTGACCTATATTCGTGGACGTTTGGCCGTGGAGCCTCTGCTCCACGGAGGCGGCCAAGAATTCGGTCGCCGCTCTGGGACAGAAAACGTTGCATGGGCGGTAGCACTCTCGACAGCACTGCACCAGCTTCCTGAACACTCAGCAGAAGCCGCTCGAGTGAGCACATTACGTGATGACTTCATTTCGCAAGTGCTTGGAAGTATCCCCCAGGCAGCCCTGACGGGTAATCCCACCCAGCGCCATCCTGGTATTGCGAGCTTCACCTGCGCTGGGCTCAACGGTGAGACGTTGTTGTTGGAGTTAGAACAGCGCGGCGTCATTGTTTCGAGTGGATCAGCATGTGCTGCCGGAAGCGATGAGCCCTCTCACGTTCTGGTGGCGTGCGGGATTGATCCGGATATTGCGAGAACATCTATCCGCTTTAGCTTCAGCCATAACACCGCAGCAGAAGAGCTGAATATGGCAGCCAAAGCATTTGTCAGCGCGGTTTCAGCAGTGAGCGGGCTGGTGCAATAGATCCTGCCGCTTAGGCTTAGCCGCGTGGCGCTAAGGCAACCAAGACCTCGTTGCGCTTGAGGAAACCAGGTTTCCAGGGTGGGTCAAAGCGCGCAAAGTAGACGTTGCCCTCTGGAATGAGGCCTGCATTTTTCACACGCTCAAGCAGGAGTTCCCCATTGTTCTGAAAACGGGTTGCATTCCAGCCGCCCCCAAATTTCATCACTGCTGCATCGTGAGCATGAACGTGTGTCGTGCGCACGCGTGCATTGGCAGGCACAGGAACCTCAGAAATATCGACACCTTCGGGAAGAACGAAGGAAACCGTATGTGTTTCTTGGGCAGTAGTTTCTTGAATGACAGGCGCAGTCATGGCGAACTTCTTGTTCGCCATGTTGTTTCCTGAGATGTAGCTCACCAGTGGGCCAAAGGCCACATTCCCAGCACGCATGAAATCGCCGACGACGTCTACTTGGACGAGGACGTAGTCCGGATAGTGACGCACATCGAACCCGTCGTAGTGCTTAACGAGCGTATAGGGCTGTTCAGCAGTCATAGTGCGAGTGTATTCCTGCCGACTGTTATTCAGCTTGGAAAGCTTGAGCCATTCGCACGGCAATAAGTTTTTCAATCAGTGCATCAGGAACTGCGTGATCGATTGGAAACTTCACTCCCCCACCCTTTTCAGAGACCTCATAGCCGGCCAGATCATCCATCATCACCCGGAAAACCTGCCCCGAGTGGGGGTAGTACCCAATGTGCTTGTTGTAAGAAGCAAACCCGGCAACAACCTTGCCATTGACTCGGAATCCTGGCATGGCATAGGAAATGCACTGTTCTGCGTCAGGAATCACAGCGAGAATCTGGGAGCGTAGGTGCTCCAAAGTGCTGCGTTGGGGTTCAGGTTGAGCCTGAATATAGGCGTCAACCTCAGCGGCTGTCATGACAAACCATTGTTGGCGCGATACACAGCAACAACAGCATTGGCATGGCCATGACCCATGCCGTGCTCGGTCTTGAGGTAATCGACCTGCTCCATGTGCTTTTTATCTTTTACTGCATCAAGCTGACTCATCCAGTGATCGATCGGTTGACCATACTTCTTCTCAATCGAGGGGAAATAGGAGGCGGGTCCCTGAACTTTTTCGGTCATGAAAACAGAGTACTGATTTTCGAGAGAAAGAAGAATGCCTCCGAAAATCCTTCGGAGGCATTCTTGGGAAACGAGTTAGCGGCGATTGTCGTTGCCGTTGAAGCCACGGCCAAACAATGGCGCAAAATAACAGGTATCGGATGCTCCGGCTGAAATCAGCATGAGGCCGACGAGAAAGAAGAGAGCGCCAATTGGGCCCCAGGTCAGTGCAGCGATAGCAAGAACTAGGCCGACGACGATGCGAGCCCAGCGTCCGAAGGTCGATGACATAAATGCGGTGAAACCCATGATGACTCCTGTTCCTTGGGTGTTTCTAGATTATCGCCAGGCTCCAATAATGAGACCCATAATTGTGAGATTTACGACATCGCTGCCGACCTCAAGAATCCACACCTTGAAGCCTTGACCGGCGAACAAACGGTGGGACAGAGACGAGGCTGCTGCTAAACCTAGACCAAGGAGAAGGCCGACGAGACCACCCTCGAGAACACCAAAGTTGGGGTTTGACTGTGCCACAAAATAAATCACGGATGCAACAGTCACTGCCTCGATGAATGCGGCTATGGCGGTGGCACTGAAGGTGACCGCCATGTTGCCGGTGACTTCCATGTTGTTTGGATCTTTACCCATGGCACGCCACCACGCAGGGAAGAACGTCTTTGGTCCAAACCAGATTGCTCCAGCAATAAATGCGGCAACGAATGCTACAAGAATGGCAATCCAGTTCAATTCAAGTAAAAACATGGTGTTCCTTAGTGAGAAAGTGACGTTTTAGTCTAGGACCGCTCAGTGGCAGAATCCACTATCCGCCAGCTCTCCAGCAGGAGCATACTGAAGTTGGATGGGTTGTCCTCATCCAGAAAAGAGTTCACTCATGGACATTGCAGGAAAAGTATTTGTCGTTACCGGTGGAGGTAACGGAATTGCACGCGAGCTTGTATTACAACTTCTCGCCAAAGGTGCCATCGTTGCTGCGGTTGACCTCAACGCGGAAGGTTTGAAAGAGACAAAGAAGCTTGCCGGCGCAGGTGCCAAGCTTTCTACGCACACCCTCAACATCACTGACAGAGCCAAAGTATTGGCACTCCCGAAAACAGTAATTAGCAAGCACGGCCAGGTTGATGCCCTTGTAAACGTGGCAGGCATTATTCAGCCCTTTGTAAAAGTAAACGACCTCGACTTTGACGCCATCGAACGCGTCATGAATGTCAACCTCTATGGCACCATCAACACGGTGAAGGCATTCCTGCCTGAACTGCTCAAGCGCCCGGAGGGTTACATTGCCAATGTCTCCAGCATGGGTGGTTACGCCCCCGTACCTGGTCAGACAATTTATGGGGCTACCAAGGCTGCTGTGAAACTTCTGACCGAAGGTCTTCATTCTGAGCTCATGGACACAAAGGTTCATGTCACTGCCATTTACCCCGGTGCCATTGCAACCAATATTGCCCAGAACTCAGGTATGGCCATGCCTGCCAACATGGATCCTCATGAGGCTAATAAGTTCAAAACAACCAGTGTTGAGGTGGCTGCACACACCATCATTGGCGCTATTGAAAAGAATGCTTACAAAGTCTTCATTGGCTCTGACGCCAAAACCATGGACAAGCTCACCAGGCTCATGCCCGAGAAGGCAGCGGCCATGATTTATAAGCAGATGAAATCTCTGCTGGGCTAACTAAGCCAGGTAGTCAGCTAAGGACTGGAAGTAACTCTCCATCCCCGCCTTGGCCATGTGGATGTGTTCTTCTGGCAGCTCACCATACTGAGTAAAGCGAACCCAGCTTCCGGTTGGGCGCTCCTCGAAATCGACCACAATCTTGGCAAATTCTCCCGAAAGATCTTTGGCTGCGAATTCTGCAGGGTCTTGGGAGTAAAACATGGTGTGCTCGATGAGCTTGCCTGGTTCGACAGCAGTGTATGTGCCCCAGAAACAGGACTGGAATCCATACTCTGGAACATCAACAGCGATAGCCCACATTCCACCAACTTCTGGCTCTGAGATTGAAGAACCGGGAACATTTTTTAGCTCTGTCGGGTGATACCACGCCTCAAGCTGGGCTGCGTCGGTCCATGCCTCCCAGATACGGGACATGGGCTGGGTGTACTCACGCTCGACGGAGTAGAGGAAATTGTGCTGCATTACTTCTCCTTCGGGAGGAACATTTTGCCCACCAGGCTGATGGTCGTTTTCTTGGGGAAAAACTTCACAAGACCAGCACCGACAGCGTTTGCTCCGCCGACCACAACAGAGGGGGTGTTTTTCTCCAGTGCCGAGAAAGTTTTCTCCACCACATCTGTTGCAGGAACGGCTTTGCCCGAGGGCTTCCCGCCGGCAACGATGAAGAATTCTGATTCGGTTGCACCGGGGCTGACTGCCAGCACGCGAACCTTCGAGGTTCCCAGCTCTCCCCAGAGAGCTTCGGTAAAGGAGCGCACAAATGCTTTCGTGGCGCCATAGACGGCCATGCCTGGCACAGGTTGGAAGGATGCCGTGCTGGCAATGTTGACCACAGCACCGCGGTCACGCTCAAGCATTCCAGGCAAGAAAGCTGCGGTGAGGTCGACAAGAACACCGATATTGAGCGTGATTTCTTGCTGGGTTAGTGCCCTGTCTTCGTTAACGAAGAAACCATTGAGCCCAAAGCCTGCGTTGTTGACCAGAACATCAACGGTAAGTTTCTTTTTGGCCATCTCTTTTTCCAGCTTGGCCACGGCACCTGCTGAGGTGAGATCAAGTGCAATGACCTCCACGTTGACCGAGTATTGCTGACGCAAACGCGCTGCAAGGACATCAAGACGGCCCTTTCGGCGCGCAACCAGGACAAGGTTTGCTCCGCGAGCGGCGAAACCATCCGCATAGGCAACACCGATGCCGGCACTTGCTCCGGTAATCAGCGCAGTACTTCCGGTGTATTCCATGGAATCCTCTTTCAACAAAGATGTTGTGGCCTCAAGTCTAGGTTGTGCTGGTGATTTGTTAGCGTTGAGTCATGACTGAGCAAGTGGGGCAACCTTCCACCCGACCTGATGTGACAAACATGCTCACTGAAGCAGCAGCTGCGATGGTGAGCTCGACTTATCCAGCTCCCCAAGCAGAACTTGTGCTGCGTGATCTTGCTGATGCCTATAACGCTGATGCAGAAATTGCTCTACTGCCGACTTTGGTGCTCACGGAAACGAAAAAACACGGCGTTCCCCAGATTCGTGTAGTGAAGACGAGTTACCGCTTTGACCAAATGACGAAGGTGCAATCAATTCTTGCCCAAGCCCGTCATAACCATGACGATGCCCATGATGTTGCCGAGAGCCTGCGCTCCATCGCAACGATGAAGCCCATCTATCCTGCCTGGTTGCGAGTGATTGGCTATTCACTGTCAGCGCTAGGTTTTGGTGCAGCGTTCCGCCTAGACCTCCCCGCATTGGCCGCGGTAACGATTATGGGTTTGTTGGTGGGCATCATGGTGCTCAACCTCAGCAGAAGTACTCGCTTTGCAGCTTTACTGCCTCTCATGGCTACCTTTGTTGCTGGCCTCATGGTCGCTGGAATCTCAATCTTGTTGGATAAGCCAGACCCTGTTCGCATGGTCGCGATGCTCATTGTGGTGTTGCTGCCCGGAGCAACACTGACCTCGGGAATTATTGAACTAGTGAGCGGCTATATGGTCTCCGGCGCATCCCGACTGATGTATGCCCTCATGATTTTGGGCAGTATGGCCTTCGGAGGTGTTCTGGCCATTTCAGTAAGCGGCATCCCCGCCAGCCGACTCGAGGATGTCACAGTCACCCTCACCCCCGCATGGGTGGCCTGGGCAGGTGCAGCAATTTATGGCGTGGGAACTTTCCTCTACTTCTGCACACCTCTTCGACTCTGGCTTCCCAGCTTGTTTGTGATGATGTTCAGTTTTGCCATCTCTGTGCTGGCAGTTCCAAGCCTGGGTGTTCCCCTGTCTGCAGGCATCGCCACAGCTGCAGGATTGATTACCTCCTGGGCAATTAATGCTCGGTTAGGTGGTGGCCCGGGAGATTTGGCTATCTTCCTCCCCACGTTTTGGCTGATTGTCCCTGGCTCGACAGGCTTCGTTGCGCTCACGGGAGAGCTGGAAGCTTCACAAAATCTCAGCGATGTTGCCGGAACGGCCGGACTTACCTTCTTTGCTATGGCGATCGGCATGATGTTGGCCACTGCGGTCTATCCACTACTGACCAAGATCACCCCGGATGCCAAGCTCATTATGCGTAACGGGGCTGGCCTGATTCTCAATACCGTGAAAATCAAGCCTGAGAAATAATTACTCGCCTGACTTTCGTGCTCTGCGGCGCATAACCAAGACCGTCAGGGTAACCATGACTGCCAAGAACATGAGTACCGAGCTAAACAGCAGCGAATCTGATCCTGATTCGGGTTCAGGTGTCTGGCTCACCGGCGCAACAATCTTCACGCCAATTGCAACCGTGACAACTTCACCTTGAGTGGAAAGTCCGTGCAATACAACAGTATGTTGCCCCAGCTGTGATGCTGAGCTGAGTGGGAACTCGCCCTTGAATGCCCCGGTTTCATCGGCAATTCCTGAACCCAAGCGAGCTGGAGTTGAGAAAATCCAGGCTTCCAAAGGCGAGTTGGGTGTGTATCCCTGAGCTTCCACGGCCACTGTTGATCCAGGATTTAACACCAGGGATGATCCATTGGTTGTTGATTGGGTTGTATTCTCCAGGGTTACAAGAACTCCCTGCTCGGTTTGGACTGTGACTTTTTGTTCAGAAACTGAAAGCCACGCCTCTATTTCATTGCCATCTAATAGCGCCTTTGCATTGCCTGTTGCAGGAGCATCAAATTGAATTCCTGGATATGGAGCATCCCTAAATTCTGGAATAGAGGAAATAACTGGAGGAGCTTCAACTGGAGGTGTTGGGGTTACTGTTGGGCTCACTGTGCGGGCTGCAGAAACAACTGCTACAGGTGCGGCAGGCATCACTGCTGATGCCTCAGCTGCAGGCGATCCACCCATGATGTTCATGGCAGTTACAGAAACATTGAGAGTGGACCCTGGCGTCAGTCCGCGGTATTCACAGCGAGTAGCTGTTGGGGTGCTAAAGATGCAGCCTCCAGGGCTCAGAGAGTAGCCGGTAATCGGAGAACCACCATTAGAAGTGGGGACTTCCCAGGTGACGAGCGCGGTGCTCGAGGAAGTTGGCGTAATGACGACATTGCGTGGAGCGGATGCCTCAGTGGCCGGAATACCAATTGCATTAGCTCGGTTGGATCCCATATCTGTTGTGTTTGCAGAGCTTATGACAACCACTTCTACGTCATATGCAACGCCGTTTGTCAGCCCAGTGAAAGTGTGCCTGTTAGCGGTTGAAGCGAAAAGGTTAACGGTTGGAAGCGGGCTTTCTCCTCGAGGAGTAATTGTCACCTCGTAACGACTGAAGGTTCCTCCACCAAAGTTTGTCGGAGGACGCCAGGTGACGGTCAACGTGGTGTTTCCTGGAATTGCAGCCAAAGAAGCAACAGAATCTGGCGCGGTGGCGGGCGCGATTGAGGGTGAAGTATTTGAATCAGGGCCTGTACCTGCGGAGTTTGTCGCAGCAATAGCAACGGTGTAGCTTTCACCGTTTATGAGTCCTGAGATTGTGCAGGCAGGAGGTGTCAGTACAGGCACTGCCGCACAGTCACTCTTGATAATGGAAGGCCCAGAGGTCGGAGTAGCTGTGAGCACGTAGTTAGTGATGGGCGCCCCACCGCGGCTTGCAGGTGGAGTGAAGGCAACTGTAATCGAAGAATCACCTGAAGATACGGAGGTAATCTGTGGCGCGGTAGGAACTATAGCAAGAACCCTATATGTGCGTGTTACCGGGCTTGCAGGAGCATAAACGTCATTTCCTGAAGCTTGGGTGACCGTGATTGAACACGTTCCTACAGCCAACGGTGTAATCAAACCAGATGAGTTGACACTACAAATCGAACCGGTCGTGGTGTTATAGCCAAGGCTCAAACCTGAGTTCACGGTGGCTGAAGCAGAAAATGCTGAAGAGCCAAAGTTTCGATCAGATATCGCAGGGAACGTGATGGTTTGGTTCAGCATTCCAGCCACGATTGTTTGCGAGACAGAGGACGCTGGAAGGTAGTTGGTGGTTCCAGACTGACTTGCCGTAATCACACATTGTCCCCGAGCAAGGAAAGTAACTACCCCATTACTCATGGAACACACCGTCGCTAAACCGTTAGTGATGTTCAATGAAACAGAGGCACCGCCACTAGAAACCGCAACGGGTGTATAGGTCATTCCAGGCAATGCTTCTTCAGGAACATTAGAGGTGAAGTTCAGAGTCTGCGAAGCACGTGTAATTGTGATGTTTGCTGTCGTGGATTCCTCTAGGTAGGTCGCATCAGCTGCACGAGTGGCCGTGACCGCACAGGTACCCACACCCGTGGAGGTCATGACATTGTTTGTCACAGTACATGGCCCACTGGTACGAACGATGGTTAGTGCACCACTACCTGAACCACCCGAAGCAACAAGGTTGAGGTTTTGTCCATATTGAACGCTCGACGCGTTGGCAAAAGAGATTCCTGCTTGGTTTGTCTGCGTAATCGTGAGCAGAGGGGTCCCCACAATGGTGGGGAGTTGATAGTTGCCAGAGTCAGGTCCAATGACATACCCAGCGTTGACAGTTACAGTGACAGCTTTATTTACTCCCACAGACGGTGAGGACACAGTCGCGACAAGCTTGGAGTGATCTACGCTGACGTCATCGCCTGGTTCGATACCCACCAGATCCGCTGCAGTGGTGGTTGCCAGTTCCACAATTGAGCTGCCGTTATAAGGCCGCAGCCCTGGGGAAGGAGTCACGAAAAGAGTGAGTGGCTTAGGCGTCAAGGTGATAGTCACATCAGCGGACCAGGCAGAGGTTGCATAGGACGCATCCCCAGCTTTACGAGCGTGAATGACACATTCACCCGCAGAAAGCGGGATCAGAGTTGTTCCAACAACATCACATGCGCCTGAGACTTCAGTAAATGAGTAGGCGCCGGTTCCCGAGCCACCTGAAGCGGTCAATGTCAGCGTTGAACCGTATTCCACTGTTGTTGCACTTGTGATGGTAACGGTGGACTGGGTTGCTGCCGCGATTGAGATAGTTTCTGTCTGGGTCTGAGCTAAGTAGTTGGTGTCCTCTGCACGTGTTGCAACAACGACACAGCTACCTGCACTGGTGGGGGTCATGATGGATAAGGCCACCATACATGGGCCGCCGGTTGTAGCGAACGTGAGGGCACCTGTGCCACTTCCGCCTGTGGCCGAAAGTGAAATGTTCTGGCCAAAGACCGTTGTGAGTGCACTTGTGACAGTGATTGCCGCCTGTGCGGTGCGAGTGATTGTGATGACGGGTGTTCCTGAGACTGTGGGGAGCTGGTAGTTTCCAGCGTTTGCGCCAGTCAAGAAGCCTTGCGCCACGGTAACCGTGACTACTTTGTTGGTTGCCACATCAGCAGTGGAAACCTGAGCAGAGAGTTTGGAATCGTCTGTGCTCACCACATCATTGTTGATGATGCCTGTCAGGTTTGATGCGCTCGTGGGCGCAAGCGTCACTGTGCGGGACGTGTTGTATTGACGGGAACTGGGGTCAACGGTGACCGCTAACGAAAGTGGCTTAGGCGTGATGGTAACCGTGTAGTTTGAGGTCCATGCCGAAGCGTTATATCCGCTGTCTGCCTGCTTACGCGCTTGGAAGATACAGTTTCCAACTGCGGTAGTGCTCAGGGTCGTTCCGGAGATTGAACAGGGACCTGAGACCTTGGCGAACTCGAAAGCACCGGTTCCCGTTCCACCAGTGGCGGTTAATTTCAGGGTTGAACCATAGACAACAGTGGTGGCGCTAGTGATTGATACCGCCGCTTGGTTAGCGAAGGCAATCTCAACAGTTGAGGTCGCTGTCTGCGCCAGATAGTTGGCATCCTGTGCCTTGGTTGCTGTGATGACACAGGAACCAGCTGCAGAAGAAGACAGGGTCGAACCAGAAACGCTACACGGACCACTATCGACTGCGTAGCTGGTGGTACTAGTTCCAGTTCCTCCCGTGGTGGTCAACGTAAGAGTCTGTCCGTATACGAATGACGTCGCCGAAGTGAAGCTCAATGTTGCTTGGTCTGCTTTGGAGATGTTAACTGTGGGGGAACCGGCAATCACAGGAAGCTGGTAGTTCACGGCATCAACACCAGAGAGATAACCAGCAGAGACAGTGACGGTAACAGCCTTGTTTGTACCTACATCTGCTGTTGCAACTGAGGCAGAAAGGTAAGAATCGTCTACGGTGATGGAGTCGCCAGCCTCAACACCGGTGAGATCTGCCACCGAAGTTGAGGCCAGGGAGACAGAGGTACCACCGTTCCATTGACGGTTTTGCGCAGTTACTGACAGCGTCAGTGGCTTGGCAGTCATTGTGACGGTGAGATCGTTTGACCATGCGGAAGTTGTGTAGTTGGTGCTGCTGAGTTTGCGCGCGTGCACTACACAGTCACCCACACCCAATGGTGTGAGCACACCATTCTCTACAACACAGTTTCCGTTCACTTTGGCGAAATCGAAGGCGCCTGAGCCGCTACCTCCTGTTGCCGTCAGTGTGAGCGTGCTGCCGTAAACCACGGTGGTTGCGTTAGTCATTGTCACCGTCGCCTGAGACGCCTGGCTGATTTCTACATTGCCGCTGAGGGTTTGAGCTGTGTAATTCGTATCGGCGGCACGGGTTACGACAACCACACAGGTACCCACACTCGACGGAGTAACTATCGAGCTGGCAACAGAACACGGACCACTGGTTGTGGCATAGCTCAGCGCTCCCGTGCCACTTCCACCAGAGGCAGAAAGGGTGAGGTTCTGGCCAAAGATTGTTGTGAGCACAGTGGTCCATGACAGTGCAGTCTGGCTGGCTTGAGTCACCGTCAAAACTGGTGAGCCACTAACTGTGGGCAGTTGATAGTTCGCCGCATGTGTGCCGATGAGGTATCCGTTAGCAACAGTCACCGTCACTGCTTTATTCGTCGCAACATCCGCAGTAGCAATCGTGGCGCTGAGCTTGGTGTCGTCAGTGGAAACCACATCATTGTTGATGATGCCGGAAAGGTTCGCTGCACTTGTGGCAGCCAGTGACACATTACGAGTGGTGTCATAAGCGCGAGATGCGGGTGAGACGGTAACACTTAACGTCAACGGCTTTGCCGTGATGGCAATTGAGTAGTTCGCTGACCATGCTGATGCGTTATATGCACTATCTCCCAGCTTTCGGGCCTGGATAACACAGGTTCCCACTGAACTGGTGGAGAGAGTTGATCCAGATACGGAACAAGGGCCTGAAACTGGTGCAAATTCAAAAGCACCGGAACCTGTTCCTCCTGATGCTGTGAGCGCAAGCGTTGATCCATAAACCACCGTGTTGGAGTTCGTCACAGTGACGGAAGCCTGGTCAGCGGCAGCCACGGCCACGTTATAGCTCACCGATTCGGCAAGGTAGGTGGAATCTTGGGCTTTCGTCGCTGTGACAACACAAGTTCCTGACGCAGTAGGAGTCAGTGTGGTTGAAGAAACAGCACAAGGCCCACTGCTCACGGAATACGAAACAGCACCGGTTCCTGTGCCACCACTGACACTCAACGGAATATCGATGCCGTAAGTGGTTGAGTTTGCAGAGGTAAAACTCAACGACGCCTGGTTAGCGCGGGTAATGTCCACCACAGGAGAACCAGCAATAGTGGGCAGAAGGTAGTTCGCCACATCCGCACCGCTGAGGAAAGCAGCTCCGACCGTTACCGTAACTGCTTTGTTGGTGCCTACTGCCGAGTTAGCCACTGTGGCACTGAGTTGTGAATGATCAACAGTGAGCTGGTCGCCAGCTTCAATTCCAGTCAGATCTGCCACGGTGCTCGTAGCCAATGTAATGACACGTGTTCCGTCATATTGGCGTGAAACCGGTGACACCGTCAGGGTGAGTGGCTTTGCGGTCATAGAGACGGTGACATTTGTTGACCAGGCAGAAGTGAGGTAGTTGGTGCTGCTGAGCTTGCGCACCTTGAACTCACAATCCCCGACGGCCAAGGGTGTCAAGGTTGATCCCGTGACATCACAGTCACCGCTGATGTGTTGGAACTCATAGGCTCCACTTCCGTTACCGCCGGTTGCGGTGAGAGTGAGGGTCGAGCCATACACAACCGTCGTGGCACTGGTTGCGCTCACGGTTGATTGGGTTGCCTGCCCAATAGCCACGTTTCCTGTAAGGGTTTGTGCCGTGTAGTTCGTATCTGCTGCACGAGTTACAACTACTACACAGGTTCCCACGCTTGTGGGGGTCACGATCGAGCTAGAAACAGTACATGGACCGCTTGTTTTGGCATAGCTCAATGCGCCGGTACCGCTTCCGCCAGTTGCGGAGAGTGTGATGTCTTGACCATAGACCGTCGACAGGGCACTAACCCACGACAGGGCTCCCTGGTTTGCCTGGGTAATGGTCAGAACTGGGGTTCCCGTGACTGAACTGACGGAATAGTTTGCTGCGTGGGTTCCAGTGAGATAACCAGAAGCAACTGTTACCGTGACGGCCTTGTTGGTTCCCACATCTGCAGAAGAAACTGTGGCTGTGAGCTTGGTGTCATCGGTAGTGACGGTGTCGCCATTGATAATGCCAGTGAGGTTGGACGCTGAGGTTGCAGCGAGCGCAACATTTCGTGTGGTGTCATACGCGCGCGAGCTGGGCGAAACTGAAACCGAGAGACTAATCGGCTTAGGTGTGATGGTAATGGTGAAGTTCGCCGACCAAGCCGAAGTGTCATATGCCCCATCTGTGAGCTTTCGAGCGTGAATGACACAGTCCCCTACAGCTGTGGTTGACAGGGTGTCTCCTGAAATAGAACAGGGGCCGCTGATGCGCTCAAATTCTGCAGCACCCGTTCCGTTACCTCCTGAGATGGTGAGGGTGAGGGTCTGGCCGTAGACAACAGTGTTGGAGTTGCTCACAGAAACGGTTGATTGTGTGGCTGTGCCAACTGACACCGTGTAATCAACTGTTTCAACGAGGTAGGTGGAGTCTTGGGCCTTGGTTGCGCGGATCACACAGTCCCCCGCATTCGCGGCTGACAATGAAGCTGTTGACACGGTACAACTTCCGCTGACGACGCTGTACGAAATTGCACCAGTTCCGCTTCCCCCGATAGCTGCCAGGGTCAGGGTTTGACCATAAACCATCGTGGTTGCACTTGTGAACGAAAGTGCCGACTGGTTAGCGCGGGTTATATTGACGGTGGGAGAACCGGCGATTGTCGGCAGCTGATAGTTTCCAGCATCAGTGCCGCCAAGATAACCTGCAGCGACAGTCACAGTCACTGCTTTGTTATCACCCACAGCTGCAGTTGCTACTGATGCAGAAAGCTTGCTGTGGTCCACGGTGACACTGTCACCAGCTTCAATACCGGTGAGGCTTGCAGCGGTTGTGGTTCCCAGCGATACAGCGGTTTCGCCATTCCACTGACGATTGACGGGAGAGACGGTGAGAGTGATTGGCTTCGCCGTGACGGAGACAGTGACATTGCTCGACCATGCCGAATCCAGATAGTTGGTGCTAGCGAGACGACGAGCTTTAACCTCACAGTCCCCAACGCTGCCCGCCGTCAAAACGTCGCCGGACAAAGTACAGTCACCTGTGACAACTGCGTAGTCAAAAGCCCCGGTTCCACTTCCACCAGTTGCCGTGAGCGTTAGGGTGCTCCCATAAACGACTGTTGTAGCGCTGGTCACCGAAACTGTCGCTTGGGCTGCCTGAGTAATGGAAACGTTTCCGGTCAATGTCTGCGCTGTGTAATTGGTGTCTGCTGCGCGGGTAACAACAACCACACAGGTTCCGACACTGGTTGGCGTCACGATTGAACTTGAGACTGTACAGGGTCCACTAGTGGTGGCGTAGCTCAGAGCTCCTGTTCCTGAACCGCCCGAGGCGGAAAGTGTCAGCGTGCTGCCATAAACCGTGGTGAGTGCGCTGGTCCATGACAACGAGGCCTGAGAAGTCTGTGTAATGGTGAGTACAGGAGTACCTGAGACCGAACTTACCGAGTAATTGGCTGCATTAGTTCCAGTCAAGAACCCAGCGTTGACAGTAACCGTGACAGCCTTATTCGTTCCAACATCTGCAGTGGTTACTGCAGCGCTGAGCTTGGTGTCGTCAGTAGTGACGACGTCATTGTTGATAATTCCAGTCAGATTGGACGAAGATGTTGCCGCCAATCCCACAGCAGTAGAGGTGTTGTAGGGCCTTGATGAGGGATCAACCGTCACAGACAGAGTCAATGGTTTTGGAGTGACACTGATGTTGACATTCGCTGACCAAGCAGAAACGTTGTAGTTCGTGTCGCCCAGGTGACGGCCACGAACCACGCAGGTTCCAGCCGCGGTTGTGCTCAAAGTCGCAGCAGAAACGGAACAAGGGCCGCTGACAACCTCATACTCGTAACCCATGACGCTTTCGCCACCGCTCGCTGACAGTGTGAGCGTGTTTCCATAGACAACTGTGGTGGCACTGGTCATGGTCACCGTGGTTTGATCTGCCTTCACAATATTTATCGTGGGTGAACCAGAAATAGTGGGGAGCTGGTAGTTTCCCGCATCAGCACCGGTTAGATAGCCCAAGGCAACGGTGACGGTTACTGCCTTGTTATCCCCCACAATGGCTGATGCCACCGTGGCAGAAAGCTTGCTGTTATCGACATTTACCACGTCATTATTGATGATGCCGGTGAGATCAGCTGCAGTGGTGTCTGCGAGGGTCACAGTTCTAGTGGTGTCAAATGCACGTGACGAGGGATTTACAGTCACTGCGAGGGTAAGAGGCTTGGGCGTCACAGTCACTGTCTGGCTCGCGGACCATTCAGAAATGCTGTAGTTGGTGTCTGCTGCGCGGCGGGCCTTGACCACACAATCGCCTACCGAGGAAGCAGTTAAGCTGTCGCCGGTTACAGAACAGTTTCCAGAAACAACAGCGTATTCAAGAGCACCAGTGCCTGTGCCACCTGTAGCGGTCAACGTGAGTGAGCTGCCATAGACAAAGGTAGTTGCGCTACTCATGGTCACAGCGGATTGAGTTGCTTGGGTAATTGTCAGCACCGGAGAGTTTGAGACCGTGGGCTCTTGATAGTTAGCTGCGTGAGTTCCACCTAAGAAGCCACTGGAGATAACTGTGGTGACGGGCTTGTTGACGCCAACGGAAGCGTCGGGAACTGTGGCACTGATCTTGGAATTATCCAAAGTGATGGAGTCGTTGCCAACAAGACCCGTTACGTGCGCAGAAGACAATGTCGCGAGGATAACCGTACGTGATCCGTTGTAATCACGGGAGGATGGAAAAGGAGTGACCACAATAGTCAACGGCTTGGGAGTAATGCTGATGGTGACATCCGCACTCCACGCGGAGACGTTGTAACCGGAGTCTCCGGCTTTCCGAGCTTTGACAACACAGTCTCCAACAGCAGAGGGCGTCATCGTGGTTCCGGAAACGCTACAGTTTCCTGAAACCTTGGCAAACTCATAGGCACCAGTTCCGCTACCACCCTGGGCACCAAGCGTGAGGTTAGTACCGTATTCAACCGTGGTTGCACTGGTCATCGATACGACAGCTTGGTCGGCATAGGCAATTGAAACAGAGTAGCTTGCTGTTTGGGCGGTGTAGTTGGTGTCAGCTGCACGAGTAGCGACAACAACACAGGTTCCCGCACTGACCGGGGTCAGAATAGATGACGCAATTTGGCAAGCACCGCTTGAGGTTGCAAATGTGAGCGCGCCTGTGCCGCTACCACCCGAGGCAGCCAGGGTGATGTTTTGACCAAAAATTGTTGTAAGTGCACTCGAGAATGTGATGGAGGATTGTGTCGCCTGTGTAATTGTCAAAACTGGCGAACCAGAAATTGTAGGAAGTTGGTAATTTCCTGCCTTGGTTCCAGTGAGGTACCCACTTGCCACAGCAACAGTGACCGCTTTATTTGTGCCCACATCTGCGGTCGCAACGGTGGCAGAAAGTTTGGTGTGATCTACCGAGACATCGTCGCCGTTGATAATTCCTGTGAGGTTAGACGCGGTAGTTGTTCCGAGGGTCACATCCCTGGTGGTGTTATAGGCGCGAGAAGAGGGTGACACCGTCACAGAAAGCGTCAAGGGCTTGGGTGTAATCGTGGTGGTGAAATTTGCTGAAGTGGCCGACTGATTGTAGTTTGCATCTCCGGCTTTGTAAGCGTTGTAAACGCAATCTCCCGCGGCACTAGTGCTCAGTGTTGTGCCAGAAATAGTGCAAGGTCCAGAAACTTTCGTGAAGACGTATCCAGACGCACTTCCAGAACCTCCAGAGGCTGTCAGCGACAAAGTGGAACCGTACACAACGGTTGAGTTGCTAGTGACGGTGACTGTTGCCTGGGAGGCCTTAGCAACAGAGATAGTCAGACTCTGCGACGCGGGGAGGTAAACCGCAGTTCCTGTTTGCGTGGCTGTAATGACACAGTTACCGGCTTCAACAATTCGAACAGTAGAGCCTGCGACAGTACATTTCGCAGTATCTGTAGATGCGTAAACGATGGGAAGCGATCCAGCAGTTGTCGTTGCAGATACAGAAAAATCTGCATCCCCAAAGGTTTTCGCAGGTACAGAACTAAAAGTCACAGTTTGCGAGAGACGGCCAACAGTAATCGTTTGGGTTGCCGTGGCGGAAAGGTAATTTGAGGTTCCAGCCTGTGTCGCTGTGATGACACAGTCACCAGATTCCTGGAATGTGACAACTCCCCCAGAAATTGAACAGACATTACCGTTGGACGAGCTGACCGAAAGGGTAACCGTCTGTCCAATAGAACTTGTCGCGGTCGGAGTATACGTTCCGTTAGGCAACGGAGTTGATGGCGCAGAAGAGGTGAAGGCAACCGTTTGTGTGCCCTTGACTACCTCAATGGTGAACGAGCGAGTAGCTGAACCATACGTGGAGCCGGTTGCTGTGACTGTATAACTCGTTGCTCCTTGAACAGTTGTCGGTGTGCCTTGAATTACTCCAGTACTGGGTGAAAGCGTCAATCCAGCCGGAAGTGAGGGGCTGACACTGTAGCTCACAGAACTTCCGATTCCGGAGCTTGTCAAAGTAGTAGAAAAGTTTGATCCCACGGCTGGCGTGTATGCCGATGCGGAAGAGGTCACACTTGCTGTGGGGTTAGTCACGAGCGTTGCACTGATGTCTGGGCTGAAGGCTCCCGCAATTCTCGTGCAGTCAGCAGCAGAAGGGACTGAGTTGACTGGATTACCGTTGGAGTCCCTGTTAAACCACAATTCTCGAACGAACGTTTCAGGCGTGGTGCCTGAATTAGTGCGGCTGAAATTAGCTGAACCTATCCATGTTCCAGACCCGACTAGGGGCGTTCTTGTTGCGTCTGTTCGATCGGAGTAACACCCGAAGAAAGATTGTTGTACTGATGCACTCCCGTTGACAAGGTATTGCGTGGTTGTGCCCGTCGTGACGGTACTTGGGCTAAAGGAAATACTGCTCAATGTTGAGGCAGTGACTCGCAGTGTTGCTGCGTTGGAAGCAGTTTCGGAATAGTTTCCGCCCGCATCGTAGTTTCTCACCAAAGCCCTGTATTGATAGCCATTTTGGGTGGTCGTAACAGAACTCACTGTGTAGGTATTGCTCGTGCCTGTATTCAGCGTGCCAACATTCGACCAGCTTGAACCAGAGTCAGTGGAAACCTGCCACTGGATTCTGACTGTTCCACCGCCGGGATCAGTTGAAGAGACACTAAAGGTTGGCGATGTTCCTGTCGCGGCGAAGACATTGCTTGGGCTCGTGATTGTTGAGACGCTTGTTGGAGCATTCTTGTAGCGAACCTTAACAACACCATCGGCACCCTTGGCACCGTTTCGGGAGTAGCCCTGGATTCCAGTTTCTGGGTCAGTAATGAGTGAGATGTCACCGTGTGATGCACCTGCACCACCACCACCACCAGAGTTTGCGGTAGCTACACGAGACAAAAACTTAGCTGTCGTGCCTACGTATCCACCAGAACCGTTACCGCCGCCATTGACACCGGCACCACCACGACGTGATGTATCGATGGCAGCGTAGGCACCGTTGAGGCAAGCACCACCTCCACCACCACCGGCGTAACTACCAGGAAAACTTGTTATCCCATTTATTCCCCCCGTACCTGCAATACCGGCTGCACCTGAGGTGTTACCGCAAGTCGAGCCAAATGCGATTCCGGCACCACCCGAGCCACCAACACTCGAGGTGGCAGTTCCCAGTGTGAGTCCGAGAGAGTTTGTTACGGCAGGAGCTGAACCACCAGCAGTCCATCCTGCAGCGGAATCAGGTCCCGACCACTGACCGGCACCTCCGCCATACGCCGTAATTGAAAAGGTAGATGTTGAATTAACAAACGTGGTTGCCGAACCTGCAAAGTTGTTACTGGTGAAATAGCTTGAGGGAATCGAAGAGTTTGAGGTGTGAATTTGTGGACGACCACCAATACCAACTGTGATGTTGAATGACGGCGACACCAAAGAACCCAGATTCACAGAGTTGAAGTAATAGGCGCCACCACCACCACCGCTTCCGGCGTCAGCTCCACCACCACCACCTGCACCCACAGCCAGGACATCAAAGGCAACCACACCATTGGGAACCGTCCAGGTACATTCAGAGGTGTTGGTAAACGTCAGTGTGGTGAAACCGCCTGAGTTACTGCTGGATGGCACGCACGCAGCCGCAGCAGAAGCAGGCTGCGGTGTTGCGATAAATACGAGAAAACCTGCCAGCAACCCAAAAATGCTGAGGGTTGAACAGGTTGCCCAAAGCTTTCGAAGGAAATTAGCTGATCCAGGAATGAAAACAGATTTACCGAGAGAAAGTTGAGGTTTTTTCCAGACTCTGCCAACAAACTTTCGACTGGACTCCCAACATTTGGTTGCGACTGACAGCACCGTGGCATAGATGTGCACGATGCGCCGTTGCAGATGAATCTTCAGATACTTCATAGGAGACGATGTAACACTCGTTACCACTTAAAAGTACCTTGTTTTAGACCTCAGGTCTAACTCGAAAGTAGTGTGAAAGTTTGCTGTGAACAGGATTTTGGCTACCAAAGATCCGTGTTATGACTCAGAAGTCTCTCAACCAGAAATGCTGGGAAAATTATCGAGTCGTTGACGGTCCAGAGGGGCCCTGAATTAGCTCACAAAGAGTGGAACAAGAGCGCCGGAGAAAACCTGCCAGGCAAGCACACTCTTGGCTACCAGGCTGAGCGTGATGTATGCACGCTCACCGCGCAGGTAGCTCTTCCAGCCACCAATTTGGCGATACTGCAGCACCTGGTTGATCGCGAAGGTGTTGAAGAAGATGAACAGTGAAATGACGATGCCATAAACAAAGCCGGGAACCTCTGCAGCGCTGGTTGAACCTGGCTGCAGAGTGTAAATCGCGATGATAATCCAGGGAACAATACCGGTCATGGAACCGAAGATGAACGGCAGGAACTTCTTATTTCCAGGCTTTTCATACTTCTCCTGCAAAGCACCAAAGAAGATCATGGAGGCGTTGACGGCGAAGATGGCAAACAGTGCTGCGAAATCTGTCGCGCCATTGAGTTGAGCAATAAGCCAGATCATCACAGAGGAACTCAAGGAATACTCGGTCCACCGGAAGTAGTTGTGGTTGAGCTTGAGCCCGTTGGCATAGCGAGTGAAGACCCCAGGTAGTGAAATAAGGAAGTGGAAGAAAGCAGACATAAACAAGAACGCCACAACTCCCAGACCCAGGTTGACTTCAAACAGGGTCACCCGCTCGGTGGGGAGATCGACACCGGGAGGACCTGTCATATAGTCCACGGTGACCGGGAACATCACTTGAGAACTGAGCTTGGTGAGAATGAAGAGGAATGCAAGACCTTGCAGCAGGTGTATTGCTCCAGCAACGATGTTGTACACCCGGAGGCGTTTAATTTGTTCGTCTTCACTGCGAATTTTGCGAGCCACTGTGCACCGTCCTGTGTTGGCTGGGGAAAAACCCAGTTAGGTGTCAGTCTGGTCGCTTGAGCCTACTAATGCAATAAATGGGGCTGAAGTTTCAGTGAATACTTCAGTTAGCGAGGCTCAATAAGTTCAGGCCCATTGCCGCGCAAAGGGTTGACCGCATACTCTCGCAAGCAAGCCGCAACAGGGATAGCTGCCGCCACAGCGGCATCAACCAATTCTTGAGTTCCCACCGTTGAAGGGTTCAGCCACTCATCCCAGTACTGCTCAGGTAGTGGCACAGGATTGCGATCGTGAATCGCTGCCAGCTCCGGCACGGTCGGCATAGTCAAGATGGTGGCGGTAAGCATCCACGGATCACTTTCGGCTGCTCTCCACCACGAATACAACCCTGCAAAAGCAATCAGGTGGTCTGAGTGAATGTAATGCGGAACTTTCACACCGTCTTCGACAACCCACTCGAAATAACCAGAGGCCGGAACAAGGCAGCGCTTGGATTTGACCGCATCACGCCAAGATGCTTTGGACGCCGCATCTTCACTGCGAGCGTTGAATGTGGAGAACTTGGGTGGTTCCCCCTTTACCCATGAAGGAATAAGGGACCAGCGGGCGCTTTCTAAGCGCCGAAGCTGAGCACCTGTTTGCGCATCAATGGTGTCGACCACAATAGGAACCTGATTGGTCGGCCGAATATTCCAACTCGGACCAGGCAGGTTCTCACCTATGACTTCCACATGAAAGACGTCCTCAAGCACTTCAGTGGGTTCCGCGAGCGCGTAACCTCCACACATGCTGTGCTCCTTAGGGTTACTTAGGACGTGAGAGAAACGTCACACTTTACGTGAATAAAGTTTCCACTCGGAAGTGTTTCACGAATATCTACCCGAACAAAGTCACTGAGATCACCAAAAAGCTTGACCCCGCTGCCGAGCACTACGGGAGCGTAGGTGATTTCCAGACGGTCAATCAGATTCGCCGCAAGAAATTGCGAAGCCAGTTGACCACCGCCAACCAGCCAGATGTTTTCATCACCAGCCCGGGTGGTGATCTCGTCTACAAGCTCAGAAGGTGACCCATGAACGAATGCAATGTCTGCCATCTCTGGTACAGGAAGCGCCCGCGAGCTGAACACAACAGTTTTCATCTCACCAAAGAACTGTGACCATTTTTCTGGGTGGCTCAGGATGTTTTCATTCTCGAGTAACCACTCATAGGTTCGCGAACCCATGACTTGAACACCCACGGTTGAGATAAAGCTGGAGGTAATGTCCTCGGGAGCTCCCTCAATAGAGGTGAGCCACTCTAGTGATCCGTCAGAGTCAGCGATGTAGCCATCAAGAGTTGAGGCGACAAAGTAGACAATGTTAGACATTGAAGCGGAATTCGACCACGTCGCCATCTTGCATAACGTAGTCCTTACCTTCCATGCGGGCCTTGCCTTTGGCGCGAGCTTCCGCAACAGAACCGGTCTCAACGAGGTCCTCAAAGGAGATGATTTCAGCTTTGATGAAACCCTTTTCAAAGTCAGTGTGGATCACACCGGCTGCTTGGGGAGCTTTCCAGCCCTTACCAATGGTCCACGCACGAGCTTCTTTAGGACCCGCGGTGAGATAGGTCTGCAGACCGAGGGTGTCAAAGCCAATACGAGCGAGTTGATCCAAGCCGGACTCTTCCTGACCTGTGGAGGCTAGCAATTCAGCAGCATCTTCTGGAGAAAGATCAATAAGTTCAGATTCAAGTTTGGCATCCAAGAACACTGCCTTCGCAGGAGTAACCAGAGCAGCCAATTCAGCGCGCTTCGCTTCATCGGTCAACACAGACTCATCCACGTTGAATACGAAGATCACCGGCTTCGCAGTCATGAGACCAAGATCCTTGATGGGGGCAAGATCGATGCCAGAAACAGAGAGAAGCTTGCCTTCGTTAAGCACCTTTTGCGCTTCAACGGCCGCCTCAAGGGCTGCAGGTTCTGCCTTCTTCGCTTTGACTTCCTTCTCGAGGCGCGTGATTGCCTTTTCCAAGGTTTCTAGGTCAGCAAGAATGAGCTCGGTATTGATGGTCTCCAGGTCACTTGCGGGAGAAATCTTGCCATCAACGTGAACAACGTCGTGGTCAGAGAATCCGCGAACTACCTGGGCAATGGCGTCTGCCTCACGAATGTTGGCCAGGAACTTGTTTCCCAGACCTTCACCCTCGGAGGCCCCCTTCACAATGCCGGCGATGTCAACAAAGGACACCGCAGCTGGCAACAGCTGCTGGCTGCCAAAGATTTCAGCCAGCTTGTTCAAGCGCGCATCAGGGAGGTTGACCACACCAATGTTGGGTTCAATTGTTGCGAAGGGATAGTTCGCCGCGAGAACCTGGTTTTTGGTCAGTGCATTAAAGAGGGTGGACTTGCCTACGTTGGGCAGTCCGACGATTCCGATAGTTAGAGCCACAAGGGTTAAGCGTACCGGGCACTAGAGAGTCAACTGGACAGTTTCAGCAAAGGCAAAGTGCCAACCAAACCACCACCATGCCGCAATGACGGCAACTCTGGTAGTTCGTGACTTCATGACGTGATCGAGCATGTCCCCCAGTGGGGCAATGACATGAGGTTTTCTCTGAGCATAAATCTCAACGGCAATTGCTGTGAGGACTATCACGAGATAACCGAACGCAACGAGATTCCACATCATGGCTTCCTCCACAACTGGAGGAGACCTAAGCCGGCAGCAAGCCACAATCCAACAAAAACAATCCGGCCCCAGATGTTTTCTACGAACGGGTCAAGAAGCACAGAGATTGTCGGAAACATGTCGATCCCATCTGGGACGGTCACGCTCAACACAAAGGCGGTTGCCTCCCAGACGCACAATGCCACTGCCGCCATCGACCAAAACCACATTGAACGCAGCAGCGAGGTGTGGGAGCGCTCAGGGCGTTCAGGGGTTGGCGCCCAGGCAACGATAAGAACAGTGACTCCAATGGCCACCAAAGCAACCAAATCGATCCAGCTGTGCCGAGGGGCAAGAACTAGGACGAGTCCCAAAACTCCAGTGATAGCCAAGATAACTATCTTGGGAGCCACCACGGGTTGTTTCAACAAAATGATGCGGCCGCCAGTAAGCCGATCAATAATCAGCATTGCCACTAAGGCAAAGAACAACGCCCCATCAACATATGCCCCCCGCCAGGTTTGGAAACCAGCCATGATGGCCAACACACAAATCCATAAAACAGCGCTCAGCGACCACCGAGGTCGTGAAACTTCGGTGGTCGCTGGCATGAATGCTTAGTTCTGCGGGAAGCCCAGGTTGATGCCTCCATGGCTGGGGTCGAGCCAGCGGCTGGTGATGGCCTTGCCACGGGTGAAGAAGTGAACCCCTTCAGCGCCGTGTGCCTTGGTGTCACCGAACAGTGAGTTCTTCCAACCACCGAAGGAGTAGTAAGCCACAGGCACAGGAATCGGCACGTTGATGCCGATCATGCCGACCTCTATCTCGTTCTGGAAGCGACGAGCTGCACCACCATCGTTGGTGAAGATCGCGGTTCCGTTACCGAACGCACCGTTGTTGATGAGCTCAACACCCTCGTCGTAGCTCTTCACGCGAACGATGGAGAGCACAGGGCCGAAGATTTCCTCGGTGTAGACCTTGGAGGTGGTGGGAACGTTGTCGATGAGGGTGGGGCCGAGCCAGAATCCGCCGGCAGCGCCGTCAAATTCTTGTTCGCGGCCGTCGACAACAACTGTCGCACCATCTGCTTTGGCAATATCGATGTAAGAAGCAACCTTGTCACGGTGAACCTCAGTAACCAAAGGTCCCATGTCACAGTTACGACGACCATCACCGGTAGTGAGCTTGCCCATGCGCTCCACAATCTTCTCAATCAGTGGGTCGGCAACTGGTTCAACAGCCACAACAACCGAGATTGCCATGCAACGCTCACCGGCAGAACCGAATCCAGCGTTGATGGCTGAGTCGGCTACGAGGTCGAGATCTGCATCGGGGAGAACAAGCATGTGGTTCTTGGCGCCACCGAGAGCTTGAACTCGCTTACCGTTCTTGGCGCCGGTTTCGTAGACATACTTCGCAATAGGTGTGGATCCCACGAAAGAGATGGCCTGAACATCGGGGTGCTCGAGAAGTCCGTCGACGGATTCCTTGTCACCGTTGAGAACGTTGAAGACACCGTCAGGAAGACCAGCTTCCTTGAGAAGTTTGGCGAGCCAGATGGCTGCAGAAGGGTCTTTTTCTGAAGGCTTCAAGACAACAGTGTTACCTGCGGCAATAGCAACAGGGAAGAACCACATGGGAACCATAGCGGGGAAGTTGAAAGGAGAGATCACTCCTACAACTCCAAGTGGCTGACGAGTTGAGTAAACATCAACGCCCGTGGAGGCGTTTTCGGAGTATTCACCCTTGAGCATCTGGTTGATGCCGCAGGCAAACTCGACCACTTCCTGGCCACGAGTGATTTCACCCATGGCGTCCGAAAGAACCTTGCCATGCTCGCTGGTGATGATTTCTGCGAGTTCACCCTTGCGCTCGTTGAGCAGCTCACGGAACTTGAAAATAACCTGTTGACGTTTGGCGAGAGAGGAGTCACGCCATTCGGGAAAAGCAGCTTTTGCGGAAGCAATTGCTGCATTGATTTCCGCCTGATTTGCTAACGCAACCTCTTTGGTGATTTCACCAAGAGCTGGGTCATAAACAGGAGCGGTACGACCGGACGTGGAGGGGCACTCTGCCCCATCAATCCAGTGAGAAACAACGGGGAGTTGCGACATAAATATCAGTTCCTTCTGTGCGTACCTACTCTAGCCGTGGCGACCGGGAAATGTCAGTACCTGCTGACACACTAAATACATGGACTTCACTCTCTTTCTGGTTCTGGGATTAATTGCAGGGCTCATCGCTGGTATTGCCATCGGTTGGGCTTTGCGATCACGCAAATCACTACCGAGTGATTCTGGAGATTTGGCCGTCCGTGCTGCAACTGCCGAAGCCCGCCTTGCCGGTAAAGACGAGCAAATCCAGACTCTAGAGCGCATGCTTTCTGAACTGCGTGAGGCGAACGACCGCAGGCAAGCAGATGATGCTGCCCGCGCTCAGGAGGAACATAAAGTTCTTGAAGCTCTCGCCCCCGTGAAAGAGACCTTGCAGGCGATGCAAACCAAGGTCAACGATCTGGAAAATCAACGCCAGGAACAATATGGCCAAATTGCTCAGCAACTCAGCCAATCTCGTCAGTTCGGTGAAGAGCTTCGGGCGACAACGCAATCACTTGCTTCAGCCTTGAGCTCTAACAGCGTCAGAGGCACCTGGGGTGAAGCACAGCTTCGCCGCCTCGTTGAGGTTGCCGGCCTGACTGCCCACGTGGACTTTGATACTCAAACGACCATGACAACGGATGGTGGAACCATCCGCCCAGATATGGTCATTAATCTTCCTGGCGGCAAGACCATCGTGATTGATGCAAAAGTACCTTTCAATTCGTACTTGGAAGCGAGCCAGATACCTGTCACCGCAACTGGTGAGGAAGCAGCCCGCCGTGAAAGCCTCATGAAAGCGCACGTCAAGGCTGTTCGCTCCCACGTTGATGCCCTGAGCTCCAAGAGCTACTGGAGTGGATTCGATTTCAGTCCAGAGTTTGTTCTCGCGTTCATTCCTAGTGAGTCTCTGCTGGCCTCAGCATTGGAGGCAGACCCCACATTGCTGGATTACGCCTTTGGTAAGCGCGTAGCTCTCGCCTCCCCCGTCAACCTCTGGGCAGTACTCAAAACTGTTTCCTACACCTGGCAGCAGCAGGTTGTCACCGATGAAGCAAAGAAACTCTTTGACCTCGGTATTGAGCTCTACAGCAGACTCAGCACCATGACTAAGCACACTGAAGATCTGCGTAAGGCAATCGAGAACACGGTCAAGCACTACAACGGCTTTATTTCCTCACTCGAAACTCGCGTGCTTTCAACAGCTCGCAAATTCCCGGGCATCGATCCCACCAAGATCTTGCCCGAAGGTATCGAGGTTCATGAAGCTCCCAAACCTCTTACTGCAGGCGAGCTCGTGGACACTGATGACAAGCCTGAAGCGAGCTAGTGCCATGATGGGAACGTGAGTTCCCCAGCTTCTAACGCGCCCCGCGCTTTGCTCGCCGGGCGCGTTTTAGCGTTTGCGGGCATTGTTCTCGTTGCGTTCAGTATGCGTGCAGCTGTGGCAGGGCTCTCTCCGCTCATTCCTGAAATCAGCGCTACCTATGAGCTCAACACTGCAGCTATTGCCTTGCTCGGAGCCATTGCGCCTCTGAGCTTTGCCGCTGGAGGTATCTTCACTCCCCGAATTGAAAAGCGCATCGGTATTGAGCGCACACTCATCCTGGCGCTTGTCTTGATGATTGCAGGACACATTCTTCGCGCATTCTCTGTAAACTGGCAGACCTTGGCTTTTGGAGCCCTCACTGCTCTGGTTGGTATGGGCTTTGCCAACGTCGCCATGCCACCCGCAGTGAGGAAGTATTTCCCAGATCGCGTCAGCACTATGACGGCCATCTATATGTCGGTCATGTCTATTAGCGCCTTCTTACCTGCACTGATTGCAGTTCCGGTTGCACACGTTGTGACATGGCGAGGATCTCTATTGCAATGGGCAATCTTTGCCATCCTTGCCCTGATTCCATGGGTTGTGGAATACCGCTCACACCGCAAAGACTCCAGCTTTGATGCTCCCGAAGCCGCTCCCCTTGTGCGCAGAGTCCACCCGTGGCATTCCCCCACAGCGTGGTCTGTGGGCATCGTCTTGGCCGTGTCTTCCATTACCGGTTATGCCATGTATGCCTGGATGCCCGTGATCTTGATTGATATTGCCGGTGTGACCCCGGCACAAAGCGGGGCGCTGCTTGCCCTCTTTGCTGGAATTGGTTTACCCCTAGCATTTGTTGTTCCAGGGCTAGCGAAGCGCATGGGGAAACATGCTCACTGGCTTGTCACAATCTCCAGTGTGTTTTATCTCGTGGGATATCTCGGCCTACTTTTTGCACCCGATCATCTGATTTGGTTGTGGGTCGCCATCGTCGGAACAGGATGTCTTGAGTTTCCACTGGCTCTGACCCTGGTGAATCTGCGAACAGAAAACGTCAGAAGTTCTATGGCACTGAGCGGATTCGCTCAGATTGTTGCCTATCTCAGCGCAGCCCTGGCTCCGCCACTCATGGGAATTCTGTATGGTTCAACCAGTAGCTGGACAGTTGTACTAATTACTCTGTTGGTTGTCTCTGTTGCACTGAACGTGCCGGCCGCAGTGATTCTGCGTCGCAACCGAACGGTTGACGTAGAACTTCACTCGAAGGTTTAGACCTCGAGCCAGCGATCTGCGCGGTAGTCCGTCTGCACGCGACGGATGGTGCCAGACTTGCCTCGCAAAATGATGCTGTCTGTGCGGATAATCGGCCCCTTACGGCGAACACCTTCAACCAGACCACCATCGGTTACGCCGGTAGCAACAAAGAAGGTGTTGTCACTGGTGACCAAGCTGTCTTGGTCATAGACATGATCAAACTTGAGGCCAGCATCAATACCGCGCTGCATCTCTTCGTCATCCTTGGGAGCCAGCATGGTTTGAATCTGGCCACCGAGCGCCTTGATGGCGCAGGCGGTGACCACACCTTCGGGGCTTCCACCGATACCGACACACATATCAATGCGTGACTCGTAGCGGGCTGCGTTGATACCACCAGCAACATCACCGTCCAGCAGCAAGCGTGTTCCGGCCCCAGCATCGCGGATTTCCTGAATAAGACCCTCGTGACGTGGGCGGTCAAGAATGGCGACGCGAATGTCGCCAACTGGCTTACCCATCGCTTTGGCCAGCGCACGAATGTTTTCACCAATGGGCTTACGAATATCAACAACGCCAACGCCTGCTTCACCGGTGACGATTTTGTTCATATAAAAAACGGAGGAGGCATCCAGCATGGTGCCACGGTCAGAGACGGCGATGACGGAGACTGCGTTCTGGCGGCCCGCAGCCGTCAGGCTGGTGCCGTCGATGGGGTCTACGGCAATATCGCAGGCAGGACCTCGTCCGGTTCCCACCTTCTCACCGTTAAACAGCATGGGGGCTTCATCTTTTTCACCCTCACCAATGACGACAACGCCCTCAAAGTTCACCGTGGAGAGAAAAGCACGCATGGCGTCGACTGCTGCTTTGTCAGCAGCATTCTTGTCGCCATGGCCGATAAATGGCACTGCGCGAATCGCGGCGGCTTCGGTGGCGCGCACCAATTCCATACCTAGGTTGCGGTCGGGGTGGAGGTTCAAAATGCCTGTATTCGTTGACGTCACGATTTCAGCCTAGGCGTCGACGCGCGTCACCTTCTATTCGACGAGCGCGCAGCAATACATTTGGATGCGAAATACCAATAAATGAGGGGCCTCACATCCCGATTAGACTAGAGAGGCGCTTTCCCACGTATATTCGCGCCAGAATCAAGGAGATGACATGCCCGTCGCAACCCCGGAACAGTATGCAGAGATGCTCGACAAAGCAAAAGCCAAAGGCTTTGCTTACCCTGCATTCAACGTCTCGAGCTCTCAGACACTGAACGCTGTTCTTCAGGGCCTCACCGAGGCAGGTTCCGACGGAATCATCCAGGTCACCACTGGTGGTGCTGACTACTTCGCAGGCCACACCGTTAAGGCACGTGCAACCGGTGCACTTGCTTTCGCGAAGTTTGCTCACGAAGTAGCAAAGAGCTACCCCATCACCGTGGCACTACACACCGACCACTGCCCCAAGAACGCTCTCGATGACTTTGTTCTCCCCTTGATCAACGCTTCTGAAGAAGAAGTTCGCGCAGGACGCAACCCCATCTTCCAGTCCCACATGTGGGATGGCTCGGCAGTGCCCCTGACCGAAAACCTCGACATCGCCGAGATGATGCTGGCAAAGACCAAGAACATCCACGCCATCCTCGAGGTTGAGATCGGTGTTGTTGGTGGAGAAGAAGACGGTGTCTCCCACGACATCAACGACAGCCTCTACACCACCGTGGAAGACGGCATCAAGACTGTTGAAGCTCTTGGTCTAGGAGAGAATGGTCGCTACATGGCCGCCATGACCTTCGGAAACGTTCACGGTGTCTACAAGCCCGGTAACGTCAAGCTCCGTCCAGAACTGCTCAAGGACATCCAGGAAGGTGTAGCTACCAAGTTCGGCACCGGCCCCAAGCCTTTCGACCTCGTATTCCACGGTGGATCTGGTTCAACGGATGAAGAGATTGCTGAAGCCGTAGCCAACGGTGTAGTCAAGATGAACATCGACACTGACACACAGTACGCCTTTACCCGTTCTGTTGCAGACACCATGTTCCGCAACTACGACGGTGTGCTCAAGGTTGACGGTGAAGTAGGAAACAAGAAGATCTACGACCCCCGCGCCTGGGGAAAGATCGCGGAGACTGCCATGGCAGCACGCGTCGTCCACTCAACCGAGCAGCTTGGTTCTGCCGGCCACTCCGGAAAGTAATTCTTGTCAGATAAAAAACCACAGGCTCCCAAGCCTGAAGATTCCAAGCAGGCTCCGACTCCGCTTACTCCTGAGGAGAAGCAGGAGCGGAGCCTTGCTCTGGATCGATTCATTACCTGGGGTTTGATCTTCGTTGGCGTGTATTCGGTCTTTTCAGGCCTCGCTGATTACATCAACCCTCGCCCAGTGATGAACGCACTCGTTGATGAACTCAACACCCTCATGCCCGACTTCAACATGGGCACGTTTACAGGTGTGGCATTTGCCACCCAAATGGGTTGGATCGCCGTCACTATTCAGGCAGTCATTCTTGCTTTAGTTGTTTGGAAATCACGCGAGCGCATGCAAGCAAAGAAGAAGTCGTGGTGGGTTCCAGTTATTGGAGCAGTTATCTCCAATATTCTTTCCACCGCATGCATCTTCATCTCGTTGTTGGCTGACCCTGGATTCCAAGAAGCCATCAACAACATGGCGAACTCTGCGAAGTAGTTTTAGCTCGCGCGCTTTGGCCGCAGTTCTTTAGGCAAAGAGAAGATCAGGTCTTCTTCGGCTGTCTTTACTTCTTCGATGTCGGTATATCCGGCAGTTGCAATCACTGTGAGCACATCTTGAACGAGCTCTTCGGGAACAGATGCTCCGCTGGTCACCCCAACTGTGGAAACTCCGTCAAACCATTCCTGCTGAATTTCATCGGCGAAATCAACACGATAAGACGCCTTGGCTCCGTATTCCAGTGCTACCTCCACCAATCGCACGGAGTTTGATGAGTTGGCTGAGCCAACAACAATGACAAGGTCAGAGTTTGCTGCAACCTTCTTGATGGCAATCTGACGGTTTTGGGTGGCATAACAAATGTCGTCACTGGGGGGATCTTGCAAGTTGGGGAAACGTTCACGCAACAGGCGCACTGTTTCCATGGTCTCGTCCACGCTCAACGTCGTTTGTGACAACCAGACAACTTTGTTGGGGTCTTTGACCTCAATGTCAGGAACTGCGTGAGGACCATCCACGATGGTGACATGGTCCGGGGCTTCCCCTGCTGTTCCTTCTACCTCTTCGTGGCCGACATGCCCAATGAGAAGGATTTCATAATCGTCGCGAGCAAAGCGCACTGCTTCACGGTGAACTTTCGTCACCAGCGGACAGGTGGCATCTATGGTTTGCATGTTCTTGGCTTCAGCGCTGGCCACAACCGCTGGTGAGACACCGTGAGCTGAGAACACGAGATGTGAACCCGCAGGAACTTCATCGACTTCGTCGACGAAAATGGCTCCTGCCTCTTCCAAGGTTGAAACTACGTACTTGTTGTGAACGATCTCTTTGCGCACGTAGACGGGTGCACCGTAGGTTTCAAGTGCCTTCTCTACCGTGATGACTGCACGGTCAACGCCAGCACAATAACCACGTGGAGAAGCCAGGAGAACCTTCTTGGGGTTCGGCGACGGCATCTCAACCAGGGTCTTCATGGGGCGGGGTATGCGGGGCATACCCAGTCCAATATTCGTTGCGCTCACGTACTCCAGCTTAGGCGACGAAGATGAGTGTTTGCCCGTGGTCTCTACTAGCCTGATAGGTATGAGTGAGGTAGCATCGACCCCGGACGAGCCGTGGCCCATTGCTGCCCTGACGACCAAGCTCAAGGCATACCTAGACCGCCTCGGTCTGGTGTGGGTTGAAGGCGAGATCACCCAGTGGGATCAGCGTTCCTCGGGAATCTTTGGAAAACTCAAAGACCTCACCGAAGACTCCACTATGGGCTTCACCATTTGGTCGAACGCCCGCACCAAGATGCCTGATGACATCAAACAGGGTGACCGCGTTATTGCGCTGGTCAAAGTGGACTTTTGGAAAAAGAATGGCCAGTTGGGGCTTAATGTTCTGGAATTACGCCATGTTGGCTTGGGCGATCTGTTGGAGAAGTTGGAGCGCCTTCGCGCTCAGCTGGCCAAGGAGGGCCTCTTTGACGCTGACCGGAAGGTTCCACTTCCGTTCTTGCCACAATGCATTGGGCTGATCACCGGTCAAGACTCTGACGCAGAAAAAGATGTCCTACGCAATGCTCACCTGCGCTGGCCACAGGTTGAATTCAAGGTCATTCACACCAAGGTGCAAGGTGACCAAACCGTTCCCGAGGTTATTGCCGCAATCCAGAAACTGGATGCCGACCCCGAGGTTGATGTCATCATCATTGCGCGCGGTGGTGGCGATTTCCAGAATCTCTTGCCGTTCAGCGATGAAAAGCTAGTGCGTGTGGCGGCTGCCTGTGTCACTCCCCTGGTCAGCGCCATCGGCCACGAGGCCGATGCGCCCCTGTTAGATAACGTGGCAGATCTGCGCGCTTCCACCCCCACTGATGCAGCCAAGCGGGTTGTTCCCGACGTGAGTGAGGAACTTGCTCGCGTTGCTGATGCGAAGAGCCGAATCAGCAACAAGGTCACAAGTTTCCTCTCGACTGAGCTGGAGCGCTTAGAGAGCCTGCGTTCTCGACCCGTGCTGGCAGATTCTGATTGGATCATTGCCACTCGGGCTGAAGAGATTGTGCGCAACGTGCAGCGCGGTTCTGACCTTGTCGACCGCGCATTGCACAACGCCATGCAAGAGACAGTGTCTTTGAAAACTCAGCTGCGAGCGCTCTCGCCTCAGCAAACCTTGGATCGTGGCTACGCCATCGCTGTCTTGGCGGACGGCTCCGTCGCACGCAGTGCGAAGGATGCTCCAGCAAACACTGAATTTACACTCACCCTCGCTGAGGGCACGGTTGATGCTGTCTCGAAGGGTGCACCAAAAAAGAAGTAGTCTGCTTCTTTCTTGGCATAGTGCTTAGTTTTCTTCGCTGACGCGCACGGCAATCTTGCCAAGCTGTTTGCCAGCTAGGAGCTTCTGGAATCCTTCGTGGATGTTTTCTAGGCTCACCGTGTCGGTTATGGTGGGACGTAATCCTTCAGACTGCATAAATGCGAGCAGGTGGGTAAATTCATCCACGGTGCATCCGGTTGAACCGATCACCGAAAGCTGCTGATAGAAAACACGGTTCAAGTCTGCTGAGGCATTCGGGCCCGAAGTTGCGCCACAAATAACAACAGTTCCCCCGGGGCGAAGCGCTTTGAGTGAATGAGACCAGGTGGCTTCCCCGATGGTTTCCACGACAATATCGACACGTTCAGGCAAACGGGCTCCGGTGATGAACACCTCGTCTGCTCCTGCCTTGTTCGCAAAATCAAAGTTCGCTTCATCTCGAGTGGTGGCATAGACCGTGGCACCCGCTGCCTTGGCTAAAGAAATAGCGGCACTGGCAACACCACCGGTGGCACCTTGCACCAGCACCTTATCTCCAGGCTTGAGTCCCGCACGTGTGAACAACATGCGGTACGCGGTACCCCACGCGATGGGAAGAACAGCAGCTTCCTCAAAACTGAAATAGTCCGGCTTGGGCACAACATGTGTTTCTGGAACGAGCACCCATTCAGCAAAACCACCGTTGTGGACTTCCGAGAGCAGAGCACGCTGCGGATCCATGGTGATGTCACCATGACCGCGCTCTGCGTCTCCAAATACGGGGTGAACAATCACAGGGGTTCCATCTTCGAGATATCCGGCTGCATCGCAGCCTAATATCATCGGGATCCGCTCAGCTGGATGGCCCACACCTTTGAGGGTCCACAGATCGTGTGGGTTCAACGAGGAGGCAACTACTTTGACTTTGACCCAGCCAGGAACCGCTTGTGGTTCGGGCATATCTTGAACAACAAGCCCCGCTAGAGGGTTGGACGGGTCTTGACTGATTGCTACGGCTGCACGCATACCCTCATTCTGACTCACCAGGGTGGTGTTTGTCTGCCCCGCATGAATGCTGTGCACAGGACGTGAACGCACACCACCGCTGCAGGTAGAATTGAGGTATGGCAACACCAGCAGATGTCTCCAAGCTCAGCTACGAAGAAGCACGTAACGAGCTTGTCGCTGTCGTTGCGCAACTCGAGCAAGGCAGCCCCACTCTCGAAGAGACTCTCACCCTCTGGGAGCGCGGTGAAGCACTTGCCGCTCGCTGCGAAGAATGGCTGGTCGGAGCCAAAGAGCGCCTGAACGCCGCCCGAGCTGGTTTAGATTCTGCAGGCGCCTCAGCAGAATGAGCCCTCGCAAGAAGGAACCCAAGATTGTCGCGGAGCTAGGTAGGCCCGAGACACCGGAAGAGACTGCTGCCCGTAAGGCGGAAAATTCCAGGCTCTACAAATCTCGTAAGACCATCAACAACCTTGTCTATTCCATGCTGGTCACTCTGGCATTGGTGTTGGTGATTTATTTCCTCGTGCCTCGCCCCGATGGTGACCCCCAATGGAACATTGACTACGTGGCCCAGAGCGAGGTTGCAGCGCAAACGTTAAACCGTGATTTGCTTGTACCTGCTATGCCCGAAGATTGGCGTGCAAACGCAGCAGAGCTGCGTAATGCCAGCAATGGGAAAGTGACCAGTTGGTATATCGGCTTTATCACTCCCAACGATCAGTTCATTGCTTTCAATGAAGCTTTTGAGGCTGACGCGACATGGGTTTCACAAACTCTCAATGAATATCCCCCAACGGGAGAAATGACAATCGATGGCCAGGTCTGGACCGTGTATGACAACCGGGAAATGAGTGATCCCGGCAATGTTGAATACGCGATGGTCACCACCTCCGGTGATGCCACCATCGTCCTCTTTGGCACGGCTGAACCTGTTGAGTTTGAACAGCTGGCCACCTCGATTACGGCAGACCTGAGGAGCACCCAATGAACCGAACGCGACTAAGCCCAGCAGACGCTTGGGCTGAAATGATTCGCGGAAATGAACTGTTCGTTCTAGGCGCCCCCGCTCACCCCCGCCAGGATGTGGAACGCCGCAACGAACTCATGGAGGAGCAGCGTCCACTGTCAGCTCTCTTTGGCTGTTCCGACTCCCGTCTTGCCGCAGAAATTATTTTCGATAAAGGCCTGGGTGATCTGTTCGTGGTCCGCAATGCAGGCCAGATTATTTCTGACTCTGTCGTGGGCTCACTGGAATACGCGGTCGGAATCTTGGAAGTTCCTCTCATTGTGGTGCTCGGTCACGACAACTGTGGAGCAATCAAGGGCGCCATAAATATGCTGGGCCCAGATGCCTCACAGCTTCCTCCACACATTGCGAGCTTGGTCTCACGCATTGTTCCCGCCATTCGCCGCGTTGCCGGCAAGGCAGGACAGTTTGCCCCGGATGGTTCCCTCAACCCCGCTGACGTAGATGCTCTCGAGGTGGGTCGCGAACACCTGCGCGACACCATTGCTGAGCTGATGGAAAGCTCAGAACTTATTACTCAAGCAATTGCCGACGGCAAATTGGCCATCGTGGGCGCCAACTATCGCTTGGGTCAAGGTGCTGTAAAGCCCGATGTTGTCGTAGGAGACATCGGTATCTAACTTTTCCCATCCCTTCCCCCACCTCAGGAGTACTCGTGGCCACAAACAAGGATTTCCGCGTCGAACACGACACGATGGGTGAAGTGCTGGTTCCCATCACTGCTCTCTATGGTGCACAAACCCAGCGCGCGGTGGAGAACTTCCCCATCTCAGGCTCCACTCTCGAGGCAGCTCACATCGCAGCCCTGGCGCAGATCAAAAAATCCGCTGCCCTGGCCAATGCTGAACTGGGTGTGCTTAACCAGCGCCTCGCAGATGCCATCGCGTGGGCAGCCGATGAGGTTATTGCGGGCAAGTATGACGATCAGTTCCCTATCGACATTTACCAAACAGGCTCTGGCACCAGCTCAAACATGAACATGAACGAGGTGCTGGCTACTCTCGCCTCAAAGAAACTGAAGAAGCCTGTTCACCCCAATGATCACGTGAATTGCTCACAGTCCTCCAACGATGTGTTTCCCACGTCCGTGCATGTGGCGGTGACCAGTGCACTCATCAAAGATCTCATTCCATCTTTGGAATATCTCGCTAAGGCACTCGAGAAGAAAGCCAAGAAGTGGGCAAACGTGGTGAAGTCAGGCCGCACCCACCTCATGGATGCCACCCCTGTTACTCTCGGCCAAGAGTTTGGCGGCTATGCAGCACAGATTCGCCTCGGCATTGAACGCATCAAAGCTGCCCTGCCCCGTGTAGCCGAAGTTCCCCTCGGAGGAACAGCCGTGGGAACGGGGATCAACACCCCCAAGGGTTTCCCTCAATTGGTGATTAAGAAACTGGCCAAAGAAACCAAGTTGCCGATTACTGAAGCCCGTGACCATTTTGAAGCCCAAGCCAATCGCGATGGCTTGGTGGAGGCCTCAGGTGCATTGCGCACCATCGCGGTGAGCTTGACCAAAATCTGTAATGACATTCGCTGGATGGGCTCAGGGCCAAATACCGGCCTTGCTGAAATTCATATCCCTGATCTGCAACCAGGCTCCTCCATCATGCCGGGCAAGGTGAATCCTGTAGTTCCCGAAGCAGTACTCATGGTCTGCATGCGTGTCATTGGTAATGATGCGGCTGTTGTGATGGGTGGCGCGTCTGGACTTTTCGAGCTCAACGTCGCTATTCCCGTGATGGGAAGCTCCGTGCTGGAATCAATCCGTTTACTTTCTGCCTCTGCGCGCATCCTCGCTGATAAGACCGTTAACGGCCTGGAGGCCAATGTGAAGCGAGCTCGGGCGCTGGCTGAGTCCAGTCCCTCGATCGTGACACCGCTGAATAAATACATCGGTTATGAAGCAGCAGCAAAGATCGCCAAGCATGCCGTTGCTCACGGCATCACTATCCGCGAAGCCACGCTGGAACTCGGCTATGTCGATGGTAAGAAGCTCACGCTTGAACAACTCGACAGTGCCCTAGATGTACTGTCCATGACACATCCCTAACTTGGAGATCCCCCCGTGAAATACACCCAGTTACGCGAGCTCACCGTTTCTCGAATCGGCTTGGGCTGCATGGGAATGTCACACCTCTTCACGGGCAAGGACCAGCCCGACGAGGTGCACATTGCCACGATTCACCGTGCTTTAGATCTCGGTGTGACATTCTTCGACACTGCTGAAATCTATGGCCCCTTCAAGAACGAAGTCCTTGTGGGCAAGGCCCTCAAGGCACATCGCGACAAAGTTGTTATTGCCACCAAGTTTGGCCTCATGACTGGCGAGGGACCTGATCGCAGGTTAGGGATGGATTCAACTCCAGCAAATATTCGTTATGCCGTGGAGCAATCCCTCAAGCGCCTGGATATGGATTACATCGATCTCTACTACCAGCACCGCGTGGATAAGTCTGTTCCGATCGAAGACGTGATCGGAACACTAAAGGAACTCATTACTGAAGGCAAAATTGGCCACATTGGTCTTTCCGAAGCGGGTAAAGAAACCATTCGCCGGGCTAACGCCGTCCACCCGATAACAGCCTTGCAATCGGAATATTCATTGTGGACTCGAGATGGTGAAGACGGCACTCTCGAATTGTTGCGGGAGCTAGGTATTGGCTTTGTCCCTTACTCCCCTCTAGGTCGTGGCATGCTCAGCGGAAAGATCACGTCACTGGACCAGTTCGACGCCGACGACTGGCGTTTAACCAATCCTCGCTTTGAGCCAGAAGCATTCGAGAAGAACAAAGAAATCCTGACCGAGGTCATCAACATTGCTGAAGAAGTAGGCTGCACGCCTGCTCAGCTCGCTCTTGCGTGGCTGTTGGCGAAGGGTTCGGACTGGTCCCCCATTCCGGGCACTGTGCGCATTAACCACCTCGAAGAGGACCTCGCGGCGGTGGATGTTGTGCTCAGTGATGACCAGGTGGCGCGTCTGGATAACGTCACTCAACCCGTTGGTGATCACCACACGGCCGCGCAGATGAAAATGTTTGACCGCTAGGAACTCCATGACTCGTATCGCTGTTATCGGTTTATCTGACTCCTTGCTTGAGTTAGCCGTATCACTCAAGGGCGCCGGCGCAGACGTGGCGGGCTTTGATTCTCATGTCTCGCGGTATGTCCCTATTCCGTTCAGTTCGAGCATCGAAGACGCCGTCGAGGGTGCAGATATCGTTCTCGTGCACAGCGCACCCCATCTTGCTCATTCAACTGCAGAGAAGATTGCTCCTGTCCTGAAAGCAGGAGCAATCTATGCAGATTTCTCTGCAGGAACTCCTGACCTCAAACAGCGCATTGAACAAACAGTTCCTGAGGGCGCCTGTGCAGATGCCGCCCTTGTGGCAGAGGTAGGTGTAGAAGCATCTGGTGCTGCAGCGTTGCGACTTGTGTCTGAACTCACTGTCTTATCCCTTCCTGCCTTCTTTATTTCAGATAAGGCAGGTGATGTTGCCACGCGTCAGCTTCTGAGAAATCTTTTGGCTAAATCCCTCACTGGAGCTCTCACAGATACTCTGTGGGCTGCCGAGAGCGTCGGAATGCAGGACTTTGCCTGGCAGGAAATTCAGCGGCAATTCGAGGGCATGACTGCTGCCACAGCTCAAGAACTCATCAACGATGCCGCGCACAACTTTAAGCGCCACCAAATAGAAATGCAGGATGTGGTGGAGATTTTGGCGCAGAGCGGATACGAAAGCACCATGATTGCACCCATCCAGTTCACGCACGGCCGCATCATGCATGGGAAGAAAATTCCACACGCTCAGCCTCCGACGAAGAAGTCTTAACGAGTTATCCCCGCACAGTGTAGGGGATAACTCGTTCTGTCCTGGAGGTGGCAGAAAGGTTTAGTAGTCCAGCTGCTGCTGCAATTTGTCGAGAACGATGTAGCAGGGAAGAACCTGAGCAACGCTCGCGTTAGGTTCACGGCCTTCCTTGATCGCTGCCACGAATTCACGGTCCTGAAGCTCAATACCGTTCATGGACACATCGACGTTGGAGACGTCAATGACTTCCTCTTTACCGGTGACGAGGTCGTCATAGCGGGCAATGTAGGTGCCAGTGTCTCCGATGTAGCGGAAGAAGGTTCCCAATGGCCCATCGTTGTTGAACGAGAGTGACAGGGTGCAAATCTTGCCGGTTTCGGTGGCCAACTGGATGGACATATCCATGGCAATACCGAGTTCAGGGTGCTTAGGACCCTGAATGGCATTCGCCTTCACGATTTTCTCGCCTGTTTGGTACTGGAACAGGTCCACCGTGTGGGCTGCGTGGTGCCACAGCAGGTGGTCAGTCCACGAACGTGGCTGACCAAGTGCGTTCATGTTGGTGCGGCGGAAGAAGTAGGTCTGCACATCCATCTGTTGAATGTTGAATTCTCCGGCGGTGATCTTGTTGTGAACCCACTGGTGTGACGGATTGAAACGGCGGGTGTGACCAGCCATGGCGATCAAGCCGGTTTCTTGCTGAACGTCCACGATTTCTTGAACACCCTGCAGGTTATCTGCCATGGGGATTTCCACCATGACGTGCTTTCCTGCTCGCAGAGCCTCAATGGTCTGGTCATGGTGCATCTGGGTCGGGGTGGCAAGGATCACACCGTCAAGGTCTGGCTGGGCCAGAAGCTCGGTGTAGTTGTCAAAGCCCTTTTCTGCCCCATACTTCTCAGCGATTTCATCCGCCACGTTCTGGCGGCTGTGAGCGACGTATTTGATGTTGGCATCAGCGATGTTGGCCAGAGCATCCAGATGCTTCTGACCGAAGGCACCCAAACCTACGACGGCAATATTGACGGTCATTCTTAGTCTTCCTTCGGGGTCAAGATGAGGTGTCCAACTGAGGTGTTGGAGGCAGGAACGTGGTTGAAGCGGTAAACCTCGTTGACCTTGTCACCGAGAGCTCCGCGCATGATGAGCCACATAATGAGCTCAACGCCTTCCGAACCTGCTTCGATCATGTATTCCAGGTGTGGCTTGTATTGCAGCACCTCAGGCTGGTTGATGAGGTCATCCATGAATTGGATGTCCCAGGGCAGGTTGATTAAACCTGCTCGTGCACCCTGGATCTGGTGGCTCATGCCACCGGTTCCCCACACTTCAACCTTGAGGTCACCATCGAACTGTTCAACAGCGCGGCGGATTGCCTTGCCCAGGGCAAGGCAACGCTCACCGGAGGGCTGTGGGTTCATCACCACGTTAACGGGCAATGGAATAACCTTGGTCGGCCACTTGTCGGGAGTGCCATACATCAACGACATGGGCACGGTGAGTCCGTGGTCAACTTCGAGAACGTTGAGCACGGTCATATCGAAATCATCCGTGATCAGCGAAGCTGCAAGGTGGGTTGCCAGCTCGGGTGCACCTTCTACGACGGGCACGGGACGAGGGCCATAGCCTTCGTCGCAGATGGCGTAGCTATCGGCGATACCAATAGCGAAGGTGGGCATGATTTCCATGCCGAAGTAAGACGCGTGGTCGTTGTACACGATGATCGCAACATCAGCAGGGTTGTCTTTGGCCCACTGCTTGGAGAATTCGTAGCCATCAAACATGGGCTTCCAATAGGCATCTTGGGTCTTTCCCGAGTCGACGGCGTGGCCGACGGCGGGGACGTGACTGGTCGCAATACCTGCAACAATCTTGGCCATTATGCTTCGCCTCGTTCCTTCTTTGAACGCCATCCTTCAATATTGCGGCCGCCGTCCAGCATCATCTGCTGGTATTCCTCCACGTTCATATCCGTCATTGTGCTGACGGCTTGAACATAGGACAGTCCTTCTGACGCGAAAATCTTGGACAGGAAGTAGACATTTCCGCCCAGGTCGAGCATCTTTTGGAAGTCACGGTCAACGACCGCCTGCTTCTGCTCTTCGGTCATGTCCCACTCGTCGAGGTAGGCACGGTTATCTGCCAAGAAACGCTTGCGGTTTTCTTCAGTACGCAGGCTCATGCAGAACTGGTTGAGGTGGAAACCTTGACGAGCCAACTCAATAGTGAAGATGGTCGTTCCTGGAATGTCCTTGTACTGCTCAAAGTTGGGCTTCATGATTAGCTCCAGTAGAGGGTGTTGGGGTTCGTTACAAGCAATTTCTCTTGCAGCTCTGGGGTCACTGCAATCGAAGGAACATAGTCAACCAAGATGCCGTCATCGGGCATCTCGGTTTTCATGTTGGGGTGTGGCCAGTCCGTGCCCCACAAAACGCGATCAGGGAACTCTTCGACAATCTTCTTCGCGAAGGGAACAACATCTGCGTACTCAGGTGAACCGCTCTTGGTGAGGCGGTCTGGGCAGCTGACCTTGCACCAGATGTCTTTGTTGCCTCGCATGAAATCAAGGAACATCTCGAATTCTTCGTTGTCGACAGGCTTGGTGACATCAGGGCGACCCATGTGGTCAATCACGAGTGGAATGTTCAGCGAGTTGAAGAATTCCTTCTTTTCCTTCAGGTCTGCAGGCTCGAAGTAGAGCACAACGTGCCAGCCCAGAGGGCGGATCTTCTCGATGATCTCGCGGTAGTAGTCATCGGGCTTGGGATCAACCAATCGCTTGACGTAGTTGAAGCGAACCCCGCGCACACCCAGATCGTGCATGCGCTGCAGTTCTTCAACCGTGATGTCGGGCTTCACCGTGACCACACCACGGGCTTTACCATTGGCACGCTCAAGAACATCCAGCAAGGCTGAGTTGTCTGAGCCGTGGCAGGTGGCCTGCACCACGACGTTCTTCTCGAAGCCGAGGAAGTCACGCAGAGCAAAGAGCTGTTCCCAGCTGGCATCACACGGAGTGTATTTGCGCTCGGGTGCGAAGGGGAACACATCTCCGGGACCGAACACGTGACAATGGGCGTCTACGGCACCTGCTGGCACCACAAACTTAGGTCTACTGGGGTTGGGGTGCCAGTCGAGCCAGTCAGCATCTTTTACGAATGCGCTCACATTCCACGCTCCGTCAGCTTGGCATCAAGGCGAGGAAATACCTTACGGGCATTCTTGGAGAAGATGTTGGCACGTTCTTCGTCGGAGATCTTCGCTGCGTCGATGTAACGCTTGGTGTCATCGAAATAGTGACCGGTTTGTGGGTCGATTCCGCGAACGGCACCAATCATTTCCGAACCAAAGAGGATGTTCTTGTTGTCGATGACATCGACAAGAAGATCAATACCTGGCTGGTGGTAAACACAGGTGTCGAAGAACACGTTGTTCATGAGGTGGGTGTCCACGCTGGGCTGCTTGAGCATGTCTGCCAGACCACGGTAGCGGCCCCAGTGGTAGGGAACAGCTCCACCACCGTGAGGAATGATGAATCGCAGTGTGGGGAAGTCAGCGAACAGGTTGCCCTGGAGCAACTGCATAAACGCCGTCGTGTCTGCATTCATATAGTGAGCACCGGTGGCGTGGAAGTTGTGGTTACACGAGGCAGAGACGTGAATCATGGCGGGAACATCAAGTTCGACCATCTTCTCGTAGAGCGGGTACCAGAACTTATCCGTCAATGGAACGGTCTGCCACTGACCACCGGAGGGGTCAGGGTTAAGGTTCACACCAATGAAGCCCAGTTCATTGATGCAGCGTTCCATTTCCTTGATGGTCTCGGTCAGATCAGCACCAGGTGACTGGGGCAGCTGAGCAACACCCACGAAGTCTTCAGGGAAAAGGTCAACAACGCGCTTGATGAGGTTGTTGCAAGCAACAGTCCACTCCAGGCTGATGCGCTGGTCTCCCTCGTGGTGCCCCATGGCCGAAGCGCGGGGAGAGAAGATGGTCAGATCCGAGCCGCGCTCTTTGATGAGCTTGAGTTGGTTCTGCTCAATGGTCTCTCTGATTACCTCATCGGAGATTTCAGGGTATTCAGGGCTGGGCTGACCAGCAGCATAGGCGGCAAGCTGGTCAATACGCCACTGGTTGTGCAGCTCGGGAGCTGTCGTGTAGTGGCCGTGAATGTCGATAATCATGCGTTCTCCCACGCGGTTTGAGGTACAAAAACTGATCCCTGCATGAGCATGCGGGCGGTGCGCAGCAGCGCAGACTTTGTCACAACAGGTGTGCCCGAGGAGTTATCGACTTCCATCTGGACGGTGAAGAAACCGGTGGGGTGTTCAACCTCAATCTCCATGCTCGAGCCCACTGCGTCTAGGCCAGCAATCTGGGCAGCAACGCTTCCTTCGAGCATGCACGCGGTCGCAACAGAGACAGCACCGAGAACACCGATGCTTTCGTGCACACGGTGAGGAATAAAGGTGCGGGTAGAGACGAGGCCACTGTCTTGGGCTGGCGCTAGCAAGCTCATCTTGGGCACGGTTTTGTTGGTGACATCACCTAAGTTCATGAGCGGACCAACCTCTAAGCGAACCGCTTCCACACGGGCCTTGAGTTCTGCGTTTGCCTCGAGCTCAGCTGGAGTTTCATAGCCAGTAATGCCGAAGTCGGAAGCATTCAGGCAGACAACAGGCATGCCGTTGTCGATGCAAGTCACCTGCACACCGAGAACCTCATCCACTATGTTGCCGGTGGGCAGCAAAGCACCACAGCTGGATCCAGCAACATCTTCAAAGTTGATGGTGATCGGGGCGTGAGTTCCAGGAACTCCGTCAATCCGTGCGGTGCCGGCATAGTTCACGACTCCACCGGGAGTCTCGACAAAAGCAGTCGCCTTGGAGTCAGTGTTTTCCATGTAGATGGCAACGGGAGTCACACCATCTGCTGCGCGGACCAAACCTTTTTCAATAGCAAAGGGGCCCACACCTGCCAGGATGTTTCCGCAGTTCTGCTGGTCGCTGACCTCAGCGCGGTCAGGCCACACCTGCAAGAACAGGTAATCCACATCAATGCCGTCTCGCTCAGACTTCGAGACAACGGCAACCTTGGAGGTGAGCGGGTGTCCGCCACCCATGCCGTCAATCTCGCGCACGTCTGGTGACCCCATCGCGGCAAACAGGAAAGTATCTCGGGCAGCGCGATCTGCTGGCAGATCACTCGCGAGGAAGAACAGTCCTTTGGATGTTCCTCCGCGCATGACTGCGCAGTCGACGGCTACTTGAGTGTTGGTCATCCCTGGTAGTCCTCGTAAACAAGTCCCTTAGCCGCGAGCTTCTCGCGCATGTTGTAAATATCGAGACCGAGTTCACCCGCAGCCAGACGTTTGCGTTTGCCGGCTTCCATTGCTTCGCGCTCTTGAGCAGCCTTGAGAACCTTTTCGGCATCTTCGCGCTTGACCAAGCAGACGCCGTCAATGTCAGCCACGATGACATCCCCCGGGCGAACAAGCTGATCTGCCATCAAGATGGGAGTCTGCACGTTTGCAATAGTTTCCTTGACGGTTCCTTGCGAACTGATGGTCTTGGACCAAACAGGGAAGCCCATTTCGGTCAGTGTTGCCACGTCGCGCACACCGGCGTCAATGACGAGACCGCGCACGCCGTGAGCCATCAGACTCTCGGCGAGAAGGTCACCGAGGTAGCCATCGTCGCAGGGGCTGGTGGGAGTGACAACCAGAATGTCTCCAGGCTGAGCCTGCTCAACGGCGACGTGAATCATCCAGTTATCGCCGGGGGCAACTTCACAGGTCAGCGCGTTTCCGGCAATCATGGCGGGGAAAATGGGACGCAGACGACGGTTCAACAGACCAATACGGCCCTGGGCCTCATGAACGGTTGCGGATCCGAGTGCGGCAAGGCCGTCAACAATCTCGAGTGGGGTTCGTGGTGTTCCTCGAACAACGCGTGCCATGATTCTCCCTTGAAAACTCTGAATAAAAGCAATAAAGCCTGTATCCAGACAACTGCATTGTGGCGCAGAAATCCAAGGAGTCTTCCGGATAGTGGAAGGCTAATTTAGCTCGGATTGAGGGCGAACCGTCTCGCCCAGACCTGCCTCAACTAGTTTTTGCGACAGAGCGGCACCGGTGACCTGCATGACCGGCACCATTTTGCCCAAGTCGCGTCCATCACTGGGAGCCACAATTCCCAGCGCCGCAATCACGTTGCCGCCCTTGCCGCGCAAGGGCACAGCAATGGAGATTGCTCCCTCCGCGAGTTCTTCACGCGTCCACGCGAAGCCTTGAGTGCGAATCGATTTGAGTTGGGAATCCAATAAACCCGGATCAGTGATGGTTTGATCCGTGAACTTATCCAGAGAGTTGAACACTGCATGCTGCAGTTCTGAGCCTCCGTGTGCAAGAAGAACTTTGCCCACCCCCGTGGCGTGAAGAGGAAGCCTGGAACCAGGCTTACTCATGACTTCCAGGCTTCGCGAGCCAGCAATACGGTCCACAATCAAACAGCGGAAACCATCAAGCACTGCTATTTGAACCGCATCACTGCCGAGTTGATACACATCTTCCATGTAGGGAAGCGCGACTTCACGCAGATCTGCGTGAACCGAAGCAAGCATTCCTAATCGCCAGATTTTGCTTCCGATTTCATAATCCCCGTCGGAACCACGAACTAGGGCGTCCTGCTTCTCCAACTCGTGAACGAGACGGTGGGTTGTCGTCAGGGGAAGGTCAGCGCGCCTGGCTATGGAAGCTAGTGACTGACGTCGATGCTTGGCATCGAAGGTGTCGAGGACGGCGAGCGCGCGACCAGTGACGGTACGCGTGCCTGTCGTTTCACTCATAACTACAGCCTAGGTTGAGAGCTCAACTAGTGCAGTACGAAGTTGTTGTTCTAAACCCGGCAAACGATTAACAACGGTCTGTTGAATTATTGACTGATCCACGAAGGAATAGCCATGTGAAATTCGATTCCTGGTGGCTTTCATCAGTTTCCACTCTTCTGCGAAATACTGTGCCCGGAATTCGGGAGAGGTTTGAGCAAGCGATTCAATTGCGGCCGAAAGCCGCATATTGACCGCATCAACAATGATGACTTGCTCCAGATAAGTCCTTGTGAGGTGTGATTTCAGAATTTGAATGTGGTCAAGCACATCGAGGACTAGTTCTTCATCGGTTCTACTCACAGTGGTACTGCCTCACTGAGGACTCTGTCTCTAAGGAACGGTCTGAGCGACTTCTCTGGAACAACATCTACTTCAACTCCTAGCAATTCGCCGAGTGCGAACTCCAGGCGAACCATATCGAAAAGGTCAACACTGGGGTCGAAAGTTGCTAACAGGTCAATATCTGAGCCTTCATGATCCTTGCCCGTCACCACACTGCCAAAGACTTTGAGATCTCGAGCGCCGTGAGATTTGGCAATCTTGATGACTTCACTGCGGTGCTGACGAAGTTTTTTACCGAGGGGGGTCTGGCCTTGAAACCGAACCAGTCTCGAAACCTCTGGTTGGCTCCTACCTACGGCAGCTGCGATGTCTCGCTGGCTCAGCCCAGCCTTGACTCCCGCGCGAACGGCATCCACCAACATCTTTCGTGATCTGGCATAGAGCAGATCCGCAGCGCGGGCTTCAGCCTGCAGTTGCTCAAATGATGAAACGGATGACATATAGCAAATGCTATCAGTTATACACAATTGCAGACAAGGCGCTCATGACATGGAACCTCAGCGGTTTAGTGACCCTCGAGTTCAGCAGCGATGGAAGCTGCCGCATCTTTCAGGGTGGAAACCAAACGATTGATGTCGAGCCTATTGAGGTGAACAATCACGCCAACTGCGGCAACACACTTCTCCTTGCGCACGATGGGAACAGCGATAGAGCCACTTCCACGCGTCATTTCTTGACGAGTGATCGAGTAGCCGTTCTTGCGAACTTCAGCCAGGTCTTTTCGCAGGGCTTCCGGGTTAGTAATGGATTGTGGGGTGGGCTTAGGAAGTGGTTGAGACAGATATTGCTCAATAGCTTTCTCGGATTGATAGGCAAGCAATACTTTGCCCACACCCGTTGTGTGCAGCGGAAGGTGGCCGCCGGCTCGACTGATGGTGGGGATACTGCGCTCACCAACCAGACGGTCAACATAGAGAGCCTGCCCGCGGTCGAGAACGGCAAGCGTGACGTTCTCCCCCGTCTCTTCATAGAGTCGAGCCAGGGTGGGAAGTGCGCTTTCACGTAAACGTTCGCTCAATGGCGCATGCTGGGCAATGGTCCAGAGCTTGGTCCCTACCCGGAAACGACGATCGCCACCCTTGCTCAGGAAGCCACCTTGTTCGAGTGTGCCCACAATCCTGTGACAGGTCGACATGGGAAGCTTCGTAATCTCTGCGATCTGCGTCAGGGTGAGGGCGCTGTGCTTGGAGTCAAAGCATCCAAGTATTTCCATGGCTCGCTCCAGCAGCGCTGTGGGTGCACCACTTTCAACCCGTGCAGGGCTCATCAGGTTGTCCCTTCTGAAAATTCCATCTCATGAAACTTTATCCTTGTTTCACTGTGGCGAACAGGCCTGAATAGACACAGATGTTTCCCCTGAAGAAGTAAAGGCTCAAAGATGACCACAAGTATTCGCACCCAGGTAGGCATTTTGGGCGCTGGCCCCGCAGGACTCCAGCTTGCACACCTCCTCCAGCGCGCCGGCATCGATTCGGTAGTGATCGACGGCCGCAGCCGCGAAGACATTGAAGGAACTGTCAAGGCAGGAATTCTTGAATCCCCTGCCGTTGAGGTTCTCGTCGACACCGACGTTGTCTCACGTGAGCATGTTGAAACCATGCGTCACGATGGCATCGAGTTCCACTTTGACGGCCACGCTCACCGCTTTGATTTCCCCGCGCTCACCGGCAAGGGCGTTTATCTCTATCCCCAACACGAAGTACTCAAGGACCAAATCAAGGCCCGCGTCAACGCAGGTGTCTCTCCCCTGTTTGAGCACCTCGCCGACAAAGTAGTTGACGGCCCCAACGGCCCCATGATTGTGGGCAAGACTGCCACCGGTGAAGCATTCGAAATCTCAGCGGATTTTGTTATCGGTGCTGACGGTTCGATGAGCATCGCCCGCGAATATGTCACCGGCAACAAGTTCAGCGGTATGGCTCGTGAATACCCCTTCGGTTGGTATGGAATCCTCGTGGAAGCACCACCCAGCTCTGAAGAACTCATCTACAGCCGCTCCGAAGAAGGCTTCGTACTCATCTCCACCCGTGACGAACACATCCAGCGCATGTATTTCCAGTGCGACCCCAACATGGATGTCAATGCCGTCAACGATGAGCAGATCTGGGACAAGCTCCAAGCTGGTGTGGCGACCCACGAACTCAAGCGCGGACCTATTTTCCGCAAGGACGTACTCAAGTTCCGCAGCTACGTCCACGACAGCCTGCGCAAGAACAAGGTCTTCTTGATGGGTGATGCCGCACACACCGTTCCTCCCACCGGAGCCAAGGGCCTCAACCTCGCCTTTAGTGATGTGCTGTGGCTCAACCGAGCACTGCGTGAGTACTACCGCTCAGGTTCTGAAAAGTACTTGGACACGTACCAAGAAGACGCCCTCAAGCGCATTTGGAAGGCCGCCAACTACTCCTACATGATGACCACCATGCTGCACATCGCACCGGATGCAACCGAGTTCGATAAGAACCGTCAAGTTGCAGACCTCTACTCACACACCGAGTCTCTGGCAGGACAGACCTTTATCGCTGAGGGTTATGTGGGCTGGGATTACGACGCTGACGACTGGCGTTCATAACCACACAAAACTTCGAGGCCCCCGGACCAGCAGTAAGGGGGCCTCGAACATTTTCACCTTAACACTGGATAATGAGCACATGAGCTTCGAACTTGTTGAACGCGCAGAGGTTGTTATTGAGCGCCCTGAAAGATATGGCAAACAACTTGCCTCACATCTGTCTCACAAGTGCCCCATGACGGAAACAAGTCAAGGATGGGAACTCCTGATCCGCGATGGTGAAGGCAAAGTGTTACCCGGCAGCGGTGTTCTCGTACTTGAAGCTCGCGCCCACGACCAAGACACCCTTGTCATTGTCAAAGACGTCCTGGAGCGTCACCTAAGAAAGTTTGCGTCCAAGCTAGACCCACTGGACATTCAGTGGCAGTGACCCGTTCTTAGCGCTTGCGGTGGATGGACTTCATGCGCGTGTAGGCGCCGATGGCCTCGGGGCCATATTCCATACCAATTCCTGAATCTTTCCAGCCACCAAATGGGGCAGCAAGGTTAGATCCGTAGAAGTTGATACCCACAGAACCTGATTCAATGCGGCGAGCTAGTGCAGCGCCGTGCTCGGGGTCCTCAGTGAAGATAGAGCCACCCAAACCAAACGGCGAATCGTTGGCGATGCTCACGGCGTCATTTTCATCCTCGTAAGGAATGACAACGAGCACGGGGCCAAAAATCTCTTCACGGGCCACACGCATCTGGTTGTTCACATCAGCAAAGACGGTGGGCTTGTTGTAGTAGCCACGAGTGATGCCCTCCGGCATTCCCGAACCACCCACAGCAACTCGAGCGCCTTCTTCCTGCCCGATGCGGATGTAGTCAGCAACAGTGGCTGCCTGCTTCTTTGAAGCAGAAGGTCCATACACAGTCGCAGGGTCGAAAGGGTCCCCAATGATGGTGTTTCCCACGACGGTTGCAACAGCATCGACAACCTCGTTATACATCGACCGTGGCGCAAGAATACGAGTCGAGTTGTAGCAGGTCTGGCCAGTATTACGCAGACACGTGCGGTTGAGCATGGAGGCGAAGTAGTCCAAGTTGGCATCAGGAAGCACGATGCTTGCTGACTTTCCACCAAGTTCAAGAGTGACCGGGCGAAGTAGGCGTCCGCACTGCTCAGCGAGCAGGCGTCCGACGCCTGTGGAACCGGTGAAAGCAACCTTGGCCACGAGCGGGTGTTCTACCAGGGCACCAACAACATCACGACTGCAGGTGATGAGGTTGAGCACACCCTCAGGAATACCTGCAGCCTGAGCTGCTTCCATCAGGATGCGCAGATCCAAAGGGGTTTCTGATGCAGGCTTGATGACCACTGTGCAGCCGGCAATGAGTGCGGGAGCAAGTTTGACCATCACGAGAGCAACAGGGAAGTTCCAAGGTGCTATCAAGGCAGCAACACCACGAGGCTGGCGAACAACTTCGGTGAACTGGTCAGAAACGCCGGGGAAAGGACGCTCATCAACCTGGTCGACATAGTCGGCAAGGCCGGCGTAGTAGCGCAGGAGCTTGCCGGCGTGACCTGCAGCCTGACGTGTTTCGGTGATGCCAGTGCCGTTTTCACTCGTAATGATCATGGCTAGGCGCTCAGCGCGTGCTTCAAACTCCTCGGCAAGACGAATCATCATCTCTGCACGTGCGGGAGCACCAATATCGCTCCATCCTGAGCCTCGGAAAGCATTGTGCGCTGACTGAACAGCACGGTCAATGTCTTCAACGGTTGAGGCAGGAACAGCTCCCCATACTTCCTCAGTGGAAGGATCGACAACTTCGATCTTCGTGGAAGAGAGGGACTTAACCCAATCTCCGTTGATGAAGTTATCGTCGTGGTATTCCTGGAGCGTGGTCATGATGTCCTTACTGAATAACGTCGAGTTTGAGCAGTTCGATGGAACGAGCAAGTTCTACTTCTGCGATGGCGCGCGCCTCGGGAGTGATGAGCTGGCCGTAGATGGTGTCTTCCAGACGGAGGCGAATCTCCTGTGGTGTCTTACCAAACCACAGTGCAGAGAAGGCCATACCTGTGGGCTGGAAACGCCAAAGGCGGTCAGCATCACGCATGATGGCATCTTCGATGCCGTCATGGTTGGGGTCAGTGTCGTGGCCGTCAATGATCTTGCAGACAGCTTCGACAACTTCTTCGCTATATCCGAGGGGAGGCAGGACTTCACGGGCAATGTTGCAACCCTCGATCTCGTGCAGAACACGAACATCGGACTGCATGGCATTCTCACTACGGAAACCCTCAGAGATAATTCGATCTTCATCCACACGAGCCCAGCCCGTGTCGTGCAGAAGTATCGCAAGACGAGTCACTAGTGAATCTGCCTCAGGGTGGTGGTCCAGGAGTAGCTCAGCAAAGTTGAACGACAGTGGCAGGTGAATGTCGTTAGCACGAGTGCGCAGGTAGGGGCGAACTGCCACCCATACTGCATCAAGGTTTTCCCATTGACCGCGGGGGCTTGCCCCATTAGCGAGGGTCGGGATGTCTCCAAGGACATGCGTGTATTCCATCGTCATTTTCTTTACGCTTCCCCGCCCGTGATGAGCGTTTTGAGTGCAATGGTGGAGTCTGCTGCCGCTTCTGCAGGAATGTTTGCTCTTGCAGTGAGTGCGCGGCGAACGGCCATGTAGTCGCTGACGTCATTGACAGCGTCGATAGCCAACAGGGAACCGTTCTTGTAATACAGAACGGAGAACTTTTCCGCGGCCATATCGCCGCGAATAACGGTCTGGTCATATCCAGAAGACAAGCCTGCAATCTGGAGTTTGAGATCTGCTTGATCGGACCAGAACCAGGGAACAGCGCGGTATGGCTCGCGAATTCCCATGAGGGTTTTCGCTGCAACCTTGGCTTGATCAACAGCATTCTGAACAGATTCGAGTCGAACCTGACCTTCGTGGCCAAGAGGGTGAGGCAAAATTACTGCATCGCCGGCTGCAACAACATTGGGGTTGGAAGTTTCGGCGTATTCATTGACAACGATGACGCCATCTTCCATCTCGAGTGCCAGCTGGTCGGCCAGTTCACCGCGTGCGGTAACGCCAATACCCACCATGACGATGTCTGCTGGAACGACAGAACCGTCAGCCAGTTGCACTCCGGTTACCATGCCGTTTTCGCCAACAAGGTGAGACACCTGAGCATTGAGAGTGACGGTTGTGCCACGTTTTTCATGGGCTGCTTTATAAAAGTCACTCACGATAGGTGAGACTGCACGGCCCATGAGCCTGCTACCGGATTGCAGCACGGTGACGTTCTTTCCATGCTTTTGCGCAACGGCAGCAACCTCGAGACCAATAAAGCCTCCGCCGAGAACAACGACGTGCGTAATGGAATCCCAGCGCTTTTTGAGCTCTTTGGCATCGTCGAGGTGGCGCATGTACAGCACCCCGTCAAGATCTGCTCCGTCGACTTTTAGCTTGCGCGGATCTGCACCAGTGGTGAGAGCAAGCTTGTCGAATGCGTAGGTTTTACCTGAGCGACCGGTGGCTACTCCCCCGTTGGGACCAAACTCAACATGCTCGATCTGCTCGCCAGTCACCACGCCAATGTTGTTCTCAACATAGAAGTGTTCGTTTCGGAACTCTAAAGATTCCTCATCCATCTCGCCGGCCAGATAGGCCTTTGACAGCGGTGGGCGTTGATAGGGAGCATATGCTTCCTCGCCCACGATGGTGACATCACCGGCATAGCCTTCGTCGCGCAGCGACGAGGCTATTTGCATGCCGGCTTGGCCGGCACCGATGATGAGAATCTTTTCTTTCATGATGATTACTGCTTAGGGGCGATCCGGACTTTGAGACCGTCGAGGTCTGCACACATCTTGATCTGGCAAGACAGGCGGGAAACAGGAAGGCGTTCAGACTCAGCACCATCGAGCATGTCGTCCTCGAGGTCGGAAACTTCACCGACAGCATCTACGAATGCGTCATCGACGTAGACGTGGCAGGTTGCACATGAGCATGCGCCACCGCACTCTGCGACGATGCCTTTGACACCGTTCTTGACAGCGATCTCCATCACGGAGTCACCGTCTCGGGCTTCGAGGGTGGTCTCGGTTCCGTCGGGGGAAATGTAGGTTACGTGAGGCATGTCTAACTCCTGTTGTCTCTTTCTGTCGTACGAGTTCTTAGATAAATTGTTTGCCGCCATCGACCACGAGGGTCTGACCGGTGATGTATCCGGACTGTTCGCCGGCGAGGAAAATTGCGGTTCCCACAATGTCTTCAGGCTGGCTGGCACGCTTGATCGCTCCGCGGTCAACACCATAGGTTTCAGCGTCTTCCATCAGGCTGAGGCTTGCTTCGGTGAGCGTAAAGCCGGGTGCAATGGCGTTAACGGTGACACCCTGGGGTCCAACCTCTCGTGCCATGACGCGGGTCATACCAATCACGGCACCCTTAGATGCGACATAGTGCATCCATAAAGGTGAGCCACTGAAGACGGTGGCGGAGGCAATGTTCACAATGCGGCCACCTGGTTGTGTCATCCGTGGATATACCGAGGCCGAACACAGCCACGCGCCCTTGACGTTCACGTTCATGACGCGATCCCATTCAGCGGGGTCAATCTCGGTAAAAGGCTTGCGGGTCAATGTTGCATAGATGGCCGCGTTGTTGATGAGCACATCAATGCGACCAAAAGCATCGATGGCTGCCTGAGCGAGGGCATCGGTGGATTCTTTGTTGGTGACATCTACCTTGACAGCGATTGCTGCTGCGCCAGAGGCGGTCAGCATCGCTGCAGTTTCTTCCACACCAGCGAGGTCAATATCAGCCACAACAAGCTGTGCACCCTCGGCAGCAAAACCCTGCGCAAATGCGCGACCGAGGCCGCCAGCTGCACCGGTGACGATGACAACTTTGCCCTCAAATTGATCTGTGGCCATTAGGCGAGGTCCTCTCGGGTGTACGTATTAGCCAGTTCATCCATATAGTCCATGCACGCTGTGGTGACGAGAACCCTGGACATGGCTTTGGCTTGGTCAGTAAAAAGTTCGTTATATGCGCGGTAGGCACACAACCGCAGCGACTGCTCGGCATCAATGCCAAACCAGTCCATCACGACACGGCGACCGTGTGGGGTGACGCGCCAGACCTTGTCGGAGTCTTTCACGACGGCGTCGTTTGTGCTCATCGCTACAAGGCGGGTGTCGTGGCCATCAATGATGTCCACAATCTGGACGATGTCCTCCTCGGGGACACCAACCTGCTCGAGGATTTCACGAGCAATGCGTGCACCCTCTTTCTCATGCTGAATGATGAGGTGATCGAGGGAACCATCGGCTCCGGGAGCAATAGCTTCGAGGGCGAGGCGCTCATCCACCGTTGACCAGCCAGTGTCGTGCAAAAGAATTGCGGGAAGCACGATGTTTTCATCGGCTTCAGGAATTTGTGAGAGCAGAGCTTGGGCGATCGAATATGCATACAGGCTGTGCGCATCGTTATCGCGTGTGCGAAGGAAATCCTTCGCCAGGGACCAAATCGCCCCATCCCGCTCGTTCATTTCAATCATCCCGGGGACTCGAGATGCGTCCGGAATTTTTCCGGTGACATCGCGGCCCAGGTGATTGACAACTGGTGAGTGGGATGGGGACGACATGGTTTATTCCTTAGTGGCTGCTTACTTAGCCAATGATCTCGACGGTACCGTTCGAGCCATCGACTCGAAGCTTCATACCGGTCTTGATCTTGGTGGAAGCAGAACCGGTACCGGTAACGGCGGGAAGGCCGTACTCACGGCAAACGATAGCCGCGTGGCTCATCATTCCACCGATGTCGGTCACAGTTGCGCTGATCTTGCCGAAGACAGGTCCCCAGCTCGGTGCGGTTACTGGTGCAACAAGGATTTCACCCTGCTGGAGCTCATCGAGCTGCTCAGGTCCCATGATGACGCGAGCCTTACCCTCAACAACACCAGGGGATGCTGCCATACCCTTGAGCTGGTTGGGGTCGCCCTCTTCAGCGCCAAGCCACTGCTGAACCTGCTCGGTGGTGATACCCCAGAGCATGATGGTGAATGGCTCGTTGATTTCTGCAGGAGGCTCGTTGAATGCAGGCTCGGGGCGTGCAGTCATCAGAGCATCTACGATCTTGCGACGACGCTCGATCTCAGCTGGCCAGTAGGTAGGTGCGATGCAGTCTGCGCCAACACCCCAACCGGTTGCGAGGTCGAACAGTACGGGACGTACTTCGTCGCGGGTCAGGTAGAGCAGGTCATCTGGTTCGGTCCAGAAGCCGTAGCTGTGAAGCAGACGAGACAGCTGACGAACCTTGCGCCAGAAGACGCCCATGGTCCAGTGCTCAATGTAGAAGTTGTGGTCTTCTACATAGGGGTACACAGTGCGTGCAAGACCGAGCTTGCCGTTGAAGGTCTCGAGGGCTTCGCCATCGAGAAGTTCAGCGTATTCGCTGGTGATGCGGTCGCGCTCTGCAATGAGCTCATCCTTGGGGCGGTGAAGCTGTTCGCCCTTTGCAGCACGAACAACATAGTCCTGGATGTAGCCCATAGGCAGGTCTAGGTTGTCACGCCAGTAAATGTCGGAACCGTAGAAACCGTTTCCGCTGGTGTAGTTGAACCAAGGCTCCTGAGCCTTCTCCCACGCAGCAATCCACTTCTTGCCATCTGCAGAGCCTTCGAGCTCAGCCAGAGTAGCTGCAGCGTCGTTGTTCTTTGCGAAAACAGCGGTGAGGTTGTGCTTGACAGCGAGCTCAGCGAGATCCTTGAGCTCGTCATCAGGACGGAAGAGAACCGAGTCCACACCCATCACCATCTTGGCGATAGCTAAGTCGGGGATGCCGGGGAAGGATTCCTTGCAGAAGCCGAAGAAGTCCAGGTAGGCAACGTAACCGAGGTTCAGGAACTCGAAGTGGTGCTCCCAGTTCTTGTATGCCAGCTGGATCAGACGGTCGTAGTCAGCCATCATCTTGGCGGTGGGGTCAATACCAGCACCGCTGGTGATGACCTCAATGTCAACCATGTCTGGAAGAGCTTCGAAGTTGATGGCATCCATCTCTTCGATGGTTGCAAGAACCTTCTTCTTCCAGTTTTCGAGCAGGGTGTTCCAGTTCTGGAAGTAGTAGCCTGCACGCTCCATGAAGTGAGGTACACGGTCACCGATGAGCTCAGGTGCAACTGCAACGGGGCTCATGTAGCAGAAACCGTTGTGAATACGGAATTCAATACCGTTTGCTGGAGGGATGATGTAGTGGCGGGTGTTGTACGCACCGAGGCAACGTACGGCGAATTCCACACCGACGGTCTCAAATGGCTTGAACACGTTGGGCCAGTGCTGCGAGTCGCAGAACCAGAACTTCGCGTTTTCCTTGTCTTTCAGGTTCTCCTGGAATACAAGGTTGTATGGGTAGAGGTCTTGCCAACCTTCAGCGCCCTTGGGCGCTGGCAGGTCATAAGGCGAGACAAAGCTCTTACGAGCAGCGCTAGGCGTCATTGCTTTTGCCTTCTTTCCGAACATGTGGTGGTGCCTTTCTCATCGTCGAGACTGGTGTTACAGGGTTGTGGTGCAGGTGTTGCCGTTGTTGTGGGGCTTTACTTGCGGTCTCCGATTTGGGCCATCAGCGACTTTGTGATCGCTTCAATACCGGAACCGGTGGAAGTGATTTTCACTTCCTGCTTCTTCTGCGACCACACCGTTTCGGGGCGGCTTTGCAGAAGGAGAACGTTGGAACCTGCAGGAAGGTCGGCGTCGATGGCCCACTCAATGTCCTGAACTGTTCCGTAGTGTTTGTGCGCAGCCTTAGCCAAAGTTGCGACCTGAATCAGCTCTTCATCGCTGAGGCTGGGGCTGTTGCGACGCTCAGCGTCGACTTCCTTGCGAATCACGGTGCCGTGACCTGAAGGCACGAGTTCTTCGTGCTTGTCTGAAATGGTGCGGTTGATGATGTGCATCATGACTTTGTCGATAAGGAAGTTATCTGGGGTGACTTCACCAGAGACAACCATCTCGCCCAGGCCCCAGCTGGAGTCGACAACAATCTTGGACTTGTCACCGTTGCTGGGGTCAATGGTCATGGCTACACCGGAAGTGCGAGAGTTGACCATCTTCTGAACAGCAACAGCCATTGACAGACCCTCATCGGGGATGTTGTTTGCCATGCGGTAGGTGATTGCACGCGCGGTGTACAGCGATGCCCAGCATTCACGAATCTTCTGCATGACAGCCTCTTGGCCAATAATCCAGAGGTAGGTGTCCTGCTGTCCAGCGAAGCTTGCGTCAGGCAGATCTTCAGCGGTAGCACTGGAGCGTACGGCGACAGGTACTTCGCCACCACACAAGTCCATGAGCTTCTTGTAAGCAGCGATGGTTTCATCGCGCACATCAGCAGGAACTTCCTGGGTCATGATCAGTTCGCGGATGTGAGCTGCCCGGGTGTCTACGTCAGTCACATCGTTGGGGTCAAGGCCTTCGAGGTGTTTCACAATGTGATCGCGCAGTGTGGTCTGGTTCATCACTGCATCAAATGCGTCAGTGGTCACGGCGAACCCGGGAGGGACAGGCATACCTGCGCTGGTCATGATGGCCAGGCTGGTGCACTTGCCGCCTAGACGGTCGTGTTCTGGAGTTTCTGTGCTGTCAAAAGCGAAGGTGTACTTTCCCATGGTTTTCCTTTACTTGGTCCACTCAACTGGTACCGACGTTGGTACCCGGAAGGAGAGGTTTTCGATGAAGTTAATGTCTGCTCCTGGCATCAGTCGCAGGGTTGGAATTTTCTTGGTGATTTCTTCCAAAGCAACCTTGCCCTGCAGTTTCGCAAGGAGGTTTCCGAGGCAGAAGTGGATTCCGTAACCGAAAGACATGTGGTTACGGGCATTTTCGCGGCCGATGTCGAATACATCGGGGTTCTCAAACACGCTGGCATCGCGGTTTGCCGAGCCCATGAGCAGAAGAACACCAGATCCTTCAGGAATCTTGACTCCGGCGATTTCTGCATCGCGGGTTGCCTTGCGACGCCAAGCCACAATGCTTCCTGCCATGCGCAGCACCTCGTCAATGGCGCCTGGAATCTTCTCGGGGTCTTCCACGAGAGCTTGATAGGTCTCAGGGTTCGACAGCAACATGCGCAGTGAGTTTGAGATCAAGGTGGTGGTGGTTTCGTGGCCAGCGAAGAGCATCGAGTACAGCAGGGATGCAATTTCGTGGTCAGAGATGTCGTTGCCCTCAGCCTGAAGCTTCAACAGGTCTGCAGCGAGGTTGTCTTGTCCGGGGTTTGCCTTGTTGTTGGCCACAACTTCCTGGCAGAAGTTCCAATACTCAACGAGGTTGTGTGCGTGAGGAATCTGTTCTTCATCGGTGAGCTCTGCCCACGTCATTAAGGCACGGCTACCCGACCACTTCTTGATTTCAGGAATGCGAGAAATGGGAACACCAAACAAGGTCAGGATGGTGATTGTGGGCAGGTCGTTGGCGATGTCGCTGAGAATGTCTCCGGGTTCTCCCGCGGCGAGCATCTTGTCAATCATGATGTCGACGTTTTCGCGAATAGCTGGTTCGAGAACTTTGTAGCGGCGAGGAGTGAACGCCTTGGAGGCGATGGAGCGAATACGGGTGTGCTCTGGCGGAATGCGAGCGGATAATCCGGAGTAGGCGGTGAAGCCGCCTTCTTCCATGATCTTTTTGGCAGGTGCACCCATAGGGCGAACAGGAGCCTGAGCGTTCTCAGAGGAGAAGCTCTCCCAGTCCTCGAAAACTGCTTTCACGTCGTCATAACGTGAGACAACGTAGTATCCGATGCGGTCGTCATACATCACGGGCTCTTCACGGCGAAGCTCAGCATAAGCGGGGAAGGGATCCTTCATGTCGAAGGGCTCGTATCCGTGGTATGTGGTTGCACCCATGTGCGTTCCTCCTTGAACTGCTTATTTACATAGTCGACCTGTCGGAGGTAAACAGATAGACATGTTTCTCACTGAATGAGAATGACATTGAAAGAATTTTCCTCACCCCCGTAAATACGCGGAAAAGGTAGGAAAATAGTTAGCGAATTGTTCGGCCAGACATCGAAGATTGTATGCTTTCGACCGTTCCTCGCATCAACGGCATCAAGCGGCGCACCTCACCAATCTTTGCCTTATCGAGCACCATACCCACCGCAGCGATGGTCTGGCCTTCAACAATGACCGGCAGCGCCAGAGAGAACTGCCCCACACGCATTTGCTCAATCGTGATGGAATACCCGGTGCGCTGTACCTCATCTATTTCGGCACGAAGAATCTCAGGGTCGACCACCGTTTTCGGTGTGGGAGTTTCCAATTCACGCTCGAAATAGGCCTCGATAAACCATTCAGGTTGGGCTGCCAACAGCACACGGCCTACGGCCGTGGCATGCAGGGGCAGCCTGCCGCCCACGCGTGAAATGAGGGGAACTTTGCGGGAGCCATAAATCTTGTCGGTATAGAGCGTCTGGGTTCCCTCGCGCACAGCCATGTGTACGTTCTCGTGAGTGAGATCAAAAAGATCCTGCAAGAAAGGGTGAGCACGGTCGCGTAAACGACGACCAGCTAACTGGCCCAACTCCCAGATGCGCATTCCCACCTGATATTTACCATCGGAGGTCTTATCCAGACCGCCCCACTCTTCAAGCTCGTGCACGAGACGGTAGGTGGTGGACAGGGGCAAACCAGAGCGCTGAGAAATGCGGGCAACAGAGAGTGCGCCAGGAGAATTCTCAAAAGCAGAGAGCACCGACAGTGCACGCGAGGTGACACTGCTGGATTCAGCTGTTTCAGCTTTGTTGTGTGCCACCATCACCACCTCGTTGAGTGCCTCATGGTCATGTTACCCAACGCAATCCCCTCACGGGGAGTTAGCGGAGTGAACACAGATGCCCCCGGATTGACCGGGGGCATCGCGCTCACTGGTAGAACTAGTTGCTTTGTGGTGCTTCAAGTTGAGGCAGGTCTCCCGGGGCAGGAAGCATGTGCTTCATCTCCCCTTCCAATTGGTCGAATTCGTGCATCATGTCACCGTCGAACATCATGTGACCGCCGCCACCTGAAATGTGAACTTCTCCCGCTGGATACGCTGGCCCAAATGGCCCGCTGAAGACCGCCGCGGTAAATGCGACCCACATACCCAAGAGGAAGATTCCGATGATGGTAAGGGCGCCGCTGACAAAGACAGCAACCTTCGCCAAAACATTATTCTTACCCGCCTTGTTGGACCACACCCAGGCGATGATTCCCAGCGCTAGCGCAGGAAGCGGCATAAAGAAAGCAAACACCAGAGCAACTATTCCCAAAGTCTGGCCCGGGTAGGATGCGACGGCGGCACTGGGCTGCACAGCAGGCTTCAAGGCGGAAGCAGCGGTCTTTGCTTTGGACGACTTCGGCTCTTGAGCAGGGTCAAAAGTTTCTGGGGTGGACGCGGCCATGATTACTCCAATAAGGGGGATGTGCTCTCACTGTATCGAGCGAACTTATGAGTGGGCTGAGAGAAGTTTATGAATTGCCCTAACGTGAGAGGTATGGCTCATCCAACACAACAGGTTTCAATTCACGTCCGCGCTTTCATTACGTGGTTAACGATTTTCCCTCTTGTTGCGCTGGGAATAACCTTTCTGATTCCCGCACTGGGAAATACCCACCCAGTATTTAAGGCATTCGTTTTGACGCTGATTGTGGTTCCGCTCGCGGTCTATGTCATTGTGCCCCGGTTGTTAGGGCTCTATGTCAAGCTCAGCTCAAAGAAAAACTCAAACACGCACTAAGAAGGGTTGATGCCGAAGGCAACAGCCAACTTCTCAATCTTTTCAGCACGGCCCAAACGTGGCAGGTCACTACCGTCGCGGACAACACGTCCACGCGCTTCGAAGTCTGCAAGGAATGATCTTGCCCACGCCACATCGGATTGGGTGGGGCTGATTGCTTCGTTGATGACCGGAATTTGGTCGTGGTGCAAACACAGTTTTCCGGTCATTCCCAATGCAACAGCGTGCTCTGACTTCTCACGCAGAATTCCATAGCTGGATCCCACCGTGGGGCCATCGATGGGGCCAGGAAGGTTTCCAATACGACTTGCCACAACCAGGCGCGAGCGAGGATAGGCCATGGCGATATCTTCCACGCTGGTTCCGGTGTCGCGACGGTAGTCACCACTGCCAAAGGCGAGACGGAAGGCTCCGCGAGCGCAGGCAATCTCACGAGCTTCTTCAATACCTAATGCGGATTCTACGAGGGCAAGCACACGGGTCTTGCCACCGAGGCGATCGAAAGTTTCAGTGACGTGTGAGCCGTCTTCGGTTTTCGCGAGCATGACACCCAATAAACCGGGTACGTCCCGAAGCTGGTCAATGTCGTCTGACCAGAAATCTGATGCACGGTCGTTAATGCGAACCCAGGCTTGCTTCGTTTCAAGCCACTTTGCCACTTCATCGCGGGCAACGTTCTTCTGCGAAGGGTCTACCGCGTCTTCAATATCGAGAACAATCTGGTCTGCTTTAGATGAAGCAGCAACGTCAAACTCTTCGGTTTTTGCCCCGTTAACCAGCAGCCATGAGCGCGATATTTCTGCAGAAATCATAGATAAAGACTACTTGGACAAAAAGGTCGTCATTGCCTTGGCAACCTCGAGAGGTGCTTCGACAACTGCCTGGTGTGATGCACCGGCAATAATGACCTGCTGAGCACCGGGCACGGTTTCCGCAATTATTGTCCCTGCTGCGGGTGGAGAACCAGGATCGATCTCTCCCGAGATCACCAAAATGGGCACACGAATGTCTGCCAGATAACCGCGGGCATCAAAAGCTCCGAGTGCTTCACACGTTTTGATGTAACTGGTGTCATCGGTCGAGGCGACCATATCCAAGAGAGCTTTCACCGCACCAGGATCTTTGGTGATGAAATCATCAGAGAACCAGCGCGCAGGCAGTGCAGGAACGAGCGAGGCTGTTCCTTGCGCTTCGACCTGAGCAATACGCTCACTCCACCCCTCATGGCCACCCATATAGGGAGCAGAACACACAACGACTGAGTGCTTGATGCGGTCAGGGTATTTGTGAGCAATCTCGAGAGCTACGGCCCCAGCAACCGAGACCCCGGCAAAGTCGAAACGCTGAATTCCGAGTTTGTCTGCCGAAGCAATGACGGCATCTGCGACTTCTTCAAGAGTGTAGGAATCGGTGGGGACAGGTGATTTTCCGTGCCCTGGCATATCAAAGCGCACGATGGAATAGTGCGCTGAGAGAGCAGGCATCGCTCTCTCCCACAAATGAATATCAGTGCCGAGGGCATTGCCGAGAAATAAAACGTTGTCGGCTGAGGCTAGTTCTTCAGCAGCAGTATCTGAGACGGTGTAAATCTGTGGGACGGCCATAGCCCCACTTTACTCAGCTCGCAAACAATGCGGTAAGCGCCATCGCAACCCAGAACCCCAGGAACATGAAGGGTCCAAATGGAATCCGGGTTTCTTTCGTCACCGCCCAAGCTTGAGAGAAGGGAAGATCTTTTCTCCTCAGCAAAGTGAGAATCAACACAACAAGTGAGGCAAGGCCTCCAAAGATAAATGCAAAAACTGGAGACAGAATGGCCGTGGGTGCTCCAATCAACCCGGCAGCACCGCCGAGAACACCAGCAAGCTTCACATCCCCCATACCCATTCCTCCGCCGTAGCTGAAGATGAGAAGGAATCCGAAATAGCCTGCCGCAGAAATGGCAGGAATGAGTGGATACTCCCCCGTGCTGATCCAGACGCCGATCCAGGCAATTGCTATTGCTGCATAGCCCGGCATCACCCAGGCATTAGGAAGTCGGTGAGTGCGCCAATCAATGCGCACCAGTGGAATGGTCACGACCGCCAGATAGGCCAGTGGAATGATTTGCCACAACGTCATGTGCTCACGCTAATGCAGATAGCCCTCGCAGTGCGAGGGCTATCCACAGTCCGCGGGTGAGCTGACGACGAGTACTCTCCTCCCCAGCTATTCGCGTGGCGTCTAGAGGACTTCCTGGCGTTCCAGGAGGTCGGTGACGAGCGCCGCAATAGCAGAGCGCTCGGAACGGGTCAGGGTGATGTGACCGAAGAGTGGCTGTCCCTTGAGGCTTTCAATCACGCTGGCGATGCCATCGTGGCGACCCACTCGCAGGTTGTCTCGCTGAGCCACGTCATGCGTGAGAACTACTCGAGAGTTTTGGCCAATACGGCTAAGCACTGTGAGCAGAACGTTGCGCTCGAGAGACTGCGCCTCATCCACGATGACGAACGCATCGTGGAGTGAGCGACCACGGATGTGAGTCAGTGGCAGAACCTCGAGGATTCCGCGATCGACAACCTCATTCATGACGTTGTCAGAGACAAGCGCGCCCAAGGTGTCAAAGATTGCCTGACCCCAGGGGTTCATCTTTTCTTCTTTATCTCCTGGGAGGTAGCCCAGCTCTTGACCACCGACTGCGTAAAGCGGGCGGAAGACGATGATCTTCTTGTGCTGCTGACGCTCGAGAACGGCCTCAAGCCCGGCACACAATGCCAGCGCCGACTTTCCAGTACCGGCAGAGCCGCCCAGTGAGATGATTCCCATGCTGGGGTCGAGCAGCATGTCGATCGCCAGACGCTGTTCTGCCGAACGGCCGTGAAGACCAAAGATGTCACGGTCTCCACGCACCAGAGCAATCTCACCTTTATGCACCACGCGGCCCAGAGCTGAGCCACGGTCTGAGTGAATAATGAGGCCTGTGTTGATGGGGGTGTCTTTGACAGCGCTGGTGCGCAGCACCTCATCTTCATACAAGATGGCCATGTCGTCAGCGCTGAGGTCGATCTCCTCATGCCCCATCCAACCGCTGTCTACGGCGAGCTCGGCACGGTATTCCTCAGCGTTCATGCCGATAGAAGAAGCCTTGACACGCATGGGGAGATCTTTGGAGACCACGGTGACATTGAGACCATCGTTGGCGAGGTTCATGGCCACAGCCAGGATGCGACTGTCGTTGTCTCCCAGCTGCAATCCAGATGGAAGCACTGCCTGGTTGGAGTGGTTGAGTTCGACTCGGAGCGAACCACCCTCCCCGATGGGGATGGGGAAATCTAAACGTTCGTGCTTAATGCGTAAGTCATCAAGAATGCGCAACGCCTGACGAGCGAAGTAACCGATCTCGGGATCGTGACGTTTCTTTTCCAGCTCACTAATCACCACCACCGGGATGACCACGGCATGCTCCGCGAAGCGGAACAGTGCCTGGGGGTCAGACAACAAAACCGAGGTATCTATGACATAGACACGCTCGGTTGTGGATGAGGAAGTGGACTTCTGGCGCTGACCGGATTGACCAGTCTTAGCGCCACTACTTTGTGGGCTCATGTCATGAAAGTACGACCCTCGCCACCGACTTTCGTGGCGACACGCCCGATGTTCATCTAAGTGTCATCGGGATGTCATCACAGAGGCTTTATCCGCCGAAACGACGCTCTCTGCGTGAGTAGTCACGCATGGCTCGCAAGAAGTCCACTTCGCGTAAATCTGGGTAGAGGGCTTCCACGAAATAGAACTCGGAGTGGGCACTTTGCCAGAGCATAAAGTCAGAAAGCCGCTGTTCTCCAGATGTCCTAATGACGAGATCGGGGTCAGGTAGTCCACCGGTATAGAGGTGGTCGCTGATCAGTTCTGGTGTGAGCTTGTCGGCCAAGTCATCGAGATTGCCACCGTGTGCTTGGTGCTCAGAGATGATGCTTCGCACGGCATCGGCAATCTCGGCACGGCCGCCATATCCGATGGCAAGGTTTACGTGGAGACCAGTGTTGTTTTTGGTTCGCTCTTCTGCATCCAGCAGTGTTGCTAACAACTCTGGAGGAAGTACATCGTCTTTGCCCACGTGATTGATTTTCCAGTTACGGAAGTGAGATAGCCCTTCGGCAAGCTCCGCAATGATGTTGTACAACTCGGTGAGTTCAGACTTATCGCGCCCGGTGAGGTTATCGGTGGAGAGCAAATACAGTGTGACCATGCTGATGCCTAGATCATCACACCAGACCAGGAACTCAGGAACTTTCTGAGCGCCTGCGCGGTGGCCGTGAGAAGGGTTTTCCAAGAAGCGCTCTCTGGCCCAGCGACGGTTGCCATCAACAATCATTCCAATGTGGTGTGGAAGATTGTCCTTGTTGAGCCCCCGACGCAGGCGTTTTTGATACAGGCCATAGAGCGGACCTGTCTTATTCGCGCGCGACATCACGTCCATGACTTTACCGAAGGTTAGGCGTTGGTGAGCAGTGTTACGCCCAGCTTGCGCACAATAAAACTGGCGTACGCTGTTTAAATGAGCTTGCCGCTAATCGAGGATGCCGAGTCTCACCCCCACGTGGAGGTGAAGCCCTCGTGGCGTGGATGGATTCACACCGGCACTTTCCCCTTGGCTATCGCAGCCGGAGTTGTGCTCATTGTTCTGGCTGATGGTCCCGCAGCTAAGTGGAGTTCTGCGGTCTTCATGACCACCTCACTGCTGCTTTTTGGCATCTCGGCGCTGTATCACCGCATCAACTGGAAACCTAAGACCAAGGTGATGCTCAAACGTTTTGATCACGCCAACATTTTCTTACTTATTGCCGGTACCTACACGCCTTTGGCAGTGTTGGCTCTCCCACCCAGCAAGGGTGTTCTCCTGTTGGTGATGGTGTGGAGCGGTGCGCTGTTGGGCATTTTCTTCCGAGTGTTTTGGGTGCATGCCCCGCGGTGGCTGTATGTAGCTTTGTACATCCTGCTCGGTTGGGCAGCCATGATGTACGTGGTTGATCTCTTCCAAGCAAACATCGCCATGATGGTGCTGGTTATCGTAGGTGGTTTGGCCTACACCGCCGGAGCAGTGATTTACGGAATGAAGAAACCCAACCCCATTCCAGGTGTGTTTGGTTTCCATGAAATCTTCCACACACTCACGGTTATCGCGTTTATGTGCCACTGGACGGCAATTTTGCTCATTGCCATGCACCCTGCTTACAACGCCTAAAGGTTCTTATCTGCCCAGATGACAATCGCGTCGTAGTGATACTTCCCTAAGCCCTTGGCTATCCCTTCGTAGGTGTCCCGATAGGGCGAAGGCATGATGTAACTCAAAGCGAGGCTCTTGTAGGCCTCTCGAGTGGGCTTCCAAAACTGAGAGCAAAACTCGTAATGCTGACGCACAGCATCCTGGATGGATGCCGCGTCTGCTGGCACGCCCTCGTTCAGGCCTGCAACAAATTGCTGCGTAATCGCATCAAAAGCAGCAGTGAACTGCTCATTTTGTTCTTTCGAGTAGTCGTTGGTGTACTGCTCGGAATACATTCCGAACTGGTTGGACATGAGGGAAAGTGACTACTTCGACTCGGCTGCGCTGGTGTCAGCAGCCTGCTCAGCATCGAGCTTCTTGTTGATCTCTGCGCGCATGTTCACTCGGCGCATGCGACGAACCATGTCGATCAGAAGAAGCACGGTCGCAATGGTGACAAGGATTGTGGCAACGAATCCCACCACGCCAGGAGAGACCAGCTGTGGGTCAATTGTCTCTTCTGCAAACAGCACGGTTCCTCCGAATGGTTTTTAAGCTAATAGCCTTATAAATAGAGTACTGGGCGAAGCTGAGAATTCGTCCGTCACGACGGGCCACCAAGGAGCTCCATGAGTACCGAAGACAACCTCGCAGATCGCTACGGACGATCACGCGATGACCGCGGACCTATCCGCCGCAATCTCGGTGTCATCATTGTTTCGTCGGTGATCATTGTTGGTCTCGTGAGCTGGGTCATCTTTACTGATGCTCTGGGGTTTGGCCCGCAGACCTCCGCACGCGATCTGGGGTTTGAGGACCTCACCGAGACAAGCGTGACCGTGGAATTTGAGCTCACGGCAACTCCTGGACATGAAGTTGCCTGTGCTGTGCAGGCTCTCAACACCAGCTTTGCCATTGTGGGTTGGAAGGTGTTTATCTATCCCCCTTCGCAGCAGCGCATCCGCGATATTAAAGAGACCATCACCACGAGCCAACCCGCCACAACCGGTTTGGTTTACCAATGTTGGCTCACCTAGGCTAAACCCTATGGCTAGCGAAGAAATCAAAGAAACATGGCTCACCCAAGAGGCATATGACCGCCTCAAGGCGGAACTCGACACCCTGTCCACCACCGGTCGTGAAGAGATTGCCAAGCGTATTGAAGCTGCCCGCGAAGAGGGTGACCTCAAAGAAAACGGTGGCTACCACGCTGCTAAAGATGAGCAGGGCAAGATCGAAGCTCGCATTCGCACCCTGACTGCTCTGCTCAAGGACGTCAAGGTAGGCGAAGCTCCCCAAAGTTCTGGTGTTGTCGAAACCGGAACAGTCATTACCGCCACTATTGCCGGCGATGAAGCAACGTTCTTACTCGGCAACCGCGAAATTGCTGCCGGAACCGACTACACCGTCTACAGCGAGAGCAGCCCCATGGGTGCTGCCATCTTGGGCCTCAAGGTCGGCGAAAAGACCACCTTCACTGCACCTAACGGTAAAGACATTGAGGTTAAGGTCATCAACGTGGAAACGTTCACCGGCTAACTCAAACCACACCATAAAGCCTCCCTTGTCGGGAGGCTTTATTCGTTAAGTGTTAGATGTCGTCGCTGATGCGGACTTTGAATCCCTCATCGCGCAGGGCCTTGATGACCTGCTTGCGATGTTCCTTGCCACGAGTCTCGATGTGAAGTTCGAGTTCGACCTCACTGATCTGGAGGCCACGACCATGACGGGTGTGCAGCACCTCAACAACGTTCGCGTTCTGCTCGGAAACAATCTCTGCCGTGCGGGCTAACTGACCAGGACGGTCAGGAAGCATGACTCGAAGCTTGAGATAACGTTCTGAGGCAGCCAAGCCGTGACCCACGATGCGCTGCAACAGCAGTGGGTCAATATTTCCACCTGAGAGGATGGCGACAGTTTTCCCTGTCTTCTTGATCTTCTTCGCCATGATGGCGGCAACGCCGACAGCACCGGCAGGTTCAACAACAAGCTTGGCTCGCTCGAGCAACATGACCAGTGCACGGGCAGTGTCATCATCTGAAACGGTAACAACCTCGTCCACAGTGTCCTTGATGATCTCGAAGTTCAGCGTTCCAGGACGCGCAACAGCAATACCGTCACAGATGGTGGGATGCACGTCGACTGTGACGGGTTCTTTCGCCTCCAACGAGGGAGGGTAAGCCGCCGCGTTTTCGGCCTGAACACCAATGATTCTGATTGTGCGTCCGAGGGTGGCAGCTTGTTGCTTCACCGCAGAGGCGACACCAGAGATGAGTCCGCCGCCACCGATGGGCACGATGATGGTGTCCACATCAGGGACTTCTTCCAAGATCTCAAGACCTAGGGTTCCCTGACCGATGATGACATCTTGGTGGTCGAAGGGGGCAATAAAAATACCGCCAGTTTCAGCCGCAAATTCTTTGGCTGCCTTGAGTGATTCGTTGAAGATATTTCCAGTCAGAACAACTTCGGCACCGTATTCACGGGTTGCCTCGAGCTTAGGCAAGGCAACACCCAGCGGCATGAAGATGGTTGCCTTGATGCCGAGCTCGCGAGCTGCCAGAGCAACACCTTGTGCATGGTTACCGGCAGAGGCAGCAATAACACCCTTGGCACGCTCATCTGCAGAAAGCTGAGATAGACGGTTATATGCGCCGCGAAGCTTGTAGCTACCGGTACGTTGGAGGTTTTCACACTTGAGGAATACCTCTGAGCCGAGCACTTTGCTCAGATAGCGGGAAGTTTCCATCGGAGTGGACTGCGCCACTTTGCCCACGGTTGCGCGGGCGGCCTCGAACTCGGACAGGCTAGGTCCAGCTATAGGCTTCGAGGTCATATCCAAAGTTTAGAGGAGAGTTCTAAAGCTCAAAACTTGCCGCCCATTTCGTGTAGTCGTTGAACCCGATCTTCGATAGGTGGGTGGGTGGCAAACATGCGGTCGACAATGCCCGGCTTCACTGGATCCGCAATCCACATGTGGGCCATGCTGGAGTTTTGTTTTTGCAGGGGGCGACCATAAGCGGCAAGTTTCTGGAGTGCACTAGCTAGTGCCTCTGGGTGCCTGGTTGCTAATGCCCCTGTAGCATCTGCCAGATACTCTCGCTGTCGAGAGATAGCTAGTTGGACCATCGTTGCAACTAGTGGCGCAATAATCATGGCGGCCAAACCCAGCACCAACATGACGGGGTTACCACCACCGTTGGAGTCGCGCCGAGGGGCAAAGAAGGACATGCGCAATAACATGTCGGAAAGGAAGCCCACTGCCACGACCAGACCAAACACGATCATGGAAACACGGATGTCATAGTTGCGAACGTGACCGAGTTCGTGCGCCATCACACCTTCAAGTTCTGCGTCATCCATCAAATCAAGAAGACCTGACGTTGCTGCGACGGCAGCATGCTGAGGGTCACGACCAGTAGCAAACGCATTGGGCGCCTGATCGTTGATGATGTAAATCTTGGGCATGGGTGTACCTGTGGCGATACAAAGGTTCTCCACAATTCGATACAAACGCGGGTTGTCCGCTTTTTGAATCTCTATCGCTCCGGCGATAGAGAGTGCCTGAGACCCTGCCAGGTAGTACTGGAACAGGGCATATCCAGAGGCAATCACGATGGTCATCACGGTTATGGTGATGTCGTTGTAGATGTACCCAGCAAGCCAACCCAAGCCGCCAATGATCAGCAAGAAGAACACCATAATGACGACGGTGTTGCGCTTGTTTTTCGCGATTGCGGAATACATCAGAGCCCTTGCTCAGAAAGATTTAGAACTGGATGCGTGGAGGTTCTGCAATAGCTGCAGCGTCGGCAACATCGAAGAAGTCGCGCTTGTCGAACTTCAACTTGTTTGCCCACATGTTGTTCGGGAAGGACAAGATCTTGGTGTTGAATTCGCGCACGCCACCGTTGTAGAACCGGCGAGCAGCTTGAATCTTGTCTTCAGTATCAACTAGTTCGCCCTGAAGCTGGAGGAAGTTTTCACTGGCGTGGAGCTGGGGATATGCCTCTGCCACAGCAAAGATGCTCTTGAGCGCAGCCTGCATGTGGCCTTCAGCCTCAGCGGCAGCCGCCGGTGTTTCCGCAGTGAGCGTTTCCGCTCGAGCCTTCGTTACTGCCTCGAACACACCGCGTTCGTGGGATGCATATCCTTTGACGGTCTCGATGAGGTTGGGAATCAGATCCGCTCGACGCTTGAGTTGAACGGTGATATCACTCCACGCCTCTTCGACTCGAACATTGAGCGTAACAAGGCTGTTGTAGGTTGCCCAGAGGTAGATGCCGACGATGACAGCAAGCACTACAACAATGCCGAGAATGGGGAGCAGTAAATCCATAGCTCCAATGGTACGACGAGAATGCTGGATGAATGCCGAGAGATTCATGAATAAAGCAACTTGTTCGTTCGGGCACAAATCTCAATAAGCTAAACCCATGTCTTCCCCGCGCACACGCAGAATCCACCCTGCATGGCTTGTTGCTGGGGTTGGATTTTTAGCACTGGTTGGCGCCGCCGGTTTTAGATCCGCGCCAGGTGTAATGATGGTTCCTCTCGAGGAGGAATTTGACTGGAGTAGCACCACAATCTCTATCGCAATCGGCGTGAATATTCTGCTCTTTGGCCTCACTGCCCCGTTCGCGGCAGCGTTAATGAGTCGTTTCGGACTACGCAAAGTCACCACCGGCGCATTGCTTCTTATTTCTGCTGGAAGCGCGCTGAGCATTTTTGCCACGAACCCGATTATTTTGGTGTTGACGTGGGGAGTCTTGATTGGGCTCGGTAGCGGCTCGATGGCATTGGTCTTTGCTGCCACAATCACCAACACGTGGTTCCTTGCCCGCCGAGGACTTGTTGCCGGTGTTCTCTCGGCAGGAAGCGCTACAGGTCAACTGATCTTCCTTCCCGTGATGGCCAATCTGGTCACCACGACAGGGTGGCGTTCAGCATCGCTGTTGATAGCGGCAGCCGCCTTGGCGGTGGTGCCGCTGATTTTGCTGTTCATGCGTAACTCCCCCGCTGATCTTGGTGTGCGTCGCTACGGCGAAAGTGAGGAACAAGCCAAGATAGCCGCGGCACAACTTGCGGCAGAACCTCCTCGGGGAAACCCCGCGAAATATGCTCTAGTGGTTCTCAAGGAAGCTTCACGCTCTCGAACTTTCTGGGCTCTAGCTGTCGGTTTCGCCATCTGTGGTGCCACCACCAACGGTTTGATTGGTGTGCATTTCATTCCCTCAGCGCATGATCACGGCATGCCCGAAACTACTGCTGCGGGCTTGCTTGCCGCAGTGGGCATCTTCGACATTTTTGGCACCATTGCATCTGGTTGGCTCACCGACCGCGTCAACCCACGAATCTTGCTGGCGATTTATTACTTTGGCCGTGGCATTTCTCTGATGTTGTTGCCAGTTCTCCTCTCGGCCACCATCCACCCCAGCCTGATTCTGTTCATCGTGATTTATGGTTTGGACTGGGTGGCCACAGTTCCCCCCACCATCGCTATTTGTAATGAGATGTTTGGCAATAAGGGATCCATCGTCTTTGGTTGGGTCTTTGCCTCCCACCAGGTAGGAGCATCTGTAGCAGCTATCGCTGCCGGAACTGTGCGAGACCTCACCGGCGAATACACCCTGGCATGGTTTGGAGCAGCGGGCTTGTGTGCCGTCGCCGCGTGGGTGAGTTTCCGGATACGAAAAGCCCCCGCACCTGTTGATTAGGAAATCGAAATTCACTGCAGGTTCAGCAGAGGAATACACTATCTACAACCGTTAAGAGACGAACGGGGTCAGAGACAACGGAGTCACTGCAATGCTTGCAATTCCCGAACTAACTGCTGCTGCCAGAGCACAACTGCAGGGCCTCATTGGCACGAGTACTCGTGGTGCCCAAGATCTCCTCGATCGTTTTGATCGCTGGGGCCACGACCTCATCGAAGCGTTTGCTCAGCTCTACCCCATCGAAACAGCACTGCCTCAACTTATTGAAGTGATGGCCGCAGCTCACCTTCACCGTGATGAAGAGCTCCAGCAGCGCGATCGTGAGCGTGTTCTAGAACAGGACTGGTTCCAGTCTGAAAAAACTATTGGCTATGTTGCCTACGCTGACCTATTTGCGAAAAATCTCAAAGGCATCAACAAACGCATTCCCTATCTCAAAGATTTAGGGATTACCTATCTCCATCTGTTGCCCATTCTGAAGCCCCGGCCAGGCGCTAACGACGGGGGCTATGCCGTCATGGACTATCGCGCTCTTCGTGAAGACCTCGGCTCCATGAAGGAATTGCGCTCAACAGCAGACAAGCTGCATGACTCAGGAATCTCGCTCACGCTCGATCTCGTTCTCAACCACGTTGCGCAGGAACACGAATGGGCTGAAAAAGCTCGTGCTGGAGATCCCACGTATCGCGACTACTTCTATGTTTATCCCGACCGCACCATCCCTGATGAGTTTGAAAAAACTCTCCTGGAAGTTTTTCCGGACTTTGCTCCGGGAAACTTCACCTGGGATGACAAGCTGCAAGGCTGGGTGTGGACCACGTTCAACTCCTATCAATGGGATGTGAACTGGTCGAACCCTGCCGTGTTCTGCGAATACGCCGACATCATTGCCAACCTGGCCAATCACGGAGTTGACTGCATCCGCTTAGATGCAATTGCATTCATGTGGAAGCGGATGGGAACAATCTGTCAGGGTGAACCAGAAGTTCACGTCATCACCCAAGCACTGCGCGCCTTTGCTCGCATACTGTGTCCCTCGATGATTTTCAAAGCTGAAGCGATTGTGGGGCCAGCCCAAGTGGGCGCCTACTTTGGTGAGGGACAGCACGCAGGAAAAGTCTCCGATCTGGCGTATCACAACAGTTTGATGGTGCAGATTTGGTCGGCGATTGCCGCCAAGGACACCTCCCTCATGGTGCACACCATGTCACGGTTTAGTGGACTACCCAACACCACTGCCTGGGGTGTGTATTTGCGCTGCCACGACGATATTGGGTGGGCAATCGATGACACTGATGCCCACGAAGTTGGCCTCAACGGTCACGATCACCGCCTGTTCCTTGCAGAGTATTTTGAAGGAAATTTCTTTGGATCTTTGGCAACAGGGCAACCCTTCATGCCAGACCCGGTCAATGGGGAACGTCGCACCTCTGGCACCGGCGCCAGCCTCGCTGGCATCGAAAAAGCCATCAAGCTCAAAGACGAGAAGCTCCTTAACCAAGCCATTGATCGATATCTGTGTGCATACACAATGGTGTTTGGTTTCGCCGGTATCCCCCTGCTCTATATGGGAGATGAAATTGGTCTGCTGAACGACCACAGTTATCTCAAAGACGAAACCAAGAAGGAAGATAACCGCTGGATTCACCGCCCCAAGATGAACTGGCGCGTGGCAGACGCGGCGGCTGCCGGGGAACTCGATGACAAACCTGCTGGGCGAATCTACAACCGCATCAAGCACGTCATTGATGTTCGAAAGTCTCTTCCTTCTCTGCATGCCAGCGTTGCCACAACGGTAAGAGCTGGGTCAGGTAAGGGAGTGGTCATTTTTGACCGCAAGCACCCTGCCGGAGATCTCATCGAGGTTTACAACCTCTCCGAATCTTCACGATGGCTCGGTTCACAAGAACTCAGTGGAATGACTGGGAAAGTGACAGACCACCTCACCGGGCACACCTTCGAGATAGGTAACGGTGTTCCGTTAGCACCCTATGAAGTGCGCTGGTTCAGCAAGGCGTAGATATTCACAGCCCTGTCATGCTGGATTCTATGACGCTAGAATTCTGTACATGACGACTCTTTCCCTCGCTGAAGCACGAGCTAACCTCTCAAAGCTGGTAGAGGCAGCTGTCACCACCCAAGAAGTATTTGAGATTACTCGTAACGGAAATCGTGACGCAGTTCTCATGAGCGCTGACGAATATGACTCCCTCATCGAGACCATCGACATCCTGGGCGATGAAGAAACGATGAGTCAACTTCGCGTAGCTTTGGCCCAGCAAAAAGCTGGCATGAGCGTTGCTGTGGATAAAGAAACACTCCTTGCGAGCGTTGCTGCCAGAATGCCCGAATGAATCAGCCCTACACCGTCAACATTCTTCCTGCCGCACGAACAGCAATTGAGGTTCAATTACCTCAAAAAGTTGCTTCCGCTGTGATCGAGTTCATTTATGGCCCACTTGCACAAAACCCTCACCGACTAGGTAAACAGCTGCGCGGAGACCTGGCGGGAATGATGGTTGCCAGGCGCGGAGAATACCGAGTGATTTATGAAATCTTCGATCATGAAATCATGATCGAGATTGTGCTGGTGTCGCATCGACGCACAGCATATATGCGTCGATAAACGCGTACGGTTGCGTCTTATCTCAACGTGTGCTGAGTGAGTTTTTTCTTCTCAGGAAAAGGGCTCCGCCAAATAAGGAAATTATTGCGACGACAGAGAGAACAGCACCTGCCTCAGAGGAGCTACCAGTTTTTGCAAGTTCCTGCGGAGTCGGGGTAGGTGTAGGAGTTGGTTCGACCAAGTTGATGACACTCACAGTGTCATTCAACAGCGACGTGGCATAGGCGCTACGTCCATTCGGGGTAACAGCAATCCCGGTCATACCGGATGCAACGTTGATTGTGGAGATCACTGCCTTGGTCGCAGTGTCAATGACTTGAACCTGACCTGTATCAAAACAGGCAACGTAGAGCTTTGCTCCGTCAGGGGTGATTGCCATGCCCATAGGACCGCTTGCAACACTGATTGTGTCAGTGACTGTATTAGTCGCAGTATTTACAACGCTGACAGTGTTAGGGCCCTTGTTCACCACATAAAGCTTCGAAGCGTCTGGACTAAAGGCCATGGAGCGGGACTCAGCACCGATTGAAATGGTGTTTGCGAGAGTGTTGTTTGATGTAGTGAAAACCTGTAATGAACTCGCAGCGTAATTGGTGACATATAGCTTGCTACCATCTGGCGAAACAGCAACCATCAGAGGGCTCGTCGCAGTTGAAACGGTGTTCGTAACAGTGTTGTCGCTAGCTCTGATAACGGAATAGGTGTTGCTAATCACATTGGCTACATAAATTTTGCTGGAATCTGGTGAAACAGAAATACCGAGTGGAGCAGAACCAACGTTTACAGTAGCAACCACTGTAAGGTCAGAAAGCCTAATTACGGCAACTGCGTCACCTGTGTTTTTGGAAACATAGGCATATGTTCCCAGCGAATTGATGGCAATGTCTGTAGGGCTGCCGCTGACTGTGATGGAAGTTTGCACAGTATTTGTTGCTGTGTCTATGACATCCACACGATTGGCATTAGAGATTGCCACGAGAGCTTTCGAGCCATCAGGTGTTATTGCAACTGACCAAGGCTCATCGCCGACGGCAATGGTAGCAACGACGTTATCAATAGTCGCGTGTGCTGGTGTTGTAACAAAGAAAACCAGGAAAAGAGCAAGCAACGAGGTGAGGCCAGCTCGGAATGTGGACTTAGTCAGCAACGTTGCTCCAGTGTTGGGTGAATAAAGCCAGGTTTCCGGCGATGTGTTCAGCCTATCTTCAGGCGTGGTTTATGTGTTTGATTTTCACGGTACCCCCAGTGGGACTCGAACCCACACTGGATCGATTTTAAGTCGATTGCCTCTGCCGATTGGGCTATGGGGGCGTACCTCTCAAGGCTAGCAAAGCACAAGGGAGGCCGCGGACGGCCTCCCTTGTGAAAGAAGTTTTACTTCTTGGCTGCTGGCTTCTTCGCAGGAGCCTTCTTTGCAGCTGGCTTTGCAGCAACCTTCTTAGCAGCAGGCTTCGCTGCTGCCTTAGCTGGAGCTGCAGGGCGTGAAGCAAACTCTTCGAAAGCGGCGCGAGGAGTCTCACGAGCTTCGAGAGAGACGATGTCACGTCCGAGCCAGAAGTTGTTCCACCATCCCCAGATGACGCGGAACTTGCGCTCGAAGGATGGCATAGCCAGACCGTGGTAGCCACGGTGCGCAAGCCATGCGATGTAACCCTTGAGGGCGATCTTGCCGGACTGGAATACACCGATGTTCAAACCGAGGCCTGCAACAGCACCCAGGTTCTTGTGGAAGTAGTCAGTGGGTCCTTCGCCACGAAGCACGGCAACAACGTTGCGTGCCATGAGCTTGCCCTGGCGGACTGCGTGCTGAGCGTTAGGAACACAGTAGCCACCTACGCCGCCACCGGAAAGGTCAGGACATGCGGTTGCATCTCCTGCACCCCAGGCGCCTTCGATAACTCCCTTGTCACCTTCAACACGCAGGTCGGCGCGCACACGCAGTCGTCCACGCTCGTCGAGGGGGAAGTCAGTTGCACGCAGCATGGGGTTAGCCATGACACCTGCGGTCCAAATGATGAGGTCGGATTCGAAGCTTTCACCGGTGGAGAGCTGGATAACACCGTTCTCTGCTGACTGAAGCTGAGTGTCCAGGTGAACCTGAGCACCGCGGGTTGCGAGGTTGTTCAGAACCCACTTGCTGGTCTCCAGCGAAACTTCAGGCATGATGCGACCCATAGCCTCAATGAGGTGGAAGTGGGTGTCATCGAAGGTGAGCTCTGGGTAGTCCTTGATGAGGTCGGAAGCCAGTGAGCGAAGCTCAGCGAAAACCTCAATACCTGCGAATCCACCACCAACAACGGTGACGGTGAGCAGGCGGTCACGCTCAGGACCTGCAGGAAGCTGTGCTGCCTTGTCGAAGTTAGAGAGCAGGCGGTCGCGAATGGCAACAGCCTCTTCGATGGTCTTCAAACCAATAGCGTTGTCAGCAATACCTGGGATGGGGAAGGTACGGGAGACGGCACCAGCGGTGAAAATAACCTGGTCATACTTCTCGTCGAACTGCTTACCTGCGTTAGGAACGATGGTGGCAGTCTTCTTGGCGTGATTGATTCCTACGACCTTGCCGGAGATAACTCGGGTCTTACGCAGGTGAGAGCGGTGACCAACAACTGCGTGGCGAGGCTCGATGGAACCTGCAGCAACTTCGGGAAGGAAGGGCTGATAAGTCATGTAGGGCAATGGGTCAACAATGGTGACTTCTGCTTCTCCGTTACGGAGGAGTTTTTCGAGCTTCCACGCGGTATAGAAACCAGCGTAACCAGCACCGACAATCAGAATCTTGGGCACAGTAATACGTCTCCAGCTAGACATTGGGGGGTTGGGGCGTCTCGTCTGTTTCGTGACGGGAATGATCACGGGGAACAACAGGACGAAGTCTTCGAGTAACTCCGATGTACCCGATAACTACAATCGTACCGAATCCAGCGAAAAACAGTAACGGAACACCCACGGTGGTCAGCTGATAGAGCGTGGGAAGACCCGCAATATTGCCGCTGTCGAAGGGCAAGGGAGCGGGGGTTGCTGTCGAGGTATCCCATGGGATGGGAGTTGAGGTGGAACTTCCGCGCCGATACAACTTGATCCATTCGGTGAGATCACCCAGTGGGTTTGCTTTCACGGGTGCCACCTCTGCTGTCACGGCAGCGTAGGCGTTGATCTTTCCAAAGCCATAAATAGGGCTCGGAACCTCACCAACAGGCGTGGCGGTAGCGATAACGCGCTGAATCACATTGTTGGCATCAAGTTCAGGGTGTGATGCTCGCACTAATGCCACCAGTCCAGAGACGATGGGGGCTGCACCACTGGAGCCAGACCACTTCATGTATTGGCCGCCCGGGGCAACACCCACGAGTGCCTCACTGGGGGCAGAAACCGCGATGGTGATTCCCTGGCTGGAAGCGTCATAGCTGGCTTCTCCGTTGGCATCCAACCCGGCAACGGTCAAGACTCCAGGAATTGTTGCCGGTGCTCCCACCTCATTGGTACCAGAGCCACGGTTACCCGCAGCAGCAACAATCACGACATCATGCTCGAAGGCATAAAGGAATGCCTCGTCCCAGCTCTTTGGCCATTCCAGTGAGTTTCTGGTCAGGGACATGTTGATTACTTTGGCGCCCTGATCCACCGACCATTTGATGGCATTGGCTATCTGCTCGTCCGAAGGGATAGCCGTGTCTACACCGAAGGCGACCGAAGCCGAAAGAAGCTGTGCAGCCGGTGCTGTGCCTAAAATTCCGTTGTTTCCTCCGGTGCCACGGCCTGCAAGAACAGAAGCCACTAACGTTCCGTGATCAGGCGAGGCGCCCACCGGAGTACGACCATCTGGGGACCCAATGCCGGAAAAATCTGCTCCGCCGACCACAGCAGCATTGATATCTGGCGCATACCCAATACCGGAGTCAATGACAGAAACCAGGACGCCCTCACCGCGGGTGATATCCCAGGCTTGATAGAAGTTGTAATCCGAAAGCCAATACTCCATGTCACGGATGTAGTCAGCCCGGGCAGGCACAGCCTGCAATACCGTCATCATGGTGACGGCAAATGTTGCAAGAAGAATTAGTCCTCGTCGTAGACGACGCACTGGCACACCTCAGGAGACCAACTCGAACGGGCTAGAGCAAGGTCCCCGATGGGATTGACTCCCGGTCCTGCTGCCAGGGCATGGCCGGCCAGCGCGTGAAGACACTTCACGCGCACCGGCATTCCCCCAGCAGATATCCCGTCAATTTCTGGAACAACTCCAAAGCTTTCACGGTCCGCAATGAACTGTTCGTGCGCGGCAAGATACTGCTTTTGCATCTCAGGGTCCGCGTTCAACACCTCAGTGAATTCAGCCATCACCTGGGTTGCTTCAAGATCGCTCATGGCGACAGTGGCTGCCGGGTGTGTGAGGTAGTAGAAGGTAGGAAACGGTGTTCCATCAGAAAGTCGGGGCGAGGTAGCCACCACGGTGGGCGCACCGCACACACAACGGGCCGGAATACCAACCACATCACGTGCCTGGCGGCCCAGTTGTGCCGAAACAATCCGGATGTCTTCGTCACTGACGGGATCAAAGGGGGGACGCATGAAAAACTTTCTTACTGAACTGGCTGAACTTGGTCAGGAGTGGGTGTTCCCAGCCCAGCGATGAGGAAAGACTTCAACAGGCCAGTAACCCAGTCTGTTTGGGTGTTTTGGAGTTCAGCAGTTGCTTTCTCCCGCTTGAGGTCTTCCACCTGCGTGTCGTTAATCACGAGGTAACTAATCTCACCGGGCATCACGTAGTACAAGCGGTCACGGGCTTGGGCGCGAACATAGGCGGGGTCATCCCAGCGAGCACGCTGCTTTTCTAGTTCGGTGAGATCAGCCTGCTTCTGGGCCGCCTCTGCTTGGAGATCTGCAACAACTTGGCGTTGTTCGATCAAGATTTTCAGCTGCGGGGCCAAAATGCCCACACCCAGCAAGGTCAAGGACATGACCAAGATGGTGAAACCAGAAACACGAATACTGCCAAGCCAGACGCCTGCTTTCGTGGTTCCGGTGACCAAAGCCACCGGAACCTTACGAACGCGGACGTTTTTCTTGGCCATGTCGGCGTGCTACTCCTAGGCGGAGAAACGGGGGAAAGCGCTGCGTCCTGCGTAGACGGCTGCTTCTCCCAGTTCTTCCTCGATACGAAGAAGCTGGTTGTACTTCGCGACGCGGTCGCTACGTGCAGGTGCACCAGTCTTGATCTGACCACAGTCGGTTGCAACCGCGAGGTCAGCAATGGTGGTGTCCTCGGTCTCACCGGAACGGTGAGAGAGGATGGCTTTCATGCCGTGACGCTGAGCCAGCGATACAGCATCGAGGGTTTCGGTGAGGGTACCAATCTGGTTGACCTTCACGAGGATGGAGTTACCGGCCTTGAGGTCGATACCCTTCTGCAAACGGACAGGGTTGGTTACGTACAGGTCATCACCAACAAGCTGGAGCTTGTCGCCGAGTTCAGCGGTGATGTGAGTCCAGCCGGTCCAGTCGTCTTCGTCCAGTGGGTCTTCGATGGAGACCAGTGGGAAGTCACGAACGAGCTCGGCGTAGTAGGCAGTCATCTCTTCAGAGGAGCGCTTCTGACCCTCGAAGTGGTACGCGCCATCCTTGAAGAACTCGGAGGAAGCAACGTCCAGAGCAAGGGCAATGTCCTTGCCGGGCTTGAAGCCAGCCTGCTCGATAGCACCAACAATGAATTCGAGTGCACCACGGTTGTTGGGCAGGTCAGGAGCGAAACCACCCTCGTCACCGAGGCCAGTAGCCATACCGTTCTTCTTCAGCAGTGACTTGAGTGAGTGGTAAATCTCAACACCCCAGCGCAGTGCTTCAGAGAAGCTTTCTGCACCATAGGGAACAGCCATGAATTCCTGAATGTCAACGCCGGTGTCTGCGTGAGCCCCACCGTTGATGATGTTCATCAGGGGAACAGGAAGGGTGTGTGCGTTGGGTCCGCCAACATAACGGAAGAGAGGAAGATCTGCGGAGTCTGCAGCGGCCTTGGCCACAGCCAGAGAAACACCGAGGATGGCGTTAGCACCCAGACGCTTCTTGTTCTCTGTGCCATCGAGCTCGATCATGGCGGAGTCAATCAGGCGCTGGTCAGCGGCATCGAAACCTTCGATTGCGGGACCGATTTCGTCGATGACAGCGTCGACTGCCTTCTGAACACCCTTACCGAGGTAACGGTTCTTGTCTTCGTCACGAAGCTCATATGCTTCGAAAGCTCCGGTGGATGCACCCGATGGAACTGCAGCGCGGGCAAGCACGCCATCTTCGAGCAGAACCTCAACCTCGACGGTGGGGTTACCGCGAGAGTCAAGAATTTCGCGTGCGCCAATGGCGTCAATCAGTGCCACAGTATCTCCTTGTGATGTTTGTTTTATAAGTAAAGAGGGAGGGAAACAGTCTTAATTCTAGGCGAGGTCCTTGAAGACCAGGTCCTTGGCACTCGTAGTCTCAGCAGAAACAAAGGCAAAGGAGCCAAATCCTGCCTCGCGAGCACGATCAAGCACGGGTGTGAGATTTTTCGCACGCTTCTCAAGGCGAACACGCTTGCCAGCAGCAATGAGCTCGCTCTTAATCCCCATCAATGTTGAAAGACTCAGATCAGCGCTGTCCAAGACGGCATCGTGAACCAGCACGACACTGTCTTGTGCACCTGAGGCATCAACTTCAATGAGATCAACGATGCGTTCAAAACCAATAGAGAAACCCGCCGCGGGAACGTCTTGACCAAGGAATCGGCCAATCATGCCGTCATAGCGTCCGCCGCCACCAACTGAAGATCCAGATTCAGGGTGAGCTATCTCAAAGATGGTGCCAGTGTAGTAACCCATGCCGCGCACCAAAGTGGGATCAAAGCGCACCTCAACACCGGAAGGCAATTGTGTAAGTGCCTGCGCCAAGGTTTCCAGATCTGCCACAGCATCGGAATCAATGCCCTCGGGCAGAACAGAAAGAATATCTGCAGTGGTCATTGGAACCCCGCCTGAAGCCAGGTGCGGTTCGATGCGCTCCAGCAGTCCGCCCAGTACTGCGGCGGCATCAGGGCCGGTTTCTGACAGTTCTTTGACGACACCCTCGGCGCCAATCTTGTCGAGTTTGTCGATAGAGATCAGAGCGGAACCAAAGCGCTCTGGGGCAAAACCGCAGTAGTCAAGAATGCCTGACAAAATACGACGGTCGTTGATGCGAATGGTGCAGCCCTGGAGTCCGAGGGTGGAGAGAACTGCGGAGGTTGCCGTGATGAGTTCAACCTCAGCTAGTTGTGTTCCATCACCGATGATGTCGATGTCGCACTGGACGAACTGGCGGTAGCGGCCCTTCTGGGGTCGCTCTGCCCGCCACACGGGAGCTATTTGGATGGCGCGGAAAACAGTGGGGAGCTCTGAGCGGTGGCTGGCATAGAACCTGGCCAAAGGAACCGTGAGATCAAATCGCAGACCCAAATCGGCCAGGTCGTGCGCATCTCCAGATTGTGCTGCAGCCTCGAGCGCCTCACGGTCGAGTCCGCGCTTGAGCACGCTGAAGGCGAGCTTTTCGTTATCTCCGCCCAGACCTGAGTGCAAACGTTCAAAATCTTCGACGACTGGAGTTTCGATTTCTTCAAAACCGTGGCTGGAGTACACATCCCGGATGATGCGCAAAGCGCGTTCGCGCTTGGCCTTATCTGCGGGAAGGAAATCCCGCATTCCACGGGGAGGAGAAACGTCACGAGCCATGTATCTATTCTGCCTCTCGAATGTCTTCCTGCAGTTCACGCAGCCGCACACGCAGTGCTTTCTCAGCGTCGATACCTTGCTCGCGGGCAGAAGAGACAATGCTCAGCAAAATACTGCCCACCTCGTCTTCACTTTCCCAGATGGGCGGATCAGGCAGGTGCTGCTTCTCTAAACCGACCTTTTCAGCTTTGCCCAGAAGTTTCTCGGCAAGCGCGAGGGCGGGCATGGATTTTGGGATGCCGTCGAGCGTGGAGGTTCTTCCGGGCTTTTCTGCCTTCTTGAGTTCATCCCAGACTTGAATGACTTCGTCAGCAGTTTCGAGTTTGTTCTCGCCGAAGACGTGTGGGTGGCGCCCAACCATCTTGGCGGTCATGTGGGCGGCAACATCTTGAATATCGAATTCTTCACCTGGTGTGGTGGAGGCAAGATCAGCGTGGAAGATGACTTGATAGAGCACATCCCCGAGCTCTTCGATCATGGCGTCGCGGTCACCCGACTCAATAGCGTCAATGAGTTCGTAGGTTTCCTCGATGAGGTATTTGATCAGGGACTCGTGAGTTTGCTCGGCATCCCAAGGGCAGCCCCCTGGTGCCCGCAACACGGCCATGACTTCGATGAGCTCATCGAGTTTGGATTGGTCTTTCTGCTCTTCGCTCATGATTTGCTCTTGAGGAACTTCTCACGAATACCCCAGCGATATGCGGTCACATAGGCAAGGGCCACGATGAGTGCGGGGGCAACAACGATGGGGATGTAAGCGAATTCTCCGCCCACAGTAAATGCCTGTAGGAAGGCGAAAAGGGCAAACCCAATTCCAGATATTCCAGGCTTATTCCAGCCCACAACGATGAAGAATACGAGAGCAACAGCCGGCAGGAGGTGAGTGAATACTGCCCAGGTATAGATCAAGCTGGGGTTGGATGCTCCCCCAAGCATGGGTTCTTGCCGTGCTTGTGACTCATCCCACCATGCAGTGAAGTAGAGGGCGGCGACGGCTAACGCAAGGATGCGAGAAACCCATATCGCTGCAAGATAGCGCGGGCTTTTCACTTCACGAAGTGAGGAGAAGATGGGGTTGGTCATCAGTTTCCCTCCAGATGTACAACCCCATCTTCTCACCGAGACTGAGAGACACAGACCCGGTTCACTCGTCCGACAATAAATTGTCGGTTTTGGCTCAGGACTCTACGTGGTGAGACGTCCTCGTAGCTGAGCCAATTCTTCGGTTAGTGCTTCAGGAACACGGTTACCAAATTGTTCGAAGTATTCCTCGGTGAGGTCACACTCCGCAGTCCACATATTGCGATCAACATGGAACAACTTTTCTAGGGCGTCCTCTGAGACATCCACGCCATCGAGGTTGAGTGTTCCTGCTGCGGGAACACGACCCATGGGGGCGTTTTCGGTTGCCACGTCGCCATCTACGCGGCGTGCAATCCACTCCAGGACACGAGAGTTCTCTCCGAACCCTGGCCAGAGGAATGAACCGTCAGCGTCTTTACGGAACCAGTTGACCTGGAAGATTGCAGGGGCCTTGTCTCCAAGTTGCTTGCCAATCTCGAGCCAGTGACCCCAGTAGTCAGCCATGTTGTAGCCACAGAAGGGAAGCATGGCGAAAGGATCGCGGCGAAGATCACCGACAACACCTTCTGCTGCCGCGGTCTGCTCGCTCGACATCGTTGCACCGATGAACACACCGTGCTGCCAGTCGAAGGCTTCAGCGACCAATGGAATGTTGGTTGCACGTCGTCCACCAAAGATGATGGCGTCCAGGGGTACACCAGCAGTTTCGTACCACTCATCTGAGAGGGTGGGGCACTGCTGAATTGGAACAGTAAACCGTGAGTTGGGGTGAGCCGCTGGGCGTCCTGCATCAGGAGTCCAGTCGTTGCCCCGCCAATCGATGAGGTGCTCAGGAACGCTCTCGGTCATACCCTCCCACCAGACGTCGCCGTCATCGGTGAGCGCCACGTTGGTGAAGATGGTGTTGCCACTGACGGTGTCCATCGCCACAGGGTTGGTCTTTTCACCAGTTCCTGGTGCGACACCGAAGAAACCTGCTTCAGGGTTGATGGCGTAGAGGCGGCCGTCTGCTCCCTGGCGCAACCAGGCAATGTCATCACCGATGGTTTCTGCTTTCCATCCGGGGATGGTGGGGCGCAGCATGGCTAGGTTGGTCTTGCCACACGCTGAAGGGAACGCAGCAGCCATGTGGTACGCCTTACCCTCAGGCGAGGTGAGCTTGAGAATGAGCATGTGCTCAGCGAGCCAGCCCTCTTGCAGACCCATGTAGGAACCAATCCGCAGCGAGAAGCACTTCTTAGAGAGAAGAGCGTTTCCGCCGTAACCAGAACCGAAGGACCAGATCTCGCGAGTTTCTGGGAAGTGGCAGATGTATTTGATGGGGTTTGAAGGCCAAGCAATGTCCTCGATGCGACGACCGGTTGCATCAACCAGTGGCATACCAACCGAGTGAACCGCAGGAACCCAGGGGGTCTTTTCATCGATTTGAGCCAGAGCATCAAAACCCATGCGGGTCATGATGCGCAGGTTGAGCACAGCGTAGGGAGAGTCCGTGAGCTGAATGCCGACCTGCGAGATAGGTCCGCCGTAGGGACCCATTGAGAAGGGGACAACGTACATAGTGCGTCCGCGCATAGACCCATCGAAGAGTCCACGCAGTTCTTCATTCATCAGATCTGGGTCACGCCAGTTGTTTGTGGGACCTGCATCTTCTTTCTTGACGGAACAAATAAACGTACGGTCTTCAACACGTGCAACATCATCTGGGTCAGAGCGAACCAGGAACGAGTTGGGGCGCTTCTCTGCATTGAGAGGAATCATGGATCCCGCCTCAACGAGGAGCTTTGTCAGGCGGTGCCATTCGGCATCCGAACCGTCGCACCATTCAATTCGTTCCGGCTTGGTTAGTTTGGCAATGTCTGCAACCCAGTGCAGCAGGGCACGCTGAGTGACAAAGGGAGGTGCGTTGAGTTCAGTAGCGATGGGCACCTCAGGCTGAGCGATGGGCTCGGTACGAGTGAGGTCTGCGATCGACATCTGAGTCTCCTTTGTCTCATCCAAGTCTCGAGGGAAGAAAAAACTTGGTGATATTTCAAGTATTGAGGAGAGATAAGAGAAACATTCACAAATTTCACTAGAAAAAAGTGAGCTTTTTCTCGTATTGTAAAGAAATGGCCGCAGACATGATGATTTTAGGCAAACGCATCAAACATTTCCGTATCAACTCGGGAATGACCCTCGAACAACTCGGGGACAGCGTGGGGGTTGTGCCCAGCCAACTCTCCCTCATTGAGAACGGTAAGCGTGAGCCCAAGCTCTCACTCCTTAATGCCATCGCCGCCACCTTAGGTGTGAGCGTGCAAGAACTGTTGAGCACCGAGGCCCCAGACCGCCGCTCGGAACTCGAGATTGAACTTGAACGACTCCAGCAATCTGAGCTGTACACTTCCTTGCAATTGCCAGCTGTCCGCAGCACTAAAGGGCTTAGCGATGAAGCTCTCGAGGCCATCGTGGGACTACACAAAGAAATGGAGCGGCGCGAACGCCTCTCCATTGCCACGCCCGAGGAAGCCCGTCGCGCAAACACCGAATTGCAAGCGGTGATGCGCGAGAAAAACAACTACCTTCCTGAACTCGATGAGCTCGCTGAAGATCTCGTCAAACGTGCAGGCCACGAAAGTGGTGCTCTCATGCACCGCACGGTGGCAGAGATGGCGAACCTTGTCGGGTTTGAACTCATCTTCGTGGATGACCTTCCCAGTTCAGCTCGTTCCATCACTGACCTCGCCAATGGTCGTATCTACTTGCCCCCTGCGTCCATCCCGGGTGGTCACGGGTTGCGTGCCATGGCACTGCAGGCCATCGCACATAGATTGCTCAACCATCAGAAGCCCTCGAACTACGCCGAATTCTTGCAGCAGCGCCTGGAAATCAACTACTTTGCAGCCGCGGCTCTCATGCCTCGCTCACGCTCTGTAGCGTTTTTACAAAATGCCAAAAAGGACCGCAACATTGCGATTGAAGACTTTAGAGATGCCTTTGGTGTTACTCACGAGGCAGCTGCGTTGCGCTTCACCAACCTGGCAACAGAACATCTTGGTTTGCGCACACACTTCCTCAGAGTCAACCAGGGTGAGGGTCTTTTCCGAGGTTACGAAAACGATGGTCTGCGGATTCCCGCGGATGTGAACGGTTCGATCGAAGGCCAAGTCATCTGCAGGAAGTGGCCAGCACGAATGGCGTTCGAGCGCACCAACCGCACAAACGAGTTTTATCAATACACCGATACCCCTGGCGGAACTTTCTGGGACTCCACCCAAACAGGTACTGGGGAAAAGGAAGAATTCTCCATCAGCGTCGGCGTTCCATTCGACGACGCAAAGTGGTTCCGAGGTCGCGACACCGAACGCCGTGAAGTATCGACCTGCCCCAATGAGAACTGCTGCCGTGTTCCGAGTGACGAACTTGCCCAGCGCTGGTCCGGGAAAGCGTGGCCCAGTGCGCGCATGCATGCTCACGTGCTCTCTCCCCTGCCCTCAGGAACCTTCCCCGGTGTGGAGGAGACAGAACTGTTTGCGTTCTTGGAAAAGCACGCCAACGCTGGGGCATAGTCGGCTATTTTTCACGGCAGGTAGTCTTGATGCATGGCCAGAGTCAGCATGAAGACGATCTTCAGATCCGAACGCTATGCCGCCATCTCTCTTGCTGGTGCCGCAGCGCTGGGCTTATTTCTGGCCAATTCATTGGCAGGCCCTGGACTCATTGAACTGAGCCACTCCTACGTCGGTTTTCCTGCCATTGGGCTTGAGCTGAGCATCGCTCACTGGATTACTGATGCTTTGCTGGCAGTGTTCTTTTTCATCATTGCTGTTGAACTTCGACATGAATTAACCGTGGGCGAACTGAGCTCATTCAAAAAAGCTCTCGCTCCAGGAATTACGGCTCTAGGCGGAGTGTTTATCCCTGCGGCTGTTTATTTCGCCATCGCTGGAGCAGAATATGCCCGAGGCTGGCCAATCCCCACCGCGACAGATATTGCTTTTGCATTGGGGCTCATTGCACTTGTGGGGCGAGGTCTCCCCGGGCGTCTGCGAGTCTTTCTACTTGCCTTGGCCGTCATTGATGACCTCATCGCGATCTTGATCATCGCCGTGTTCTTTACATCCAGCATTGACTTCATTGCTTTAGGCATGGCTGTTATCGCCGTGTACTTGTTCCGGTTCATTAGTTGCCAAGGGCGAATGAATTCACAGCTTCAAGCAACTTTGTTGGTCGTTGTTGCGTTGTTTGCGTGGTATTTCACCTACCTTTCCGGCGTGCATGCCACCATCGCTGGAGTTGCCCTAGGTCTGGTCCTTCAACCTCGCTTGGCTGGTAAAGCCGCTCACGCCCTGCAGCCAACAACAAATGCTGTGATACTCCCCCTCTTTGCCTTCGTCTCCGCGTTGGTAGTGATTCCCGATCTTGCACCCAGTGAGCTCAGTCCTGCGTTCTGGGGTATCGCTGTTGGTTTGCCGCTGGGGAAGATTATTGGAATTACTCTTGCTGGCAGCATCGTTGCCGCGATTATTCAGCGCGGTGAAGCAACCGAAACAATCGTCAAAGGCTGGGATGTGGTCACTGTCTCTGCAGTGGCTGGTATTGGTTTCACCGTCTCGCTCTTGATGAACGAACTAGCCTTTGCCGACAATGCCCTCATCAGAGATGAAGGTGTATTGGGTGTCTTAATTGGATCTGCAATTTCCATCGTGATCGGTGGAAGCTTGGTTATGTGGCGCTCTCGTCACTATCGGAAGAAGAACTAGCATCTGACTTTGCTGGAACGGGGAAGATAGCCTCGAGCAGGTTCCCTGTCCAGGCAATCAGATCAACATCCTCAGGAAGAGGAACAGTCATCACCCGAGCAGCGGGAACATATTTTGCTCCTGGATACATCCTCGCCAATCTCACCTGCAGCGAGTCCGGAAGATCAACCGGGGTAATGCGCAGGTTGGAACCCATCACAACAACCTCACTCAAGCTGGACTGGTGAGCCCTGCGACGAAGCCTGGAAATAGCTATCAGGTTGTGAACCTGGGCTGGTGGTTCACCATAGCGATCAGAGAGTTCTTCGAAGACCTGATCAATCTGTTCTTCACGTGAGAGGGGACCACTGGCAACCGACAGCTTCTGATACGCCTCCAGACGCAAACGCTCTGAATTGACATAATCATCAGGAATGCGAGCATCAACCGGCAGTTCGAGGCGAAGCTCTGTCTGGCCTTCTGCGACGTCGACGCGGAAGGCAGAGACCGCTTCGCCAATCATGCGAAGGTAGAGGTCGAAGCCCACACCTGCAATATGGCCTGACTGTTCTCCGCCGAGAAGGTTACCGGCACCACGAATCTCGAGGTCTTTGAGAGCAATCTGAATTCCGGAGCCGAGTTCGTTATTGGCTGCGAGCGCGTTCAACCGGTCGTGGGCTGTTTCACTCAGGGGCGTTGTTTCGTCATAGAACAGATAGGCATAGGCACGTTCTCGGCCACGGCCAACACGACCACGCAACTGATGCAATTGGCTCAGGCCATATTTATCTGCTCGATCAACAATGAGCGTGTTGGCATTGGCGATATCAAGACCGGTCTCAATGATGGTGGTAGAGACCAACACATCGAATTTGCGTTCCCAAAAGTCGATAATGACTTGCTCGAGTTGGTGTTCGGAGAGTTGACCGTGAGCAACGCCCACGCGCGCTTCGGGAACAAGCTCTGCTATCTGCGCAGCGACTCTATTGATGCTGGAGACACGATTGTGCACAAAAAAGACTTGGCCTTCGCGCAGGATTTCTCGTCGGATTGCAGCGGCGGCTTGCTTCTCGGAGTAGGGCCCCACGAAGGTGAGAATAGGGTGACGATCCTCAGGCGGCGTTGCCAGGGTCGACATTTCACGAATACCGGTCACAGCCATTTCGAGTGTGCGAGGTATGGGGGTCGCACTCATGGCAAGAATGTCAACGTTGGTCTTGAGTTTCTTGAGCGCATCCTTGTGCTCCACACCAAAGCGTTGCTCTTCGTCAATGATGACGAGGCCAAGGTCTTTGAAGGTAACTCCCTGGGCTAAGAGGCGGTGAGTTCCGATGACCACGTCCACGGTGCCCTCGGCCATGCCAGCCAAGGTTTCTTTGGCTTCCTTATCCGTTTGGAAACGACTCAGTGCACGTAAGTGAACGGGGAATCCGGCAAAGCGTTCTTGGAAGGTCTCGAAGTGTTGCTTCACCAGCAGCGTGGTGGGCACCAAGATGGCAACTTGCTTGCCATCTTGGACAGCCTTGAACGCTGCGCGAACCGCGATTTCTGTTTTACCAAAACCCACATCACCTGAGATAAGACGGTCCATGGGGATGGGCCGCTCCATATCTGCCTTGACTTCGTCGATGGTGGTGAGTTGATCGACTGTCTCCACATAGGGGAAGGCTTCTTCGAGTTCGCGCTGCCAGGGGGTATCCGGGCTGAACGCAAAACCTTTACTTGCCATGCGTGCGCTGTAGAGCTTGACGAGCTCAACCGCGATGTCGCGGACAGCCTTGCGTGCTTTATTCTTGGCTTGGCCCCAGTCACTTCCACCCATCTTGGAGAGCGCGGGAGACTCTCCGCCAACATAACGAGTGAGTTGATCAAGCTGATCTGTGGGGACATACAGTTTGTCGCCGGGATAACCTCGTTTGCTGGGTGCGTACTCAATTACTAAGTACTCACGCATCGTCTTCACGGCGTTTCGTCCACCGGTGGAAACTTCACGCTGAACAAGCTCAAGGAACTTACCAATTCCGTGAGTTTCGTGAACCACAATGTCGCCAGCTTCAAGTTTGAGTGGGTCAACCACGTTCTTGCGCCTGCTGGCCAGTTTGCGAGGAGCTCTGGCGTCATAGCTGGCAGCGCGGCCATAAAACTCTGATTCGGAAATAACGGCAAGCTTGGCTTCCTCGAGCTCAAACCCTGCCTCCACAGATGCTTGAACGAGGTATGCCACCGCGGGTTCGAGCTCGCCAGGAAGCTGCTCAACCATGCGGGCAGCAAGATTTCGTTCAGCTAAAACCTGACCTGCGCGCTCAACGAGTCCGTGACCTTCGGCCGCTACGATGACGGTCCAGTTGTTCTTGAGTAAGGACTCCACGTGTTCAGCAGCACCATCAATGTTCCCGGCAAAGCTGGGGACAGCTTCAGCATTGATCCGCACAGCCAGGATCTCATCAAGGTCGAGCTCTTCAGGCAGAGGTTCTGACGCTTCAGGACCGTGTTGGAAGGCACTGAATGTCCACCAGGGACCGCCCGAGTAGTGTTCACGCAGTTGTGTGATGGTGAGGAAATCTCCCGCCGAAAGATCAATGGGTGCTTGTGCGCCCGCACTTGCTGCATTCCATGCCGCATCGAGGAATTCACGATTCGTTTCGGTGAGGTTGATGGCACGAGTGGCGATGCGTTCTGGTGACAGCAGTGCGATAGCGGAACCCTTGGGCAGATAGTTCGTCATTGGCACAAGGTTGTCTACCAGTGCTGGGGTGAGGGACTCCATTCCCTCCACCGCAATGCCCTCGGCAATCTTGGAGAGCATCTGGGATATACCCGGGAATTCGTGCTCCATCTCCCGGGCACGTTGACGCACGGGTTCAGTCAGGAGAAGTTCACGACTGGGTGGCAGCGCGACAGTGTCCAGATCACCGTCGAGGGATCTTTGGTCAGCGACAGAGAATGCCCGAATGCTGTCAATCTCATCACCGAAGAAGTCCACACGAATGGGATGGTCCGCCACCGGGGGGAAAACATCCAAGATGCCCCCGCGCGCGGCAAACTCACCTCGACGGGTGACCATGTCAACCCGGACATAAGCAAGGTCCACTAAGCGTGAGGCAATCTCGTGCAGATCATTTCCGCGTGAGCCCACCGTGACAAGGATGGGGTCCACTTCGGCGAGATTGTCGGCGATTGGTTGCAGCACACCTCTGACTGAGGTGATCATGACAAGCGGAGTATTGCCGTCCCAATCCCGCAACTGGCGAATGGCATCGAAACGTCGACCCACAATTTCTGGGCTGGGGCTCAGACGCTCATGGGGCAGGGTTTCCCAGGCAGGGAATTCCGCCACCATCGCGTGAGGAAGCAAACTTCCTAAAGCGGCAGCAAGTCGTTCAGATTCACGCTGAGTTGCGGTGACAGCCAAGACCACAGGTGGCTCGCCGCGGACAATGCGGGCCTCAATCAAGGAGGTGAGCAGAGGAGCATTGAGACCTTCTACAAGAGAAAAATCCGCATCTTTGTTGGCGTAGTTCAGAGCCTCAGCGATATTTCGGGTACGCGAAAGGGCGCGCGAAAGCCCGTGAAATACCATGCAAGCTAGTTTACGCAGGTCACCAGAGGGTGGCGGCTTCAGCTAACTGTTCAGCAGTGCAGCTACGTGTGTAGGCACCGGTGCTGTAACCCAGTTTTACGATGGTGGCACAATCAGCCATCCACTCCACAGGCATGGATCCGGTTTGACCTGGAACGAGCGCGTTGTAGGCAGTCATGATGGAAGGCCCATACTTCCACCACTGCCTGGCATGTGCCGCTTCATGAACAAGCACGGAAACTCCCACGCTGTTGGAATAGCGTTCAGTCAAACTGCTGTCGAGGGTGATAGGTACACGATCCGTATTGCTACCTGCCAAGTTAACCGTGGCAAATCCGCACAAATACACATTGGGGCCGAACTGACGTGCACACATTCCGCTATCCCACACCACATAGGCGTTGGGAGCTAAGGCTGCGATGTAGGCCTCTGCGCTAAAGCCTTGAGTAACCGGTGCCGCAGCAGCAGCTGTTACCGGAGGGGCCGGAGCAGTGGGGGTTGTTGATCCACCATTTTTTTCCAAGGTCTTTGCCTGTGCAGCTCGTCGGGCTGCAGCTGCAGCTTGTGCTGCCGCAGCAGCTTCAGCAGCTGCTTTTTCTGCCGCGATACGGTCTTGCTCTGCCTGCCACGCTGCCTGTGTTGCCTGAACGGCTTGAATACCTTGACCCAGTGCTATGACGTTATTGGCAAGGGCTTCAACATCTTTTTTATTGATACTGACCGAGTTTTCTGCCCGGTCACGTTTAAGCGTTGGCAGTATTTCTTCCCACATATCGCCACTGGAGAGCGATTTCAGTTGAGACTTTAGCTTTGCCACAGTCTTTTTATTTGCCACAAGTGTCGCTTGGGCAGTTGAGATGCTCTTTTCTAGGACCTGCCGTGCATTCTCATCAAGAACTTTCCCGCTGGAGTCATTCAGGATGGTTGTGGCATTGGAGATGGCCAATTCAAGATCAGCAGCGCGTTCAGTGAGGGCATTAATCTGCTCGTTGCCGGAAAAGATAACCTGCTGGGTTTGTTTCAGTGCAGAAGCTCGGGTTTCTGCATAAACCTGGGAACCCCAGCTTGCAGTGGAACCAATCAGCACAGCGCTGACTGCCAACGCGGCAATCATTTGGGTGCGGGCTGAGAACTTCACGGCGTTAAGCGTAAACGGTGAAGCTTTGTGTGGCCTGAAAAGTTAGGCCGGGGAATTGAAGCGCTGCTGCGCGGCAAGAATTCCTTCGGTAGCAATCATGTCCACCGCATCACAGACGTGCGCTAAAACGTGTGGCAACACCTCACGCTCAGAGGAATTAAAGTTAGACAACACAAAATCGGCGGCATCCTGGCGTCCAGGCGGACGCCCAATGCCGATGCGGACGCGGTCAAATTCGTTCGTGCCAATGGCGGCAATAATGTCTCGGAGGCCATTGTGGCCGCCGTGGCCGCCATTGCTTTTCAGGCGCACCACGTCAAAATCAATGTCGAGTTCGTCATGTAGGACGATGAGATTCGATGGCTCGATGCCATAAAACTTCAGCAGGTTGGCAACTGGTCCACCCGAGAGGTTCATAAAGGTGTTGGGCTTGGCCAGAATCAGTTTGGGGCCTCCGGGGCGCACCCAACCTTCTGCAACAAGCGCGTTGGCTTTGTGGGACTTGAACGTTGCCCCAATGTCGCTGGCTAACTGCGACAATGCCATCTGGCCCACGTTGTGGCGATGGCCGGCGTAGTCGGGCCCGGGGTTACCGAGCCCGACTACAAGCCAGGAATTACTCACTGGAGTAATTACTCAGCAGCCTCAGCTGCTGCAGCTGCACCAGAGAGCTCAGCGTCAGCGAGTGCTTCAGCCTTCTCTGCCTCGTGCTGCTCAGCGTGAATTTCTGCCTTGTGCTCAGCGTGAGCTGCCTCATCAGCGAGCTCTGCTGCCAGTTCTTCACCAGACTCTGCAAGGTCACGTGCCTTAGCGCCGTGGACGTGAACAACGAGGCGGTCTGAGTCACCAGAAACAGCAACGTCGGCTGGCAGCTTCAGGTCAGCGTAGGTTACGCGGAATCCAGGTACAGCACCGTCGATGTTGACCTCGATGAACTCAGGAATGTGAGTTGCTTCAGCTTCAAGGTGAACCGACTTGGCGTCGAGTTCAAGGGTTGCACCAGACTGCTGAGAGCCAACAATGTGGATGGGGACGTCAACGACAACCTTCTCACCCTTGGTGACGACAACGAGGTCGATGTGCTCGATGATCTGACGTACGGGATCCTTCTGAGCATCCTTCACCAGTGCGAGCTGGCTCTTGCCATCAATTTGCAGGTCGAGAACTGCGTTCTTCTTACGAAGAAGCAGAGATACCTGACGTGCAGGAAGAGCAACGTGCAGAACCTCTGAGCCGTGACCGTATACAACCGCAGGAATCTGGCCAGCTGCACGAAGACGGCGAGCAAAACCCTTGCCGAACTGTGTACGGACCTCTGCAGGAACCTTGTTATCAATTTCAGCCATGATGGCCTCCTTCTCGTGAGGCCGTGGCCTCGTCTCGTGTTTTCAACTCGAACGCATGTCAGCGTGAGGAAACGGCAAGAGCCACATTCCACCGCGTCGATAACGGATATCCAAGAGATATCCCTCGCCGAAGTACGTATTTACTGTAGCGGGAAAGCCGTAACAGCGCGAAATCGAGGAAGAAGGCTTACTCAACTCGGGTACGATTGAGCTCAGAGACTTTTTCTTTGAGACGACTTTTTCTCTACCTTTTCCCACCTTTTTCATTTCTCAAGCTAGGAGACGCATTCGTGAGCGCGAAGGCAAACATCGGAGTCGTAGGACTCGCCGTTATGGGTTCAAACTTGGCACGTAACCTTGCCAGCCGCGAAGGCAACACCGTTGCTGTCTACAACCGCTCCTATGCACGCACCGAACAGCTCATCACCGAGCACCCTGAAGCAGGCTTCATTGCTTCTGAGACTATCGACGACTTTGTGGCCTCCCTGGCTAAGCCCCGCACTGCCATCATCATGGTTCAAGCCGGTGCTGGAACTGATGCTGTAATCAACCAGCTCGCTGAACGTTTCGAGCCCGGTGACATCATTGTCGATGGCGGTAACGCTCTATTTACCGACACTCTTCGCCGCGAGGCAGCTATCTCCCCCACCGGAATTCACTTCGTCGGTGCTGGTATTTCCGGTGGTGAAGAGGGTGCGCTTAAAGGCCCCAGCATCATGCCTGGTGGATCTGCAGAGTCCTACAAGACCCTTGGCCCCATCCTTTCTTCCATCGCAGCTGTTGCAGAGGGTGAGCCTTGTGTGACCCACGTCGGCACCGACGGTGCTGGTCACTTTGTGAAAATGATTCACAACGGTATTGAGTATGCAGACATGCAGCTCATCGCTGAGGCATATGACCTGCTGCGCAACATTGGTGGCTTCTCTCCAGCAGAGATCGCAGACATCTTCACCGAATGGAACAAGGGCGAGCTCGAGTCCTACCTCATCGAGATCACCGCTGAGGTTCTCAAGCAGGTGGATGCCAAGACCGGTAAGCCACTGGTTGACGTCATCCTCGACGAGGCAGGCTCCAAGGGCACTGGCGTGTGGACTGTGCAGACCTCACTGAACTTGGGCGTTCCTGTTTCCGGTATTGCCGAGGCAGTATTCGCTCGTTCGCTGTCTTCACAGCGCGCACAGCGCGATGCTGCCAACAACCTGCCTGGAGACACTGTTGCTTACAACGTCGCCGACAAGGCCGCATTTGTCGAGGACGTTCGCCGCGCACTCTACGCATCCAAGATTGTTGCCTACGCTCAGGGCTTCGACGCGATTCGCGCCGGTGCTAAGGAATACAACTGGAACATTGACCTCGGTGCTGTGTCCAAGATCTGGCGCGGTGGTTGCATCATTCGTGCACAGTTCCTCAACCGCATTGCTGAGGCTTATGGTAAGGACGCAAACTTGCTCTCCCTCCTGCTCGATGACTACTTCACTGATGCTGTTGCGAAGTCACTAGGTGCATGGCGTCGCATTGTTGCAGGTGCGTCACTAGCTGGATACCCCATCCCTGCTTTTGCTTCCTCGCTGTCCTACTACGACGGACTTCGTGCTGAGCGTCTGCCTGCTTCGGTGGTTCAGGGTCAGCGTGACTTCTTTGGTGCACACACCTATAAGCGTGTTGATATGCCTGGAACCTTCCACACTCTGTGGTCTGGCGACCGCACCGAGGTCGAAGCTGAGCCCAGCACCCACTAACTTGTTTGGGGCGTCCCTCCCCCACACTGTCGAAGGAGACATCGATGAGTGATCGCATTGTGGTCATCGGTGAGGCACTCATTGACCTCATCCAACAAGCAGATGGCAGCTATCAGGCCAAGCCTGGTGGTGCGCCAGCAAATGTGTCTATTGCACTTGCCCGTTTGGGTGCCCATGTCAGCTTTGCTGGCCGCATGAGCACCGACAAATTTGGTGAGAAGTTGCACGACTGGCTCAGTCCAGAAAACATTGACCTCTCTCTCGTGGAGCGCACCAGTGATCCCACCTCGCTCGCCGTTGCCTCACTAGATGAGCAGGGTAAGGCGAGTTACAGCTTCTATCTCAAGGGCACTGCCGACTGGGGCTGGACTCTAGGTGCTTTTGTTCACCTCGAAGTCGAACCACCTGCAGCGTTGGTGATTGGTTCTGTGGCGACCGCCATTGAACCTGGCGCATCGGTGATTGAAAACCTGGCAGGACATCTCCACTCCACCCAAGGCTCGACTGTGGTCATCGACCTCAACATTCGTCCGGGTCTCGGGTTCCAGCGCGAAAGCGAAACTATTCGCGTTGAGCGCCAAATCAAACTTGCTCACATCGTCAAAGCCTCAGATGATGACTTGGCATGGCTCTACCCAGACCGCTCCCCCGTTGACACTGCACGCCAATGGGCAGCTGCAGGACACCACGTCATCATGACCCGCGGAGCTGATGGTGCAACCTTGTTTACACCAACCGGTGACACCGTCAGTGTGAAGGCCCCCGTCATTGAGCTCGTAGATACCGTGGGAGCCGGTGACTCTTTCTTGGGAGCAACACTCTATGGTTTGCAGCACCGAGGTGCACTGGGAGCTAATGCAGAAGAACTCCTGGCCAAAGTCACGTTAGACGACTGGATTGACCTGCTCACCTTAGCCGCAGAAGTCGGTGCGATCACCTGTTCACGTGCTGGATGTAACCCACCAACCTTGGCCGAACTAGGCTTGTAAAACTATGTATGCTCAGATTCTGATCACCCAAGGCATCCTTCTTGCCTGTGTTTTGGTTGGTTGGTTTGTGGGCAGGGCAATCCACCGTTTTGCAGACAACCGTTTCACCGAAGGTTCTCTTCAAGGCCATGAGCTCGGTCGCCTCACCGACACTCTTGCCTTTGTCGGTGGTGCTGTTGGAATTTTGCTGGGTTTGCTCCTGAGCTTCGGTGTCACCGAATTCGATGACACGAAGAGCAACATTCAGGCCGTCGCTCGCAGCAGCGTGGGAGTGTTCACTGCGTCAGAAACTCTCGAAGAATCACAACGCTTCGAAGTACGTCGTGACACAGTCTGCACACTGCGCTCCATCTCAACCTCTGATTGGCAGGCAATCGGAAATGGTGTCATCGGTGGATCTCAGTCGACGGAAGAATGGCTGCTCAAACTCAACACTGACGTAAGCAGAGTCTCCCTGGAAACCAATCAGCAACAGGGTAGCTACCCCGTACTTCTCAGCAGCGTTTCTGACCTGACAAATGCTCGTGAAGAGCTTGTGATGGGAAACACCGCCATGATTCCTGAAGTGGTCTGGATGGTGATTTTCTTCGCAAGTTTCATCATGGCTGCATTGCTCGCAATGCACCTTGCCGACCGAAAGTGGCTAGCCCGCATCTCTGCGGCGATGGCCTGGGGAATGCTTGCAGTGATCCTTCTGGCTCTCACCGTACTGGACTCACCACTGGCTCCAATTTTGGGAACACCCACAATTGAGCCCACAGCTATTACTGAGGCGCTGACAACAATTCAGGAGTCCTTCCCCGGCTCCGCATTGTTATCTGCGTGTCCGGAGACTCCGGCTAACTAAGTTCGCTGCACTATCTAGAGTGCTCAAGCAGCACCATCAAACATTGAGGTAACCGAACCTTCCTCGAAGACCTCGTGAATAGCGCTGGCTAGTAGTGGCGCAATCGGCAAGATGGTGAGTTTGTCGAAACGCTTCTCTTCTGGAACAGGAAGGGTGTCTGTTACGACAACCTCTGAGATGAACTCCGACTGCAGAATTTCACAGGCAGGGTCAGAGAACACAGCGTGGGTAGCGGCAACAACAACACCTATAGCCCCGTTGGCAACTAGTGCTTCAGCAGCCTTGACGATGGTGCGACCAGTATCGATCATGTCATCTACGAGCAAACAGACACGGCCTTCTACTTCACCGACGATTTCGTGGACGGTGACCTGGTTGTGAACCTTAGGGTCACGACGCTTGTGAATAATTGCCAGCGGTGCGCCCAACTTCTCAGACCAAATATCTGCCACGCGAACACGGCCCATATCTGGAGAGACCACGGTCAGGGTTGCAGGATCGAGCTGTGCTCGGAAGTGCTCGAGGAGAACAGGCATCGCAAAAAGGTGGTCCACGGGGCCATCGAAGAATCCCTGGATCTGAGCAGCGTGAAGATCCACGCTCATAATGCGGTCAGCACCAGCGGTCTTGAACAGGTCTGCAATCAAACGAGCAGAGATGGGCTCACGGCCACGACCCTTCTTGTCCTGTCGAGCGTAGGGGTAGAACGGCGCAACAACAGTGATGCGCTTGGCAGAAGCTCGCTTGAGAGCGTCCACCATAATCAACGTCTCCATCACCCATTCGTTGATAGGCGCGGTGTGTGACTGGACTACGAAGACATCCGCACCACGAACACTGTCGTCGTAGCGGGCATAGATTTCACCATTGGCAAAGGTGCGCAGGTCCGTGCCTGAGACATGAGTCTTGAGCTGAGCAGCAACCTCAGTGGCGAGCTGGGGGTGAGCTCGCCCACTCACCACTACAAGCTTCTTCTTTGTCGGCACGGAGAGTTCGGACATTGAAGGCCTTTCGGGTGAGGTTTCTCTGATGAGAAGGAACTTATTTAGCCTCGTCCGCAGCTTTCGCTGCGGCGGTGCCGGGACGGTTGGCTTGAACCCAGCCATCCATATTGCGCTGTGGAGCAACATTGATGGCGAGAGCTCCGGCTGGGACATCCTTACGGATGACCGCACCAGCGCCACTGTATGCTCCATCGCCAATACTAATTGGCGCAACGAATGTGTTGTGAGAACCAGTTCTCACGTGGGAACCCACGGTGGTGTGACTTTTGGTCACGCCGTCATAGTTCGCGAAGATTGTGCCGGCACCGATGTTGCTGCCTTCACCGATGGTGGCATCGCCAACATAAGACAGGTGGGGAACTTTGCTTCCCTTTCCGATGCGTGCGTTCTTGGTCTCCACGAAGGTACCGATCTTGCCGTCAGCTTCGAGGTAGGTTCCTGGACGCAAATAGGAGAACGGGCCAACAGATGCGCCGGCACCAATGACAGAAAGTGTGGCATCAGTGCGCTTAACCACAGCACCTTCGCCAACTTCGGTATCCATCAAGGTTGTGTCAGGACCAATCACTGCCCCAGTCTCCACAACCGTTGCACCCAGAAGCTGCGTTCCGGGCTTGATTTCAACATCGGGAGCAAGCTGAACCTGAATATCTATCCAGGTGGTGGCAGGGTCGGTGATGGTCACACCTGCTAGCTGCCAACCGCGAACAATCAAGCCGTTGAGCAATCCCGCTGCGCGCGAGAGTTGAGCGCGGTCATTGATTCCCTCAACTTTCCACGAATCTAGAATCTCGACAGCAGCCACTGTTGCACCTGCTTCACGCAGCAGGCCAATGACATCCGTGATGTATTTCTCGCCCTGCGCGTTATCGAGGGTAAGGTTACTGAGCTGTGCACGAAGTTCAGGAGCGGAGAACACATAAATTCCCGCGTTGATTTCATTGATGGTTAGTTCATCTGCCGTGGCATCTTTGTGCTCAACGAGTTTTTCAAGGTTGCCATCTGCCGAGCGAACAACACGGCCATAGCCGGTGGCATCTTCTAAGACGGTGGAGAGGATTGTGGCTGCTGCTTGAGCTTGACGGTGCTGGTTGATCAGCCCCTGCAACGTTTCGGCATCCAAGAGTGGAACATCACCGTTGACAACGAGAACATCACCAGCAAAACCAGAAGGCAATGCTGCAACAGCCAGCTCAACAGCTCGACCGGTTCCAGGAATTTCATCCTGATCAACAATGATGCTCTGAGGCAGATCAACCTCGATGACTTCAACTAAGCGATCCCGCTCGTGGCGCACTACCGAAACAACGTGAGCTGCATCAAGCTGGCGTGCTGTTGCAAGAACATGGCTGACTACGGAGACTCCACCAAGCTTGTGTAACAGCTTGGGAGTTGAGCTCTTCATTCGAGTTCCTTGGCCTGCCGCGAGAACAACGATTGCTAGCTGTGCGTCGGCCAAAGTTTCTCCAATGTTGTTATGGGGAGCTCCGCCACCAGGATTCGAACCTAGACCAACAGATCCAAAGACTGTTGTGCTGCCATTACACTATGGCGGAATTGTGAAATCCAGCACTGGATGTCACTAGTACAGTCTGCCAGATTCCAGAAGGGATAATGGTTTCATGGCCCCAGAGAATGATGAAGTCGACCGCATTGTGCGTTCGTGGAAGCGCGAACGCCCGGATCTCGACTTTTCTCCGCTCGAAGTTCTCTCGCGTGTTGGGCGTTTAGCGAAGCTTTTGGACCGGGCCCGTAAGGATGCTTTCCACAAATCCAAGCTGGAATCATGGGAGTTTGACGTTCTTGCAGCGTTGCGTCGTGAGGGCGCTCCCTATCAACTGAGCCCGAAGGCTTTGTTGAAACAAACCCTTGTTTCCAGTGGAACAATGACGAACCGTATCGACCGCTTGGTTGAGAATGGTTTGGTGATCCGCCGCGAGGACCCCAACGATGGTCGTGGAGTCCTGGTGGAGATGACCGCAGCTGGACTCACCCGTGTTGATGCAGCAATCACGCGTTTGGTTGATGCCGAAGCTCTGCTATTGGCGTCTCTTTCCCGCTCAGAACAGCACCGCTTGGCCGAATCTCTGCGCCGACTCAGCATTGATGTGGTTGAGCAGGATTCAACAGATTAGTTAGTAGCCCAGAAGCTCACTGAGCTCAAGCCAGCGCATTTCCAAATCTGCAATAGTACCTTCACACTTACTGATTTCTTCAGCCAGTGCACCCAAGCCAACGTAGTCATTGGGGTCATGCTCGGCCATCTTGGCGTGGATTGCTTTCACGTCCTCTTGCTGCTTGGCAATCTTGCGCTCAATGGAGGAAAATTCTTTCTCCGCGTTGCGCAGCTCCGCACCGCTGAGAGAACTTTGTGGTTTGGCAGGAGCTGACACATTAGTCGTCGCTGTTGCAGGCGCAGCCAGCTGTTTGGCGCGGATAGCCAGGTATTGATCAACGCCATTGGGCAAGTGGGTGAAGTGCCCCTCGAGGACGGCGTATTGATTATCTGTAATGCGCTCGAGTAGATAGCGGTCGTGAGAAATCACGAGCAAAGTTCCAGGCCACGTATCAAGCAGGTCCTCCATGGCCACGAGCATGTCTGTGTCGAGGTCGTTGGTGGGCTCATCCAAAATCAACACGTTGGGCTCGTCCAGCAAAATCAGCAACAGCTGCAACCTGCGCTTTTGACCGCCGGAGAGATCTCTCACGGGGGTTGCCAGCTGGGCAGATGTGAAACCCAGACGCTCCAAGAGTTGTCCTGGGGTCATCTCCTTGCCGCCGACGGAGTAGGTTGTTTTCTTTTCCGCAACCACCGCACTTACTCGCATGTCTTGAACAGCGGTGAGTTCATCCAGTTGCTGGGTGAGCGTGGCAATTTTGACTGTCTTACCCTGCTTCACACGTCCAGAGGTGGGCTGAACGTGGCCGGAGACCAACCCCAAGAGCGTTGATTTGCCGGCGCCGTTGACCCCGAGGATTCCGGTTCGCTCCCCCGGCGCAATGCGCCAGGTGACATCGCGAAGGACCTGCTTGTCGCCATAACTGACTGAGACATTCTCGAGATCAACCACGTCCTTACCTAGTCGCTGCATGGCCATCGAAGCTAGCGAGACTGTGTCACGAACAGGTGGCTCATCAGCGATGAGGGCATTGGCAGCCTCGATGCGGAACTTAGGCTTGGCTGTGCGAGCAGGAGCACCGCGACGCAACCACGCTAGTTCCTTCTTCATCAGGTTTTGGCGTTTTGCTTCGCTGACCGCGGCCATGCGATCGCGTTCGACCCGTTGCAACACATACGCTGCATAGCCGCCCTCGAAGGGCTCCAAGATGCGATCGTGAACTTCCCAGGTGGCCGTGGAGACTTCATCTAAGAACCAGCGGTCGTGGGTCACAACAAGAAGACCACCCTGGCCGGCAGGCCAGCGTTTCTTGAGATGACTAGCAAGCCACGCGATACCTTCCACATCCAAGTGGTTGGTGGGTTCATCGAGGAAAATTACATCCCAGTCGCCGGTCAAAAGCGCGGCCAGTGCAACGCGGCGACGTTGACCACCTGAGAGATCTCCTACTTTCGCATCCCAGGGAATATCGGCGACTAGCCCTGCCAGCACATCACGAACTTTGGCGTCCCCAGCCCACACGTGTTCTTCGATACCGCCCACGATTGCCTCACCCACGGTGAGGGAAGGGTCGACCTCATCGGCTTGATCAAGCATGCCGAGGGTGATGCCTCCGCGGCGGGTGACACGGCCTTCGTCTGGCTCGAGTCGTCCTGCCAGAATTTTCATCAGGGTGGATTTACCATCACCGTTGCGACCGACGATACCGATGCGGTCACCATCGTTGATGCCGACAGTGACGCACTCGAAGATGACACGGGTGGGAAATTCGAGGTGGATGTTTTCGCCACCGAGAAGGTGTGCCATTAGTCGTTCACGAGTCTGGCACCATGAACGGGACCAGTTACTCGAACAACTTTGTGACCTGCAGCACTGAGGGTGACCTGAAGATCAATAGCTGACTCGACGTCTTGCGCGAGGAAAGCCAAGGTGGGGCCAGAACCGGAAACAATACCCGCAAGGGCACCATTGCTTTCACCCAGTTCGAGAATGTCCACGAGAGCTGGTTGCAGGTGCAGGGCAGCAGCTTGCAGATCATTACTGAGGGAGTCTGCCAACATGACGGGGTCTCCTGCGCGCAGCGCCTGCAAAACGTGGGTGTCTACTGTGGGAGATTGTGGTGCGGGCTTGATGTCTGCGACGTGACGTTCACGGTGCGCATCAAGCTCACCATAGACAGCAGGAGTGCTCAGTCCATATTCTGCCAAGACAAGAACCCACTCAAAATGTTCGTGGCTGGTAAGTACAGGGCTGAGTCGATCACCACGGCCAGTACCAATGGCGGTGCCACCCATCAACGCAAAGGGGACATCTGCTCCCAGCTGCGCAGCAAGTTCAAGGAGTGCATCCTTGCCCAGGTTGGTTCCCCAGAGTGCGTCACAGGCAACGAGTGCCCCGGCAGCATCTGCGGAACCTCCACCCATACCGCCGGCGATAGGAACGTTCTTCTGAATTTCGAGGCGAACCCCGCCGCGATACTTCGCAGTGCGGGCGAGGAGCTGAGCAGCCTTGATGGCCAAGTTGGAAGCATCCAATGGGATGCCGCTGAGATCAAAGTCGCCAGTGAAGCTGACTGAGAAATCATCAGCGTGATAGGCACGAATGTCTTCGTAGAGTGAAACAGCCTGGTAGGTGGTTGCCACATCGTGGTAGCCATCTTCCATCACTGCGCCAACAGCGAGTGAGACATTGATCTTGCCGGGGGCTCGGACGTGTGCCATCTCGCGGACGCCAGTGTCGGTCATAATTCCAACCTAACTGGCGCGGGCGATAGATACGAATTCAGCGATGCCCAACTGCTCCCCACGCAAGGTAGGTTCAATGCCAGCACGCTCAAGAAGTTCCGTTGCCAGGGCGCTAGAACCACACAATTCGGCCAGAGCTTGGCGAAGCATTTTGCGACGCTGGCCAAAGGCGGCATCAATAATGTCGAATGTGCGGCGGCGAAGTGCCTCGTCACCTGGCTCTTCGGCATCGCGTTCAAAACCGACCAATACAGAATCCACGTTGGGTACTGGCCAGAACACTTGTCTGCTCACGGTTCCTGCAATACGCCATGCGCCATACCAGGCAGCTTTAGCGCTAGGGCCGCCGTAAACCTTCGAGCCTGGCTCAGCAGCTAGGCGGTGCCCAACCTCTGCCTGCACCATAACAACTCCAGAGCGAATACTCGGGAAGTGCTCCAGGAAGTGAAGCAGCACAGGAACGGACACGTTATAGGGAAGATTTGCCACGAGGCGCGTGGGCTTGTTCGGCAATTCCATGATTTTCATGGCGTCTTCATGAATAACCCTCAGTTGGGCTTCAGGTGCCATCTGAGAGAAGGTTGCCGGCAGCTGCGCTGCAAGTCGACCATCAATCTCGACTGCAACGAGAGTAGCTCCCGCTTCCACGATGCCAAGACTGAGTGAGCCCAGGCCTGGGCCAATCTCCACCACCGAGTCCCCAGCTTCAACATGGGCAACTTTGACTATCTTGCGCACCGTGTTGGCGTCGATGACGAAGTTCTGTCCCAGTTTTTTGGTCGGCGTGACATCCAGCAATTCTGCAAGGTCACGTATCTCGGCAGGACCGAGTAGCTTCACGCTCATTCAACAAGCCCGTCTTGCCACGAGCCGTAAACCGTTTCGGTATTGAAGGCAATCTGTGCACACAGATCTCCTAAGTCCACCTCGAGCACCTCTGCCATGGCTCGCACCGTGTGTGGGGTCAAATAGGGTGCGTTGGGGCGACCACGGAAAGGAGTGGGGGTCAGAAATGGTGCATCCGTTTCCACGAGCACAAGTTCACGCGGAATGACTTTGAGCGCCTGGCGAAGTTCTTCATTCTTTTTGAACGTGATTGTTCCTGAGAAGGAGAGATACCAGCCGTTATCGGCAGCAATGGCAGCCATGGCAGCATCCCCGGAGAAACAGTGGAACACGGTCTTCTCCGGCGCACCAACTCGCAGCAGAGTTTCAATAACCTCATCATGCGCATCACGATCGTGGATCTGCATGGCGATGTTGTGCTTTTTAGCAATCCCAATATGCGCTTCGAACGAGCGGTGCTGGGCGGCAAGGCCCTCTGGTCCTGTTCGGAAAAAGTCCAGCCCTGTTTCGCCCACCGCGCGCGTGCGAGGCCAGGCAGCTAGCTCATCAATGACCGCAAGGGCCTCATCGAGAGTGCCAGCTGCTTCGTAGTTCGGAGCTTCGTTGGGATGGATAGCAACTGCTGCCAACATACGTGGTTCTGCAGCAGCGACAGTCGCAGACCATTTCGATGTCTCGACATCCCCGCCGACCTGGATTACGCCGACAATGCCGACCTCTGCAGCACGTTCAAGGTGTTCACGGTAATCAATGGGTTGATCACCATCAGAGATCTCGAGGTGAGTGTGATTGTCATAGACCGCCACCGGAAGTGGTTCTGGAAGTGGCGGGTAGGACAAATCACGCTTCTGCCCGTGCTCCGAGGTGGTGTCCCGGTGGCGGATATATGCCGATTCGGTCATACGTTGTCCTGAGAATTACTCAGCAACCGACTCAATGCGTGGGAAGAGTGCTTCCAGAGTTCCCACAGTTGTTCCCACAGGAATCTGATTCCAGTTTCCAGCCTCACGAATAGGCTGTGCAGTCAACGCACCGAGGCTACCTTCAACGCCAAGGGCATCCCATAGTTTCTGGGTTGCCTGAGGCATAAATGGAGAAAGGAGGACAGCAAGGGCCCGCAAACCTTCGGTCGCAGTATTGAGCACCGTAGCCAAGCGTTCTGACTGAGCAGGATCCTTTGCAAGAGCCCATGGCTCTTGCTCGGTGATGTAGCCGTTGAGTGCGTCAACGATAGCCCAGATTGAAGTCACGGCTTCGTGGATGGCAAGGCGTTCGATTGCAGCGTCTGCTTCAGCGACGGAGGCAGCGACAACATCCACGATGGCTTTATCTGAAGGAGTGAGCTCACCTGCCGCAGGAACAACACCATCGAAGTAGCGCGAGACCATGGCCAGCGTGCGCGAGGCAAGGTTACCGAAACCATTAGCAAGCTCTGCCTGGTAACGGGCAGAAAGATCTTCCCAGCTGAAGGAGCCATCCTGGCCAAAGCTGATGGCACTCATGAAGTAGTAGCGGAACGCATCTGAACCGAAGGTGTCGGTGATGTCGTTCGGCGCAATACCGGTGAGCTTGGACTTGGACATCTTTTCGCCACCAACAAGCAACCAACCGTGACCATAGACCTGGTGAGGAACTTCCACACCGGCTGCCATCAACATTGCTGGCCAAATCACGGCGTGGAAACGCAGGATGTCCTTGCCCACAATGTGGGTGGCAGGCCAGAGAGAAGCAAGCTTCTCTTCGTCATAGCCATAGCCAGCTGCCGTGATGTAGTTCAGCAGAGCATCGAACCACACATACACAACATGGGATTCATCCCAGGGAAGCTTGATACCCCAGTCGAAGCTGGAGCGTGAAATGGAGAGGTCGTTCAGACCCTGCTTCACAAACTGCACAACCTCATTGCGAGCAGACTCTGGCTGCACAAAGTTGGGGTTAGCTTCATACATGTCCAGCAGAGGCTGAGTGAAGTCACTCATGCGGAAGAAATAGTTCTTCTCGTGCAGGTTCTCAACCGGCTTGGAGTGAATCGCGCAGACCTTCTCACCGGCGAATTCACCGGTGCCGTCTACGAGGTCTGAATCCTGCTTATATTCTTCGCAACCTACGCAGTAGGAACCTTCGTATTCGCCCGTGTAGATAAACCCAGCGTCATACAGATGCTGCAGGAACTTCTTGACGTTGTCCTCGTGGCGAGCATCGGTTGTACGAATGAAGTCGTCATTGGAAATGTCGATAGTGTCCAGCAGAGGCTTCCAGGCAGACTCCACCAAGCGGTCAACCCACTCTTGAGGAGTTGCCCCGTTAGCGGTTGCGGTCCTCAAGATCTTTTCACCGTGCTCGTCAGTACCGGTTAGCATCCAGGTACGGTCTCCGGCCTGGCGGTGCCAGCGTGCGAGCACGTCAGCAGCAACCTCGGTGTAGGCGTGACCGATGTGGGGCACGTCGTTCACGTAGAAGATAGGCGTGGTTACATAAAAGCTTTTGCCGGCAGACATAGCTACTATTCTATTTTGCTCAGCTCAGCCATTGAACCACGCTCAATCCTTAGGTGGTGGGGTATGCCAGCACTGGCCCTGCCAGTGCCACACCAACCTCATCGCCGCGAGAGCGTATCTCTTGAGGCGCAACACGAACATCGAGCCTGTCCACGCCTCTCTGCAAGGTCAAAAGGGCGTCATGACCGCAATATTCAATGGCTGTGACTTTCCAGTCCCCCGAGTCGGTAATGCGCAATGACTCAGGTCGAATTAACACGTCAAGCGTTTCCTGCTCCGAAGGTTCACCACTCCAGGTGAACTGTGATGTTCCCAAAATTGTCTCCACCTCGTCACCACGTCGGGTGCCCACCAGGTGGTTTGCTTCACCAAGGAACTGTGCCACCCACTTGCTTGCAGGAGTGTTGTAAACCACTGAAGGTGATCCAACCTGCTCAATACGTCCCTGGTTTAGTAGAGCAACCGTGTCTGCGATAGACAACGCCTCTGTTTGGTCATGGGTGACCAACAGTGCCGTTGTCGAACTGGCTTTGAGGATGGCTTTAACCTCCGCGCGAAGGTCAGATCGCAAGACAGGATCTAGCCCGGCAAATGGCTCATCCATCAACACCAGTTGGGGTTGTGCAGCCAGTGCCCGAGCTAACGCAACACGTTGGGCTTGACCGCCAGAAAGTTCGCTGGGCATTCTGTTGCGCAGCGACGTGAGGTTGATCAGTTCTAACAGTTCGTCCACACGACTTGATTGGGCCTGCTTTTTCACTCCTCGAGGAGTTTTAGCCAGGGAGAACGCAATGTTCTCTGCCACTGTCAGCATGGGAAACAATGCTGCATCTTGGGGAACCCAACCGATGTTGCGCTTTTCAGGAACCAAGTGGATTCCGTGCATGGTGAGAATGCTGCGGCCCAGACGAATAGTTCCGCTTTGTGCCCGCTCGAGGCCAAGGATTGTGCGCAGCAAGGTTGTCTTGCCACACCCGCTGGGTCCTGCAATCGCGACGAAATCTCCCTGCTGGGCTGCAAGGTTGATGTCAAAAAGGACTTGAGTGTGCCCATAGGAGACGTTGAGGTCTGTGATTTCAAGAAAAGCGCTCATGACTTAACCTCCTGGGTAGTTTCCGAACGCACCAACAACAGTGTGGGGATGGCGGCAATGATGACGAGCATAAGGGCATAGGGCGCTGCTGCACCATAAGAGGCAACATCTGTCTTAGCCCACAACTCTGTAGCCAGGGTATTCATTCCGGTTGGACGCAACATTAAGGTGGCTGGCAGCTCTTTCATGGCGGTGACTCCGATTAATAGCCATGCCACAAGGAAACTCGTGCGGGTCAACGGTAAATACACCGACACCAAACGCTGCCTCGTGGAATATCCCAGGGAAGATGACACATCTACCAGGGACGTTGGAATAGCGCGCACAGATTGGCGAATAGTTCCCAACGCTTTAGGCATGAACAGCAAACCGTATGCGCAAGCCAACAAGAACGCCGTCTGATACAGCACCGGAACTGTAGACAATGCAAAGAAGACCAGAGCAAGGCCGACAACGATTCCTGGTAGTCCCAGTGGGAGATATCCCAGTGATTCGATGGCGCTCACTATTTTCGAGCGATATCTTCCCGCCAAAATTCCTATCGGCAGAGCCAACAGCAGACCAATTGTTGCCCCAGCAAAGCTCAAGACAACCGTGTTGACGGTGGCTGAGGCGAGGTTTTCCCAGCGGACTTCCTGCAGGGCGTTGACATCAAACATGCGCACCAGCATCACGCCAACGGGAATGACAGCTCCAACCACGGGAGCAATCAACAAAACAATCCCAAGCCAGATGTTTTTGCCCGTCAATGGGTTCAGGCGTGAACGGCCTCGGGTAGAGGTCTTCGAAGTAAAGAGTCTTCCTCGAGCACGGCGTTCAAAAAACACTGTGACAAGTGCCAGCGCAACCAGAATCATGCTCAGGAGTGCAGCCAGGTTACGGTCATAGCTGGCGCCATACGCTTGCTGGATTGCTGTGGTGAGGACGGGAAAACGGAACAGGGCCACGCCACCAAAATCAGCGATTGTGTAGAGAAAGACCAGCAATCCACCGGCCAACGTTGCTCCGCGAATTTGATGCCAGGTTCCGGGCAGAAGCGCTTTCCACCCAGGTGCTCCCAAGGTCCTGGAAAGGTCATCAAAATCTGTGGTCCCAGCGCGCAGTGCTGCTGTAACTGGGAGGGTGACATAGGGAGTTGTCACCGCTACGAGCACGAGCCACGAACCCCAAAAACCCTGCGTGGTGGGAAACGCAGCCAGCAAACCGTAGGCGGCCAGATAGCTTGGCACCGCCAGCGGGATGGTGGCCATCACCAGCCACCATCTGCGCGCAGGAAGGTAAACGCGGGCTAGGAAGTACGCGCTGACCAACCCCAGAACAATCGCTGTAGCAGTAACGGCAACACCAAGTAACAGGGTGTTCCACAGCAATAAAGCCATGCGTGGCCTGTTGAGCAGTTCAACAACACTTTCCCAGCCGCCGCCAAACGCACGTTGCGAAAGATAGATCAAGGGAATCAGTGTCGTTAACGACGCGAGTGAGCCAGCCACTGTTAACCACAGTGGCGGGCGGACGACGTTAACGAGCGTGCTCACCTATAACAGCCCGTACTTGGCCAATAGCGCTTGGGTTTCAGCTAATGAAGCAAGGTCTGCCAAATCAAGTTGGGTGTTAACTAGCTCCTCGAGAGCAGGCAGGCCTTCTGGGGAAGCAACCCCCGGCACCAGCGGATATTCAAATGTTGTTGTGGCGAAATACTTCTGTGCTGATTCACTGACCAGATACTTCACAAACGCAAGAGCGTCGGCATCCGTTGCAGAATTCTTAAGAATTCCTGCACCGGTGACGTTCACAATTCCACCAGGGTCGCCGGGAAGGAACTTAATCTGAACTCTCATATTGTCCTGGCCCAGCTCAGCAGCACGCTCGAACCAGTAGTAGTGATTGATGAGGGCGAGATCGAGCTGGCCGGCGTTAACCAGATCCAGGGTTGCTCCGTTTTTCTCGGTCAGAACAGGTGAGTTCTTAGCCATATCGGCAACCCACTGCTCTGCAACTTTTTCACCTTCAAGAACACGAAGCGCGGTCACAAAAGATTGGAAGCTCGCGTTCCCCGGTGGGAAACCAACCAAACCAGACCATCTGGGGTCAGTGAGTTCCAGGACAGAATCGGGGATCTCAGATTCTGTGTATTTTTCACTGTCATAGGCAATGACACGGGCACGCCCGGTCACTCCAACCCAGGTGTCATCTGTGGAGGTGAATTCGGCAGGAACTGCATCGGTGATGTCCGCAGGGAGGGTGGCGAGCAGTCCTGCATCAGAAAGCGCACCTAATGCGCCTGCGTCTTGAGAAAGGAATACGTTCGCGGGAGTTCTCTCCCCTTCCTCTAAGAGCAATGCAGAGAGTTCGGGAGTGGATCCAAAGCGAACGTCAACATCAATTCCGGTTTCCTCGGTGAATTGCTCAATCAGCGGAGCAATCAGTGCTTCATCTCGTCCGGCATAGACAACGACGGTTCCATCCGCATTTGCCGCAGGTTCTGTAGTGCAGGCGGATAAGCCAACTACCAGGGCGAGTGCCGTGCCGGCAGCAAGAAGTGAGGATTTCAGGGAGGAGATGTTCATGAGGTCTTTCAGAGCTAAAAACGCATGATGTTTGCGGATGGTATTAGGTAAGGCTTACCTAACTAATTCTAGGTTAGGGTAGCCTAACCTCATCAGCAAGTGATTTCTTTCACCTAGTAGAAAGTGCGGCTTGATACAGCTCTCGCTTGGACAAGCCCGTTTCTTCCGCAACCTGCGTAGTGGCCTCTTTCAAGCGCATTCCGTCAGCGACAAGAACTTGAACTTGCGCAAGACCATCCTCCAACGTGAGAGTCGCCGCAGTTGCGCCGCCAACTACGAGAACAATCTCGCCGCGGACGCCTGCGGCAGCCCAGTCGGCGAGTTCGGCCAGAGTCCCCCGCTTGACCTCTTCATACATTTTGGTGAGTTCACGACAGACAACCGCTGGCCGGTCAGCACCTAACTCATCACGGGCGTCCGCAAGTGATTCAGCAATTCGGTTGGGAGATTCAAAGAAAACCATCGTGCGAGATTCGCGAGCAAGTTCCCGAAAGGCCGACTTTCGCTCACCCTGCTTCCGTGGAAGAAAACCTTCAAAGGTGAAACGGTCTGTGGGAAGCCCCGCCACAGCGAGCGCGGTAATCACCGCGCTGGGCCCGGGAATAACAGTGATGTGAATCCCTGCTGCCGCCGCTGCTTCAACAAGGTGAAAGCCAGGATCACTGACGGTGGGCATTCCCGCATCAGAAAGCACGAGGACATCGTTTTCACGGGCAAGCTCAATAATCTCTGGGCTCTTGGAGGTTTCGTTGTGGTCATGAAGAGCAATGAGTTTGGGGCGGTTCTCAATTCCTAATGCACTCAAGAGCTTGGACGTGGTGCGGGTATCTTCACTGGCAATGACGGTTGCCTCACTGAGCGCCTCAATGAGTCTGCTCGAGGCATCACCGAGGTTGCCAATAGGGGTTGCCGCCAGAATGATCACAGTCCCAGTCTGGCAGGGTTCGTTGTCGGTAGGCTAAACGGGTGAAAAGGGTGTGGGCATCTATCGGCCACTGGGCGGGACCTTTAGTAGTTCTGTTGGTGGCTGCCGGGCTGCGCTTGTGGAATCTGGGCAATCCTCACTCTCTTGTTTTTGATGAAACCTTCTATGTGAAGGATGCGTGGACGCTGTGGAATAACGGTTACGAATCCACGTGGGGAGAGAACCCTGACCCCCAGTTCAATGCGGGAGTTACGGATGGGTTTACCGATGACCCCTCCTATGTGGTCCACCCACCTTTAGGTAAATGGCTGATTGCCCTGGGAATGGCCGCATTTGGGCCTGCGAACGCTTTCGGCTGGCGTGTAGGTGTGGCGGTTGCCGGCATTCTCATTGTTCTTCTTGTGATGCTGATTGCACAGAAGCTTTTCCACTCAACTGTGCTGACCATGATTGCCGGTGGCCTCATGGCCATCGATGGCCACGCCATCGTGTTATCTCGAGTAAGCCTGTTGGATAACTTTGCAGCGTTATTCACCTTGACGGGATTTTTCTTTGTGCTGCTCGATCGACGGCAGAATCTTCCAAGCCTGATGGCATGGATTTCCCGACGAAAAGCTCAAGCAGAAAACAGTGAAGGTCCGACGTGGGGGCCAACGCTGTGGAATCGGCCCTACCTGATCCTTGCTGGACTAGCTTTTGGTTTGGCCTGTGGCGTGAAGTGGTCAGGTCTCTACTTCTTGGCCGCCTTTGCCGTATATGTCGTTGTCATGGATGCGCTGGATCGGCGTCGGGCTGGTTTGCACTTTTGGCTCTCTGCTGCCGCCCTCAAACAAGCGCCTGCCACCTTTGTCCTCATGGTCCCCATCGCTGCAGTGACCTATCTTGCAACGTGGACAGGTTGGATTGTTACCTCCGGCGGGTATTACCGCGACCTCGTCACCACCAATCCCGGTCTGCGCTGGAGTGGCCCCTTGGCGTGGGCACCAGATTGGTTCCAAAGTTTGTGGGCGTATCACGTCTCCGCCTACCAATTCCATGTAGGCCTGGTCACCCCACACTCCTACCAAGCCAACCCGTTGACCTGGCTATTGATGATTCGCCCCACCAGCATGTACTACCAGGGTGCGAGCTTGGGCGAGAACGGGTGTGACTTTGACTCCTGCTCGTCAGTGATTACCGCTATTGCAAACCCGCTGATTTGGTGGGGTGGTGCAGTTGCGGTGGGCTACCTGGTTTACCGTTTCGTTCGCTACCGCGAATGGAAGGTTGGCATCATCCTGATGGGAATGGTTGCCGGATATGTGCCTTGGTTGATGTACCTCAACCGCACCGTTTTCCAGTTCTACGGCATCATCTTTGAGCCCTACATGATCTTGGCTATCACCTTTGTGGTAGGGCTGATTCTGCGCATAAAAGATGACTACAAACGTTCAACTGGAATAGCCATCTTGACGGTGCTGGGCATCGTGGCCGTCCTGCTGAGTATCTTCTTCTATCCGCTGTGGACGGGTATGCAGATTCCTTATTGGTATTGGCAGATCCACATGTGGCTTCCTAGCTGGATTTAGGTTGTCCCACCTACCGGACATGATGCTTCAGTAAATATGGCACTCACCTGCCCAAGCACTCTAGGCTCAAACTTGTGACAGCGTACGTCTCAGCCTTTGACCTGTTCTCGATAGGTATCGGTCCCTCCAGTTCTCACACTGTGGGCCCCATGCGTGCTGCCCTGGACTTCGTTACACAGCTCAGATCACAGGGCCTCATTGAGAAGGTAGTCTCCGTCAACTGCAGCCTGTATGGCTCACTCGGTTCCACCGGGATAGGTCACGGCACCCCCGGAGCAGTCATTGCCGGCTTGACCGGCCTGGCCCCAGAAACCTGCATGCCCGATGAGGTTCGCAATGCCTGGAGCAACCTTGAGAATGACCCCACACTCGATCTGGGCGGAAGCCACACCATTGCTTTCACCCCAGGTGACATCAGCTTTGAGCCCCGCACGCGCCTTCCAGGCCACCCCAACGCGATGACCATCCGCGCCTTCGGCGCAGATGGCGCCCCGCTTCACGAACAGACCTACTACTCCGTTGGGGGCGGATTCATTCGCCGAGACGGCGAAGAAACCAGCACCATCACCACGCAGTGGCCTCTGCCCTATGGAACCTCCGCAGCTTTATTGGCTCTGTGTGATGTGCAGAACATGACCATTGACCAGGTCGCCATGCAGAACGAGCTTTCTCAACACACTGAGGAGGAAGTCAACGCGCGCCTGGATGCCATCTGGGACACCATGCATTCCTGCGTGCAGTCTGGACTCACCTCAGCTGGAACTTTGCCCGGTGGGTTGAGCGTGAAGCGTCGCGCAGCTGAACTGCGCGAACACCTTGTCACTGCTGATGCTGCCAATAGCCGTGACACCACCATTGAGTGGCTTCATGCTTTTGCTCTGGCCGTCAACGAAGAAAACGCAGCCGGAGGCCGCGTGGTCACTGCTCCCACTAATGGTGCTGCTGGAATTGTTCCTGCTGTTGCCAGCTACTACCTCCGTTTTGTTCCAGGTGCGAACCAGGAAGGAATCCGGCGCTATCTTCTCACCGCGACTGCTATTGGATCCCTTTTCAAATCCAACGCTTCTATCTCAGGCGCTGAAGCTGGCTGCCAAGGCGAAGTAGGCCCCGCCTGCGCCATGGCCGCAGGTGGCCTCTGCGCCGTCCTGGGTGGAACACCACGCCAGGTTGAAAACGCTGCAGAAATCGCCATGGAACACCACCTCGGGCTGACCTGTGACCCTGTGGGTGGTCTTGTTCAGATTCCGTGTATTGAGCGCAACGCCATTGCTAGCTCAACCGCGGTCAGTGCAGCTCGTCTGGCGCTCCACGGGGATGGCAACCACCTCGTCTCGCTCGACACCGTGATTGAGACCATGCGTCAGACAGGTCTCGACATGTCGACAAAGTACAAAGAAACCAGCGAAGGCGGCCTCGCCGTCAACGTGATTGAGTGCTAGCTAGAGCGCTGCAGCAAGCTGGCGAATATCGCCAGCATGTGTGCCACAGCACCCACCAATCAGGCGTGCTCCCTGGCTGATCCAGGTCGAAGCATAGGCAACAAGAGCATCAGCATCAGCGTTCTCCCACACACCGCTCTCTGAATTCCAGGTGCCGCCTCCGTTGGCATAAATCACCACAGGCAGATCAGTTACCGTGCGAATCTCGGCAATGGCTGCAGAAACCAAAGCAGGGTCAACGCAGTTGACGCCAATGGCCGCAATGGCCGGAGATGACGAAGCTATCTGCGCTGCCTCCGACAGGCTTTGACCTGCCCATAACTTTCCATCAGGTCCGATGGTGAAACTCATCCAGCCCAGAGCGCCAGGGAACTCTTCAAGCGCATCCACGAGTGCCTGTGCTTCGAGGGCATCAGGAATGGTTTCAATGGCAAGCAAGTCTGGTTCTGCCTCCAGCAAGACCGCTAAGCGTTCTGCATGGAAAGCTCGAAGCACCTCACGGCTCAGACCATAGTTGCCTCGATATTCGCTGCCGTCGTGCAAGATGGCACCATAGGGCCCCACCGATGCTGCAACGAGCGCAGTGCTTCCGGCAACTGCGGCACTGGCCACTTCGACACTGGCGCGCAAAGCACGGTCTGCATCTGCTGCGCTCAAACCAACTTCTTCAAATCCCGCGCGCGAGATTTGGTAGCTGGAGGTAATCACTACCTGCGCCCCGGCATCCACATAGGCGCGGTGAGCTGCCTGGATGACCTCTGGGTTATCTAACAGTGCTTGTGCTGTCCAGAGTGAACCTTGAAGCTTCCAGCCTTGGTGCTCGAGCTCTGTGCTCATTCCCCCGTCGATAACGACGGGGGAAGAGACAAAGTTCACAAACTCATCGTGTGACAGCATGAGCCGAGCCTAGACAGATTTGTAACTGAACGCTGTTGATATTACTTAGTTGGTCAAACCGAGGTATTCCTCGACAGGAACAGAAGCCTTCTTGTTCTTGAGGAGGAGATACATCGTGATACCAGCAACAGCCACAACCACCGCGATGATGGAAATCGTGGAGACGAATGCCGTGGTGTAAATACCGGCCAGATCAGAGGTACTTACAGCAGCAAGATCAGAGTTGGTTGTCTGACCTGTTGACATGTAGGACGTGATGGCATCCCAGTTGGAGTCACCAGCAACAGCACCCTTGGTTGCCGAGCTCACACCAGCGAGAGTAAACAAGGAGACCATCACGGTGCTACCGGTAAGTCCCAGTGCGTAACCGAACTGTCCCACAGCAAGCTTGCTGGAGGTTACGGGGCCATAGAACTTGGCAGGAGCCAAGGTAATGAACAGGTTGCCTTGGCTGGTGGCGTTCATCATCCAACCCACAGCAGCAATGATCATTCCGGGAAGGAACATCTGGTAGCTCGAGGTGGGGCCAATGATGAGGTAGCTAGCAAAACCTACAACCATGAGAATGTAGCCGGCAAAAGCGGTGGTGCGAGGCACCGAACCCTTACCGAGCAGAGCACCGGCAATAACCGAACCTATGATTCCAGCTGCGGACATGGGCAAGCTTGCAGCACCCAGGAGTGCTTCAGGAATGTGGGTGACGTACTGCCACATGTTAGGAAGCATCTGGCTCATCGACGCAGAAGCCATGTTCCAGAAAATACCCATGACCACAGCACCCAAGAATGCGGGGTGGCTCAGCAGCTTAATGGGGAAGACGGGAGACTTGGTGCGGTTCTCACGAATACCAAACGCTGCGAGGGAAATCAGCGCAACGATGATGGGGACGTAGAAGGCAGGGTGGTCAAAACCGTTGGTTGCTGAGCTGATGCCGTAGAGCAATCCAGCGATACCAATGGCAACAAACAGCATGCCGAGGTAATCCACCTTTGACGGTGGGAGCTTGTCAATCTTGGGCAAGATGGGCTTGACCAGGAAGAACCCGATCACAGCCACCACAGGAAGAATCAAGTAAGCCAAACGCCAGCTGGTTGCAATAAGCACACCGGCGAGGACCATGGCGATAACTGGAATAATTCCGTTGACGATGTTGAAGGTCGCCATAGCGGGACCCAGCGACTTGGCGCTGGAAACGTTGCGCAGCATGCCGTAGGAAGCACCGAAGGTCACACCCAGTGCAACACCGGTGATGACGCGGCCCAGAAGATAGAACAGCACCGCAGTGTCTGCCTTGGGGTCAATCAGACCCGCGCTTGCGGTCATGAGCTGACCCGCAGCAGCTACCAGTACCGAGAGAGCAAGCAGCAAGCGGCGGCCGTAGCGGTCTGCGAGCATACCGCCGGGGATAGCAGTGGCTGCTAGTGCCAGGGTTGAAATACCTGCAGCAAGCGACTGTGTAGATGCAGAGAAGTTGAGTTCATCGGAGGCCTTAACGAGTGCCAACGAAGAAAGAATGGGGTCTGCTACCTGGATTGCTCCGAGCATTCCAAGCAGAATAACTGCATAGCGGCGGAAGCCTTGCTCGGGCGCAGTAGACGACGCAGCGGTTGAAGACACATTTCCTCCTAGAAAGTGGACCTGTGTAAGTGTGTCACATTAGACGCCAGGTATAAACACCCCTCGCGTAGGCTGGATAAAGACCATGGACGCCGCACTCATCACTTACCCCCCTGACTTACCCGTCAGTGAGCGGCGCGAGGAGATACTGGCAGCCATCCGAGAGAACCAAGTGGTCATTATTGCCGGGGCCACCGGCTCGGGAAAAACTACCCAAATACCGAAGATGTGCCTGGAACTTGGCCGCACGAGCATTGCCCACACACAACCCAGACGTATTGCCGCCCGCGCTGTAGCAGAGCGCATTGCAGAAGAACTCAAGGTGGAACTCGGTGGTCTCGTTGGCTACCAAGTGCGCTTTACAGATCAAGCCAGTGCTGAGACCGAAGTTAAAGTCATGACCGACGGCATTTTGCTCAATGCCCTACAACGCGATCGACTTCTCAAAAACTACGACACCATCATCATCGATGAAGCCCATGAGCGCAGCCTCAACGTTGACTTCCTTCTGGGCTATCTCAAGCAGATACTTCCTCAGCGACCTGACCTCAAAGTCATCATTACTTCAGCCACCATTGCCCCGGAAAGCTTTGCCACTCATTTCGGTAATGCTCCGGTTATTGAAGTCTCAGGCCGCACCTACCCCATCGAAATTCGTTACCGCCCACTCGTCCAAGACAAGGTCAATAGTGATGACGTCGACGATGACGAACTCGCTGACGACAAGAACACAGCAACGGCCATCCCGGAACATTCAGTACGTGATTACCTCGACGGCATCATTGCTGCACTCAACGAGCTCGATAAAGAAGCACCTGGAGATGTCTTGGTGTTCCTCTCGGGTGAGACAGAGATTCGCGATGTTCAAGAAGCCATAGAAGGCCACATCACTGCCGGCCGGATGAAGGCCGGCACCGAAGTGCTGCCACTGTATGGCCGCCTTTCTGCAGCAGATCAACACAAAGTCTTCGAACCAAGCAAAGTTCCGGGATTAAGAAAACGCATCATTCTGGCCACGAACGTGGCCGAGACCAGCCTCACAGTTCCTGGCATCAAATACGTCATCGATGCCGGAACAGCACGCATCTCCAGGTATTCGCCGAGAGCCAAGGTGCAGCGACTTCCCATTGAGGCCATCTCGCAAGCTAGTGCGAACCAGCGCTCTGGCCGTTGTGGTCGAACCAGCGACGGTATAGCAATACGCCTCTACTCCGAAGAGGACTTCGAGCGCCGCCCAGAATTCACCGACCCCGAAATCTTGCGCACCAATCTCGCCTCGGTGATTCTGCAAGCGGCCTCACTAGGTTTGGGAGACATCTCCCAATTCCCCTTCCTGCAAACACCCGATTCTCGTGGTGTGAAAGACGGTCTTGATCTGCTCAAAGAACTCGGGGCCATCCAGAACACCTCCGGGGCAACCACGCTCACCAAGATTGGTCACGATTTAGCTCGCTTGCCCATAGAGCCTCGCTTTGCGCGCATGGTACTTGAGTCACGCCACCACGGTGTCACCAGAGAAGTCATGGCGGTTGTGGCAGGGCTCACTATTCAAGATCCAAGAGAGCGCCCGCTAGAAAAGCGACCACAAGCAGACCTTTCCCATGCCCGCTTCACAGACCCCACCAGTGACTTCCTCACATTGTTGAACCTATGGAACTATCTGGAAGAGAAGCAAAAGGAACTGTCCTCGAGTGCTTTCCGCAGGATGTGTAAAGCAGAATTCCTCAACTACCTGCGCGTGCGTGAATGGAATGACGTCTATCGGCAACTCAGAACACTTACCAAACCCCTAGGCCTCACCTTGGGTGAACCCAAGATTGATCCAGACGGCATTCACAAGTCTCTGCTGGCAGGATTGCTCTCCCATATTGGTCTCAAGCAAGTCAGTGACAACAAGCTCGCAGACAAGCGTGGCCCTCACTCAAACCCACGCAAGCAGCAGCACGAATACCTGGGATCACGAAACCAGAAATTCGTCATCTTCCCTGGCTCTGCCCTAGCCAAGAAACCCCCTGCAGCCGTGATGAGTGCAGAGTTGGTAGAAACCAGCAGACTCTTTGCCAGAACCAACGCAGCAATAGATCCCAGCTGGGCAGAAAAGATTGCCGGAGACCTGTGTAAGCGAAGCTATAGCGAACCGCACTGGGAGAAAAACCAAGGAGCCGTTGTTGCCTATGAGCGTGTAACGCTCTTTGGTGTCACGCTCGTTGCCCACCGCAGAATGCAATATTCACGGATCGACCCTGAGCTGTGCCGTGAACTGTTCATCCGCCATGCACTCGTCGATGGCGAATGGGATTCCAAACAAGCTTTCGACAGAAGCAACCGTGCGCTCCGCAGGCAACTAGAAGAACTCGAAGAACGTTCACGAAGAAGAGACATATTGGCAGACGACGAAGTCGTCTTCGCGTTCTATGACCAACGCATCCCTGCAGATGTCTTCTCCACCCGAACCTTTGAAGGCTGGTGGAAAAAAGAAAAGAACACCAACCCCGACCTGCTCACCATGCAACGGTCTGACCTTCTGGAAGAAACAGAAGCGGAGCATGACGAGATCGAATTCCCCTCTGAGTGGGTCTATGGCGACCAGCGGCTCAAGCTGAAATATCGCTTCGAACCGGGTCGAGAAGATGACGGCGTCACCGTTGAAGTTCCGCTGCCTCTCTTGGCTCGTCTTGATCCAGAACCGTTTGACTGGCTGGTTCCAGGACTTCGTCTTGAGCTCATTACAGGACTGATCAAGACGCTGCCGAAGAACATTCGCCGCCAGGTCGTCCCGGCAGCGGACTGGGCAGCCAAGGCTGCTGCCACGCTGCCTGAGACACCGCAGGGCAACCTCCTCACCTCCGTGGCCAAAGCACTGCAAAGTCTCAGCGGAGCACTCGTCAGCGCAGCTGACTTTGATCCGCTGAGACTTCCAGATCACTTGCGCATGACCTACAGAGTGATTGGCAGCACTGGCAAGAACATGGGCACGGACAAGAACCTAGAGAAACTCCAGCGAGGTTTGGCAGAGAAAACTAGGGATGCGGTTGCTGAAGTAGCAGAGCGGGTGACATCGCCACTCGAACGTGATGGTCTAACTAGCTGGGACTTTGATGAGCTGCCCCGCACCGTGGATGCACAGCACGGTGGCAACACAGTGCGCGCATACCCCGCACTTGTTGTCACCAACCCCGGAACAGCACGCCAAGAGGTCAACATCAGACTCATGGCCACCGAAGCTAACCAGCGCAGAGAACACCCTCTGGGCACGAGAGCACTCGCAATCGCGGCTGTACCTTCACCAGCAAAGTATGTTCAAGAACATCTCACTGCAGCTGAGAAACTCATCCTCACCCAGAGCCCCTATCCCAGCCTTAATGCACTCATAGCTGACGCCATTGCAGCCAGTGTTGATAGCGTTCTCTACTCCATGCGTGAAGACGGCATGATCTTCCAAAAGCCAGAGTTTGAAACCCTGAGGGACCGCGTCCAGGGCGCCATCATGGACAACATTTTTGATGCAGTTTCCCAAACAGCTCGAATTCTTTCCGCGGCCAAAGATGCCCAGAAAGCTATGTCTCAAGCAAACCCGATGACGTTCCTTGCCCAACTCACCGAAGAAAAGGCTCATTTGGAAAACCTTCTCCAACCAGGCTTCATCAGCGACGCCGGTCTCGCACGACTACCTCGCATCTTGATTTATGTCCGCGCCATCACCATGCGCATTCAGCGCATGCTCGAAGACTCAGGTCGAGACAGAACGGCATCTGTTGAGCTCACCCAGGCACTCTCACTTTATGAAGCAGCGGGAGGCAAGATTCCTCTGGCCCCCAACTCCCCTGCACACATCGTCAGAGCACGGTGGATGATTGAAGAATTCAGGGTTAGCCTGTTTGCCCAATCCCTGGGCACGGCAGAACCCATCTCACTCCAGCGCATCAAGAAAGTCTTGGGATAAACAAGAACACCCCGCTCCAATGAGCGGGGTGTTCTGTTGGGATAACAACTAGTTGCTCTGCTTGCGTCGAGCAATCAGCATCAGTGCACCACCGGTGAGAGCAAGAGCCAGACCACCAAAGAGGTACGGCGCTGCATCAAAACCGGTTGTAGCAAGAGTTGCTGTCCACTGCGCGTACAACGTTGTGTTGGCAGAGAAAGGGAAACTAGCGCCATCTGCGTATGCAGTACCAGAGCCATCAGCAGCAGTGTTCCAACCGGCGAATGTGTAGCCAGAACGAGTAAACGCATTCGCACTCAGAGCAGTAGCAGTACTTGCCGACTGATCAGCCATCGCACCCGAACCACCATTTGAGTTGAAGGTGACAGTTTTTGAAGCTGAAGCTGTAGTTAGTGCAATAGTTGCAAGGGTTGTGGACCCTCCACCACTGGAAGTTTGGTAGTACGCCTCAATTCTGTAGCCACCTGCTGGTGCGCTTGCATCAAAGAGGATTGATCCAGTGGCAAAGGAGAGACTTGCTGTACCGGCTGGATTTACGTTGTTCGGAGTAGCATAAAAAAATGCGCGGTTAACTGTCGAGTTCAATGCGACGCAAAACCCGGAAACCGAAGCTCCTGCTTGAAAAGAAATCCCAGAAGAAGAGCATTGAGTGGGGCTTGAAGCGGAAACAGTAATTGCAGAACCAGGTGCACCAACTTGTGTGACAAAGGATCCACCGTAAATCCGAATTCCAAAGGAATAGACACTGTTCGGAAGCGAATCTAAATTAACCGTGAAGCTGCTGGTGTTGTTGCCACCCGCAACAACGACATCCGATGGCGTGACGTTCGTGGCTGCATTTGCCGGAATCGCGGCGCCAAAGGCAATAAGGAATAAAGACAAAATTGATGCGGCAAGAGCCTTGAGCGATAACTTCTGCATAGCTCCATCCTAGACAAAAGTTTTATTATCTGTTGGGCAGAAAACCAGAACACCCCACTCCAAGGAGCGGGGTGTTCTGTTGGGATAACTACTAGTTGCTCTGCTTGCGTCGAGCAATCAGCATGAGTGCTCCACCAGTTAGGGCAAGAGCCAGACCACCGAAGAGGTAAGGCGCGGCGTCAAAGCCGGTTGTGGCTAGAGTTGTTGTCCACTGCGCGTAAAGAGTTGTGTTAGCAGTGAAGGCATAGCTGGCACCATCAGCGTATGCGGTACCAGAACCATCAGCCACAGTGTTCCAACCGGCGAATGTGTAGCCACTGCGAGTAAATGCATTCGCACTCAGAGCAGTAGCTGTGCTTGCCGACTGATCAGCCATCGCACCAGAACCACCGTTTGAATTGAAGGTGACAGTGTAGCTGGATGATGCTGACGCAAGGGTGACTGTAACACTGTCCACGGCTGTTCCGCTGTTACTTGAGGCTAGGACGAAATCACGTGCTGCAGCCGTGTTCAGTTTACCAGCGGCGAAAGTTACAGTTTTCGCACCCGTAGGAATAGGGGCCGAAGTATTTCCATCAGATCCGTACAGGGTAATTACATTTCCAGATACGTTACATCCAGTGTTAGTGATATTGATGCCAGTGAGTGTGATTCCTCCACAAGTTGGCCCACCGAAAAAAGTGGGTGTCCAACCAGTTGGCAAAGTAATCACGAACTGGCCAGTCGAGGTAATTGTAGTTGCCGCAAGAGTAATTGGATATGCGTTGGTTCCAGAAGTTCCAATTGTTCCTGTGGCAGTTACTGAGGCCGAGGTAAGTGTTCCTGCATTTGCAGGCAACGCAGCCCCAGCAACGACGAGACCCAGGGTCAAAATTCCAGCGCCGAGCGCTTTGAGAGAAAACTTTTTCATAGGTTTAGTTTAGACAAAAGTTTTAGAGTTTTGTCACCATTCGGGGTACAGAAAAGGGCCCTCCTGTAATCAGGAAGGCCCTTAACTCTGTTCGAGTATTTAGGCGGTTGCGCCGTTGGACTCGTAGCTGGTGTTGGTCGACTCGAAAAAGTTGACCAGCTGCAGGGTGTCGTTGGCGGTTGCCATCCACTTTGCAGGGTTAGAGACCTTGTAGTGGGCCTCGAAACCGAGCTCCTCGAGACGACGGTCAGCCAGGTACTTCACGTACTGGTTGATGTAGTTGGAGTTCAGACCCAAGATGCCGTTGGGGAGGAGGTCACGGTTGTATTCCTCTTCCATCTCAACAGCGTTGAGGATCATGTCACGGATTTCTTCTGCGAACTCAGGGGTCTGCAGGTCTGGGTTCTCTTCAAGAACGGTCAGAATCAGGTTGATTCCGAACTTGAGGTGAAGAGACTCGTCGCGAACGACCCAGTCCATGAGAGATCCGAAGTTACGCAGCAGGTTGCGCTGGCGGAAGCTCAGAGCAACCATGAAGCCGGAGTAGAACCAGATTCCCTCGAGGATGACGTTGTACGCAACGAGGTTGCGAACGAAGTCTTTCTTACCCTCGGTGGTGGTGATGTCGAGAGTCTGCTCGGTCATGCGCTTGATGAACTTGACCTCGAACTCTTCCTTGCGTGCCATGGAAGGAACCTTGACGTGTGAGCTGTAGGCAATCTCACGGTCAATGGGGAAGGTTTCGAGAACATACTCGAAGCTCATGCAGTGGTTTGCTTCTTCCCACATCTGCTTGGCGAGGTAGAGGTGAGCCTCTGGAGCCTTGACATAGGGGTACACGCCGAAGGCGAGTGCCTTGTTTACGAGCAGCTCGTTGGGGTTGAAGTAGCTCATCAAGAAGGTGATGGCGTGACGTTCTTCATCCGTCATCTTCTTGAAGTCAGCGATGTCTTCACCGAGCTGAATTTCGTTGGGGAACCAGGTGTTTGCTACTGCCTGGTCGTATAGGTCCATCGCCCACTTGTAGGTGACGGGCTTAAGCATGAGTCCATCCTGGACTCCGGTACCGAGAATACCCATGGTGTTTCTCCTTAGTTCGTCGTTAAAGTGTGGTGTTTCTGTAGTGTCCCGTTTTTCTAGAGCGGGTGCTCTAGTGGGGTGCGGCGGGGTTGTTACAGATGGTGCTGGTGTTGCAGGGGTGTCTGGAGATCAGAGCGAATTGCCTACTGGCAGGACTCGCACTGAAGTTCGTCCATCGGGTCGACGGGAACGAAGTACTCGTCTACGGGGGTTGTGTAGTTCATTAGTTTCCACCTCCCGCTGCGCCGAATCCGAAGCCTTTGCGTGCTGGTGCAGCAACAGCAGGTTCTGCTTCTGCAACAGCTGAGACTGCGTGTGGTTCTGGGTTTGCACCGGAACCGCTACCGAAGCCGAAGCCCTTCTTGGGTCCGCCACTGGCGTTGATGTCTTCTGCCTTGTTCACCTTGACGGTGGACTGCTCAGCAGTGTGACGTGGCTTCATGTGGAGGTAGTAGGTGGTCTTCACGCCACGGTTCCATGCTTCGGAGTAGATCTCCATCATGTCGCCGAGGTCACGAGTTTCCAGGTACATGTTGCGGCTGATGGCCTGGTCGATCCACTTCTGTGCACGTGCCGCAACCTCGAGGAAGGAGAAGGGCGAGAGCTGGAAGCTGGTCTTGTAGACAGCCTTGATGTGGTCTGGAATCTGTGGGAGGTTCTGTACGTCACCCTGGTTACGCAGCAGGTCTTCACGAACCGTCTCCCAGATTCCGAGCTTCTGGAGGTCAGCAACAAGGTTGCGGTTGACCTCAAGGAACTTACCGGAGCTGGTTGCACGGCTGAAGATCTGTGAGAACTGGGGGTCCAGACCTGGTGTGGTTCCAGCAACAAGACCGATGGATGCGGTGGGAGCAATAGCCATCAGAGTTGCGTTGCGAACGCCGCCCTTGACCTTCTTGCGCAGCGCATCCCAGTCCAGGGTGGTGTTGCGGTTGACGGTGATGGGAACACCACGGTCTGCTTCGGTGAGGTCAATGCTGTCGAAAGGTACGAGACCCTGTGACCAGCGGCTTCCTTCGAAGTTCTTGTAGGCGCCACGCTCCTGTGCAAGCTCAACCGATGCTTCGATTGCTGCATAAGAGATGTGCTCGGTAATGACGTCGATGAGATCGTAGGCCTCTTCAGACTCGTAGGAGTAACCCATACGCTCCACGATGTCGGTGAAGCCCATGAGACCCAGACCGATTGCACGGTTTTCCTTGTTGGAGAAGTCTGCTTCATCCACAGAAGAACGTGTGATGTCGATCAGGTTGTCGAGCTGACGAACAGCAAGCTTGGCGCTTTCGGCAAGCTTGGCGAAGTCAACGGTGTTCTCGTCGGTGAGATGACGAGACAGGTTAATTGATGCGAGGTTACATACCGAGACGTTGTCCTCGTCCTGAGGCAGCGTAATTTCGGTGCACAGGTTGGAGGAGTGGATGGTTCCAGTGTTGTTGTTGAGGGCACGCAGGTTGATGGTGTCCTTCCAGGTCAGCCAGGGGTGGCTGGTGGACTGGAGGGAGATCAGGATCTGCTTGAACTGCTCGCGTGCACCAATCTTCTTGTAAAGGTGCATACGTCCTGCTTCTGCCTCTGCTACGTAGAAGTTGTAGCGCTCGGAGAATGCCTTGCCGTAAAGCTCGTTGAGGTCGGTAACCTCGAGTGGGTCGAAGAGGTACCAGTCGTCATCGTTCTGGACGCGCTTCATGAACTCGTCAGAGATCCATACAGCAGTGTTCGCGGTACGGGTACGACGGTAGGGGTCACCGGAGTTCTGACGCAGGTCAAGGAACTCGGGGAAGTCCATGTGCCAGTTCTCCATGTAGAAGCACAGAGCACCGAACTTCTTACCACCGCGGCTCACAGCGCGCAGGATGGAGTCAATGGTGTGCATGAAGGGGATAGGACCGGTCGAGGTGGTGTTGTTCGAGCGGATTGGTGAACCCTGTGCACGGAGCTTGGTGACGGACAGACCGATTCCACCGGTTCCCTTGGTGAGCCACATCACGTCGCGAGTGGTCTTCGCAATGTGCTCCATGTCGTCCTGCATTTCGAGAACGAAGCAGTTAGCAAGCTGTGGGTAGATGGTTCCGGCGTTGACCAGAGTAGATCCAGCTGCAAGGTACTCAAGCTGGCTCATCTTGTTGTAGAACTTGATGGCGTGCTCGGTGGGGTTCTTCTCGTTGAGAGACAGACCCATGGAGATACGCATCCAGAAGTACTGAGGAACCTCAAGTGGGTCACCGTTACGACCCTTAATGGCGTAACGGTTGTTGAGGGTGACAACACCGATGTACTTGAGCAGGTCATCGTGGCTGGGGTCAATCTCAGCTGCGAGTGCTTCGAGGTCGAACAGTTCGGTCAGTCGAGGGTCGAGCAGACCTTCCTCGACGCCGCGCTTCATGTTCTCTGCGAAGTGGTCGCGGTGCAGCTTCTTCAGCTGTTCGGGGGTCGAGAAGTCTCCGAGTACACGCTTGTAGATGGTCTTGAGCAGCAGACGGGCAGCAACAACGTCGAATGCAGGGTCATCTTTGACGTTCTGCAGAGCAACCTGGATGACTGCTTCGTCGAGCTGCTGGGTGGTGATGCCATCAAAGAGGGTGATTTCGAGTTCGGTGGCAATCTGGGTCACCCACGCAATGTTGTCGTGGAGGCCATGTGTTGCCTCTTCAATCGCCATGTTGATCTTGTTGGCGTCATACTGTTCGCGCTGTCCATTGCGCTTTACGACAGTGATTCCCACGTCTTTTGTCTCTTCCTCGTAAATTTTCTGCTCTAGGTGCTTGACCACTATATAAGGGGTTGGCTCGAAAATGAATCCCCTACATGTTGTGGGCGTGTCATCCCCAGTTGTGGATAACTTTTCCTCGTTTGTGCACATATTCACACCGTTTTTCGTTCATTTTTTACGTGAAATACATCTTCTGGCCACCCACGGACACTCTCGCGAGGATTTTGCGCTCATTCGCACCCTTATGACCCGGCCCATAGACTGGAGAAACTGTGAAAACATATGCGGAACTGCTCAAAGTACGCGGGGTGACCCGCGTTGTTTTGTCGCAGCTTCTTGCACGTTTTCCCCATGGCATGCTGGCCATTGCGTTCCTGATTCACGTGGAATCCGTGCATAACTCTTATGCCGCTGCCGGTCTTGTTGTGGGAGCTATCGCTGTTGGTGAAGCCATCGCGGGTCCCATTAGCTCACGTTTGATGTCTCGCTGGGGCATGAGGCCTCTCTTGACCGTGATGACGATTGTTGCGGTAATCACACTGTCGTCGATGGCAATTTTCCCCTTCTCGGTTCCTGTGTTGATTGTGTTGGGCTTCATTGGCGGATGTTCCTTCCCCCCTATTCAGCCTGCTGTGCGCACGATCTACCCCAAGCTTGTTCCTAACCGACTGCTCACTCCCCTGTTTTCTCTCGATGCCACAGCCCAAGAAATCATTTGGATTGTTGGCCCCGTGCTCACCACGTTTGTGGCGGTGCAAGTTGGCAGCGTGGAGGCTGTGCTAACCGCGATGGCCTTCCTCGCTGGTGGTGGACTGTGGTTTATCACGGCCCCTTCGGTAGGTCAGGTTCGCATTCCACCTAGCAAGCGGCGTTTGGGTGGTGTTCTCACCAAAGCACCCGTGATTATCAGCACCCTCCTAGGTCTCACGCTAGTGTCGTGTTTCTCTGCTGTGGAAGCAGGAATCATTGCTCTGTATGGCAAGGGTGGTGCAGAAGCCGGTTGGCTTCTTGCTATCTATGCCTTAGGTTCATTGGTTGGTGGATTGGGCTGGGGTCACCGCGAGATAGCACCGTGGTCAATGACCCGCAGACTTGCCGTCGTGGCCACCGGTTTGAGCCTGGCCATTGTGTCCACTGATTTCTGGTGGTTGGCCTTGATGCTCTTTATCTCTGGATTAGGTGTTGCCCCAGCACTGACCGTGCTCTTTGCCAACGTCAGCGCGACCATGAAATTCAGTGAAACTGCTGAGTCCTATGCCTGGATTGGCAGTGGCCAGCTCATTGGTGCTGGTTTAGGCGCTGCTGTGGCTGGTTTCTGCATAGATCACTACGGGGCGCCATCTGCGATTGTGGCCGCAGCACTCTTTGCGCTGATTACCACGGTTGGTGCCTTCTTTACGAAGAGGTGGAGCCCCGACCTGCGCGGATCGCACGGAGCGCCACTGCCCGATACAGGGCCACTGGAAACAATCAGCTAACGCTACTGGTTTAGAGGGCCAGTGAGGCTCTGCGGAATGCTTCGGTCAGTATCTCGGGACTGGTTCCCATATTGACGCGGATATGACCTTCTCCGCCGGGGCCAAAAACGTGCCCACTACTAAAGGCAACCTTGCCCTTTTCTAGAAACACCTGTCCCGGGTCATCACCCAGGCCGAGGTCTCGGCAGTCCACCCACGCTAAATAGGTTGCTTCCACGGGAGTGTATTTCGCACCAGGAAGGAAGGTGGTCACCAGTTCCGTGACGAGGTGGCGGTTGCGATCGATGTCTTTATTCACATCGGCCAGCCACTGGTCTCCTCCGTTCAAAGCGGCAACGTGAGCAATAGTGCCCAGATGGCTGGGGCCTTCCAAATACTTGGACTTCATGGAACGAACAAACTCAGACGAAGCCGGGTTGGTCACAATGAGCGCTGCCTTGAGCCCGGCAAGGTTATATGACTTGGAGGCGCTGGTCACCACAATGGCATCGGCTGCTTCAGGAATATCGAGGATCGAGATAAAGGTGTACCCAGGCATCGTCAGTGGAGCGTGAATCTCATCCGAGAGAATACGAATCCTGTACTTTGCAGCCAAGGTTGCCAACATGGTGAGCTCTTCACGAGTATGAACCGCACCCCCTGGGTTATGTGGGTTGCTGATCAGCACCATGCCACCCTTGCCCAGAGCTGCTGCTTCAGTAAATGCCTTCTCTAGGCTTTCTGCATCGAAACGACCTTCAGCGGTTAATGGAGCATTCACCACTGTTCTGCCCGTACCGCCGACAATCATGGCGAAGGGGTAATAGACAGGAGGAGTCAACACAATCGGCGCCCCCGGTTCTGTCAGTTCCAGAATGACCGAGGTCAAGCCACGAATGACATCAATAACAGGGAGGGTGTAGGCGGGATCAACGTTGAGGTCCCAGTGGCGCTTCGAATACTCCGCGAAAGCTTCACCATAGGCATCTCCGTGGGCATAGCCGGTGTCGCCTTCGGTCAGTGCGGCATTGACTGCCTCGGCAACAGAGGGAGCAATAGTGCTATCCATCTCCGCCACCCACAGCGGCAACACATCCGGCCCGTATTGTCTCCACTTAGCGCTGGTGCGGGTGCGAAGCTGGTCGAGGGAATACGTGGTGAACGGAGTTGCCATGTCCTTCAGCCTAGGGCTGTAGGCGCGTTATCTGCCAGAGGCCATCCACAAGGTCGTATCGGATACGATCGTGGAATCTCATGGAACGTCCCTGCCAAAACTCAATGGCATGCGGCTCCACATGAAAAGCACCCCAGTGTTCTGGCCGGGGAACAGCCGTGCCTTCTGGATACTGCTTCTCCAGTTCAGCCAGCTGAGCATCGAGATCTGCGCGTGAGGCAATCGGCTCAGACTGATTACTCGCTGCGGAGGCAAGCTGGGCGCCCTGTGGGCGCCTGTTCCACATTTCATCGCTCAGGGCATCACTGGCTTTGATGGCGGTGCCGTAAACAATCACTTGGCGCTTGAGGCTATACCAGGGAAATAGCAGGGAAATACTGGGGTTGGCCAGGAGCGCCTTGCCCTTACGTGAGGTGTAGTTGGTGACAAATTGGAAGCCACTCTCATCTAAACCTTTGAGCAAGACCGTGCGCGAGCTCACGTTGCCATCGGGGTCAATCGTGCTGGCAACCATCGCGTTCGGTTCAAAGATGTCTTCTGCTTCAGCCTGGGTGAGCCACTGCGCAAACTGCTCGAGAGGGTTTGTCAGAGCAATGTTCTCATCGAAGGGAACATTGCCGTAGTCGGTGTGACGCGAAAGCGATTCCATGCTTATGCCTTTGGTTTGAGTTCGCCACGAATGAGCTTGTGCTGTGCTGCTTGAGCGACGGGGCGAATCGTGATCATGTCCAAGTTCACGTGTCCAGGAAGCTCGAGTGCGTGGACGATGGCCTCGGCAATATCTTCGGCAACCAGCGGTGCTTCCACCCCGGCATAGAGCGCATCAACTTTGCTGGTGTCACCTGCGAGACGGTTGAGAGCAAACTCATCGGTCTTGACCATGCCCGGTGCAATCTCCATCACGCGAATGGGTTCACCGGCAAGTTCAAGACGCAAGACTCCCACCACAGCGTGGGCAGCAAACTTGGCTGCGTTATATCCACCGCCTCCCTCATAGGGAACAAAACCTGCTGTGGAGGTCACGGTCATGATGTCGGCGTGCCCACCAGCTGCCGCCTTGCGCAGCAGCGGCAGCAGGGCACTGGTCACCCGCTGCACACCCAACACATTCACATCAAACATCTTTTGCCAATCGGCAGGATCGCTCTCTTCCACGCTGGATGCGCCAAAAGCGCCACCGGCATTGTTCACCAGCGCGTGCACGGGACCAGAGTCCGCAAGGAAATCCCGGAGGGAGTCGACATCCTCTTGCTTGGTCACATCAGCAACGAAGGTGCTGACGCCAGCATCTGCTTCGAGTTCTGCAAGGCGGTCTGCACGGCGGGCAACACCCACCACATTCCAGCCGTGCTGGGCAAAAAGCCGGGCGCTAGCCTGGCCGATACCTGAACTAGCTCCAGTGATGACTACGCGACGAGTGCTCATAGAGCAAATGTACCGCGGAAGTTTGAGCGGTTTAACTTAACCGGCGCGACGACGACGCAGAACTGCGTCCAGATCGAGCTCTGCAGAAGCAGTGGAGTCCACCACACCCATACCAGCTAGGCGTGAAGCAACCTCTGGTGCAGGTGCTTCGGTACGAACCGGAGGAGTGGTTGCGGTGCGACGCAGCTGCTCAAGTCCAGCCTGATCCATGCTCATGCGCTCAACCAGTGCAGATTCTTGTGCAGACTGGCGCATGCGCTCGGCAGCAATCTGTGATTGCACGACCGCCTGGGAAAGCGTGCCCTCAGACAGGTGCAGCGGACGAGGCAATGCAGTAGGAGTCCAGCTTCGTGACACCTGTGCAGGTTTGAAGTGGGACTGGTCAAAGAATTCGGAGGCGTACCGGTTCGACGCCGCAGGTGCTGCCTGTGCGGTGGTGGAAGAAACAACAACTTCTTGGATAACCAAAGCAAGAGCGAACGCGAGGCAGGAAATAGCGAGTGTTTCCCAGCTTCCACCGGTTGCCAAGATGATGGACCCAGCAATGATGCCGACCACTGTTGCAGCTAGGAAAAGTGCACTGGCAAAACGGTTGCGGCGAGCGCGGCGAGCGGCAATGACGGCTTGCTCGTCATAGCCCACAGCCCGTGCTGCTGCGTGGCGCATTTCTGCGCGGGCGGCTGCTTCGGCTTGTCGAAGGACACGCTTTTGTTCGATCACGGCGCGAGCGGAAGCTTCCACGCGAATCTCCTCAGGGACATCGGCAGTTTCTGCCAGGGCGCGGATGGTTTGTTGCATGCGCACGGCGTTGCGTTCGGTCGCATCGAAGTTCTTGCGACGGAGGTAGGTAGGGATGAGATACATAATCCACAGGGCGGCTGCGATTACGAATACCATCCCTCCGCTAAGAAAATCACCACTCATGACTTCTAAGGTACGAGTGAATCGAGCCGGATTACTGTAAGCCCGGGGTGTGTTTCTGAGGAGGTTTAGCCCAGCAAATCAAAGTCGGCTTCAGGGACTGTGCCGATTCCTTCGGGAACGTTGCCGCTCTTCCATCTCTCAAGCACTCCACCCGGGACTTCTTCCTGGGTGAGTGCAAAAGCAAAGTGGTCGCGCCAGTCACCGTTGATGTGTATATAGCGGCGGCGAAGACCTTCGTAGCGGAAGCCCAGTTTCTCCACGATGCGCAGCGAGGCGGTGTTTTCTGGACGGATGCAGATTTCCATCCGGTGGAGTCCGAGGTTGTGCAGGCAGTAGTCGGTGGCAAGCGCAACAGCAGTGGGGGTCACACCTTGGCCGGCAACGCGCTCGGCGACCCAATAACCCAGCTGCGCTGAAGAGAGTGACCCGTAGGCAATGGCAGAAACATTGAGTTGGCCCACCAATTCACCCTCGTATTCAATGGCGAAAGGAATACCTGCCCCCACGCGTGCGTGGGCGAGCAGGTTGCGTATTCCTGCTTTGGTGTCAAAGCTGACAAAGCTTTGCGGAACGGTGGCTTCCCACTGGCGCAACCAGGCGCGGTTGCGCATGAGTTCTTCTTCGAGCTTTTTGGCATCACGGGTTTTGATTCCCCGAATACTCACACGGCCTTCACGCAGTGTGGGAATGATGGCTGCCATGTCTCTAAGCCTAACCACAGGATTGGGCTTCTTTACTGGCGAATAGAATATGGATATGTCTGAAGATCTGGTCACTGCAAAGCAGGCTTTGCGTGCCGAGATTCGTGACCGCCGTCGGGTGATGCCTCAGCATGAACGTGATGAGGCCACCACCAAGCTCACTGAACACCTCAAGAATCTTGTGGCAGCACGGGGCGTGAAACGCCTCTCGTGCTATTTGGCAACACCGAGTGAACCTGAAACTAGACCTTTTCTTTCTTGGGCTTATGACAACGGGATTGAAGTGCTTTTGCCAGTGAGCCGCGATGACGGTTTATTGGACTGGGCTATCGCCAATGACTCCCCCGATGAGAACGTGGGTCTATATGGAATCCCCGAGCCCACCGGTGAACTCATTGGCCCCATCGCCATCAACGATGTTGATCTGATTATTGTTCCGGCATCTGCCGTGGATAAAAAGGGTGTGCGCATGGGCTGGGGTCGCGGTTATTTCGATAAGACCTTGGGCTCTATGGGAAAACGCCCACCTGTTTATGCTCTTGTATTCGACAGTGAATATGTTGATTCTCTGCCTCAGGAAGTTCACGACCAACCGGTGACCGGTGTGGTTACCCCTTCCGCCCTGATTACCTTCTAACGCGACTCATTCGGAGATCTTGTGCCTACCTACTCTTACCGCTGCACGCAGTGCGATAACGCGTTCGATATTCAGCAGTCCCTCAGCGAGGACAGCCTGACCGAATGCCCCAGCTGCAAAGGAAAGCTTCGCAAACTGTTCAACATGGTCGGGGTGACCTTCAATGGTTCAGGTTTTTATCGAACCGATTCACGTCAGAGCTCTAGTGGTTCTTCTACTGGCAGCAGTGGAAGCAGCAGCTCCTCTGGTGGAAGCAGTTCGTCGACGAACTAACCCCAGTGGGGCGGTTTATCCCGTTTGAGCTGTTCGTCGTTGCTGAGCTGACGCTCAGCCCAATCTTCACCAGTCTCTTCGATAGGAGAATCCACAAAAGCTGGGTCGACTCTGGCACCTTCTGGTTGCCATTGAACTCGGCGGTTGGTGCGCGAACGAGGCTTGGGCTCTTGTTCAGGCTGGGTAGGCATTATTTCTCGGGCAGATCAATCGGTGCCGTGATGGCATCAGGTTCACTGCTTGGTGTCGAGGTAACTTCCGTAATGGTGACCTCTTCTTCGACAACGTCGTTGTCGGCACTGTCCACAACGGTTTCTACCTGAGTTAGATCGATTGGACCAGTGAAGTGGTCGTCTTCTGTGGGCTCGACACCGATTAGCGCAGCAACGCGCGTGGCAACAGCTTCGGGGTCAGCAAAGAGTTCAAAAGCGTGAATACGGATGTAGTGCCAGCCAAGACGACGCAACATTTCTGGACGCAAACGCAATGATTCACGCAGTGAACCCTTGGCAAGAACAGCATCGGTCTCTACCGCGACGGCGCGCCCCTGATAGGAGGCAGCCAGGGCAATCTCACCTGCATGGTTGAGAGAGACGTGCAGGCCACGGCGCTGCAAGCGCTGAGCCAAATCGATGAGCATGGGTTCTGGTGAGTCTGTGCCCAGCTCGGTGGTGTGTGGCTTTTCTGTCTCGGTGAGAACTTCTGCCAGGGCACGCATCCCGTCTGAGAGGCGACTTTCATCGATGTCACCGGGGCGGAAGCAAGAAACAATCTCCATGGAGCGACGCGCACGCGTCATACCCACGGCGAGCAAACGCTCACCGCCGGGAAGAGCAAGAGCACCAAAGTCAGAGAGCAGTCGACCGTGTGGGGTGCGACCGTAACCAATAGAGAAGATCACGCGGTCACGGCTTTGTGCAACAGCCTGCTCAAGCGTCATCACAGCGAAGGATTCAGCACGATCCTCAAGAATGAACTCGGCTAAATCTGGACGGCGAGCAAACGCCGAGAGCACAGACTGCTCAACTCGAACCGCATGCTTAGGGCTTGCAGTGATGACCATCAGGGATTCGGTGGGGCGTTCAGTTGCGTGTTCTAGAACGAGCTCTACCACGCGTGAAACTTCCGCATCCACGCTTTCCACTGCACCGGTGGCAGAGTCTGGCATGCCTGTTCCGTCGGCGATGTAGTGCAGGCGCAGACTTGAGTGACCCAGGAATGTTCCCGCCCAGGGCAGGGAGGAAATCTTTCCACCATAGAAGCGGCGGTTAACAACATCTGCCAGATCTTCACCACCGGCACGGTAACTCTTGGTGAGTGTGCGTGCTGGCAGTATGCCGCTGAACTGTGCCAGAGCAGATTTACTGTGCCAGGCGTCGGCATCGGTCACCGGCGCAAGTGGGTTTTCAAATTCCCCCATACCAGTTTCGAAACGTGAGGGAGTCTGAGTAACAGGATCACCAAAGACCACAACACTGCTGCCGCGACGAATCGCGCCAGCGTTCTCGGCAACCGTGGTTGCACCGGCATCAACGAGGAACACGGCATCAAAGCCAACAGTGTCGGGAATGAGGTGGGCCTCATAGGGTGAGCACAACCACACTGGCGCAATCGACTTAGCTAAGCGTGGAGCAAGCTCAACAAGTTGTTGGGGGCTGAGGTAGTCACCACGCAAAGCCTGACGTAAACGTTCTGCTTCATCGGGAAGATCAACCAAGCCGATCTTCCATAGTTCAGCTAAACGAGCAGCGAGGAGTCCACCATTTGCCGAGGCGTGAGCATCGTCAACGAGACGGAAGTCTGATTCGAGACGATCCAAGATGCTCGTGTTGGCACCGAGCAGTGCCTTGTCCGAAGTGAGCATTCCCTCGAGAACTGATTGCCACCAGGCGAGTTCGAGTTCGTCTGCGACTTCCTCTTCGGGAACGTGACGTGCAGATAGGTCTGCAAGAAGAACATCCAGGTCAAGCTCACGCAGGTGAGCTAAGAGCGCGGTGCGCTCTTGCAAGTTATTGAGAACTTCCGACTCTGCTGCCAAACCTGAAACTTTGTTGGTCAGTGCAGCGATAGGAAGCTTGAGGAAAGACTGGTCAGTACCGTTGAGTCCCAGCGCAATATCAAGAACAACAAGCTCAGCAACCACCTTGTCGTAGGCGCTTTGCAGGTCTGCAATACCAACAGGAACCTCAGGAACAGCGCCGGCCACAACATAGCGCTGCCAGAGCACGCGCTGCTGTTGAATCTCGATGAGTGCCTCATGCATGTCGGGAACGTTTGCTCCAGGGCGCACATATTCGTAGGCAAGCTTTTTCAGACGACGGCGATCTCCACCGCTCATGCCACTTCCGCGGCCAGAGGTCGCGGTAATGAGTTCGGTCAGTGGGCGGTCATAAACCGAGGGCAAGAACTTATCGAGCGTCTCGCGAATATCAACCAGCAAGGTGATGTAGATGCCGAGTTCTTCGAGGTTCTCGAAGGGACGCATCTTGGTGCGGCCAAAGACTTCCTCTGCACGCTCCAGCAGCTTGGGAAGCTCAGTTTGGTGAAGGCGCTTCGCCTGCTCGTGTGCTGCGGTGGTCTCTTCTGCGGTGGGGAAGTTTGCACCGTACCAGGGTGAGTCATCTGGGCCGTAACGGAATTCACCGAGCGCTGCCGCCTTGATGAGACTTGCTGCTGCTTCAGGCCTGGAGTTAGCCAGTCCTTCAATTGCGCGGCGTGGCAGGCGTGCGGTGGTGGACGGTGGCGTGGGCAACAGGCTCAGATGGGAAAGTTGCTCGAGGGCATCCAATACCGAGACACCCAACACCTCGTCTTGACGAGTGAGTGAACCGCGGTAGTCCAGCAGAACCTTGCGCAATCGAAGCAGGGCGTCGTCGACGTCGGTGACGTTAGGGCGGGTTGCTTTCTCATTGCGCAAGATGGCGTTGATGAGATCGCGACGCAGGGTGCGTGGAGAAACGGTGAGACCCTCTAGGCCGACTTGTGCCAGGCGGTGGTGAATTGAGTCCAGGCTCGACCGGCGAGCACCCACCACCAGAACACGCTTGTGGGCAGCAGTGAGAACACCGATGGCGTTCACAATTGTTTGGGTTCCACCAGTTCCTGGAAGAGTTTTGACCACCAGGGAATTACCGGCAGCAATTTCTGCCACGATGCTTTCTTGTTCTGAATCAGCATCAAGAAGGAGTGTGTCAGTTGCTGGGGGACGCTCATCCTGACCAATGACCACAGCTTCTTTGTGGCTTTCAGTCAAACGAGTGCGGGCGGTGATGTTGCCGGCTAATGCATCCAAGATGGGGTGTGCCAGGTCACGAACGTCAGCAACCATCGCAGCAGAAAGATCAGCAAAGCTCGAGGCAACCAGTCGAGGCTCGACCTCGAAACTGGGGACATGTTGGGTCAATCCACGAAGGCGCTCCATCACCGGCAGCGGGTTGAACATGCCATCAAGGTTTGCCAACGCAACAAAAGAGTCCGCATCTAAGGCAATGCCCAATTGGCTCTCTAGAGCGCGGGCTAGTTGTGGGTTCAGGAAAGGCTGGCCACTGAGTTTGAGTTCAAAATCTTTGCCATAGCGACGCAAAGTCATTGGGCGCAGCAAGACTGGGCCACAATACTCGCGGTCTTGGAACGTCCACTTAGCAATGCCGAGGGCCAAATAGACAGATTCGATACTGCGCATGGAACGCAGTTCGGTGCACTTAGCCGTCACGGCAGCCGCAGCCAATCTGGCGTTACGCAGAGCAAACTCTTCGCGAATCAAACTAGAGAGCAAGGTGGGCTTGCCAGAAATAAATGAGGGCAAACCGCCAGGGTGAATCGAGGTGAGTTCAATCCTGGTGCGGGGAGTGTCCACAAATTGAATCAGTGGTGAGGTACCACCAACCACGGAAAGTTCTTCACGCCACTGGTTCCACACTGGCTCAGCAACATTGATGTTGGAGAGTGCGGAGTTGAGGCTGCCGGCGGTGGGAGCAAGCAGATCTACTGCTTCATCTTTCTCGGCAGAGAGCTCAGGAAATGGGTCGTCATCGAGAGAGATCTGCTCGCCAATATTCGAGGCAGTCTCTTCTGGTTCTAACGACTCGTCGTCAGAGCGTCGATTCCGTGGCCACACATCAAAACACTATGTCTGCAGGGGGAAGAATCCCTGTAGTGACACCTATTTTTGGCACCTTTGGAGCGTTTAGTCAGCTGCCGCTAATTGCCCGCAGGCCCCGTCAATTTCTTTACCTCGAGTGTCTCGAAGCGTGGTGGGAATACCACGCTCTTCAAGACGTCGAACAAATTCACGCATAATCGACGGTTCTGACGAAGTCCAGATGGATCCCGGGGTGGGATTGAGCGGGATGGGGTTGACGTGAACCCAGCCACGTCCGCGCGCATTGAGCTTCTCTGCGAGAAGATCGGCGCGCCAGGCGTGGTCGTTCATGTCTTTGATGAGTGCGTATTCGATGGAAACGCGACGACCTGTCTTTTCGTAATAGGCATAGGCAGCATCTAGTGCTTCATCGACTTTCCAGCGTGAATTCACCGGGATGAGCTCATCACGCAGTTCGTCATCGGGTGCGTGCAGGGAGAGCGCAAAAGTTAGTTGCAGACCTTCGTCTGCCAGCTTATGAATAGCGGGGGCAAGTCCCACTGAAGAGACGGTGATGTGACGCGCTGACATACCCAAGCCCTCTGGTTGCGGTGCCAGCATAGTGCGCACCGCCGTCATGAGTCGGTTGTAATTGGCCAATGGCTCACCCATGCCCATAAACACAATGTTGCTCACGCGTTCAGGCTGGCCTTCGTCAGATCGGCGCTTACCACCAAGCTCACCAGCGGCAATCACAGCATTAGCGCGGACGACCTGGTCCACAATTTCTGCGGCCGACATATTGCGTGTCAAACCTGCCTGGCCTGTTGCACAGAATGGGCAGTTCATGCCGCAGCCTGCTTGGGAAGACACACACAGCGTGATGCGTCCGGGATAGCGCATGAGCACAGACTCAACGAGAGCCCCGTCAAACAATCGCCACAAAAACTTGATCGTGTCGCCGTTATCGGTGCTCAGTCGCTTGACCTCAGTCATCAGCGGGGGCAGCAGTGACTCCACTAACTCAGCACGTCCTGCCGCAGGCAGGTCGGTCATCTTCTCGGGGTCACTCGTGTAGTGAGAGAAGTAGTGCGTGCTGATCTGCTTGGCACGAAAGCCAGGAAGACCTAGTTCTGTAACTTGAGCTTTGCGCTCCTCAGGTGTGAGGTCAGCTAGGTGAACAGGCGGCTTAGCGCCACGCTTGGGCGCCTCGAATTGAAGTGTAGGGCGACCCTCAGCGTCAACATTCTGCGTCCACCCTTCGGGGGTGGGACGAACCTGAGGTCGCTCATCTGAGCGAACGGTCAGGTTCCTGGCGCCACGCTTTTCGGTCATGAATCAAGTGTGGCATGAGCTATACCCCCGGGGGTATAATAATGACGGCGTAAAGGAGCCACGAATGTGTAGAGAAGTCAGCTGCCGCAAGTGCGGAAAAGCAACCTGGGCTGGTTGCGGCCAGCATGTCGATCAAGTGATGCGTGGCATCCCCAAGAACCAACGCTGCCAAGGTCACGAAGCAGAACCTGGATTCTTCGCCAAGCTCTTTGGCAGCAAGAACAAGAGACAGTCTCTGGATATTCTCCGGAGAGACCGACTACTTTGTTTGATTCGGATGGTGAGTGTGAACTTTCACAATCACCACCTGTGATCCTTCGACGTAAAACCAGATGCGCGCACCTTGGGATAGTTCACACTGGCGCTGAACATGTTCAACCCCGCCACGAGTAACGATCCCCAAACTGCCTTTGAGCGGGTGAATCTGAGCAGTGTTAGCCATGGGGTCAGTTGTGAGTAAATTCCATGCATCTACCAACTGGGATCGTTGTGTAGCGAGCAGATCTCTCCAGCCTTTTTTCGCACCAGAGGATCCGTACACAATCTGAAATTCAGATTTTTTGAGAGGCCGATCTACCCTCTCTCCCATGGCCATCTCTAGGGCTTCTCGACTGACTCATTAATTTCAAGCCATTGAATCGGCTGGTTGGTGAGGCCATCTGCCAAAGCAGCAGCTGTTGCTTGCCAGGAAGCCAATTCAGTCATGGCAAGGTATGCCTTTTTCGTAGCAAAAGATGCTCGAGAAGCACGAATGAGATCCAGCGCACACTGCTCACGATCCACGGCATCTAACGCCCACATCCAATTGAAGACATCAGCACACCTCTCCCCTAGCGGGCGTGGGTCGTCCTCAACAGTAATGGCGATTATCTGGGCAGCTAACTCGAGCAACCGATCACGTGCATCGTTTTCGCGCTTACTCATCAACACTAATGTGTCATCATCCCGGCGCGTTATTTCAACAGGTTCTACTGTGGCTGCTTCGAAAACGGGCAGGGGTTGACGGGAAAGCTCAGAAGATTGAAAAACCTTGCGATCAAGAGTGACTGACATATACTCATCATACTTCAGAACGTATTCTGAATATATTGTTTTCCACACGCAACACAAAAGGTCAGCTTTCTCCGGCGAGAAAAACTGACCTTATTGAGTGCCCCTGAAGAGACTCGAACTCCCAACCAACTCCTTAGGACGGAGGTGCTCTTCCATTGAGCTACAGAGGCGTGTATCTCATTCTACGACCCGCAGCCAGCTAGGCAGCTGAGGCGAGGTAGTCATCCCATGCGGTATCGCGGTGTTCAAGCCCCATGGCAAACCAGCTTGGTCCAGCCGGCATCCGAGGGGTAATGCGCAAACGCCACCCCATCTCTTGGGGGGTGCGATCAGACTTGATGTTGTTGCATTTGAAACAGCACGCCACGAGGTTTTCCCACGACTCTGCCCCACCGCGTGATTTGGGAATCACGTGGTCGATGGTGTTAGCGCTCTTGCCGCAGTAGGCGCAGTGATGTCCGTCACGCCGCAGTACTCCGCGCCTGGTCAGAGGAACCCTGCGGGAATAGGGAACACGAACATAGCGAGAAAGAACAATGACGGAAGGACGATCGAAGCGTGCCGTGATGGCTTCGACGGGATGCTCGCTGTCGGCACGCAGGACGGTCGCTTTCTGACTCATGACCAGCATGAGCGCTCGACGGAAAGACACGATAGCAAGAGGTTCATATCCCGCGTTGAGTACCAGTGTTCGCATGTGGGGCCTTTTCGAGTTGGGGCCTGCATGGCGTGCAGGCTACTTGCCGAATGGTCGCATCAACCGTGGTTGGTCAAGAAACACAAAAGGGCACCGTCAATACAGACAATGCCCTAGCGAAGACGCGCTCGTATGAGCCCGCCTATTCGGTCGTGTAGTTTCATGTAACCCTCCGCGATTTCTCACGATGCTTGAGAGTTAGAGTATTCCTCTTCCAGAACACAGGCCAGTGCCACGCCGAAATGTTATTCAGCGTTCACGAAACGTTCTGGAGTTAGATACCTATGCGGATGATTCGGTAATCAGAGGTCCAGATCTTGCGCAGTTGCACAGTTCCACCAGGAACGGGTGCATCGAGAATCATTCCGGGGCCACCCCACAGACCAACGTGGCCAGGCATCCAGACAATGTCGCCAGGCTGGGCGTCCGCTTCAGAAATGGGGGTTCCCATTGCTGCCTGAGACTGCGAGTTGTGGGGAAGAGAAACACCGAAGGTTCCATAGACGTACATCGTGAAACCAGAACAGTCGAATCCAGCTGGAGAGCTTCCGGCATAAACGTATGGAGTTCCGATGTACTTCAAACCTTCAGCAAAGATGCCAGCCAGGCTGAAGTTTGGGTTTGGCGGATTAGCCATCACTGAGGCATAGGAGGAGCCACCAGAAACATTCGTTGCCGCACGTGATGCTGCTGTGATGGCGTAGCCATCACGGCCAGCAGTAATTGACGCAGCTTCTGCCGAAACTTCAGCATCTTGCCCACTGCTGCGCTGGTACACCGTCGAGGCAGAGTTTTGGAGCAGTTCCTGATCACGAGTTTCAGGGTTGAACGCATAGGCAGGAATAGCAATTGTTGCGACTATTCCAGCAGCAACAGTCATGACGCCCGCACGGAATAATCCAGAACTCGAGAAAGAACGGCGCTCGCGAGACTCACGAGGGTCTTTGTTTGTTACAGCTTGAGATGCAACTGCCATGGCAGAGCTGGCAGATTCCTTGACGGACGTAAATGCGCTGCGAGCGCTTTTCTTAAAGCTTTTTTTATTTGCGAGCTTGCGTGCTCGACGCGACATGATTTTGTCGTTACCTAATTCGGCCAAAGTTGGAACCTCCGGCGCCCCAACAAGCTAGGTCTCTTACCCCGTCACGATGCGAAATTCGCGTCATTGTTCATACCGAGAGACGGGGGTTGGGACGTCTCGTTATGAATCTTCCGCACCTTAACTGTGGTGTGAAAGCTTCCCCAGACTACGCGAGGACGACCTCAAAGTCACATCAGCGACACGTCAAAGTCACAGATTGGTAACGCAGTGAATTACTACAGGCTGTGTTCGACGAAAACGTGAACCGCAACATCTAGGGGTAAATCGAGTGAACCCGTGTAACCCTCAGCCCGGACACGGACCCGATCACCGTCACGAGTGAAGAAGATTGTGGAGCCAGGAATCAACCCTGCCTCAGCAAACTCGTGAAGCAACTCAGGGTTGATTTGTGCAGGTTCACCCAAGCGTCGAACGACACCGGTGCTTTCTTCTCCCGAGGCTTGCAGCAGATCCAAGAGATTAGCTACGCCATCGAGGAAGCCTTCAGCAGGAGTGAGACCTAACTCATCCAAACCTGGGATGGGGTTGCCGTAGGGAGATTGGGTTGGGTTGCCCAGCATCTCCAGAATGCGGCGCTCCACCTTGTCGCTCATCACGTGTTCCCAGCGGCAGGCTTCGTCGTGAACGTATTCCCACTCCAGGCCAATAATGTCGCTGAGCAAACGTTCCGCAAGGCGGTGCTTGCGCATCACATGCACAGCCTTTGAGCGCCCCTCATCGGTGAGCTCAAGATGACGATCATCAGAGACGAGCACTAAACCGTCACGCTCCATGCGTGCCACGGTCTGAGACACAGTGGGGCCAGAATGGCCCACGCGCTCAGAGATGCGCGCACGCATGGGAACAATGTTCTCTTCCTCGAGTTCGAGGATGGTGCGCAGATACATCTCGGTGGTGTCGATCAGATCCGTCATAGTCACTACTTTACCGAGCACGCTCCGCCGGAAAAATCGCCTTCGGCCAAACCCTAGAATTATGTAATGGCAGAGATCACCATCCCCAGCGAACTTCTTCCCGTTGACGGCCGTTTCGGCTGCGGACCATCCAAGGTTCGCCCTGAGCAGGTGGCAGCTCTTGCTGGCCGTGGTGCAGAGCTTCTGGGTACCAGCCACCGCCAAGCACCCATCAAGAACATGGTTGGTCGCGTTCGCTCGGGACTGTCTGAGCTGTTCAATCTGCCCGACGGCTATGAAGTTTTGCTCGGTAACGGTGGTTCCACCGCGTTCTGGGATGCTGCTGCGTTTTCTCTCATCGAAAAGCAGAGCCAAAACATGGTTTGTGGAGAGTTTGGTGGCAAGTTCGCGGCAGCAGCTAAAGCTCCGTGGCTAACCGCCCCACAGGTGATTGAAGCACCAGCTGGCTCACGTGCTGAACCACAGGCCTCAGCAGGAATAGATGTCTACGCCTGGGCACACAATGAAACCTCAACCGGTGTGGTGTCTCCGGTGACTCGCGTTCACGGCGATGCGGACGCCCTCACCGTGGTGGACGCCACCAGCGCAGCCGGCGGCATCAAGATTGATGCAGCCGAAACAGATGTCTACTACTTTGCTCCGCAGAAAAACTTTGCTTCTGATGGCGGCCTCTGGTTTGCCCTGTTCTCCCCCGCCGCCATTGAACGGGTTGAGCGCATTGCTGCTAGTGACCGTTACATCCCTGAGTTCTTGAGCCTGAAGAACGCTATCGATAACTCCCGCCTCGAGCAGACCCTCAATACTCCTGCGGTGGCAACCTTGGTGTTGCTCGAAGAGCAAATCGACTGGATGAATGCTTCCGGTGGTTTGGACTGGGCAGATGCGCGCACCAAAGAATCTTCAAACCTGCTCTACAACTGGGCTGACCGCGTTGACTACGCGACCCCATTTGTTTCGAACCCTGAGCACCGTTCTCAAGTTGTTGTCACGATTGACTTCACCAATGACGTTGACGCTGCTGCTGTCGCCAAGATTCTTCGCGCTAACGGAATTGTTGACACCGAGCCTTATCGCAAGCTTGGCCGCAACCAATTGCGTGTGGCAACGTTCACAGCAATTGAACCTAGCGATGTCGCGGCGTTGATTAGCTCCATCGAATACGTCGTCGAGCGTCTCTAGAGTGAGCTAGTCCTCGTGCTCAGCGTTCGCGCTGTCATCGAGGTCATCAATATCGACTCCGTCGATATCTCCACCGTGGGTGGGAGCTGAGACGAGGTCTTCCTCGTCATCATCCTCATCGTCTTCGTCATCTTCGTCGAGGTCGTCCTCATCGAGGTCGTCATCGTCCTCGTCAAGATCGTCATCCTCGTCATCCTCACCGTGATCACTGTCGTTGAGATCTTCCAGTTCGTCATCGAGGACAGTGCCATCAAGCGCACCCTCGGCCAGATCGAGCAGCCCTTCAGGGAGCTCCTCATCCAGTTCAATACCTGCAGCAGCAGCCTGCTTCTGTGCTTCCAAGAATTCAGCAAGGCGCACAGACCATGGAATCCACTCGGGGGCAACAAGTGCACCCTCGGCAGGCAAAAGCTCTGCTTCCATCACCGTGGGGTCTTCACCTTCGAGTGTGGCCAGGCTCACATTCCAACGCCAGTTGGGATAGCCATCAAGCTTGCAGGCGTATTGCAGCGTGGCAATGCCATCGTGGTCGATGGTTTCCACCTCAAGTTCGCCAATGCTTTCTGGGGTGGTAATTTCATGCAGCGCGGCAAGAGCCAGGGTTTGGTGCAGCGCGGTGAGTTGAGGGAAAGCTTTAGACATCAAAGTCATCTGCTACGCGGCGCAGCAGCGCAGCAATCTTGGCGCTGTGGGCCTTGTCTGGGTAGTTTCCACGCTTGAGGTTGTTGCCAATACCGTCCAGCAGCTTGACCAAATCTTCCACAATGATCGCCATGTCGTCAGCTGGTTTACGGTCCAGCTTCTCGCGACCTGCGGGTGCATCGAGTACACGAACGGACAGTGCTTGTGCACCGCGCTTGCCCTCTGCAATACCAAACTCGAGGCGGGTTCCGGGACGAACCTTCACACCTTCGGGCAGGGCGGAGACGTGCAGGAATACTTCCTGACCGTCGTCTGTTGAGATAAAGCCGAAGCCTTTTTCCTCGTCGTAAAACTTCACTTTGCCGGTTGGCATGGTTTCCTCCTGCGTTTGGTGCAAGCTCCAGTTTACTCAGGAGTAACAAGTGGCACCTATCCTTAGAAGTATGGCTACAGAAGACACCTACGAAGCAACTCGTTTAGAACGCATCCTCGGCACCATGGTTGTGTCCATCGTCGCCGTCTCCGTATTGGCATTCCTCGCCATCATCACTGCAGGAATCACCCAACTTGATTTGACCAGCCCAGTCGGCGAATTCATCCTCGTTTTGCCTGGCATTGGTCTGCCCATTGCGTTCTTACTGTTGATGACCTTGATTATTGTGAACATCATTCGTCGCCGTCGCGACGCCTCTAAGAGTTCACGCTAAGCCGCGCACTCAGTGTCTTCTTCTCTCACTCTCTCCAAAAGCCTGCGTGCGTTGGATGATCAGCAGCTTCAGCAATTACTGAGCTGGCGACTCAGTTCTGTTTCTGGGCTCAAGGACTACTTCGACGTTGCTGACGCGCTGCTGGGCGACGAGTCGCTGCAGCGCGCTTTGCAACGCATCCCGGTGACGTTGTTGCAGGAACTTCGTGAGATCTCTCACAGTCCTCGCCCTGCTTCAGCAGAGCTGTCTGCAGTGTTGAAGTCAGAACTTCTTGGTGATGAAGAAACGATGGTGTATCCCGAGGTTGCTCAGGCTGTGAACAACCTTCCAGAGTTCCCCACAACCCCTGTTCCTCCCTCCCCCACACAACAACTCGAGCCCGTCAAAGCTGCAGCAGCTATTGAGCAGGCTCTGGCTATTACGTCCTCGCTGGAAGATGTGATTGCCAGCTTGGAATCTCACCCCGTCAAGCAACTTGCCCGTGGTGGCCTCAGCGCACAGGATCAACAACGCCTGTCTTCGCTGCTTCCTCCGCAGGTGAGCAACCCTCTGTCTCTTCTCGCGCTGAGCAACAAGGCAGGACTCGTTGCCGTCGTCTCAAACTGGTGGATACCCGGTCAGGCAGTGGAAACATGGCAACAAACACCTTTGGCTGGCAAATGGGTCAGTATGGCATCAGGTTGGTCTCGATCTTTATCGCCTCAACTGCGTGAAGCACTTCACGCCAACGGTGACTGGGGACGCCCCCTCGCAGACTGGGTTACAGCAACCTATCCGTTGGGTCACCAGTGGCTCGAAAGCGAGATGCAGGCGGCAGTGGAACATGCTCAGCTGCTGGGTCTTGAGGTGCAGGGCATCGTCACCGAGATTGGCCGTGCTGTGGTCACCGGTGACCTCATTGATGCCGAGCAAGCTGTCTCGGCGCTCATTCCTCCCTATGCCACACATGTCTTCGTGCAGCATGACTTCACGGTGATTGCTCCTAGTCCCCTGACTCCTGAAGATGAGCAGTTCATGAGGCAACTCTGTGTTGTGGAGTCGCGCGGCATTGCCAGCACCTACCGCATCACTTCTCACGGAGTGAATGCTCTGCTTTCTCAGGGCATCAGCGCTGCAGAGATAGTCAAGCGTCTCAGCGCCCTCGCCGCGACAGACATTCCCCAAGCTGTGAGCTACTTCATCACCGACCTCGGTGAGCGTTTTGGATCCATCACCGTTAGCCAAGGTGTATCTGGCGCGGTCGTCACCGCAATCGACCCGTTGGTGCTGCGCACCATCGCAGCCGATCGCGCACTGACTGCTCTGTCCTTGCGCCGAGCTTATGAGAACACCTTGGTGTGTACGCACTCTACTGAGGTGGTGCTCAATGCTTTGCTGGAAGCAAAGTATTCGGCACAACTGGTCGACAAGGCCGGAAACATTGTTTCTTCACGACCTGTGCGCACACCACCTGAGATTCTGCCCGACGCACCCTCTGCCACCACTGTTTTGATTGAGCGTCTGCGTGGAAGCCGCGAAGCTGGCACCACCGATGATGCCACCTGGATTGCGCGTCAGCTTGATCTTGCTGTGCGCAACAAGAGCATTCTGATTGTGAGCGTCAGCATGCCCGATGGCGAACGTGAGTTCACCATCGAGCCCAAAGGCTTCTCCAATGGACGCCTGCGCTGTCTGGATCGAACCACCGAGGTGGAGAGAACACTTCCTGCAAGCCACATCACCTCTGTTCGCATGGCCTAGGGCGGTCAACTTGCTTGCTCCAACGGGAGTAACGTAGAGAGATGCCCGAAGGACCGCTCATTGTTCAAAGCGACCGTTCCGTTTTACTGGAAGTCGCTCACCCGCAGGCCGCAGATGCCCGCCATGACCTAGCTGTCTTTGCCGAGCTTGAACGTGCTCCCGAGCACATCCACACCTATCGCATTACCCGTTTGGGGCTGTGGAATGCGCGTGCTGCTGGGCACACCGCAGAAGAAATTTTGGGAACTCTCGAGAAGTATTCGAAGTATGCAATCCCGGCCACTGTCTCGATTGATATCGAGGAGACCGTCAATCGTTATGGTCGCCTCACGATAGAACGCGATGCTGAGGGTGTGCTCATTCTTCGTGGCACAGACAATGCTGTGCTGGGTGAAGTATCGCGATCGAAGAAGGTCTCCGACTTGCTGGTGGGTCGCCGCGAGGATGGCAGCTACGAAGTAGCTGCCTGGGCTCGAGGACAACTCAAGCAGGAACTTCTCAAGCTGGGGTGGCCGGCTGAAGATAATGCCGGATACAAGCCCGGTGCTCACCATGACATCGATCTCGCCACAAATGGGTGGGCACTGCGTCACTACCAAGAGAAGGCCGTGTCCAACTTCCTTGAGGGCGGTTCCGGTGTTGTCGTGCTGCCCTGTGGTGCGGGAAAGACCTTGGTTGGTGCCGGCGCGATGGCTGCCACAAAGACAGACACGTTGATTCTGGTCACCAATACTGTTTCAGCTCGCCAGTGGCGGGATGAACTTCTCAAGCGCACCTCACTAACGCCTGATGAAATTGGCGAGTACTCCGGTGCAACCAAAGAGATCAAACCGGTCACCATCGCGACCTATCAAATCCTCACCGCTAAGCGCGGTGGAGAATTTGCGCACCTGGCTCTGCTGGATGCGCTCGACTGGGGTCTAGTGATCTATGACGAGGTTCACCTTCTGCCAGCGCCGGTGTTCAAGCTGACGGCGGAGCTGCAAGCTCGACGCCGTCTGGGCTTGACGGCGACGCTGGTGCGCGAGGACGGCCGTGAATCAGACGTGTTTAGCCTGATTGGTCCCAAACGTTTTGATGCGCCCTGGAAAGAAATTGAGCAAGAAGGTTTCATTTCTCCAGCCGAGTGTAAAGAGATTCGCATTGACCTCGATCCCGAGGAGCGCTTGATCTATGCCGCAGCTAGTGATGCTGAGCGTTACCGCCTGGCCGCAACATCTCCGCGCAAGATTGAGATTGCAAAGAAACTCATTGCTGCCCACCCCGGTGAGCGTGTGCTCGTGATTGGTCAATATCTGGACCAGCTCGCTGAGCTTGGGGATGCCTTGGGGGTTCCCGAGATTACTGGTTCAACTCCGGTTGATGAGCGTGAACGCCTATTCAATGCGTTCCGTGATGGTACTGAGCCTGTCTTGGTGGTCAGCAAGGTGGCGAACTTCTCGGTGGACCTTCCTGAGGCCAGTGTGGCTATTCAGGTTTCAGGTGCTTTTGGCTCACGCCAAGAGGAAGCTCAACGCTTGGGTCGCCTGTTGCGCCCCAAGAAGAGTGGTTTCACCGCGACCTTCTACACCTTGGTTGCCAGAGACACAGTCGATCAGGATTACGCGCTGAACCGTCAACGTTTCTTGGCTGAGCAAGGGTATTCCTACGAAATTATTGACGGTCACACCATCTAATTTCTGGCAATCTCCCGCTTAACCACTGGGAATACGCCTGTCCACAGGTTGCGCACAGATGCCTTCCTAAAAAATCTCAGGTTACGTTCAGGAAACAGTCAGATACTAGAGGCATGGAAAATCCAAAAATCCTCATAGTTGATGACGAACCCAACATTCGCGACCTGCTGACCACCAGCCTTCGCTTCTCCGGGTTCAACGTTCAGGCAGTCGGAAACGGTGCCGCAGCGATTTCTGCAGTGCTTGCAGAAGAACCTGACCTCATCGTCCTCGACGTCATGCTCCCAGACATGAACGGTTTTTCTGTGACCAAGCGTTTGCGCTCCTCCGGATACACCGCACCGATTCTTTTCCTCACCGCCAAGGATGACACCCAAGACAAGATCACAGGTCTGACCGTCGGAGGTGACGACTACGTCACGAAGCCGTTTAGCCTCGACGAGATTGTGGCCCGTATCAAAGCGATTCTGCGTCGCACCATGCAAGCAGATGAAGAAGCACTCATTCGTGCAGGTGAGATCACCATGGATCAGGACACTCACGAAGTCGTTGTCAACGACAGCGTGGTGGAACTGAGCCCCACCGAGTTCAAGCTGCTGCGTTACCTCATGCTCAACCCCAACCGCGTGCTGAGCAAAGCACAAATCCTTGACCACGTGTGGGAATACGACTTCAACGGTGATGCAGGAATTGTGGAGTCTTATGTCTCCTACCTGCGTCGCAAGCTTGATGCCGTCTCCACCGAGCCACTGATTGCCACCAAGCGTGGCTTCGGTTACATGCTCAAGGTTGCCAAAGCTTCCTAACACAGCGCCTCCAACGCCATAAGAAAGGGCGAGACTCCCTCCCAGGGATCTCGCCCTTTCAGCATTTACACACCTCACCTGCTTAGATTGCTAGTGATGCCTTTCAATCTCACAGACACATGGAACGCCATCTCCTTGCGCACCAAGGTGACCGGCGTCACTGTGTTGTTGCTGACGATTGGATTGCTGGTTTCGGGCATCGGAACCATGGCCATGCTCAAGCCCGCCTTGATCGGACAGCTCGATACCCAGCTCAAGGCTGTGGAGCAGGATCTTTCCAGCGTGCTGCAGTTGAGCAAAACTGGCACAACCCAGCAGACAGCTCCCACGGACTACTACTACGCGGTCTATAGCGCCAGCGGAATACTGCTTGAACAAAACTGGTCAGATAAGCCCGCTGCCAGCCGTCCCGACCTCCCCAACGGCATCACTGTTGCTCAGGCGGGAACTCTTGACGGTGCCATCTTCCCCATCAAGTCTGAAAACAATCGCACCCTTTTTCATGCGATTGCCGTGCCCGTCACCTTCGATGATTCCACTGGAACACTCGGCACCGTAGTCGTTGCGCTGTCCACCGCAAGCGTGGACCGGCTGATGACTACCTATCTCTCCATCTTCTTGGGCCTCGGCATTGCCATCGTGATTGTGGGAGCATTGCTGACACGCTTCTTGGTCACCACAACCTTTGCCCCGCTGCGCCAAGTGGAAGAAACAGCTGTGGCGATTGCTGACGGCAACCTGAGTCTTCGTTTGCCTGCCAGTGCTCCCACCAACACCGAGGTGGGGCGACTGAACCGCTCTCTCAACATCATGCTTGCTCGCATTGACCGCGCCTTTGCTGATCGTGCACGCACGATTGATCAAATGCAGCGCTTCGTCGGTGACGCAAGCCATGAGCTACGCACTCCCCTGGTTTCTGTCCGCGGCTATGCCGAGCTTTATCGCATGGGTGCTCTCCAAACACCTGAGGATGTAGCTCAAGCCATGGACCGCATCGAGAAGGAAGCCATTCGCATGGGTGCCCTCGTTGAGGACCTCCTGGAACTAGCACGCATGGATGAGAGCCGTCCCCTCGAAATCAGCACCTTCGACCTCCTCACGGTTGCCCAGGATGCAGCATTGGATGCCGGAGCTTTTGATCCTGAGCGCACCATCACCGTCAGCGGTGACTCGGTCGAAATTCAAGCCGAAGAAAACAAGATTCGCCAGGTTGTCACCAACCTGATGGGTAATGCCTTGCGATTTACCCCAGTGGGCTCACCGCTGGAACTTGTTGTCTCTCACAACGAAGGGGCAAAAAACGCCACCATCTCCATCGTTGATCACGGTGAAGGAATCCCCAAGCAACTGCGCGAGAAAATCTTTGAACGCTTCTATCGTGCCGACAACTCTCGTGCGCGCGAGACAGGCGGTAGCGGTCTGGGTCTAGCCATCGTGGCCTCGATTGTGAAGGCTCATGGCGGAGACATCAAGGTCACCGCAACCAAGGGTGGCGGGGCAACCTTCTCTGTCAGTCTTCCTCTCGTCCACACCCCTACCGAGCTCTAACTCCTCCACAGAAGCAAGACAGGCTCCACGGCTGGATCTTCTCGCGCTCTATCGTCATCACCAGAGCGCATCCGGTCCGCAGCACTCCCCCTCATGCTTAGGGATCGGATGCGCTCTTTCCATCACGAACATCCTGGAGGAGTAGTCATGCCTATGTTTCACGTCGACAGCGATGCTGTCAGTACCGCGAGCGCCCAAGCCCAACAATCCATAGCCCGCATTCAGTCCGAGGTCACAGCTTTGCACGCACAGCTCACCAACCTGCAAAGCTCCTGGAGTGGTTCGGCTGCCACAGCTTTTCAAGCGGTGGTCTCAGAATGGCGATCAACGGCTGCACGGGTCGATGAGAACCTCAGCTCCATCAATCACGCACTTTCCCTCGCCGCGCAGCACTATATGGACATTGAGCTCGCTACTGCGCGAATGTTTCGCGGCTAGCGGGATACATACAAAGAACGCCTCCCCAATCGGCGGGGAGGCGTTCTTTAGTTGGTGTGTGACTTAGAAGTCCATTCCACCGGAGGGGTCACCCATAGGTGGAGCAGCCTTCTCTGGCTTCTCAGCGACTACTGCCTCAGTGGTGAGGAACAGTGCTGCGATAGATGCGGCGTTCTGCAGAGCAGAGCGGGTTACCTTCGCAGGGTCGATGATGCCAGCAGAGAGCAGGTCAACGTACTCGTCGGTTGCGGCGTTGAGGCCCCAGCCGATGTTGAGTGAACGAACCTTGTCGACGACAACGCCGGGCTCGTGTCCTGCGTTGAGAGCAATCTGGCGAAGAGGTGCTTCGATAGCGACGCGAACAATGTTCGCACCGGTTGCTTCGTCACCAGTCAGCGAGAGCTTCTCGAAAGCAGTCTTGCCAGCCTGGATCAGTGCAACACCACCACCGGGGACGATGCCCTCTTCAACAGCAGCCTTCGCGTTGCGGACAGCGTCCTCAATGCGGTGCTTGCGCTCCTTGAGTTCAACCTCAGTAGCAGCACCTGCCTTGATCACTGCAACACCACCGGCGAGCTTAGCCAGGCGCTCCTGGAGCTTCTCGCGGTCGTAGTCGGAGTCAGTGTTGTCAATCTCGGCACGGATCTGAGCTACGCGGCCAGCAATCTGGTCTGCGTCGCCAGCACCCTCAACGATGGTGGTCTCGTCCTTGGTGATAACAACCTTGCGAGCCTTACCCAGCATGTCGAGTTCAACGTTCTCGAGCTTGAGACCGACCTCTTCAGCAATAACCTGACCACCGGTGAGGATAGCGATGTCCTGAAGCATGGCCTTGCGGCGGTCACCGAAGCCTGGAGCCTTGACAGCTACAGACTTGAAGATGCCACGGATCTTGTTGACAACCAGAGTTGCCAGCGCTTCACCGTCAACGTCTTCAGCGATGATGAGCAGCTGCTTACCAGTCTGAATAACTTTGTCCACGATGGGCAGCAGGTCCTTGATGTTAGAAACCTTGCTGTTGACAATCAGGATGTAGGGGTCTTCGAAGACTGCTTCCTGACGCTCTGGGTCAGTGACGAAGTATGCGGAGAGGTAACCCTTGTCGAAGCGCATACCTTCGGTGAGCTCGAGCTCGGTTCCGAAAGCGTTGGACTCCTCAACGGTGACCACACCTTCCTTACCAACCTTGTCGATAGCTTCAGCGATCAGTGCACCGATCTCGGGGTCAGCTGCAGAGATAGAAGCAGTTGCAGCGATCTCTTCCTTGGTCTCAACCTCTTTAGCGTTGTTGATCAGTTCCTCAGATACAGCTGCAACAGCCTTCTCGATACCGCGCTTGAGCGAGATGGGGTCTGCGCCAGCAGCAACGTTGCGAAGACCTTCGCGAACGAGTGCCTGAGCGAGAACGGTTGCGGTGGTGGTTCCGTCACCAGCAACGTCATCGGTCTTCTTGGCAACTTCCTTGACCAGCTCAGCGCCGATCTTTTCGAAGGGGTCGTCCAGTTCGATTTCCTTAGCGATGGACACACCATCGTTAGTAATCGTGGGGGCGCCCCACTTCTTCTCGAGGACGACATTGCGTCCACGTGGGCCAAGGGTGACCTTGACGGTGTCAGCGAGGATGTTCAGACCGCGCTCTAGACCGCGACGTGCCTCTTCATCAAAAGCAATTAGTTTTGCCATGGTTGTTTTTCGTCCCTCCCGGACGTAACGAATACTGCAAAGGATTAGCACTCAGTTCTTTCGAGTGCTAATTCAATATTGGCACTCTCTGCACCAGAGTGCAAGTGTGTACGCTCAGTGCGAAACAGATAACCCCCAGCATGTGCTGGGGGTTATCTGAACAGAACTCTGAGTTCGACTCTAAGGGTTGATGGTCACGCTTCCACCGGGAACGTAGGAATCGTTGGGAACCATTTCGATCCAGGTGTTTCCAGGTGCCAGACGCACGGTCACACCGTTATCTCCCTTGAACACAATCGGCGCAGCAGTTGCAGCTTTACTCCAGGTTCCGTGGACAGCCTTGCCGCCAGAGAGAACCCACATCTCGCCACTATCAACCATGCGGGTGCGGGGAACGCCAACGAATTCGTCCACGTTCACCTTCATGACAACGACGTTGCTGGTGCTCAGCTGAGCTCCGGTGAGGTCAAGGTCGGGACCGCCCCACTGGGTGCGCAGGTATTTGCCCGACGCAGCATCGTAGGTCCACATGTTCTCGGACTGGTTACTAAAGACCAACTGCACAGACGACGCTGGACTTCCATCCAGTACTGCGGTGGAGGTTGCCAACGAGGAAGAGTACGCCCACTGTTGTGCGGGTGGGGCAAGACCTGGGTTCGCGGCAATAACTTCCTGAGCACGCAGCATCAGGTTGTAGGGAGCTACGTTGTAGTCGTTGCGGAACATCGCAGGATCATTCTCGGTGACGTTGACCAAACCGGTGGCCACGGCCAGGTCACGAGTTTCCTGAGCTCCATAACCGGAGTAGGCAATAATTCCGCCGAATGGTGCAGCAATGTCAGCATCCATGGGGCGCAAGGAACGAACAGGGCCAACAACCGCAGGAACGTTTGAGTTCCAAATCGCGACGTAGCGGGTAATGCCACCTTCGACGATTTCTTCAAAGACCACATCGGTCTGGTTTAGACCATCCTGTGGCTCACAGTTGTAGACGTTACAAATCTTCACGGAAAGTGCAGGCCCGACCGTGGTGCCCTCAGGGAGGACAAGCCCGGTCAACGGAGCATAAGCAACGGGAGCTGGTGCTTTATAGGTGGATTTATAGCTGGGTGTGGTTGGGGATGGCGATCCACCTGAACAGGCAACCATACCGAACGCTAGAGCGCTCAGGGCAGCTATACCGACAGCACGAGTGAGAGTACGCGAAGTTTTAGTCACGACCACAGACTAACGCCGCCCACATTTGTGGACGGCGTTAGCTCGGGCGTGCCCGAATATTACGAGACTTAAGCCAGTCGAACCGACTCAGCCTGAGGACCCTTGTTTCCGGTACCAACCTCGAACTCTACCTTTTGACCCTCTTCGAGGACCTTGTAGCCGTCCATGGTGATAGCGGAGTAGTGGACGAAAACGTCCTGCTCGTCGCCATCTACGGTGATGAAACCGTAGCCCTTTTCAGCGTTGAACCACTTAACGGTTCCAGTGGCCATGTGTAACTCCAATTGCAGTATCCCAACCGACACACACAAATCGCTTGTGCCGTTGCTCTCACACTACTGGTGAATTGGGAAGTTTGGTTAGCCTAACCTCACAATTAATGTCGCATTATGGCAACGATTTAGCCAGCGTAGTCAGCACCAATGACCAAAGTGATGGCGGCGGAGCTCTCAATGTACCTATCTGTGAGCTTGATAGTGCCGTATCCCAGCGACTGCGCAACACCTCGTGCAGCACCTTCGAGTGAAGGGTTTCCGTAGTAAATGAATGTCTCTTCAGTGGTTTCACTGGCGTTAGATTTCGCACCAATGGTCCAGCCTTCAGCAGCCAGCTGATCACCAACAGCAGTAGCGACACCGGTTGCACCGGTTGCGTTGAGCACGTTCACCACAGATGCAGGATCTACTGTGGGTGCTGCCGTGGGCTTGGGAGTTGCTGACGGTGCCGTGGTTGGCACAGCAAAGATGCTCTCAAAATCTTTCATGCTGATGCTGTCGCTGGAAACGATCAACGTTCCAACACCACCGACGACAAGAACACCGGTAGCTAGCGCCGCCCAGGCAAACTTAATCCAGCCGGCACCGGGGCGTTTCGGAGCACGGTGAACACCGCGACGATCTGATGTGATCACCAGATCATCAAAAATGTCGTGCTCGTTCTTTTCAGCCATCTCAGTATTCTTTCAGTTCTTACCTGAAGATTCAGGGTTAACGCGCCTTTGGCGTGAACGGTGACGTTCTTGCCTGACGCGTTGGAGCCTATTGACCAACTCGGGGTCATAGGCCAGCGCATCCGCGGAGGCCATTATCGTGCCCAGTACTTGGTAGTAGCGAGCCGGAGACAAACCGAAAGTTTGTCTGATGGCATCCTCTTTGGCGCCGGGGCGTTCCCACCATTCGCGTTCAAAATCGAGAATGGCACGATCACGCTCGTCTAACACGGGCCGACTATGGGACTCGAACCCACAACCCCCGCTTTACAAGAGCGGTGCGCTACCAATTGCGCCAAGTCGGCTTGTGTGAGGTGAAACTCACCTCACGACCCATTAATCCTAACCTGCGGCAGGAGTAGCGGGTGTCGTCGATGCAGAGTCACCGGCAACTTGGGTAATGAAAGCAAGGAATTCCTTGGGGTCCACGATGGATCCGGTGTAGACCTTGCCATTGACCAAGATGGTGGGTGTGCCCACACCGTTAGCACCTGACTGCTTTGCTGCATCAGCCATGGGGCCGTTCAGTGCGTAGTCAGTTGCCTGCTTAGCCCAGGGGATAAATGTCTGGTCGGCAATGCACTTATCAATCTTGGTTTGGTTCTGTGGCTTTTGCTGTGCAATCAGAGCCTTAATCTCGTCGTCATTCCAACCAGGAGTTCCCTCTTGGGGCTGGTTGAGATAGAAAGCCTGGTTGACTGCCCAGAAAGTGTTGGGTGAGTACTCAGCAACACAGGCCGCAGCGGCGGTTGCGCGCATTGAATACTGGGTTCCAGCCGAACGGCTTGCCAACATACCAATGGGGTGAAGTTCGAGAGTTGCTGCACCTGCTTCAACCAAAGTTTGGAGCTGGTCAGCGTTGGCTTGATCAAATGCCTTACATGCTGGGCAGAGGTAGTCCTGGTAAACAACGATGTTCACGGTTGAGGAACCAGGAGTTGGAGTGGTCGCAATAGGGTCTGAGCCGGGAGCACCCGCGTCAGAGAGAATTGCACCCATGCCGGAACCACTCAGCACGATACCGTCGCTGGCCATGTTGGCAGGTCGTGGACCTTCCTTCGGTCCCGAGGTTGCCAACGTCACAATGAAGATGGTGGCGATGGCGATGATGCCCAGACCAATACCGCCCTGCAGGAACAAGCGGCGGCGCTTGTCATTCTTGACCTGCTGTTCGCGAAGTTCTTTAGCTTTTGCCCGAGCAGCTTCACGCTGCTGGTTTCGAGTGGGTCGGTTGCCGTGGGCTCCGGTGCTCATTCTCGTTACTCTCCAAAATGTGAGGGGACACGTGAACAGTCAGTCACACGTGCTGGAACTACCTTAGAGGGGAACTCTGTGAAATTACTAAACGGCTGCTGAACGCAAACGTGCAACTTCATAAAGTGCAACGCTGGCAGCAATACCTGCGTTGAGTGATTCAGTGCTGGCAGAAATGGGAATCGAGACGATGGCGTCACAGTTGTCGGTGACAAGCTTTGACAGCCCCTTACCTTCATTGCCCACCACGATCAACAGGGGGCGATCTGCAAGCTCGAGTCCAGGAAGCATGGTGTCTCCACCGCCGTCCAAGCCGATCACGAAAACGCCCTGGTCTTTGAAGGACTTGATTGTTGCGGTGAGGTTCGCTGCCATGGAAACAGGCAGACGCGCTGCCGCGCCTGCGGAGGTTTTCCAGGCAGCAGCTGTAACACCCACCGAGCGACGCTGAGGCAAGATGATGCCGTTTCCACCGAATGCAGCGGTTGAGCGAATGATTGCTCCAAGGTTGCGTGGATCGGTGATGCCATCGAGTGCCACAAACAACGGCGTCTTGTTTGCGTCAAACGCTGCTTCTAGAAGATCGTGGGGGTGGGCGTAGTCATAGGGCGGCACTTTGATGGCGACGCCCTGGTGGACGGAGTCATACCCACCCATACGATCAAGCTCAGGCTTCATCACTTCCATGATGGGGATGCCGCGCTGGGTGGCAATGGCAAGCATTTCCTTGACGCGGTCATCCATCTCGATACGCGTGGCGATATACATAGCTGTTGCCGGAATCTTGGCACGCAGAGCTTCGAGTACCGAGTTACGACCGGTGACGACCTCAGTATCGTCAGCAGCTTTGCTGCGCTTGGGCGCAGCCTTGCGCTGACCATCCATGGTGTTGCGGTTGAGCTTGCCCATCGCGGCAAGCTTTTCGCGACGGATCTTTGCCTTTCCAGCGGGGTGCCACTCGCGGTCTTCAGCTTTTGGGGTGGGGCCCTTGCCCTCGAGGGCACGACGACCTAAGCCACCGGTACCCTTCGAGGGACCTTTACCTGATTTGCGGACTGCTCCAGCCCGAGGCTTACCTGCCATTGAAACTCCAATGTGCACCACTAGGGGTGTCTTCGATAGTGATTCCTGCTGCAGCTAAACGCTCACGCAGAAGATCTGCGGTTGCAAAATCTTTATTCGCTCTGGCCTCTGCCCGAGCTTCGAGTAGTTCGGTCATCAACAGCTCTAGAGCTGCATCACCCTGGCTTGAGTTTCCTGCCCACTGTTCATCCAATGGGTTCACACCCAACACATCAAGCATCGCCACAACCTGTGCTGCATGAGAAGAGGCAGTGGCACCATCCCCCGCATCCAAGGCTGTGTTGCCGGAACGAACCAGCTCAAACACCACCGCGAGCGCAGCAGGAATGTTGAGGTCATCGTTCATCGCATCGCGGAAGCTGGCAGGAACATCGGCGGAGCCGATCTGTCCTGCCTCACGCTGCGTGCGTGAGAGGAATCCTTCGATGCGGTCGAAGGAAGCTTTTGCTTCCTCGATAGCGCCATCGTGAAGTTCGAGGGTGGAGCGATATTGGGCTGAACCTAAGAGGTAGCGCAAAACAACAGGCTTGGCCTGATCGAGAAGGTCTTTGGCAAAGACGGAGTTCCCTAGAGACTTACTCATCTTTTGACCGCCGACGGAGACCAGGCCGTTGTGAAGCCAGTACTGGGCAAAACCATCACCGGCAGCACTGGACTGCGCGAGCTCGTTTTCGTGGTGCGGGAAGCGCAGGTCGAGTCCACCACCGTGAATATCGAAGCTGCTACCGAGATATTTGGTCGACATAGCAGAGCATTCGATGTGCCAGCCAGGTCGCCCGGGACCCCAGGGGGAAGACCAAGAGGCAGACTCGGGGTCGCCTTCTTTGTGCCCTTTCCACAGCGCAAAGTCTTGTGGTGCCTTCTTGCCACGAGGATCTGCATCTGCGGCAGCTTCCATCTCGGCAGGCTTTTGGTTGGTGAGCTCACCATAGGCTGGCCAACTAGCGGTATCGAAGTACACGTCTCCGGAACCATCTGGTGCTGGGTAGGCGTGGCCACGTTCAATCAAGCGCTCAATGATGGCAATCATCTCGGGGATGCTTGCGGTAGCGCGGGGCTCATAAGTAGGGCGTTGAATACCTAGCAGGTCATAAGCGGCAGTGAACTCTGCCTCCATGCGGTAAGCCAAAGCCCACCATTGCTCCACCCCGGCGGCACGAGCGTTTTCTAAGACTTTGTCGTCAATGTCGGTGACATTGCGCACCAGGGTGACGTTGTATCCCTCGTGGGTGAGCCACCGGCGCAGTTGGTCATACACCAGCGCGCTGCGCAGGTGTCCTACGTGGGGACTGGACTGCACGGTGGGTCCACACACGTACATCCCGACCTCGCCCGCAACACGGGGAGTAAAGTCCCGAAGGCTTTGCTCCTTCGAGTCAAATAAACGCATGCTCACTCTTCAAGCCTATCGGCGCAGCGCCTTAGCGCTGGCGAACGAGGGCTGTTGCGATGGCGGCAATACCTTCGCCGCGACCGGTGAAGCCCAGACCATCTGTTGTTGTGGCAGAGACGGTGACAGGTGCACCAACCCAGCTGCTCAGCACGTTTTGTGCTTCCTCACGTCGCGGACTAAACCGTGGCTTGTTTCCTACGATCTGAACGGAAACATTGATGGGGTCAAAGCCGTTTTCTTCGAGCAGGGCGACGGTTCCCCGAATAAACACCTCTCCCGAGGCATTGGCATAGGCGGGGTCGTCGGTGCCAAAGCGGGAACCGATATCTCCCAATCCGGCCGCAGAAAGCAGTGCGTCACAGATGGCGTGTGCGACAGCATCACCATCGCTGTGCCCGGAAAGTTCCTTCTCACCAGGCCAGTGCAGACCAGCAAGCCACAAGTTCTCGTTCTCGCCAAAGGCGTGCACGTCAATCCCAGTGCCCACGCGGTGACGATCGGGAATTCCACCGAGCACTTGATGAGCTCTGTTGAGATCCCAAGCTGTGGTGATTTTGAAGGCAACTTCATCGCCGGGAATAGTGGTCACTGCTCCTCCGTTCGCCGCAAAGACTGCTGCATCGTCGGTGTAGTCAGACGAACCTGCGGCTGCATACGCTGCATCGAGTTCAGCACGTGGGAAACCCTGAGGTGTTTGTGCTGCGCGAAGTTGTTCCCGGTCGGCAATCCCGAGCACGCCTCCGGTGACATCCACTTGCTTCAGGGAATCAACTACAGGAAGCGCCGGAACTATTCCGGCACCGGTTGCTTGAACTGCCATATCAACATCAGCAAAAACACTCGTTGGAGTGAGTGCTCGAGCGGCGTCGTGAACCAACACGACCTGAACACCAGCATCAACAACCGCCAAGCCGGCAGCAACAGAATCGTGACGGGTTGCTCCACCGGTCACCACTGAAACCAACGCTTCCAAACCTGGAGCAACTTTGTTCACAATGGCGTGAGCGTCCTCGACGAAGTCGGCAGGTGCCACAACAACAACCTGGACGGGGTAGGGAAGCAAGATGATGGAGCGCAGACTGCGCTCCAACAGCGTCTGACCAGCGAGATCGACAAAAGCTTTCGGTAGCGCAGCACCTAAACGGGTGCCACTGCCGGCAGCAACAACAATGACTGCTGTGGAGACGTGCAGGTCACCAGACATGCTGAATTTGCCTGCCCTCTCGCGTGATTAGGACGCGAGAACTCCATCAAGGAATTCAGAAGCCTGCTCTTCGTCGGTCTTCTTAGCCAGAGCGAGCTCAGAAATAAGAATCTGACGAGCCTTAGCGAGCATGCGCTTTTCACCAGCGGAGAGACCGCGGTCCTGGTCACGACGCCACAGGTCGCGAACAACCTCAGAAACCTTGATCACGTCACCAGAAGCAAGCTTCTCGAGGTTCGCCTTGTAGCGGCGAGACCAGTTGGTGGGCTCTTCGGTGAAAGGAGCACGCAGAACTTCGAAGACCTGCTCAAGTCCTTCTTTGCCAATAACGTCACGGACACCGACAAGGTCAACGTTTTCTGCAGGTACCTCAATGGTGAGATCGCCCTGAACAACGTGGAGCTTGAGATACAGTTTCTCGTCACCCTTGATAACGCGCTTTTTTACTTCGGTAATCTTTGCTGCGCCGTGGTGAGGATAAACAACTGTTTCGCCAACAATGAACTGCATAGGTGTGGGACTCCTTGTATTGAACCCCTAGTTTACCACGGGTATCTGACACTAAATTCTGCCCTCCGCTTCCCACTGAGCGGTGCTGTAACTTCGGTTCTCAATCGCGCCATACGCTAGAGTCAAAGGGAAGAAATGGCGGGTAAACCTGTGCACAAGGGCCGCCTCAAAGCTCGGGAGGCTTACGCCGTGAAGGTTCGTGTTCTTGTCGCTGCTGCACTCGCAGTTTCCGTCGCGTTGGGTACCGCAGGATGTAACCTCGTCCAGCACCAGGCAACCCGTATTCAATACACCCCTAGCGATGGTGTGAACGTCAACGTGGGTGGTCTTGACCTGCGTAACCTCATGATCATCAGCGACAACGGTGAGACTGGTAACTTCCTGCTTAACGCCGTCAACAGTTCTGGTAAGGACGTCAAGCTTCACATTGGCTTCATCTCTGATAACACCGTCATTGACGGTCACGTAGAGATTCCTAGCAACGCAAAGTACCCCACCTCCTTCGGCACCAAGACTGAAGATCGCATTATCCTCGGTGGCATCAACACCATGCCCGGTGGCCTGCTCGAGGTTGCTTTCGAAGTAGACGGTGACATGAAGACCGTTCTGGTTCCTGTGCTCACCTCAGGACAACCTGAATACAACGGCTTGGCTCCTAAGAACGTGATCACGATCTCTAAGTAACGCACTTAACAAAGAAGTGACCAGGTTTTCCTGGTCACTTCTTTGTTAAAGCGTTGGTGTTTTCGACCCGCTCAACAATCTTCTTGAGCGCTTCGATTTCCTTCTTGGTCAACTTGTCAGGATTCTTTTTAGACTTCTGAACAATGATGGACTCGGTCAAGGTGATGTCCACGACAGGTTCTGATTTCTTGAACCAACCAAATAGCTTCATGTTTTTCCTCAATTTCTGGTGATGTGGTGATCAACGGCACAAAGCCGCCTGGTATTGAAGAAAACTTCGGCGTTGAAGTTCTACTTTTTGTTTCCCTGTGCAGCAACAGCAGCAGCTCCTGCTGCGGCAGCTTCTGGGTCAAGATATTCTGCTGGGCCAAGTGGACGGAAGTTCTCGTCCAGCTTGTACACCAGAGGAATACCGGTAGGAATGTTGAGTTCTGCGATGTCCTCATCAGAGATTCCATCAAGGTGCTTCACGAGGGCACGCAGAGAGTTACCGTGTGCAGTGACAAGCACGGTCTTGCCTGCAGCGAGGTCCTTGGTGATGTCAGACTCCCAATAAGGAAGCATGCGGTCAATGACATCCTTGAGGCACTCAGTTGCAGGAATCTCTCCATCAATGCCGACATAGCGTGGATCGTTGACCTGAGAGTACTCGTTGTCATCCGAGATGGGTGGTGGGGGAACATCAAAGGAGCGGCGCCAGGTCTGGAACTGCTCGGGACCGTACTCTGCAAGAGTCTGAGCCTTGTCCTTACCCTGCAGTGCACCGTAGTGACGCTCGTTGAGGCGCCAGCTGCGCTTGACGGGAATCCAGAGGCGGTCAGCGGTGTCCAGTGCAAGGTTGGCAGTCTGGATGGCACGGCTAAGAACAGAGGTGTAAAGAACGTCAGGAAGGACACCTGATTCTGCAAGAAGTTCACCTGCGCGCTTGGCTTCTCCAACGCCTTGTTCGCTGAGGCGAACATCTACCCAGCCGGTGAAGAGGTTCTTCTGGTTCCAGTCACTGTTTCCGTGTCGGAGCAAAATCAAAGTGTGCGTCATACCTCCAGTTTATTGGGTGGTTAACTGGTCACTATGCCCGTGGGAAACATCACGCGTGGGACAACCAACGCCAATCGCCTGCGCCGCGTCGACAGGTGGATTTCCACCTGGCCCGCGCTACGCAGCACGAGCGACCCCTTGGTGGTTGACCTAGGTTATGGCGCCAGTGCGGCAACAACCACTGAATTAGCCAGCAGGCTCGCGAAAGTTCGCCCAGATGTGGAAGTACTCGGACTAGAAATTGACCCTGAACGTGTCACAATCGCGCGCGAGGAACTTGCCACCTGGCAAGCCACTGGTCTTGTTCCCGAGGGGGTTGCTTCCTCCATTTCTTTTGCCCGTGGAGGTTTCGAAGTTCCTGTTGCCGGCAATAGAAAACCGGTGATTATTAGAGCGTTCAATGTCTTGCGCCAATATGACGAATCCGAGGTGCAGTCGGCCTGGAATCTCATGCTCTCCCGACTGCAACCAGGTGGAGTCCTGGTCGAGGGCACCTGCGATGAGATTGGTCGCATCTCCAGTTGGATCGCAGTGAAAGAATCTGGACCACAAACACTGAGCATTGCACTCAAACTGGATGCCATCGAACTACCCTCGGTCGTGGCTGAGCGCCTGCCCAAATCCCTTATTCACCACAATGTCCAAGGCGAGCGCATCCACGACTATCTATCCGCTCTGGATAAGTTCTGGCTCACCCATTCCGCCCTGAGTAGTTTTGGGGCCACACAACGTTGGATTGCCACAGCACAGAGCATGAAAGATGCCGGTTGGCCGATTACCGGCGGCAAGACCAGATGGCGTTTAGGTGAGTTAACGGTCGCCTATGACGCGGTGAGAGCAGATTAGCTCTCGCGCTTGACGGCTCCCAGGCGCGGCAAACGTGGAACGTTTGCTGTGCGCCCTGCCTCGGGCGGAACAATCACGACCTGTGTTGCAGGGATAACCTCACCCTGGGAGTGCACATTGAGCATCGCGTCGACGGAGGTGTTGCGTTTGAGGATGGCTAACGCAATCATGCCTTCTTCATAGTGGCGTGCTGCGGCGGTAATGTGTCCCACTTCATTCTCGCCATGCATCACCGGGTCACCGGTTACAGGAAGCACTTCGGCAACACCGTCCAGGCTGAGGAACACTAAGCGGCGGGGTGGGTGGCCTAGGTTGTGGACTTTGGCCACGGTTTCTTGTCCCCGATAACAACCCTTGTTGAGGTGAACAGCAGAGCGAAGCCAGTCGAATTCGTGAGGCAGGGCGTTCTCGTCTGCCTCGGTGGTGATGCGCGGACGCCATGCCGCAATACGCAGGGCTTCCAGGGCGTCGGTTCCAGCAAGAATGACGTCACCGGTAGCAGCAGCCTGGGCAAGAGTGGTGAGTGCTTCGCGGGGAATGACTGCTTCTGCATAGTTCCACTGGCTTGCTGGGTGTTCTGCGGAATATTGCCACCCGCCTTCGCTGACCTGGTTCCAGGTGTCCTGCCAGACCACGGGGGTTCCGGTGTGGTTGAGCACGAGTGACTGGAGTGGTTCAGGAATGGAGTCAGCGAAGTAGCCAATAGTGGCCAGTTCCTCAGACCGATCCACGATCTCGACCTGCTTCATGAAGCGCATCTTGATCAGCCACGCTGTCAGAGCTGGAGCACGGTCTTCATCCACTAACAGCCAGGTGTTCTCGCCATCTTCGAGGATGCGCATGGCGTGCTGAAGGTGACCATGAGGATCCAGAAGCAAAGCTTCTGAACTCTGTCCAGCTTTGAGGCTGTCGAGGCGTTGACTTAGAAGGGAGTCCAACCAGCTCAACCGTTCTGAGCCAGACAGTTGAATAACCCCGCGGTGGGAAAGATCCACCAGTGCTGTGCCGGTAGAAAGTGCGCGCTGCTCACTAAATGTGTTGCCATAGGCGCGAGCAACGCCAGTGCTCCCAACAATGGCAGCAGGTAATTCAGCTAGGGGTGAGCTGGATGCCGACGATGATGCGTCAGCCATTGTCTGCGCTTAGCGCTGTCCCTTGAACAGCTTGTACACAACGATGCCAGAAACCCAGGCGATAGCCAGGCCGGCTAGACCAAGAAGGCCAATGAAGAAGAGTTCAATTGCTAGAAGCATGTTCCTATCTTATTCCGGGCAGGTGCCTACAGCGGTAATGCCGCATTCCACACTGAGGAAGTATGTAACCTGACTGAAACACAGCTCGTTTACAATAAAACTACAAGCCGAAGCGAGGTGATGATCATGGCAAGCATCCTGATTCTCACTGCGCGCACTAGCGTCGAAGTTCTTCCTGCTCTGGGCTTACTTTCTCACTCGGTCAAAACCATTCCTGCCGAGCCTGCTCAACTTGTCTCAGCACCGCACTGCGATGTGGTCATGGTTGATGCCCGTGCTGATCTGGCCAACGCCAAGAGCCTGTGCAAGATTCTCACCGCCACCGGTTTGAGCTCTCCGCTGCTTCTGATCATCACCGAGGGTGGCCTGGCTGCAGTCACTGCAGACTGGGGTATTACTGATGTTGTTCTGGACACGGCAGGCCCTGCTGAGGTTGATGCTCGTATTCGTTTAGCTCTTGGTCGTGCTGAACAGGACTCTCCCTCCGAGGCACGTATCTCTGCCTCCGGCATCGTCATTGATGAAGCCTCCTACTCAGTGAGGGTTCATGACAAGCCCTTGGATCTGACCTATAAAGAGTTTGAACTTCTGCGCTTTTTGGCAACCCATCCTTCACGAGTGTTCACACGTGAACAGTTACTCAGTGAAGTGTGGGGATATGACTACTTTGGTGGTACCCGAACAGTAGACGTGCACGTACGTCGCCTGCGCGCCAAACTGGGCGATATGGAGCAGGTAATTGGCACCGTGCGCAACGTTGGCTACCGCTTCAATGTGGCTGATGAGAGTCACGAACGCTCTTCGGTAACCTCCTAGTTTCTTTCCGGTCACCTGCGCGTGCCAATATGAATGTATGGCCCCGCACGAAATCGATTCGGACAATGTCGACGTTGACAACGACTTCGACGAGTTCGTTGCTGTCGCAACCGAATCGTTGCCCTCTGATCGCTTCCTCGATCGCGAACTCAGTTGGCTTGCCTTTAACCAGCGGGTATTAGAACTGGCCGAAGATCACAAGCTGCCGCTCCTGGAGCGGGCTAACTTCTTAGCCATTTTTGCCAGCAACCTTGATGAATTCTTTATGGTGCGCGTTGCAGGTCTCAAGCGCCGCATCATGACCGGCCTGGCAGTGCCCACCAACATTGGTCGAGCACCTGCAGACGCACTGGCAGATATCTCTGCCCGAGCTCACGAACTTCAACTGCGCCATGCAGCGGTGTATCAGAACAGCGTGAAGCCTGCACTCTCCAAAGCGGGTATTCAGATTGTGACCTGGGATTCACTGGATGCCGCCGATCACGACATTCTGCACGACTACTTCACGGACCAGATCTTCCCCGTGTTGATGCCATTGGCAGTAGACCCCGCTCACCCCTTCCCTTACATCTCTGGTTTGTCATTGAACCTGGCTATTCGTGTGCGTAACAGCAAGACCGGAACCGAAGAGTTTGCGCGATTAAAAGTTCCCCAGATGTTGCCCCGCTTTGTGCGCGTGGACAGCCGTGAGGCTGTCACTAACGTGCGATACATCGCATTGGAAGATCTCATTGCAAACCAATTGCAAGACCTCTTCCCCGGGATGGAGATCTTGGAGCACCACACCTTCCGTGTGACGCGTAACGAGGATGTCCAAATTGATGAGGACGAAACCGAAGACCTCATCCAGGTTTTGGAAAAGGGTCTGCTCAAGCGTCGCTTTGGTCCCCCTATTCGTCTTGAAGTAGCGGAGCAGATGGACCCCACCACTTTGGATCTGCTCATTCGAGAACTCGATATCACCGAGCAAGAGGTCTATCGCCTGCCCGAACCACTGAACCTGGGCGGACTGTTTGAGATTGCGGGAATCAAACGTCCCGAACTGCACTACACACCCCACGTTCCCACCACTGCTGTTGGTCTGACCGCTGCTGACGCGAATGAGCCTCGGAGTATTTTCTCTTCGATTCGCCGTGGGGATGTGCTGTTGCACCACCCCTACGAATCGTTCTCAACCAGCGTGCAGTCATTCCTTGAGCAGGCAGCTGCTGACCCCAACGTGTTGGCAATTAAGCAGACGCTGTATCGCACCAGCGGTGACAGTCCTATCGTTCAGGCACTCATTAACGCCGCCGAAGCCGGCAAGCAGGTTCTCGCCCTGGTAGAGATCAAGGCTCGCTTTGATGAGCAGGCAAACATCAGCTGGGCGCGCAAGCTAGAAAAAGCCGGCGTGCACGTTGTTTATGGTTTGGTGGGACTGAAGACCCACTGCAAGCTTGCTTTGGTGATTCGCCAAGAAAAGGGTGAGCTCAAGCACTACAGCCACATTGGTACGGGAAACTACAATCCCAAGACCTCCCGGCTCTATGAGGACTTTGGTTTGCTCACCGCAGATCCTGTTGTGGGCAAAGACCTCACTCGCTTGTTCAACGAGCTGTCAGGTTATGCGATTGAAAAGAAATTCAAGCGTCTGTTGGTTGCTCCTCTGCACCTGCGCAAAGGTCTGCTCAAACTCATCAACGCCGAGACCAAGAATGCCCAGGCAGGTTTACCTGCCCGCATTCGCATCAAGATCAACTCGATGGTGGATGAGAAAATCATTGACGCTCTCTACCTCGCCAGCCAAGCAGGCGTGAAAGTGGATGTGTGGGTGCGCGGTATTTGCTCCCTCAAGGCGGGAGTTCCTGGCCTGAGCGAGAACATTCGCGTGCGCTCGATTCTGGGTCGCTACCTCGAGCACTCTCGTGTGTTCATGTTTGAGAACAACGGTGACCCCCAGGTCTACATCGGTAGCGCCGACATGATGCACCGCAACCTCGACCGTCGCGTGGAAGCATTAGTTCGCTTATCTGCGCCCGAACAAATCACAGAGCTCTCTGAGCTGTTTGATTTAGCCCTCGATGAGACAACAAGCTCATGGTGGCTAGAGTCAGATGGTTCCTGGAAACGTCACGTTGTCGACGAAGCTGGAAACACCTTGGTGGATCTGCAAGATCTGCTCATGAAACAAATTAGTAAGCGTCGTCGCCCCGGAGGACACCGATGAGTTCCAAGCCTTCCGCCACGGTTTATGCGGCAGGTGCTGTCCTGTGGCGTCACATCGGTGACGATATTCACGTCCTTGTCATTCACCGCACCGAACACAAGGATGTCTCTCTGCCTAAGGGCAAGGTTGATCCGGGTGAAACTCTTCCCCAAACAGCTGTGCGCGAGATTCGTGAAGAAACTGGCATCAAGGTTTCCCTTGGTGTTCCCCTCGGCGCAACTGAATACGTCATGCCCAATGGCAAGAATAAGTTTGTGCAGTACTGGGCTGCGGAAGTAACCACCAAAGCAATCCAGAAGTCTAAGTTTGTACCCAATGGTGAAGTGGCTGCTTTGGAATGGCTGCCCCTTGCTACCGCACGCGGTGAGCTCAGCTACGGCCCCGATAAAGAAATTCTCGACAACTTCGCTGCGCTCGTTAAAGAAGGCGTCACCAAAACATTTGCTGTCGTTGTCCTGCGTCACGCAAAAGCAACCTCGCCGTCAGACTGGCGAGGAGAGGACGCCTCTCGCCCGCTGACAGAGCGAGGACTCACTCAGGCTCACGGCATTGTTCGCACCATCACAGCCTGGAAGCCCAAGCGACTGGTTTCAAGTACCGCAGTGCGCTGCAAAGAAACCATCACCCCCACCGCCAAAGCACTTGGTGAAGACGTCAAGTTCACAAAGAAGGTCAGTCAGGACGCCTACGAAAGGGGCACCTCAGATGTGCGCTCCGTGGTGGGAGATATCGTCCGCAAGCGCAAGAGTGCCATTGTCTGCACTCACGGGCCTGTTGCACCTCAAGTGATTCGAGAGCTTGCACTCGCAACGGGCACCCCTCGCACATCAGCACTCGATGAGGCAGGTCTGCTCGATACAGCCGCCTTTAGCATCGTGCACCTCAGCTCAACACATCCTTCCTCGGGCATCATTGCCGTGGAGACACACTCGTCACTGCTATAGTGCGAAGGCACAAAAATACCGAACCGTAGTGAACGCCTCTCGGCGGAAGGCCGCTCGCAGCGGCGAAATATTGGAGCCCGGGGTTACTACGGTCCGGCACAACAAGAATAGCAATTAGTCCAGAGCGTGGTCACGCCACAACCGGGCACACACAGCCAATTCATGGGCAGTTTGTGTCAATCGTGCAGCTTGTTGAGTGAGTGTTCCAGCACGCTCAGGATGCGTCAGATCGGACACGTTGGCTGTTGCCGTGCACCCAGCTGAAACGATTCGACAAAACGCTGCTGCACGATCGAGTGCTCCACTGAAATCACCGGTGAATGCTCCGTGCAAAATCGTGTCGGCTAACGTCACCATCTCATCTGGACCCGCTGGGGTGGGGGCACCGGCAACAACAACATCGGCTGTGCTGAGCTGTTCAAGACCTTCACTAAAGAGCACACTCATCTGGGGTGCCTGGGCACGAATGAGGTCTCTGATTAAGTACATCCGCCACAGTGCACCGGGTAAGGAGTGTGCGCTGGAGCGGGACCACAGTTCCGCCAGAGTATCGATGCCGTTCTCATCGGCGAAAGTGACAACCCGCTGCACCAGGTCTGCCGAGGCGCCCTCTTGCACACGAGATAACAATGCCCGCGCGGTGTCATGAGCAATGGCCGAAACTTCGGCGGGATCATCTCCACCCTGAAATGCGCTGAACTCATGGCCAGCAAACAATGCTGGTTTTCGATAGGGCGCAGACATGTATTCATTCTGCCGGAGACTAGGGTGAATATATGGACACAATCGTCTTCGCCCTCATCCTGGTATCGGCACTTCTCATCATTTTCGTCAAAAAGCGTTGGGTCGTCGTTCTCGGCTTTGCTGTGGCATTTATTGCCACAGCATTCCTGTTCTCACACCATGTCACCAGCGTTCTAGATTTGAGCTTCTAATGAGTGAGATTCACGTCTCTGCCTTGCAGACCGAAACCGGCAACACCACTGTTGTGGTTGGTGACACCCGCGTTGTTGTTTCCCCACCCACCAAGCCTCACCACATCCTCTTAGGAAAGCTGGGCTTCTGGGCACAGATCGGATTCATGCTTGCCTACATCGGAGTTCTCTCCGGTGCAATGTTCTACTTCCAGTTCGGTTTGGGCGAATTCCCCTGCCCACTGTGCATCACCCAGCGCATGGGAATGATGCTCTCTTCACTGGGTGCGCTCTATGTCGTGGTGAACTCGCTGCGTGGAACGCTCTCCCCTTCTGGCTTCATGACAGGTTTGGGCTTCGCGATCTTGGGTGCCCTGCTGGGTGCCACGATGTCTATTCGCCAAATCTTGCTGCACATTATGCCCGGCGACCCCGGATACGGCGGAGCCGTCCTGGGTCTTCACCTTTACACTTGGGCACTGATCAGCTTCGTTGTGGTGTTGGTCTTTGCTGGTGTCCTGCTCACCTTCGGAACTGAATTCCTGCCTGTTCGACCTAGCTCGAGCTTTGGTCGTGTGGTGGCATGGGTAGTGATCGGAATCTTCTTATTCACCATCGTGGCCAACCTCATTGCCGTCTTCGCGCTTGAAGGCTTCAACTGGTACTTGCCAGATGACCCCACCAGCTATGAACTGTTCAACCAGCTGGGCTGGAGTAATTAGACACTTCTGGTCTGTTCTAGACTAGTTACGTGCTTTTCAAGCACGGCGGGCCTCTAGCTCAGTTGGTTAGAGCATCGGACTTTTAATCCGAGGGTCGTGGGTTCGATCCCCACGGGGCCTACAGCAGAATCCCTCATCATGCGATGAGGGATTCTTTGTATAGTTTTCACACCGCCGTGAAGGGATTTCTATGGAAAAGTGGGAGCTCGCCCAAGTCAACATTGCTCGGTTGATTGAACCATTGGAGAGCGACAGAATCGCAGATTTTGTCGCCAATCTCGGCCCTGTGAACGCGGAAGCAGATCAGGCACCTGGCTTCATTTGGCGCCTACAAACAGAAGATGGGGATGCAACCTCTATCTCTGCTTTTGAATGGGATGTTCACGATACTGCCGGGGTCATCGTCAACCTCTCGAAGTGGGAATCTATCGAGGCCCTCAAAGAATTTATGTATTCGGGCAAACATGTCGAAATGATGAAACGTCGTTTCGAATGGTTCCACAAAGTTGCCGAGGCAACGACTGCACTGTGGTGGGTTCCTGCAGGTCATATCCCAACGACGGACGAAGCAGAACAGAAAGTTCAGCACCTCCGCGAACACGGACCCACTCCGGAAGCCTTCACACTCCGCAAGGTGTTTAACTCAACAGGTCAGCAGCTATAGGGAAAGTTCCAAGAGTCCAGGTTCTGGAGTGCCTGAATAACCTCAGCTGTTCTGGCGGTTGATGAACCGCCAGGACAGGAATATCACGAGAGCTGGGTAGATCGCCTGGCTGGTTGTGACGACTCGTTCCCACAATCCTGCCGTGTGGATTTCGGGATTCGTCCACACGCTTAAGAACGCGAATGCGATAGCTCCAAGAACGAGCGTCCCAACAATAGAAGCGAGCGGTCGAACGATGGGGGGCCATTGGCGACCAAACCGCATGCCAAAGACTGGCCATATTGAAAAGATCACAAACGAAATCGTGGCAAAAACTCTGTGAGGCTCTGAGACGCCAACCAACGGGGTGGGGAAAATCGTGAGCCCAATCGTTGCCAGCCCGCCCAGAAAAAACAAGACGCGAGCAGGTTTGGCTATCACTTTAAGCTTCAGCGCAACAATGATGTCGATCAGTGCACCTAGGAGAAAAAAGCTTGACTGGAGATATCTCACCGGGGATTCCGGTGATGCCAATTCACTAATTGTTTGGGTTATCGGGTCATAGCCGGGCCAGAGGGCAGCGGATAAGCTCCAACCCAGTACTGACTGGACAGGGCCCAAGACAGCCAAGAAAAGCAACAATCGACTGACCTGGTGCGGGTGAATATCAGTTTGAGCCATGTTGCCCCTTTCGCTTGAGAGCTTACGGGGCTATCCCTGCACCTGCACAGGAAAGTTAGTGCCGGTGGTGGAATGGCTGAAGTGCGTCGTCAGGAATCTGACCAAAACGCCCATAGTTGAAGTCTTCGAGGGCTTGAATAACTTCCTCTTTGGTGTTCATCACAAACGGTCCATAAGCAACGACTGTCTCCTTGATGGGCAAACCACCAAGCAGGAGAACATCCAGTGCTCCATTGCGCGCGTCCTGGACTTTGTCAGCAGTGAGAACAACACGATCACCATCAACCATGACAGCGAGGCTTCCAGCGCTAATGAATGCAGCACTTCCACCCAGCTCGCCTTCACCCACGGATCCTTGACCAGCGAGGGTGTAAGCAAGGGCATTGAACTCTGGGTTCCACGGAATAGACACCGACGCTCCGGGAGCTAACGTGACGTGTGCAATGGTCATCGGTGTCTGAGACTTTCCAGGACCAACATGCCCGTCAATCTCACCTGCGATGACACGAATGAGTGCGCCACCATCTTGGCTGGAGAGCAACTCAACATCTCCACCGGCAAGGTTTTGATAGTTCGGTGCCGTCATCTTCTTTTCTGCCGGCAGGTTGATCCACAACTGGATGCCATGGAAGAAACCACCAGACATCACGAGTTCATCTGGTGGAGTTTCGATGTGCAGCACACCAGAACCAGCAGTCATGTACTGGGTCGCACCGTTTTCGATAATGCCACCACCGCCGTGGTTGTCTTGGTGCTGGAAAGTGCCATCGATCATGTACGTGAAGGTCTCAAAACCACGGTGGGGGTGCCATGACGTACCACGTGGCTCATAGGGTGCGTATTCCACTTCACCCATCTGGTCCATGTGAATGAAGGGATCAATGTCCTGGTAGGAGACTCCAGCGAAAGCACGGGTCACAGGGAAACCGTCACCCTCAAAAGCTTGAGGCCCTCGAGTTACCGACTTAATGGCACGAGCTCGACCCACGGCAGGAGCCAGGTGGGGAAGCGTGAACGTATCAGCGGTGACTGCGGGCATTGTGTTCTCCTTTGTGAGATTCACTACTGATAAGTCGAATAGTTCTTCAAGTATTCCCTGTTAACGATCAATGGCACCCCGAAGGGTGCCATTGACTGAGTTAAGTAACCGAAGTTACTTCTTGACTGCTGGCTTAGCTGCAGGCTTCGCAGCGGGCTTAGCAGGTGCCTTCTTCGCTACGGGCTTCGCAGCAGGCTTGGTTGCAGGTGCCTTCTTGGCAGCTGGCTTGGCTACTGGCTTGGCAGGAGCCTTCTTTGCAGCAGGCTTTGCAGCTGCTTTAGCTGGTGCCTTAGCCGCAGGCTTTGCAGGAGCCTTTGCTGCAGGCTTTGCAGCAGGCTTAGCTGGAGCCTTCTTCGCAACAGGCTTCGCAGCAACCTTGGTGGCTGGCTTTGCAGCAGCAGTTTTAGCAACTGGCTTCTTAGCAGCTGGCTTCGCAGCTGGCTTGGCAGGAGCCTTCTTTGCAGCAGGCTTCGCTGCTGGCTTAGCAGCAGGCTTAGCTGCTGGCTTAGCGGGAGCCTTCTTTGCTGCTGGCTTAGCAGCTGGCTTCTTTGCAGCAACAGTCTTCTTGACTGCTGCAGTGGTCTTTGCTGCGTCTTTCTTGATGGTGGCAGCGGCATCCTTAGATGCTGCGGTCACATCTGCTGCAACGTCTTCAACCTTGACAACAACTTCTGCTGCGGTTGCACCGGCCTGCTTTGCGCCGGAACGGAATGCCTTCTTGAGCGAGGCGAGGAAAGATGACTTAGCCATCGGGAGAACACTCTCTTTTCATATTGGGTGTGCGGGGGAAAATCCTGGTTAAGAGTAACTTGTGAGTTTCCTCGGAGCTTGCTGGTTAGTCGCGAGCCGTCACATTCGGCTTGGGAACGAACTAACATAGGCAGGTGAGTTTTTCCCTCCCTGCCTCGAACTACGTCAGCGTGACCTGGGGTGTTCGACCCGAATCGGGTGGGCTCACCGTCACACTGTTGCACCGCGCAAGCATCTTGAGCCAGGCCGGTGCTGGTCATGTGACTGTTCTGACGTTCGATAGCTATCCCCACTATGACCAAATCGAAGAGCAGATGCGGCAGCTCGGCCGTCTCGATGGAGACGTCTCGATTGAGAACATCTGGGACTGGTTACGCACAGAACACATTCCTGCACGACCTACAGGACCCTCACCCAAACTCAATGAGGCCTTCACGCCCCTGGGTGACGGTGATGAGTTTGAGGAGCTTTACCGAGACGGTGTTCTCTACAGTCGCATCCGCTATGCCGCAGATGACATCACCATCTTGCAAACCGATCACTACCGCGCAGACGGAACGCTGATGCTCAGCGACCGCCGGGACTTCCGCGAGCGCGGAATCCGTGGCGGTCGCCGCATCATCCTCTGTGATCACTCTGGTGAACCATTCAAGTTATGGAAGTTCCAGAATGATTTCTATCACTGGGTGCTTGATCGCAGATTTGGTTCACAACAGACCACCTTCTTGATTGACAGCAAGACGGCAGTGGGAATGTTTGTGGGTTATCGCCGCCGTAATGCACTGACGGTGCACATCATTCAGGGCGCACACATAGAGGGCACAACTTCTGATGGCCGCCCCATTCTTTCGGACGCACGGCACAAGAGCATTCGTGAGTTACCAGGCTTCGACCTCGTTGCTGCACTCACTAAACGTCAGCGCAAGGACATTACAGCTGTCATGGGGGCAAGCCCCAACCTGGTAGTCATTCCCAACTCGGTGCCATTACCTGATCCTGCTTCGATTACGGTGGAGCGCCCGGTGAACCGGGGACTCGTTGTCGCTACGTTTATTCCTCGTAAACGTGTGCCTCTTGCGATTGAAGCAACTTCACGAGCACAGCTGATGGTGGGCTCGGGGTTAATCCTGGATGTCTATGGCGAAGGTGAGACGCGTCCCGAGGTCGAGGCTGCACTGGCTGAGCACAGTGCAGCTGAGTACACCACCTTGCACGGTTACAGCACCACGGCTTTGGAAGAGACAAAGACAGCTTCCTTTATTCTCATTACCTCTGAGACGGAGGGCACACCCCTGGTGTTGTTGGAGGGTATGGCAGCTGGGTGTATTCCGATCGCTTTTGATATTCGCTATGGCCCCAGTGATCTGATTACCCATGGGGTTAACGGCTTCCTCATTCCCGACGGGGATGTCACAGCAATGGCTCAAGCCATTGCCACCTTGCAGCAGCTCCCTGCTGAAAAAGTAACGGCCATGCGCGAGGCAGCCATCGCAACCGTGCAGGGCTTCAACGACGAGGCTGTATTGCAGCTGTGGGGCAAAGAGTTGACGAAGGCGTGGAAGCACAAGTCTGCAGCCTGGTGGCGCGCACTGCGTAAATGGCAGGCCTGGAATGCTGCCCGGCACTATGCACAAACCAATCCTGAAATTGGGCCCAAACTTCCTCCGCCACCTCGGCGTTAACCTTCTAGGCTTGGGTGCATGACTTCTCCTGATGCCCAGATCATTTCTGTTCCCACCTATGGCACTCCGGTCGTAGACGACTCGTGCTACATCGCACCAGGCGGTCGCCTGGCCGGCGATGTCACCTTGCATGCCAACGTGGGTATCTGGTTCAACGCAGTGCTGCGTGGGGACTACGAACCGATCGTGATTGGTGAAGGCTCCAACATCCAAGACAACGTCAGCGGTCACGTTGACACTGGTTATCCCCTCACTCTGGGAAAGAACGTGTCTGTGGGACACAACGCTGTTATTCACGGCTGCACGGTGGAAGATGATTGCCTCATTGGCATGCATGCGACCGTGATGAACGGTGCCGTGATTGGCAAGGGTTCTTTAGTTGCTGCCGGTGCCCTCGTGCTGGAAGGAACCATCGTTCCTCCGGGTTCACTTGTTGCGGGTGTGCCAGCGAAGGTGCGCCGCGAACTCACTCCAGAAGAGCAGGAGGCTGTTCGAAACAATGCGGCCAACTACCGCAAGCGCCTAGAGATTTATAAGACCGAGGCGTCAGAAGCCTAGACATTGTCTGTCTCACATAATATAGTTTAAGTAATTAAACTATATTATGAGGTTCACGTGGGCAGTTTTCTTGAGGGATACTGGGAAGGCGACCCCACCGCCTATTACCGGCAAGAACGACAATCGGGAACATATTCCCGATACATACCCAACAAACTTAGTGAGCTAGAGTTCCAGCCCGATCAAGAGCTCAGCCTTGCTGTTGAAGATGCGCTCGTGGCTTTGGCAGAAGCTGGCACAACTCTTCACTTCACGGCTCGATCCGAGATGATCGGACTTGCCGTCATGAGATCTGAAGCCGTTGCCTCTTCATTCATCGAAGGCGTTTCTGTTTCACCGGCACAACTTCTGCGTATTGAGCAACTGAGGGAGTTGAATCACACTCAACTAACCCAACACAACTCCGAATACGAGGTTCTGGGAAACCTTGATGCACTCAACGTTGCTTCTGCTCAGAGCAATCCAGGGCAACCAATAACACTCGAGCACATTCTCGAAGTTCACCGCGCGCTGATGAGATACACACAATTCGCAGCAAGTGCAGGTGCACTGAGAAAGTCTCAGAGTTGGATTGGTGGCCTGTCACCACTGCATGCAAGTTATGTTGGACCTCCCGCTGAGATGGTTCCGGAACTGATCGCTGATCTACTTGAATTCATCAATTCTCGGAAGCACTCAGCGCTGATCACCGCAGCTATTGCTCATGCTCAGTTTGAGATGATTCATCCTTTCGGAGATGGAAATGGCAGAACTGGTCGTGCGCTAGTTCACTTGATTCTTCAGCAGCGATCCGTGGGCGGAGAGGTACTGATTCCGCTCTCTCGAGTACTTCGTGAGGACAACAAGAGTTACATATTCCAGCTTCAACAGACTCACCCCGCTGTGGGAGATCCAAACTGGAATGAGTGGTGCCTGTATTTCACTCGAGTGTTAGAACAAGCAGCAAGTCGAACAATGTCCTGTGACGCTCGACTGCAGCTACTCTTCGATGAATGGACCAACGCACTGCAAGGAACCAGAAGTGATTCGGCCGTATGGAAAGTGTTGCCGGTACTTTTGGGGCACCCTGTCGTGACCTCCACCTGGCTTCAACACCGCCTGAATTGCACGGCAATGACCGCGGATAATGCCCTAGAACAGTTGACACGTGCTGGGATTATCCGACAGGTCAGTGCAGGAAAACGGAACAGAGTCTTTGAAGCTTCCGAAGTTCTGAAGGAACTCGATCGGCTTTAGTGGGAAGCTAACTCCGCAGCCTTCACCACATTCGCCAAAAGCATTGCCCTGGTCATGGGACCAACTCCGCCGGGGTTTGGCGAGAAGTGACCAGCAATCTCAGCAACCGCAGGATCAACATCGCCGGTGAGCTGTGCTTTGCCCGTTTCTGCATTCTCCACACGAGTAATTCCCACGTCCAAAACAGCAGCACCGGGCTTGACCCACTCAGGTTTGATGAAGTGAGGAACACCCACAGCAGCAACGACAACATCGGCGCGACGAATGTCGTCCTCGATGTTGACGGTGCGGGAGTGAGTGAGTGTCACCGTGGCATCTATGCCCTTGCGTGTTAGCAAGAGTCCCAGTGGGCGACCCACGGTCAGCCCACGGCCCACCACTGTGACATGCTTACCTGCCAGGGGAACACCATAACGGCTCAGTAATTCCACAATCCCTGCAGGGGTGCACGGAAGTGGCGAAGCCAGCTCACCTTCAATACCCATAACCAGTCGACCCAAGTTCATAGGGTGCAGGCCATCGGCATCCTTGGCAGGGTCAATCAGTTCCAGTGCAGCATGCTCATCGAGGCCCTTGGGCAATGGCAATTGCACGATGTAACCGGTGACGGCAGGATCTTCGTTAAGCTGCCTAATGGCAGCTTCAACATCAGCTTGAGTGGCTGTTGCAGGCAAATCAATTCGAATCGAATTGATGCCTACTTCTGCACAGTCGCGGTGCTTCCCCGCGACATACGAATGCGATCCAGGGTCATCGCCAACGAGCAGCGTTCCCAAGCCAGGAGTAATGCCCTGAGCTTTGAGTGCTGCGATGCGTTGTGCGAGTTCACCCTTGACGGCAGAAGCGGTAGCTTTTCCGTCGAGAGTGACTGCTACCACTGCTCGAGGCCTGGGTACAGTGGGAACTTCTCGGTGAGAACCTTCACGCGAGCCTTGAGTGCAGACACATCTGCGCCGGGCTTGAGTGCCTCAGCAATGATGTCTGCAACCTCGGTGAACTCTACGTCGCCGAAGCCACGAGTTGCCAATGCAGGGGTTCCAATACGCAGACCCGAGGTCACCATAGGTGGACGAGGGTCGAAGGGAACAGCGTTACGGTTCACAGTAATCCCGGCAGCATGCAGAACATCTTCTGCCTGCTGGCCATCCAGTGGAGAGTTACGCAGGTCAACCAGAACCAGGTGAACCTGAGTTCCACCGGTGAGGACGTCAACGCCGGCTTCTTTCATGTCTGCCTGAGTGAGGCGGTCAGCAATGATTTGTGCACCACGGAGTGTGCGCTCGGTGCGGTCCTTGAATGCGGGTTCCATTGCCAACTTGAAAGCGGTTGCCTTCGCTGCGATGACGTGCATGAGTGGTCCACCCTGCTGTCCAGGGAACACAGCAGAGTTGAGCTTCTTTGCCAGTTCTTCGTCACGGCTGAGGATCAGACCGGAGCGAGGACCTGCCAGGGTCTTGTGCACGGTGGTGGAAACCACGTCAGCGTAAGGAACGGGGTTGGGGTGCAGACCAGCAGCAACCAAACCAGCGAAGTGAGCCATATCGACCCAGAGCTTGGCGCCGACCTCGTCAGCGATGGCACGGAATTCAGCAAAGTCGAGCTGGCGTGGGTAGGCAGACCATCCCGCGATGATCACAGCAGGCTTGTGCTCGTGAGCAAGCTTGCGTACGACCTCCATGTCGACAAGGAAAGTTTCGGGGTCAACTCCGTAGGCAACAGGGTTGTAAACCTTGCCGGAGAAGTTGAGCTTCATACCGTGGGTGAGGTGACCACCGTGAGCTAGTTCAAGACCCAGGATGGTGTCACCAGGCTGAGCAATCGCGTGCAGAACAGCGGCGTTAGCGGTAGCACCGGAGTGTGGCTGAACGTTGGCGTAGGCAGCACCAAACAGCTTCTTTGCGCGCTCAATGGCAAGGCTTTCAGCTACGTCAACAAATTCGCAACCACCGTAGTAGCGCTTGCCGGGGTAGCCTTCCGCGTACTTGTTGGTGAGGACAGAACCCTGAGATTCCAGCACTGCACGAGGAACGAAGTTCTCGGAGGCAATCATCTCAAGGAAGTCGCGCTGACGTCCGAGTTCATCCTGCAGTACTGCAGCAATCTCGGGGTCAACCTCAGAGAGCGGGGCGTTGAAGGTGTTATCTGAAGACACAGTGGGCTCCTAGGTGTAGACCGGGACAAACCCGGTAACAGGTTTCTTTCGTGATGGCCCAGGCGTTCGGCCACATCCGATCCTTAATCGCTCCCCGATGGATACCCATCTCAACGCCAGTTGCGACAGTGTCAGTCTACCAAGCTTGAAGGCAATAATCTTGAAGTATGTCTGACGCTACGCACTGGGTACTCACCTTTGTTTGTGCCGATAAACCCGGCATTGTTCACGCAGTATCCGGAGCCATTGTTGCAGCCAATGGAAATATCACCGAGAGCCAGCAATTCTCCAGCGATGACACCGGAACTTTCTTCATGCGCTTGCAGGTGGAGACCACTGCCAGCCGTGAAGAATTTGAACTGGCGCTGCAGCCAGTCACCAGCGGATATGACATGGACTGGCGCTTGGATGTGGTTGGTCGCCCACTGCGCACCCTCGTACTCGCCACCAAGGCAGCGCACTGCCTCAACGACTTGCTCTTCCGTCAGCGCGCGGGACAACTGCCTGTCGATATTCCTCTCGTGCTCAGCAACCACACAGACCTGGCAGATCTCGCCGGCTTCTACGGCATCCCCTTCGAATCCATGCCAGTGACCTCACTCGAGCAAAAAGCAGCATTCGAGAAGCGACTACTTGAGGTCGTGGAAGAACATGACATCGAATTGGTTGTTCTAGCCCGCTATATGCAGGTTCTCTCTCCCGAGTTGTGTGACAAGCTCGAAGGCAAAATCATCAACATTCACCACAGCTTCCTGCCCGGCTTCAAGGGGGCAAACCCCTACAAGCAGGCTCACGCTCGCGGTGTGAAACTCATTGGTGCCACCGCCCACTTCGTCACCACAGACTTAGATGAAGGCCCCATCATTGAGCAAAACGTGGTCCGTGTAGATCACTCCCGCACGCCAGAAGAACTCGTCGCCATCGGTCAGGATGAAGAAAGTCGCACCCTCACTCAGGCAGTGAAGTGGTTCGCTGAAGACCGCGTACTCCGCGATGGTCAACGCACCATCATCTTCAAATAGTTCACCTCAGAACAACGCTGAGGGAATAAAACCGCACAAGAATCACTTCTTGCCTGTGTAAAGAACTTCTCTGTGATGTATTGCGAGACCCTATTGTGAGTGACACCACACAGCCCGTCCTGTTCATGAGCCATGGTGCACCCATGCTGGTCGACGACCAGCGCTGGTCAGGTGAACTTGCCTCATGGGGTAAAGAACTGGATAAGCCCAAGCAGATCTTGATGGTCTCCGCACACTGGGAAGAAGCTCCCCCCACCATCAGCTCAACCCAGGAACACACTCCCCTGGTCTATGACTTTTATGGGTTCCCCAGCAAGTACTACGAGATGCAATATGACACTCCTGCAGCGGGGGAGTTAGCCGCTGAGGTTCTCGGCGTGCTCGGACCCCAGGTCCAGCAGGACCAGGGCCGAGGCCTCGACCACGGTGCTTATGTTCCGCTCACCCAGATGTATCCCGATGCGGATGTTCCTGTGCTGCAGTTATCTTTACCGAGCTTGAACCCGGTGGAACTGTTCGAGATGGGGCGCAAGCTTGCTCCGCTGCGTGATGCCGGAACAATGATTATTGGGTCGGGATTCACAACCCACAACTTGCGCTGGTTCAACCCCGGTGCCGGTCCTGATGTGACACCACCCCAGGCCTCTGCGGAATTCGATCACTGGGCTGCCGAAGCGTTAGAAAACAAAGACATTGATGCGTTACTGAACTTCTGGGATGACGCTCCTGCTGCCCATGAAGCACATCCCCGCATTGAACACTGGGCTCCGCTCTATGTTGCACTGGGTGCTGCATTAGACAGCGGTTTAGATAACACCAGCGCTATTGACGGTTTTTGGTATGGACTGTCCAAGCGGTCTTGGCAGTTTGCCTAATTTACTTCTACATCTTGTAGAATAATCTTCATAAGTAATTCATAGGTTGCCCATAGGGTCCCTTCAGATAGCCCTGACAGGTTTATCTCATGACCTCAACCGCACCCCTGCCCACCAAAGCAGCTACACGGAGAAATAACGTGGCTACCCAACGTGAAACGCAGATCAAGAAGCGCTACACCGCTCGTCTGCGTCGCGGTGATCTGCTCGAGACCATTGTCTACTTCTCTGTTGCCATCGTTCTTGCACTTTTCCTCGCAGACGGCGGAGCAACATACTTCCTGAGCCTTAAGGATGTCACCACCGGTATCGGCATTGTCACCGGCCTGGTCGGCTCTGACCTCATGCTCATCATGCTCATCTTGGCTGCACGTATTCCTGTAATTGACCGCACATTCGGTCACGACAAGGCTTTGGCCGTGCACCGCAAACTGGGCAAGCCAGTGTTGTACCTGATCCTGGCTCACATGTTCTTGCTCATGGTTGGCTACGGCATTGCTCAGGGCTTGAACCCGATTGCTGAAGCAATCGACATGATTGTGAACCAGCAAGATATGTCTATCGCGTTTATCGCGACCGGACTTTTGATTGCCGTCGTAGTTACCTCGCTGGTGATTGTCCGCCGCAAGCTCTCCTACGAGTTCTGGTACATCGTGCACCTGCTCAGCTACGGCGCAATCCTGCTTGCCCTGCCCCACCAGTTCACACAGGGAATGATGTTCGCTGAAGGAACCTGGGCTCGCTGGTACTGGATGGCACTATATGTCGGTGCCCTGGCTTCCATCACCATCTTCCGCGTGATCATTCCCGTAGCCAGCTCGCTGCGTCACGACCTACGCGTGAGCTCAGTAGATATTGAAGCTCCCGGTGTTGTTTCGGTCACCATGACCGGTCGCGACATTAATGCTCTGCGTGCACAGGGCGGACAGTTCTTCACCTGGCGCTTCTGGGCTCCCAACATGTGGTGGGATGCACACCCTTACTCCCTCTCGGCACACCCAGATGGTCGCTCGCTGCGTATCACAGTGCGTGACCTAGGCAAGGGAAGTGCACGTTTGCTCTCTCTCAAGCCCGGTACTCGCGTGAGCTTCGAAGGTCCCTATGGAATCTTCACTGATGCGTCGAGAACCACCAAGAAGGCCGTCTTTGTTGGTGCAGGTATTGGTATCACCCCCATCCGCGCCATCTTGGAAAGCTCAGACCTGGATCCTCTCGAGGCAACCGTGATCCTTCGCGGAAGCGACGCCCAGGATGTCTACCTGTGGCAGGAAACCTATGACCTCTGCGTAGAGAAGTCCGCATCGCTGCGCGTCCTGGTAGGTCACCGCCCTAAGGGTGTGAACACCTGGCTTTCAGCCGAGGCATACAGCAAGGGTGAAAGCTTGCTTACCCTGGCACCCCAGATCAAAAACTCCGATTTATACATATGTGGCCCTACCCCTTGGACGGACCTCGTGGTCCGTGACGCGAAGCGTCTGGGTCTTCACGATCACCAGATCCATGCAGAAAGGTTTGATTTCTAATGCGCGCTCGTAGTGCTTTCTTTGCCGGAATGGGTTCGGCAGCGATCATCGCTATCGGATGGCAGGCAGGAGTGGGAACTCTTGTTTCTGCTCTTCCTGAGAGCCAGGCTTCTGCCTCAGGAACCAGCAACTCTGCCTCCTCGGCAACAACCTCTAACTCCTCCACGAGCACAACCGACACCAGTGCGGCAGCACCTGCTGCCACCACAGCACCGGTTGCCTCTGGTCCTGCAGATGGAACCTATGACGGTTCTGTGGTGAACACACGTTTTGGAACTGTTCAAGTTCAGGCAGTCATCTCTGGCGGAAAGATCACCGACGTCATTGCCGTGAAGCTCACGGATGCCGACCGGAAGTCCATTGCGATCAGCCAGCAGGTTGCTCCCATGGTTCGCTCGGAAGTGTTGACTGCACAGTCCGCACATGTGGCCAATATCTCTGGTGGTACTTACACAACTCAGGCTTACTTGCAGTCCCTGCAGTCTGCACTGGATGCTGCTGGCTTCACTGGCTAAACATCATGGCTGTCCACTCGTTTGAGACCATGGGAACCATGGTCAGCATCCGAATTGCTGATGCTGATTTGGGCACTATTGATGCCATCCCCGTTCTCAACGAAGTGGAGCACAACTTCGCCCAGCTCAATGAGACATTTAGTTTGTATCGGGAAGACTCCGAAGCCTCCCGCATCGCCTCCGGCGAGCTCGCTCTGGCAGATTCCAGTGAACTCATGCGTGACGAATACGCCCGGGCTCTGCAATGGCGTGATCGCACCGGAGGTGCGTTCACCCCGCATCGCCCCGATGACGTTATTGACCTTTCAGGAACCATCAAAGCGGTTGCCATCGATCAAGCTGCAGGGATACTCACTGAAGCTGGCTTTGCCAACTTCAGTGTGAATGTTGGTGGTGATCTCACCACTGCAGGTAACCAGGCAGAGGATATCCCTGGCTGGATTACCGGCATTGTCGAACCTTCAGACCGCAACACATTGCTGGCAGCTGTTCGCCTGACAGAAGAATTTCCCGCGATGGCCACCTCCGGTTCGGCCGAGCGTGGGGAACACATCTGGTTGCGTCCAGAAACAACCAAAGAGTTTGTTCAAGCCAGTGTGATTGCCAACGACATCATTACTGCTGATGTGTTAGCAACCGCCATTATTTCTGGCGGGAGCGAGACGCTCAACCAAATCACACAAGACTTTTCTGTGGCTGTAGTGACGGTTGGCTTAGATGGAGCCGTGCAAGCAAACGCGAAGTTCCAAGAGCTCGTAGCGCGTTAAGAATTGTCACCACGTCAATAATTTCTTGGAATCCAGCACCCACCACGGCAGGAATGAATCCAAAAGTGGCTAAGACCATAAGCACCAAGCTCAGAGAGATACCAATCCAAATGCTTTGGGTTGCAATCCGAATGGTTTGCTGACCTATTTCAATCGATCTGGCTACGCGGTGCAGGTCATCTTTCATGATCACGACATCAGCCGATTCGCTCGCGGCAGTGGAGCCCCTAGCTCCCATGGCCACACCCACATCTGCCGCTGCGAGCACAGGTGCATCGTTGACACCATCGCCCACCATCATCACCGGACGGTTCGTCACTGCTTCAACCGCACGAACTTTATCCAGCGGTAGGCATTCTGCTTGCACGTTGGTCACACCGAGTGCATCAGCCACATGCTGAGCAGTGACTTTGCCATCACCGGTGAGCATGAGGGTGTGCTTAATCCCTAAGGCAGACAGCCACTGCAAGGTTTCTGGCGCATCGCTGCGCAGTTCATCACGGAGCAGTAATGCTCCGGCGAACTTTCCATCGATGGCGACATACACAGCTAGTTCACCTGCGGCAATTTCTACCCGCACAGCTTGTGGGTCATGCTCAGCAATGAAGCTGTATTTGCCCACCACTACTGTTTTGCCATCGATGGTGGCAGTGAGTCCTGAAGCAGTGGTTTCTTTGACGTTCTCACACGGAGCAATCGTGATGTTGCGAGAGCGGGCCCCCTCGACGATCGAGTGGGCCAGGGTGTGGGCAGAGTATTGCTCAGCAATCGCAGCTAAACGGATGAGTTCGTTCTCGTCCACGCCTGGAACAGTGACGACGGAGCTCAACACGGGCTGACCGTGGGTGAGCGTACCTGTTTTGTCAAAGGCCACCGTTTTGATTCGGGCCAACTTTTCTAACGTTCCGCCGTTTTTCACGATGATGCCGTGACGAGCTGCCCGGCTCATTCCGGCAATAAAGGCAACCGGCGCCGCAATGATGAGCGGGCACGGTGTGGCTACGACCAACACCTCAGCAAAACGAGTGGGGTTACCACTGAGCACCCAGGCAGTAATAGCCAGGACATAGGCAGCGATGGTGAACGGAATCGCATAGCGATCTGCCATGCGGATAAATGGTGCTTTACTTTCTGACGCTTCGGTAACCAACTGCACAATGCGCTGATATTGGCTATCTTCCGCGCGGGCGGTCACTTCCATTCGGATGGCGGCGGCACCATTGACTGCACCACTGATCAGTGCCTCACCGGTGACGCGCTCCACCGGAATGCTTTCACCGGTGAGTGAAGATTCATCGAGTGTGGCCTCGGGAGAAAGCAGTGTTCCATCAACGGGAATGAGTTCCCCAGGCTTAATCACGACAATGTCACCCACGTTCAGATCGCCCACGGGGCAATCCTCGGTGGCAAAGAGCGCACCGCGCTCGGCCCCCGCACTGGAATACACCTCACGGTGGGCAATCTGGGGAGACTTATCCAACAGTGCCGTGAGCTCTTGCTTAGCTCGTCGTTCGGCATAGTCCTCAAGCGCTTCACCACCGGTGAACATCAAGACGATGATGATGCTGGCCCAGTATTCCCCCACCAACACGGTGGCAATGATGGCGGTGACCGCCAAAACATCCACACCCCAGTGGCCTTTGATCAGCGAGCGAACCATACCGACAGATTCTTTAGCCGCCACAATGAGCGCAAAGATACTCAACAGCCATTGAGCAATCTCGTTCGCGCCGGAGAGTGCGAACCCGGCACCAACGAGGGCAACAACCCCCGTGGCACTGAACAGGGGGTTCTTCCGCAGGAAACTGACGACCGTGTTCATCTTTCCAGTCTGGCACTGAACACCATGCGCGTGGTTAAACAATGCAGGGGCTCACAGAGCCCCTGCATAACGTTGATGTGTTTACTTCGTGCGAGTGGGACCGAGAAGCAAAGGCTTGCTGGTGTCCATGGTGAAGAAGTCATTGCCCTTATCGTCGACGACGACGAAGGCAGGGAAGTTCTCTACCTCGATTTTGTAAACAGCTTCCATGCCCAGTTCGGGATAGTCGATGATTTCCATCGAGCGAATGCTGTCTTGAGCCAGGCGGGCAGCAGGACCACCGACCGAACCCAAATAGAAACCACCGTAAGTGCCACAAGCCTTGGTTACGACAGAGGAGCGGTTACCCTTGGCCAGCATGATCATGGAGCCGCCAGCCTTCTGGAACTCTTCGACATAGCTGTCCATGCGGCCTGCCGTGGTGGGCCCGAAGGAGCCGGTAGGCAAACCTTCGGGAGTCTTTGCGGGGCCTGCGTAGTAGATGGGGTGGTTCATTGCGTAGTCAGGCAGGCCTTCACCACGTTCCAACCGCTCACGCATACGCGCATGCGCGATGTCACGGGCCACAATCATGGTTCCGGTGAGCATTACACGAGTACCGATAGAGCAGGCAGAGAGTTCTTTGAGAATCTCTGGCATGGGTTGGTTCAAGTTGATGGGAACACCCGGTGAAGCTTCCTCGATGGCCTCAAGACCAGTCTCAGGAATGAAACGGGCAGGGTCGTGTTCAAGCTCCTCAATAAAGACTCCGTCTTTATTGATGGTGGCCAGCAACTGGCGGTCTGCGGAGCAGGACACGGCAATCGCAATTGGCAACGATGCGCCGTGGCGAGGTAGACGAACAACACGTACGTCGTGGCAGAAATACTTGCCACCAAACTGTGCACCAAACCCAATGGTTTGGGTCATCTCGAATACCTTCTGCTCGAATGCTTCGTCACGGAAGGCTTGGCCTTCCTTGCCACCTTCGGTGGGCAGGGAGTCCAGGTAGTGGGTGGAGGCCAGCTTGGCTGTCTTCACGGCGAAGTCTGCGGAAGTTCCACCGATCACAATGGCCAGGTGGTAGGGAGGGCAGGCAGCCGTTCCGAGGCTGGCAATCTTCTCTCGCAGGAATTCCAACAGGCGCTGCTCTTCGAGCACTGCCTTGGTCTCTTGGTAGAGGAAGGTCTTGTTGGCGCTACCGCCACCTTTAGCCATGAATAAAAATTCATAACTGTCCCCCTTGGTCAGGGAAATATCTACTTCGGCAGGAAGGTTGGTTCCGGTGTTGACCTCATCCCAGAGGGTCACGGGAGACATTTGGGAGTAACGCAGGTTGAGGTCGTGATACGCCTTAGCAATACCGTTGGTGATGTATTCGGCATCGCGACCATCGGTCAAGATGCGGTGGCCACGCTTAGCCATGACTAGTGCAGTTCCGGTGTCCTGACACATGGGCAGCACGCCACCGGAGGCAACGTTGGCATTCTTGAGAAGATCCAACGCAACATACTTGTCATTGCCGGAAGCTTCAGGGTCATCCAAGATTTTGCGCAGCTGTGCCAGGTGGGCTGGGCGCAGGAAGTAGTTGATCTCGCGGTAGGCGGTGTATGCCAGGTTCTCGAGGGCTTCAGGTGAAACCTGAGTGAAGGTGTGTTCACCTAATGTGACCGATTCAACACCGTCTGTGCTGAGCAGCTTTGAGTCATAGTCAGATGACTGCCGGTGAATAATCTGATATTCGCCCTTGTTCATGTGTGCCTTATCTTTCTCAGGGAAGCAATAACAGTTTGCCGGTGGTTTTCCGGCCAGCCAAGTCGTCATGAGCCTGTGCAGCTTGCGCTAGCGGGTATGTTCCGCCAATACGAACGTTGAGTTTGCCGGAAATGACGGCTTCTGTGAGCTCACTCCAGCGCCAATTGCGTTCTTCAGCAGTTAAGAGGTAATTCCACAGTGTGGGCCTAGTAATAAACAGGGAACCACCGGAATTAAGTCGTTGCAGATCAAATTCGGGCACCGGTCCAGAGGCGGCACCAAAGAGCACCATCATTCCGCGAATAGCCAAAGACATCAGCGAACGGTCAAAGGTGGCTTGACCAACGCCGTCGTAGACGACGTCTACGCCGCGGCCGTTGGTCAGCTCCCGGACGCGAACATCAAAACCGTCATAGGACAACACCTCATCCGCACCGGCTTCACGGGCAAGCTCAGCTTTGAATTCATCTGAGACGGTGGTGAACACGCGCGCTCCGCGCATCTTGGCCAGCTGAATCAACAACAACCCCACACCACCAGCACCGGCATGAATCAGCGCGGTGTGCTCAGGGCCAAGGGCAAAGGTGGAAGAAGACAAATAGTGCGCGGTGAGACCTTGCAACGGCAGCGCAGCTGCCGTGAGGTCATCCATGCCTTCAGGAATGAGTAAAGCTTTCTGAGCATCAACGAGGGCATGCTCGGCGTAGGTGGAGATGCCATCGGTGAAGGCAATGCGTTGACCCACTTCAAGGGTGGTCACACCCTCACCGAGTGCTTCGATAACACCCATTCCTTCAGCACCAAGAACGGTGGGAAGGGGAACAGAGTAAAGGCCCTTGCGCTGATAAATCTCAATGAAGTTCACACCCGTGGCACGCATCTTCACCAACACCTGTCCGGGGGCAGGTGTTGGTGTGGGAACCTCAGTGAAGTTCAGGACAGAGGAGTCTCCGAATTCGGAGATCACAATGGCGTTGGTCATAGCCATCATTCTTCCACCGAAGTTAGTGATGCAGTTTGTGACTGAGTTCTTCGATGACCTCGAAGAATACGTCAACATCCTCTTCTTGAGTTCTGAAGTTGGTGTAACACGGACGAAGCCAGACGTGCCCATCAATATCTGCTGGCGAGAGATAGACACGGCCATCTTCCACAATCGCTTTACACAACTTCGCGTTGTGTTCACTAATCTGCGAAGGGTCAGTCATTCCTTGAGGAATGTATTGCAGGGGAACCACAGAGAGCTGCGGACGGTGTGGCATCACGCGGTAGCGAGGGTTAACACTGGCGCGGTCATAGGTGATCTGTGCCAGGTGCAGATCATGTTCGATGGCTGCACGGAATTGTTCTGCACCATGGGTTTTGAAACCGAGCCACAGCTTCAATGCACGAAGTGGTCGTGAGTATTCCAGCGTCACATCGACAGGGTTAGCGTCTTCGGTGTTGTGTGGCATGTATGCCTCGTTGTGCCCGAAGGTTTCAGCCAAGGCTGCATAGTCACGCACCAACAGGATGCTGCAGGCCTTGGGCACAAAGAGCCACTTGTGTGCATCGATAGTGACAGAGTCAGCTAATTCAAGACCATCAAAGAGTTCGCGGGTGGAGTCTGCTCCCGCTGCAGGTGCACCATATGCGCCATCCACGTGCATCCAGACGTTATACGTCTGGGCAATGCGGGCAATTTCTCGCAGTGGATCCACAGCACCGGTAAGCGTAGTTCCAGCACTGGCAATAATGGCCATTGGCTTCACGCCCTGAGCAATGTCTTCTTTGATGCTCTTTTCCAGCTCTGCTGGAATCATGCGGCGCTGTTCGTCGATAGGAATCGAACGAATGGCCTTGTTTCCCAGGCCGAGCAGTTCCACTGCTCGGCGGTTGGAGTAATGGGCTTCACTAGAGCAGTACACAGCCAGTGGAACACTGTTTCCGTATTCCCGAGATTCGGGGAGAACTTTTTGTCTCGCTACAGCCAAGCCCGTGATGTTGCTGACAGTTCCACCAGAGGTGAAGAGCCCACGAGACCCGGTGTATCCGATGAAGTCACCAAGCCATTTGCCTGTTTGCACTTCCAACAGGGTGGAGGCTTTGGAATTCAGCGCAACATTGATGTCATAGCTTGCAGCTAAGAAGTCGGCGACAGCGCCAACTTCCAGTCCGCTGGAGCCGATATAGGCCAAGAAACGTGGTCGGGATTGCGCAATGGATTGATCCAGCACTTCTGCTGCCAATTCCAGCGCATCTGATGCGTCCATGCCGGTTTCAGGAAGGCTCTCTTGAAGCAGTGCTTTGGTTTCGTTGGTGAACTCTGGTTCACCCTCGCGGGCCTTGTCTTGGCCTTGCCACATCTTGTTGACGATGTCGAAGGTTTCTTCCAAGACACTGTCACGTTCGTCACCTAAGCGAAGGAAATCATGCATGAGTTCAGGCTAGAACCGCAGATGTCCTAGAGCGAGAAAAGAGCCCAGAACCTTGTCTGACAGGTCAGACAATGAGCTAGCGAACAACCCAGAATGAACTGACGTCGGAGTCGTGTGCTCCGCGCACATACCCTCCAGGGCCTGTGGCTATTGCCTGCAAGAACTCGACCACCTCTGTGGTGATGACTTCTCCGGGAAGCACGTTCGGGATTCCTGGCGGGTAGGCCGCCAGGGAATCTGCACTGATGCGGCCGATGGCTTCCTTAGCTGGAACGAGTTCACGTGCGGCAAAGAAGGCTGTGCGGGGAAGAACCTTCATTTCTCCTGGCGCAGGTAACGGAAGCACTTCGGCAGTTTGTGAGGAGTTTCCATCCGGGGCAGCAAGCGAAACCAGTGCTGAGACAAAGAAGTCGGCATCGAATTCCATGCCTGGCCCCACCAGTGCCACGATGCAACTGTGGGAGGCAATCTCGCAAAAGATGCCGAATTCGTCCATGAGAGCTTCGCGCAGATCAGGGCCACTTCGGCCTAGGCGGTGAACATCAATCGAGACGTGCAAGGGGTCGTGGGTAACAATGTCAGGGAATAGATCAAACCCGTCACTGACCACAGACAGCCACTCAGATGCGCGAACGGCATCGCGTAAGCGATCTGCCGAGGCGATCGCGAGCGCGATGCGGTCGTGCCCGTATTCCAACTCATCGCGAGCAATATCCAGTGAAGCCAGCAGGAGTGCGCTTTCGCTGGTGGACTGGTTGAGAGAGAAAGCGCTCTCGAGCAGTGGCTCAAGTTGGTCTGCGAATGGTCCCTCGCCCAAATGGAGCATGGCCGATTGGGTCAGTGATCCCCCGAGTTTGTGGGTACTCGAGACCAGCACATCTGCACCCAGTGCCAGAGGGTTCACTGGCACGTCAGGGTGGAATCCAAAGTGTGCACCCCACGCCCCATCAACAATGAGGGGCATTCCTGCTGCGTGAGCAATCTCAGCCAAGGCAGCAATATCTGCCACAGCTCCGAAATAGGAGGGGCTAATCACATAGGCAGCTTTGGCATCGGGGTTCTCGGCAACAACCTGAGCAAAAACCTCCGGCGTAATGCCGTGGTTGATGCCGTGTTGAGTATCAATGGTGGGCAGAACAAAGCGGGGTGAGATTCCGCCAAGAATAATGCCGTCAATAAAGCTGGAGTGGGCACTGCGCTGAGTAATCACCGGTTGTTCAGCGGAGCCAAACTGTGCCAATGCCAGTGCGGCCATTCGGTTTCCCTGGGAGGCACCGTTGGTGAGAAACCAGCTCCGGCGGGCACCCCACGCACGTGCCGCTGCCCGCACTGCTCGATCGAAAGGATTGTTTTCTCCCTTGTCCAAGCCACTGAGCAACGGTTGGGCATCGAGCAGGAGAGCCTCAGGGCCAAAGAACACAGCAAGGGCTGGAGATGCAGCTGCCGAGGCATTGTGACCAGGGGTGTTGAGGCGCAGGGTCTCCCTGCGAGCGAACTCTCCGAGGGCGTGAGCGTAAGGGGTTCTCTCTGAAGCATCCATGGTCATACTCTGACTCTGTCACCTTCTTCCCCGTGAAGGAAATGAAAACTTTACGCCCCGCTCACATAGAGAGTAGGTTGAGGCGGGCTCCGGCATTTCTGCCAAGCCCTATCCGGAATAATTACAGGGTGCGCAGACGTTACAGTCTGTGGGTTCGAGAGCTCACTTTTCTCTCCTGAACCACAGAAAGCCCAGGCCCTCAAGAGCCGGACTAGCTTTTCTCTTAGAAAGATTTCCTCGTGACCACACAAACTCAGCAGTTATCAACTGTGAAGAGTTTGTGGCGCGTGATTCCCTATGTGCAAGGTGCATTCCCCCGTCTGTTTCTGGGCGTCTTTATTGCACTCGCTGCTGCAGCAATAGCACTGACTATTCCGCTTGCTCTGCGCTGGTTGGTAGATAACCCCCTGTCCTCAGGGGATATTGCCCAGATCATTCCCGGCGTTGCCGTGATCTTCACCCTCGGCATGGCCGAGGTGATTTTCATCTACCTACGCCGCTGGCTCACCTTAGGTCCTGGGGTTCACCTCGAAGGCAAGATGCGTAATGCCATCTATGTTCACCTTCAGCAATTGCCGGTGGCCTTCCACGACAAGTGGCAAAGTGGTCAGCTTCTCTCCCGCGCAATGGGAGATGTCAGCACGGTTCGCCGCTGGATTTCTTTTGCTTTTGTGCAGCTGATTACCAGCACCATCATGTTGGTGGCTGGTTTCACCATGCTCTTTACCTTCAGTGCGTTGCTCGGCGCAATCTTCCTGGCCTGTTCTCTTCCGCTGATTATTTTCAGCATTCGCTTCCAGCGGCAGTTCTCGCAGTTAGCACGCAGTTCTCAAGACCAACAAGGTGACCTCGCCACCACTATTGAAGAATCTGTTCACGGTATTCGTGTTTTGAAGTCCTTTGGTCGCGCGGGCGAAGCCCTCGATGACTTCTTAGACCAGGCAAATATCTTGCGGGGAACAGAACTGGCCAAGGGCCGGGCCAACGGGCGTATGTGGTTCTGGATGCTGCTCATTCCTGACCTGGGTTTTGCGTTGACCTTGCTGCTGGGAATTGTGCAGGCAGAACGCGGTGTCGTCTCGGTGGGAACACTCGTGGCATTCTTTGCCACCGCAGCCCTGCTCAAGGGCCCCATGCAATCGATTGCACCGATGCTGTCGATCTCGATTGAGGCAGCTAGCTCCCTCAATCGTTTCCACGAAGTCATGGATGCGCCGATAGAAATCCTGGACAAGCCCGGTGCACCCCAGGCCCCAGCGGGGCCCGGTGCACTGGTCTTCGAGGACGTTCACTTCCGTTATGAAGATTCCTCTCCGGAGCACCCCGACCTGCTCAACGGCATCAACCTGAGCATTCAGCCTGGCGAAACCATGGCACTGGTGGGGGCAACAGGATCTGGAAAGACCAGCCTCACAGCATTGACCACCCGACTCTTTGATGTCACCTCGGGACGCATTCTCATTGACGGCGTCGACATACGAGATGTCTCCATTGAAAGCCTGCGCACCCGTATTGCCATGGCTTTCGAGGACGCCACCTTGTTCTCCATCTCTGTTCGAGAGAACGTGCTCTTAGGCCGTGAAGAACTCAGCGATGCAAGAACCCCAGAGCAACAACAGCAGGCAGAAGCCCTGCTCAACCAGTCGCTGGATATTGCTCAGGCAGACTTCGCCCGCCATTTGCCCAACGGAGTTGAGAGCAAAATTGGCGAGGAAGGCCTGAGCCTCTCCGGTGGTCAACGCCAACGCTTAGCATTAGCCAGAGCTATCGCCGTTCAACCCAGCATCCTCGTCTTGGATGACCCCCTCTCTGCTCTTGATGTCACCACGGAGGCCGCTGTGGAGAAGGCGTTGCGTCACGTGCTCAACACCACCACGGCATTGATAGTGGCGCACCGCCCCTCAACAGTGATGCTGGCCGATCGTGTTGCTTTGCTACACGAAGGAAAGATCTTGGATGTTGGCACCCACTCCGAGTTGCTGGCTCGCTGCCCCGAATACCGCAACGTGATTGCTTCACTGGATGAGGAGAAGCAATGACCATTACCGGTGTTCGCGGAGAAGAACGTTCCGACTTCACAAAAGCAGAAGGCAAGCGCTTACGTCAGCGTTCCTTAGCCCTGCTGGGTTCCCTGCTGCACCCTGTGCGGGTGCGGGTGTATTGGACGCTGCTTGTTGTTGTCATCAGCACGGCTGCCCAGGTTGCCGGTCCTGCCCTGCTTGCACTAGGTATTGACCAAGGGCTTACCCAGGTAGTGCAAAACCATAACTGGCTCCCCGCACAGCTCATTGTGGGCGCGTATGTCATCACCGCCATCACTGGTTCCACCATGATGGCGGTCTATATGCGCTCCTCCGCAGTAATCAGCCAGACAGTACTCATTGATCTGCGCGAGCGTGTGTTCCAGCACACCCAAAACTTGAGCATGAGCTTCCACGAGAACTACACCTCAGGCCGGGTTATCGCCCGCCAAACCAGCGACATTGAAGTACTGCGCGAACTGCTCGACGGTGGCATCAGCAACCTCTTTAGAGGTGTGCTGCTCATGCTCTTCACCGCAGGTGCTCTGATTGCTCTGGATCCCTCCAGTGCAGTGCCGCTGCTGGTTGCGCTCATTCCTTGCTTCTACCTGACCAGGTGGTTCTCTGAAACCTCTAAAAAGCAGTTCCGTGAAGCACGCACCTTCTCTGCCCGGTTGATTGTTCAATTCGTGGAAACCATGACTGGTATTCGTGCGGTTAAAGCATTCCGCCGCGAAGAACGCAACGAACAAAGCTACGCCGTTGCCGTGGATGACTACCGCGAAGCAAACAGGAAAGTCATTCGCCTGTTTGGAACCTATGACCCTGGCCTCAAAGTTATTGGTGTCTTCACCCTCTCTGCCGTGTTGATCTTGGGTTCGTTCCGTGTGGTCAACGGTGTTATGGATGTGGGTGTGCTCTTGGCTGCAGTTTTGTACACCCGCCGGTTCTTTGAGCCCATGGAAGAGTTGGCCATGTTCTACAACTCTTTCCAGAATGCGTCCTCTGCTTTGGAGAAGGTCTCGGGCATGCTCGAAGAGCGCGCCACGGTGACAGAACCCGAAGACCCTATTGCTCTTCCCCATCCCCAGGGTGCGTTGGATTTCAAACATGTGCGCTTTGGCTACAACGAGCACACCGTGGTGTTGCCTGATCTGGACCTGCACATTCCTGCTGGCCAAACCATTGCCCTAGTGGGCACCACCGGTGCCGGTAAATCAACACTGGCCAAACTTGTCGCCCGCTTCTATGACCCCACTTCAGGAACTGTCAGCCTGGACGGCATCGACTTACGTCGCCTGAGTAATGCAGACCTGCGCAATGCGGTAACCATGGTGACCCAAGAGTCCTATCTGTTCTCAGGAACCGTAGCCGAGAACATCGCATTGGGTAAGCCCGATGCCACGAGGGACGAGATCATCGCGGCCACCACCGCCGTCGGCGCGCATGATTTCATCATGCGACTGCCCGAAGGCTATGACACCGATGTGAATAAGCGCGGTGGTCGCCTCTCGGCAGGACAGCGCCAGCTACTCTCCTTTGCCCGCGCATTTATTGCAGATCCCACCGTGTTGATCTTGGATGAGGCAACCGCTTCCTTGGATATTCCCAGCGAACGCTTGGTGCAGCGAGGCCTACAAACCTTGCTCTCTGATCGCACTGCCATCATCATTGCCCACCGTCTGTCGACGGTGGCCATTGCTGACAGAGTTCTCGTCATGGAACACGGAGAAATCATCGAAGATGGCACACCCCATGACCTCATTGAAGGTGAAGGTAAGTTCGCCAGCTTGCACACCGCCTGGCGGGATTCTCTGGCTTAGGCCACGCCTCCCACCACGACGTAGTCTCCGACAACATCGTGGCCGGTGCGTGCCAGCGCCACGATAAGCGAGCCATAACCGCCGCGCCATTCGCTGTGCACACGGGTGTGCTCTGCCTCTGGAACGGTTGTTTCCACCACATAGCCCTCGGCAGTGTGAACACCAGAGAGTGCAACACCATTGATGGTGACGGCAACCTCGGCAGCCGTGGTGTTGATCACCACACGAAGGGGAACCACACCCCCGGTCACCTCACCTGCGGTGGCGGTGACCGCCAGGGTGGGGGTTCCCTCACCTGCGTGACCAGTTGCGTTCCAAGAAACATCACCCAGCTCAGGAGTTCGTGGTGCTGCAATGCGGCGGTTGCGCTGGTGATCAAAAGCCCACGCGAAAGCTAAGAGGTTGCTGTCGTCATAACCGCGGCCAGCGAAGGTTAAGCCAACAGGCATGCCAATGTCTGCCATGACGCCTAGTGGAGCAGTCACGGTGGGAATGCCGAGGTGGCGAGGAACCAGGTTGCCGTTGGCAACCCAGGTTCCGTTGCGCCAAGCCAAATCAGCAGATGCCTCATTAACGTCAGCATCAGCGGGGCCCACATCCGCTACAGCAGGGAACACCACAGCATCCAGGCCTAGCTCGTCCATCCAGTCTTCTAGATCTAACTTGCGGGCCTTTTCTAAACCGGGAATACCTTCGGCCATGTCGGGAATGTCTACGAGCTCAGGAATTCCGTCACGCTTAGCGCGCACCACATATTCCTCGAGAGGAACATCCTCAGGAGCAAAGCGGTGCAGGTGGTCGTCATAACGACCTGGTACCGACCCGGTGGGTACGGGGAAAATCTTGTCTCCATCAACCTGCTCGAGAGCATTGAGGTGAGGGTCATTATTAGCAGCCAAGAAGTCATGCCATCCCCACATGGACAGTTCCCACAGCTCATGCTCGGCAAAGGTTTCTGGAACCAAACCTCGTGAAACGAGGTTTGTGGCTCCTGGGCCTCGACTTTCATAGTTGGTCACGACGGGGAAATCTGTTTCGATAACCTCAGCACCTAATGCTTCTAAGTCAGCCTTGGCTTTATTCCAGAGCTCCACAACGGAGTCACGAGTGTGAATGCGGTCAATCTCCTCGAGAGTGATGGTCTCGGGATCCTTGTTGATGTACATCCGCGGAATCGCGATGCGCTTACCGCGCAGCGCCTCTGGGTTCTCTAACCCCACATACGAGTCAGGTCGCAGTTCCGAGCTTTTCGGGGTTGGAACCCAGGGCTGCATGCGCCAGAAATCTCCGCGGACTTCCCAGTCGTCATCCACGATGAGGTCTAACAGTTCCATCATGTCATCCATCGTTCGGGTGTGAGGAACAACCACATCCATGGTGGGAACCAATGGCCAGTTACCACGCGTAGAAATCACACCCCGAGAGGGTGTGTACGCACACAGCCCATTATTAGAAGCCGGAGCACGACCAGAGGACCAGGTTTCTTCACCCAACCCAAAAGCACCAAAGCTTGCCCCGGTTGCTGTTCCCGAACCATTAGATGAACCAGAACCAAAAGCAGCGGTGAGGAAGTTAGCGTTGTAGGGGCTTTCTGCGCGGCCATAGAGACCGCGCTGCATGCCCCCGTTAGCCATCGGGGGCATATTGGTCAGACCAATCAAAATGGCACCCGCCTTGCGCAACTGCGCAATAGTAAAGGCATCATCTGTTGCAACGAGATCGGCGAATGCCGGAGACCCGGAAGCAACCGTCAAGCCTTTGACCTTGTAGCTGTTCTTCGCTGTGTAAGGGATTCCATCGAGAGGGCTGAGGACTTCTCCCCGAGCGCGACGCTCGTCCGCAGCGCGCGCTTCAGCGAAAATACTTGGGCTCAAGATGGGGACAGCGTTGAGAGTAATTCCGTGACGGTCATAGAACGCAATGCGATCAAGGTAGCGAGCTACCAGCTCCACACTTGTAACCACTCCAGCAGCCAAATCATGGCGCAGTTCACTCAAGGATTTCTCAACAACGTTGTAGGACATTACTCCAGCCTAACTGGGCGAGATAGGCAAGTGTCCCATCACTTTTTCAGCGCAGCAAGAAATAATTTGGCCTCGAAAAACGCAACCTATGACTCACAGGAATGCTAGGCAATTTGTGTATTTAGTCACACAGTGCATGTGCTAGCAGTTCTGCCTCGTTAATATGTCACGCAGCTTTTTGAAATGCGGGAAGTAACTGAAATTCGCTGACAAACAATTGGTTTTCTTCAGGAGTGAGTTCTGCCAGAGAAAGAATTCTTTCTCTCAGTAATTCTGGGATTGCAACAGAGTTTTCAACGGCAACTCCTAGGGCAAACCCAATTCCCGACAGAGGCTCCCCTGAAATGATGATGTTGTGGATGGTGGCGGATTCAGCATGCGGAATGTACGTACCGAGGTAATCACTCAACGCATGTGCTACGAATTCCGCTTCGTTCATGATTGTCATGTTATTCCTTCCAAATATAGAAATCGAGTGGCAGTGCTACTCTTCCGGTCCTGTCGTTTCGAAAAACGCCCTCACCACAAACTGGATATACGGAGTGAATGTGTTGATGCGAAATGAATTCTGCAATAACCACGCGCACAATGACATTCTCAATTTCACGGTCACACAAGATGAATCTGCTTTGCCTGTTGATGAACTGAGGGCGAGACAGGGTCTTGAGTATTGCTAAATGCACATGTTCCCGATTCCAGCTGTGAGGAAATTCTGTCTTGAAGAGTCGCCCCAACCCATAGCGATGACCACCCTTAGTGGAATCTTGTTCACCTTCCCACACGTGTTGAAGGAGTTCCTCAGTTACAGGAACATGCGAGAAGGATTCAAAGACCATGCAGGCAAAGTTATTGATGACAAATATCACCAAGCGGAACAACCTGAATGACTGTGGAGATCTCCAAATCCAGATTGAGTGTGTAGGAGTATTTGCTCAATAAACTTGCACCATGACCACGCTTGTCACCACAGCAGCACTTATCCAGGCACTGATTTCACTGGGCGTCGCAGGATTTCAAATAGCAGTTCTCTCAGGTGCTCCCTGGGGCGAATACACCCTCGGTGGACAGAACCCCGGCAAGCTGCCGGGGCAGCTGCGCATCGCCGCAGCTGTCTCAGCTATCGTGATGCTTGCCCAGTGCGGTCACTACCTCGCCCAAGCAGGAATTCTCACGCCAGCACTCAGCCCTGGACAGAACGCCATAGTGAACTGGTTCTGGTTTGGCTTTGCTGTCTTAGGTCTCATTGTGAACAGCATCAGTAGAAGTAAGAAGGAACGAAACCTGTGGGTTCCAGTTCTCTTGGTCAGCGCTATCTGCACACTGATTGTTGCGCTCAACGTCTAAGTGCAGCTGCGAAGGGTCAAAGCTTTTGAACAGTGAGGGATGATCAGTGACCACCCCTCACTGGTGACGGTTCCCCCGGCAGTTTCAGCAGAGCCCCCCGTGCCGATTCCCCGTCACAAAAAGTGAGCATCACAGCAGCCACGGACATTGCCAATCCACGCGGACAAACCACACTGTCCGTGGCAGGTTCTACAGTGCTACTCATTGAGGGAGGAACACATGGAAACAATTGCAGGAGTACTGCTCCTTGTTGGGCTGGGACTTATTGGGTGGGGCTTTATTGCCTTTATCCGGGGCATTGGGAAGCTCTTGAGCTCCCCCACACAAACCCCAACCAGATACACCCCGCCAGCATCAGATGACATTGATGGCATGAACAATGGGGACTACTACAACGGCCCCCATGGGTATTCACCAATGACGGGATATCCAGAGACCCAATACGGTTCAGGGTTTGTTCCTGATGCCGAGTGGAACCACGAAGAGCGGGATTAGGAAGCGGCCTGCCAATAAGCGGGAAGAGCATCAAACTCTTTAAGAATTGCCTCATCCATGCCCATGGGGAGGACTCCTAATTCAATGATTTTCTCTCGAAAAATGGGAGGAAGCGCAATACCAAAGTGGCGAGCAATGCTAATTCCACTGAAAATTGCAGCATCTGCTTCACCACATTGAATTGAAGTGTCCAAGTGCTGGACTTCGTTCTCAGTTACGAGAGGTCTCAAATAATCCCGCAACGCCCGTGCAACGAATTCGCTGTTGTCCATAATCAACATTCTAAAACTCCAATTTTGATAAATCGAGAGGCACCGAAACAGCTTTGCCGTAGAAGTTTGTGACAACACCTTCACCACAAACTGGATAAACGGAGTGAATAAATAGGCCTTGGGCGTTTGATCTGAGAATAACTTTGACCATTACTTCTCTCACTACTCTGAGGCAACTGACCTCGCTTCCTCTAACGCGGATGCTCTGTGGATGTTCCAATACTGCGTGTATGGCTTGTTCCACCATGGCAAGATCCCAATCCTGAGGAAACTCGGTTTTTCCTTCTCGCCCTAACCCATGACGATGCCCACCTTTGGTGGGATCTACTGCCCCCTCCCACACGTGCCGAAGGAGTTCCTCCGTAACAGGAACATGCGCAAAAGATTCGAAAACCATGCACGCCACTGTAGGAAGACAGTGGCGCAGAACAATGGCCCAATAACCAGGATGTGGACAAGTTGCTTGGCATCTAGTTGTGGAGGAATGTCCGTACCCCCTCCTACAGTCACACCAGGAGGGAAACACATGAAAACACACACCAAGAAGTTCACAGGAGGGCGTGCATCGCGCGCCGAGGTTTATGGACTGTTCATCGCAGCCATCGTGCTGGTCGGTGGTGGGGTCAGTGGAGCTATTGCTCTGAACAACAACGACGACCCCACCACCACAACCAGCACCTCAAGCAACACCGAAGCCACAAGCGAGTCACAAGAACTGACCACAGTGCTGGATCCACAATCCAGCACTGCCAACGGCAGTGCTGATCCAGGATCAACACCAGGGACATCAGGCAGCACACCCGATGCCCAGGCAGGGTCAAGCCCCAGCACGGGGTTCATCACCACAGCTGAACCCTGCCCCTATACCCCGGAAGAACAGACCTACTACAACAACATTCGTGCCACCAAGCAGGCTGCTGTTGATCAAGCACAGAACTACGTGACCAGCGTAGAAGGCTGGATAGCCAGTAACACTGCACACCTCGAAGAACTCCTAGCTTCTCCCTATAGGCCCATTGAAGTATTCCAATGGAATCCCGATGGAACACCCTATGTGTGGCGCGTGGATTCGAATGAAGAGATAGCGTTCGAACGCCAACGCATAGCTGACAACCAGTCAGAGTTCACCCGAGCACGTGACGCACTGCAAAGGGCTATTGCTGATCGGGATCAAGTGCCGGGATGTTGAAGCACCTCTACTGATTAAATCTCTTGAGCACCCTTGGTGATACCAGGACGAGTGTGCCCACGATAACCAGGAGCCATGCGAACTCGGAGTATCCGTTTACCGGAGAACCCGTTTGAGCAAGCTCTGCAGCGACAGCACCAGAAGAACCAGAGTTGTTTTGGTTGTTGTTCTGATTGTTATTTGTTGGGCAAGAAATGGTTGGCGCAACATCAGAAATAGTCCAGTTGTTCGGACTTCCTAATAATGTGGCTCGGGCATTCACTGCGTCACAAGTGACCGCTTGGGTCGAGATTGCACCAAGGTTCACATTCGGCTGCACACTCTGCGAACCCCATCCAACGAGTGTGCTGGAGTAGTTCTCATTCGACATTGAATAGAACCCAACCTTTTTGAACATGTCAGTCATATTTGTGACGTTTGAAATGTTCCAAGTAGAAAGTGACCTATTGAAGCTCACAGCGGACTCAAACATGTGTGACATGTTGGTGACGTTGCTGGTGTTCCATCCGCTGATGTCTTGGTTGAATCCATTTGCATATGAAAATGCATTACTGAGATCCGTCACCGTGGCAGGAAGAGTTGCCGGAACTTGTCTGAGTTCACTGCGGTGATCAAAACCACAGCGCAAACTCGTCATGCCAAAGTCTCCCCAGCTCAATACTTTGGTGAGAGTTGTGTCGGAACCACCTAGGCATTTACCAAAACGTTCCAACTTTGTTGCGGTGATGGAAACAACATAGGTCCCACCAAAATCAACCGTTTGGGTCAATGTGACATCGCCAGAACCTGGTCCCTGGTTTGTCACATTTTGAATCACATCAGTCGTGCCTGGATCACTATCTAAGTCACCCCAGTTGATAACAACATTGTTCAATTCGCCGCCGAGAGTAACGCTGATGTTTTCGTACATCCCCGAAGTAGCAAACTCGAGCTGCATCTGATTTGCAGGAGCGGCATGAGCTGGAACAACCCCACCAAAAACCACAACAAATAATGCAGAAAATAATGCTGCCCCCACAGCACATAAACGTCTAAAACCACGAGGACTCATATTCGAAGTCTAGGTGTTTTTCCCTGTTCGACTGTTGGGCTTTTAGTACAAAGTCACGCCGTTAGGTTGCAACGTACGGCACCCACCCCAAACCTCAAATGTCTGCGGCTCGTGTCATACTCGGTACAACGTTCCAGAGCGATAGCGCCAAGTACCTAGCTAGCTATCCGGCAACCCCCAACCATTGAGTGGGGTGCCCTAGGGGAAGAACAGATATGAGCGCATCCGCGCTCATATAAGTCAATGGAGTGCAGCAACCTCTGCCTCCACAACACCAAGGAGGCACCTATGTCTGCACCAGAAAAGATCCCCAGCACCACCTGGCAGGAGAAAGAACCGATTAGCCGAGAGCTTCGCCTCCTGCGGGAAGAACTCTGGGGACCCATCCCCCCACGTGAACGCATTCAGTGGAGTAATGCTCTGCTGGATAACCCACCCACTGATCTGACTGTCATGGGCAAGCTCCAGAACACTCAGCTTCTTCACCGAGATGGCATCGTCATGAATAGGCAGTGGGTTGCTGTTGCCCGATACTGGGACGACCTGGGTGTCACTGCCTATGAATGGCTGCTCCAGAAAGGCACACTCGCCAGCAACACCCCAGAGAACACAACACCCGCAGAAGACCCCTGGGGTGACTGCACTGATGAAGAACGCAGAGCGTGGACTGCAGCAACGCTGCAGTTCCCGCCCATGTTCTTAGGTGCCACCGTCATGGGGCTGCATGACAGGCACGCCAAACAAACAGGCATAACCAACAGCAAGGGCTGGATTGATCTTGCACTCGAGTTCAGAGCTGCAGGATTCACTCCAGAAGAGTTCATTGAGCTCAACACTCAGGTGAGGAAGTTCCACAAGCGTGGCCAAAGGAACACCATGATAACTACCACCTGGGGCAACCTCAACAAAGAATATGTCCGACTCAATGCCCAGCAGTGGACGAACTGGTTAGCCCGTTATCGGGCAGGAGAAGAGCCACTAGCTCTCACTGAAGAACTACTTTCTCCTCACTGGATAGCCCAGTGAGGAGAGGCACCACCCACTGAAATGTCAGTGGGTGGTGCCATGGTAAAAGTAGGAGGAGTTGAGGGGAGCAAAGAGATGCCTGCGTTGGGAACAGCACTCGTAGTGAAAGACAGCAAGCAGAAAACTCTCTTCTCCACCGAGCTCTGGTGGTGGACTCCACGAAACGTCAAGGGACATGATCTGTTCACCCGGGTAGATCTTCCTGGTTACACCGACTGGGTAGCCAATCTCACACTCAAGCAGTTTGTGGATCTCAACCGAGAACAGATCCAAAGCTATGGCTCAGAGCTGTGGAGATTCAAGGAAGATATTGAAGCCATGACGGCACAAATACGAAATGGCGCGTGGGATGACGCCGCCATCACGGTGACCCTCTACGAGTGGGAATCCGGTTACAGCTAACTATTCATCCAAAGAAGGAGGCAAACACATGACTGTGTGGTCAGATGAAGAACTATATGGACTCAAAGACTTCACCTTTGGCGTGAGCACCGGCTGGAGAATCAATCCTGGCAAAGTACTCACTCGTCGCTTTGAATCGCCCTCGATCATTGCCGAGGCAGTGGCAGTTCCTATGGAACAAAGAATGCGAGGCTCTCGAACCGAGATCCTCTTCGAGGCAGACCAGATACTTCCAGAAATGCTGGCAGCTCAAGACATGATGGAAGCTAAGGGCTGGCCCAGCCGAGGAAAAGATAAAGCAAGTTATGCCCTCTGGAACAAGGCCCGCACAGCTCAGGCCAAGATCTTCAAAGGCTTGGTTCAACAAATCCAAGAAGACAGTCCTGAGTTTGCCACTGTTCTTGATGGCTCAGGAGGTTGGCTGCAAGCTCGAGGACTCAAAGATCCCCAGCTCTGGCGAGAGCCCTTGGTCATTCCTATTGAAGTATTGAAGAAGGTTCACCCGATGTGGGTGAAGACAATTGTGATTCACAAGCGGCCTGGGGAGATGGATCGTGGGAACCTAGGAATAGTTTCGACTGTGAGATCAAACTGAGTCATATTCTTTTCTTCAAGTAAGCATTCAGCTATCTATCGATCTGGGGACAATGAAAGAAACAAAGAAACTTGATTCTCGCCACCGAATTATTGTTTTTGAATTGGGAGATGTTGTTCCAAGGCGGAGACGAACAAAACCAAACGTTTTTGTAACAACCACATCGCTCCGACGGAAAGACCCAAGAATTTTCAATGAGTTGATTACCTCTCGCCGAAAATATGCAAAGCATGCAATCAAGCTCCGCGAAGATTTATCCCCCATTGGTTGGTATCAGGATTCGCGAACGCTTGCATCAGCAAAAGACAGTTTCTGCAAGAAGCTTGCTGCCCAGGGATACTGCATAAATCCGGATCCCAAAATTCCCTACTCAATTTATGTTGTCGAGTTGAAGAGAGAGGCTTGGGTTAAGGACAACAGAGTCCCAATCTATGTAGGAGTTACGTCTCGAAATCCAGAAGATCGTATTGCCCAACATCGATCTGGTTACTTGGCCTCGACTAAAGTAAAGAAACACTTCAAAAGAAGATTGGCCAAATTAGAACCAACAAGTATCTCGTATTTTTCAACTTATGATGCACATGATGAAGAAACGAAATGGGGAACGTATCTTTCGAATAAGGGATACAAAGTATTCGGGCCACAGGGTCTTCCTGAAGAATAAAAATTGCCAGTGGTCCCAATTGTGAAAAACAAAATGAGAACTTCTGAGAATGTCCGTGGGTACCAATAGGTTGATGTCACCACAGCAACCGGAGGGGAATCCAGATGAACATTCGCCACTTCAACACTGCCAACCGCGAACTACACCTCATCGATATAGAGAACGAACTCGGTACAAGCCAAGTTAAAGCATCAGACATTGCTCGCTTTCGGGCCTTCTATCTAGAAGCAAACAATGTCCCTGCTGATGCACACATTGTTGTCGCATCGAGCAGCTCACAAAACCTGCTCGAGTCAGCATTCGGGTGGCCAGGAGCTCGAACCGTGTGGTTACCAGGTCACGACGGTGCTGACCGTGCACTTCTAGAGATCGCTTATGAAGAGAACGTGGAGAAGCGCTATGACCAAGTTGTCATCGCATCGGGAGATCATTTCTTCGCAGAAGCCGCTGAGGCACTTCAGAATTTAGGAGTCAAGGTCAAGGTTTTTGCACGTGCAGTTTTTGTGAGCTTGATTCTTCAATCAGCTTGTAATGATGTTCAGCTCTATTCAGCAGAAGACTTTAGTTTGGCTGCATAGAAAATTCTTTCCGTTATCTCTTCGAAAGACACTCAAGTAATCAGTAATCTGAATTACACGCGGGGGGGGAATAGTGGATCTTTATCAATGGGAAGATATTGGCCGAAATGGCGATTATGTCGGCCCTGAGCTTCGACAGTGGCAAAAGGAAGCACTTTGGCATTGGGGCGAAAATAGCAATCGAGGAGTTGTCGAAGCCATTACTGGCACAGGCAAATCTCTCGTTGGCGTTGCCGCAATTAGACAAGTCCTTGCAGAGGGAGGTTGCGCATTAGTTTTAGTTCCAACCTCAGCGCTACTAGAACAATGGCACCGCAATTTGGAAAAGGCTCTTCCCAGGGCTCGTGTTGGCAAACTCACCGGGGGCAGGCACGACGACTTCAACTCTTACAACGTCCTAGTAAGTACAGTTCAAACTGCTTGCAAGAATCAGCCAAAACCTAAGAGCTTGGCTTTGCTCGTAGCAGACGAAGCACACAGATATGGATCATCTCAGTTCAGCTTTGCCCTCAATAGCAGCTACAACCGCAGGCTCGCGCTCTCTGGCACTTATGAAAGACAGCAAGATGATGGTGTTGAGAAATACTTAAACCCATTTTTTGACGGGGTCATCTATAACTATGGCTACGGCCCCGCACTTCGAGATGACGTGGTTGCACCTTTCAATCTGGCATTAGTAGCTACAGAGTTCACGCCTCATGAAAAACATGAGTACGACCTCGAAACAGAAAAATGTCGAAAGGCAAAGCGCTATCTAGTTAAGAATTGCTTCTATCCAGATGACTGGCCAGAGTTCTTTGCTCAAGTGCAAACAAAGATTAAAGACCACTCACGTGACACAGAGTCTTATTTCTGCCGTCAATATGTTGAGGGATTCGCACATCGTCGAAGCATTATGGCTGAGGCCTCTGGTAAAGAAGGTTTCCTGGTTGGCATTCGAGATTCTCTCGATAAATCCAGCGGAACATTGATTTTCACCGAGACCAAAGAAAGCGCTAGAAGGCTAGCTTGGATTGCCTCACAAGCAACCACTGCGATGCCATTGACAGGTGATGATAAACATCTAGAAAGAGAAGCTCGTCTCAAGGAATTCGGCTCTGGAAAGCTCAAAGTCATTTGCACTCCTCGAATCCTCGATGAAGGTATCGATGTTCCAGAAGCTGAAATTGCAATCGTGATTGCCGCAAGCAAAAGCAAACGCCAAATGATTCAACGCATGGGTCGTGTGATTAGGAAAAAGTCTCCGCCCAGAGCTGCCAAGATTCTTATCACCTATGTCAAGGGGACGTCAGAAGACCCCATTGATGGGGGCGGACATGAGGGATTCTTAGCTGAAGTTGAAGAACATGCGCACGGGGATGTTGCATATTTCAGAGCTCAGGATGTACTTGAATTGTCTGAATGGTTAAGTGCTGATTCGTCCATTGGTAGTGGCTAATGCACTTGCTTTTGTTCTGGATGGGGATGTTTGTTGCTTCTTTAGGAGCACTTGCACTGATGAATGGCGAAAACGGCGGCATCGCACTCTTTGTGGGAATCCTGACGATGCTCTTGAGCGCTCTGTGGGTCAAAAAGTTGGTACGCAATGCCAATGTGCTTGCTGAGCGACAAAAGCAAGTCCCAAAAACCTATCAACCAATTCAAATTGCAGTGATAGCAGACGAAGACGAAGACGAAGACGAAGACGAAGACGAAGACGAAGACGAAGACGAAGAGACAATACCGCGCTCAATTTCAAACTCAACTCCTGCAATTCGGACCAGGACAAACCTTGGAATTCCTGGAGTTAAGTATGTTGATCGATATGCAGGCCGTGAACGACCTTTCACCAGTGAAGAAGATGAACAATTACTTGACCTCTACGCACAAGGTCTCGGCGTATTTGCCATTGCCAATCGGCTGGTAATTGATCAAAAGCAGGTTGCCATCCGACTTATACGCCTGCTGATTGATCCAGAAGAAGCAATGGAGGACGAAGAATCTGCTGGGAACAATCGCCGTACGTATAGGAAAGGTGAGAAAGACGAAATCGAGGCCGAATACCGAATGGGGCACTCAATCGACCAGATAGCTCTGGACCACGGTAGAACAGTTCTAGCTATTGGATGGCAGTTACTTGAGAGACCAAGTCGCCCCCTTTTACTGTCTTAATCAATCGTCGTACCAAAGAAACTACAGATAAGCACGGTTGTCTGAAGTGGTGACTATATTCATAAGTGGAGGGGAATGTAGATGAATAGTTTCACTGTCGGCCACGTAGATGTGACGATCCTAGAAGGGGCCACTGACTTCATTGGCGAACCAGAGCGTGGTGCTGGTGAATTGACTGGATCTGCTCAACTCGCAAACATGAGAACCCCTGATGGTTTGGAGATGACCGTTGGAGTAATCACTTGGCCAGGACGAGACGGGGCAGACGTTCGAGTCATCGATTTCGAAGAAGGACCAGAGCCCTACACGCGACTTATTCGCGCTGGCACCATGAACATGAAAACCATCAACGGTGAATGGGTCGCCAGGGTGACAGCAATGAAAATCAATGGAAAGCCATGGCCAACAGGCAACAGGGTCACTTGGGGCGAAATTGACTGGCTCAACAAGGGCGTGGACACGAAGGCATTCCTCATCTCACTCGGGGCCACTCACACTGGTACATACCTCGAGGTTTACCCCGGCGCAGCACCTGCCCAAAGAGGCGATTCAGGCTTGAAGTGCCCCGTCGGAAACGTTGCTGTGATCGCAGCGATCTACGCACTGACTCGAGTTGAAGCCATCACACAGCAACTTGGAGTCAACAGCCCGAAGGCCATTGACTAATGGTCGGCGTAAGAAAACTTTATCTCCCCAAAGCAGACACTGAAGAAGAAGCAGAAGACGCCTTCCACAAGATGTGCCAAGCGCTCGTTATCGAGCTTGGACAAAAGTTCGAAAAGGTTGGCCAAGCACAACTTGGTGATGACTGGCTTGAAGAGCTAGTCGCCCAGGGCGGGGACCCCCAGGAGATCTCGAACTGGACATCGCCATTTGACCCCAGCTTTGTCTTTTCACAACCTTTGAAATACCACGACAGTTTGTTATGGCGAGTTCTGCCAAATAATGCTGAGTTCTATAACAACTACAAGAGTTGCCGCTGGGCCCGTAATCGTTGGGAACATAGGCAAATATCCCCTTCGCTAGAACAGCTCAAGAAGGATATGAAGTACTTCTACTTCGTAGCCCAAGAAGCTAAGTTGTCTATCGAGGGTGCCTTGCCACAGTTGCTTCAAAGAATTAATAACATCCTCTCGGGATCTTTCAATCCTGAGACCTCAGCAGAAGAACCTGTCACCGTCAGCGCAGAAGAAACATCTGAAGAAGTTCAAGTAGCGGTTGAAAAAGATGACGCTGAAAAGGCTGAGCGCACGCGAGAAAGAACTGCTGCGAAATCTGAATCGCGTCCGCGGGTGGGCGGAAGGTGGATCGGCCCAAAGCCTACTCGCGCTCTTAAGTTTAAGAGACAACTGAATGATCTAACTGACGTAGAAACTAAAGAGTCGGTCAAGCATCTGTGGGGTGACGAAGCTGCACTCCAGATTGCTCGTCTCAAAATGATTGACCCCATGGGCGATATCTTTGTAGATGACTCTGACGGAGCACTGTTTGGTTACAAACACGGACAAGAACGTCTACTTGGTTACCTCGGTGCAGAACCTGAACGCGACCTCTCCGAGGTTCAAGGGTTTAGCCTTCCTTACAGTTACTCACTCACCGAAAATGGCATAGTTTGCGAATCAACTGGCGAGAACTTGAGCAAGGTTCTCGGTGAAAATGCACGAACTCTAACAGCTGTTCTAAAGAAAGCTGTAAACCCGCTGGATGAGTTGAAAATAACTACTCATGGTGATCTCTACTCATTGACCGAGCAAGGGCCAGTCAAAATTGCTAGAGTCTCGTCAACCGAATGGTTCCCCAACCATTTAGCGGATTCTAAATAGATTCCTTTCAAATCAATTATCTTTTTGATTTCCGTTCCATATACATTGCCATGAGAAACTCAAATCTGTCCTCTTCTGATTTTGCTCCTCGGTAAGCATAGATAACATCAACCAAATCATCTAAGGCTTCATGTGCCTCTCTCAGAGACGAAGGCATGCTTTGATCTCGGTAAAGATCTGTCATTGATTTTTCGCTAAAAGATTCGCGGATATCTAAGATGTTTTGAGCCGCTGCATAAATTTGCGCTGCATCGATGTCGTTAACCACAAAGGGCCATGGGAATGTGTTGTAGACCAACACCGACGAATATCGGAGCCCATCCCCAAGCCCACCCGCAGTGAATCTGATCCATGCGTTGTGCATTGCTGAGCTAAGGATTCCAAAATCAAACAAATTAGCAGAAGGAACCGTGTGATTTAGATTTGTAGATATAGATTCGCCTGACTTGAAACCCATTGCGAAATAGCTTCTGTCGCTCGGCAAATTACATGGAATTAAGAGGAAGTCTTCTCCTGTATGCCGTATCTCGCCGAAAAGATGCGGGACTTGCGCTAAAGCCCTGGTTGCTGGCCTGTCACTATTAAGCCTGTACTTTTGAGTTGCTTCAATTCTTTCTTTTGCCCAAGTGAATTTTCTGACATCAGCCAAATCCATGCCCTGAAACCATAAGCATTTTCTTGGTGAATTGCTCATGAATTCTCTAGCTCCATATAAATTTCTTACGAATGCTTTAGATTCCGGATATTCACGGATTAATGTCTCTGCTTCGGCGACACTCAGAATTAAATTACCCCCGTCGTTGGGCATACTTCCGTAAACGATTTCTCGGGGAGCGAAAAGTGCAACTTTACTTGTTTCAACAACCGCTTCACTTCCAGGAACCAAGTAGGGGCTGATATTTTCAACTATTTTGACAGTGGGCTGTTGTATCTCGTTTTTGTGATGAACGTAAAGTTCTCTTTTCGAGGTTGGTTCAAAACCGAGACCTAGGATTACACAAAATACTTGTGCTGCACCTGGGTTGTTATTCGTCCACTTGAAACTTGAATGGGCAAATTGTAAGTGAAGGCCCTGCGATAACAGCCAAGGCCACAATTCAGAGGCTTGTTCACCCTGAGTTATCGAGTTGGTAGTAACAAAAGCTGACTTTGTTCCGTAGTTGTCGAAAGTCCCCTGAAGCCTAGGCGGTATATTTTCAACTTTATGTTCCGACTTCCCCCAGGATTCATCTTCCTCTTCGAACAACGCAAGTTCAGTGATTCCACCATCGGTACTTTTTTTCATATAAATGGCGGATTTCACCAGCCATGCGCTTACGAAATCTAAAATTCCTGGCTTTCGTATACCTCCAGCACCTGAGGTTACCGCCATGGCAGTTGAAAAACTCGCCTTCTGTGAATCATCTTGATTAGATTTACCGAGGTATGGGGGATTCCCAATGATGAAGTCACAGTCTTCGGCCGGAATAACTTCATCCCAGGGATAAGTTAACGCGTCAGCCCTGACGATTCCCGGGGTTTCAGCCAGAGGTATTGAATGCCTAACACGTTCAAATCTCTCAAAAGATTCAACATTCATTTGGTGATCTGTGATCCACATAGCGACTTGTGCCACCTGGCTTGCAGAAGCACTTATTTCTATTCCAAAGAATTGATCAATCCGAACTGTCATCGAGGCAGGAACATCTTCAACTTTCAATTCACCAGTTGAAAGAAGTCGTTCAATGATCATGTTTTCTATATGGCGAAGTTCCTTGTATGTCACCACTAAGAAGTTGCCGCAACCACAAGCTGGGTCGAAAAAGGTTAAAGAGCTAATCTTCGCGTGAAGTTGCTTTAGTTTGACTGGGTCTATTCCAGCATTCTCTAACTCAAGATTTAGTTCTCCGAGAAATAGTGGCTCGATTACGCGAAGAATATTTTCTTCACTTGTGTAATGAGCGCCAAGTTGTCTTCTCGTCGCAACGTGGCCTTCTGCAGAATTAACAACGTGTTCAATTGTGCTTTCTAGCAAACCCTCAAACATTGAGCCGAAGATTGCTGGGCTAATGTCGGACCAATCTAAATTTGAGCATGCAAGTACAAGTTCGATGAGTTTCTCGTCGAACTCTGGAACAGGTTTCTCGTCTTGAAAAAGCCCGCCGTTCACATATGGAAAATCTTTAACTAATGAAGAGAGGTTTATTCTTTCTGCGATTGGCGTTCGTAATGCAGCGAAAAGATCCTGAACAAGCTCTCTAAATCCGGTTCCATCCGGATATTGAACAATGAGATTTCTGAATTCATCGCCACCTGAAACATCACCCCTGAATGCAACACCAGCGTCGTAAGGACCTTGTGCGAATAAATCTGTATCCTCACCAAAAAAAAGGAATAACAGCCTTGTTAGAAAAACCTCGAGGTCTGTTCCTTCTAATCCGACTGAGAGGAGGTGAGAGTGGAGGTCTGCAATTCGTAAGGCAGCTTCAGTATCTGTGTCAAAGCCGTTTTTTACAGAAATTAGCAAGTCGGCAACGCTCAGGGGGTTCTTAGGATCGATCTTAAATCGATCAAGCCTTCGAGCTAATGCATCATTTTTATCGCCAACTCTATGGTGCTGGGCAGTTAGTCTCCGGAATCCAAGTCTGGTTTCACTTATTGAGGGCCAAGTCCAAACCTGATTCTCCCCGTCACTGAAGATCAGGACGTAATCGAAATTTTGTTTACTCAGTTCTTTAGAAAGCTCAGTTCTTATTGACCTTTTAGGAAGAGAGTTGCAAACCCAAGCTGTTAGTCCTTGATATTTACCCACAGGTGATAATGAATAGTTTTCACCATTTAATGTCGATGTGATGGATTTAGCATTCACATCTTTGGGAATGTTCCAATGCAATTCACTGATGAAAAGCTCAGGGAATTCTTGTGAATTTATTCTTTTTAAAATGTTGTTACTCATTAGTTGAAACTCCCATCGAGCAAATAATACGTGTCTCGTCAGGATCTCCGACTTTAGCTACAACGAGCGTTCCAGCCTCAAAAAGCTCGATAAGTAGTTGTCTTGCAGCAATAACCTGACCGCCTTTTCTAGCCTGAAGTAGTTTTCGTTCTGAAGATCGTGTAAGGGGGCTTTCACGTAATGCTTGAATCGCAGGTTGTAAATCGCTACTTTGATCCAATCTGAAATCATTCAAGAGGCGTTTACGCACTCCAGCAATGTAACCAAACCCGAATGCAGTGTTCGAGGCTGCAAAACTTGCCGATTTTGAAACAAGTTCGAAGTGATCTGCTCGTTTAGCAATCGCATATTCATCAGGGGCAGACTCAAGCCTGTTTAACGCCTCATTATCCGAAAGCGGTGAAGGAAGCTCCCTTGTCCCTACTCCGCCTTCAATAACTGTGAATTGATGCAGCGGTCCAGTTTTTGTGTACGTAAGAATTTGTTGACCTAGTGCAAAACTCTTACCTGAGAAAGCTTTTCTTGTCGTAAAAATCTGATCCTGCATTGCGGATATTTTTTCTGCTAGCTCAGGGTTTTCGGTCTTTAGTGAAGTCCAAGTCTGATATGCGCGGCTGAGAGCATCCACCTCTCCCTCAAACTTTGATTCAAGCCCAGCCATATTTCCTTTGTAAAAATCTTCTAGCAACGAGACTTCCTCAGGGTCACCAAAGAACTTTTCATCATTACCAAACACTTTGTTTGCGTCCGCAAAGCGTTGGCGAATCATCGAGCGAAGTTTCAACATAGGCTCAAGGCTGTTGTGGAACAGCGAGTAAACATAGACGTGTTTGCTTCGCTGTCCGATTCGGTCTACACGCCCAGCTCTTTGGATCAACCGAATAATTGCCCATGGAAGATCGAAATTAACTACTACATATGCATCTTGTAGATTTTGGCCTTCTGAGAGAACGTCAGTCGCAATCAGAACTCTTAATTCGCCTTCAAATTTAGAATCAAATGTTGATTTTTTGCCATTCGAGAAAGGCGAAAATGCGTGGGCGACCTTAGTCGGATTACTTGAGTCACCTGATGCAATTCCTATGTTGGTAATCCCAGCAGACTCTAAAGAAGAAAGCAGATATTTTGCCGTGTCTTTGTATTCAGTGAAAATGAGTAACTTGTCATCTTTGTGCGTTACCTGAATCAACTCAATTAGCTTCTTAAGTTTTGAATCCCTGGAAGCCGACCAAGCTCCATAACGCTTTAGTAAAGCGGAAAGTGCAGCAGTATCTTCTTCCAAAGCTTCTCTAAGGCCTTCTGTGAAAACCGTGGGACGAACCCAAGTAAGAGTTTTGTCATCTGATTTTTGAATTTGCTCATACAGCGCAGCGATGCCTTGAGGTTTACTCTCTTCCAGTTCAACTAAAGAAATTTCCGAGTCGTCAGAGATTCGATCATCATTGCTCGATAAGCCGGCCATCTCAATGTCTTGATCAAGTTCAAGCCCCAAATCGTCCAGAGAAAGATCCGCAAGTTTTACTCGTGGGGTACCGACAGGTACTTCCAGACCGTAGTCGAGCGCATGCAGCCAGGTTTTGTTTCGTTGTATGTGTCTTTTAACACTCAGCTCAAAGGCAAAACCACAACTAGACAATCTCTTGTAGAAGTTGGCTCGGGTAATTCCGAGAAGGTTGCCGCCTGATTGTTCCAAACTCTCAAGCAATTGCTTTTCTTCATCGGTATTTTCAACTTCATGATTCCAATAGGAAGTTAAGTCATTACGGGGGAGAAGCAATTCACTGATTACTTCTAGTGTTTCTTCATCTTGCATAAGTGCAGCAGGATCGTCTTGATCGAATTCAAGGTTTATGGGCTTTGCAATTCGATCCGGAAAGTAAAATTTTTGTCCGTCTGAGAAGGTCATGTACTCGCCTTCTTCGTCTTTGTCAGCAAGAGCGCGAATAAATGAACGCGTCCTACGGACCAAGTGATCACTGAGAAGTCTTTTCCAGTCCTCCGCAAACTTTGATTTCTTGAATGCCCCGAAAGAGCGGGTTCTTCCACCTACCATTCCACTGAAACGTGGGTTATTAGCAATAGCTTCCAAGGGCTCGATACCCATGTCATCGTCTTCGTTGATGTAAAGCCCTAGTTGAGCAGAAACGTCGCTAAAACCAGTGTTGTAAGGGGTAGCTGACAGTAAAAGTACGCGAGCACTCCACTTCTCAATGAAGTCTTTGATTACTGCGTAATCTTGACGAGTTTCATTACGAAGAGTGTGTGATTCATCGATGATTACGATTTGATGTGGATGCATATCAGGCAATTTCTTAGTTGCCATCGAGTAAGAAACTACCCTGCAATACAAGTGGTACTGGGCAAAAATTTCTTCCCACATCGCTACTAGATTAGGCGGGCAAAGTACCAGCGGAGCTAGTCCCTCTGCTTGTTGGAGTACAGCTGCGACAGCAACGGCAGTGAGGGTTTTACCTAAACCAACCACGTCGCCAAGCATTGCCCCACCGCGTGAAGAAAGTCGTTTGGCTAGAATCTTCACCGCCTCTTTTTGATAATCAAGAAGTTTGATTTCAAAAGCCTCTGGTAGCGAATACTCATCTACTCCATCACGTGCATCTACAGAAAGGTTGAAACAGACCTTTAGATATAACTCATAAGGACTGGGTTGCTCTTCTGCGATCCATGCATTTGAAAGAAGTTCAAGTAAATCTTCATCGATATCTAGACATAAAGGGCTATTCCATTTGTCTTCGAACCAAACATGCAACTTATTTGTAGCGTCTTGATCCACTACATCAACATTGAGCTCAAGGTTCTTGCTCATACCTGCCATGGTCCAGTTGGAAGAGCCTACGTACGCAGTCCGAGGTACCTGGTGAACATGCGGTGTGTGAAGAATGTAGGCCTTTGCGTGAAGCGGTTGTTCAGCAAAAACCTTGATTTGAACACGTCCATCTTTCAAGTGGGACTTCAATAACTTCAGTGTGGCTAAATCAGAATTGTTTGGGGCACCACCAGCAAGTTGATTCCTAAAATTATCTAGGATTAAGAGTTTTCTTGCCTGAGCCTCATCGAGGTCAATTAGATGTTCAAAGGCGAGTGAGTTATCTCCCTCGGGCCTAATTCTCAAAAAGCGATCTAACCTGGTCTCATCAGTTACTGACATACCAACAAGAAGTCTGAGAATAGGTTTTTCACTCGGCTCACGTGATTCGATTTCTTGAGAAAGTAGTTGGTATCCCCGGAGGTTGAAATAGCCGACCACTGAGTCGAGAGCCTCAGCTTGTGCAAATACTTTTTTAAGATCATCACCAAGCTTCAGTGAGACATTGTCAAAAATTTGCGGCATCAATTCCCCCAAAAAATAGCTTGATTTGAGTATGCCTGAAAAATGGGGATTCGTATTGAACCAACATGAGTATTCTTATCTCTTTATGAATCAGACAGCTTCAGATTTTGTTGATTCTCTAACCTCTGTATTTATTCATGAATACTCTTGAATAAGCAATAAGGAGAAACGGTAGTAGACCCAGGCAAATCAGCAGTCAAGCGCTGAGGGGAGGGGACAACAATCAAGGACATCATCTGTTAACTACCAATAGATTTCCTCGCAAAGTTCCTAGAAAGCACAGGTATAAAGGTGGCGCAACTACTACTTATCAGGCCTATTCCCTGCCATGATTTTGATTTATAGAGTGTATAAATCATGAATGCATCAATTCCCTCCGAACTTGTTATTGCATACTCTGAAACCACCATAAGCATTCAGCTAGATAACTTTCAATCTGTGGTCATTAAGGGCACTATCGCGGAAACGGATTCTGCTAACTTTCTTGATTTCTTCGGTGCACATATCCAAGAACTCTGGGTGATCACTGCTGATAATCCCTTTAGCAAGCTACTCAGTCCAGAAGATAACCTCCAACGTCAACAATCGCTTCACGCTGCACTTGCTAACAAAGGCATCGACTTTCTTGAAGCCTTCTGCAGCTCTCCCGACAGAAGCTGGTCTGAGCATTCATTCGCAGTTCTTGCAACTAACTTGAGCGCTCACAAAATCCAAATTGAAATTCATAAATTGGCCCGATGTTTTGGGCAAAACGCTGTATTCAAGGTAACACCGTCTATTCTCAGCATGATTTCTACTCTTGGTGACAGTCGTAATGAAAAATCGGAAGTACTTTTCACATCGAATTACAGTTGCATATTGGATTAATGCAACCGAGTTGATTGACTTAAGCCCACAATTCGATACAGGCCATTCTCCGCTATTACGGCTAAGCCATCTACCCTGCTTCTCTCCTAAGTGGTAAATTTCGCGATTGATGCAAAGAGCGCTTGCAGAAAATGGTGTTATTTGTATTGAATTCAGGCGCGAACTGCCGCCAAGAAATCAATGTAGAAACCGATGTCACACTCATGCCATCGACTATGTTGGACATAAAGTTTCACAATTTCAGGGGGATTCTCTTGGCCAAATACAGCGTCAACCAAAGTCCAGTGAGCAATCTGCTTGCTCAGGTGGAAAGTGACCAGATTGCTATCCCCGAGCTGCAACGCCCCTTTGTATGGGACAGCGTTAAAGTCCGTGACCTCATGGATTCCCTTTACAACGGCTACCCCGTTGGATATTTGATCACGTGGCAATCTATTGGTGCACACCTCAGAGGTGGCCACGTTGCCGGCTTTCAGCAAATCCTTATTGATGGACAACAACGAATTACTGCACTTCGTGCTGCGGTGGCAGGTCTCCTCGTCATTAACAAGCGATACCAGCAGGTTCGAATCACCATTGCATTCAATCCAGTTACCGAAGAGTTTGCGACTCTAACACCTGCAATTAAGAAGAGTTCGCAGTGGATTCATGACATCAGCGAAATCTTCAAACATGCGTCAACTTTTGGTTACGTCAACGAATATTTACAGGCCAACCCAGATATCGATGCCAATGTTGCTGCTGGCAACATTGGCAAGCTTGCTGAGATCAAGAATGCTCAAATTGGAATTATCGCGCTCAGCGATGATCTCGATGTTGAAACAGTCTCTGAAATCTTTATTCGCATTAACTCAAAGGGCGTTCCGCTTTCCAGTGCTGATTTTGCTATGAGCAAGATTGCCACCTACGGCGAGCGCGGTCGTAATCTCCGGAAGCTCATCGATTACTTCTGCAACTTGGCTGTGGCTCCTCACATATATAAAGACATTGCAGAGAACGATAAAGAATTCGAAGCAACCCCATACCTCAGACAAATCGCGTGGTTGAAAGATGATGCTGAGGATTTGTATGACCCTAGTTACGGTGACATCATTCGTGTTGCTGGTCTCGTAGGGTTTAGCCGAGGTAAGGCTGCTTCTATTGTGAGTGAGCTTTCTGGCCGCGACCCAGAAACCCGGAAAGTTGATGAGGCAAGAATCCCACTGGCTTTTGACACTCTCGAATCTGCACTTGAGAAGATTGTGTCGAAGTACAACTTTGAAAACTTCCTAATGACAATCAAATCTGCAGGATTCATCTCTCCAAAATTGATCAATTCGCAGAACGCTTTGAACTTTGCCTATGCCTTGTATCTCCGACTTCGTGAAGATAAAGAAGTCAGCGAAGGTGAGAGAAAACGCATCATCAAGAGATGGTTTGTCTTGTCTATGCTCACGGGCCGTAACTCAGGAAGTTTTGAAAGCACCTGGGAACAAGATATCCGACGTATCGGACAGATTGGCCCGGCAGAGTATTTGAAACAACTCGAGGAATCAGACCTTTCTGATGCTTTCTGGGAAGTTGCACTTCCTGCAGCACTTGAAACCACAAGCACTATCAGCCCATACTTCCAGACATACCTTGCTGCACAGGTTTCGACGGGCACGAGAGGTTTCCTGTCGAAGAGCATCAAGGTCTCTGAGATGCTTCAGCACTCGGGTGATATCCACCACGTAGTTCCGAAGGATTACCTTCAGAACAATGGATTTAGTGATCGTGAAGACTACAACCAGGTTGCAAACTTTGCACTTACTGAAACCTCCATCAACATTTCGATCAGTAACCAGCCGCCTGATGTTTATATGGCCCGGGTAGAGCAACAAATCAATACCGGGAAACTTAACCTAGGCGAAATTGTGGACCAGGCCGATCTCGATAAAAACCTTCAGGACAATGCTCTCCCAGCAAACTTCGCTGAAGTCGATGCTTCTACTTATAAGGTGTTCCTCGCTGACAGACGAAAACTCATGGCTCAAAAAATTCGTGAATACTACGAACTGCTCTAACATTCAGTAACGTTTGTCCCGAAGTATTCTTATGGCTGTTATTGCTTAAACACATAATCTCGATGGTGCTCAAGGAAATGCTCCTGTGCTTCTGAGAATTCACCAACGTTTTCAATTCCTTGCAGCGACCAACGTTGAACAACGTCTTGGTTTAATTCGTTGCTGAGGAAAACGTCACCGTTCTTAGCAAAGGTCATATAGCCTCGATCAAATAGCCGGTCGATATGTGGCGATAGCAGAAGTCCGTTATTCCCGTCTAGACGCTCATCGCTCCCAGCAACAGACCAGGGCTTAATATGGCTAGCAATGAGGTAATTGTCATCACTTACTCCAGTGACTCGACACGTGTTTTCAAAAAGCTTGACTCGTTTTCTAAACAGTCCTTGGCCAACACGTGAAAGTACAAGGCGCTGCTTCTCGGTCTCACTGAGCACTGAGTTTTCCCAGATCGCCTGCTCATCTTCAACAAGGGCTTTTTCGAAAGGATCTGGCTCAACAAAAAATAGTGACTCTGGCTTGACTCCTATCTGACGCAGCAGATATTCCCCCAGTTGTTCAGAGATGAGAGAAAGATACATTCCCTGCGCTCCATGCCCTGTTTTCGCAATCAAAGGCGAATATTTTGCAGGCAATAAAGGCCCAATTTCATCAAGCCGATCTTTAGGTTTGAATTCTCTTGGAACTAAAGAGTAATCAACATCAACGCGCCAACCCTCATTTGCCCAGACTTCTCCCGCATCACCAGTGTGTGGCTTCATTGAGGTATATCCGCTGGAGAGAGCTGTACCTACGGCAACAATTCGAGTGTTGACATAACTGAAAATGATGTCTCCAGGTTTGACCAAGGACACATTGGTGTACGCAGTTAGGCTCTTCCCATCTTTTTGGAATTTCGGGGCCCACATATAACCCCCACGAACTTCTTCTTCAAAGGTTTGGTTTTGGGTGACCCACCAGTACTCAACATCATTTATGTTGATCATTACTCGAGCTCATTACCTTCGTTAGATATTGCTCTAACTTGTTTAAATTTCGCCGCCATCGTTGGATTACCCCTTGTCAACTTCTTAATTGAAATATCTTGGGCCTTGTCATTAGCAAGCCGCAGCTGACGGTCTGCAGAGATAAGTTCATCTTTGACCTTCTCCATCACCTTTATGGAGCGATCAATATCGGCGATAGCTTGAGCATGTTTTGCTGTGTAGGTGCTGTAGTTCTTGGAGAACCCATCTTTGAATGCTTCTAAGTGGACTTCAAAATTAGTGATGTCGATGTTCTGCTCTCGCATTTGAGCAAGCTCTGTCTTTACCTCAACTGATTTCAATGCTGCGTTACGCAGCAGAGTAATCATGGGGATAAAGAATTGAGGGCGAACCACAAACATTTTGGGGTATCTGTGAGACACGTCAACAATTCCCGCGTTGTAGAGCTCACTGTCTGATTCGAGTACTGAAACGAGGACGGCGTACTCACAACCCTTTTGGTGGCGGTCCTTGTCAAGTTCTTTGAAGAAGTCTTCATTCTTCTTTTTAGCAGAGGTTTCTTCAGCTTCGTTCTTCATCTCAAACATGATTGAGATCACCTCAACACCGTCAGAAGTGTTCTCTCGGAAGATGAAGTCTCCCTTGCTACCATCCTTGGCGTCATTATCCTTTGCGAAGTAGGCATTGGGGAAGGCCATCGCACGAACAGCATCAAACGCATTTAGACAGTGCTGCTCGAGAGTTTCTCCCAACATCTTGGTGGAGAGCTGAGTCTTTAGATCTTTCAACCTCTCAATCTGCTCTTTGTAATCCTTTAATTGGGTTTCATGTTTGTCGTTGAGAGATTGTTCCACCATTTGTTTTTCGAGCTCAGCACGCTCGACAGCGTGCTTGTAGTCATCACGTTCTTTCTCGACTTTAGAAAGCGCTTCTGTAACTGCAAGCTTTTTAACCGTCTCCATGTTGCTTAGCTCTGCAACAAGACGCTGAATCTCGTTTTCTTTCTCAGCTACCTTGGCCTTGAGCTTTTCAGCAACCTTAGCTTCAGCAAGCTCTATTTCTGTTGCTTTTTGCTCTTCAGCCAAAGCAAGACGCTGTTGTAGTTCAGATTCAAACTCTTGTGTACGGACCTGGTTCAGAATGTCTACATACCCTGCTTCATCAATCTTGAATGCTTTGTTGCAGTGTGGGCATACTATTTCGTGCATTTGTTCGGCCCCTCCCGAAAAATAGTTTTAGATGAGCAAAGTCTTTAAGGAATGGTCCTCGCTTCTCAGCATAGAGTCACCAAAAAAACATGTCAGCGTATTTGTAAATAAGAAAGCCCCCGCTATGCGGGGGCTTTCTTTATGTGTCTATCGACTACTTCTTCTCGTCAACATCCTTAGCCAGGGTTCCGAGGTACAGCTCGATGACCTTAGGGTCATCGGCTAGCTCGCGACCGGTGCCGGTGTAGGCATCGCGTCCCTGGTCGAGAACATATCCACGGTCAGCAATCTGGAGACAACGACGAGCGTTCTGCTCCACCATGATTACCGAGACGCCAGCTTTGTTGATTCGACGTGTACGAATGAAGGTCTCATCCTGACGAACAGGAGACAGACCAGCCGATGGCTCGTCCAGAAGAAGGACCTTGGGGTCCATCATCAGGGCGCGAGCCATTGCGACGGACTGACGCTCACCACCGGACAGCGACCCTGCACTCTGAGAACGACGGTCTCGGAGCACGGGGAAGATGTCAAAGATGGCCTCGAGACGTTCGTTCAAACGCTTGGGCTGCAGGAACAGACCCATCTGAAGGTTTTCTTCAATGGTCAGGCTGGGGAAGACGTTGTTGGTCTGAGGCACAAAGCCCACACCCATCTGTACCAGCTTGTTGGTCTTGAAACCGGTGATGTCTTCACCGTTGAGGACGACATTGCCCTCACGAATCTTGACCAGACCGAAGAGTGCCTTGAGCAGGGTGGACTTACCGGCACCGTTAGGGCCGATAATTCCAATGAGCTCACCAGGGTAGGCCTCGATGGAACATCCGTTGAGGATGTTCACACCGGGGAGGTAACCGGCAACAAGGTTGTCGGCGCGCAGTACTGGCTCAACACCAGGCTTGATGTCATTTGCCATTACTTCTTCTCCTTTGCAGCTGGAGCATCCATGGCACCGTCTTCGAGCAATGCGTCATCGCCGAGGTCGGTGTCGTGGTGGGCTCCCAGGTAGGCGTCGATCACAGCTTGGTCACTCATGACGGTGTCCGCTGGACCTTCCGCTACGACGCGACCTTCTGCCATCACGACAACCCAGTCTGAAATGTGGCGAACCATGTGCATGTCGTGCTCTACGAAGAGCACGGTCATGCCCTCGTCGCGCAGGGACTGGATGTGGCCCAGCAGTGACTGTGTCAGTGCGGGGTTCACACCAGCCATGGGCTCATCGAGCATGATCATGACGGGGTCGCTCATGAGAGCGCGGGCCATTTCGAGTAGTTTCTTCTGACCACCAGAGAGGCTACCGGCGAGGTCGTCTTTCTTCTCGAGCAGCTTGAAGCGCTCGAGAAGGGCGAGAGCCTTCTCGGTGTTTTCCTTCTCCTGGGCTGCCCAGAGAGGCTTGACAAAGGCTGCGAGGAAGTTTTCTCCACGCTGGTCCTTAGCACCCAAGAGAACGTTCTGGAGAACGGTCAGACGGGACAGTGCCTTGGTCAGCTGGAAGGTACGGACCATACCGCTCTTTGCTACCGAAGCAGCAGCGGTGTTTCCGAGGTACTTTCCGTTGAAGGTCCACTTCGCAGCCTTGTCAGCGGAGGGTCCACCAAACATCTTCTTTGCAGAAGTTGGCTGGTCGAATCCGGTGATGAGGTTGAAGAAGGTGGTCTTTCCGGCACCGTTAGGTCCGATCAGTGCGGTGATAACACCGCGCTGAACTTCGAGGTGGTCTACATCGACAGCACGGTTACCACCGAACTCACGAACGACGTTATCGACGGTGAGGATGGCATCGGGCTTGGATGCGCCAGGAGTGTGGGCAACGCTCTTGAGCTCAGCGCGAGCTTCAGCAGCGGTCTTGTTTGTGGTGCTAGACATTGAAGTTCAGCTCCTTCTTGTTACCCAAAATTCCTTGCGGTCTGAATATGACCAGAAGCATCAGTGCGACACCGACCATGATCCAGGAGAACTGTTCGGTCTGCTGCGTGTTCAAGATGGCATCGGGGACAAGGATGTCCACGGTGCCCTGGATGAAGATACGCAGTGCGAAGAACAGGATGGAACCGAGGACGGGACCCCAGATGGTGGCAGCACCACCGAGGAGCATCGCGGTCCAGATGAGGAAGGTCATGTTACGACCGAGAGCATCTGGCTGCACCGAGGTGGGGAGGACGTAGAACATACCTCCGATAGCACCGAGCACACCACCGATGATCAAGGACTGCATCTTGAAGGCGAAGACGTTCTTGCCGAGGCTGCGAACTGCGTCTTCGTCTTCACGGATGCCCTTGATCACACGACCCCAGGGGCTGCGCATGAGCAGCCAGACCAGGATGGCGAAAATCACTACAAGTGACCAGGCAACGATGCGGATGAACCATCCGTTCACACCAGTGTTGTCGAAGGTGAACCACAAGATGGTGGTCTGGCCGTCGGGGAATGGTGAGAGGGCGGAGAAGTCGTTGCGGTAACGCTCACCAGCAAGACCGTTAGAACCACCGGTGACATCGTTGAGTACCGAAGCACGGCCGACCATACGGACAATTTCCGCGGCGGCAATGGTCACGATAGCCAGATAGTCACCACGCAGTTTCAGGGTTGGTATACCCAGAAGCAACGCGAAGAGGGTTCCACCGGCGAGGGTGGCCAGCACGGCTGCCCAGAAAGGCCAGCCCATGATGGTGGTGACGGAGAATGCGTAGGCACCAACAAGCATGAAGCCTGCCTGCCCCATGTTGAGCAGTCCGGTGAAACCGAAGTGCACATTCAAACCAATTGCTGCGATAGCAAAGGCTGCGGTGGTCGGCAGAATAGCGTTCGCCGACATGTCATAGAAGACTTTGATCCACATATCCATGACTGTCCTCCTTAACCGATCCGCTCTTTGCGACCGAAGATACCCTGCGGACGAACCAGCAGGACAATGATCAGAAGCACAAGGGCTGTTGCGTACTTGAAGTCACCAGGGACGACCAGGTTGGCAAGCTCAACGGTCATACCGATAATGAGCGAACCAACGAGGGCACCGAAGGCGGTACCAAGACCACCCAGGGTAACTGCGGCGAACATGAGGAGCAGAAGCTGCATACCTGTCTGCCAGTTAATACCGTTGAGTACCAGACCGAGCATGACACCGGAGAGACCGGCGAGCGCGGTAGCGAGTACCCAGACGAGGCGGATGATGCGGTCTACGTCGATACCTGATGCTGCAGCAAGTGCTGGGTTGTCAGATACGGCGCGAGTCGCACGACCGGTACGAGTCTTGAGCAGGAACAGACCTACCAGGATGAGGACCACGATGGACAATCCCATGGCCCACAGTGACTCGAAGGTCAAGGTGACGGGGCCGATGGTGAAGGTGTCGGGGTTCTTCATCAGGATGCGGACGGTGGATGCACCGTAGAACATCTGGAAGGTGTACTGCAGGGCCAGTGCCAGACCGATGGTCACAATGATCATCTGGGTGAGGCTCAGGCCCTTCTTACGCAGAGGCTTCCATATCACCGCATCTTGGATGTAACCGGTGGCACCGGTGAGCACAACCACGATGAGGACGGTGAGGAAGATGTTCAGGCCGAGAACGTTTGCGAAGGTGTAACCCAGCAAACCACCCAAGGTGACCTGTTCAGCGTGAGAGAAGCTGGAGAGACCAGTGGTTCCGTAGATGAGGGACAGACCGATCGATGCTAACGCGAGGAGCAGACCCAGGCGCAAACCGGAGACGACTTGCTGTGCAAGGCGGTCCCAGTCAAAGCCGGTTGCTGCTGCATCCGGGTTAGTGCCACCGCCGTTGTCTGCGCCTCCATTGTCTCCACCGGAGACTTTGAAGATCGCACCCTTAGCGAATCCCAGCGTGATGTCACGCTCTTGGCTTGCTGCACCCTCCAGGGTGACGCCATCGGGAAGAGTGGCCTCATCGAGTGTGATTGTGTAAACGCCTGCAACAGTAACTGCAGCGCTCCACTTTCCGTCCTTGTCCGTGACAGCTACGACGTTTTGGTCGTTACCTGACACGGTGATTTCGACGCCTTCACCAGCACCCTTGATGGTTCCGTTAAAACACGCAGTCGCCGCGTCAGGAACACAAGGTTCGCTGGTTGCGGCGTGAGCAGAAATACCCTGCCCGAGCGTGAAAGTCAGAACCAACAGTCCCATGAGTACGCCGAAGAGCACTCGTAGGTTTTTAGGGCTGGTACGGCGCGCTAAAGCTGTGTTTACCACTGCACCTCCATAGGGAGAGCATTCGAACTGTTGGTCACGCAATGCCCTCCGTTTTGCTTCTCGAATGTCGACTTTGACAGACGATACGTGTTGATTATGTCGCACTTATTACATGAGCGCGATATTGCCAACAAAGGAAAACTTTAGTACGGGAATATGTGCTCTGTGCAACCCGTTAAGCTGGATGTCAAAGGGTTTACTGTAACGGCGCGGAAAAATGCCCAAAATTTCGGATAAATAGATTAAGAAATTGAGGAATCAATGGTCGAGAACGATCCATTTGGTTTTGTTGGACTCACTTACGACGACGTGCTGCTTCTTCCTGGCCACACGGATGTTATTCCCAGTGAAGCAAACACCTCGAGCCGTTTTACTCGCCGCATTACGCTGTCGAAGCCTCTGATCTCTAGTGCCATGGACACCGTGACCGAGGCACGCATGGCTATCGCCATGGCCCGCCAGGGCGGTATTGGCATCTTGCACCGCAACCTTTCTATTGAGGACCAGGCTGACCAGGTAGATAAGGTCAAGCGTTCTGAGTCCGGCATGATTACCAACCCTGTCACCACTACCGCGGACGCCACCGTTGCTGAGGTAGACCGTATGTGTGGTCAGTTCCGTGTCAGCGGTCTTCCTGTGGTCGATGCCGAAGGAACGCTCGTTGGCATTATTACCAACCGCGATATGCGCTTTGTCTCTGAAGCAGATAAGAAAAACCTCACCGTCAAAGAAATCATGACCCCCATGCCGTTGGTCACTGCTCAGGTGGGTGTCTCTGCCGATGACGCTATTGCTCTGCTGGCCAAGCACAAGATTGAGAAGCTGCCCATTGTTGATGGTGCTGGCAAGCTCACCGGTTTGATCACCACCAAAGACTTTGACAAGTCCGAGAAGTATCCCGACGCCACCAAAGATGAAGCAGGACGCTTGCGCGTCGGTGCCGCTATTGGTTTCTTTGGTGACGCCTGGCAGCGCGCAGAAGCACTGCGCGATGCAGGCGTCGATGTTCTCGTTGTGGACACCGCTAACGGTGACTCTGCTGGCGTGCTGGAGATCATTAAGAAGCTCAAGGCTGACCCTTCTTTTGCACACATCGATGTTGTTGGTGGCAACGTGGCAACACGTTCGGGCGCACAGGCACTCGTTGATGCCGGCGCTGACGGCATCAAGGTGGGTGTGGGCCCCGGCTCTATTTGCACCACGCGTGTTGTTGCTGGTGTGGGTGTTCCTCAGGTCACCGCGATCTGGGAGGCCTACCAGGCTGCTGGTCCTGCCGGTGTTCCCGTGATCGCTGATGGCGGTCTGCAGTACTCCGGTGACATTGCTAAGGCATTGGTTGCCGGTGCTGAGTCCGTCATGCTGGGCTCTCTCTTCGCAGGATGCGACGAGAGCCCAGGAGATCTCGTCTTTGATAACGGCAAGCAGTACAAGAGCTACCGCGGCATGGGATCTTTGGGTGCCCTACAGACTCGCGGCGAGCGCACCTCCTACTCGAAGGATCGTTACTTCCAATCTGACGTCCCCAGCGATGACAAGCTCATTGCTGAAGGTATTGAAGGCCGTGTGGCCTACCGCGGTCCCTTGGCCGCGGTGGCACACCAGCTGGTGGGTGGTTTACGCCAGTCCATGTTCTATGTGGGTGCTCGCAGTATTGACGAGCTTCGCTCGAAAGGAAAGTTTGTTCGCATTACTGCTGCCGGCTTGAAAGAGTCCCACCCTCACGACATCCAGATGGTTGTCGAAGCACCGAACTACCGTAAGTAACGAAAGACGTCTGGGGAACTACCGTGACTGAAATTGAAATTGGGCGTTCAAAGCGCGCACGCCGGGCGTTCGCCTTTGACGACATTGCTGTCGTTCCCTCCAGGCGCACACGTGACCCTCAGGATGTCTCGGTGTCCTGGAGCATTGATGCCTACCAGTTTGAGATTCCTATCTTGGCTGCCCCCATGGACTCTGTGGTCTCCCCCGAGACAGCCATTGCCATGGGCAAGCACGGTGGTGTGGGTGTACTCAACCTCGAGGGTGTGTGGACTCGCTACGAGAACCCTCTTCCTGTTCTTTCCGAGATTCGTTCTCTCCCTGCAGCAACCGCAACCAAGCGGATGCAGGAGATTTATGCCGAGCCCATTAAGGCAGAGCTGATTACTGCACGTCTGGCTGAGATTCGCGCAGCTGGTGTGACCGTTGCTGCAGCACTGTCTCCTCAGCGCACACAAGAGTTTTACCAAACCGTGGTCAATGCCGGTGTTGACCTGTTTGTGATCCGTGGCAATACGGTCTCGGCAGAGCACGTCTCGAAAGAAACCGAAGCACTGAACCTCAAGAAGTTCATTTATGAACTGGATGTTCCTGTCATTGTTGGTGGCGCAGCCACCTACACCGCAGCCCTGCACTTGATGCGCACCGGTGCTGCTGGTGTCTTGGTCGGCTTCGGTGGTGGCGCTGCTACGACCACACGTGCTTCTCTCGGTATTCACGCACCGATGGCTACTGCCATCGCAGATATTGCCGGTGCACGCCGTGACTACATGGATGAGTCTGGTGGCCGTTACGTCCACGTCATCGCAGATGGTGGCTTAGGCACCTCTGGTGACGTGGTCAAAGCGATTGCGTGTGGTGCTGACGCTGTCATGCTCGGTTCTGCACTGGCTCGTGCCACGGAAGCGCCTGGTGGCGGATGGCACTGGGGTCAGGAAGCACACCACGGTGAGCTTCCTCGCGGTAACCGTGTTCACGTGGGCCAGGTCGCACCGTTAGAAGAACTTCTCTACGGTCCTGCCACCGTCGCTGACGGTAGCGCCAACATCGTTGGCGCTCTGCGTCGCTCGATGGCCACCACTGGTTACTCGGACCTCAAAGAGTTCCAGCGGGTTGAGGTTGTTGTTTCTCCCTACAACCCTGCGGCACACGGTGCCACAACGATTTCTTCGGCAGATCCGGCTCTCTAATGTCTCAGTCAGCTTCAGCTTCGGGTGTTCACGGAATTCTCAATGCACACACCCGCGCTGAAGCCTTGGCTGCCATGCAGTCGCAGGAACTTGATGTTCTTGTTATTGGTGGCGGCATTGTCGGCTCTGGGTGTGCCCTTGATGCGGCTACCCGTGGATTGACTGTTGGTGTTGTTGAAGCTCAGGACTGGGCGGCAGGAACTTCGAGCCGCTCCTCCAAGTTGGTGCACGGTGGTATTCGCTACTTAGAACAGTTGGACTTCCACCTTGTTCGTGAAGCGCTCATTGAACGCGGTCTGTTGCTGCAGCAGATTGCTCCCCACCTAGTCAAGCCCATCCGTTTTCTCTACCCCGTAGAGCACCCCGTCTGGGAGCGTGCGTATGTGGGGGCAGGCATGCTGCTCTATGACGCGTTCTCCTGGATGGGCGGACGCCGCCCTGGGGTTCGACACCACCGTCACCTCAGCAAACGTCAGATTGGTTTGGCCGCGCCCAGCTTGCGCTCCTCGGGCATCATCGGCGGCATGAGCTACTACGACGGTCGCGTGGATGATGCGCGCTATGTGGCGAACCTGGTTCGCACTGCGGTCGCCAACGGCGCCTACGCGGCGAACCGCACCGAGGTAATTGGTTTCATCCAAGAACAAGGGCGCGTTGTGGGTGTGACCGTGCGGGATGTGGAAACCGGAAACGAATTCCCTATCCGTGCCAAGCAGATCATTAACTCCACCGGAGTGTGGACAGGGGAAACCCAAGAGCTCGTGCACGATGGTGGCACGCTGCGCGTGCGAGCATCGAAGGGAATCCACATTGTGGTTCCTCGGGACCGCTTCAAGTCCGTCATGGGCTTGATCATGCGCACCGAGAAGAGTGTGCTCTTTGTTATTCCGTGGGGACGTCACTGGATTATTGGCACCACAGATACGGACTGGCACTACGACAAGGTGCACCCATCTGCCACCGCAGAAGATATTCAATACCTCCTTGACCACGTGAACTCAGTACTCGACGACCCCATCACCCACGATGACATTGAGGGTGTGTATGTGGGTCTGCGTCCATTGCTGGCAGGCAACTCTGAATCCACCGCCAAGCTCAGCCGTGAACACGTGGTGGTCAAGCCCAAGCCGGGTCTCGTGCTGATTGCAGGCGGCAAGTGGACCACGTATCGCGTCATGGCCAATGACGCCGTTAATGCAGCCGTGGAGGAGCTCAATGCTGGTGACCCTGCGTGGAATATTCCAGGAAGCATCACCTCTGCTGTTCCCCTGCTGGGCGCTGCCGGATACAAGGGTGCCTGGAACCGTCGTGCTCGCACCGCACGCGATAGTGGGCTCACTGTTGCACAGGTGGAACACCTGCTCAACCGCTACGGCTCGATGGCCGATGAGGTGCTGGAGATCATTGCGCAGGATGCTGCCCAAGCACAGACTTTGCCGGGTAACCCTGACTACCTGCTCGCTGAGGTGACCTATGCGGTGACGCACGAAGGTGCTTTGCACATCGAAGATGTGCTCACCCGTCGCACGCGCGTCAACATTGAAACCCGCGACCGCGGCGTTGCCGCGGCACCGCTCGTGGCCAAGATTTTAGGCAAGCACCTGGGCTGGAGTGCAGCACAAGAAAAGACCGAAGTGAAGAACTATCGCTTGACCATCGAGGCAGAGTTTGCAGCCGAACAGCAAACCACTGACGAGGCAGCCAACGCTATTCGGACAGCCGTGCCCAACATTGTTGAGGCTCCGGCCTAATGCTCAAGACCGCGCTGAAACCTCAGTGGATTGCCTTTCTCATTTTCGTGATGGCAGCCGCTGCTGTTTTTGCCTGGGCAGGAAAGTGGCAGTTAGAACGCGCCATCTTGTCTTCTCAGCCGGTAAACACCGAGTCGGAGATTGTGGTTCCGCTGGAGGAACTGCAGGTTCCCGGTGTCGCTATTTCTGAAATAGCGGGTGGACACATGACAGAGGTTACGGGTTATCTCGCTGCCGAGTCCTACACGCTGCTCACAGGCCGTCTCAACTATGGCGAGTCAGGGTATTGGTTGGTTGGTCGCTTGATCACTCCAGAGGCATCACTTCCTGTTGCCCTGGGCTGGACACCGGATGAGGACGTTGCGCTGACTGCCCTGGCAGAATTCAACGCTGCTCCTGCCGGGGAAGAAAAGCTCTACACCGGACGCTTTATGCCCACCGAGGCACCGGATGTTCCAAACCCTGGCATGGACCCGCTCAGCGAGAACACACTTTCTGTTGCTTCTCTGGTGAACATCTGGCCCGACTTCGCCGGGCTCGTCTATGAGGGCTACCTCATTGATAGTGAAGCGCCCCCTGGTTTTGACGTCATTGAGTCCATTCCACCCATGAATGAGGGTGCGGTGAACTGGCTCAACATCTTCTATGCGCTCGAGTGGATTATCTTTGCTGGCTTTGCGTTCTTTATTTGGTGGCGCTTGGTTAAAGATGCCTATGAGCGCGAACTTGAGGAACAAGAGCAAGCACAGGGACAAGTAAACTAGAGCCATGCCTTTAGCCCCTCGCGCCGCTGATATCCCACGAATTCCTGGGGCACTGAAGTTCTACAAGGTCATGTCCTTCATCACAGGTGGCTTCCTGCTGCTGTTGTGTGCAGAGATGATCTTGAAGTACTGCATCGATATCCGCACCAACTCTTTTGTGTGGCCGGGTGGAATGACAAATCCTGAAACCGGAGAGTTTGTCTTCTTTGAACCTGGCTACGAAATTGAAGCATTTGGGCCCAATGGTTTCCTTGCTCTCGTGCCTTCTGACACCGTGGAAGCTATAAACCTGTCTCTGGGTATCTTGATTATCCACGGTTGGTTATATGTGATTTATCTCTTCGCAGGCTTCCGCATCTGGTCCAAAATGCGCTGGGACTTTGGCAAGCTTTTCTTCATTGCCTTGGGTGGAATCATCCCCGGTCTTTCTTTCTACGTTGAAGCTAAATACGCCAAGCTGGTCGATGCATTTCTGGAAACACAGAACACCGCAGCCGCTACCAAAGGAGAGGCCGCGTGAGCCAGCCCCAGCCCGTTCTCGTCGTTGACTTCGGAGCACAATACGCTCAGCTCATTGCTCGCCGTGTGCGCGAAGCTGGTGTGTATTCCGAGATTGTTCCTCACTCGATTACTGCCGCTGAAGTAAGCGCGAAGAACCCTGTGGGTATTGTGCTCTCGGGTGGACCCTCCAGCGTCTATGAGCCTGGCTCCCCCACGCTCGACCCCGCCATCTTGGAGCTGGGAATTCCCGTCTTTGGTATTTGCTACGGCTTCCAGGTCATGGCTCAGGCTCTAGGTGGAACGGTTGCACAAACCGGTGGCCGTGAATACGGCGCCACCGATGTGGCCATCACGGCAGAACACGCCCTCGTGGGCGGTCAGCCTGTCACCCAGACCGTGTGGATGAGTCACGGTGACCAGGTTGCCACTGCACCGGCTGGCTTCACTGTCGTTGCCTCGACGGACGCAACCCCGGTTGCGGCCTTCGCCAACGACGAGCGCAAACTCTATGGCGTGCAATGGCACCCTGAAGTCAAGCACTCAGAGTGCGGCCAGGACCTGCTGGAGAACTTCTTGCACAAGTGTGCTGGGCTTCCTGCGGACTGGAACAGCGAGAACGTCATTGAGACTCAGGTTGCTGCTATCCGCGCTCAGGTGGGCTCAGGACGCGTGATCTGTGGTCTTTCTGGTGGTGTGGACTCCGCTGTGGCTGCTGCCATTGTTCACAAGGCTGTGGGCGACCAGCTGGTGTGTGTCTTTGTGGACCACGGACTTTTGCGTCAAGATGAACGCCGCCAGGTTGAAGAAGACTACGTCAAGGCCACCGGTATTCGCCTGGTCACCGTCGATGCCCGCGAACAGTTCCTCACCGCACTAGCGGGTGTGAGCGACCCCGAAACCAAACGCAAGATTATTGGCCGCGAATTTATTCGCACCTTTGAGCAGGCAGAACGCGACCTCATGGCCGAAGCTGAGGCAGATGGGGAACCCATCAAGTTCTTGGTTCAGGGAACGCTCTACCCCGACGTCGTGGAATCTGGTGGTGGCAGTGGAACTGCCAACATCAAGAGCCACCACAACGTTGGTGGTCTTCCCGAAGACCTCCAGTTTGAACTCGTGGAGCCTCTGCGAACCCTCTTCAAGGATGAGGTGCGCGCCATCGGCCGCGAGCTGGGTCTTCCTCACGAGATCGTGGGACGCCAGCCCTTCCCTGGTCCTGGACTGGGTATTCGCATCGTCGGTGAGGTCACGCAAGAGCGTCTCGACCTGCTGCGCGAAGCAGATGCAATTGTTCGTCACGAACTCAGCGCAGCTGGTCTGGACGATGAGATTTGGCAGTGCCCTGTTGTTCTGCTCGCGGATGTGCGCTCGGTAGGCGTCATGGGTGATGGTCGCACCTACGGACACCCCATTGTGTTGCGCCCTGTCTCCTCAGAGGACGCTATGACAGCAGACTGGACCCGTCTGCCCTATGACCTCCTAGCCAAGATCTCTAACCGCATTACCAACGAGGTGGCTGGGGTCAACCGCGTCGTGCTGGATGTCACCAGCAAGCCCCCAGGAACTATTGAGTGGGAGTAAGTTCCCCCAACACAAAGATGCTCCGAGAATTTCTTCTCGGAGCATCTTTTGTTCAGACCAAGCGATCACCAAAACGCTTGGACGTGGTTGTTAGGACTTACCCTCAACAGCTGTTGCCCAGATGGGAACGTTCTTGTTGTTGAACTGGTAAATACCAACGAATGCGGAGGATGGGTCGTTCAGTTCGTTGAAGGGACCAATCGAAGATGGACCCTGGTACTGAATTTCCTTACCAGCCTTGATCAGGTCAACACAGGCTGCGAAGGTGGTGCACTTCTCGCCGCCGTTAGCACCAGAAACAGCAGCCAGGTTTGCCTGGATGGTTGCTGGGGTGTTGTCGCCACCCTTGGTTGCAGCGAGAGCTGCAAGCATGGTTGCGTCGTAGGATTCTGCTGCGTAGATGAAGTCAGTGAGTTCTTCACCCTGCACGTCAGACCAGTACTTGGTCAGCAGAGCCTTGAGCTCGTCTGAGGGAGCTGCACCAGGGATGGTTCCCTGAGCACCCTCAAGTGTGCCGGCTTCGAAGTCTGCTTCGAATGAGCTGGTGTTACCGTCAACGAAGTAGGTGTTAGCCATGTCCCAGCCCTGAGCAACAAGCTCGGGGATGATTGCCTTGGTCTCATCGAATGCGATCACAACGAGTGCATCTGGGTTTGCAGACAGAGCTGCGGTGACCTCAGAAGAGAAGGTGGTCTGAGAGGGAGGGAATTCCTGGCCCTTGCCCTGACCGCCGTAAACAACTTCTCCACCTGCTTCATTGATAGCTGCTTCGGTCGAGTCACGAAGACCGGTTCCGTAGGAGTCGTTGAAGACGAGGAATGCAACGCTGGAGTTTCCGTCACCGGTGATGAGCTGACCGAGAGCGTTACCCTGAACGGTGTCTGGTGGTGCAACACGGAAGTAGAAGGGGCTGTAGCCAGACAGTGCTGCTGCGGTGTTTGCAGGAGAGATCTGAACGATGCCTGCTTCGGTGATGGCGTCAACAACGTTAAGAGACACACTCGAGGATGCAGCACCAAGAACGAAGGACACCTTCTGCTGAATGAGGTCTTCTGCAGATGCAGTAGATACAGACATGTCACTAGAGTCACCAGAGTCGGTGTTGTAAACACATGCGTCGGTACCGTTGACGCCACCTGCTGCGTTGATGTCTGCTACTGCGAGACCAACACCAGCAATTTCAGGTGGGCCGAGGAACGCTAGGTTACCGGTGGTGGGAAGCAAAGTTCCAACCTTGAAGGTGTTGTCGCTGGTGCTGTCTGCAGCACAATCAGCAGCGGCGTATGTCGCGCCAGATGCGTTGTCAGAAGATCCGCTTGCACAACCTGCCAGCACGAGTGCTGACGTTGCTGCGAGAGCTAGACCACTGAGCGCACGTGTGCGGAGTGAAAGTTCACGCATAATGCTCCTCTTTGATTAGGGGCCTGCAGAGAGCAAACCCACCTCACGGTAATACGAATGAGATTAATCGTTTTTCATTTATCTGAATCGTTCGGAGCCACACGACACAACATCCCTGCTAAGTCGGGGAAATGACGGAAAGACGTCCTCCGAAATATTCCATGGGATGAAAGAACAGCACCCCCGGTCCGAAGACCGGGGGTGCTGTTTACTGTGCAATTACTGCTTAGGACTTACCCTCAACAGCAGATGCCCATACTGGAACGTTGACATCGTTGTACTTGTAGATACCGATGAACGCGGAGGATGGGTCATTCTTGTCGTTGAAAGGACCAACCGAAGATGGACCCTGGTACTGAATGTCCTTGCCAGCCTTGATCAGGTCGACACAAGCGGTGTAAGTGGTGCACTTTTCGCCGCCGTTAGCACCAGAAACTGCAGCCAGGTTAGCCTGGATAGTTGCTGGGCTGTTGTCGCCACCCAAGGTTGCAGCGAGAGCTGCAAGAACGGTCGAGTCGTAGGACTCAGCAGCGTAGCTGAAGTCAGTGAGCTCTTCGCCCTGAACATCAGACCAGTACTTGCCGAGGAGTGCCTTCAGCTCGTCCGAAGGAGCTGCACCAGGGATGGTTCCCTGAGCACCTTCGAGGGTACCTGCTTCAAAGTCCTTCTCGAAGGATCCGGTGTTTCCATCGGTGAAGTAGGTGTTAGCCATGGTCCAGCCCTGAGCTACGAGCTCGGGGATGATTGCCTTGGTCTCATCGAATGCGATGACAACAAGAGCGTCAGGGTTGGTTGCAAGTGCTGCAGTTACTTCGGAGGAGAAGGTGGTCTGAGCAGGAGGGAACTCCTGGCCCTTACCGGTTCCACCGTAAACAACGCTTCCGCCACCTTCAACGATTGCAGCTTCGGTCGAGTCACGAAGACCGGTTCCGTAGGAGTCGTTGAATACGAGGAATGCAACAGTTGAGTTTCCGTCACCGACGATCAGCTGACCGAGAGCAGAACCCTGAACGGTGTCTGGTGGTGCAGTACGGAAGTAGAAGGGGCTGTAGCCAGAAAGTGCTGCAGAGGTGTTAGCAGGAGAGATCTGCACAATGCCAGCCTCGGTGAACGAGTCAACAACGTTGAGAGAAACACTCGAAGATGCTGCACCAATTACAACAGAAACCTTCTGCTTGATGAGGTCTTCAGCTGAAGCGGTAGAAACAGACATGTCGCTTGAGTCACCAGAGTCAGTCTGGTAGAGGCAAGCGTCCATACCGTTTACGCCGCCAGCAGCGTTGATGTCAGCTACTGCAAGGCCAACACCAGCAATTTCGGGTGGGCCGAGGAACGCAAGCGAACCGGTTACGGGGAGGATAGTTCCTACCTTGAAGGTGTTTTCGCTGGTGCTGTCAGCGGCACAGTCAGCTGCGGTGTATGCAGCGTCCTTCGAGCCACTGTCGGAAGATCCAGACGCACAACCAGCCAGCACCAATGCTGACGTAGCTGCGAGAGCCAGACCACCGAGTGCACGAGTGCGGAGAGAAATTTCTCGCATGGTACTCCTTGGTGATTTATATGAGTCGAAGCGCGCAGGACGCACTTCGTTGTACTACCAAACTAGGCGAGAGATGTTTCCTGAAACAACATTTCCGGGTTACAACTCGGTAACAAACTGTTAGACACCGAAAGAAATAGTCATATTGCGCAGATTATGCGCACAAATTGTGCAAATGGCGCCTGAATTGTGCGCCGAAGACTACTTTTTCTTCTTCTCTACGACGATGGTCTTGCCAAAGTAGGCAACACCGGTTTCAGTGTCGTAGTTAATCTGGCCTGCAGGCCCCACGTAGTTGATGGCTTGTTTGTCGTTGACAGCCGAGACACACATGCCGTAGCTGGTGCACTTGAAGCCGGCCTGGTTGGTCACAGCAATGAGACCCTGAGTAATTGAGGCTCCACCGTCATCCTTGGACACAGTTGCTGCCAGGGCTGACGCAATAGTGAGGTCATAGGACTCAGCGCCGTAGCCATATTCGGTCACGGAAGGGTCGGAGCTCTTCAGTTGTGCAACGAAAGCGTCATCTGCTTTCACGGCAGTAACCGTCGCCCCCTTGGGTGCATTGTCCTTGGTGGCAATCGAGACGATGGCCACGTTGGCGTCGTTCTTAGCCACCAGCTCGGCCAAGGTTTCTGCAACACCAGTGGAGGCAGGGGCAATAATGACGTCTACGCCACGAGAGACCAGATCGTTGAAGCTGGCTTCTGTTGCAGCCGCATCGCCGTCACCGGCGTTGCGGTGGAGGACCTCAACGGGAACCTTGTTGTAGCCACCCTGTTCGTTGATTTCACGAACAGCAAGTTCGATACCGGCAGCTTGAGAAGCAGAGTAGGCAGCGAGGTCGCCGGTGACAGGAGTCATGTCGCCGATGCGCAGCACACCATCACCAGAGGGCTTCACGGGAGTCGGGGTAGCAGTGGGTGTGACCTCACCGCCGGAGCATCCAGCCAACGTGAGTGCAAGCGCACCTGCAACGATTGTGGCGGCAATCTTATTCAGACCCACGATGTACCCATTTCTGTGAACGACTAACTACCGCCTCCACAGTACCGAGCACTGTGCGGGTTCGCTTTGATGGCACGCGCTCTATTCGATAGTGAGTTCTTCAGCTGCGCGAGCAAGGCGGTTCGCCTTGCCGTGGCGCAGCATGTCTGTGGTGAGCACAATCAGCGCCACCCAAATGATGAAGAAGCCCACCCAGCGCACCGGTGGCATGGGCTCATGAAGCACGAAGACGGCCATTAAGAACGAGAACACAGGTGTGGAGTATTGAATCAAACCAATAGCGGTCAACGGCAGGCGGCGTGCACCTGCACCAAACATGATCAGTGGCACCGCGGTGACCACACCAGCTGAAGCAAGCAGAAGAGTGTGGGTAAGACCATAACCAAAGAAGGAAAGTCCAACCAGGTTGGAAACAATCATGAGTTGAATGATCGCGACCGGCGTCATCCACATGGTCTCAATAGTGAGACCGCTAATGGCATCGACCGAGACGCCGGTGCGTTTCTTGATCAGGCCATACAAACCAAAGGACGTTGCCAACGTGAGCGAGATCCACGGAATGGCTCCATAGCTCACGGTCAATACGATGACGGCAACAAAGCTGATGCCTACGGCAACCCATTGCATCCGGCGCAGTTTCTCCCGCAGAACAAGCACACCCAAGACAACCGTGACGATGGGATTGATGAAGTAGCCCAGTGACGACTCGACGATCTGGTTACTGAGCACCGCCAGGATGAAGACCTGCCAGTTGATGTAAATCAGCACTGCTGCCACACCCAAGGTGAGCATGAGCTTGCGCTGTTTCAAAATGACAACAAGTTGTCGCCATTTCCTCGAGACCGCAATTAAGAAAACGCAGAAGACAAGAGAGAACAGGATGCGATAGCCGACCACCTCAAAAGGCGTCGCAGGTTCCAAGGTGAGGAAGTACAGCGGGAACAAACCCCACAGCCCATATGCGCCGAAGGCATAGAGCAAACCGGAGCGGGAGAGCTTCTCGGGTGCAGGTGCAGCTGGAGAAGTCATTATTCGAGACTACTCCTGTGAATAGCCCGAGAGGTTAAACAGTGTGGGCCCCGGAAAACCGGGGCCCACACTAGTGAGTTTGTGTTAGCGAACAACGATAGCGAGAACGTCACGAGCGGAGAGTACGAGGTACTCTTCACCGGCGTACTTTACTTCGGTTCCGCCGTACTTGGAGTAGATAACCTTGTCACCTTCGGCGATGTCCAGAGGAACACGGTTACCGTTGTCGTCGATGCGGCCGGGGCCTACTGCAACGACAACACCCTCCTGGGGCTTTTCCTTAGCAGTGTCAGGAATGACGAGACCAGAAGCAGTGGTCTGCTCGGCTTCTACCTGCTTGATAACAATGCGATCTTCGAGCGGCTTAATGGCGACCGACACGGTTGACCTCTTTCTTGAACGGGAAGTAAGTAATGGAGTACACATTCAGTTCGTGTACTGAGGTCAAGTCTAGACGGCAATTAGCACTCGCGCAATGTGAGTGCCAATTCATCCCTTGGTAGGTTTACTCTCATGGAGAGTGCTGAACTACGCGAACTGCTCACCCCCGAGGGGCTCGCTCTCCTGAATTCTTTGCCCGAGTATTCCTCGACGACAGACGTACTCAAGATCGTCTCAGAGTTGCGCAAAGCCGGAAATTCCGCGTCATTAGTGGCTTCGGTGCTTACCCAAGCCAAGTTGCGAGCTAAAGCTCAAGCAAAGTTCGGAGACTTTGCCTCCACGATGTTGTTCACCGAGGCAGGCCTCGAACAGGCAACCAGGTTGCCTGTGGCGGCACTCCATGCCGGTCGTTTTGTTCGCGCAGGGCTCACTCGCGTTGCTGATCTGGGGTGTGGAATTGGGGCAGATGCGCTTGCATTTGCTGGGGCTGGACTGACCGTTCATGCAGTGGATGCCGATGAAGTGACCGCTGCCATTGCCGTAGTGAACCTCAGCGCCTTCCCCGAAGCAACAGTTTCTCACGGCACCGCCGAAGAAGCAGACCTCACCGGCATCGAGGGTGTTTATCTCGATCCTGCCCGCAGGACCTCCGGTCACAGCAACACCAGTCGCTTGACGAAGTCTGAAGACTATTCGCCGTCTCTTGATTTTGCATTCGGTCTCGCAGCGCAGCTGCCGACCGGGATCAAACTAGGCCCTGGCTTTGATCGTGACCTCATTCCAGATAATTGTGAAGCCCAGTGGGTTTCTGTTGGAGGAGATGTCGTGGAACTGGGGTTGTGGTTTGGCCCCCTCGCGAGGGAAGGCATAACCCGCAGCGCCTTGATCATGACTCCAGAGGGAATGCATGAGCTCACCGCAGCAGCAGACTCTGCAGATGCTGAAGTGGGGCCTCTGGGCAAATACCTCTACGAACCTGACGGTGCTGTGATTCGTGCCCGCCTCATCGGTGACCTAGCTCGCTCACTTGGTGCTCACATGATCGATGAACACATTGCCTACATGAGCAGTGAGACGTTAGTCCACTCCCCTTTTGCTACTGCCTTCGAAATTCATCAGCAATTCCCCTTAGACGTGAAGCAGCTTGCTACTGAACTAAGCAAGCGCAACATCGGCACCCTGGAAATCAAGAAGCGCGGTGTTGATATCGACCCGGCAGAGTTCCGAAAGAAACTCAAACTCTCTGGACCGGAATCTGCAACATTGTTACTTACTCGCCTCGGCGAGCGCAGAGTCGCACTCCTAGCCCAGCGGGTGAACTAACTCCCCCTGTTGTCCACAGTTCTGATTTCTCCTTAACCACTCACAGTTGTCACGCCAGCAAACGGGTAGTTCCAGCTGGAACCTTATGGTTACCGCATGGTTCGCCGCAATGGGTATTGGAAGAAGCACACCACTAAAGAGTTACAGGCTCTGTTGTTGATGCTGGATGACCAGGGTTGGCGAATAAAGAATCCGCCGACGTACTACAGGGCGTTTTGTCCTTGTCCTGAAAAGCATCAGACAGGTATTCATCTGACGCCAAGCAACCCTCACTATGCGAAAAACATTTTGAGATACTTAGAACGAACAACATGTTTCGTTAACCGGGGAAGGAAATAGAAATGGAAACAGTTCGTGTTTCGGTGAGTTTCTTTGTCACCGGTGAAATGGATCTCGATAACCACCTCGATCAGGTGATGACTGCATTGATGGCCATCGAAACTGCTGACGCCCGTATTTCAGATTCTGACTACGTCGCCACAATCAAGACTGGTTTTGTGTGCATCAATTCCTCAGCTCAGGCCAACACCTTTGACGAGGCCGCGGCTTTAGCAATGGCAACAATCCGTTCGGCAATTCACGCAGCGGGTGGATTCACTCCTGGCTGGGAGAGCAACGACTATGTCATCACAGGCCAAGAGACAGCCGAATACAACTTTGTGGAGCAACAGCTCATCAAATGGTGATGCTGAGCGCAGGCAGCGTTGCCCGCCGACTGATTTGTTTTGGCTACTAGAACGAAATTGCCAGTATTGCTGTGAGAACAATCACTCCTGAGACAATCTCAACTGCACCGAGGGCAACGCCGAGCTGGGCAAGCTTTGCTCCACGCTGACCGGTTTGTTTGATTTCACGCAAGGCCTTGTTGCCAAAGATGACCGCAAAGATGCCGAGCACAAGAAACAGCACACACGCCAACGACACAAATGCCCACGGGTTGTAGCCCGTGAGCTTGTGTTCGGTCGGTGAGGTCATGAGGATTTAGTAGTAGTAATTTCCCATGCCTGAGGCAATAACAACGCCCAGGAATGCAAAGAGCAGGGAGATAACAATCACGGCAAGGCCGATACCGACATAACCCATGATCAAGCCAGCTAGTGCAAGACCTGCACCCTGCTCACCAGTGCGGCGAACCTCAGCGCGAGCCATGTGGCCGGTGACCACAGCAACGATGCTGGCCAAGAAAGGGATGAAGGTCAGGCCGACGATACCTGACACGAGGGCAACAATCGCAAGAGTGTTGGTCTTCTGAGACGAGACAACGGTCACGGCTGGTGCGGCTGGAGCTGCAGTCTCCGCCGCAGCAGGCTTTGCCGCTGCTGCCTTGGTTGCAGGCTTAGATGTCTTTGGTGCTTTTTCTGTCATGACTTAATTCTAATGAACGTGGATGTCTGTAACTGGGAGTGTGCTGTCAGCTCCAAAACTCAGTGAGGAGGGCTGAGCGCCTTCCATAATGAGCTCTGACGCAAGCGCAGCAATCATGGCGCCGTTATCGGTGCACAGTGAGAATGCAGGAATTCTCAACTCAACACCGGCAGCTTCTGCCCGCTGGCTTGCCACTTCGCGCAGGCGAGCATTGGCGACAACTCCGCCGCCCAGTAACAGGCGGGGAACGCCATAGTCTTGGCAGGCTGCAATAGCTTTGGCCGTCAATACGTCTACTACTGCTTCGCGGAAGCTGGCTGCAACATCAGCTACGGGTATTTCTTCTCCAGCATCCCGGCGCACTTCCACCCACCTGGCCACAGCAGTTTTCAAACCAGAGAAGGAGAAGTCATAGCGGTGCTTGTCCATGTCCTTAGGCAGCGTGAGCCCTCGGGGGAAGCGGATCGCTTTCGGGTCTCCGTCGGCGGCAATGCGGTCGATGTGGGGACCGCCAGGGTAGGGGAGGCCCAGGATTCGTGCGACTTTGTCGAAGGCTTCACCAGCTGCATCATCGATGGTTTCACCGAGCATCACCACATCCGAGGTGAGGTCTTTCACAAGAAGCAACGAGGTGTGACCGCCGGAGACAAGAAGCGCGATGGTGGGATATTCCAGGGGGCCGTCTTCGCCCAGAACATCTGCTCCCACGTGGCCAACCAAGTGGTTGACGGCATACAGCGGTTTATCCAGCGAAAGTGCCAAAGCTTTAGCTGCACCGACTCCCACCATGAGAGCACCTGCAAGGCCTGGTCCGCTCGTGACGGCAACTGCATCGAGATCTGTGAGCTCGATGCCTGCCGTGGCAACAGCTTCGGTGAGGGCGGGGCGTAAAGCTTCCAAGTGTGCACGAGCAGCAACCTCGGGAACCACGCCACCATAGCGAGCATGCTCATCCATCGAGGAAGCAATGACATTTGCTAACAGTTCGCGGCCACGAACAATACCTATACCGGTCTCATCACAGCTGGTCTCAATACCCAAAACGAGGGGTGCTTCTCTATTCATCACAGATCTGCCCCCTTCTTCATGATGACCGCATCCACACCTTCGGGTTGGTAGTAGCCCGGGCGCACCGCAATCTCTTCAAAGCCCAACGAGGAATACAACGCGATTGCGTGAGGATTATCTGCTCGCACCTCTAAGAAGATGCGGCGCGCATGGCGCGCTTCTGCTTCTTTTAAGAGAGCTTCCATGAGCCGGCGGCCAAGACCGTGGCTGCGGAAATCTGGATGAACAGCAATGGTTTGGATATCACCATCGCCAGAACCTTTCGGAGCGAGCAAGCCTGCGTAACCCACCAGGAGCGGGTCTCCACCTAACGCATCGGTGTGTGCTTCAGCGATGAGATAGAAACAGTTGTGATCGGCAACATCACGAGCCATGGCGTCAACAGACCAGGCCTCCTCGCCGAACACCGGTGTTTCTATCTCCATAATGGCGGGTACATCGTCGATGCCCGCCTGGCGCAAGACAATGCTGTTAATCATTTCTGACCTCCACGCATTTCTTGGACAACCCTTTTGGGCCCGTTGCTCATGGTTACATCAGGTGAGCGTAAATACACTGCCGTTGCTGGAGGGAACTCTTTTCCGTGGGTCAGCATTGCTTCTGCAACGAGACCCAACCACTCGGCGTGAACTTCACGAGCATCCAACCGGAGGCCTTCTGCCTCTGGCACTTCAGCGGCTTTCGCGAGAGCGGGGCCCTCTACCCGGGCAGGTATTCCGTCCGTGTTCTGGGAGTACGCACTCCAGAACAATTCCTTCCGCCGCGCATCGGTGACCACCAGAACAGGTTCATGACTATGTGCGAAATGTTCAGCAGCAACAGCGTCATGGCTCACCATGGGCAACAGGATTGCCCCGGCACCGAATGCGAACGCATCGGCGGCAGCAATCCCCACACGAAGACCGGTGAACGGGCCAGGCCCCATCCCTGCAGCTACGTGACTTACGTTCTCTGCCTGCACTCCAGCCTCGGTGAGAACCTCCTGAATGAATGGCCCCACCACTTCGGCATGACGCATGGTGTCGGGAGTGGAGCGGGAAGAGAGAACACGACCCTGACTGACCAGGGCAACGCTTGTTCCCGCAGAGGTGTCAATGGCAAGAATGATGGTGGTCATGATTTCTCCCACCGTGCCCCGTGCCCGGTAAGGGTGACATGACGTGGCTCGACGAGTTCCTCACCGAGCTCACCAGCTTGGCCGCCCTCGGGGCGCTCAATAACAACATCGAGCCAAGAGTCCACGATGCCGTCAAGCATGCCGGCACCCCACTCAACAATGACGACCGAGTTGGCAAAGTCGATATCGAGATCATCGAGTTCAACGGCGCTATTCAAGCGATAGGCATCGACGTGTACCAAGGGTGCACCGTCGATCAGGCTGGGGTGGGTTCTGGCAAGAACGAAAGTGGGAGAGGTAACAGGTCCGCGAACCTGCAGGCCTTCACCAATACCGCGTGTGAGCGTGGTCTTGCCCGCGCCTAAGGGGCCAGTCAACACAAGAACGTCTCCGGCACGAAGCTCTTGGCCAATCTCGAGACCGAGCTCATGCATCTCTTCCGGAGTGGAAATGGTGCGTGTGCCCAGCATTAGACCTGGCCTTCATAGATGTAGTCCAGGCGCGTAGGAATCAGCCTGGTCACAATCTCATAGCCGATAGATCCGGCAGCAGCAGCCCAGTCATGCACAGAAGGGTGGCCGAGCTCAGGGTTGCCAAAGAGCACCACGTGGTCTCCCACCGCAACAGGGTCATCCCCCACATTCACCAGGAACTGATCCATCGCAATACGGCCCGCCACTGGATAAGTAGATCCATTGAGCAAGACCGGGCCATTCATTGACGCGTCACGGTTGATGCCATCACCATAGCCAAACGGGATCAACGCCAGGGTGCTCTCGTGTGGCGTGCGGTGCAGGTAACCGTAGCTCACACCCGTGTTCTCGGGAACGCGACGAACTGCCACCACACGTCCCTCGAGCGTCATTGCCGGGGTGAGACCAAACTGTTCTGGGCGGTGTTCCTCTGTGGGTCCAATGCCATAGGCAGCAATTCCTGAACGAACCATATTGAATCGTGTCTCAGCAAGCGTCAGCGCTGCCAAAGAGGCAGCTAAGTGAACATAGGGAGGTTCAATCCCGGCATCTGCCAGCTCAGAGATCCCCACCTGAAAGAACTTGAGCTGTTCGAGGTCATCTTCTGGGGTGGTGTTGGAGAGGTGACTCATCACACCCTCAACGACAAGATCTCCCGAGGCATGCAGTTCGGCAGCGGTGTGGAAAAACGCATCCCACTGGTTTGGGCTGGCACCATTACGGCTGAGCCCGGTGTCCAATTTGAGGTGAACGCGTGGGGTTTTGTGTGCACGATGTCCGGCCACCACGATGGCGTTTAGTTGCGCAACTGAGGCAACGCCTAAGGTGATGTCTGCCTCAACTGCTTCGTCGAAGGTTTCATCCGGAGCATGAATCCAACACAGCACCGGTGCGGTGATTCCTGCCTCGCGGAGGGTAAGTGCCTCGCCAATATCTGCTGTGCCCAACCAAGTTGCACCGCCGGCTAACGCTGCACGGGCTGCAGGAACCATGCCATGGCCATAGGCATTAGCTTTGACCACAATCAAAACATCGTCCACGCCGGTGATCTCCCGGATGCGTCGAACGTTGCCAGCTATGGCATCGGTGTTAACGCGGGCAATGCGAAACGGTGTGTGGCTCATGCGGCACTGCCTTCGGCAACAACGAACGCAACAGCAGCATCGGCGTCATGCGAAATAGACAGGTGCACCGAGGTTATTCCCCGTTCGTGTGCCATCTGGGCAGCTGCCCCACTCAAGTCAAAGGAAGGCTTGCCCAGCTGGTCTTTGATAACAACCATGTCGTGGAAGGTCATCGAACCTGAGCCGCCGAAAGCTTTAATGAGAGCTTCCTTGGCTGCGAACCGGCCCGCTAAAGAGTGTGCGGGAAGTTCACGTTCCGATTCGACAAAGAGTCGTTCCGCAAGTTTGGGGGTGCGCTCAAGCGCCCGCTCAAAGCGAGCGATGTCGACGATGTCGACGCCCACTCCCATGATCATGAGCGTCTATTCGACCGTGACCGACTTGGCCAGGTTACGTGGCTGGTCAACATCCAAGCCCTTAGCATCTGCCAGTTCCATGGCGAAGATCTGCAGTGGAACAACAGCGAGGATGGGTTCAAACATGGGGTCTGCCAGAGGAATCTGAATGACCTCATCGGCATAGGGAAGAACAGCAGCATCGCCCTGCTCCGCAATGGCAATCACCCGAGCACCACGCGCACGAATTTCCTGGATGTTGGAAACAACCTTGGAGTGAATCAGTGCTGAACCGCGGGGGCTAGGAACAATCACGAACACGGGCTGACCGTGATCAATGAGAGCAATGGGACCGTGCTTGAGCTCACCGGCAGCAAAACCTTCAGCGTGGATGTAGGCAAGCTCTTTGAGCTTGAGGGCACCCTCCAACGCGATGGGGTATCCCACGTGGCGACCGAGGAATAACACCGAAGGGGTGTCACTCATCCACTTAGCCAGCTGTGAAATCTTTTCGCCAGTTTCTAACACCTTGGTGACCTTGGCAGGCAACGCCTGGAGGTCAGTAGCTAAACGGCGCAGTTCCTTCTCATCCACGGTATTCTTCGAGCGCGCAATGTGCAGGCCGATCAAATAGAGCGCAGTGATCTGTGCAACGAAGGCTTTGGTGGAGGCAACAGCAACCTCGGGGCCTGCGTGGGTGTAGACCACAGCATCAGATTCGCGAGGAATAGTTGCACCCTGGGTGTTACACACCGAAATGGTGCGGGCACCCTGTTCGCGGGCATATTTGACCGCCATCAGGGTGTCCATGGTTTCACCAGACTGGCTGATCGAAATGATGAGCGTCTCTGGGGTAATCACGGGGTCACGGTACCGGAACTCGTGGGAGAGCTGAACTTCGACCGGAATGCGTGCCCATTGCTCGATGGCATAGGCGCCGACCATACCGGCATAAGAAGCAGTGCCACAGGCAACCAAGATGATGCGGTTGATGCCGTTCAAGACATCATCACCGAGTTCAGTGAGTTCAGGAACCTCAACGAGTCCATCCACGACGCGTCCGCGAACAGTGTTCGCTACCGCGTCGGGGTTCTCGGTGATTTCTTTGGCCATGAAGGACGACCAGCCACCCTTATCGGAAGCGGAGGCATCCCAGGCAATCTCGTACTCTTCGATCGCAACAGGGTTACCGTCGAAGTCGATGACCTCCACAGTCTCTGGAGTAATTCTGACAACCTGGTTCTGACCAACTGCGGCAGCGCGGTGAGTGTATTCAACGAAGGCGGCAACGTCGGAACCGAGGAAGTTTTCTCCCTCACCCAAACCAATCACCAGAGGTGAGTTGTGGCGGGCCGCAACAATCTGGTGCGGAGCATCAGTGTGAACTGCCAGCAGAGTAAATGCACCCTCGAGGCGGTTGACTACCAAGCGCATTGCTTCGCGCAGGTCACCGACCTCGCGGTACACATCTCCGAGCAAAACAGCCGCCACTGCGGTGTCCGTTTCTGAGACAAACTCATAGCCCTTAGCAAGAAGCTCGACTTTGATTTCAGCAAAGTTTTCAATGATGCCGTTGTGAATGAGGGCAAGGTTGCCGCCGTCACCTAAGTGCGGGTGAGCGTTCACATCGGTGGGTCCACCGTGGGTAGCCCAGCGAGTGTGACCAATACCGGTGTGGCCTGCTGAGACAGGGCTGGTTTCTAACAGGTCAACCAGTGCCTGCAGCTTTCCTGCCTTCTTTGCTGTTTCAATTGCCCCCGATTCGGTGAGCACAGCAATACCGGCAGAGTCATATCCGCGGTACTCCTGACGCTTCAGACCGCCCAAAAGAACGGCAAGAGTGTCTTGCTGACCGACGTAACCCACGATTCCACACATAAGAGTTCTAGTTTAGTTCACGAGCGGCATTTGCCTGGTTTAGGGCAGAATAGGCAGGTGAGGCTAGAGCACACCGGCGCAATCAATACGCACACCACCCCCTTTGTGGAAATCTCCAGGGCAGAGTGGGCTGAGTTGGCGCCCACGACCAAAGCTCCCCTCACCGAGGCAGATATTGAAAGTCTTCGTGGTCTGGGTGACCGCCTCGATCTCAAAGAAGTCGAGGATGTTTACCTTCCACTGAGCAGGTTGCTCTCCATCTATGCCACCGGGGCACGCAAGCTGCACCGGGACACCACCGATTTCCTCGGCGAGCGCGCCACGACAACTCCGTTTGTCATTGGTGTGGCCGGCTCGGTCGCCGTGGGGAAATCGACGGTGGCACGCCTGCTGCAAATGCTCATGGCTCGCTGGGAGGACACTCCCCGGGTGGAACTGGTCACCACCGATGGATTCCTCTACCCCAATGCGGAATTGTTCCGCCGCGGAATCTTAGATCGCAAAGGTTTCCCTGAAAGCTATGACCGCCGTGCTCTGTTGCGTTTTGTGAGCAAGATTAAAAGCGGTGCTGAAGAAGCTACCGCTCCGGTGTATTCCCACCTGAGCTACGACATCCTCCCTGATGAAGAGATTGTGGTGCGCCAGCCTGACGTGCTCATTGTGGAAGGCCTCAACGTATTGCAGCCTCCCGCCCGCGGTGGCTTAGCGGTGAGTGACCTCTTCGACTTCACGATCTATGTTGATGCCCGCACGGCAGATATTGCCGCTTGGTATCAGGAAAGATTCCTCAGCCTGCAACGTGGTGCCTTCACTGACCCCGACTCCTACTTCCATCGCTACTCACAGCTGTCCGAAGAAGAAGCTCGGGCAACAGCCCAAGATTTCTGGGAGCGCATTAACCTTCCCAACCTGGAAGAAAACATTCGCCCTACGCGCTCACGTGCAACCTTGGTGCTGCGCAAGTCAGCAAACCACGCAGTCTCCACCGTCTTGCTGCGCAAGATTTAGTCAGTAGACCAATAAGCTTTCTTTGCTCATTCTTAGAAAGGTCAGTGATGTCTAGCTCAACCGCCCCATTTCGATATGGACGCTTTGCCGTATTTGCTCTGATTGCTGGAGCAATCAACCTTGTGCTCTTTTTTGTAGGTGGTGCATTGGGAGGAGCTATGGCCGTCAATAGCCCTGCACTTCTTGAGATCCCCTTCTTTGCAGCTTTTGGCTCGACAGTGACACCCCTCCTCATTGCTGGATTTATCACCTGGCTCATTGGGAAAAAGGCACCCAAGTTTGTGAATGTCGCAGCATGGCTTGGTCTTGTTTTTGCCTTGGTTTCAATAGCAAGCCCGCTCATGGTTGCCGTTGATATGACTACGGGAATCGTTCTTGCAGCCATGCACATCGTCGCCGGCTTGGGCTGGTTCCTCGGGATCAAGCGTTCAGCTAACTGATCTGCACACAATTTTGCGGGGTCTCTTTACTGAGGCCCCGCTTGTGTACTTAGAGCGAAAGCTCTGCCTTGACCACATCAGCGAGGCTGTGTGCCAGACGGTCAGCAGTTGCCTGATCGGCTGCTTCGACCATGACACGAACCATAGGCTCGGTTCCCGAAGGACGCAGCAGAACACGGCCAGTGTCGGCTAGTTCTGCTTCAGCTGCCTTGACTGCGTCCTCGATAACGGTGTTTCCAGAAAGCGCCTGGTGATCAACACCGCGGACGTTGACCAGAATCTGAGGGTAGACAGTCATCACTGAGGCGAGCTCAGCAATGGTCTTGCCGGTGCGGGCCATTTCTGCAACCAGGTGCAAACCGGTCAAAATTCCGTCACCAGTGGTGGCGTATTCGGTCATGATGACATGGCCAGACTGTTCGCCACCTAAGGAAGCATCGTGTTCGGCAAGGCCCTCGAGAACGTAGCGGTCTCCCACAGCAGTCTGGATGACTCTGATGCCGTGCTTCTCCATGGCTTTGTGCAGGCCAAGGTTGCTCATCACAGTGGCAACGAGAGTGTCGTTCTTGAGGTGACCGCGTTCTTTCATGGACACCGCGAGGATCGCCATGATCTGGTCGCCATCGACAACGTTCCCCTGTGCATCAACAGCCAGGCAGCGATCCGCGTCACCATCGTGTGCAATACCGATATCAGCACCGTGAGCAACCACGGCAGCAGCGACCACGTCGAGGTGGGTGGAGCCCACACCGTCGTTGATGTTTAATCCGTCTGGGTCTGCCGCGATGACGGTGACCTTGGCACCGGCATCGGTGAAGACCTCGGGAGAGATTGCCGAGGCTGCACCGTGAGCACAGTCCAACACCACGTGTAGGCCATTGAGTTTGTTGGGCAGGGTGCCCAGCAGGTGAATAACGTAACGGTCTTCAGCATCTGCGAAGCGACGAATACGACCAACCTCACCACCGGTGGGCAGCAGGTGATCGGCGTCTAACGCAGCTTCGATGCGGTCTTCGACCTCATCGGGAAGCTTCGTTCCGCCGAAAGCAAAGAACTTGATGCCGTTATCAGGAGCGGGGTTGTGTGAGGCAGAAACCATCACACCAAAGTCCGCACCGATCGAGCTCACCAGGTAGGCAGCTGCGGGGGTTGGGATAACACCCGCATCGAGAACGTCAATACCCGAGCTCGCTAACCCGGCAGATAACGCCGCGGTGAGGAATTCACCCGAGATACGAGGGTCACGTGCAATGACCGCTGTAGCACGACGTCCCTCAGCTCGTCTAGCCTCGGCTCTGCGACCGCTGGTGAGAACCACCGCAGCCGACTGGGCCAGTGCCAAGGTTAGATCTGCCGTGAGTTCACGGTTTGCTAAGCCTCGGACACCGTCCGTGCCGAATAGACGTGCCAAGGGACAGTCGTTCAGTACAGAAGCGAGATTAACGCTTCGAGAACTGTGAAGCCTTACGAGCCTTCTTCAGACCAGCCTTCTTGCGCTCGATGACGCGTGCGTCACGAGTCAAGAAGCCCGCCTTCTTGAGGGTCGCGCGGTTGTTGTCGCGGTCAATCTCGTTCAGTGCGCGAGCAATAGCAAGACGCAGTGCGCCAGCCTGACCGGAAGGGCCACCACCGGTGATGCGTGCGACAACGTCGTATGCGCCACCGAGCTCAAGCACGGTGAAGGGGTCGTTGATGAGCTGCTGGTGCAGCTTGTTGGGGAAGTAGTTAGCAAGCTCACGGCCGTTGACCGTGATGGTGCCGGAACCGGGTACGAGGCGTACGCGAGCAATAGCCTGCTTGCGACGACCTACAGCTGCACCTGGAACGTTGAGAACTGCGCGAGGAGCCTTAGGAGCTGCTGCAACAGGAGTTTCGGTTGAGTACTCGGTGACCTCTTCGGTCTCGGTCTCGATTTCTGCGTTGTCCGCCATGATTTTTCTAATCCTTTATCTGAATCTTCGAGGCTCTACTGAGCTACCTGAGTGAGGGTGTATACCTTGGGCTGCTGTGCAGCGTGAGGGTGCTCTGCGCCACGGTAGACCTTGAGCTTGCGGAACTGGTCACGTCCCAAAGAAGTCTTGGGGAGCATGCCACGGATAGCCTTCTCGACTGCGCGCTCAGGGTTCTTCTCGAGCAGATCGGTGTAGGTAGTAGCGGTCAAACCACCTGGGTAACCAGAGTGGCGGTAAGCCTTCTTCTGTGCAGCCTTGTTGCCGGTGAGGACAACCTTGTCTGCGTTGATGATGATGACGAAGTCACCCATGTCCATGTGAGGAGTGTAGGTGGGCTTGTTCTTTCCACGCAGGATGGTTGCTGCGTGAGAGGCGAGGCGTCCAAGAACAACGTCGGTTGCGTCAATGATGACCCAGCCGCGTGTAACTTCTCCAGCCTTAGGCGTAAAGGTACGAGTCACAGTAATACTGCTTTCTTGTCGAAATGAGTGGTCCGTGTATCCCGCTCAGTCGTCGCGTTCTGAAAGCAGTATCTCGCTTGCAGAACCCGTCAGTCGAGGGCTCAACTTCGGCGGCCTGTCCATAGAGAACAAGCACCAAGGGTCTAATTTACGCTATGGGAGCGTCGTCGGTCAATTCGCGACGGCTGCGAGTAAGGTCTGCCCGCTGGCACACCTCATCATCTGGCGGGTAAATAATCTGGGTCAAGGTCAAACCGTGGGCGGGCATGACCTTAAACACGCTCGTACGATCACCTTTATCGCGCAAATCCTCGATGGCATCCAAGGAGTGTGTTCCCGACCCTGCCGCCACACACGCGCCCACAAGAGATCTCACCATAGAGTGACAGAACGCATCTGCTTGCAGCTGTGCGACGATCACCCCGTGCTCATCGCGTTCCCAGTGGAACTCTTGCAATTCACGAATCGTGGTGGCACCAGGGCGGGGGCGACAAAACGCACTGAAATTGCGCAACCCCAGCATCATCTCGGCAGCCTCGTTCATGGCAACCACATCCAGCGGATAGAAGTGAAAGGCAGTTCTGCGCCGGTCGATGGGGTTCAAGTGCTCAAGGCCATCAGCCAGACGGTATTCATACCGTCTGGCCAGAGGAGAAAAGCGGGCATCAAAACCTGCAGGTGCGACCGTGACCTTATTGATCACCACATCCGCATTGCGTCCCATTGATCCGTCCACGCGGCGCATCAGTGCATGCAGCATGGAGTGGGGAACCTGAGGCAGGCCATCCACGAAGGGAATGCCGCCCTGCTCTTGGAGTTCACGGCGTTCAACCCGGGAAAAAGAAACCCGAATGAGCTGCTCGAGGGGAACATCAATATGAGCGACCTGGCCGGCGGCATGAACACCGGCATCGGTGCGACCGGCAACCACGATGCGTGGGGAAACATCCATGCGCAACACCTGCGCAAAGGCGTGCTCCATAGTTTCTTCCACCGTGCGCAAACCTGGCTGTTTAGCCCAGCCGGCAAAGTCGGTGCCGTCATAGCCAAAGTCCAAACGAAGCCGAACAACACCATCAACAGGAATGAGGTCAGAAAAGTCGTCCTCTAGGACGTCATTCTCTGTTGCTTCCTCATTCACGTCTATGAGTCTAAAGTCTCAAACACAGCAGAGTTAACGTTCGAAGCCCCGGCGATAAACACCGGGGCTTCGAACATGTTCTGTGTGAAAACTACTTAGCTTCCTCTTCAGGAGCCTCGTCAGCTGCAGGAGCTTCTTCAGCTGCTGGTGCTTCCTCTGCAGCGGGTGCTTCTTCAACAACCTCTGCAACGGTTTCTTCTACAACGGTTTCAACTTCTGCTTCACCGGCAGCGTCTACTGCGACCTCTTCGGTCACCTCGTCAACAACGACCTCTTCAACAACCTCAGCTGCAGGAGCTGCTGCTGCCTTAGGAGCCTCAGCCTTAGCAGCCTTTGCCTTGGCAGGCTTCTTGTTGACTGGCTCGAGCACGAGCTCGATCTGTGCCAGAGGAGCGTTGTCACCCTTGCGGTAACCGAGCTTGGTGATGCGGGTGTAACCGCCCTCACGCTCAGCAACCAGTGGAGCGATTTCAGCGAAAAGGATGTGAACGGCTTCCTTGTTACGCAGGATCGACAGTGCACGGCGACGTGCGTGAAGGTCTCCACGCTTTGCAAACGTGATGAGACGCTCAGCCACGGGACGCAGGCGCTTTGCCTTAGTCTCGGTGGTCTTGATCGACTTGTGTGTGAACAAGGAAACGGACATGTTCGCGAGCATCAAGCGCTCGTGTGCAGGACCGCCTCCGAGGCGTGGACCCTTAGTTGGGGTAGGCATTTTCTATATCTCCGTAAATCAATACTGTGACGTGTCTAAAAGAGACGTCGCTTAGATGTTCTCGTCGTCGTCGAAGCCACCGTAGAAGTGTGCTCCGTCGAATCCGGGGACAGAATCCTTGAGAGACAGACCCATCTCAATGAGCTTGTCGCGAACCTCGTCGACCGACTTCTGACCGAAGTTGCGGATGTTCATCAACTGAGTTTCAGACAGAGCTACGAGCTCAGAAACAGTGTTGATGCCTTCGCGCTTGAGGCAGTTGTAGGAACGAACAGAGAGGTCGAGGTCTTCAACAGGAATCGACAGCTCAGAGCTGAGGACTGCGTCTACTGGTGCAGGACCGATCTCAATACCTTCAGCAGCAGTGTTGAGCTCGCGTGCCAGACCGAACAGCTCGGTCAGGGTACGACCAGCAGAAGCCATAGCGTCACGAGGAGTGATAGCTGGCTTGGTCTCCACGTCAACAACCAGACGGTCGAAGTCAGTGCGCTCACCGGCACGAGTTGCCTCGACGCGGTAGGTCACCTTGAGTACGGGAGAGTAGATCGAGTCAACAGGAATCTGACCTGCCTCGGAGAACTCTGAACGGTTCTGAGCGCTGGAGACGTATCCACGTCCACGCTCGATGGTCAGTTCGAGTTCGAACTTTGCCTTGTCGTTCAGGGTTGCGATCACGAGCTCAGGGTTGTGGATCTCAACACCAGCAGGTGCGGAGATGTCTGCAGCGGTGACAACACCGGAACCCTGCTTACGCAAGTAAGCGGTGATGGGCTCGTCGTGCTCGCTGGAAACAACCAGAGACTTGATGTTCAGGATGATTTCAGTTGCGTCTTCCTTAACACCGGGGATGGTGGAGAACTCGTGGAGTACGCCATCAAGACGGATGCTGGTTACTGCTGCACCAGGAATGCTGGAGAGCAGGGTACGACGCAAAGAGTTACCGAGGGTGTAACCGAAACCTGGTTCAAGCGGTTCAATGATGAAACGTGAACGGTATTCGGAGATGTTCTCTTCGGAAAGCGTGGGGCGCTGTGCAATGAGCACTATGTATTCCTTTCGGCTAAGTGTCCGATATATGACACTTGCGTGAGCGATGAATTATTGAGTTATGAAAGAGGGGGAAAACTAAACGCGACGACGCTTAGGTGGACGGCATCCGTTGTGAGCCTGTGGGGTCACATCGGAGATCGATCCAACCTCGAGGCCTGCGGCCTGAAGCGAACGGATTGCGGTTTCACGTCCAGAGCCGGGGCCCTTGACGAAGACGTCTACCTTCTTCATGCCGTGCTCTTGTGCCTGGCGTGCTGCAGACTCCGCTGCAAGCTGAGCGGCAAACGGGGTTGACTTACGTGAACCCTTGAAGCCAACTCCACCGGACGATGCCCAGCTGATTACGGCACCAGTGGTGTCAGTGATTGACACGATGGTGTTGTTGAACGTGCTCTTGATGTGAGCCTGGCCCACAGCTACGTTCTTCTTGTCCTTTTTGCGCGGCTTGCGAACTGCCGACTTAGGTGCTGCCATGATTTCTCCTAAAACCTTATGGGGCTAGTACCCGCCTACGCGGATTACTTAGCCTTCTTCTTGCCGGCGACGGTACGCTTTGGTCCCTTGCGGGTACGAGCGTTGGTCTTGGTGCGCTGACCGCGAACCGGCAGACCCTTACGGTGGCGAAGACCTTCGTAGCTACCGATCTCAACCTTGCGGCGGATGTCAGCCTGAACTTCACGGCGGAGGTCACCCTCTACGCGGAAGTTGCCTTCGATGTAGTCACGCAGAGCGACCAGCTGGTCGTCGGTGAGGTCCTTGACGCGGATGTCTCCGCTGATTTTGGTGTCGGCGAGAGTCTTAAGAGCTCGCGTACGGCCAACACCGTAGATGTATGTCAGTGCAACTTCCACGCGCTTTTCGCGTGGAATGTCTACTCCGGCAAGACGTGCCATGGTGGCATCTCCTTGTGTGTAGTGGAGGTGTGGAGCATTCCCGGTGCCACGGCCTCCAACCGTAGGTGTCCTCTCAATTTCTTGAGATTCTTGGGAGTGCTTTTTTCAGTTGTTGCGGTGAAACCGCGTCTCTCACTCTTGCGAGTGAAAATCTGTGGGGGTGTTACTAGCCCTGGCGCTGCTTGTGGCGAGGGTTTTCGCAGATCACCATGACGTTTCCGTGGCGGCGAATAACCTTGCACTTGTCGCAGATGGGCTTAACGCTGGGGTTAACCTTCATTTTTCTTACCTATTTCGCTGTCTTCGTACCTGCACGCAGGCCGTTACTTCTCAGGAATCCTTATTTGTAGCGGTAAACGATACGGCCACGAGTGAGGTCGTATGGGCTCAGCTCTACGATGACCTTGTCCTCGGGGAGGATTCGGATGTAGTGCTGGCGCATCTTGCCCGAAATGTGGGCAAGTACCTTGTGTCCGTTGGTTAGCTCAACGCGGAACATGGCATTTGGCAACGCTTCTGTGATCGTTCCTTCGATCTCAATGACGCCGTCTTTTTTCGCCATATACTCACTTATCGCTTAATTGGGGATTACTGGTCTTGCGGTTGCAATATGGTTTCTGACGACACGCCAAAGGCATGGCAACAGACACCAAAGTACAAGCTTATGTGATATTCGGGCAGAAAGCCAACTCGGATTTAGGCAATCGGCGTTGGGACAACACCGAAGGGCGCCAAACCTGCTGCCCCACCATCATGTGCAGTGAGAACCCAGATGCCATCCTTGTGCACAGCAACCGAGTGTTCCCAGTGCGAGGCCATGCCACCGTCCTCGGTGATGACGGTCCAGTCATCTTCGGCGACGTAGGTGTCGATCTTGCCGGTGACCACCATGGGTTCGATAGCAACAACCAAACCAGGCTTCACTTCAGGGCCCTTTTGCTTCACGCGGTAGTTGAACACCGGTGGTGCTTCGTGCATGTCGCGGCCAATGCCGTGACCGATGTAATCGGTCAGGATGCCATAGCGGTGGCCGACCTTCATGCCTTCCAGTTCGATGTAGCCCTGGATGGCGTCGCCCACCTCGTTGAGGTACTTGGCCTTGGCCAAGCGAGCAATACCTGCCCAGAGAGAACCTTCGGTGATCTTCGAGAGCTGTTCACGCTCGGCCACAACCTCGGGACGGCTGGGATCCGGAACAACCACGGTAATGGCGGAGTCGCCATTCCATTCCTGGTATTGAGCACCGGCATCGATCGAGACGATGTCTCCTGGCTCAAGGATGCGTCCGCCAGGAATGCCGTGAACGACTTCGTCGTTCACCGAGGCACACACGGTGTGACGGTATCCAGGAACAAGCTTGAAGTTGGGTTCGCCGCCACGGTCACGAATGGCTTTCTCTGCAGCAGCGTCAATCTCGAGTGTGGAGACTCCAGCACGAATGAGTGGACGAGCAGCATCGAGCGCGGCAGCAGTGATGAGTCCGGGTTCAACCATGAGCCTCAGCTGTGCTGGGGACTTATAAATGTTGGTGCGGAAACCCATCTGTGGTTCTAGGCCTGAACGCCGGCACCAGCAAGAGCATCAACGATGCGACCGGTCACTTCTTCAACAGCACCGAGACCGTCAACGGTGACAACAATGCCACGAGCAGAGTAGGTGTCGATTAATGGTGCGGTCTGCTCCTCATAGACAGACATGCGGTGACGGATGACGTCTTCAGTGTCGTCGGCACGGCCTTCAATTTCAGCACGCTTAAGCAAACGGCCCACCACAACATCGGTGTCCGCAGTGATAAGAACAACAGCATCCAGAGCCTTCCCGTCAGCGGAAAGCATCCGGTCGAGCTCGTTCACCTGATCAATGGTGCGAGGGTATCCGTCGAGGAGGAAACCATTCGCAGCGTCTGCTTCGTGCAGGCGATCTTCGACGATAGAGTTCGTCAGCGAATCTGGAACATACTCTCCACGAGCCAAGATGGCCTTCACCTCGAGGCCCAACGGAGTCTCGTTCTTGACGTTGGCACGGAAGATATCTCCCGTAGAAATAGCGGGAATACCGTATGTTTCGGCGAGGATTGCTGCCTGTGTACCCTTACCTGCTCCGGGTGGTCCAATCAGCAGCAGGCGAGTACCAGTCATTATCGCAATAGCCCTTCATAGTGGCGCTGTTGTAACTGTGAATCGATCTGCTTCACGGTCTCCAGCCCGACACCTACAACGATAAGTATAGATGTTCCACCAAAAGTGAAGGAGGTGCTGGCGCCTGCCAGAGCGAGCACGATAAGTGGCAAAATCGCCACGAGACCCAAGTACAACGAACCAGGCAAGGTGATTCGAGTCAGCACATAGTCGAGGTATTCGGCAGTGGGTCGACCGGCACGAATACCGGGGATGAAGCCACCGTATTGCTTCATGTTGTCGGCAACCTCAACAGGGTTGAAGGTGATGGCGACATAGAAGTAGGTGAAGCCCACAATCAGCAGGAAGAACATCAGCATGTAGACCGGGTGGTCACCCTGCGTGAGATAGGTAGAAATCCAGGTCACCCATGCCGCAGGCTGCTGACCAGCTGCAGGCTGGTTGAACTGTGCAATCAGTGCGGGGAGGTACAACAGTGAGGAAGCGAAGATCACGGGGACCACACCAGCCATGTTGACCTTAATGGGGATGTACGTGTTGTTACCACCGTAGGTACGACGTCCCACAACACGCTTGGCGTACTGAACAGGAATACGACGCTGTGACTGCTCCACGAAGACAACGGCGATGATGACGACCAAGATCAGTGCCAGAACAATCAACAGGGTGTTCAAACCACGTGCGCTGTAAACGTTTCCGAGAGAGCGGGGGAAACCAGCTGCAATCGAGGTGAAGATCAGCAAGGACATACCGTTACCGATACCGCGCTCGGTGACCAGTTCAGCCATCCACATGATCAGACCAGTACCAGCGGTGAGGGTGATGACCATGAGCAAGATGGCGTACCACGCGTCGTTGGTGAGCAACTGAGAACACTCAGGAGTGGAGTTGGTTCCAAAGAGTGCACCCGAGCGAGCAACAGTGATCAGTGTGGTGGACTGCAGAACACCAAGTGCAATGGTGAGGTAACGGGTGTACTGGGTCAGCTTGGACTGGCCAGCTTGACCTTCCTTGTACAACGTTTCAAAGTGAGGAATCACTACGCGCAGCAACTGCACGATGATCGACGCCGTGATGTAGGGCATGATGCCCAGAGCAAAGATGCTCAACTGGAGGAGAGCTCCACCAGAGAAGAGGTTGACGAGCTCATAGAGGCCCGAAGTGTTTTGGTTAGCGTTGAGACACTTTTGAACGTTGCCAAAATCAACGTAGGGTCCGGGGATGAATGATCCCAAACGGAACAGGGTGATTATTCCCAGCGTGAAGCCAATCTTGCGGCGCAAGTCTGGAGTGCGGAAAATTCGCACAATTGCACTAATCACAAATGACTCCTGTAAATCTTGGGGGTTGTAACGCGTACTGGCTCCCCCTGCGGGGAGCCAGTAACGCTACGTTTGCGCAACCAGCAGGTGGTTACTTGATCGAACCGCCTGCAGCCATGATCTTCTGCTCTGCTGAGCTCGAGACCTTGTCTACTGCAATGTTCAGCTTAACAGCGATGTCGCCGTTACCAAGAACCTTGACCTTCTCGTTCTTGCGAACTGCGCCCTTGGCTACGAGGTCAGCTACTGTGACATCTCCGCCGTTGGGGTACAGCTCAGCGAGAGCATCCAGGTTCACAACCTGGTACTCAACACGGAAGGGGTTCTTGAAGCCGCGGAGCTTGGGGGTGCGCATGTGCAGAGGCATCTGTCCACCCTCGAAGCCGATCTTGACCTGGTAACGAGCCTTCGTTCCCTTGGTACCACGACCTGCAGTCTTACCCTTAGAACCTTCACCACGGCCTACGCGGGTGCGAGCCTTCTTCGCGCCCTCAGCGGGACGAAGGTGGTGCACCTTGAGGACGTGCTCACGAGGTTCAGCAGCAGCCTTCTTCGCAGCAGGCTTCTTTGCTGCAGCAGCCTTGGGAGCCTCAGCCTGAGCTTCGGTCTTCTCAGCAGCTGGCTTAGCGGCAGCCTTAGGAGCAGCCTTTGCAGCAGGAGCCTTTTCTGCAGCTGGCTTTGCAGCAGCCTTAGGTGCAGCAGCTTTGGCAGCAGGTGCCTTTGCAGCGGCAGCCTTAGGAGCAGCAGCCTTCGCAGCTGGAGCCTTCTTTGCGGCTTCCTTCTTCTCTTCAGCCATTAGTCAATCTCCTCGACCTTGACGAGGTGAGCCACGGCGCGAACGTATCCGCGAGTTACCGGGCTGTCCTCTTTGACGACGATGTCGCCAATGCGCTTGAGACCCAGGCTACGAAGAGTGTCGCGCTGGTTCTGCTTTTCGCTAATTACGGACTTGATCTGTGTGACCTTTAGACGAGCAGCCATTAGGCACCTGCCTTTGCAGCCTCAGCTTCTGCGCGCACGAGGCGTGCAGGAGCAACCTGGTCAAAGTCCAGACCACGACGTGCTGCTACTGCGCGAGGCTCTTCGAGCTGCTTCAGTGCTTCCACGGTGGCGTGAACAATGTTGATGGTGTTGGACGAACCGAGAGACTTGCTCAGAACGTCGTGGATGCCTGCGCACTCGAGTACGGCACGCACTGGACCACCGGCGATAACACCGGTACCTGCAGCAGCGGGACGAAGGAGTACAACACCGGCAGCAGCCTCGCCCTGTACGGGGTGAGGAATGGTGTTACCGGTGCGTGGTACGCGGAAGAAAGCCTTCTTTGCTTCTTCAACACCCTTGGAGATAGCGAGGGGAACTTCCTTCGCCTTACCGTAGCCAACGCCAACCATACCGTTACCGTCACCAACGACGACGAGAGCGGTGAAGCTAAAGCGACGACCACCCTTGACCACCTTGGATACACGGTTGATGGTAACGACGCGCTCGAGGAACTGGCTCTTCTCAGCGTCGCGATCGCGGTTGCGATCCTTGTTGGGGTTGCGCTCACGGCCACCACGGCGAGCCTCACGAGGCTCGTTGGTGGTGTCTACGAGTGCAGTCTCCACAGCTGCTTCTGCAGCTTCAGTTTCGTTAACAGTGTTCTCGCTCACAGGCTCAATCCACCCTCTCGAGCTCCATCGGCGATCGCGGCAACGCGACCGGCGTACTTGTTTCCACCGCGGTCAAAGACAACAGCTTCAATTCCAACCTTCTTTGCACGCTCAGCGACGAGTTCGCCGACCTTGCGAGCCTTAGCGGTCTTGTCACCAGCGAATGTGCGCATGTCGGACTCGAGGGTCGATGCCGAAGCAACGGTGACACCCTGTGAGTCGTCGACGAGCTGTACAAATACGTGGCGTGCGGAACGGGTGACGACCAGACGTGGACGTGCAGCAGTTCCTTCGATCTTCTTGCGAAGACGTGCGTGACGGCGGTCGCGTGCGGCCGACTTGGACTTTCCTCGGGTTCCGAGTGCCATGGCTACTTACCAGCCTTTCCAGCCTTGCGGCGAACAACTTCGCCGGCGTAACGCACACCCTTGCCCTTGTATGGCTCTGGCTTGCGCAGCTTACGAATGTTGGCAGCAACTTCACCGACAGCTTGCTTGTCGATGCCGCTCACGATGAGCTTGTTGTTGCCCTCAACAGTGAAGGTGATGCCTGCAGGAGGCTCCACGGTGATGGGGTGTGAGTAGCCAAGAGCAAACTCAACACCAGCGCCCTTAGAAGCAACGCGGTAACCGGTACCGACTACTTCGAGACCCTTTTCGTAGCCCTGGGTTACGCCAACAATCTGGTTAGCGATGAGGGTACGAGTCAAACCGTGCAGCGAACGCGAGTTGCGCTCGTCATCGGGACGGCTCACAACTACCTGGTTCTCCTCAATCACAGCAGTGATTGGAGCAGAAATGGTGAGCTTGAGTTCGCCCTTAGGACCCTTGGTAGTAACGTCCTGACCATCAATGGTCACGGTTACACCACCAGGGATGTCAATAGGAAGACGACCAATACGTGACATTCTCGGTTACCACACGTAGGCGAGGACTTCCCCACCTACGCCCTTCTTCTCAGCTTCACGGTCAGTGAGAAGACCGCTCGAGGTGGACAGAATGGCGATACCGAGGCCACCGAGGACCTTGGGGATTTCGTTCGACTTTGCGTAGACACGAAGACCAGGCTTCGATACACGCTTGATGCCGACGATAGAAGCGTGGCGATCTGCACTGTACTTGAGGTTCAGTGTCAGGGTCTTGCCTACGCGTGCATCTGCAACTTCCCAACCAGCAATGTAACCCTCAGACTTGAGGATTTCGGCAATGCCGGTCTTGAGCTTGCTGTTCGGCATGGACACGGAGTCGTGGTGTGCCGAGTTAGCGTTGCGCAGTCTGGTCAGCATATCTGCGACCGGATCTGTCATTGTCATGTGTTTATCCTTTTTTCACCAGGTTTCGCCATCCGTTACGCGGGTGGCGACCTGTGGTGCTTAGTTGGTAGAGGTGTCTACCGACTTGAATGGGAAGCCCAGTGCACGAAGCAATGCGCGTCCCTCGGTGTCGTTCTTGGCAGTCGTCACAACAGTGATGTCCATACCGCGAGGACGGTCGATCTTGTCCTGGTTGATCTCGTGGAACATTGTCTGCTCGGTGAGACCAAAGGTGTAGTTTCCGTGTCCGTCGAACTGGCGGTCGGAGAGACCACGGAAGTCACGGATACGAGGAAGAGCCAGCGACAGGGTGCGGTCGAGGAATTCCCACATGCGGTCACCACGGAGGGTAACGTGCGCACCAATGGGCTGACCTTCACGCAACTTGAACTGTGCGATTGACTTGCGAGCCTTGGTTACCGAAGGCTTCTGGCCAGTGATAGCGGTCAGGTCAGCGACGGCGAAGTCGATGAGCTTTCCATCCTTGGCTGCTTCACCAACACCCATGTTCACCACGATCTTGGTGAGGGTTGGGATCTCGTGAACGTTCTTCAGGCCGAGTTCAGTGGCCAGAGCCTGCTGAAGTTCTGCCTTGTACTTTGCCTTGAGACGTGGCTGGATTTTGCCAGCTACTGCGGTGTTCGTCATTACAGGTCCTTACCTGACTTCTTGGCGTAACGGACTCGCACGGTCTTGCTTGCGCCGTTCTTGGTGACAGTCTCGGTGCGGAAACCAACGCGAGTTGGCTTCTTGGTCGAGGGGTCAACAATTGCCACGTTTGAAATGTGGATCGAAGCCTCAACGGTCTCGATACCACCGGTCTTGGTGCCGCGGGCAGACTGGCCAACGCGGGTGTGCTTGGTTACGTAGTTGACGCCCTCAACGATGACGCGGTTGCGATCGGTGAGAACCTCAATTACCTTGCCCTGCTTGCCACGGTCTCCGCCGCGAGCCTGGCTACGACCAGTGATGACCTGTACGAGGTCACCCTTCTTGATGTTTGCCATGACTAGATAACCTCCGGAGCCAATGAAACAATCTTCATGAACTTCTTGTCGCGCAGTTCGCGACCGACAGGACCGAAGATACGAGTACCGCGAGGCTCGCCATCCGACTTGAGGATGACAGCTGCGTTCTCATCGAACTTGATGTAGGAACCGTCGGGACGACGGGTCGACTTGACGGTACGAACGACGACAGCCTTAACGACGTCACCCTTCTTCACGTTTCCGCCGGGGATAGCGTCCTTGACGGTTGCCACGATAACGTCACCGAGACCGGCGTAACGACGACCGGAACCACCGAGAACACGAATCGTGAGCAGCTCCTTGGCGCCGGTGTTGTCGGCAACCTTGACGCGTGATTCTTGCTGAAGCACTTCTAACTCCTTTTACGAAGTAGGCCAGGGCCTACTTAGCCTTCTCGACGATTTCGACCAGGCGCCAGCGCTTGGAAGCGCTGAGCGGACGGGTCTCGCTGATAACAACCAGGTCACCGATGCCGGCAGTGTTGAGCTCATCGTGAGCCTTCACCTTCGAGCTGCGGCGAATAACCTTGCCGTAGAGAGGGTGCTTCACGCGGTCTTCAACCTCAACAACGATGGTCTTGTCCATCTTGTCGCTGGTGACGTAGCCACGACGAACCTTGCGGTACCCGCGAACGAGTACTTCGGTCTCTTCGGCCTTCTTAGCCTTTGCGGTAGCCATTATTCGGTCTCCTCCGCGGTCTCGGCCTTAGCGGCCTTGGTCTTCTTCTCAGCCTTAGCTGGAGCAGCTGCTACAGCAGGCGTTGCACGAATACCGAGCTCGCGCTCACGGAGAACCGTGTAGATGCGTGCGATATCGCGCTTGACAGCACGGAGGCGTCCGTGGCTTTCGAGCTGACCGGTAGCAGACTGGAAGCGCAGGTTGAACAGCTCTTCCTTTGCCTTACGGAGCTCTTCTACGAGGCGCTCGTTGTCAAAAGTGTCGAGTTCGTTGGGACGAAGCTCCTTGGATCCGACAGCCATTATGCGTCTCCCTCCTCGCGCTTGATGATGCGTGCCTTGAGGGGCAGCTTGTGAATTGCACGAGTCATTGCTTCACGAGCAATGGTCTCGTTCACACCGCTGAGCTCGAAGAGGACGCGGCCTGGCTTGACGTTAGCTACCCACCACTCTGGTGAACCCTTACCGGAACCCATACGAGTTTCAGCTGGCTTCTTGGTCAGAGGACGGTCAGGGTAGATGTTGATCCAAACCTTTCCACCACGCTTGATGTGACGGGTCATCGCGATACGAGCGGACTCGATCTGACGGTTGGTCACATAGGCGGGGGTCAGTGCCTGGATACCGAATTCACCGAAGGAAACCTTGGTGCCACCAGTTGCCTGGCCGGAACGGCCGGGGTGGTGCTGCTTACGGTGCTTTACACGACGTGGAATCAACATGGTTATGCCTCAACTCCTGCTGGAACCGCTGCAGCCTCTGCCTTAGGGGCACGGCGTGGACGGTCGCTACGCTCGGGACGGACACTCTTCTGGTTTGCCTGCTCGCGAGCAAGCTCCTTGTTGGTGATGTCGCCCTTGTAAATCCATACCTTCACACCAATGCGGCCGAAGGTGGTCTTGGCCTCGTAGAAGCCGTAGTCGATGTTCGCGCGGAGGGTGTGCAGTGGCACACGGCCTTCACGGTAGAACTCGGAGCGGCTCATTTCAGCGCCACCCAGACGACCGGACACCTGGATACGAATACCCTTGGCGCCAGCGCGCTGAGCGCCCTGAAGGCCCTTACGCATTGCGCGACGGAAAGCCACACGACCTGCAAGCTGCTCAGCAATACCCTGAGCTACCAGCTGAGCTTCAGCCTCAGGGTTCTTCACCTCGAGGATGTTGAGCTGGATCTGCTTACCAGTGAGCTTTTCGAGGTCAGCGCGGATACGCTCTGCCTCGGCGCCACGGCGACCGATCACAATGCCGGGACGGGCAGTGTGAATGTCGACGCGAACGCGGTCACGGGTGCGCTCGATCTCGATACGTGCAACACCTGCACGGTCGAGGGTCTCGCTGAGCATGTGACGGATCTTGACGTCCTCAGTCACGAAGTCGGCGTAACGCTGACCCTTCTTCGTGCTGTCGGAGAACCAACGTGACACGTGGTCAGTGGTGATTCCCAGACGGAAGCCGTAGGGGTTTACTTTTTGGCCCATTACTTGGCCTCCTTCTTCGCAGCCTTGCCAGCAACCTCGAGCTCGTCGGGGGTAGCAAGTACGACAGTGATGTGGCTGGTGCGCTTCAAGATCTTGAATGCGCGACCCTGTGCACGGGGACGGAAACGCTTCAGGGTTGCACCCTCGTCAACAAAAGCTGCTGAAACGAAGAGGTCCTGCTCGTCGAGGAATGCGTTAGACGCATCTGCCTTGACGCGAGCGTTAGCGATTGCCGAAGCAACAAGCTTGTATACGGGCTCGGATGCGGTCTGAGGTGCGAACTTCAGAATCGCGAGAGCTTCGTGAGCCTGCTTTCCACGGATGAGGTTTACAACGCGTCGGGCCTTCATCGGGGTAACGCGGATGTGACGCACGCGTGCGACTGACTCCACCATTTTCTACTCCTTCTCGTCACCGCGATTAACGGCGACGGCCCTTCTTGTCATCCTTCACGTGGCCACGGAAGGTACGAGTTGGTGCAAATTCACCAAGCTTGTGGCCAACCATGGTTTCGGTAACGAACACAGGAATGTGCTTGCGACCGTCGTGAACTGCAATCGTGTGACCGAGCATCGCGGGGATGATCATCGATCGACGCGACCAGGTCTTGATTACGTTCTTTGTGTTGGCCTCGTTCTGGCGAACAACCTTGCGAAGCAGGTGCTCGTCAACGAAGGGGCCCTTCTTAAGACTGCGTGGCATCTTCTTAAACTCCTACTAGCGCTTCTTGCCGACGGTACGACGACGGACGATGAGCTTGTCGCTTTCCTGGTTAGGACGGCGTGTGCGGCCTTCCTTCTGACCCCAGGGGCTGACAGGGTGACGACCACCGGAGGTCTTACCCTCACCACCACCGTGTGGGTGGTCGACTGGGTTCATAGCAACACCACGAACGGTTGGGCGAACGCCCTTCCAACGCATACGGCCTGCTTTACCCCAGTTGATGTTGGACTGCTCTGCGTTACCAACTTCACCAATGGTGGCGCGGCAACGAGCATCAACGTTGCGGATTTCACCCGAAGGCAGACGAAGCTGCGCGTAGGGGCCATCCTTAGCAACGAGACGAACAGATGCACCAGCCGAACGCGCCATCTTTGCTCCGCCACCGGGCTTGAGCTCGATCGCGTGGATAACGGTACCGGTCGGGATGTTCTTCAAAGGCAGGTTGTTACCTGGCTTGATGTCGGCGCTGGGGCCGGACTCAACGAAGTCACCCTGGCTCAGCTTGTTGGGAGCCAAGATGTAACGCTTGGTGCCATCAACAAAGTGGAGCAGTGCAATACGTGCGGTGCGGTTGGGGTCGTACTCAATGTGAGCGACCTTGGCCAATACGCCGTCCTTGTCGTTACGACGGAAGTCGATAACGCGGTACTGGCGCTTGTGGCCACCACCGATGTGACGGGTAGTGATGCGACCCTGGTTGTTACGGCCACCGGTCTTAGACAGGGGGCGAAGCAACGACTTTTCAGGAGTCGAACGGGTAATTTCAGCGAAGTCCGCAACGCTCGAGCCACGACGGCCCGGGGTTGTGGGCTTGTACTTACGAATAGCCATGATTAATCCTCTTTATCCGTTCCGCTTAGCCAACGGCCGTAAAGATGTCGATGGAACCGGACTTCAGAGTGACAATGGCGCGCTTGGTGTCCTTGCGCTTACCCATTCCAAACTTGGTACGGCGGGTCTTACCCTGACGGTTCAGGGTGTTGATGGAAGCAACCTCAACCGAGAAGATCTTCTCGATAGCGAGCTTGATCTCGGTCTTGTTGGAGCGAGGGTCAACCAGGAAGGTGTACTTACCCTCGTCGATCAGACCGTAGCTCTTTTCGGAGACAACCGGAGCGATGACAACATCGCGTGGGTCTTTGTTCCAAGCTGCGTTAGTCATTACTTGGCCTCTTCCTTCTTCTTGCTGTTCACGAAGGAAGTAATTGCTTCCTGAGTGAACACGATGTCGTCAGAGACGAGCACGTCGTAAGCGTTCAGCTGGTCTGAGTTCAGAACGTGAACGTTAGGCAGGTTGCGAACGCTCTTGAGCGACAGGTCATCGTTGCGGTCAAGAACGATGAGTACGTTCTTGCTCGAAGCGATGGTGTTCAAGAACTCAGATGCAACCTTGGTGGAAGGGGTCTTCTCACCAAATGCAGTCACAGCGTGAATACGTCCACCGCGAGCGCGGTCAGAGAGAGCACCGAGCAGAGCTGCAGCGATCATCTTCTTGGGGGTGCGCTGTGCGTAGCTACGTGGCACGGGTCCATGCACGATGCCACCACCGGTCATGTGAGGAGCACGGATCGAGCCCTGACGAGCGCGACCGGTTCCCTTCTGCTTGAAAGGCTTGCGACCTGCACCAGAAACTTCGCCGCGGCCCTTGACCTTGTGCGTACCCTGACGGGCAGCAGCAAGCTGAGCGACGACAACCTGGTGGATCAGTGGGACGTTGACGGTAACGTCAAAGAGCTCAGCAGGAAGCTCAACAGAGCCTGCCTTCTTGCCCTTGAGGTCAACGACGTCGAGAGTGGTAACGGTAGCCATGGACTACGCCCCCTTCACTGCGTTGCGAACGAATACGAGGCGGCCACGTGCACCAGGAACAGCTCCCTTGACGAGCAAGAGGCCCTTCTCTGCGTCTACTGCGTGAACCTTGAGGTTGAGCACGGTGACGCGCTCTCCACCCATGCGACCGGCCATGCGCATGCCCTTGAAGACGCGGCTAGGGGTCGACGAAGCACCGATAGAACCAGGCTTACGGTGGTTACGGTGTGCACCGTGAGATGCAGAAACACCAGCGAAGTTGTGACGCTTCATAACACCGGCAAAACCCTTACCCTTGCTTGTTCCGACGACGTCAACCTTCTGGCCGGCTTCGAAGGTGGAGTCAACGGTGAGTTCCTGGCCTACGGAGTAGGAGGATGCGTCAGGGGTGCGAACTTCGGTCACGTGACGGCGAGGAGTAACTCCGGCCTTCTCGAAGTGACCGGTTGCAGGCTTGTTTACCTTGCGTGGGTCAATAGCGCCACCGGCGATCTGAACAGCTTCGTAGCCGTCTTTCTCAGTGGTGCGCAGCTGAGTAACCACGTTAGGAGTGATTTCGATAACGGTGACGGGAACAAGCTTGTTGTTCTCATCCCATACCTGGGTCATGCCAAGCTTCTTGCCCAGCAGACCTTTAACAGTCTTAGTTGCGTTTGCCATGTCGTCCCCTAGAGCTTGATCTCAATGTTGACGTCAGCAGGAAGGTCAAGGCGCATGAGCGAGTCAACAGCCTTAGGCGTGGGGTCGACGATGTCGATCAAACGCTTGTGGGTGCGCATCTCAAAGTGCTCGCGGCTGTCCTTGTACTTGTGAGGAGAACGGATTACACAAACTACGTTCTTCTCGGTAGGAAGGGGCACAGGGCCGACAACAGTTGCACCCGCACGGGTTACTGTGTCAACAATCTTGCGCGCCGAGGAGTCAATGACCTCGTGGTCATATGACTTAAGTCGAATGCGGATCTTTTGTCCCGCCATGTGACTCTCTCTTTCATTCAGTGCGTCGTACAGCCTCGGGACCGCATTGGACGCATCGCGTTAAAACGCTGGCACTCTACTTTTAGGTGTCGCACCACTGTTTACATGTCAATGTGCTTGGGCTCTCTCCCGCGCGAACACGGCAAAGTCTGGGTTACCCCAGGCTCAGCTGAGAGCTTTGGCGATGTTCTCTACCTGCGGCCTAACGTGATCGGAATATTCCGTCGTTATGCACTGCCAGGGTAGTGATTTCTGCACAAGGGCAGAAAATGTCGAACTTGAAGAGTCTGCCACACTTTACAACCGGAGTGCAACCCGGGCGTGTCGAGGGCTTTGCCCTACAAACACGCCACAGTTACCTCAACTGAAGAAGGGCCGTGGACGACCTTCCGCCGCCGCCGCGTCTTCACGTGTTATATGCGAGCGTGCGTGAGCAATCGCGAGTTCTAAATTATCAAACACATGGTTGGGATGACGCAGTTGTCCCAGCACTCCCACGCGGGTAATGAGTTCTCGGTGTTGCTGAGGAATTCCTTTGATGATGGCGGTTTTGCCGTCGCGTTCGAGCTGAGTAACGATCTCTGCCAATATCTGTGCGCCGGTGGCATCGAGGAATTGCACACCCGAGAGCTGAATAATCACCACGGTCACATCAGGATGAGTCGTGACTTGTTCATGAATCTTGTCGGCCACACCAAAGTACAGTGCTCCCTCTATCCGAAATAGTGCAATGCGGTCATCTCCAAAAACAGGAGGTCCGGGTAGTTCAACCTGATGAACCTTGCCCCGCATGATGAGTGCTCGTATGGAGAACAGCACTGTCACCAGAATCCCCACGACGACCGCTTCGATCAGATCAAGAGCAACGGTAATCACCGCGGTGGCAATAAAGATTGCCGCATCATGTTTGGTGCTGCGCAAAATCTTCCATGCAGCTCGGTTGGGAACCATCCGCACCGCCGTCACCATGAGCACCCCGGCAAGCGCGGCCAGTGGAATCCTCGAGACGGGACCGGTTGAGATATAGACCACGGCCAACAACACCACCGAGTGCACGATTGCTGCCATGCGGGTCTGGGCACCTGAACGCACATTAACAGCGGTGCGGGCAATCGCTCCGGTGGCAGGCATGCCACCAAAGAGCGCTGACCCGACCGAAGCCAAGCCTTGACCGATGAGTTCGCGGTTGGGGTTAAACAGTCCGGTATTCGCCATCGAGGCTGCCACGCGTGCCGAGAGCAAAGACTCTATTGTCGCTAGAGCTGCCACGGCGAGCGCAGGAACAATCAACTCCCCCGCGGAGATGCCTGCGAAGTCCGGCAGGGCCGGAAGCGGCAGGGAGCTGGGAAGTTCACCAATACGCTGCAGGGGTGAGCCGGTGATTTCAGCCACCAGAGTGACCACCACTATCGCCACGATGGAACCGGGAACAACCGGCAGCACCTTGGGAACAGCAACCATCATGAGGGCAACCAGTAACACCACACCCAGAGACCACAGCGCGAGGTTAAGGTTGCTTGCAACGATGGCATTCCACGCAGAAATCAGTGCACTTGGTGATTCCGCGAATTCAGGCGAGCCCACCGCAGCAGGAATTTGCTGCAAGAAAATGATGACCGCAATTCCGAGCGTGAAGCCTTCGATGACTGGCCAGGGAATGAAGCTGATTGCCCTGCCTAGTCGGAAGATTCCCATCACGAGAACAAACACCCCAGCCAACAAGCCAACAATCACAATCGAGGCAACACCGTGATTGGCCACAATCGGCGCCAGGACCACCACCATGGCCCCGGTGGGACCCGAGACTTGAACATTGGAGCCGCCAAAGACGGCGGCAATAAACCCTGCAACTACTGCCGTGATCAATCCGGCTTCAGCCCCCACACCTGAGCTCACTCCGAATGCGAGAGCGAGCGGCAGGGCAACGATACCGACGGTGAGACCGGCAAGCAGATCTGATTTCCAGGTACGAGGCAAGGCGGCATAGTCTGCGCGGTTCGGCAGTAGAGACATCAATGTCGCCCACATGCCAGAAAGACTATTCCTGTTGTTGCCTTTTCACCGCACACCCTCTTCCGCTGAGGGGGAAGGGCTTAGCCTTGGACTTTTCCAGAAAATGCAGCAATGGGTTTGAGGATGCTGGGACGCATCAGCAGCCAGCCAATCACCATCGCCACAACCGAGAGTGCAAAGATTCCTGCTCCCAGCCACGAAGTTCCATCATTGCCGGCAAACATGATGTTGAGATTACGCAGAGCACCCGTAGTGAAGACGAGGGTGACATGCACGACGATGAAGACAAAGAAATAGAACAACACGATCACGTGCAGGGACCTAGCAAGCTTCTCGGGGAACACGCGGTGCATCCAGCCCTCTTTCGGCCACAGCGGCGACAGCCGTAGGCCGGTCTTAATTGCAATCGGTGCGGCAATAAAGACAGTGAGGAAATAGGCCAACACCTGCAGGCTGTTGTAATTCACCCACGCGTTATCGCTGGGCCAATCTAGAGACGCATATTGCAGGCCTGCCGAGAGGGCGTTCGGGAACACGTCCCACGATGTGGGAACGATACGCATCCACTGCCCGGTGACAAAAAGCAACACGATAAAGATCACACCATTGAGCACCCACAAGAAATCCATCTGGATATGGAACCAGTGATACAACCCCATGCGCTGAGCTGGTGCGTTCTTATTCAGACGAAACTTCGTGGGAGTCCAAAAAGCAGGAGGGCGCTTTTTGGAGCGAATAATCCACCCCGTGCGGATGACAAACAACAGGAAGAAGAAATTCAAAAAGTGCTGCCAGGCCAACCAGGCGGGAATCCCCACGGGAGCATTTTCGGGTAGTGGTGTCGTTCCCGGATATGTGGTGAGAAAACGTTCCACCTCAGGAAGTGTGCGCAGCCACTGCGCTATCAGGATGAGCGCAGCAAGTATCACCAGAGCAACGGCACTGTAGCCGACTAGCTGTTTACGCTGCACACTCACACCCCCAAATCTACCGTGAACGAGTGTGGGCCCCGGCTAATTGCCGGAGCCCACAACTTCGATTACGCGAGTGAACTACTTCGCTGCTGCTCTCATCTGGTTTGCCACCTCAATGGCATCCCCAGCAGGAGCATCAGACTTAGAAGCAGGACGGGCGATGAGCATATACAAAATGCCCGCCACGAGAACCACGCCTAAACCAAGCCACGAAGCCCAGTCCGCAACAAAGTTGCCGCTGGCTCCAGGCTGAAGCAACCACAGGATTGCCCAAATGCCATATGCCAGTGCAGCGATGTTGATGACCATGCCCCACGCGCCAAGCTGGAATTGACCTGCAGGCTTCCAGCCTTTGAAGCGCTGAACCAACGAAGCCAAAACCACAGCTTGGAACGCGATGTAAATTCCTAGCACTGCAAAGGCGGTGATGGGAACCAGGGTGTCAGGCATTGCATAAATCACAATGGCCAAAATGATGGGGATCACACTGGCAACAAACAGCGCGTTGCGTGGCACCTTGGTGCGAGGAGTGAGCTTGGCCAACCACGCACTTGCAGGAAGCATGCCATCACGTGCCTTGGACTGGATCAAGCGGCTTGCGGCTGCTTGCAGGCTCAAAATACACGAGATGAATGCAAGCACAGCAACACCCACGAAGATCTTGGCGCCGACAACACCGAGAGACGATTCCAAAATGGCAGGTATCGGATTCATGTCTTCCCCGTTGACAATGCTGATCAGGTTAGGTGCTGCCATGACATATCCAGCGAAGGACATCAGTGCCGAAACTGCACCAACGAAAATCGTCAAATACATTGCCTTCGGAATACGTCGACCAGGGTTGCTCACTTCTTCAGCAACGTCACCGCAGGCTTCGAAACCGTAGAACATAAACAGACCAACCAATGCCGAGGCAACAAAGGCTGTCATGTAGTCCCCGTCACCTTTGCCGAAGGTGTCAAAGAATACAGACCAGTCATTCTTGCGTTCAAAGATTAGAAGGAAAAGACCGACGCCGACAACACCGACCAGTTCGGCAGCAAGACCAATACGTGCAATTCGTGACATGGTCTTGGTGCCGCCCAGGTTGAGTAACAGCGCCACAAGCAAAATACCGATAGCAAATGCCAGAGTTGATTCTGGTGTCACTTCAACACCAAAGATCTCCATCGCATAGCCGGTGCTGAACTCGATAACTGCGGTGATAGTTACCAGCATTGCCCAGACATAAATCCATGAAATCAGCCAGGCATATCTCTTCCCCCACAGTCGCCTAGCCCACGGATAGAGTCCGCCCGCGATCGGGAATTGGGAGACAATTTCGCCAAACACCAGTGCAACCAGAAGCTGACCTGCTGCCACAATGACAATCCACCACATGGACGGCGGACCACCGGTGGAGACGGCAAGAGCGAACAGTGAATAAATCGCAACCAACGGAGACAGGTACGTGAATCCGAGAGCGATGTTCCCCCAGAGTGACATGGTGCGTGAATAACTTGTCTGGTAACCCAGGGCTTTCAGATGCGCATCATCGTCTTGGTGCGTTTGTGAAACGGACTGCGACATGCGAGACCTTTCGGTTTTCACGCTCAGTGCGGTCCTGATTCGAGGCTGCACAACGGCGTGCTGGGAATCAGGCTATTCCCAGAAAGCACGCAACGCCAGTCCCAAATATCATCGATATTTCGTCAACTGTTGGTAGATTGCCCGCTTTGTCGCGATGAACAGCGAGGTTACTTTGGTGGGAGCGTGATGACGATCCGATTGTCGTCAAATGGTTTGTCATCGGCTGAAGGCATTGGTGCTCTGGCTTCTGCCTGTTCCTCAGCGACAATTCGAGGCTCACGGGCGCTGGGGTGAAAGAGCTCATCCATCACCGCAAAGGCACCGGCTGCTCCTCCGGAAGGTTTCTTACCGAGCTTTTTGTATCGGCGCTGAGCGGGATATGAGATCACGAAGATCACGAGGGCGATAACCCCAACCCAGGTCAGTAGCTCAGTCAAACTCATGGAACAAAGCTACCAAAAGAGGTTTTGGGCAGAAGAAAAGGGGCCGAGCAAAAGCTCGGCCCCTCTATCGAGTAATCGAAATTACTTGATGATCTTGGTTACGGTACCAGCACCTACGGTACGACCACCCTCACGGATAGCGAAGCCGAGGCCCTCTTCCATAGCGATGGGCTGAATAAGCTCAACGGTCATGTCAGTGGTGTCACCAGGCATAACCATTTCCTTGCCAGCAGGCAGGGTGATTACACCGGTTACGTCGGTGGTACGGAAGTAGAACTGTGGACGGTAGTTACCGAAGAATGGGTTGTGACGCCCACCCTCATCCTTGGAAAGGATGTAAGCAGTTCCTTCGAAGTTGGTGTGAGGAGTAACCGAACCAGGCTTTACAACAACCTGGCCACGCTCAACCTCTTCGCGCTTGGTACCGCGAAGAAGAAGACCACAGTTCTCGCCAGCCCATGCTTCGTCGAGCTGCTTGTGGAACATTTCGATACCAGTAACAGTGGTCTTCTGAGTTGGGCGGATACCAACGATTTCAACTTCAGAGTTGATCTGGAGGGTACCGCGCTCGGCGCGACCGGTTACAACAGTTCCACGACCGGTGATGGTGAAGACGTCCTCAACAGGCATGAGGAATGGCTTGTCCTTGTCACGTACTGGGTCTGGAACAGAGGTGTCTACTGCTTCCATGAGGTCCAGGATGGACTGAGTCCACTTGGGGTCACCCTCGAGAGCCTTGAGACCAGATACGCGAACAACAGGAGCGTTGTCGCCATCGAAGCCCTGGCTGGAGAGGAGTTCACGAACCTCGAGCTCTACGAGCTCCAGGATTTCTTCGTCGTCAACCATGTCGGACTTGTTCAGAGCAACGAGGAGGTAAGGAACACCAACCTGCTTTGCGAGCAGAACGTGCTCGCGAGTCTGAGCCATAGGACCGTCGGTAGCAGCAACAACGAGGATTGCGCCATCCATCTGAGCAGCACCGGTGATCATGTTCTTGATGTAGTCGGCGTGACCAGGAGCGTCAACGTGTGCGTAGTGACGCTTAGGGGTCTCGTACTCAACGTGCGAGATGTTGATGGTAATACCGCGCTGACGCTCTTCAGGAGCGGAGTCGATCGACGCGAAGTCGCGCTGAACGTTGGTTGCGGATGGGTAGGTGTCAGCGAGAACCTTGGAGATAGCTGCGGTAAGAGTGGTCTTACCGTGGTCAACGTGACCAATGGTTCCGATGTTTACGTGAGGCTTGTTGCGCTCGAATTTGGCCTTAGCCACGGGGTCCTCCTAGGACATTCGAGTAGCTTCCGGTTGGAAACTACAGTGTTGGATTTATTTTACTGAACTCACAAGGAGCGAAATTACTCGCCCTTGTTTTTCTGGACGATCTCGTCGGCGACAGCCTTCGGGACCTCGGCGTAGCTGTCGAAGGTCATCGAGTACACCGCACGACCTGAGGTCTTCGACCGCAGATCACCGACGTATCCGAACATTTCCGACAGTGGGACAAGGGCGCTAACGACCTTGACGCCTGTTGCATCTTCCATGGACTGAATTTGTCCACGGCGAGAGTTGAGGTCACCGATAACGTCACCCATGTACTCCTCAGGAGTACGAACTTCAACAGCCATCAATGGCTCGAGAAGTACGGGGTCAGCCTTTCGGGCCGCCTCCTTGAAGGCCATAGAGCCTGCAAGCTTGAAGGCCATTTCCGATGAGTCAACGTCGTGGTAGGCACCATCAACGAGGATGCCCTTGACGCCGACCATGGGGTAGCCGGCGAGAACACCGACTGCCATAGCGGCCTGGAAACCAGCGTCAACGGATGGGATGTATTCACGAGGAACACGTCCACCAGTGACCTGGTTATCGAATTCGTAGATCTTGTCGCCCTGGACCTCGAGAGGCTCGAGCGAGATCTGAACCTTAGCAAACTGACCAGAACCACCGGTCTGCTTCTTGTGGGTGTAGTCGTGCTTGTCTACCTTGCGACGAATGGTCTCGCGGTAGGCAACCTGTGGCTTACCCACGTTTGCCTCAACGTTGAACTCGCGACGCATACGGTCTACGAGGATGTCGAGGTGAAGCTCACCCATACCGGAGATCACAGTCTGACCAGTTTCCTGGTCCTGCTCAACACGGAAGGTGGGGTCTTCTTCAGCAAGCTTCTGGATAGCAGTACCCAGCTTCTCCTGGTCAGCCTTAGTCTTGGGCTCAATAGCAACCGAGATAACAGGCTCGGGGAAGCTCATGGACTCCAGAACAATGGGGTTTGCAGGATCGCAGAGGGTGTCACCAGTGGTGGTGTCCTTCAGACCGATCACGGCGTAGATGTGACCAGCAGACATCGACTCAACAGGGTTTTCCTTGTTGGCGTGCATCTGGAAGATCTTGCCGATACGTTCCTTCTTGTCCTTGGTTGCGTTGAGCACCTGGGCGCCGGAGTCAGCTGCACCCGAGTAAACACGGGTGTAGGTCAGACGACCGAAGAAGGGGTGTACCGCAACCTTGAAGGCCAGAGCCGAGAAAGGCTCCTTTGCATCTGGCTTACGCTCGATGACCTTTTCCTCATCGCGCACGTCGTGACCCTGGGTTGCAGGAACGTCGAGCGGGCTGGGGAGGTAGTCAACTACAGCGTCGAGCATGGGCTGAACACCACGGTTCTTGAAGGCAGAGCCACACAGAACGGGGTAGATCTCAGAAGCGATAACCATCTTGCGGATAGCCTTCTTGATCTCAGCAACAGTGAACTGGTCGTCACCGTTGAGGTAACGCTCGAGGAGTTCGTCGTCACCTTCAGCAACAGCTTCGATGAGCTTGGCGCGGTATTCGTTTGCCTTGTCAACGAGATCAGCAGGGATCTCTTCGATGTCGTACTTGGCACCCATTTCCACGTCACCCTTTGCGTCTCCACGCCAGGTGAGTGCGCGCATCTCTACCAGGTCAACAACACCTTCGAAGGTGTTCTCGAAACCGATAGGAAGCTGGATAACAAGTGGCTTAGCACCCAGACGCTTGACGATGGTGTCTACGGTGAAGTAGAAGTCAGCACCCAGCTTGTCCATCTTGTTGACGAAGCAGATACGAGGAACGTCGTACTTGTCAGCCTGACGCCATACGGTCTCAGACTGAGGCTCAACACCTTCCTTACCATCGAACACAGCAACAGCACCGTCGAGAACGCGGAGCGAACGCTCCACCTCCACGGTGAAGTCAACGTGACCGGGGGTGTCAATGATGTTGATCTGGTTCTTGTTCCAGAAACAGGTGGTTGCAGCAGAAGTAATCGTGATACCACGCTCCTGCTCCTGGGCCATCCAGTCCATGGTTGACGCACCATCGTGAGTTTCACCGATCTTGTGGTTAACACCGGTGTAGAACAGGATTCGCTCAGTTGTGGTGGTCTTTCCAGCATCGATGTGAGCCATGATGCCGATGTTGCGGACCTTGTTTAGGTCAGTAAGCACGTCTTGTGCCACAGGATTCCTCCGAAATTAGGGGTGAACAGGGACTGGCTCGGTCTACCAGCGGTAGTGAGCGAAGGCCTTGTTCGACTCGGCCATCTTGTGGGTGTCTTCGCGACGCTTGACTGCTGCGCCCAGACCGTTTGATGCATCGAGAATCTCGTTCATGAGACGCTCAGTCATGGTCTTTTCGCGGCGAGCCTTGGCGTAGCTGGTCAACCAACGCAGTGCGAGGGTGTTTGCACGGTGAGGCTTAACCTCAACGGGGACCTGGTAGGTCGAACCACCAACACGGCGAGAGCGAACCTCAAGGGTGGGGCGCACGTTGTCGAGTGCCTTCTTGAGAGTGACGACTGCATCTGCACCGGTCTTTGCGGTTACACCTTCGAGTGCACCGTAAACGATGCGCTCTGCGAGACCCTTCTTGCCATCAAGAAGAATCTTGTTGACGAGCTGGGTAACAATGGGGGCGCCGTATACGGGATCGGCGACAACGGGACGCTTAGGAGCGGGACCTTTACGAGGCATTACTTCTTCTCCATCTTCGCTCCGTAGCGGCTACGAGCCTGCTTACGGTTCTTCACGGCCTGGGTGTCGAGTGCACCACGAACGATCTTGTAACGAACACCGGGGAGGTCCTTTACACGACCACCACGAACGAGCACCATCGAGTGCTCCTGGAGGTTGTGACCTTCACCGGGAATGTAGGCGGTTACTTCGGTTCCGTTGCTGAGCTTGACACGAGCAACCTTACGAAGAGCCGAGTTGGGCTTCTTGGGGGTGGTGGTGTACACACGGGTGCATACGCCACGCTGCTGTGGGTTCGACTTCAGGGCTGGAGCCTTGGTCTTGGTGACCTTAGGCGTACGTCCCTTACGAACCAACTGGTTAATAGTTGGCACTATTTCTCCTTATTAAAACTGCACGGTGACAGTCGCTAAACGATTTAGCTGAACATCTGCCGCGACGCCACGAGTGTGGAGTCATTAATAACAGATATGCCGTGGGGGTTCGCCACCGGAATAGTGGGTTGACCCTTAAGGTGTTTCTGGCGCGCAAAACGCACCAATTGAAGAGCTTATCCCAGCAGATGGCACCGGGTCAAACGGCAATTTCCTCGCTAGCGGCGGTCTGATCCGCGTCACGATATTTGCGTGCCTTCAAAGCAATCCAGCCACCGAGCCAGATGGGAATTTCTCGAGAGAGCACTACGGCAACCAAAACCAACGGGTTGAAGGCAATTCCGCGCCACATAAACTCAATAGCTTCGCTGTAGGTCAAGGTCCACGCGCGAACGGTGAGCAATCCTGCTGCAATTGCGGTGGCATACGTCAGCACAGCAACAAGCAAGCCCCACAGCACAAAAGAGCGCCAGTGGCCCCTGTTCACCAGGATGGCAAGTAGGACAAAGTAGAGCGTGAAGGCAAAGACGGTCAACCAATACACCGGAGTCAGCAAGAAGCTCACACTGCGTTCTTGAATGAACGCAGCAGCTTCCGTGCCTTCGGAGGATGAGCCATAAAGCCAGGCTGCTGCCGAATAGCCCCACGCAGCTAAAGCGTAGAGAACAGCAAAGATCGCACCCCCGAGCAGTGCCACTAGCGCTGCCGTGGTGCGGTTGCTGGGCTTGGTATCTACAGCGGGAGAATCTTCACTCGTGCCTGCTGCCACCGAAGCAAAACCAGCACCGCGAGCGGCCTCCTCTTCAGGAGTTGGCTTGAAAAACTCGGGGTGTTCCTGTGCAACATCACTCATGATGCGCCCAGCGTACAACGACGAAAGCCCCGCCTCGTGGCGGGGCTTTCGGTAAGTCACAAACTCAGTACTGAGTGTGTTCCTACTTAGTTGTAGTTACCAGAGAAGTCATCCGACGAGAAAGACTCGAAGTCGACAAAGCTCAGGTCAGCGTCAGAGAAGTCACCCTCAGCCGCGAAGATGCGGTTGGGGTAGCGTTCTGCCTTAGCTTCCTCGGTTGCCTCGACGGCGATGTTGCGGTACTTCGCAAGACCGGTTCCGGCGGGGATGAGCTTACCGATGATGACGTTCTCCTTAAGGCCGACGAGAGGATCGGACTTGCCGTCCATCGCAGCCTGGGTGAGAACACGGGTGGTCTCCTGGAAGGAGGCAGCCGACAGCCATGACTCGGTTGCCAGCGACGCCTTGGTAATACCGAGGACTTCCTGACGAGCCGAAGCAGTCTTCTTGCCTTCCTGCAGCGCAGCACGGTTGAGCTCGGTGTAACGCGAGCGGTCAACGAGCTCACCGGGGAGCAGTTCGGTGTCACCGTGCTCAACAACAGTTACCTTGCGGAGCATCTGACGAACGATGACCTCAATGTGCTTGTCGTGGATAGGTACACCCTGCGAGCGGTATACGCCCTGCACGCCACCAACGAGGTGCTGCTGTACGGCGCGAACGCCCTGTACGCGCAGAACTTCCTTGGGGTCAACGGTTCCAACCTGGAGCTGCTGTCCGAGTTCAACGTGGTCTCCATCTGATACGAGGAGAGTCGAACGCTTGAGCACGGGGTAGATCACAGGCTCATCACCGTTGTCTGGTGTGAGGATGACCTTACGGCTCTTGTCGGTCTCTTCGATGGTGATGCGACCAGCAGTCTCAGCGATAGGCGATGCACCCTTAGGGGTACGTGCTTCGAAGAGCTCCTGAACACGTGGCAGACCCTGGGTAATGTCGTCTGCACCAGCGGTACCACCAGTGTGGAAGGTACGCATGGTGAGCTGGGTTCCAGGTTCACCAATGGACTGAGCAGCGATAATACCGACGGCTTCACCGATGTCTACCAGCTTGCCGGTAGCAAGTGAACGGCCGTAGCAGGCAGCACATACACCGGTTGCAGACTCACAGGTCAGGACCGAACGGACCTTGACCTCGTTGATGCCAGCAGCGATGAGGGTGTCGATCAGAACGTCACCTGCGTCGTCGCCAGCCTTGGCGATGACGTTACCCTGAGCGTCGACTGCGTCTGCAGCGAGGCTACGAGCGTAGATGGAGTTCTCCACGTTGGCGTCACGAACCAGCTCACCGGCTGCGTTAGCGGCAGCGATTGGCAGGTCGAGACCCTTAGTGGTGCCACAGTCCTCTTCGCGGATGATGACATCCTGCGAGACGTCGACGAGACGACGAGTGAGGTAACCGGAGTCTGCGGTACGCAGAGCAGTGTCAGCCAGACCCTTACGAGCACCGTGGGTAGCGATGAAGTACTCCACAACGGAGAGACCTTCACGGTAAGAGTTGATGATCGGGCGAGGGATAATTTCACCCTTCGGGTTGTTCACCAGGCCACGCATACCCGCGATGTTACGAACCTGCAGCCAGTTACCACGAGCACCAGAGGTGACCATGCGGTTAATGGTGTTGTTCGCAGGGAAGTTCTTCTGCATAGCTTCAGCAACTTCAGCGGTAGCGTCGGTCCAGATCTTGATCAGTTCCTGACGACGTTCGTTGTCAGTGATCATGCCCTTCTCGAACTCAGACTGAACCTTCGCAGCCAACTTCTCGTAACCAGCAACGATTTCGCGCTTGTTTGGAGGAGTCAGAACGTCGGAGAGTGCAACGGTCACACCGGAGCGAGTAGCCCAGTGGAAACCAGCGTCCTTGATGTTGTCAAGGGTCGCCGCAACCACAGTCTTGGGGTAACGCTCAGCGAGGTCGTTGACGATTGCAGAGATGGTTCCCTTGTCCGCAACCTTCTGGACGTAGGGGTAGTCAGCGGGCAGAGCCTCGTTGAACAGTGCCTGACCCAAAGTGGTGTTGACCAAAACGGGACCACCGGTGTAACCCTCAGGTGCTTCACCCTCAGCAAAGACAACATCATTCAGACGAATGCGTGCCATCGCGTTGAGGTCCAGCGTGTGCTGGTCGTGAGCGAGGATTGCCTCAGCAATCGAGCTGAATGCGCGACCTTCACCGGTTGCACCTTCCTTCACGGTAGTGAGGTGGTGCAGACCAATGATCATGTCCTGAGTAGGCAGGGTCACGGGGCGACCGTCTGAAGGCTTGAGGATGTTGTTCGAAGCAAGCATCAAGATGCGTGCTTCGGCCTGAGCCTCAACCGACAGAGGAAGGTGAACAGCCATCTGGTCACCGTCGAAGTCAGCGTTGAACGCAGCACACACGAGAGGGTGAAGCTGAATAGCCTTACCTTCAATGAGCTGAGGTTCAAATGCCTGAATACCGAGACGATGCAGGGTTGGTGCGCGGTTCAGCAGAACAGGACGTTCGCGGATGATCTCTTCGAGAACATCCCACACCTGGGGGCGGCTACGCTCAACCATGCGCTTGGCGCTCTTGATGTTCTGAGCGTGGCTCAGGTCGATCAGACGCTTGATGACGAATGGCTTGAACAGCTCGAGCGCCATCTGCTTAGGCAGACCACACTGGTGCAGCTTGAGCTGAGGACCAACGATAATCACGGAACGACCGGAGTAGTCCACGCGCTTACCAAGCAGGTTCTGACGGAAACGACCCTGCTTACCCTTGAGCATGTCAGAGAGTGACTTGAGCGCACGGTTACCGGTTCCGGTAACTGGACGTCCACGACGACCGTTGTCGAACAGCGCGTCAACTGCTTCCTGCAGCATGCGCTTTTCGTTGTTCACGATGATCTCTGGAGCACCCAGGTCAAGCAGACGACGCAGACGGTTGTTGCGGTTGATCACACGACGGTAAAGGTCGTTGAGGTCAGAGGTCGCAAAGCGTCCACCGTCGAGCTGAACCATGGGGCGAAGCTCTGGTGGGATAACGGGAACAACATCGAGAACCATAGCCGCAGGGCTGGTTCCGGTGTTGATGAAGGAAGATACAACCTTGAGGCGCTTGATCGCACGGATCTTCTTAGCACCCTTACCTTCGGTGATTTCCAGACGCAGAGCTTCCGCTTCTGCTTCCAGGTCGAAGGTTTCTAGACGGCGCTTGATTGCTTCAGCACCCATGAAGGCGTCGAAGTACAGGCCGTAGCGGTCTACCAGCTCGTTGAAGACAGCGTCTTCAGGCTTGAGGTCGCCAACCTTGAGGTTGCGGAAGTCTTCCCAGACGCGCTCGAGGCGAGCGATTTCGTCGTCGATGGACTTGCGGATCTGAGACATTTCCTTCTCAGCTACGTCCTTCGCACGACGCTTCTGGTCTGACTTTGCACCTTCAGCTTCGAGAGCTGCGAGGTCGTTTTCCAGACGCTGCATGCGGTCAGCAATGCGAGCATCGCGCTGGTCTCCAAGGGTCTTCAGCTCGAGACGAAGCTCGTTCTCCAGACCAGGCATGTCAGCATGACGGCCCTCTTCATCGATGTCGATAACCATGTAGGCAGCGAAGTAGATGACCTTTTCAAGGTCCTTCGGTGCCATGTCCAGGAGGTAACCCAGACGGCTAGGAACACCCTTGAAGTACCAGATGTGGGTAACGGGAGCGGCCAACTCAATGTGACCCATGCGCTCACGGCGCACGGATGACTTGGTGACCTCTACGCCACAGCGCTCACAGACGATGCCCTTGAAGCGGACACGCTTGTACTTGCCACAGGAGCATTCCCAGTCGCGAGAAGGTCCGAAGATCTGCTCACCAAAGAGGCCGTCCTTCTCAGGCTTGAGGGTACGGTAGTTGATTGTTTCGGGCTTCTTGACCTCACCAAACGACCAACGACGAATGTCGTCAGCAGTGGCCAGACCGATACGAAGCTTGTCAAAAGCGGTTGCGTCGAGCAATTTAACTCTTTCCTTAGATTCTTACTTGTCTGACTGTCGTTTAGATCTCGTCGATGGACGAAGACTCGAAACGGGTAGAGATGTTGATACCGAGCTCTTCAGCGGCGCGGTATGCCTCATCGTCGGCGTCGCGGAGGCTGACGACATCGCCAGCTTCGTTGAGAACCTCAACGTTGAGACCGAGGGACTGCATTTCCTTCATGAGAACACGGAACGACTCGGGGATACCGGGCTCCTGGATGTTCTCGCCCTTGACGATGGCTTCGTAAACCTTGACACGGCCCACGATGTCGTCGGACTTGATGGTGAGAAGTTCCTGAAGTGCGTAAGCGGCACCATAAGCTTCCAGTGCCCACACCTCCATCTCACCAAAGCGCTGTCCACCGAACTGTGCCTTACCACCAAGAGGCTGCTGCGTGATCATCGAGTAAGGACCCGTTGAACGTGCGTGAATCTTGTCATCGACAAGGTGGTGCAGCTTCAGGATGTACATGTAACCCACAGAGATGGGCTCAGGGAATGGCTCACCGGAACGACCGTCGAACAGACGGGCCTTACCGGAAGCACCGATGAGGCGCTGTCCATCACGAGTAGGTGTGGTCACATCGAGCAGACCAGCGATTTCCTCCTCGAGAGCACCGTCGAACACGGGGGTTGCAACCTTGGTGCCTGGGGCAGCCTCGAATGCTTCTGCAGGAAGGTTTGCAGCCCATTCTGGGTTGCCTTCAACCTTCCAACCCTGCTTCGCGATCCAGCCGAGGTGGGTTTCCAAAACCTGACCGAAGTTCATACGACCGGGAATACCCAATGGGTTGAGTACGACGTCGACAGGAGTTCCGTCTTCGAGGAATGGCATGTCTTCAACGGGGAGGATCTTGGCGATAACACCCTTGTTTCCGTGACGACCAGCAAGCTTGTCACCTTCGGTGATCTTACGCTTCTGGGCGATGTAGACAACAACGCGCTGGTTGACGCCCGAGCCGAGCTCGTCTTCGTCGTTCTCTGCGTCGAATACCTTCACACCAATGATGGTTCCGGCTTCACCGTGAGGCACCTTCAATGAAGTGTCGCGAACTTCGCGGCTCTTCTCGTTGAAGATAGCGCGCAGCAAGCGCTCTTCAGCAGAAAGCTCGGTCTCACCCTTAGGAGTGACCTTACCGACGAGGATGTCGCCGGGGCGAACCTCAGCACCGATACGGATGATGCCGCGCTCATCGAGGTTAGCGATCAATTCAGGGGACACGTTGGGCAGGTCGCGAGTGATCTCTTCCTTACCCAGCTTGGTGTCACGAGCATCAACGTCATATTCCTCGATGTGAATCGAAGAAAGAACGTCGTCCTGAACCAGACGCTGGGAGAGGATGATTGCGTCCTCGAAGTTATGACCTTCCCACGGCATGAATGCCACAAGTAGGTTCTTACCCAGAGCCAATTCACCGTTTTCGGTGGCAGGACCATCAGCGATGACCTGACCTACCTCAACACGCTCACCAGCGGTCACGATGACACGGTGGTTGTAGCTGGTGCCCTGGTTCGAGCGGTCGAACTTGCGCAGGAAGTAGTCCTCGGTTCCACCAGCGTCGAGCTGAACGGTGACGACATCAGCCGATACCTCAGAGACAACACCAGCAGCGTTAGCGAGGATCACGTCACCAGCATCGATTGCGGCGAAGTTTTCCATACCGGTACCAACCAGTGGGCTTTCGCTGCGCAGCAGTGGCACAGCCTGACGCTGCATGTTGGCACCCATAAGTGCGCGGTTTGCATCGTCGTGCTCGAGGAATGGAATCAGCGAGGTACCAACAGACACCATCTGACGTGGAGACACGTCCATGTAGTCCACCTCAGCCGCAGGAACGAGTTCAACCTCGCCACCCTTACGACGAACCAGAACACGCTCTTCAGCGAAGTGGCTGTCCTTGGTTAGTGGAGCGTTTGCCTGTGCCACAACGAAGTCATCTTCTTCCGAAGCGGTGAGGTAATCGATGTGCTCGGTTACCTTGCCCTTGACGACGCGGCGGTAGGGGGTCTCAATGAAACCAAAGGCGTTGATACGCGCGAAGGATGCGAGCGAACCAATCAGACCAATGTTGGGACCTTCAGGAGTTTCAATAGGACACATACGTCCGTAGTGAGAGGAGTGAACGTCACGAACCTCAACACCTGCACGCTCACGAGAAAGACCACCAGGGCCCAGAGCGGACAGACGACGCTTGTGGGTCAAACCAGCAAGCGGGTTGTTCTGGTCCATGAACTGTGACAGCTGAGAGGTTCCGAAGAACTCCTTGATTGCTGCCACAACGGGACGTACGTTGATCAGGGTCTGAGGAGTAATTGCCTCAATGTCCTGAGTGGTCATACGCTCGCGGACAACGCGCTCCATACGGGACAGACCAGTACGAACCTGGTTCTGGATGAGCTCACCGACGGCGCGGATACGACGGTTACCGAAGTGGTCGATGTCGTCTACGTCGAGACGAATGTCAACCTTCTTGCCATCGCGAACACCGGGGAAGGTCTTCTCGTCGTTGTGCAGAGCAACCAGGTACTTGATGGTTGCAATGATGTCTTCAACGCGAAGAACAGAGTCAGTCAGCGGAGCTTCAAGACCGAGCTTGCGGTTGATCTTGTAACGACCAACCTTGGCCAGGTCGTAACGCTTGGGGCTGAAGTAGAAGTTGTCCAGCAGGGCACGTGCAGCTTCAGCAGCAACCTGCTCGCCTGGACGGAGCTTGCGGTAAATGTCGCGTAGTGCGTCTTCCTTGGTGAGGATGGTGTCCTTTTCCAGGGTCTGCAGGATGGAGTCGTAACCGGCAAACTCGGTTGCGATTTCTTCACTGGTCAGACCGAGGGCCTTGAGGAAGACGGTGACAGACTGCTTACGCTTACGGTCGATACGAACACCAACAGCGTCACGCTTGTCGATTTCGAATTCGAGCCATGCGCCACGGCTAGGAATGATGCGTGCGGAGTAGACGTCCTTGTCGGAGGTCTTTTCCTGTGCACGCTCGAAGTACACACCGGGTGAACGAACCAGCTGAGACACAACAACACGCTCGGTGCCGTTAATGATGAAGGTTCCCTTTTCGGTCATGAGGGGGAAGTCACCCATGAACACGGTCTGGGTCTTGATTTCACCCGTGACGTGGTTCATGAACTCAGCCTCGACATAGAGAGGAGCAGCGTAGGTCTTGCCACGCTCCTTGCACTCGAAGATCGAGTACTTCTCAGGCTCGAGGTAGGGGTTGGTGAAAGAGAGCTGCATGGTCTCATCGAGGTTCTCGATGGGAGAGATCTCTTCAAAGATCTCTTCAAGACCAGTGCGTGAAGGCAGGTCCTGGCGACCTTCCTTCTTTGCTTCCTCCACACGCTTCTGCCAGTGTTCATTTCCGACGAGCCAGTCAAAGCTCTCGGTCTGAAGTGCCAGAAGATCGGGAACAGTCAGAGTGTCCGTAATCTTCGCGAACGACAAGCGCGATGCACTACGGCCGTTCTTGATGGACTTGGTGTCTTTTGCGTTGCGCGCAGCAGCCAAGGAAATAACCTCCGTGGGTCCGTCATGGACCATCATGGTTGTGGTTGGTGTGGGATAAATTGCAAACCCGATGAGACCCGCTAAAGTGGGGCCACTCGTAGAGTTCTCCACGAGATTGTTGTACTGTCACCCCGACCGCAATATGAGGGCATGACAAAACATCGAGCGCAAATTACAACTCTATAACGGTTTGCGGGCCAATGTCTAGTTGGATTTTTCTGGTGGTGTAAGCACATGGCGAACAACCCGGCCATCACCCTGAAGTCTTCCGGCCTGCGCGCAACCATCGAGCCCGATCCCTATCAAGACGGCGCTTACATCCTTGATATCGATGGAACCCCCCAATCTCATGTCTTTATTGACGATCCCAGCGAGCTCTTTTTTGAATACATTCGTCGCATTGGCCACGTCCTCGACCAAGTTGGCGAAACCGGGGCACCAATTACTGCAGTTCACTTAGGCGGTGGCGCTCTCACGCTCCCCCGCTATATCGAGGCAACTCGTCCAGGCTCCAGGCAACAGGTCATCGAACTCGAGCAAGACCTCATCGACTTTGTCCGGGAGCACCTTCCCTTGCAAAAAAATGCAAACATTCGTATTCGTTATGGCGATGCTCGTGAAGTCCTGGGCAAATTGCCCAGTGGACTTCACGGCAACGTCGACGTGGTCATCGTGGATGTTTTTAGTGGCGCCCGCACTCCCGCTCATGTCACCAGCGTTGAGTTCTACACCGAGGCAGCCAAGCTTCTAGCTCCTACTGGTGTGCTCATTGTTAATGTGGCCGACGGTCCAGGCTTAGCTTTTGCCCGGGGTCAAGCAGCAACACTGAACGCCGTCCTTCCCCATGTGATTGCTTTGGCAGAAACACAAGTTCTCAAAGGGCGGCGCTTCGGAAATGTGGTTCTCGTGGGAACCCAGGATCCTGCCATTGGTCACTGGCTTCCACGCCTGCTTGCTGGTGGACCGCACCCAGCAAAAGCTGTTGAGGGTGCAGAAATGAAACAGTTCATTGGTAGCGCCCCTATTGTGTTGGACACCACCGCAATAGCCTCCCCCACCCCGAATAAAACGATCTTCCAGATTTCGAAAAAGTAGTCATGGCAGATCTGGAACGAGTAACCAAGTGGGCGGATGCCCTCATCCGCCTGCATCTTGACCCCGCTGTGTGGAGTTTCGGATTCGACCATGCTCGCACGCGGGCAGGTCTGTGTAATTTCACAGAGAAAAAGATCTCTGTCTCTAGGCACTTAGCAGCCAAATATGAAGACGATGAGGTCCACCAGATTCTTTTGCACGAAGTTGCCCACGCGATAGCAGGACCCCGTGCCGGGCACGGCCCAACCTGGAAAAAGATTGCCTACGACTTGGGATATGACGGCAAGCGTACCCATGACGGAAGCGCGGCACATGAACTTGCCCCCTGGCTGGGAACCTGCCCAGCAGGGCATGAACACTACCGTTTCCGTCAGCCCAAAAAAGTCCTGAGCTGCGGTGAATGCGGCCGCGGATTTAATCGTGCCAATTTAATTCACTGGGAAAAGCGAGAAATCAGCTAGCGTGTGAAGTGAGGGGGATATCCCCCACACAACACCAGGGGCACCCATGAACGTCTTTCTCCGACTCACACTCGATTGCGAACCTGATGTTGCCTGGCGAGCTATTGCCAACCCGAAGGTGTTCACGGCGGTTTCCTCTCCCTGGCTCAAGATTGTTTCCAAAGAACAAAGTGGCTTTCCTCAGGCGTGGATAGGTGATGGACCCCACGAAGTTTCCATGCGCTTATTCGGCATCATCCCGATGGGCCACCAAACCATTGACGTCAGTTTCACCCAGCGTCCCGGCGGCGTTCGCATGATGATTGACTCAGGCAAGCCGCTCAGTGGTCCCATGAAAATGGTCAAGAACTGGGATCATCGCATGGCCATCTCACCTGCAGATAACAACCAGACGCTTTACCGCGACCGCTTGGTCGTCAAAGCTGGACTGCTCACGCCCTTTGTCTTTATAGGGCTGTGGACGTTCTGGCAGATTCGCGGAGCAAAGCTGAAGAAGCTTGCCCCAACCTGGAGCTAGAACTTAGTCGCGCTGCGATTCAGATTCGTCGAGCGAAACCATGGCATCCGCCGAAGCCAGTGCCTTAAGCTCGAGTGAGAATTCACGCATTGCCTCACGCTGACGTTCGAGGCTGTCACGACGACGCTCTGCCTTCTCCATCATTTCGAGAGCGTGCTCGTCGAAGAGGATAGCCAATGTTTCAGCGCGTGAACGAGCACGGCTAATCAGGTTGGTTGCACTCTCACGTGCTGCGTTGAGAAGAGCTTCAGCATCTGAGCGGGTTGTTGCAGCAAAGTCATCCATCTGCTGGTTGAGACTTTGTGCTTCTTCTTCCGCAGCGCGAAGAAGCTCATTCGCTTCCTGAGTTTGTGCTTCGACAAAAGCAACAGCTTCTTCGTGGCGGGCAAGACGCTCACGCTCTGACTCTTCCATTGCGAGCTTGATTTCACGCTCAATACGAAGCTGTTCACGCTCGGCAATCTGACGCAATGTTTCCAGCTCAGTCTTTGCGTCTTCGATCTCTTGGTGCAAACGAGCGCGAACATCAGCAGCATCACGCTCTGCTTCGGCAAGCAGAGCAGCGTCACGACGCTGCGCAGTTTCTTTAGCGGTGTTGCCCTGAAGAATGAGAGATTCAGCCTTCATGTTCAGTTGAGCAATTTCACGCTCAACTTCTAAGCGCTTATCTTCAATCGACTCTTCAGTCTCGGCGAGCAATGCAGACGCTTTGTTCTTGGCTGCGCGTGTAACTGTTTCTGCCTCAGCTCGAGCAGACTCGCGAACAACCTTGGCGTCTGCTTCGGCATCGGCAACAAGCTTGTCAGCCTGTTCTTCTGCAACACGGAGGGTTTGCTCAAAGGCTGAACCTAAATCGGCGAAAGTGGGTTTGGCGTTAGAGCGACGAAGAGCGTCACGGAAGTCGGCGAGCTCACGTTCCAACTTTTCAACAGTTGCAATACCTGAGCGAGTGCTCTGGCGAAGTTCTTCCATGCGTGCTTCAGCATCACGGAAGACACGCTTGACGTCATTGGGGTCATAGCCGTTGCGACGAACGGTCTTAAAGGAGCGGGTCAGATCCATTTTCAGCCCTACCGTTTCATCTCATCGGTTGGGGAATCATCGTTCATGTCCAACGCTTCGACGGTGAGTTCTTCAGCGAGCTCATCATCTGCTACGGAGACATAGTTCAACAGGGTGTCGTCATCTTGGTTCTGCTCAGAAAGAGCAATGATGCGAAGTTCTGAATTGAAGGCTTCGACAGTCTCACGTTCGGTGTTGATGCCGTCGAGCAGGTTTTCGCCGTTTTCCAGCAAGATTGCTGAACGTTCTTCGAGACGCTCAGTTAAGGTGTTGGCACGAGCACGAGCACGGCGAATAATTCCTGCCGCAGTTTCGCGAGCTTCGCGAACCAAGGCCACACCCTCCTGGCGTGAAGCTGCATAGTTCTTTTGCGATTCGACAAGAATCTCGCGAGCACGTTCACGTGCAATGTCCAGATTCTTTTGTGATTCTTCAAGAAGCCGGGCGATATATGTTTCGTTTTCAGCGATAAGGCGACCGTTGTCACGCTCCGCCTTAGCGCGCAGAACGTCAATCTCTTCTTCGATGCGACGCTTGTCCCGCTCGTGAACCTGACGCAAAGTTCCGATCTCACTTCGTGACTGTTCTATTTCTTGAGCAAGCTCTGTTTCGAGGGTTTCACGCTTTTGAGCGCCCTCAATGGTGATTGCTTCTGCAATCTTCATAGCCTCATCATGCTGAATTTCAGCGTTAGCGAGAGTGGAACGAGCGGTACTCAGTGCGTCATTGAGTTTCTTATCTGATTCTTTAATCAGGCGTTCAACACGTGCCTCAGTGTCGGCAAGGAGCTTGGCTGCCTGCTTCTTGGCGTTCTCTGTGACAGTTGCGGCTTCTTCTTCGGCAGAGCGTCGAGTGAGAGCGCTTGTCGTCTGGGCATCAGCGATGAGCTTGCCAGCCTGTTCTTCGGCAACGCGAAGAGTCTGCTCGAAAGCTGCACCCAGGTCGGAGAAGGAAGGCTTTGCACTGGCACGCTTGAGAGCACTTCGAACTTCAGCAACCTCACGAGTGAGGGCGTCGATACGCTTATCAATTTCTGCGCGCTCCGATTCCAGGCGTGAGACCTCAATCTGCACGTCAGTCAGCGCTACGTTAACCTGCTGGGGATCTAGTCCTTTTTTGTCAGGCACAACGGGAAGTTCGATATCCACGATGTCCTTTCGCCTCGACAAACCTGGATTAAACAATCTGAATCAGTATACGGGCAGAATTTAGAGCAAAAACAGGGGTTTTGTATAAGCCGGGGGTTATCCCCTTGACCGCATTTCTTTAGTTCAGTGCTCCCACAGAAGCCAGCGCCGCGCGAAGTAATGCTCCGCGACCACCTTCCATTTCAGAGGTCACGGCATCGCTAGCTGCTTCGCGAGGTGTGAGCCAGGTAATTTCCAAAGCGTCTTGACGCGGGTCACAGGTACCCGTGACGGGGACCACATAGGCCAAGGAGACCGCGTGTTGGCGTTCATCAGTGAACTGCGAGATGCCCGGAAGAGGAAAATACTCAGCCACGTGGAAAGGATTGGGATTAGCAGGCAGGAGCGGGAACGCCATGGGGCCTAAGTCTTTTTCAAGGTGGCGAAACAGCGCTTCGCGTAGAGTCTCGCCATACATCACTCGGCCTGAGACGATGGTGCGGGTCATTTCGCCGGTCGAATTAGCGCGAAGTAACAATCCAACTTCGGTAACAACACCGAGACCGTCAACCCGAACAGGCACCGCCTCAACGTAGAGAAGGGGAAGTCGGCGGCGGATCGAGGAAAGCTCGTCGTCACTTAGCCAGCCGCCGTTGGGATCAGGAGTTCGCACGCTCATGACCTATTTCTACCGGAATCAGAGCTGTGGCTGTGGGATATATCCCGAGCGAGCCAGAACTCAACTTCGAACTGAAAGTTCTGAAAACTAGAGAGCAAATATTGGAATATCGGCTAGAAGTACTACTTTGTTGCCCGAGTTACGAAGGTCAAATTTGACAGTGACCTCAGCAATAAGTTCGGACCCGGCACCGACATCGAAGTTTTCAGGAACTGGGGTGCCATCATTTTCAACCCACATTTGAATTGTCTGTCCAACGCGTCTGACGGAAATGGAAACTTCTCGAGCAAAGCCGTGCTTTACTGCGTTAGTCACGGCCTCCCACATGACGTCAATGAGTGTTGCCCGAAGCACGTCGTTGGTGGCGATCACTGGTTCAGATTCAGAATCCTGATTGAACGAGATTACAAGACTCTCTCCCCACAACGATCGAAGCTCTTCCACAGCCTGGCCGAGCATCGGATACTCCTTGGCTCCCACTGTGAAGTTAGCTACTGCAGCCAACTCCTGCTTGATTTCCTCCAGCACAACATCGCTGACCGAGCCCTTTGAAATTGCTGTTTGGAGTTTCAAAGCGACGGCAATAAACACTGACTGAACGTCACCATGAACGGTGCGGGAGAGTTCCATTCTTTGCGCACGGAGAAGACCTCTAATCGAAGCTAGCTTCCACCTCAGGTCGTTATTGATGGCATTGTTTTCAGCCAGAATGCGCGCGCGCTCACTTTTGAGGCCTGCAAAGGAGGCAAAAACACAACACATAATGAATGTTGCTACGGGGTCAAGGATGAGCAACGTAGCAGTCAGCGAGCTAAAGCCATCGCGTTGAGTTTGCGCCAAGGGTAGCCAACTGAGATACGCGGGAACGAAGGAGACAATAACAAACCAACAGAAAATAATGACAAGACGGGTTGTGAATAAGACCCTTGGCAAGTGAGGTACGAGGAACTTCTTACCCAGCCACAAAAACAGCCCTGTCAAAGAAACAAAAAGTGGATAAGCCAAAATTTCTGGAAAACCTGGTTTCAGCGCAGACATAGTTGATGCCCCGATTGCTGCCCAAATCAGGGTAATTGGAAGGGGCCGAAATGGCTGAGCAAGTGTTGAAGCTCTCACTAGATCTTGTACGGTTCCTGTTCCCAGACCTTTATCGGCGGTCGATGTGCTGGGGATTTGTGCACCGGAAAGAAGTTGTCGACTCAAAGGACGTACCACTGTTTCTGCAACGCCCAATAAGTTCTTTACTACAGTGCGATAGGACTCAACAGATTGACCCGGGCTGGCTTGAACTGAGATTTCATCAACTGCGGCAGTTAGCTTTGAGTTGATGCTTTCTAGCATCAATGCACGTTCAGAATCTAACTCTGACTGGGCATTAGCTGTAAGTTCTGAGAGCCGTTTTCTACTTGACATTAACTCTCTCAGTGAAGCTTGGAATGCGAAGTAGTCGTTGACGAATGCTGCTGCGACTGGCAGTAGCACGAGGCCAACGAGTGCTCCTCCGCCGAGTCTAAATTGCCAATTAATTGACTCTAAAACTCCACTCCACTGGCTCAATAAGCCAATGAGGCCACCACGTAGTGCGCCAATAAGCGCATATCCGAAAAGCCCGGTTGCGAGTCTGTAACGCCGTGGAACTGTAGAAAAAACCACTCGACCATAAAGAATGAAAAAAACGCCAGCAATTACAGAAGCGGAGACAACAACTGCGGCCCAGGCAAAAAAATTACTGCCGGTCGCAGCAGGATCCGCAATAACAGCTAACAGCGTCGCTGGAACTACAACAACCAAGAAAGTTGGAAGCGAATACGCTTTATCCCCCATGACACGCTGGGTGAGTAGCGCGAACCACTTCTTTATCACTGCACTAGTTGATTTCTCGTGCCGTATCAGACAGGAATTGAAGAACCGCGTAGACGCGTGGGTTAGCGTCCTCAGGTACCTTCAAAGTGCTGTAAATAGCTGTCAACATATTCACCACTGAATTGGGAGCCAACTCCATCTCGGCAGCAATCGCTTCTGTTGATTTACCTGTCGCCAGCAAACGCAACACCTCGAATTGGCGAGCTGAAAGTGCCGCAACTCCTGTTCCTTCCCGGGCATCAACCCGTAATGCAAGTTTGGGATCGATGACCGAGTAGCCACGTGCAGTTGACCTTATCGTTGAAGTCAAAACTTCCAAATCGGTCGAGGAGGACTTAGCTAGATAGCTCCATCCGCGTTGGGTATCTTTCGGCAAAGTCCTTACCAACTCCAAAAGGTCTTTCTCCGACAAAAGAAGAATGCCGATGTGTGGTTGGTCTCTTCGGAGGCTAACTCCAAGTCCAATTCCATTTCCGTCCGGTAGATCAATGTCCAATATGGCGACATCAACCTCGTTCTCGTGAATCATGGCGCGAGCGGCTTCAACCGTGCCTGCAGAAACAACAACCTCGATGTCATCAACCGAATCAAGATAAGTGGTCAGCAACTCCCGAAAAAGCTGCTGATCCTCAACAACAGCAACTCTGATTGAGTTCATGGAAGGCATGACGTGCTTTCGTTTAGATACAGATTTAACAAGAATCAGCGTGATTCTGGGTAAATGCAAGGACAAATGTGGGAAAACCCCTCATTGTCTATGGAGAGCACTTATCGCAAATCAGTCTGGTCTGCCGTCAACGTATCGATAGGTTTGTGGAACGTCCTTGTCCTCGTAAACGTCGGGTTCTCTTGTGGCAGGAACAGCAGTTCCCGCCAAGGTGTCCATGAGTTTGACATATGAGTCAGAGTATTCAATCTTGAGCATGTGAGTTCCAGGCTTGAGTCGTGAATACTTTGCATACGCAACGAGAGTAACTCCAGCTACGAGGGAAACCAGAACGCTAAATGGTCCGGGCCCTCCAAAGAAGTTCATGCCTGTTTGTGCAAGGTTTGCAACTTGTGACAACGGCGCAAGAGGAGGATCAGTAATCGTGATGGTGGCATGGGTCCACAAGTTCAACGAGTCCTGGATTGCATAGGCGACCTGCGCGGGATGAGTTGCGTCGAACGAACTATTAGGAGTGAACGTCACGTCACCGGTGGACGTATTCACCGTGAACACACCTTCGTTGACTGTCACTGTGGTTTGTGTGCAAGCAGGTGCAATCTCACTTGAAGAACACAGCCTGAGGCTGGCGGGAACAAGCGTTCCTGTTCCATTCACATCATTAGTAACAGGAGAGAGTGTGACCGGCGTCATCGGTGAAGTCTCTCGCGTATCGGCGACCGCAACAGGTGAGCCAGGAGGTGCGATTGTCGGCAGTAACACTGAAGTAGCTGTGCCAGGGCCCGACAGTCCCGTCCAGTCATTACTGACCTGATAGGTCACAGGAGAGGTCACCGTGCCACTGAAACCAGTGGCTGGAGTGAACACCACCTCACCGGTAGAGGCGTTGAGAACATAAGTTCCATCCGCGGTGGTGACGCTCGTTGCAGAACACGTAGGCGCACTTTGACCAGCACCACACAACCTCAACGAAGCAGCAACAATGTTGGGTGCAGGAGCTGTTTCTCCGGAAGGAACAACTCCAGGCGCATCGTTGAGAAGAGGCTTCAACGTGACCGTTTGTCCATATGCAGCAGAGCCAGTATCGATTGTTGCCAGGGGGAACGGTGGTGGAACAACAACAACTTGAAGAGTGGAGTTCGCTGTTTGACCAAGAGCATCTTGGACTTGATAGTTCACGGTCGTAGCAGTGCCGTGATAGCCCGAAACAGGAACAAACTTCACCACGCCATTCGCGAGAACGGTATAGGTTCCCTCACCTGCAACCGTCTTTGACGTGAGAGTGCAGCTAGGAGCGCTCTGGTTCACATCACACAATTTCACCGTGGAACCAACGAGGCCGGCAACAGCAGCACCAGGAGCGTCATTACCCAACACGGCAACGAACTGTGTTGCATCCACAGCACCACGTGAAGCGTCAGCAGCAGCAGTTGGTGCCGGAGGAACAATAGGAGTCAACGTTGCTATTGCTGTCTGCCCTGTCACATCCGTAACCCGATACGTCACCGCAGTGAGCGTGCCAGGTGTTGCCGAATTGCTGGCAATAAATGTGGCAACGCCTGTGGTTTGGTTCATTGTCCACGTGCCCTCACCCGTGACAACCACCGAGGTGGCAGAGCAGGACGAGGCACCAGTAACGGGACACACAAACTGTGGACCACCAGAAGCGCCCGTCTTCAGCTGAGTACCCGTTGCCAGAGGAGAAGATCCTGACACCGTCGCTGTGAAAGAGACCGTACCTCCAGGCAACACGGCCTTCTGCTCCGAAGACGCAGCAGGAGCTGCAGGAGGTGTCACCGCCGCCGTATACGTTCCCGTAGCTTTCTGGTTCAACGAATCCGTCACCGAATACGTCACCGCAGCAGCAGTGCCCGTAAAGGAAGCAAGCGGTGTGAACGTAACCGAACCTGTCGAATCCACCACATACGTTCCCACACCAGCAACCGTCAACGACGTCTGGGAACAGTTCGGTGCAGTATCACTTGGGCCACACAACTTCACACTTGAAGAAGTCAATGTTGTGCCATAACCGGCAACATCGCCGGTAATCAAACTCACCGACTGTGGCTGGTTCCAGGCACCACTGGTGGATTCATTATCTGTGGTGGGGACACCGGTCACCGTAGCCGTATAGGTCGACGACACCGTCTGACCCGACGTATCCGAGACCTGATACGTCAACGCAGGAGCAACACCACTAAACGATGCATCAGGTGTGAAGGTGATTACGCCCGTCGTGGCGTTCACCGAATACGTACCAGCAGCATTCGTGAGTGACGTAGCCGAACAGTTCGGTGGCAAAATCCCCACCGCGCACAACTTCACCGACGAATTCACAAACGTAATACCGGCACCAGGTGTGTCATTCGACTGGGGGGTGACTGTCTGAGTTGCACCCTTCAACCCCGAGGTCGAATCCGCCGAAGCTGACGAAGGAGCAGGAGCGGAAACAGACGCAGTAATCGTTGACGAAACTACATTCGATGCAGAATCAGAAACGACGTACTTAACCGGGGTTGCAGTTCCCGAGAACGTAGGCAGCGGATCAAAGGTGACGGTGCCGTTGGCGTTCGCCGTATATGTTCCTTCACCTGGAACGGTCAACGTCGTTCCCGTGCACGACCCTGTCGATGTCGATGTTGTGCACACCTTCACACTGGAGGCAGTCAGTGTTGCTCCCGATGACGCATTGTCATTAGTTAAGGGGCTGATCGTCTGATTGGAGTCCCAGGCGCCAGAAGAAAGGTCAGAACCAGCAGCAGCTGGAAGCGAGTACAACGCATTCACGACAGCATTCGTACCAACGACGGTGGCCGCGAGCGGTGAGTTTAAAGTCGATGGTGCTGGCGCACATTCGTTGACAATGACATCATCAAGAGCTAGCTCGGTAGCTGAAGGGAGGTGCCCCCAGCTCAAGAAGGAAATGGTTGTTGATGATGAAGTCGCAACAAACTCAATGGTGTTTCGTGTGACAGCTTTAAGGACCTTGAAATAGCTGCGGGAGTATCCGGAAATATCCAAAGCAGCGATACCAGCCAAACTTCCATAGTTTTCATATGCCTGCAAGAACTGGAGGCGATAAGTCTTTCCTGCAACAGTTGAGATTGTTTGGCTTAGCTGAGGAGGATTGGAACCTGTTCCATACGCTGGCCCGGAGGTTGTGAGGGTGTGCGTTCCTGCAGACCAGCCATCTGCGTTGTAAGTAACCGCAGGAGTTACCGATGCTCCGGCTTCATTGCCGAAGTACACAAGATTTTGGTTATTGCCTGCAGATGTAGTCGTTCTAATACTCGCAATGGGGGCATAATCAAGATTCTTCGACCAAAAAGCGTAAGTATCTGTTCCACCACCAGTAATAGTCCAGTTCGGAATAGTTCCAATTGGAGCGGTCACACCGTTGACTGTTCTTGTCCCGCCAACTGTTCCAAACAAATACATGTGATCCCCAGGTGTATTCGCCGTTGTGAAGTCACCGTTTTGAACAAGGTTTGTAGGAGTAGTTCTATCTAGAACAGAAGAACCCGAAATAGTTCTGAAATTGGATTGAAGAGTGGTCCCGGTTCCGCCACCAGGACAGATCGCAGTCAGATTACTGCTCGCACCGACGGTAGTTCCTGCAGCGCCGGATGAGGTGGTGGAGCTGACAAGGGTTTTTCCTGAAGGACTGTTGAAGCTCACCCTGTATGAGTTAGGTAAAAGGTTGGCGAAAGTGTAAGTGCCATCACTTGCAGTAGTTGTCGTGACAGGGCTTCCATTACTGAGAATGGGGTTTCCCGAGGAATCTAACAAAGTGACCGTCACGCCCGGTATGGCAGTACCTGAAGTACCTCCCCCAGCATCACCTGCTCGGCCGGAAATTGAGGTCGTGCAAAAACCTAACGACGGTGCTTGCACTGTTAGGTTCCGCGATGCAGAAGTCAGCGTCGTCGTCACGCCGCCCAACACAGAAGTTCCAAATGCTCCGACAGTTGTAGCTAAGTCTGGTAAAGAAGACATGGGGCCTAGACCGCTTGGGCATGGATACACCGCTGTGACTCTGGTACACAGTTCTGGTGCGTCACCCACTGCTTTAAGGACCGCCGTTGCGGTTGTAATTGAACCTGTTATTCCGTTAAACGCAACACTAAATGTTGGGGTGGTTCCTGTATCTACAGTGCTCAATGAACTCAAATCTAGGGGACTATTGAGCGAAAGTGGGACATCCACCCAGCCTGCGATGACGGTATTTGATGAATTCTTAATTGTCAGTTTTGCAGAAGTGAATGATCCAGATCCTGCACTACTCAGCATGAATGAAACCCAGGACCGCACCTGTTGTGAGCCACTGCTACATGACATACGAGGAACAATGACGTTGCCTGCAAATGTTGCTGTTGTGGGAGAAAGGGCAGAACAGCCACTTTGACCAGTCAAAATATTGAATGTCTTGAGAACCGGGTCAGTGTGTCTTGCAACCCAAATGCAGTCTTGAATAAGTGGGTCTGGGGTGACAGTGTAATTTTCCGCGAGTGAGGGTGGAAGGAATGCTGCGTTACTTGCCGCACCGTTGCAACGGCCACCCATGCCATTGTTTGCTGCGGCGTCGTAACATAAAATTTCACCCAAATTAGTTCCGGTATTACCGTTGCTCATGTATAGCCTCGAGCCCAAAACAACCGGGCTACCGTAGGTTCGAAAAATTCCAGGTGAAAGACGCGGGAGATTAATGGAACCCGGCGTAAATGTGGAACCGTCTAAGTTCCAGCAAGGTTGATCTGCCCATAGCTGATCAGTCCACGTGATATTTGTTTCATTGCGGAGGTAGCAAATGCCTCTCAAAATTCCCTGAGCATTGGGAATCTGAGCAAATTTGCCCATTTGATTCCAATAGGCACCGCTTGATTGAGCAAGAAAATTACTATTCCAGCCAGCACAGCGATTGCCAGATACTACATTGATGCAATTGACAGTGTTTTGGCCCGTGTCGGTTGAGACAAAAACGTACAAATTCTGCCCAATGAGTTCAACATCACCATCAGCTTGTGCGCCTTTGCTGATCATTGTGTCCAGAGTTGGGACCGAGCAAAGAGCGCGAGTTGCAGTATCAATGCAATAAACCTGTGCGCCCGAAACAGCATTCGTCCTGAGAGCATAAAGTTTTGTTTCCTCCGCTTGACCAAGTTGAGATGCTCCCGTGAAGTAAACCAAGGGCAAGCTAGAGGTTCCGGGGACGAGCGCGCTTGCACCAAAGCATCTAGCTGGCGAACCTCCTCCAACGGTGTTTCCTGTGTTGGCCAAAACAGCAGAGATATCTATGCAATAGAACCCGGAAAGGCTTGCTGCCCAAATCGTGTTCCCCACAACCACACCATGTGCTGCCTCTTCAGTTGAACCACCATAGTTAAATGGAAATCCCACACATGTTGAACCAGTTGCAATAACGTGGCAATCAAGAGTGGCCCCAACTGAGTGGTGAAAAAGATTGAAAACACGTGTGCGACCTGCATCAAAGAATGCTTGGTATCCATCCGTGCCGCTGACTCCAGAAGAGGGAATTGACGCAGGGGTCAGACTTACTGCAGAACCAGTAGCAGTTCCGGTTGCGATTTGGTAGCCATTTCCATCCGCTCCATTTGAATTTATTGGACCGGATGCTCTGACAGCGACGACTGAAGCCCAGCCATTAGTTGTTGTGGGTGCTGTTGTCGTAAAGGTTGTTCCATCAGTGGAGAACGAGAGAGTCCATCCGGCAGGGTAAGTAATGTCGTTTACGCTCGTTAGTTTGACTTTTGTTGGGTCAATAGTTTGTGTCAAGGTCTGGGTCGTTGAGCCCGCCGAAACAACTGGCATGGATGCAGTTAAATCAACCGTGGAACCAGGGGCCACACTAGTGGCAGAAACACTCAATGTCACTGCATCAACAGCTTGAGCTGTATTTGCGCCTGAGGCCACGATTCCTAAAGTCAAAATTGTGACGAGTAAGAATCTTGCCGAGGCCAGTTGACGGCGGCGAAGCCGCCTGAGGGCACGCCGAGTTTTCGTTACTCTCGAGCGAGAAAATAACTGCACGGGCATGCCTCACGTCCGTTAGATCACCTTGAATTCAAGAATGGTCAACTCGCAATTTTTGCGCGACATGGCACATGGTGAATTCCCCGCCGGGAGGGGAAACCCCCTCAGCAGTGGAGAAATATGAGAGTGAAACTTATTTACGCTTCATGCGCTTCTTGGAAGCCATCAAACCCAGAAAAGCGAGGCTCGACATTATGCTCAGGACGCTCAGAAATGAGCCAATGGAGAGAATGCTGCCGAAAGATCCAATCGAGCCGATGGAAAAAGCTGAGCCTCGAGAACCAATGGACATAAACGAATTCGTTGACCACAAACTCAACACCGAGTTCTTCGATCCCACACTCATGACCGAGTTTTCGTTTTCCATGGTGCCAGCCTAGTTCTTTAGAGCAGGAGCAGTTGAAGAAAGTTCACCCAGTCGACGTTCACGCATGGCCATGAACAGTGGGAAGGTGAAAGCCATCGCGGTCACACCTGAGAGCAGGATATAGAGCCACACTCGTTTCATTCCGATACGTCGGGATTCGGTGATCATGAACACCACGACCGCGATGGCAACGATAGTGAGATCGGCCGAAAGTACCCAGTCAACCGCAGACCCAAACCAGGCACCGAGGTAGTCCTCCTGATTCATCACAGCAATCCCATTGAAAATCCAGGCAGTGATCAGTCCCACAATAGAGAGCACGAGATAAACCCAGAACAGCTTTTTATGCATGATGTATTGCCCCTCTGTCGTGACTTCACCCTAGCGCGTGAGCACTCAAACTCAATGCTTGAAATTTGCTGAGAGTACTCCGAACCATCGTCACTTACTCTTGAGGCATGACTGCCAGTGCGCCCAGTTTTACCCTGCCCGCAACTCAGTGGACTCAGGCTCGGATGTTTCTCTCCGCGCTGTTAGTTGTCAGTTCTGCTCCGCTGTTTTTTGTATTCCACACCTCGTGGGGATACCTCACCGTTGTTGCAGGACTCGCTCTCGCGTTCTCGATCTCATGGTGCTTTGCCAGGGACCTTTTGCTCATCGCCATTCCCTTGGTGGGAATTGAACAGATTTCTCTTAAGGCCAATCTTGAATGGGGCAATATCGCCCTGATGGGAACAGTGCTGGTTCTGGCTGTTGCTGTTCCCTACTCACTGAGTAGGTGGGTATTCAAAGACCATGCGATTACGTTCCCAGGTAGACCAGGACAACCGTGGACCAGGCTGGAGTGGATCTGGCTTGGACTAGTTCTCGTTTTGGGATGGCTCATCCTGCCGGTGTATTTCATCGGCTCGGGAAGTTACCTCAACTGGCCAGCAGTCGCCGAGCCGTCCGAAATTGCTCGACTGTTTGTTGGCGTTGGCTTTGTTGGCATCTGGGATGAGCTCTTCTTCATCTGCACTATCTTCGCGCTCTTGAGGCGACACTTCCCGTTGTGGGTTGCTAATGGTTTACAAGCCATCGTTTTTGTTTCGTTCCTGTGGGAACTTGGTTACCGCTCGTGGGGGCCGCTGCTCACTATTCCGTTCGCGCTCATTCAAGCGTGGATTTTTGAGAAGAGTAAATCGGTCTACTACGTCATTACCGTGCACTTACTCTTTGATGTTGTTGTCTTCCTAGTTCTGATTTATGCCTACCACCCCCAGTGGGCACCCATCTTCTTGTTCCCAGCACCGTAGTAGATAAATCGCTGAGGTCGAGAAAAGATAAAGCCCCCTGAAGTTCATAGAGCATGAAATTGAGGGGGCTTTTCTGGCGGTCCCGGTGGGATTTGAACCCACGGTACGCTTTCACGTACACAACTTTTCGAGAGTTGCACCTTCGGCCGCTCGGACACGGAACCAGTAGTAAAGAGTTTACGCACAGCTTGCGCACGCCACCAATCCACTGTCCGCCGCCACAGCTAGGCTGTCGGCATGGCCAAAGCAACTCCTGGATACACCTGCACTGAATGTGGCTGGAACACAGTTAAGTGGGTTGGTCGTTGTGGTGAATGCCAGGCGTGGGGGACCGTCGTTGAGGAGTCAACAAAGACCGGCATCCAAGTCAAGATGACCCCGGTTTTTGTCAGCGAAGACAATGCCGCCAGACCTATCACGGAAGTTCCCGCCGATGGCGAACTCACTCACTGGGCCAGCGGCATCAACGAGTTTGACCGTGTACTTGGCGGAGGAATTGTTCCCGGTGCTGCCATCCTGCTTTCTGGTGAACCCGGTGTGGGTAAATCAACGCTGCTTCTCGAGGTGGCATCCCGCGCTGCCAAGACCGGCATCAAGGTTCTTTATGTCAGCGCAGAAGAGTCCGTGAGTCAAGTGCGCTTGCGTGCGTCCCGCACGGGCGCACTAACTGAGAACCTCTATCTCGCAGCTGAGACAGATCTCTCCACCATCATTGGCCAAATTGATGCGGTGCAACCTGCCTTGCTCATAGTTGACTCTGTGCAGACTGTAGCCAGTTCTGCAGTGGATGGTCTTGCGGGTGGTCCCAGTCAAGTGCGCGAGGTTGCCAGCGTTCTCATTCGCGTAGCAAAGGAACGCAACCTTCCTATCCTCTTGGTTGGTCACGTCACCAAAGACGGCACTATTGCCGGACCCAGACTTCTCGAACACTTAGTTGATGTTGTCTGCCACTTCGAAGGCGACCGACAAACCGCCTTGCGGTTTGTCCGCGCACTGAAGAACCGCTTTGGGCCCACCGACGAAGTGGGCTGCTTCGAAATGACCGGAGACGGTATTGCCGAAGTCCCCGACCCCAGTGGTTTGTTCTTGAGTAGGTCTTCCGTTGCTGTTTCGGGAACGTGTGCAACGGTTGCATTGGAAGGTAAGCGGCCATTGCCTGTGGAAATTCAGGCGCTGGTGGTTCCCAGCAGTGCACCCAATCCTCGCCGAGTCACCAACGGGTTAGACAGTTCACGCGTAGCAATGCTTCTTGCTGTGCTCGAACGTCGCGCTGGACTCAAACTCAGTGACAAGGATGTCTATGTTTCAACTGTTGGTGGTGTTCGTCTGAATGAGCCTGGTGCCGACTTGGCCATTGCCATTGCTGTGGCGAGTGCATTCCATGACAAGCCCATCGCTCACACTGTGGCAGCGTTTGGTGAAATCTCTCTGGCCGGAGAAATCCGCCCTGTCACTGGTGGTAAGCAACGTGATGCCGAAGCGACCCGCTTGGGATTTAGTACCCGTATTGATCACAATGTGGGAACGCTACGTTCAGCTCTCAAGGCAGCCTTTGACACAGCCAAGGACGCCCGCGAGCGCGAAATCGATGCTGCGTTCTAAACAGCTTCGGCTTTGAGGAGGCCGAAGTGTTCGATCTCCTCGTCTGTCAGCATGCGTGAGCGAATCATGAAACGGACTCCCTCGGGAGCTTCAACAGAGAATCCGCTACCTCGACCCTTCACCACATCAACGGTGAGGTGGGTGTATTTCCAATACTCATATTGCGATGCCGACATATAAAACTCGATTGGTTCCAAACCGTCAATCTCGAGCTTCTGTAGCAGGACGTCGGATCCCCCGACCCGAAACATCCCGACGGGGTAACACATCGGGGAGCTGCCATCACAGCAGCCCCCCGACTGGTGAAACATCAACGGACCGTGCTTGAGAGTCATCTTGCGCAGAAGCTCAGCGGCTTCTGGTGTGTAATCAACTCTGGTGAGGTCCATGTAATGATTCTCCTGTGTTTGTTACCTGTTTGATAATGCCGATTTAGAAGAAGCCCATGGGTCCTTCTGCGTAGGAGACCAAGAGGTTCTTGGTCTGCTGGTAGTGATCGAGCATCATCTTGTGGTTCTCGCGACCGATACCAGACTGCTTGTAGCCACCGAAGGCAGCGTGAGCAGGGTACTGGTGGTAGGTGTTGGTCCACACACGACCGGCCTCAATGGCACGGCCAGCACGGTAAGCGATGTCGCCAGTACGGCTCCACACACCTGCGCCAAGACCATAGAGGGTGTCGTTGGCGATGCTGATGGCGTCGTCGTAGTCCTTGAAGGAGGTGACAGACACCACTGGGCCAAAGATTTCTTCTTGGAAGATACGCATAGAGTTCTTACCTTCAAAGACAGTGGGCTGGACGTAGTAGCCACCGGAGAGTTCACCACCGAGGTCAGCACGTTCACCACCGATAAGAACCTTGGCGCCTTCAGCCTTACCAATGTCGATGTAGCTGAGGATCTTCTCCAGCTGGTCGTTGGATGCCTGTGCACCAATCATGGTGTTGGTGTCCAGAGGGTTGCCCTGGATGATCTTGCCCACACGAGGCAGTGCGTCAGCCATGAATCCGTCATAGATGGAGCCCTGGATAAGTGCACGTGAAGGACAGGTGCAGACTTCACCCTGGTTCAGGGCGAACATGGTGAAACCTTCTTGAGCCTTCTCGTAGTAGGCGTCCTTCTGAGCTGCAACGTCTTCGAAGAAGATGTTGGGGCTCTTGCCACCGAGTTCGAGGGTGACAGGAATCAAGTTCTCACTTGCGTATTGCATGATGAGGCGACCAGTGGTGGTTTCACCAGTGAACGCAATCTTGCGAATGTTGTTGTGAGAGGCAAGAGGTGCACCAGCTTCGATACCGAAACCGTTAACAATGTTGAGCACACCATCTGGAATGAGGTCCTTGATCAGATCCAGCAGTACGTGGATTGATGCAGGGGTCTGCTCAGCTGGCTTGAGCACGATGCAGTTACCTGCAGCCAGTGCTGGAGCAAGCTTCCAGACAGCCATGAGGATGGGGAAGTTCCAGGGAATGATCTGGCCAACAACACCCAGTGGCTCGTGGAAGTGGTAGGCCACAGTGTTGTGGTCTAGTTCGGAGATGCCACCTTCTTGTGCACGAATGGCACCAGCGAAGTAGCGGAAATGGTCAATGGCCAGAGGAATATCTGCGGCCATGGTTTCACGAACAGGCTTACCGTTGTCCCAGGTTTCTGCGACAGCGAGGAGCTCCAGGTTTGCTTCCATACGGTCAGCAATCTTGTTCAGGATGATGGCACGTTCGGTGGCACTGGTCTTGCCCCAGGTTTCGAAGGCCTTCCACCCGGCTGCAACAGCCATGTCAACATCTTTGGCGTTACCGCGGGCGATCTCGCAGAACACCTGGCCGGTTACCGGCGTGATGTTCTCGAAGTATTCACCTGACGACGGTGCAACATACTTGCCACCAATGAAGTTGTCGTATTTGTGGTTGAACGTGATGACGGCATTAGGTGTGCCGGGGTTTGCATAGACAGTCATTTATGTACCTTTCGACGTCTTTGTCGTAGTGCCGGATATGGCATTCCAACATTAGGGACCGAAAGGTTGCAGAAAGTTGCGAAGGGGAGCTATTGCCCTTGCAGGAAGACGAGGTTCTCCACGTGAGCAACCACATGTGCTCGCTTAGGAGATTTTGCCGGCAGCATTCTAAGCACCTGATGCCACACATCCAGATCTTCTAAGCCTTGCTCGGAGTTGGCATAGTCCATCAGGACATCCACGGAGGCATCACTCAGTAGTGACTCCCGCAGGTGTGAACACACTTCAGTGCGGATGTCTTCAATACCCGGGGAGACCGAGTCCGGAAGCAGCGTCCCGCGGAACGCGGACAACGCTGCCCTGTGTGCTCCACGATCGAGCAATGCCACGACGTGCTGAGCATCTATCTCAACCTGCTCGGGCAGACGATACGGCTTGGACTCTGGCGCAATTCCTGGATGGAACTTGTCTAGGAGCTTGCGCAAACGCACCATTTCTGGGCGCAAGCGTGAGGTTGCATAAGGGTCTCCCCATAACAGTTCCGACAACCGTTCGGCAGATAACCCTGAGCGATTCCAAGCCAGCAGGGTCATGATCTCGGCATGACGCTGAGTGAGCTCAATGGAGTGATCGCCAATGGTGAGAAGTGCGGTGTCACGGCCGAGGATATGCAAGGTGGCTCGGGCTGATTTGTTCTTCACTGAGGATGGCAAGTTATTGAACAGGACAAACTTGGAATTCGCAGCTGACCGCGAGGAAGCGGCATCACGACTGCGCAGCCTGCTCACCATGAGCTCTGTCTCCACAGCGTGAGCAGTTGCCTCCACCAAGGGCATGGTGTGACGATCCACCGCTTGGTCTCCCCCGGTGATATCTATGACACCAATGATGGCTTTGGTCTCAGGGTCATGAACAGGAACTGCCGTGCAACTCCAGGCGTGAACCAGTCGGTTGTAATGCTCATCCCGGCGAATCTGAATGGCATGGTCTAAGGCGAGGGCTGTTCCCGGTGCCGAGGTTCCCGCCACGGACTCACTCCAGTCTGAGCCTTCAACAAACATCATCGACTCGGCACGAGATTTAAGCCCCTGGTCACCTTCAACCCAGAGCAGGCGCCCCATCGCATCCCCCACCGCAACAAGCATTCCTGAATCGTTGTCTGCATCGCGCACGAGAAGCTTGCGAATAACTGGCATCATTTCTGCCAGCGGGTGTGCTTCGCGATAGTCATGTAGTTCACTGCTTTCAAACAGCAGTGGAGACAGCATCCGATCTGGATCAAGTTGGCTTTGTTCCGCGCGCGACCACGAGTCGCGAACGACTGCGCGAATAGTGCCGGAAACCACAACGTCGGGGTCGGCAAGCCAAGGACTTGTCACGTGCTCGAGCTTACGCCTCTTCGGCGTTCAAAGAAAAGAACTAGTACAGGAGGAACTGGCTGGAGGTCTTTGAGGTTGCTTCGCCCACTTTGGCAGTGAGGTAGTAGGAAGCACCACCTGCAGGAACCTGATCGCGCACGCCGCCACAGGTGTCGGGTGCGCTGCGCTCACGAGGCCAGGCAACTGGAGCTGATGGGTAGACCACACCGGGTTCCAAAATGGCGACCGTATCTGATTTTTCTGTTTGGCAGTCAGTAGAAACCCAGTAGGTTTCTGCACCAGAAGTAATGGTGAGCTGCTGTGCAGATGTTCCCACGTTGTAGTAGCAGGCTGTGCTTCCCGTGTTCTGAATCGTCAAAGACAGATTAGGCAGAACACCTGCTTGGTAGTCGACCGCATCGGTGACTGGAGTGACCACGAGGTTCTTCACAGCGCACTCTTTATAAGACGACACGTCAACGGTGGGAGTGGGGCTAGGGGTTGGAGTCTCGGAGGCAACAACAGTCGGAGTGGGTTTCGCCGTTGCGGTAGGTGTGGGCTCTGGCGTTGCCTGTCCAGGTCGAACAATGATGAGCACAACCGCAGTAACGACAGCAATGAGTGCGAGAAGAGCGACCAGTCTGCGGCGACGATACACCGCGGGTGAGACGCGTCTAGGTTGTCCAGGCATCTGAGAGCTCATGCCCCTAAATTACCTACAGGACGCGCAGCATCCTTGTATTTCCCAGAGTGTTGGGTTTTACACGGGCAAGATCCAGGAATTCGGCAACACCCTCATCGTGCGAGAGCACCAGTTGAGCATAGGTTTCAGGATCAATGATGGCGTCGGAGACTTCCACAAACCCGTGGCGGGTAAAAAAGTCCACCTCAAAGGTGAGGCAAAAGAGTCGACCTAATCCCAACTCGGTGGCATCGTCGACAAGCCTGGCCAAAATGGCAGCACCAACGCCTTTGCCCAGCCATTCGGGGGTCACTGCGAGGGTACGAACTTCACCCAAGTCCTGCCACATCACGTGCAGAGCACCACAGCCGATGCGGTTGCCGTCGCTGTCTTCAGCGATACGGAATTCTTGAACAGCCTCATAAATAGAGACAGCGTCTTTGCCCAACAAAACCCGTGAGTCCACAAGCGGTTTCGTGACATCCAAGATCCATGGCACGTCTGCCGTGCGAGCACGACGCACAGAAATGGACTCTAAAGACATGTTGACAGGTTACCAATCAAAAATGTTGCATTAATGCTACATAGCATTTATGCTACAAATATGAGTCGTAATCCCGAGGAACCCGTCTTCAATCGCATTGAAGAGCTGCGGACCGCGAAGAACATGTCGCGACAGGAACTCGCTGATGCGGTGGGGGTTCATTACCAAACAATTGGCTACCTCGAGAGAGGCGAATACAGCCCCAGTTTGGTCCTGGCTTTACGTATCTCCCGTGTTCTCGAACACGAAGTAACTGCTGTATTTTCCCTAGAACAATTTGGAGAAGCACATGTCTAAAGAGAACAAGGTCTATTGGGTCGAGGGCGTCACCGAGAAAGAAATGAAAAAGTCCCTCACTGACACAAAATTCAACTACCTTCGGACAACACGAGCACGCCGAACCCTCGTGATTCTTCTATCGGCCTTCTACGCATTTGCAATCGCAACCGACTACTTCGACGGCAAAATCAATGACATCGTTGCACTAGGTGCATGCGTGCTGATGTTGACTGTTTACCTTTTGCTGAGAACATCTATTCGCCAAATCGCGGACGCACCTGACGAACTCATTGATGAGCGCCAACAGCAACTGAGAGATAACGCTTATTTGCACGCCTACCGGATCATGGCAGCGGTACTCACACTAATTTTCATCGGCACTGCGTTTGGATTACGGATTGACTTCCTCAGTGACGAACAAACCATGGGATTGATCGTCGGAACCTTGTTCCTCTTAGCGGCTCTCCCCTCTGCAGTCATTGCCTGGGGAGAGAAGGGCGAGTAGGAACTACTCGCCCTCAGCGACGATCTCAGGTGTAGCCGAAATACCGTTGGCCTGAGAGGCAACGGACACACCAACAGCTTCACGCGCAGTGGTGGTGAATACGAATTCGCCACCGATGAAGTCCACGTGAACGTGGTCTCCAGCTGCGAGCTGGCCTTCGAGAATCTTCTCGGAGAGACGGTCTTCGACCTCGGCCTGCATCGCACGACGCAACGGACGAGCACCCAGGGCTGGGTCGAAGCCGACCTCGATGAGGCGGTCCTTCGCAGCTTGAGTGAGCTCGATGGTCATGTCGCGATCCATCATGCGGTCGCTCAGACGCTTGGTGAACAGATCCACGATCTGAACCAGCTCTTCCTTGCTCAACTGAGGGAACACGATGATGTCGTCAACACGGTTGAGGAACTCAGGCTTGAAGTGCTTCTTGAGCTCTTCGTTGACCTTGCCGCGCATGCGGTCGTAGTCATTGACAGCGTCGCCTTCAAGCTGGAAACCAACAGGACCACCGGAGATTTCCTTGGTTCCTAGGTTGGTGGTCATGATGATGACGGTGTTCTTGAAGTCAACAACACGACCCTGACCATCGGTGAGACGACCCTCTTCCAGAATCTGAAGAAGAGAGTTGAAGATGTCAGGGTGTGCCTTCTCAATCTCATCGAAGAGAACAACACTGAATGGCTTGCGGCGCACCTTCTCGGTGAGCTGACCACCCTCTTCGAATCCGACGAACCCAGGAGGAGCACCAAACAGACGTGAGACGGTGTGCTTTTCACCGTATTCACTCATGTCGAGAGAAATCATGGCGTCTTCGTCATCGAAAAGGAACTCAGCAAGTGCTTTAGCAAGCTCAGTCTTTCCCACACCGGTAGGACCCGCGAAGATGAAGGAACCAGCAGGACGCTTGGGGTCCTTCAGTCCTGCACGGGTGCGTCGAATGGTCTTGGACAGAGCCGCGATGGCCTTCTCCTGACCGATCACACGCTGGTGAAGAGCCTTCTCCATGAAGACCAGGCGGGCTGATTCTTCTTCGGTGAGCTTGAAGACGGGGATACCGGTTGCCTGGGCTAGAACTTCAGCAATAACGCCCTCGTCCACGATGCCCTGGCCGCCTGCGTCACCCTTGCGCCATTCAGCCTCGCGGCGAACACGCTCAGCTTGCAGTTGCTTTTCTTCATCACGCAGTGCGGCAGCACGTTCGAAGTCTTGATCTTCGATAGCTGCTTCCTTCTTGCTGCGGGTCAGAGCAATCTGGTCATCCAATTCACGCAACTCTGGTGGGTTGGAGAGGATGGATAGGCGCAGACGAGCACCTGCTTCGTCGATGAGGTCAATGGCCTTATCAGGAAGGAAGCGGTCCTGGATGTAACGGTCGGCAAGGTTAGCAGCCGCGACAATAGCACCGTCGGTGATCTGGACCTTGTGGTGTGCTTCGTAACGGTCGCGCAGACCCTTCAAGATGTTGATTGCGTGAGGCAAGGAAGGCTCAGCAACCTGGATGGGCTGGAAGCGGCGCTCCAGCGCTGCATCCTTCTCAAAGTGCTTGCGGTACTCATCCAGAGTTGTCGCACCAATGGTCTGGAGTTCACCACGAGCAAGCAGTGGCTTGAGGATCGAGGCGGCATCGATGGCGCCTTCAGCAGCACCAGCACCGACGAGTGAGTGAATCTCATCAATGAAGGTGATGATGTCTCCGCGGGTGCGAATCTCTTTGGTGACCTTTTTGAGACGCTCTTCAAAGTCACCGCGGTAACGCGAACCAGCGATGAGTGAGCCCAGGTCGAGTGTGTAGAGCTGCTTGTCCTTGAGGGTCTCAGGAACATTGCCGGAGACTATCGCCTGAGCAAGACCTTCCACAACGGCAGTCTTACCAACACCGGGCTCACCGATGAGAACAGGGTTGTTCTTGGAGCGACGAGAGAGAATCTGCATGACGCGTTCGATCTCTTTTTCACGACCGATAACAGGGTCAAGCTTTCCTTCACGGGCTGCAGCGGTGAGGTTGCGACCAAACTGGTCAAGAACCTGAGAACCACCCTGAGCAGAAGCGGCTTCGTCCTTGTTTCCGGCAGCAACAGGCTCCTTGCCCTGGAAGCCAGAGAGAAGCTGAATAACCTGCTGACGAACACGGTTGAGGTCAGCACCGAGCTTGACCAGAACCTGTGCAGCAACACCTTCACCCTCACGGATGAGACCTAAGAGAATGTGCTCGGTGCCAATGTAGTTGTGACCAAGCTGCAATGCTTCACGCAGCGAGAGTTCGAGAACTTTCTTCGCACGTGGAGTGAAAGGGATGTGGCCGGTGGGCTGCTGCTGGCCTTGACCAATAATGTCTTGGACCTGCTCACGCACGGCATCGAGGGAGATGTTGAGGGACTCGAGAGCCTTCGCTGCAACACCTTCGCCTTCGTGGATGAGACCTAGAAGGATGTGCTCCGTGCCGATGTAGTTGTGATTGAGCATCTTGGCTTCTTCTTGCGCCAAGACAACGACGCGGCGAGCGCGGTCGGTAAATCTCTCAAACATTTCTCTCCCATCAGCACTGTGGTGTTCGTATCCAGTGCAGGTCTTGCTTTTGAGAGTAACGCCGTATTGCTCTTAAAGATGCCCCTGTTCGCCCACGGCGTGAGCTGGAATGGTGATGTTCGCTGGAGGGGGAACGTCCGGTGCCACGGAATAAATACCCACCCCGAAACGTAGTCTGTAAGTATGAGCATTCTGACTCCTCGCGATGTGCCCCTGGGTGGCCTGCGAGCGATGACGGTGCGCAGAACTTTACCGAACCGACACCGCACCACCATTGGTGCCTGGTGCTTTGTTGATCACTTTGGCCCAGACCTTGTTGAACACAGTGGTGGCATGCATGTTGCCCCTCACCCACACACGGGCTTACAAACGGTCACCTGGCTTTTTGAGGGTGAAGTGGAGCACCACGACAGTGTGGGAAGTAGGCAGTTGGTTAGCCCTGGTCAGGTGAACCTCATGACTGCAGGTGCGGGGATTTCTCACTCAGAAGTTTCGACTTCCACCACCTCCCGACTTCATGGTGTGCAGTTGTGGGTTGCACTTCCCGATGATCACCGATTCATTGCTCCTTTCTTTGAGCACCACGTCTCTCCCCGGATGACTATTGGTCCAGCCCAATTCACTGTGTTTGTGGGAAGTCTCACAGGCGATGGAGTGGCCGCCACCTCCACAGCCACTACGTTTACTGGTCTTGTTGCTGCTGAAATCTTGATTCCTGAAAACACCACCATCACCATCCCCGTTGACCACAGCTATGAGCACGGTTTCCTCATTGATTCGGGTGAGCTCACCGTCAACGATGAGCAGGCCCTCAAAGATGAGCTCGCCTATGTTGAGCCTGGCCACAGCAGCATTACCATCGCCACCGGTGATGTTCCCTCTCGAATGTTAATGATCGGTGGCGAGCCGTTCGAAGAAGAGCTCGTGATGTGGTGGAACTTCATTGGCCGCAGCCATGAAGAAATCGTTCAGATGCGTCAGCAGTGGCAAAGCGATGTTGTTGAGGGCTCCAATCCTGACGGAGTATTTGGTACCGTCGCATACGAGGGCCCCGTAATTCCTGCCCCAGAAATGCCTCACGTTCACCTTCGACCACGAAAGTTGCCCAGGCCATGAGTGATCTCTACGACGGAACCGAGAACCGCAAATTCGGTCGAGTGTATAAAAAAGAAACCCCCGACATCATGGAAGCTTTCCTGGCTTTCGACAATGCGGTCTTCGCTGAAGAGGGCCGCGCTATCCCGCTCAAATTCCGCGAGCTCATGGCACTCAGTGTGGCCTTCACCACACAGTGCTCTTTCTGCATCGATGCTCACACCAAGGGCGCCGTGAAGGCAGGAGCAACGGATGCTGAGATTGCCGAAGCAGCGTGGATTGCTGCAGCACTGCGTGCAGGTGGTGCGTTTACCCACGGGCGAATGGCACTTCAGATCAGTGACGCTGTAAATCACGAACACTAACCATGACCGAAATCCAACACCCTGAATCTGTCGAACGTTTCCGCGGAGCTCTGAAAGAGCACGGCGCGGAAGGTGATGTTGTTCGCCTCGATGACAATGCCCACACCGCCCAAGCCGCAGCTGAAGGCCTCGGAATTACGAGGGGCCAGATAGCGAACTCGCTCGTTTTCCTCGCCGATGGCGAACCCGTTCTCGTAATGAGTTCTGGTGGACACCGCGTGGACACCGACAAAGTCTCTGCTGCGTTTGGTGGAAAGAAGATTACGAAGGCCAACGCCGATGACGTTCGTGCTGCCACTGGCTATGTCATTGGTGGAGTCTCACCCGTGGGCCTTGCCACCGAACTTCCCACTCTGGTGGACAACGACCTAGCCCAGTACGACACCATCTGGTCTGCAGGAGGTCACCCGGCCTATGTCTACCAAACCACTTTTAGCGAACTGGTTCGCATGACCGGGGGAACTCCCGCCGATATTGGTGAGTAAAAACTCCGCCTAGTTTTACTTACCTGATTCGGTGCCGTGCACCGCAAATTCATCAATCGCGTCGAGTTCTTCTGGCTCAAACTCTGGCCCGTGAATAGCTGCGATATTGTCTTCGAGTTGCTTCACCGAAGAAGCACCAATCAAAGCTGAGGTGACCCCAGGGTTACGCAGTGTCCATAACAGTGCCATCTGAGCGAGCGTCTGGCCGCGGGCCTCGGCGATAGCCGCCAGACCACGGACGCGCTCGAGATAGGTGTCGGTGATTGTGGACGCTTTGAGGTGTTCACCCACAGCAGCACGGGAGTCTTTGGGAACCCCACCAAGGTAACGATCGGTGAGAAGGCCCTGAGCTAGTGGCGAGAAAACGATGCACCCGGCACCGATCTCGTCAAGGGTGTAAAGCAGGCCTGAGCGTTCGATGGTGCGATCAAACATCGAGTAGCGAGGCTGATGAATCAGCAGAGGAACTCCGAGTCGATCCAGTTCCTTCCTCGCTGCCATGGTTTGCGCTGGCGTGTAGGAGGAGATTCCAACATACAGTGCCTTGCCCTGCTGCACGATCGAAGCCAGTGCGCCCATGGTTTCTTCAATGGGGGTGTTGGGGTCTGGGCGGTGGGAGTAGAAGATATCGACATAGTCCAGCCCCATACGGGTCAGGCTCTGATCAAGAGAAGAGATCAGGTACTTCCGAGTTCCCCACTCGCCATAGGGACCATCCCACATGAAATATCCGGCTTTGGACGAGATGACCATCTCGTCGCGATAGGGCTTGAAATCTGAAGCCAGCACTTCACCGAAGTGGCTCTCGGCAGAGCCGGCAGGAACGCCGTAGTTGTTTGCGAGATCAAAATGGGTCACGCCCAAGTCAAAAGCACGACGCAGAATCTGCTTTTGGTTCTTGAGAGATCCTTCGTCACCGAAGTTGTGCCAGAGGCCTAAGGAAATCTCAGGAAGCTTCAAACCCCATTTACCGCTTCTGCGGTAGTTCATGATGTCGTAGCGAGAAGGTGCAGCTTCGTATGCCATAGAGAAAACTTTCTTTACTGAAGTGAAGACGTCAAGCGGGCTAAACCATCAAGAACAGTTGAGCGCAGAGGCTGCTTCATCCACTCATCCAGGGTGAGCGCACGAGAGTCTTCACGGTAAGCATCTTCAACCTCGCGCATCTGCTTGACGAAAGAAGCGCCCTTGACCATGAGGGAGACCTCAAGGTTGAGGGAAAAGGATCGCATGTCCATGTTGGAAGATCCGATGACTGCGACCTCGTCATCGATAGACATGTGCTTGGAGTGCAAGATGGTGGGTGCTTTGTAGAGCCAAATAACAACACCGGCACGAAGCAGTGCTTCGTAGTAGGAACGCTGTGCGTGATACACCAACGCCTGATCTCCAATTTCGGAGACAAACAGTTCCACACGAACACCACGCTGGCATGCCGAGGTGATGGCATACATCAACGACTCATCGGGAACGAAGTAGGGCGAAGTAATGATGATCTTTTCTTGTGCTGAATACATTAACGCTAAGAACATCCGCAGGTTGTTCTCGGAAGCAAAGCCTGGTCCTGAGGGAACGATCTGGCAATCGAGGGCATTCTTCTTGGACGTGGTTGTCAGTGGTGCTGCCTCACGTGTGAGCAGAATGTCTGTCTCGGAATACCAGTCAGTAATGAAGATGGCGTTCAGACCAGCAACAATGGGTCCTTCCAGGCGAACCATGGCATCTTTCCAGTGCAGTCCACGCTTGATGTTGGACTTCTTGAGGTAACTGGAGTCAATGAGGTTTTGTGAACCCATCCAGCCGATCTTCGAGTCGATGATCAAGAGCTTGCGGTGGTTGCGCAGATCTGGACGCTCGTACTTTCCTTCAAGAGGGAGGAAAGGAAGCATGAGGTGCCATTCGGCACCGATAGCAGTCAGACGCTTCTTGGTTTCTTTATAACCGACGGTGCGCTTTCCAGCTATGTGGTCAAAGAGCACACGTACCTTGACGCCACGCTGAACAGCACGCTCCATCGCTTGGAATAGTGGTTCTGTTGTGGAGTCAGCCGCCAAGATATAGAACTCGACGTGAACATATTTTTTCGCTTTGTCGATGTCAGCTGCCATATCGAGAAAGTTTTTCTCGTAATCGATCTGCATCTGTGCGTTGTTTCCACCGATCATGGGCATGGCGCCCAAATTGCGATTCATCTGAACGATGGAATCCAACCAGGCCGGCCACGACTTGTCGTGTTTGACCGTTGCCATTCCCTCGGTGGCATCCATGATGAACTGGTTGATTTCTGCCTGGCGACGACGACGCTTGCGTCCCAGTCGTGGGCTACCAATCAGCAGGAACAAGATCACACCGATGAACGGGATGAAGAAGATGGCGAGCAACCAGCCCAAAGCAGAGGATGGACGACGGTTGCGCGGAACGATGATGATGGCGGCAACGCGGATAGCGAAGTCAATCAGGAACAGGACAATGGTGATCCAGAAGTTCACATCACCTTGTGTCATTGTTGGGCCCCCGATTGATCATCCGCAGAGAGACCACGCTTGGCGCGCTCTTCCGCCTCAAGCCGCGCATAAGTTTCACGTTCGGTTCGGTCCGAACGCAAAATTGACCGAATAATCAACCAGAACAAAAGCCCCAGAATGACAGTGGGTGTGATTGACCACAGGGCATTAATCCAGAAGTTATCCATGCTTGTCAGACTACCGGTGTGACCTGATTACTTCACGAGTGGGAACAGGATGGTTTCCCTGATGCCCAGACCAGTGATGGCCATGAGAAGGCGGTCCATACCCATACCCATGCCGCCGGCAGGTGGCATGGCGTGCTCGAGAGCTTTGAGGAAATCTTCGTCCAAGCGCATTGCTTCAACATCACCCTTGGCGCTCAGTGCAGCTTGCTGCACAAAACGCTCTCGCTGGATGACAGGGTCATTGAGCTCGGAATAACCGGTCGCTAGTTCAAAGCCGCGAACATAGAGATCCCACTTCTCCACCACTCCAGGAATCGAGCGATGCTCCTTCACGAGCGGGCTTGTTTCGACGGGGAAGTCCATGACGAAGGTCGGACGGCTGAGGCCATCTTTGACAAAGTGCTCCCACAGTTCTTCCACGAGCTTGCCATGGTTAGCCAGGTGAACGTCGACGCCTTCTTTATCTGCCAGTTTTTGCAATTCGGCAACCGAGGTTTCAGGAGTGATTTCTACACCGGAAGCTTCGCTGAGTGAGTGGTACATGCTGATGCGGTCCCACTGGCCACCGAGATCAAACTCGGTGCCATCAGCCCAGGTGACCACGTGGCTTCCGGCAACAGCCAGAGCAGCATCCTGTATGAGCTTTTGAGTGAGGTCTGCAATCGAGTTGTAGTCCCCGTATGCCTCATAGGCTTCGAGCATCGCAAACTCGGGTGAGTGTGTGCTGTCAGCACCCTCGTTACGGAAGTTGCGGTTGATCTCATAGACACGTTCGATGCCACCAACCAGTGCACGCTTCAGATACAGCTCGGGAGCGATGCGCAAGAACAGCTCCATATCGAAGGCATTGGAGTGGGTCACGAAGGGGCGAGCTGATGCACCACCGTGCATGACCTGCAGCATGGGAGTTTCAACCTCAACGAAGTCGAGTGAAGTGAAGGTCTCACGCAGTGAGGCCATGGTCTTCGCGCGAGCGAAAACAGTCTTGCGTGCTTGTTCACGCACGATGAGGTCAAGGTAGCGGGCACGAACACGAGTTTCCTCGTTGAGCTCATTGTGCATGTTCGGCAAAGGAAGAACAGCCTTAGAAGCCATCTTCCAATCGGAGACCATGATCGAGAGTTCACCGCGGCGTGAGGAGATCACTTCACCGCTGACAAAGATGAGGTCACCTAAATCAACGAGGTCTTTCCAAAGTTCAAGCTGTTCGTCGCCGACTTCTGCCAGAGAAACCATTGCCTGGATGCGACTGCCATCACCTGACTGCAAACTGGCAAAGCACAGCTTGCCAGTGTTGCGCAGGTGAACAATACGACCAGCTACGCCCACGGTCACACCGGTGGTGGCGTCTGCTTCAAGACCATCAAAGCGTTCACGAACAGAGCTAATGCTGTCGGTGACAGGAACGGTCACGGGGTATGCCCCGATACCTAGTTCGTTTAAGCGCTCGCGCTTTGTGAGACGAACGGCCTTCTGCTCGCTGACTTCGGCTTCTGTCAGTTCGGGCTCAGGTGCGGTGTTCTCACTCATGCGTGGAGTCTTTCGATGTTTTCGGTATCAATCAGGCGTGTATTTCCCACCTTCGCGGCCACCACCACAGTGACTGGCCCCTGATGGTCATCTGCAGCAGGCAAGAAAGTGGTGGGATCGACAAGGTCGAGATACTCAAGTCTAACCAGCGGGTACTGCTCGAATGCTCGGATGCCTGCTTCCCGAGTACCCTGTAGGCCTTCATGCAGTGCTGCATGAGAAGCAGCAAGAAGAGCGTGCGGCAGCGCTGCTGCCGCCGCGCGCTCTTCCTCACTGAGATAACGGTTGCGGCTGGAGAGGGCAACGCCGTCTTCTTCACGGACAGTGGGAACCACCTCAAAGGTGATGGGCAGCTTCTTTTCTGAAATGAGCTGACGTACTAAGAACACTTGCTGGGCATCCTTTTGCCCAAACACAGCAACATCTGGCTTCACGAGATCAAAGAGTCTGGCAACCACCGTCAGCACACCATCGAAATGGCCTGGTCTGCTTGCCCCTTCAAACAGATCACCTACTGGTCCTGCGTGCTGTGCAGGAACTGCTTGTCCCCCAAGTCGATCTGGATAAACCTCATTTGCATCAGGAGCAAAGACATAGTCTGCTACTTCGGCTAGCGCAGCAACATCTGAATCGAGGGTGCGCGGATACCGATCAAAATCTTCCCCAGCACCAAACTGCAGTGGGTTCACAAAGATGGAAACCACCACCACATCTGCTAATTCACGGGCCCGTGATACCAGTGCCAAATGTCCTCGGTGGAGAGCACCCATAGTTGGCACGAGTGCCAGGGTCTTACCATCTGCGGCCAGCCGTGCTCTCAGTTCTGCTAACTCGGCCGCGGTGTGAAGAACGACGGGTGTGCTCATACGAGATCGTCGATTCCAGTAAAGCCCAAACGTGACGCATCTCCTGCCTGACCGAGGGCGTTGTCCACGGTGGATCGAATCAAGGGCGCAACAATGCGTCCCGGATTCTCGATGCCCATCTCTGCCAGTAATCCGGTTGCCTGCTCCACTATGGCTAGTGAAAACTGTGAGGCCGTTGCAATGGCCTCGGCATAGGCAGGTCGCTGGTTCTCGGCAATAACAATAGGTTCGCCACCCATCTCCACGGCGAGCGCTTGACCAATCGGCAAAACCGGTGTTGGTGCTGTCACGGCAATGTAGCTTTCACTCAGTCGGGAAATATCCATGCTGGTTCCCGTGAACGCCATTGCCGGATGCAATGCCAGCGGAATTACTCCTGCTTGTTGAGCAGGGAGGAGAACATCAACCCCATACTTCGCCGAGGTGTGCAGCACGATCTGTCCTGGCTGCCATGCTCCCGCAGTGGCAAGGCCGGTAATCAAGCCTGGAAGTTCCTCATCAGGAACAGCAATGAGAACGAGTTCGCTGCGCTCAACAATCTGAGTGACATCCAAGACGGGTACCTGTGGAAGTAGTGCGGCTGCGCGCTCTTTGCTTTGCTCAGAAATTGCGGAGATCCCGACAAGAGCATGGCCAGCTCCTGCTAGCGCAGCACCCAGAATCGGCCCGACGTTTCCAGCACCGATGATGCCAACGCCCAGGCGTCCATCACGCTGCTGGTTCACCGACCGTCTCCTCGTCTTTATCTTCTGGAGGCAAAACACATAACCATTCGGCAATCAAACCAGCGGCGATAAGTAGAGCAGCGGAAGTAACTTGGGCTAGCGCATTAGCGAGCATGAAGCCGGTTGGAGAAATGGGGCGCCCAAATAAATACAGGAGAACTCCAGCACCAAGACCAAGCAGCAATGCCCCTGCGTAACTGCTTGCCTTTGCCAAAGCGACAACCCGGGCAGCGTAAAGAGGATCAACAGGCTCTTTGCGTTTTCCTGTCACGCGGCGGCGAATAGGAATAGCCAGTAGCACAACACAGATAGCGACGGCAAAGAGAGTAAAGGCAACCGTAATGGGCGGAATATAGATAAACCCGCCACGTGATTGGACAATTAGCTCAAGAAGGTATGCCGCAACTGTTCCGATGAGGAACAACCCAATCAATGGAGCGGGCCCAGTGCGTTTCATGCTGTGGCCTCCCATCGTTGAAGTTCGTGACGCAGTTGATCTGCCAAGGGAGCAAGTGCTCCAACTGGTTCTACTGTGGCATCTGGTTGAACATCACACCAGGGAACGACAACAAAGGAACGTTCTAGTGCGCGAGGGTGAGGAATGGTGAGATGCTCAGTGGTCATCTCCACGCCATCCATCCACACAATATCGAGATCGAGGGTGCGATCACCCCAGCGTTCGTGACGCTCACGGCCGTGGTCTTGTTCAATTCCGGCAAGCTCGGTCAACAGATCCTGCGGAGGAAGATCCGTGTTGATTAACGCGACAGCGTTGAGATACTCAGGCGCATCCAGATCGACACCCTCAGGTTTGATGGCAGCTGATTGATACAGCGGCGACATCGACAACAACACTGTTCCGCCCAGGTCGCCTACTTCCCGGGCTGCGTCACGGATTGTCTGTGCACGATCGCCCAAGTTGGAGCCAAAAGCGATGACGGCATTTCTGCGTTGAGCATCCATTAGCGTGTGCGCTCTATCGTCACGGCAACATCGGCAAAGGGGACGCTGATGGGTGCTTCGGGTTTGTGCACGGTGACCTCAACGCGGTCAACTGGCTTATGTGCGAGCACGACCTGAGCGACCCGTTCTGCGACTGTTTCGATGAGGTCTACTGGTTCGCTGGCGACTGCTGCCACCACTTCTTCTGCCAGTTCGCCATAGTGCACTGTTTGCGCAAGGTCATCTGAGAGTGCGGCTGGTGAGAGGTCAAGCCATGCGGTGACATCAACGATGAAGGGCTGACCTTGTTCGCGTTCGAAGTCGAAGACGCCGTGGTTGGCGTGGACGCGTAAACCGGTAAGTGTGATGCGATCCTTAGCCACGGGCACCCTTATTCCAGGATTCCAATACGCGCAGCGCCCCATATGTGCGTGCCACGTCATGAACTCGAACACCCCAGGCACCAGCCTGTGCTGCCAAAACACTCACGGCAACACTGGCAGAGTCACGATCTTCCATCGTGGCGTCTTCAGGAAGCAAAGCGGCAAGGAAACGTTTGCGAGAGGCACCGATCAACAATGGATAACCCAGTGCTTTGAGCTCATCCAGACGACCGAGCATCTGCCAATTGTGTTCAGAGTTTTTTGCAAAACCTAAGCCAGGATCCAGAATGAGCTTCTCAGGTTTGATGCCTTCTTCAAGGAGTGCCTCGACTCGGTCGCTCAGTTCACGGGTGATGTCCGTGGGAGCATCTTTATAGAGAGCTTTGTTGTCCATGTCCACGGAGTGGCCACGCCAGTGACTGGCGATATACATAGCGTCGGACTGCGCGACCATCTTGGGCATAAAGAAATCTGCGAGACCACCTGAGACATCGTTGACATAGGTTGCCCCGTGCTCAACCGCGAGCAGTGCCGTGGCGGCGTTCATAGTGTCGATGCTGACGATGGCGCCAGAGCGCACCAGCGCTCCCACCACCGGCAGTACGCGAAGTTGTTCTTCTTCCACGGTGACGCGTTGCGCACCGGGCCTGGTTGATTCTCCACCGATGTCGATGATGTCCGCGCCTTGTTCCATCATGGCGATGCCGTGCTTGATGGCGGCTTCGGTGTTGAGGAATTTTCCGCCGTCACTAAATGAGTCTTCAGTGACGTTGAGAATCCCCATGATGAGGGTGCGGTGCTCAGCCATGCTCGTGTCCTGCGGTTGACGTACCAATCAGCGTCATAATTTCAGCACGTGCAACAGGGTCGGTCAATTCCCCTCGAGAGGCGATGGTGATGGTCCGGCTGTCTGTTTGTTCAACACCGCGTGCTCCCACACACTGGTGCTTGGCTTCAACTACCACTACGACCCCGCGGGGGTCTAAGCCTTCCACGAGAGTGTCAGCAATCTGTTCGGTAAGGCTTTCCTGCATCTGCGGACGTGCGGCAAGAGTGTTCACCACGCGAGGAAGCTTCCCCAACCCGACAACCCGGTCGCCGGGCAGATAGGCCAAGTGAGCAACACCTAAGAAGGGCAGAAGGTGATGTTCACACATCGACCTAACGGTGATATTCGTGACCACCACGGCATCGGAGAGTTGGTCAACAGGCACACTCTCGGCAAGATGCACCAGAGGGTCTTCTCCCACGCCAGCAAAGAATTCTGAGTAAGCCTGAGCAACCCTTTCCGGGGTCGTAGAAAAACCCTCCTTCGTCGGGTCCTCGCCGATGGCGTGCAGGAGCTCGACGACGGCAGCTTCAATACGTGCCCGGTCGATAGCCATGATTATGCCTTGGTGCTTGGCTTCTTGGGTGCGCGCGCAGCAGGCTTAGCTGCTGCCTTGGCAGGAGCCTTCTTGGCAGCTGGCTTGGCGGCAGGCTTAGCTGCCTTCGCAGCTGGTTCTGCCTTCTTTGCTGGAACCTTCACAGGTGGAAGCTTCGAAACTGGACGCTCATTGCTCGAAAGCCACTGCTTGCGCAGAGGAAGCTTCTTCACATCCTTAAAGATTTCCTCGAGCTGGTTGTGATCGAGAGTTTCCTTCTCAAGAAGTTCGGTAGCGAGGCGGTCCAGAACTTTACGGTTCGAGTTCAGAACCTTCCACGCTTCAGTGTGAGCGTTCTCGATGAGAGCACGGATTTCTTTATCCACGTGCTCTGCCATGACCTCGGAGTAGTCTCGCTGGTGACCCATGTCGCGACCGAGGAACATCTCACCGGATGCGCCACCGAGCTTGACTGAACCAACAGTTGCGCTCATGCCATATTCGGTGACCATCTTGCGAGCAATGTTGGTTGCCTTCTCAATGTCATTCGATGCACCGGTGGTGGGGTCGTGGAAAACGATTTCTTCAGCAACGCGGCCACCCATGGCATAGGTGAGCTGGTCAAGTAGTTCGTTACGTGTGACGGAGTACTTATCTTCCAGCGGAAGCACCATGGTGTATCCGAGTGCGCGACCACGAGGAAGGATAGTCACCTTGGTCACGGGGTCAGAGAAGTTCATTGCAGCAGCTGCCAGAGCGTGACCACCCTCGTGATAAGCAGTGATGAGCTTTTCTTGATCCTTCATCACACGGCTGCGACGCTGAGGCCCGGCGATCACGCGGTCAATGGATTCATCCAGTGCACGGTTGTCGATCAGCTGTGCGTTGGAACGGGCAGTCAACAGTGCCGCTTCGTTCAAGACGTTCGCGAGGTCAGCACCGGTGAAACCTGGAGTCTTGCGTGCGACAACTTCGAGGTCAACGTTCTTCGCCATGGGCTTGCCCTTGGCGTGAACTTCCAAGATTTTCTTGCGGCCTTCAAGATCTGGAGCGTCCACACCAATCTGGCGGTCGAAACGGCCAGGACGCAGAAGAGCAGGGTCAAGAATGTCCGGACGGTTGGTGGCGGCAATCAAGATCACGTTGGCCTTGACGTCGAATCCGTCCATCTCGACCAGCATCTGGTTGAGGGTCTGCTCACGCTCGTCGTGGCCACCACCCATACCGGCACCACGGTGTCGGCCTACGGCATCGATTTCATCGATGAAAATAATCGCGGGGGCGTTTTGCTTGGCCTGTTCGAAAAGGTCACGAACACGGCTGGCACCCACACCAACAAACATTTCAACGAAGTCGGAACCAGAAATAGAGAAGAAGGGAACGCCCGCTTCACCAGCGACAGCACGTGCGAGGAGGGTTTTACCCGTTCCGGGAGGGCCATAGAGGAGCACACCCTTCGGGATGCGAGCTCCAACGGCAAGGAAGCGTTCTGGCTCTTTGAGGAAGTCGACAATTTCTGCCAGTTCTTCCACGGCCTCGTTGGCACCAGCTACGTCAGCAAAGGTGACGGTGGGGGTTTCCTTGGTGACCATCTTGGCGCGTGACTTACCAAACTGCATCACACCGCGGCCTCCACCTTGCATGGAGGAGAGCATGAACCAGAAGAAGGCACCGATCAAGATGACGGGCAACAGAATACCCAGCATGCTGAGGAACCAGTTCTCTTTGGGAACCTCATCGTTGAAGCCATCGGTCAGGTCGGACGCGTTAACCTCATCGACAACCTGAACACCACGAGGGGCAACATAGAAGAACTGCACGTCCGTGCCGTATTTCTCATCAGCTTCTTTGAGCTTGAGATCTACACGCTGCTCAATGTCAACGATGGTAGCGCTGGCAACCTTGTTGTCTTTGAGGAAGGTCAAGCCGTCATCGGTGCTCACCGATTGGAATCCGGTCATGGAGATCAGCGAGGAGCCAACCCAGACCGCAACAACGGCAACAACGATGTACAGCAGGGGACCGCGCAGAAGGTTCTTCAGTTTCATGGTCTTCTCAGGGTATCGGGCGGAACGCTATGCCCGCTGGGTGTTTGCCGAGGGCGGAATCACATCCGCCCATGAATTCTTAGGCGTGGGGGTCTTCTCCGCCATATACGTGGGGAGCCAGAACTGCCAAACCACGAACATTGCGGTAGTCCTCGCTGTAGTCCAAGCCATAGCCAATAACGAAGGCAGGAGGAATATCAAAGCCTACATATTTCACGTCAACAGGTTCTTTGATGGCTTCTGGCTTGCGGAACATTGCCACGACCTCAATCGAGGCAGGACCACGAGACTCGAGGTTTCCCATCAACCAGTTCAAGGTCAGACCAGAGTCAATGATGTCTTCCACGATCAGCACGTGACGACCAGCGATTTCAGCATCGAGGTCTTTCACAATGCGAACAACACCAGAAGACTTCGTGCTGGAACCATAGGAGGAGACAGCCATGAAGTCGATGTGTGCGTGGAACTTCAGCTCGCGCACCAAATCACTGAGCACCATCACAGCGCCCTTGAGAACGGCAATGATGAGAACGTCTTTGCCCTCGTAATCACGCTCAATCTCGCGAGCAAGCTCAGCGAGGCGGTTTTGAATTTGCTCCTCTGTGAAGAGGATTTCGGTGATGTCTGATTCGACGTCGCGCAACTCCATGCGTGCGATCCTTTAGTGCTGGTGAGCTGAAGACTCGGTGGGCGGGGACGAGGTGGAACTCATAACGAGTTGAGTACCTTGTCGCTCAACTCTAATACCGGGAACGTGTGCTTCACCCTGTCCATGCCAGTGCGTAATGAGTCTGGTAATGGAAGTGGTGTGTGCTGCACTCAAACTGACCGAAAAAACCTCAAGTGCACTGCGCCGGATAACCCGATTAAGAATGGCCGCGGGCAATGCTTCCAATTGAGAAATCTCCAACACAGCGCGCCTGCTATCAGCAGGCTCTCCCAGCGCGGGTAGGAGAACAGTCGGCATAATTTCTACAGTGAGTGCGTCTAACACCATGGCATCCTGTCGCAGTTGTTCAGCGGTGCGAGCGAGAGCCTCTGCAACACCTGGTCCGAGCTTGTCTTCGAGCAGCGGCATAATCTCAGTGCGAATACGAACCCGCGTGTAGGCACTGTCCTCATTGTGAGGATCATTCCAGGGGGTTAATTGCTGGTCAGCACACGCGGCAACCGTGTCGGTACGACGAATACCCAGCAGCGGTCGGCGATAGATTCCATTAATCTCGCTCATTCCGGCAAGACTTGTTGCGCCCGAACCACGAGTGAGCCCGAGCAAAACAGTCTCTGCTTGATCATCGAGTGTGTGGCCTAGCAGAACAGCCACAGCACCTATTTCTTCGGAAACTGCCTCCAATGCGGCATAGCGTGCAGTGCGGGCATCAGCCTCAGGTCCTGACTGTGGCTCGACTTTCACTGAACGGATAATGACCGGGTCCAAGCCAAGTGCTTCAGCTTGTGCTGCAGCACGCGCAGCAACCTCGGCAGAACCGTCCTGCAAACCGTGATCCACAATGACGGCACCAGCACGAAGGCCTAATTTCGGGGCTTCAAAGCCAAGCCCGGCCGCTAGAGCAAGAGAATCGGGTCCGCCACTAAGCGCGACGAGAACGACACTGCCGTGTTCCACATCTGCGAGGTTCGTTCGAACGGCACGACGAACGTCAGCCACAGCTGGCGTGAGTCGAGGTCGTTGAGTCATTATCAAGTAACGTTATTAGGTATTCATCCCAACCGTGAAGGAGCCCTCGTGGCCGCGTACGATGTCATTATTGAAATCCCTAAGGGAAGTCGCAACAAATATGAGGTAGACCACGAAACAGGTCGTGTGTACCTCGACCGCGTTTTGTTCACCACCTTCGTCTACCCCACAGATTACGGATTCTTCGAGAACACTCTCGGACTCGACGGTGACCCCGTAGACGCACTGGTTCTGCTTGAGTACCCTGTCTTCCCTGGCGTTGGTGTCAGCGTTCGTCCCGTTGGTGTACTCAACATGAGCGACGAAGCTGGATCAGATGCCAAGGTCATCTGTGTTCCAGCTAAGGACCCTCGCTGGGCACACATCCAGGACATCTCTGACGTTCCTGAGCAGACCAAGAACGAAATCGACCACTTCTTCAAGCGTTACAAGGACCTCGAGCCTGGCAAGTTTGTCAACGTTGAGGGTTGGGGCAACGCTGCCGAAGCAGAGCAAATCGTTGTTGACGGTTTTGCTCGCCTCAAGGCAGAAGGCCACTAAGTACTTCGCAAAAATACTGATGCCCCGCTCTGGCGAGCGGGGCATCAGTCGTTAACTCTGTTGTGGTTTAGAAACCAACTCCACGGTCTGCCATGAATGCGCGAGGGTTGGTGGTTGATCCGTTGAGACGGACTTCGTAGTGGAGGTGGCAACCGGTGGAGTTACCGGTAGTACCTGTTGTCGCAATTTGCTGACCGACAGAAACCCATTGACCGACACTCACCATGATGCCGCCAGGGCTGATGTGAGCATAGCCAGTAGAAACTCCGCCCCCGTGGTTGATACGAATCAAGTTTCCGTAAGAACCCTGCCAACCGGCATAGGTTACGGTTCCACTTGATGCTGCATAAAGGGGGGAGCCACAGCGTGACCCAATATCGGTTCCGAGGTGGAAGTCACCCATAGAACGCCAGCCGTAGTCACTCGTTACGCCATATCCAGGTGCGGGGTGAGCCCACCCTGCATCAGAGATTGTCACGCCTTGTGCAGCAAGAGCTGCGGCAGCAGCTGCAGCTGCCTGGCGTCGTGCTTCCTCTTCTTGACGCTTACGTTCCTCAACACCGGCCTGGTAACCAGCAACGGTCTGAGCTGTTGTGTCTTTAAGAGCGGCAAGCTGTGCTTCAAGAATTGCTGACTGCTGTTCGCTTTCCGCAAGTTTTGCGTTGGCAGCCTCGTTCGCAGCAATAGCTTCGTTCATGGCTGTCTCTGCCTGGACTCGAAGCTCTTCACGTGCAGTCTTAGCAACCTCTGCCTGCTTAGACAGTGACTCTGCTTCGTTCTTTGCAGTCTGTGCTTGCGCATAGATCGCGTTGGAGCGTTCGACCATCTTGCTCATGCTGCCCAGCTTCTGCAGAAGCTTGTCACTTCCATCAGCCGTCTTTTGCATCAGCAAGTTAATGCTCAGATCACTACCACCTGAGCGATAGAGCTGTGCAGCAAGACGTCCCGCCTGGGTAGAAGCATTCTTTGCTTTCTCGGCACTAGCTTGTGCTTGAGCGGTAAGGTTCTGAGCCAGAATGTCGGCCTCGTCAAACTTCTGCTGAGCAATCTGATACTCAGCACCCTTCTTTTCAGCTTCCGCTTGAGTTGCCTCAACTTCTGCTTGCAGACCAGCTATCAAACCTTGAATCTTTTGGACCTGTGCGTTCTTTGCTGCCTCGTTTGCCTTCGCGTTTTGAACGTCCTGCCAGGACGGATAGTCCACGGCATAAGCAGGTTGGGCAAGAGAATTACCCACCACGAGAGCAACAACTGCAAGCACTGCTGTTAGCAGCAGGATGGGAAGAACACGCAACGAACGAAGTGACGCTGCGCGCGTTTCACTCATGCGAGGCATGCTTTCTCCACTCGTTTATAGGCACGGTCTTTTCGACAGTAACAAGCGAACTTGGAGAAAGCTGGGAAGGCTCTCCGAAGCTGTGGATAGTTCGATTGGCGCAGCGCACAAATATTCCCTATGCTTGACTCTCGGTAGCTGCTTTCAGTCTGCTTCCCGGCCCCATCGTTTAGCGGCCTAGGACTCCGCCCTTTCACGGCGGCAACACGGGTTCGAATCCCGTTGGGGTCACCAGGATATAGACTGAAACTAGTTACCAAGTAAGGCCCTGTAGCGCAGTTGGTTAGCGCGCCGCCCTGTCACGGCGGAGGTCGCGGGTTCAAGTCCCGTCAGGGTCGCGGATGCCCTTCTTCGGAAGGGTTTTTCATCTAAGCGGCACTATTGCTTAGGGCTCTGTAGCTCAGTTGGTAGAGCGCACGACTGAAAATCGTGAGGTCACGGGATCGACGCCCGTCGGAGCCACCACCAAACCCCGCTTGAGCGGGGGTTTTAGATTTTCTGTCGGATGTATCATTAGCAGATTTCAGAGCTTCCTGCTTATTCTGCGCTGGCCTCGGCTATGACTTTGAGTTCACGTCTCAAATTAGGGCAACACCCCACCGCACATTGGCTTGGCCAAGGTCCCAGAGGTGAGAGTGCTTGAGGCGTAGCTTCGTTGATCCGTTCCAAAATGAGATCCGCGATGCCATCCGTAAAAGCGAGGCTACTCCCAGGAGTAGTGACACGAGCAAAGTCCATCCCAAGCTCTAAAGCAGTTTCCTGTGCTTCGTTGTCGAGATCCCAAATTACTTCAACGTGGTCGCTCACGAAACCGATAGGAACAACGATGACACCTTTCTTTCCCGATGCGTGAATATCCCGAATGGCGTCGTTTACGTCAGGTTCGAGCCAAGGTACCTGTGGAGAGCCACTGCGAGATTGATAGACGAGCTGCCATGAGACCGGAGAAATTCCTAGGTCAGAGTGGACTTTATCCATCACTATTTCAGCAGCAGCAAGATGTTGCGCTGCATAGGCACCGCCTGGCTTTTCAAAGGTTTCTCGCAAAGCTGGTGGTCCACTCGTTTCACCCATGGCATCTGGGATGGAATGGGTGGCAAACATGACGTCGATTTCTGAAAAATCTAGGCCGTTCTTGACCATTGCTTGGAGTTTGTCCTCAAGGTCTCCAATAACAGGCTGGAGGAAACCTGGGTGATCAAAGTAGTGACGAACTTTGTCTATGACCATTTTGCCGACGAGGTCATTGTCCGTCAGGGCTTGATAGAGGTTCTCTCGATATTGTCTGCACCCTGAGTAGGAGGAGTAAGCGCTCGTCACCCACGCAAGAACACGACGATGGCCGTTGTCATACATTTCCTTGACGACATCAGCAAAGAACGGTGCACTGTTGCGATTACCCCAATAGATCGGGATATCTATTCCACGTTCAGGGAACCTCTCCTTCATTGCGGCAAGGAGAGCACGGTTTTGTTCGTTAATGGGGCTGACACCCCCCAGAGCGAGGTAGTGGTGCGAGACCTCTTCCAACCTTTCTCGCGGAACACCACGTCCGGCAGTAACGCGCTCGAGAAAAGGCATCACTTCGTCTGGACCTTCAGGTCCTCCAAAAGAGGTGAGGAGTATTGCATCATAAGTCATGAGAAAGTACCTGCAATCTGAGAGAGTTCAACTTTGCGGCCAGTGAAGAAAGGGACTTCTTCACGGACATGCATACGGGCTTTGGTGTACCGGAGGTCGCGCATCATGTCGACAATTTCGTGGAGGTCTTCAGATTCAAGAGCCAACAGCCACTCGTAATCGCCAAGAGCAAAAGACGCCACCGTGCTGGAAGTAATGCCTTCATACTTGTGACCAGCAACACCATGTTCGACGAGCATCTCCCGACGCTCCTCTTCAGGAATGAGGTACCAGTCGTAAGAGCGCACGAAGGGATACATGCACAGCCACCTCTTTGCTTCCTTGCCCAACATGAAGCCGGGCACGTGAGTCCGATTGAACTCTGCAGGGCGATGAAGTCCCATTCCAGACCAGGTGGATTCAAAGTGTTTGCCGAATTCAAGGCGGGAGAACTCTTTGAGAGCATCCTGAACTTCTTCTGCAGAGCTGGCATGAATCCATAACAGCAATGCAGTATCGCCACGGAACCCTCGAATGTCGTATGTTCCACGCAGGGTGATGTCGCGGGCAGCCAAGCTCGCAACCCATTCGGTGAACTCTTCTTGCGCATCGTCAGGCAGACCGACGGGACTCGTCATGCGATATGCGGTCCAGTTGGTGTAGCGAATGGTGTCGTTGATGGTGTCGAATTTAGTTTCTGTCACGGGGTCATCCTTTGGTAGTGATCACGAGTAATGCCAAGTAGTCCGTTCCCGGAAATGTAGGAGCCACACAGTTCGACTTCGAGTTTTTGTGCAGTGATAAGAAGTTGCTCTTGTTTTGCCTTGGCGGCAGTACTTGCTTGATAGAGCGAACCGGGCCAATGGTGAATTGTTGCGCTGTGAATAGTCGCGTCATCAATTTGGTAGAGGCGGGGAAGGTCATCGTGAGCAAGTGCAATGAGATCGCCCTCGGGAAGAATTCCATCTCTGCCGTAACTCAGGCGAATGAGATGGTGATGCTCTGGCAGAGCATTGTCTACCCATTCCCACTTGGCATTCACATGAGTTGATGCCTTGGCTGTCACGCCACTGCTCTCCGTAATGAGCGCTCCACTACCGAGGGGGAAGGAGTCCAGTTGGGTCGATTCGACCAACAAAATCACTAGTGCAACATCGACGGAATGAGTCTCCGGTGTTGCAAGTTCAGCAACTACTTCTTGACTGTCCCAGGAGGCGAGGACGTATGCAGCCGTGCTGATTCCGGTCGCAATAGTCATTTGGGTGCTGACGAAGGTTCCGTTACTCGTTTTACAGCACCACTGGTCATTCTCCTGCTGGACACTGGTGACGTCGCTGTTGAAAGAGAACCAAACTTTCTTGCTCAGCAAAAGGCGATAGAGCTCAGCGACGAGAGTAAACATGCCGCCATCAAGACTTGCCACAGCGGCTCCAGGCCGCGGCTGGGCGGCACGAATCTGTCGTGCTGCTGAACACAGAGAACCTGTTTCACTCATCGCTCGCAGAAGTGCGGGTATGGTGGATTCGGCAGACAGCGTTTGCGCTGAGGAACCGTGAACCCCGCTAAACAGAGGTTCGACCAGCTTGTCGACAAACTCAGAACCGAGACGTGTGTCAACCAATTCCGCCACGCTCATACCTTGGAGCTCACCCACTGGTTGAGAATCTAAGCGGCGAGCTTCTTCCAGTCCCTGAGGAGAAATGATGGAAGCGAGCTCGGGGTCATCAAGTGAACTCGGGATCCCTAAAACACCATGCGGAATCGGATATCGAAGCGTCGGGGAGGCAACGATGCGCGCATCGGTTCGCTGGGGGGAAACGATGTGATCGTTCAAACCCAATTCTTTCAGCAGCTGCAGGAAGCTCTCCCCGGCGGTTGAAAACGCTTCAGCGCCAGCATCGATATCAATCTCGCCAATAGTGACGGGGGCAATCAGTCCACCTGCGTGCGCTTCTTTCTCGAGAACTACAACCGTTTCGCCACGGGAAGTCGCCCGAAGCGCTGCTAGCAAGCCGGAAATCCCGGCACCAATGACGACCCGATCTGCTTGAATCATGTTGTTGTGCGGTGGATGTATTCAGTAATTCGGGTGAGCACGTCTGGATCTGTTTCAGGAGGAACACCATGGCCCAGATTGACCACATGACCTGGAGCATTGGCACCTGAGGCGATAACTGCATCTATGTGTTCTGCCAACGTCTCCCAGTTTGCTGTCAACAGTTCTGTAGAGATGTTGCCTTGGAGAGGGACCTTGTCGTGGAAGAGGGCAGATGCTCGAGCAAGATCAGTCTGCGAATCAATACCCATCACGGTTGCACCAACTCCATGCATGGATTCCAAGAGAGGCTCTGTCCCTACGCCAAAGTGAACGCGCGGAACCGGAACTCCATCCTTGTCAACGAGAAGTGCAAGCTGTGAAAACAATCGTTCTGAATAGGGCTTGGCAAACGTTTCGTATTCTTCTGGGCTCAAACGTCCTGCCCAGCTATCAAATACTTGGAGTGCACTCGCACCTGCAACGACCTGGGCAGAAATGAACTGTGCCGTGATGTCAGCACACCAGTTCAAAATCTGTGCCCACAGCTCAGGCTGGTTTCGCATCATCTCTCTGGAATGAGGAAGGTCTTTCGATGGGCCACCTTCGATGAGATAGGAGGCGAGGGTGAAGGGAGCGCCACCAAACCCGATCAGGGGGGTTGAACCCAGTTCCTTCACGAGCATGTCAACAGCGGTGGTGATGGGAGCAAAGGCGTCGGCATCGATGTGGTGCAACGCGTCGGCGGCTTCTTGGGTGCGCACCGGATGTTCCAACACAGGCCCAACTCCTGGCTTGATGTCAACATCGAGTCCTGCAAGTTTGAGGGGGATCACAATGTCAGAGAAGAAGATAGCAGCATCCACACCGTGGCGGCGAACCGGCTGCATGGTGATCTCAACGACAAGCTCAGGAGTGAGGCAACTGTCTAGCATCGCAATGCCTTCGCGCAACTTCCGATATTCAGGAAGTGAACGCCCTGCTTGCCGCATGAACCACACTGGCAACGGACAAGTGCGGTGACCGCGCATGTTCAGCACCAAGAGAGACGCACTGGTCTTGCCGGTGTTCAGAGGATGTTCGGCAGGAAGTATCACAGGCTTATTCTCTAGAGCGGTGCGATCAGAAAAGCTGACACGGTGTCAGAAGGCCTGTTGTTATCTTGAGCTTTGTGGCACTCGTCTATTTAGGAACTGACTTCCACGACACCCCGTTAACTGATCTCGAGAAGTTTGAATCAGCATCGGCAGAGGTACTAAATGCCTTGAGTCCGAGCGATTCTGTTCTTGAAGGGGTCGTCGTGTTGGCGACCTGTAACCGTTTTGAGATCTATTTCGAAGCTGAGTCTTTTCACGACTCTATGGATTACGTCACATCTGTCGTCGCAAAAGCTTTAGGAGTTCCTACTGACGTGGTGACCTCAATGTTGAAGGTCCTCTATGGCAATAGTGTTGCCCAGCACTTGTTTTCTGTGGCATCAGGACTTGAGTCCATGATTGTGGGCGAAGAAGAAATTTCGGGCCAAGTAAAACGCTCACTCACACAAGCGCATCAGCGTGGCTTTGTCTCCAAAAACTTGAACCATTTGTTCCAAAACGCAGCATCTGTCGCCAAGGCCGTGATGACAGAAACTGGTCTCGGCGCTTCGGGACGTTCGGTCATCATGACGGCGCTAGAAATCGCTTCAGAAGAGCTGGGTGGAATTGCCGGGAAGTCCGTTCTCCTCATTGGAACCGGTGCTTATTCCAGAGTAGTTACTGCGGCAATTCATCGACTCGGCGTTGACAACATCTTTGTGTATTCACGTGCGGGACGGGCAGAGAAGTTTTCAGAAAACCATGAAACTACTCCCGTGCGCAAAGACCAACTTGTCCAGGTCATGGCAGAGGTAGATCTCATCATTAGCGCAAGTGGCGCAACTGGGTATGCCGTTGACGTAGCCCTTGCACAGGAAGTACTCGCCCACCGATCTGGCAAGCCGGATTTAGTCCTCATCGATGTATCACTATCGAAAGATGTCGCGCCCGAAGTGTCTCAACTTGAGCATACGAGTGTGATTGATCTTGAGCAGATCAAACATCGGGCTCCTCAAGAACACATTGATTCTGTCATCACTGCACGAGAAATCATTCATACTGCTGTGACTAATTTTGAAAATAGTATGGCGTCTCGGAGCATTGATCCTGTCGTTGCCGCTCTCCGCTCACACATCGGCCTCTGGGTTGATGAAGAGATTGAAAGCGTGAGACGAAAGTCCGGGAATTCAGCTGCCGAGGAAGTGCAGAAGTCCCTGCGCAAGGTCACAAATGCAATCTTGCATGCGCCCTCAGTAAAGGCCAAAGAGCTCGCTGTTGATGGCAATCACGACGACTACATCAATGCTGTTCGACTCCTGTTCAACATCGAGGTGAATGAGCGTGACTAAATTACGTGTGGGCACGCGAGGAAGTCTTCTGGCTCTCACCCAGACCCGACTCTTTACCTCCCTGCTATGCCTGAAACATCCCGATCTTCAGATTGAGGAAGTACTGATCCAGACGCAGGGCGATATCAGTACCGAACCGCTCAATCAAGCAAAGACTCCGGGTCTGTTCGTCTCAGCTTTACGCGATGCACTCCTCTCGCATGAGGTCGACTTCATTGTGCATTCGTTGAAAGACCTCCCCGCCCAACCCTTTCCAGGAATCGACACAGCTTGTATTCCTCTCCGCGAAGATTCGCGAGATGGATTTGTTAGTCGAGGAAATATCCCCCTCATGCAACTCCCTGCAGGGGCAGTCATCGGAACGTCTTCACCACGCCGTACGGCACGTATTCGCCAGCTGCGCCCCGATCTCACCGTGATGTCCATCCGTGGAAATATCGATACCAGAATTGCCAAAGTTGAGCGGGGCGAGTTCGATGCCACTCTGCTCGCAATGGCAGGTCTTAAGCGTATTGGGCGGGCAGATGTGGTGTGTGAAATCTTTGACAACACGGACTTCATCCCGGCAGCGGGACAGGGCGCTTTGTCTATTGAATGCCGCTCGGAAGATTCAGAGACCAGAGAGCTCCTTGCTGTTCTCAATGATGAGGAGACCCGACTACTTGTCTCGGCGGAACGCCACGTTTTAGTCGGCCTGGACGCTGGTTGTGCCACAGCGATTGGTGCATGGGCTTCCTTGGATCAGGGAACCTTCACTCTTCGTGCGGAGCTCTCTGTAGAAAGCACGGGAGAGTCCCAGCGGGTTGAGCTCAGCGCTGAGCTCGGACTTGATGAGTGCCTCCGGGCAAGTGAGTTAGGTCTAGAAATTGCTTCCCGTTTGAAGGCAAGCCCTATCGCAGAGAGGGTGGCGTGGAAGTGAGCATTCTCCTCATCCGTGCAAACAGAAATGATGTCGATCGGGCAGCACTTGACGCGTATGGCGTTGAGAGCATTGTCGACCCCTATCTGAGCATTACCAAGGTGGATAACCCAGTGGGCATCGCACGACTGCGCGAAGCCTTGATTGCGCCAGGAAACAAATGGCTCGTCGCTACGTCAACTAATGCGTTGTCCTTTTTCCAGGCAGAACTCGGCCCAGGTGCGCTCGAACAGATTATTCAGTCGCAGCCTGACCTTAAATTCGCTGCCATCGGCGCTCAAACAGAACAGCAACTGCGTGACGTGGGGGCGGTGAATGTGCTTCGCGCATCCGAGGCAGACTCCCACTCATTAGCCACGGTGATCGCAGAGACAGAACCGTGCCCTGTCGTCATCCCCTCAAGTTCCATAGCCATGAAGTCCCTCTCTCGAACGTTGCAGTCGCACGGTTTTGATCTTGTTGAAGAAGTGATTTATTCGACGGAAACTGTGTCGCATTTCCCCTCATCTGTGAAGCAGATTGCTGAAGGTCAGATTTCAGGTATCCTTCTTCGCTCCCCAAGTGCCGTTAGAGCTTTTGTTAATTTCAACGGCGTTGTCGATATCCCCGTCTTTTGCGCCGGTCTCACAACTGCTGCCCAAGCGGGGATGCTCAAACTGAACGTTTCTGCGGTTTCAGCAGATCCAAGCCCTGAAACTGTTGCCCTAACCATCTCCGAATATCTGAAAGCACACGGCTCATGATTAATCGTCCCCGACGACTCCGGACAACCCCAGCGATGCGTGAGCTCGTTGCAGATGTCACATTAAGTCCAAAGAATCTCATGCTCCCCGTCTTCGTGAAAGAGGGGATTACTGAACCTCGTGAAATCCCAGGCATGCCTGGAGTGCTTCAGCACACGGAAGAATCCTTCCTTCACATCCTCGATGACGCGATTGCTGCCGGAATCGTTTCTGTCATGTTCTTTGCTGTTCCAGAGCACAGAGATGAGACAGGAAGTCAGGCATGCCTATCCGAGGGAATAATGTCTCGAGTGACTAGAGCAGCACGTGAGCATGTGGGAGACGCACTGGTTCTAGTGGCGGATCTGTGTCTGGATGAGTTCACCGATCATGGCCATTGTGGAGTATTAGACTCCTCAGGTGCTGTCGATAATGATGCCACACTGGAGCACTACGTAGCGATGGCATCAGCCCTTGCAGACGCAGGAGCTGATCTTCTTGGGACCAGCGGAATGATGGACGGACAGGTCGCAGCCATTCGTGCCGGGCTGGATGCTCGCGGGTTTGTAAACACCGGAATCCTTGCCTACGCGGCGAAGTATGCCTCGAACTTTTATGGCCCCTTCCGCAATGCCGTGGAATCACAACTCTCGGGCGACCGCAAAACCTATCAACAAGATTTCCGCCGGACCAAAGAGGGCGCAGAAGAGATTCTCCTGGACCTCGAAGAGGGCGCAGACATGGTGATGGTGAAACCTGCGCTCGCATATATGGACGTGCTCACCCAGGCAGCGCAACTATCTTCCAAGCCAGTGGCCGCCTATGTGGTTTCGGGCGAGTATTCCATGGTGGAAACGGCAGCAGCCCAAGGCGTAATCCCGCGCGAGGCAACCATTTTCGAACTGCTCTATGCCCTCAAACGAGCGGGAGCAAACATTATCTGCACCTACTGGGCTCTTGAATTTGCCCAAAAACTGAAAGAGCAATCATGACCACTCTTGAGACATCACTTCAATGGCATAACCGCGCCAAGCGCATCATTCCTGGCGGTGTGAGTTCACCCGTTCGCGCCTTCCAGTCGGTAGGTGGCACTCCTCGCTACTTCGTTAAAGGCGAAGGCTCAAAGATCTGGGATGTTGACGGCAACGAATACGTGGACCTTGTGGGTTCGTGGGGTCCCATGATTGTGGGACATGCACATCCTCATGTTGTGAGCCGGGTGAAGTCAGCAATGGAGAAATCATTCTCATTCGGTGCACCAGGACCGGGCGAAGTATTGCTTGCTGAAGAAATTGCAGCTCGTGTTCCTACGTGTGAACGCGTGCGTTTTGTTTCCTCTGGAACAGAAGCTGTAATGACAGCAGTTCGACTCGCTCGTGCTGCAACTAGCCGCAACCTGATCGTGAAGTTTGCGGGTTGCTACCACGGGCACAGTGATTCCCTTCTAGTTCAGTCAGGCTCCGGAATTGCAACCCTTGGATTGCCCAACTCGCCAGGTGTAACACCCGGTCAAACTCAGGACACCGTTGTTGTTCCCTTCAACGACGTGGACGCTGTGACGCAGCTCTTTGCCGAGCGAGGTTCTGAGATTGCCGCAGTGATCACTGAAGCAACCCCCGCGAATATGGGTGTTGTTCCACCGCTGCCAGGTTTCAACAAGTTCCTCTCAGACATTACGAAGAAGCACGGTGCGCTGTTCATCCTGGATGAGGTTATGACGGGCTTCCGCATTTCTCAAGGTGGATGGTGGGGAAAGTTTGGTTCTGAAGAGGACTGGACTCCCGACCTGTTTACCTTCGGGAAGGTCATTGGCGGAGGTATGCCTTTGGCTGCCGTTGGTGGCTCTGCTGCCGTCATGGAGCTTCTCGCCCCAAGCGGATCTGTTTACCAAGCAGGCACACTGAGCGGTAACCCTATTGCCACCACTGCGGGTCTCGCAACGCTGGAACTGTGTGACTCTGAGCTTTATTTGGCACTTGATTCCAGATCTCTTGAAGTGGGTTCCGCTATCTCCAATGCCTTAACCGCAGCAGATGTCGAACACAGTTTTCAGCAGGCGGGAAACCTCTTTTCCTTCTTCTTCACTTCTCAAAACGTCAGTAACTTTGATGATGCAAAAAAGCAGGACACTTCGGCATTTGCGGTGTTCTTCCATTCGCTTCTTGAACAGGGAATTTCGGTACCTCCGTCTGCATTTGAGGCGTGGTTTGTCTCCGGTGCTTTGACAGATGACGACGTGGACAAGATTGCCAAGGCAGCGTCAGTCGCTGCGCAACAGGTGAAACTGCGCTCAAGCTGAGAAATTACTGAAAGCGGTATTACCGCACGCTTATAGGATTAACCATCATGGTTTCCCAGATTGCAGATACCCGCAGAGAAGCAATCTTGTTGGCTTCTCTCGAGTTGCTCGATGCTTCAGGAATCGAGGGAATTTCCATGGCGAGAATCGCCCACGTAACTGGATTGTCACGCCCCGCGATTTATCAATACTTCTCTTCCCGAGAAAACATTCTTGGTGAACTACTCATCAACGACATGGCAGATCTCAGCAATGAGATTGACCGTATTGTTTCTGCCGAACAAGAACCAATGGAACAAGTTCGTTTGTGGATTCACTACTCCCTGGCACACATGGCAAGCAAAGAACACCGAGTCGTCAGAGAGATCTCCGTCAAAAATCTGCGTGAAGATCAACGCGGCGAACTGATGGCAATGCACGGCTACTTTATGACTAGCCTGATTTCGCCACTAAAAGAGTTGGGGATCGAAGACCCCTCTTCTCAGGTCAGCCTGATTTTTGCTGCAATTGCCTCAGCTGCAGAGCGAATCGATTCGGGTAAGCCTTTCATCGCAGAAGCAGCTGCTTTAGAGAAATTTGTGATTGCTGGAGTAGAAGCCGCGCTATAGCAATTCATGTTTGAAACCGAATTGTAAATGCCACTAAACCCTCAGAACAAACCCGACTTAAGTCAACGATTAGCACCATAGAAATAAGCAATATATGGGTTTGTGGCTGAAACTCATTCATCAGAATCGTCCCCCGCACGACCGAAAATCGTGAGGTCACGGGATCGACGCCCGTCGGAGCCACCACTGGAAGCCTCTGATTCATTCAGAGGCTTTTATGTTTTCTGGAGCATGACGTCGAGTTTCCCGCCACAATAAAGGGATGAAGACTTCTCCTTGGAAACAGCTACTTGCTTTGCTGATCAATCCATTCAGATACGGCGTCATCGCAGCTTTGGGTGCGACCTTTTTTCTGAAGCTGGTTGAAGTTGGCCAAGAGCTACTGTACGGAGTTATTCCTCACTCACTGGGTTTCACGGAAACCCCGTGGTGGTTAGCGGGAATCTATCTGCTCGTTTCTGCAGTGTTGATTCTGTTGATTCGCAAAATGCCTGGGCAGGCAGGTCCCGGACCTTTGACCGGATTCCACTTTGATACTCCGCGTGAATTTGCCCCCGCTATTTTGCTCACAGCTTTAGTGAGCCTGATTGCTGGAGCTTCCCTTGGCCCAGAAGCTCCACTGATTATCTTGGGAACCATACTTGCTCTGTTGACTACGCGAAGTCATGATGAACAAACACGCAAGGCGGCAATGTTCATCTCTGGTGCTGCTGCAATTGGTGCTGTTTTCGGCAACCCCTTTATTACAGCCTTTATGATCTTGGAGTTTGCTGCAATTGGAATAGTCCCCTACGCGCTGATCCTTCCAGTGATGACAGCTTTAGCTGCGAGCTTTATCGTTCAAACCGGAATCTGGAGATTCAAAGGTTTTGAAGTGCACCCATTGGCCGTGCAGGGAATTCCTGACTATTCCACAATCGACCCTGGTGATTTTCTCGGAGCTGTGTTGGTGGCTGTCATTGCCGGTCTCATTGCACTGTCTACCCGTGCCCTGGGTGGTCGTGTTCAAGCCTTCTCTGACAAGAAGTTCGCTCCCACTTTGTTTATCTCGATTGCCATCATTATTGCGCTGGTATTTGTTGGCCAGACCTTCTTTGGAATAGAGCTCAACCAGCTGCTTTTTAGTGGCAACAGCGGAATGTCCGGGCTGATTGCCGAGAGCTCAGTGTTTGTTGTGATCTTTGTTCTGCTAGCCAAGACAGCGATCTATTCGCTGACCTTAGGTTCTGGTTTCCGTGGTGGACCAATCTTCCCCATCACATTCTTAGGCGTTGCAGTAGGAGTTTTAGTGAGCCTCCATTTCCCCGGTTCACCTGTGAGCGCTTTTGCAGCTGCAGGAATTGCTGGGGCTTCAGCAGCCTTCCTGAAACTGCCCGCAACGAGTGCACTTCTTGCCGCAGTGCTGATTGGTGGTGCTGGGGAGGCTATAGCTCCCATTGCCATTACAGGTGCTGTGGTCGGTTTCATCATCCGCGCGATGGCAGATGCCCGGGCTCCCCAGGAGACTCCAGCTCACTCCTAAGAATCTTTCGGCAATCTTTCAGCAACCAGCCATAGATTGTAGCCATGGGATTTCTCGACAAACTCTTTGGAACTAATCAGGACGAAGAATATCGTCGCACCACACAGCAGGTTCGTCAGGCCAGTGCTGCTCGCAACGAAGACGAGATAGCTGTTGAGCGTTACCGCTACCTGCTCCGCACCGCTTCCCCTGAAGCAATAGAACAGGTGCATGAGGAAGCCTTTAGCAAGCTCACCCCCGAGCAGCGTCACATGCTTTACACACAGCTCAGTGCAGACGCTCCTGCTGGAGAAGCTCCCCTGAGCGAGGAGCCCCGTGCTCTTGCAGTGTCAGCCACACGCTCTGAAATGCGCCAGCCAGGAACAATGGAGCGCACGCTTGGCCAAGCTGGAGGGGCTCCCGGATTTGGAACCATGTTTGCGAGCTCGCTACTTGGAAGCGTTGCCGGTTATGTCATCGCATCAAGCTTGATGACTGCTTTCATGCCGATGGATATTGGAGCAGACACCGCAGGTGCTGACACCGGAGGCGATGCTGGATCAGATTTTGGTGGAAATGAGACCATCTCTGCCGACGGTGGATTTGCAGACCCCGGCATGGGTGATGCCGGATTCGGTGACGCCGGGTTTGGTGACTTCGGAGACTTTGGGTTCTAACCCACAAGCAAAACTGCAGTCAGCAGTAAGAAAATCAGCACGAAGATTGTTGGCGTCACAAAGCGCACAACGTTGAGCCACTTTGAGAAGGCGATGGCCTGACGTGTTGCTGCTGAAGGGTTCTTCACGGCAGCGAGATCTTCAGCGATAGCCTGCGCCTGTGTTGCGCTGGAGTACTGAGCAAGCGCCCCCAAAATTCCTGAAGCGAGCAAGATTCCGACTGTTGCGAGGGTGAGGAACAGTGGCGCCGTCGCTAAGCCGAGGGTAATGAGACCCACGGTGACAATGAGCAAAAAGGTGGGGGCAAATTGTGAAACAACGATGTGGAATCGTGCTTTGTTCCACAGCTCAAGTAGTTCGTGTTCAGTCATATACGAAGTCTAATTTCTGCTACGCACAATTTTTGGGTACAGAATCAATCCGATTCCAGCCAAGAGGAAAAGTACTGCAGCTTCCAATTGTGGGAAAAACTGCATTCCTGTCTGAACGAGTCCTGTTGAAGTTACTGATTGAGATTGGGATTGAGATTGAGGCGCTCCCGCTGGGGTCACTGAGTTTGAAGTTACTGCGGCCGAGTTAGCTCCAGCGTTAATTGACCGACTCACTACAGAAAATGTGTAGTTTGTTCCATTTGTGAGGTTGTTGAATGTGCAGTTTGTGTTGGTGGTGGTGCATGTTTGACCACCTGGCTGTGCTGTTACGACTGTGTCAGAGAAATTCAAGTCCGCTGGATTGTTCCAGGTAACAACCGCTACTCCGTCACTAGCTGTTGCGTACACGTTCGTTGCTGAGCTCAGTGGAATAGTCAATGAATAAGTTCTTGCCGCACCAAGCACTGTTTGTCCACGATTGATTTCGGATTGAATATTTGGAACGACGTAGCTCGGTTGTACAGAAAGCGAGTAAACAGTTCCCGGCGTGAGCCCTGAGATTGTTCCAGTGAGCGTTGTAGTTCCAGCGGTAGATAAAGTTTGGGCGGATCCGCCGTTTAGCGTGTACTTGTATCCGGAGACAGCAATTCCAGATGTGGAGGATGCTGCAAAAGAAATTGACCTAGAAGTTGACGTTTGTCCTATTTCAGAAATTGATCCAGGCTGGGATGGGGTTGCACAGGAAGTGTAGGTAACTTCTGCCTTCCCTGTCGCTACTGAGGGAGCAGTTCCATTCACGGAAATGATTGTTCCAGTCAATGAACCGCTTGAGTTCCCAGCACCACCTCCACCACTATTTCCAGTGCCAGCTGAACCGTTAGCTCCAATTCCTCCGCCGCCGCCACCAGCTGTAGGGTTAGGTCCTGCAGCATCGATAACACCACTATTTATTAAGATTGACCCCCCGGCACCTCCTGCCCCAGAGGTTCCATTTCCTCCGGCTGATCCGGTAGCTCCAGCATCACCACCATTTGCAGAGAAATCTGAACCGGCACCACCACCCCCACCTGCTAAGGCAACCCAATGATTGTTTAGCTGGATTGCAGAACCTGCACCACCTGCATAGAACCCAGTTCCACCATTAAGTTGCGACATAGAAGAAGTGCCTGCCATTCCACCTATAGGGGATGAACCAGCAGTCAGAGAAAGTTGGGAACCAGCAGTAACTGGAAGTGTGCCAATAATCAACCCGCCCTTTCCGCCAACACCTCCTGGGCCTTCACCCGCAGCACCTTGAACGAGGAAAGATGCACTACAAACACCAACAGGAACTGTTCCAAAGGCATCTGCAGGTTGTCTCCCGCCCAAACTTTGTGCCGATAAGTCCGGAACCGGTATGCCAACTGCCTCGCCCGTAGCAAGTATGCCGGTTGAGTTGAGTGCCACTGTCGATGCGACAATTGCGCCTGCGGCCAGTAATTTCTTCAGGCCAATTGTCATTTCTAGCTCCTCAGAGTTGGTTGATGAGCTTGAGGCAACATCGGGTAAGTTTGAAATTTGTTTACGGAAGATAGAATCACACTACAGCGCACTCAAAGGAAGCCTCCAGCTGCGTACTATTTCTAACTCTGGAGAACCCATGTCTATCCCCCGCGCTCTTCTGGCAACCAGTGGTCTGCTGCTTGCCCTCACTCTCACCGCCTGCTCTTCGGCACCGACCGAAACAACCTCTGAAGAAACTTCAGGATGTAACGGCGTAGAAGTTGTTGTGAACTTTGGTGTTCTCGATGGAACCGGAAGCACCACGTGTGTTGAGATTTCTGGCGACTCCGCCAAAGCAATTGATGTGGTGCACGAGGCAGGCTTCGAAACCGAAGGAACGGCAACCTATGGCGATGCCATTGTCTGCCGTGTCAACGGGTTGCCCTCTCCAACCGAGCCTGTAGTTGTGGAAGGTCAAGCAGAGTTCACCGAATCGTGTGCAGATATGCCTCCAGCATTCGCCTATTGGGCGCTGTGGCAGAAATCTTCTGCCGGCGGCCAGTGGGAATATGCCCAGTCTGGTTTGGGCGATCTGATGATTAAGAAGGGTGAGTCTCTCGGGTTGGTTTTCACCACCGGTGACAGCACCCCCACTCCCGTGAGCGAATAATGTTGCCCGGCCGCTCACGATGGACGCCCTTGTGGGTGAGTCTGTCGTTTGCCGCCATCTTCATTGCGCTTCGTATTTTCTATCGCCTTCTTTTTGGTTCCTTCAGTTGGATGGCTGTGGGGCAAGCAGCACTGCTTGCACTCCCTTTTGTGGCCGTCATCGTGGCCTGTGGTTTATTCAGTTCTCTCATTGACTTCAGGAAGCTGCTGGTCTCACTTTCTGGATTGAAGTATTCGCGTTCTGTCGGAACAGCGCTGACGATTGCGTTGGCAAGCTTCCCCACGTTGCTTGCTCAAGTGAAGAAGATCAACACCTATCGAACCCTGCGTGGAATCACCTCTCGTTTTGCCGTGGTCGTTCCCGTTCTCGAGCACACCGTTGAAAAGTCCGTTGCCCTCGCTGCTTCAATGGAGCTTTCAGGTTTTGGCTCGAGGGGGCAACTTCGTGAAGCCAACCCCAGTCCCATCACGTTGGATCAGTACTCACTGCGCTTCGCTGATCACACCGTGCTCAACAACCTGTCCGTTTCTTTTGCCCCAGGCACTGTGACCGTGCTAACCGGTGCAACAGGGTCAGGGAAGACGTCGCTGCTTGAAAGCATCGCTGGCCTGAGCCAGCATTTCCATGCGGGTATTGCCACCGGTACTCTCACACTGGGCACCATTGACCGACTCCGTGTTCCACCGCGCGACACCGCAGCCTTAATCGGTTTCGTTCCCCAAAATGTTCGCCTGAGTTTCACTGCATCCACCGCACGTGAAGAACTGGAATTTACTCTTCGTCTACACGGTGAAACCAAGGAGCTCATTCCTTCCCGAGTTGACGAGCTCCTGAGTGAGTATGGTCTCCGTGACTATGCAGATGTGCCCGTGGATGTACTCTCAGCTGGTCAGGCAACTCGCGTAGCTCTCGCGAGTGCACTGGCGGCATCACCACAAATTCTTTTACTCGATGAGCCACTGGCAGATCTTGATTCTGCTTCAGTGTCAGAGCTCATCGACATTCTGGATCGCCTGCGTACTTCAGGCATGACCATCGTGCTGTCTGAACACCACACAGCAGCATTGCAAGCACTTGATCCTCGCTGGCTCGTGCTTGAAGCTGGGGAAGTATCCGAGGGACAGTTTGTACCTGCATCAATGTTTCCTCCTCGTGCTCTGCCCTTGACTAGTTCTGATCTGGTCCTTGCTGTCACCGGCTTAGGAGTTGCTCACGGCGAAAAGAAGATCTTAAGTGATGTCTCCTTCACTGCACGCACAGGAGACATCATTGCACTCACTGGCGCAAACGGAGTGGGAAAAACTTCCCTTCTTACTAGGCTAAGCAGCACACAGTCTGTTGGGGTAGTGGAGGTCTTAGGAACTGACCTGTCGACCCTTCCTGCAACACAAAGGGTTACCCGAATTGCAGCTGTTCCAGAAGAGGCCTCAGGGCTGTTCATGACAGAAAGCCTGGCGGAGGAACTCGAGTATGCGGACAATATTGCTGGTGTTCCTGCCGACACAGGGTTGACCGAGCTCACCTTCCGATCTCTGTTATCTCGTGATGTTTTACCTCCGGAGTTGTTGAGAACTCATCCTCGTGACTTATCTGCTGGAACACAGCGCGCTTTGGCTATTGCGCTTCAACTCAGCTGGAAACCAGGTGTCATCACAATCGATGAACCCACTCGAGGCCTAGATCCTCACTCACGCGCTGCTATGGCAGAGGTTCTGCGATGTGTTGCCGAAACTGGAACGGTTGTGGTGTTTGCAACGCACGATGGTGAATTCGCACGCAGTCTCAATGCGCGAATCTTCACCGTGGCAGAAGGGACACTCATCCACCCCGAGCAGGTAAACGCATGCTGACGCGACTGAGTTCACTGAGAACGAGCCTTGTGGTGGCTGCCTCGCTGATGGCACTTGCTGCTTTTGCCTGGCCACTGTTCACTTCAGCACTTCCCGCCCAGGCTCAAGTTGCCATTCCTTTCGTTGTGTTTGCTGTTGTTCCTTTGCTCGTTGTGATGATGTCGCTGATCTTGGATGGCAGCATCACCAGTTCCAAAACTCTTGCCCTCCTTGGTTTGCTCACTGCCGTGGGCACTGCCGTGCGTATTGCCAGCACGGGGGTGGGCGGCTTTGAAGCCGTCTTTATTGTGCTAATTCTGGGCGGTCGTGCTTATGGTGCACGATTTGGTTTCCTGCTCGGCATGCTCACCATTGCGTTGTCTTCTGTGCTGTGGGGCGGGTTTGGTCCCTGGACTGCTTTCCAAATGTTTGCCGCCGGCTGGGTGGGGGCAGGTGCTGGTTTGTTGCCGGGGCGCAACAAAGCTCCAACGGATAAATCATCTCGTCGCAAAGAAATTGTGCTGCTTGCGGTCTACGGCGTCTGTGCCTCATATCTTTTTGGCGCAATAATGAACCTCTGGTTCTGGCCGTTTGGAGTAGGGCCAGCAACAGATATCAGTTACGTTCCTGGTGGTAGCCTGTTTGAGAACCTCAGCCACTTTGCGGTCTATACGCTTCTGACGTCGACTCTCACCTGGGACACCGTGCGTGCCATCACCACGGCAGTCGGTCTTGCACTTATTGGTGCACCTGCTTTGAAAGCACTGCGCCGAGCAAAACTCTAGATATACACAGCCTCTTCGAGGATGTGTGCATCCGAGATGGGGTGTAATCCGTCACGGTTGACCACGTTGACGAACCTGCGCAGTACCAGCTCCATTTCAGTGGCGAACTGGACCAAGTCAAAATAGGTCGCCTGTGGGCTAGGTCCCACCAACATGTCGAGAGGATCGTCTTCTTGCAGGGAATCTGTTAGCGCAGGCCCAAAGATTGCCAACTCATCAATGTTGTTCATAGCCGCCAGTTTGTGGAGAACGTCACTCATTTCACCGAGTGCTTCCATGCTCACGTTTCCCGATCCGCCCAGGAGGACCTTTCGACCGGCCATGTATTCCTTATAGGGAACAATGACCGCCTCAGGTTTGCGGTGTGCACCCATCACCACGGGAAGAGCATTCGGGTCTGCCCGAAAAGTCTTCAAAATCTTCGAAAGATTCTCCCTGGCATCGGCAACGCTGACGATGACATCCGGGTTTGAGTACCACACGTTCTGAGAATACTAAATTTGTACATAATTTTGTGTATTTATTATGTACATATTTTGAAATATGCGAATTGAAGGAGGATGGGCATCTTTTGACGCCGACGAGAACCCTCAGTTAGACGGAGAAGTACTTTGCCTCAGGGTGGTGGAACACAAAAGCGTCAGTGGACTGCTCTGGGTGTAATTGCAGTTCTTCAGAGAGTTCAACTCCGACGCGTTCTGGCCTTAGGAGTTCGACCACCTTGCGGCGGTCCTCCATGTCAGGGCACGCGGGGTAACCCAGGGAGAAACGAGCACCGCGGTAGTTCAGCTTGAACATTCCGGCGAGATCCTCAGGATCTTCAGCCTTGAAGCCCAGTTCTTCACGCATTCGGGAGTGCCAGAACTCAGCTAAGGACTCCGTGAGCTGCATTGCTAAACCGTTGAGCTCCATGTAGTCGCGGTAAGCGTTCTCTGCGAACATTTTGGCGGTGAACTGGTCAACTGTTGCACCAGCGGTGACCAATTGGAAGCCCACCACGTCTACTTGGCCGCTTTCTCGAGACTTGACGAAGTCAGACAGGCACAAGTGACGATCACGGCGTTGGCGTGGGAAGGTAAATCGCAGGCGGTCGGAGCCGATGGCTCCCCCGCCTGGAAGCTGTGCTGAGCCACCATCGGGGGCCAAAAGTCCTGGTTGACCCAGAATTCCTTGAGGATCATCGCCGTGGTTCAGGATGACAAGGTCATCTCCTTCCGACACAGCAGGGAAGTAGCCATACACGACCGAGGCATCCATCATGCCCTCGGCAAGGATACGATCAAGCCAATAACGCAGCCGTGGGCGACCTTCGGTCTCGACTAGCTCTTCATAACTGGCCCCGTCATCAGCACGGCTGGGTTTCAGGCCCCATTGCCCCATGAACGTGGCACGTTCATCGAGGAAAGCCGCGTAATCGGCCAAGGCAATACCCTTGACGATGCGCGTTCCCCAAAATGGTGGCGTGGGGACGGGGTTATCCAGTGCCACATCCGACCGAGTGGGCATGTTCTCGGGTTCGGTTACTTCAAGAAGGCTCTGCTTGTGAATACGCTTCTTCAGCTGAGGTAATCCAACGCTCTCAGGATCTGCACCACGACTGATTGCAACCAGTGGTTCCATTAGGGCTAAACCTTCGAAGGCATCGCGTGCGTATCGCACGGTGCCATCGAACATAGAGGCCAAATCATCTTCCACGAAGGTTCTGGTCAAGGCGGCCCCGCCGAGAATGACAGGCCACTTGGTGCCTAGCCCTCTACTCGTGAGTTCTTCGAGGTTTTCTTTCATCACCACGGTGCTCTTGACCAGCAAACCACTCATGCCGATCACATCTGCGTTGTTTTCTTCGGCGGCCTGAATGATTTCGTTGATGGTTTTCTTGATGCCGATATTGATGACGTCATAGCCGTTGTTGGTGAGGATGATGTCCACCAGGTTCTTACCAATGTCGTGAACGTCACCACGGACGGTGGCCAGGACAATGGTTCCCTTGCCGGCTTCATCACTTTTTTCCATGTGGGGTTCAAGCAACGCCACGGCGGTCTTCATGACCTCGGCGGACTGCAACACGAAAGGAAGCTGCATTTCACCACTGCCGAAACGCTCGCCTACCACCTTCATGCCTGCCAGTAAGTGATTGTTAATGATGTCGAGTGCTGAAGTACCTTCAGCGCGAGCGAGGTCGAGGTCCTCCTCGAGGCCTTTGGATTCGCCATCGATAATGCGGCGCTCGAGGCGCTCGCCCACAGGCAAAGCAGCAAGTTCTGCAGCACGCGCATCTTTCAAGCTGGCCGAGTCAACCCCGTCAAAGAGATCCAGCATGGTCGCGAGGGGGTCATAGGTGAGGTTGCCCTCAGCATCGTATTCGCGACGGTCCCACACCAAATCCAAAGCAACTTTGCGCTGCTGTTCTGGGATGGAAGCCAGGGGAACAATCTTGGCAGCATCCACAATGGCTGAATCTAGTCCGGCCTCCACAGCTTCGTGGATGAAAACCGAGTTCAGCACAGCACGCGAGGCGGGGTTCAAACCGAAGGACACATTGGAGACACCGAGTGTGGTGTGGATACCGGGGTATTTCGCATTGATCTGGCGAATAGCTTCAATGGTTTCAATCGCGTCACGACGCGTTTCTTCCTGACCGGTGGCAATGGGAAACGTGAGAGCATCAACGATGATGTCATCCACACGCATATCCCAGTCGTTGACGAGAGTGTCAATCAAACGACTAGCGATGCGCACCTTGTCTTCGGTGGTGCGCGCCTGACCTTCTTCGTCGATCGTCAGAGCAATCACAGCTGCGCCATGCTCTTTGACCAGCGGCATAATTCTGCCAAAACGAGAATCAGGGCCATCGCCATCTTCGAAGTTGACCGAGTTCACAACCGGACGGCCACCAATCAATTCCATTCCCGCCTGCAGCACGGCAGGTTCTGTGGAGTCGATGACTAATGGCAGCGTGGACGCACTCGCGAATCGTGACACGATTTCGCGGGCGTCATCGGTGCCATCACGACCGACATAGTCCACGCAGACATCGAGCAAGTGAGCACCGTCACGAACTTGCTTGCGTGCAATCTCAACACAGTCATCCCAGCGGCCCTCGAGCATCGCTTCACGGAAGGCTTTTGAACCGTTGGCGTTAGTGCGTTCACCGATAGCGAGGAATGTGTTGTCCTGGTCAAAAGGAACGTGCTGGTAGAGGCTGGCAACACCAGCTTCATGCTGGGGATTGCGCGGGGTAAGTTTCATTCCGCCAACACGGTCAACCACAGCCTTGAGGTGGGCAGGTGTTGTGCCACAGCAGCCACCAACCAGGGCAATACCAAACTCTTTCACAAACTGTTCGTGTGCAGTTGCCAACTCTTCTGGCCCGAGGGGATAACGAGCGCCGTCTGCGGTGAGCTCTGGCAAACCAGCGTTGGGCATCACCATGACCGGAACGGTGGAGTTCTTGGAAAGCTGGCGAAGGTGCTCGCTCATTTCGGCGGGACCGGTGGCGCAGTTCAACCCAATCATGTCGATGCCGAGCGGCTCGAGAGCGGTCAGTGCTGCACCAATCTCGGAACCCATCAACATGGTTCCGGTGGTCTCCACGGTGACTTCAACAAAGATAGGGAGCTTAATGCCCTCTTCCTCGATGGCTTGCTTGCAGCCGTTGACGGCTGCTTTGGTTTGGAGCAGATCCTGCGAAGTTTCAACCAAGAAGGCATCTGCTCCACCGCGAATAAGTCCCACAGCTTGTTCTGCGAATGTTGCCTTCAGGTGTGCATAGGTGGTGTGACCCAGGCTGGGAAGTTTTGTTCCCGGACCCATCGAGCCCAGCACCCACCGCATCCGACCGTCAGCAGCTTCAAACTTTTCAGCACTAGCTCGAGCAATTTCTGCTCCCGCTTGTGCCAGTTCTGTGATGCGATCTTCAATGCCATAGTCACCCAAGTTGGACCAGTTAGCGCCAAAAGTGTTGGTTTCTACACAGTCGATCCCTGTTTCAAAATAGGCATCATGAACCGCGCCGACAATGTCGGGGCGGCTCACATTAAGAATTTCGTTACACCCCTCTAGCTGTTGAAAATCGTCCAGGCTGGGGTTGTGATCTTGCAGCATGGTTCCCATGGCGCCATCAGCGATAACGACGCGCTCGGACAGCGCGTCCATGAGCGCCTTGGAACGAGCAGGAAGCTGAAGGGTATTCACTCTCCAAGCTTAATGGCGTGCATTAGCCAAGATGTTCGCCGAAGAAGCGCTCGATGCGCTGCCAGGCATCGGCGGCTTCCTCCGGTCGTGGCTTGAAACCGACCACGGTATTCATCAGTGGCCTCAGAGCTTTCGGGCCAGCTTGTGTGGGGTTCATAAATGCGTGGGAAGCTTCGGGATATACCTTCACGTCGTGCGGGATACCTGCCTTGGTCAAAGCTGCTTCCAACTTGGGTCCTGCACCTTTGAGGGAGAGATCCTTCCCTCCGAAGCTGGCCACAATCGGACAAGAACCTTGCAGTTGTGCATCGAGATCCTTCGCAGCTTGACCGTAATTCACCGCAGCAGCGTCATAGCCTTTATTCACCAGCTGCAACGCAAAGCCACCGCCCATGCAAAAGCCCATCACGCCAATCTTTCCGGTGCAATCAGGCCTGGACAGGAGATAGTTTTTGGCAGCCTCAATATCGAGATATGCCTGACCAGTTCCATCCACCAGTGCGCGGAATGTCGCTTTCAAACATTTCCTCATGCCACCTCGGCTATAGAGATCAGGCATGAGAACCAGGTAGCCAGCGCTGGCCATCCGAGTGATGTGGGCGGTCATGGATTCATCAATACCGAACACCTCGTGCACAATCACCACTGCTGGGAAGGGGCCTTTCCCCTGAGGAACAGCAAGCCTGCCAGGAATATGCTCGCCCGAATCAAGCGCGATGGAGATATCAGAAAGAACCGGTGATGCAGATGTCATTGCGTGGCCAAATCTGTCAGAAGTAGTTGATGATCTTGTTCAGAAATATCGGCATAGCCCAAGGCGTACTCTGCGATGGCATTATCGAAAACCTTTGTGGTCCCCAAGTAACCCGTGATGAAGGAGGCATCGCCTGCACGGGCTTGCGCCCGTGCGAGCACAGCTCCGCAGATGCGTGCATAGGAATTGATGCCGTCCACATCGAGCTTTGCCACGTCGATGGAGCCTTTCATGTCCCACAGTTGGCGGAAATAAAAATCATGTGTGGTAGCCGCGCCACCATGACACCACCCCAAGAAAGGGTCACCGGTTGCCTGCATGAGGCGGGTTCCGACAACTACACGTTCACCCGAGTTAGAGAAAACACTCTCCCCCACATAGGGCTCGAGTACTGAGGCGCTGGCTTGCTTCGCCTGGAGAATCAGAGGTTCACCATCACCTGATTCGAGCAACATGACATATGCGCGTGTTCCCACAGACCCCACTCCGACAACTTTGAAAGCAAGGTGTTTGAACGAGTAGCGAGAGAGCAAAATGGCACGATCAGGTTGTAGCGTTCTGATGTAGTCAGTAAAGACTGGTGCTAATGCTTCAACGACAGTGCCGACGGCCGCGTCATCAATAGGAGTCAGCAGGGGTGGATCGGCGCGGAAGCGTCGCTGCCCGTCAACTACCTCGGTGAGTTTGTTCACGGCAGAATCAACCGTTTTCTTCTTGGCTTTATTGCTTGCCTTTTCAAACATGGAACGAATGTCAGGGTTTGTCATTTGTGACATCATCCATTCGACGTCAACCTGCGCAAACCACAGATCGAGTGTTTTACGTTCACTGAAGGCCGCCATCCACTCTCGATAGGACTGTGCTGAAATCTTGCACGCAGTGAACTGTTCTTCTTTACTCAGCCCGTTGTTGCGAGCAGCCAGCGCAAAGCTGGCTGCTAAACGTTTGACATCCCATTCAAAAGGGCCTGGGGCGGTTTCATCAAAATCGTTGAGGTCAAAAACCAGGCTGCGCTCTTGTGAAGCAAACATGCCGAAGTTGGCCAGGTGAGCATCTCCACACAACTGCACTTCAATACCACTGTTGGGCAGCAAAGATAGGTCGTGTGCCATGACTGCAGCTGCCCCGCGCAGATAGGCGAATGGGTTTTGCGACATGCGCTCATAGCGCAGCGGTACTAAAGACTGTTCGCGATCTGCTTCTTGTCCACGCAAAATACCCAGCGCATCAATGCGTTCGTGTGGTGCAGGGAGAACTGCATGGCTTTCCAGAGGAACTTGTTCCCGGCGGTGTTCCCCAAGAACTCGTCGTTGTTCACGAGTGGGTCTGGGCCTAGAAAAGAATTCGATAGCTGCTTGGGCGCCAAAATTCACAGCCATGTCTACCTCAACTTCGTGGCATAGGGAACGACAGTTCGGTGAGCTTTGACTTTCATCACATCTTTCAGCCTGAAACTGGCCCGAAGAATTCCTACGGTGTGGAACGTGTCGCTCATTGCTTCAGCCTAGATCTCACTATGGGTGCAGAGGCTGTGAGCGCAGGCGAGCCCACACACGGGCAATCAGCAATGCGATAAACGCATTGAACGCCATGAACGCGGCAATGCCAAAGATGTATGCCACTACCCCTCCAACTCCGTTGGGTCCATCCGGTTCAAGGAAGGGGTAAGGCCACCATCCAGTAATCATTCCTCGAATCACAGTGAAGGCAACCCACCCAAGTGGATAAAGCAATGCCCACCACATTGCTTTGAGACGCAAGGAGATGCGGCCAGAAGCAAAAAGCCATTCGAGCACAATCACGATGGGAACCCACACGTGTGTGCTTTCGTTGCACCATGCAGGAGGTTCGTAACCTTCGGAAGGAATGTTGCGCAGCAGCAGGTTGTAAACGACACCGGTGACAATCGCATACGAGAAGACAGAGACACGAACAATCGTGAAGAGTCTCGTATCTTGCACCCGAGTCCACGCTAACCAGCCACCGACCGCAAACGCGACGATGTTGATCAGGCTGGATTGAATGGTGAAGTAACTGAAGTACTTCTCTGGATAGAAGGCATCGTTAACAACTTCTGACCAGATTTGGGTGGCGATGGCTGCGAAGACCCAAGCTGAAATTCCCCAGCGGACTAATGCAGTGATTTTGCGCGACGTTGTGCTCACATGCTCGACGTTATCAACAGTTTCAGCTCACTAACAGGGTGAGTTTCCTAAACTGGTGCTATGTACACTGATCAAGGCCTCCTGGTTGAAGAACCTGGCCTCTTTGCCCTCATCCTTATCCTCGTTCTCTGGAGCTCAATCTGGAAGGCCTTCGCGCTGTATCGCGCAGGGTCATTGAGGTCTGTTCCATGGTTCACCGTGCTGTTTGTTCTCAACACGGCAGGTATCCTCGAAATTCTTTACCTCTTCGTCTTCAGCAATAAGAAGAAGCAAGAAGAAGTAGCAGCCTAGGGCGCTAACAACCACAGCAATGGCAATAGAGCCATTGCGATAGTCGCAATACCCAACAGTATGCGCGACCACAGGGGGCTCTTCCATTTGCCCAAGAGTTTTTCATCGCTGGCAAGCCACCAAATGACGGCCATCAAGATTGGTGCGGCCAAACCGTTGGTGATTGCGGCGATGACAAGGAACTGCATGGGGTTGAGCCCGATGAGGTTGAGAATGAGCCCCACCAGAATGGAAAAGAAAATCACGCCATAAAAGGCCCTGGCTTGGCTGGGGCGCTTCTCTAAACTTTCTCGCCAGCCAAAAGTTTCAGCCATGGCATAGGAGCTTGCCCCCGCGAGGACAGGAACACTAAGCAAACCTGTTCCCACAATGCCCAACAGGAACAACACTCCCGCAAAATCTCCAGCAATCGGGGTCAAAGCCTGGGCTGCCTGTTCGGCAGTTTGAATATCGGTGATTCCGTTTTTGTGCAGGGTGGCCGCAGCGGTAATCATGATGGCTGCCATAACGAAGACACCGGTGAACATCCCAGCAAAAACGTCTCCGCGCATGGCGCGAACATGGGTTGATGTCACACGATAGTGAGAACTCTTTCGACGCTCCTCAACCTCTTCAGCAGATTGCCAGAAGAACAGATAGGGAGAGATGGTTGTTCCTGCAATGGCGATCAACAAAGCGATGTCACCTTTACTCCAGGTGAACTGAGGGATCAGGAGATCGTGAAGGACTTGGGACCACTCAACCTGAGCAACGAACATCACGGCCACATAGGCCAACAGCGACAAACACAACCAGCGCAGAATCTTTGCGTATTGGTGATACGGAACAAACACCTCAGCGATAACAATAATTGCGGCGAAAAGCACCACCCCCAGAAGCTGTGGAACAGGGACCAGAAGCTGCAACGCCGCTGCCATTGAACCAAGATCTGCAGAAATATTGACCGTGTTCGCCACCACAACCAACGCCAAGCACAGATACAAAATGGGGGCAGGCATGCGCCTCTTGATGACTCCAGCCAAACCGTGTCCGGTCACAAGAGCAATACGTGCGCAGGCTTCTTGAACGGCAAAAGCGAGGGGCAGCAGAAGGGGGGCGCTCCACAGCAACCGGTTACCTGTGGCAGCACCTACCTGAGAATAGGTGCCGATTCCAGAAGGATCATCATCGGCAGCGCCAGTGACAATGCCGGGACCAAGACGACGGAAATACCCTTTTCCCTTAACGCGTTCACGTGAAGGGTGGTGCGGGCTAGGTTTTTGCCCAGGCTCGAGAGGTTCGGCGATTTCTACGTCATGTTCTGCCATGTGCCCACCTCCCTTGCCTACAGCCTACGCAGTTGCTCTGGGGAGTAGATTGAATTCATGACTTCTCCACGTACACGCTGGTTCGGCCTGCTATTTATCAGCCTTGCCGTTTCGCTCATCATCGTTGACTCGACCATCATCAATGTCTCGATTCCTTCCATCATCGAAGACTTAGGAATTACCAGCACCCAGGTGCAGTGGGTTCAAGAGTCCTACACTCTCGTCTTTGCCGCGTTACTCCTCGTGTTTGGTGCACTCGCTGACCGCTTCGGCCGCCGCCGGGTGATGATTCTCGGTATGGCCATCTTTGTTGTGTCCTCGGTGATTGCCGGATTCTCCCAAAGCGGCGACATCCTCATTGCTGCTCGTGTGCTGCAAGGTTTCGGTGGCGCCATGGTTCTGCCCACCACACTTTCGTTGGTCAATGCCACTTTCCAGGGCAAAGAGCGAGGCATCGCCTTTGCTATCTGGGGTTCAACCATTGGTGGAATGGTGGCCGTTGGGCCGCTTCTTGGTGGATGGTTGACCACTGACTACTCATGGCGTTGGGCTTTTGGTATCAATATCCCTGTCGGAATCATCATCATTATTGGTGCACTGCTCACGGTTAAGGAATCCAAAGAAGAATCCGCCACAGGCAGTATCGACTGGATGGGTGCGTTCTACTCCGTCATAGCAATGTCGACTCTGGTGTTTGCCCTCATCGAAGGCCGCACCTACGGTTGGTGGGAAGTCAACAAGCCATTCACTGTGGGCGACTGGACGTGGCCAGGAAAGATTTCTATCATTCCTGTGCTGTTCCTCATCTTCATCCTCGCGTCCACGTTGTTTATTGCCCACGGCGCTAACCGCATTCGCAAGGGTAAGTCCGCCCTGATCTCCTTCAACCTGTTCACGATTGCCTCCTTCCGCAACGGAAACATCGCAGCCATGGTGATCTCGTTGGGCGAATTCGGCATCATCTTGTCACTTCCTCTGTGGTTGCAGTTCGTTATTGGCTATGACGCACTGCAGACAGGTTTTGTTCTGTTGGGTCTCGCCGGTGGTGCGTTCGTCGCCTCCGGTTTAGCCGGAGGTCTGTCCGGTCGTGTCTCTCCGGTCACGATGGTGCGCATGGGTATCCTGCTGGAAATTGTGGGTGTAACCGGTGTCGGCTTCGCCATTTCTCCAAGTGCATCGTGGGTCAACGTGGTGCCATGGTTGTTCGTTTACGGTTTGGGTGTTGGTCTTGCCACCGCTCAGCTGACCAACGTGATCTTGAAGGATGTTCCCGTCCAAGAATCCGGTCAGGCTTCAGGAACCCAAAGCACCTCGCGCCAGCTTGGTTCCGCACTGGGTATCGCCATCTTGGGAACAATCTTGTTCACCTCGGTGCAAATCCAGCTCACCAATGACCTCACCTCTGAGGGACTACCGGAAGCTCAGGTGACTCAGGTGGTTACCGCGGTTGTGGATAGCGCTGGTGGTGCCATCGTCCAGCTTGAGGCAGATCCCACCACGCAACCTGTAGCAGATAATGCCAAGCAAGCGCTTTCTGACGGAACACGCTACGGCGCCTTTGCCGCAGCAGGATTCTTAGTCCTTGGTTTCTTGGCAACCTTGTCACTGGGCTCCACTCGCAAAGTGGAAGTAGAGCAGATCAAAGAATCTGACGAAAACCACGTCATCTAGGCACTAACCACAGAAGCCGCTTTCCGAATCTGGAAGGCGGCTTCTGTGTGCTTGGAGGCTACTGTCTGGAAGATTTTTCTGGAATGGGTGCTTTGCCAGAACGCACAAGTTCAGCAATGTAGGCCCTAGCTTCGTCCTGTCGTTCCTGCTCCACTCCGGAAGAAATTTCTGCACGCAGGTGCTCTTGCCTATACCCGAAAGCATCAACAAGGTCTTGTGCGTGGGGGCGCAGACGAGTGATCAAACGATCCACATATGCGGTCACTGCCGATGCGCGCTGCGCAGAAAGACGACCGTTGATCAAATACCAGGACAGGTTTTGTTCAATGACGTGGAGGCCGAAGAGATCGCGCACCCAAGTCACAACCTGACGAGTTCCCTCATCAGTGATCTTGTCGAGAGCATTAGTGAATGCTTCCCATTGCAGCAAGTGGCCGTGTGCAATAGCTGCTTCGATAAGGGCGCTCTGGTTTCGGTTGAATGCTTCTGCTTCCTCGCCCGTCTTCTTTGCATCACGCAGTTCAAGAGCGATGTTCGCAATCATCGTCTCTACCCGGTCGGTGAGCAGATCACGTTGCGTTTCAGGGTCACGAAGTTCCTTCACGGAACGAGCAGTTGAGCCAAGGTCATGAACGTTCTGGCCCAGACGGCGCAAACCAGATCCGGTCACTGCACGTTCGGTGACCTGCTCCATCACCAGGCGAGCAAGGGAGCCCGTGTCAGCATCTTTGAACTTTCTGCTGTAATCGGTGAGCAGACGCTTGGCAACGAGCTGAAGGAGAACATTGTTGTCACCTTCGAAGGTCGCATAGACATCCATATCTGCACGCAGCAGAGTCAGTCGGTTTTCTGCCAAGAACCCTTGACCACCACATGCTTCACGACAATCCTGCAAAGTCTTGAGCGCGTGCCAGGTGGACAGCGGCTTGAAGGCAGCGGCCATGGTTTCTAAGTCTTCGCGGCTCGCGTCTGAATCATCAAGGCCACTAAAGACGGCATCAAACTTCTCCAGCAGAACTTCTTGAGAGAACGTCTGAGCATAAGTCGTGGCAATGAGTGGAATAAGGCGACGCTGGTGGCGCTGGTAATCCAGCAGCACGGTTTCTTCCTGGCCAGGGTTGGAGAACTGGCGGCGTTGGTTGCCGTAGGTCACCGCAATTTGCAGACCAATCTTGGAAGCATTGACGCAGGCGCCATCAAGGGAGACACGTCCTTGAACCAGTGTTCCCAGCATGGTGAAAAATCGACGTCCTGGGCTGGCAATCGGTGAGGTGTAGTTGCCGTTTTCATCGACGTCACCGTAACGGTTGAGCAGGTTGTTGCGTGGAATGCGGACGTGGTCGAAGTGCAGACGGCCGTTATCTATACCGTTCAGTCCGCCCTTGTATCCGTCATCTTCTCCGCCGATACCGGGAAGGAAGTTTCCGTTCTCATCACGGATTGGGACATAGAACCCGTGGACTCCGTGGTTGACTCCCTTGGTAATGAGTTGAGCGAAAACCACTGCTGCTTTTCCGTGCAGTGCTGCATTACCCAAGTAGTCCTTCCATGCTCCGCGGAAAGGTGTGTTGATCACCCATTCCCCGGTTGCCTCATCGAAGGTGGCGGTTGTCGCAATAGAAGACACATCGGAGCCGTGCCCGGTTTCGGTCATGGCATAGATACCAGGGGTCTCCAAAGACATTGCCGAGGGCAGAAAACGATCGTGGTGTTCTTTGGTTCCCAAGTGAGCAATTGCAGCAGTGAACAAACCCCACTGCACGCCCGACTTAATCTGGAGTGAGGGGTCAGCGGCTACAAGTTCCTGGAAAGCTGCCAAGTTTCCACCGTGGTCATCGAGCCCGCCATACGCGGCTGGGAAAGCTCGGTGAACCTGTCCGTTTTCCACCAGAAGTTTGAGTTGTCCAAGCACACGGGCGCGGTGTTCATCCATACCGAGGCCTGGGATGTTGTGCATTTCAGGCTTGCCAGCGAGAGCACGCGAAGCAAGGCGAACATCTGCCCATTTGCCCAGCAAGTAGCGCGATAAATAGGCGCGATCAATCATCGCGGCATCATTTTCTGTTGCTACGTCATTTACTGTCTCAACTTTGTCGAGGATAGACATCGTGTGTGGCCTTTCATGGCGGATACCTACAACGTATGCCCTATTTGAGCGCATGACGAACACGGTTTCAAACAGTGTGTGGGGCTCCTACAATTTTGAGCTAGTAGTACCGGTTATCTTTGTTGTTTCCTCACCGAGGCTCTCAGGAAACATCTAGGCTGGAGTAATGCTCACCGTCATTTTTGGCCTGTCTGGGGCCCTCGTTTTTGGGAGCGGTGACTTCCTCGGAGGCCTCGCTTCCAAGCGTATGGGTGCCTTTTTGGCCACCGGCATCGCTGGACTCATTGGCCTGTTTCTCCTCTTTGGTTTCACCTTCATCATCCCCGGTGAAATCAGTGACGGCGCCATTGTGTGGGGCTTGCTCTCTGGACTATGTGGGGCTGTAGCCATTCTCTTGCTCTATGCAGCACTAGCCATTGGCCCCATGAGCATTCTTTCCCCTCTGGGTGCTTTGATCTCTGCAATCTTCCCTGTGATGTGGGCCCTGCTCATTAACGGCGAAAGCCTGGTGTGGTTTGGTTACGTCGCCCTTGTCATTGGTGCCATTGCTATCGTTCTGGTTGCTTTCACCCCAGAAAAAGAAGCGGTGAAACCCAAAGCTCGAGGCATTATCTTCGCAGTCATCTCGGGCATCCTGATTGGGCTATTCCTTATTGTTTTAGATCAAGCACCCTCGAATGCCGGAATTTATCCGTTGGTATTTAACCGCTTCGTGAACATCACCATCATGTTCTCTGTGGTTTTCGGCATGGCGCTCATTCGGTGGGCACACCGAAAAGGTTATTTCGGAAAAGATGGCTCACCCCGGGCAGACCTCGTCGTTGGTGACGCCGGAGCAACCGACTACCGCAACGGAATCCTGCTCGCACTCGGCTGCGGAGTATTAGACGCCACCGGAAACGCACTGCTGCTACTGGGAATCCAAACCGGAAACTTGAGTGTGATGTCGGTGCTCACCGCGATGTATCCAGCAGGAACCATCATCCTTGCTGCCCTTGTGCTGCGGGAGAAGATCACCAAACTTCAACTGGTGGGTATGGTTCTTGCACTCACAGCAGCAGCACTTCTCGCACTGAGCTAGTTCCCTAGGTTAACGAACGAGTGCCGCACCCGAAGGGCGCGGCACTCGTCTTGTGAGAACTAGGCGTTAGCTGATGCGAGCTGCTGAAGCAGTTCATCACCAGGGGACGCTGGAACCATTTCGGCTTCGATCTCTGCACGGCCCAACAGGTCGTTCATGCGACGCTGACGAGTGCGAGGAATAATCGTCACCACAGTTCCCTGCTTGCCTGCACGTCCGGTGCGACCGGCGCGGTGCATGTAAGTCTTGTACTCATCAGGTGCATCTGCCTGGATAACCAAGTCAATGTCATCGACGTGGATACCGCGTGCAGCAACATCTGTAGCCACGAGAACGTTGACACGTCCGCTGGTAAGCAACTGAAGGTTACGAGTACGACGGTTCTGGTTCAGGTCACCGTGCAAGCTGGTTGCAGGAATACCTGCATCTTCAAGCTGGTCAGCAAGTTGCTCAGCATAGGCGCGGGTGCGCGAGAAGATCAGGGTCTTTCCCTCACGAGCTGCAAGCTGTTCAATCACGAAAGGCTTGTCGCGGTGATCAACAACGAGAACACGGTGATCAATGGTGGAAGAAGCCTGGTCTTCACCAGCAACCTCGTGAACAGAAGGATCCTTGAGGAACTCGTTCACAATAGCTGCAACACCCTTGTCCAAGGTTGCCGAGAACAGCAGTCGCTGACCATCAGCCTTGGTGGCGCGGAGGATACGCTGCACGGGCTCGAGGAAGCCCAGATCACACATGTGATCTGCTTCATCGAGCACAGTGATGGCGATGTGGCCTAGGTCAATGTGACCTTGCTCCACGAGATCTTCCAAACGACCTGGGGTCGCAATGATGATGTCCACACCACGGCGCAGGCTCATGACCTGCTTGTGCTGAGGAACTCCACCAAAGATGGTGGTGGTGAACAAACCGACAGAGCGAGCAATGGGCTGCACGGTGCGGTCAATCTGCATTGCGAGCTCACGGGTTGGAGCCAAGATGAGTGCACGGGGTGGACGACCCTGCTTGCGGTCCTTGCCACCATTGTTTTCCATGAGGCGTTCAACAACAGGTGAACCGAAGGCAATGGTCTTACCCGATCCGGTCTTTCCACGGCCAAGAACATCCTTGCCGGAGAGCACATCAGGAATTGTTGCTGCCTGAATGGGGAATGGTGCAACAGCACCCATTGCGGTCAGCTGGCGGCAGATGTTATCTCCCAAGCCAAGGTCGGAGAAGCTCACACCGTCAACATCGGCTGCGGTGGTTGCTTGTGCTTCGAGGCGCTCAAGTACGACGTCTTCTTCAGGAGTAAAGCGGGCCTTCTCGTCCTTTGCGGGATAGAAGTCTGAAGCGGAACGACGAGGTGCCTCGTCCTTGTTCCAGCGTGGACGGTCTCCACCAAAGTTTCGTGCGGGACGGTCATTACGCTCACCATAGGAACGCTCTCCGCGTGGAGCACGGTCACCGTAGGAGGGACGATCTGAACGCTCATAGCGTGGGCGCTCTGAACGCTCACCGCGGTTGTAAGCGGGGCGATCGTTGCGGTCACCATAGGAAGGTCGGTCGTTCCGCGGTGCGCGGTCTCCATATGGAGCGCGCTCTGCGCGTGCTCCATCACGGTCGTAGCGGGGACGCTCCGTGCGATCTCCGTAAGCGGGACGTTCTCCACGGTTGTATGCGGGACGTTCATTACGGTCACCACGGTTGAACGAAGGACGCTCAGAACGCTCACCATATGCTGGACGATCTGAGCGTGGTGCACGATCTCCGTAGGAAGCACGTTCAGAACGCTCGTAACGTGGACGCTCGGTGCGCTCACCGTAGGCAGGGCGCTCGGAACGCTCACCGCGGTTGTAGGCGGGGCGTTCGTTACGGTCACCACGTGGTGCGCGGTCACCGTAAGCGGGACGCTCGCCCGCAGGTGCTCCGCGACGTGCGTCACGGTCTTCATTGCTCCAGCGGTTTTTACGTGGTGCTTCAGTGGACTCGGGACGGTATCCGCGGTGTCCAGGGCTACGAGAACCAGCGGAAGGACCGCCCGACTTCTTCGCGCCGTAGCGTGGTTCAAAATTCTTAGCCGGACGACCGCCGGCAGGTTTCTTATTCTTAGGCATGACTTTTTCTCTGGGTTGGATTCGTTGCAAAACAGCACACAAACGTGCTGATAAGAACCCGGGCAGTCTTTGGCCGGGACCGATTCACTTCGAGTGACTATCACCAACAGAATTGTTGGGGAACCGGCCCACCTGACTTACAAACCCATCTGCATCACAATGCAGTGTCAAGAGCCGACCTTTTGACTATACGGGAGAAAGCACAAAGGTTCAAGAAAAAGTTGAAAGTTAGCAGCGCTGGATTACTTTTTGAAGCGTGCCAGCAAGAAATACCCCGCGGTGAAAACAGCAACAATGAGAATGTTGCCGATGAGCCGCACTTCAGGGTGTTGCTGGAGATAAGCAGTATCCACACTGACGACCACGGTGATCATGAGAACAAGATACAAAGCCGACAGTGCGGGGCTGAGTCTTTTCACGATGCGCCTTTCCGATAAAGAAAGCCCCTTACGGGGCTTCTTTTCTGGCGGAGACGGCGGGATTTGAACCCGCGGTCCCCTTACGAGGACTCCACCTTAGCAGGGTGGTGCACTAGGCCGAACTATGCGACGTCTCCTTGGACTTCTGGCATGCAGAAGCACCAGAGCAATCATACCGGCACTGTTGTGCCGAGAATAATCGAGCTTTATTGCTGGTCGAGGGTGCGGCCAGCAGAGCAGGTGTAGTCGTTTGCGGTCTGACCGTTCACGTTCTCCGGCAGCACAGCAACTGGAGCTGAGGTTGGAGTGGGGGTTGCGGTTGCTCCGGAAGTCGCTGTAGGAGTGGGGGTAGCAGTCGCCTTCTTGGCAGCTTTGGCTGCTGCCTTTGCTTCTGCTTCAGCTTGAGCAGCAGCTTTTGCTGCCGCATCAGGGTCAACCACGGAACCATTACCGGTTGTTCCGCTCAATGCAATGGGTTGATCTGCGAGAAGTGCAGCAAAGAGCGCATCTGCTTCAGCTTGGTTGGGCTGAACCTTGCCGGCATAAATTCCGGTTCCCCCTGTGGAGCTGGGGTATTGAACGAAGACAACGTTCTCCAATGGAATGTCCTTCAACGCCATCGCGATAGACATCATGGTGTCGACGTTGTTGAGGCTGTTCGAGAGCGTCATGTTCGAGATGGCTGCCTTGGCCAGACCAAAGAGGGCAACAGGGTTGGTCAGAGTTTGTGCACTCTTGAGCTTGCGTACCAAGGAGGAGAGGAAAACCTGCTGGTTGGAGATACGGCCGAGGTCACTACCGTCACCAACACCGTGACGGGTGCGCAGGAACTGCAGTGCCTGGAGACCTGAGAGGGTGTGCATTCCGGCATCGAGGAATGTTTGGGTGTATTCGTCCTCGATGGGTTCGGCCACACAGACTTCAACACCGCCGATGGCATTTGCCATCTCAATCACACCGTTGAACTGAATCATGGCGGCAAAGGGAATGCTCAACCCGGTGAGTTCTTCAACGGTGAGAACTACACAGGGCAGGCCGCCCTCGTTGAGGACACCGTTGATCGGCCCAGACCAGCCACCACCACCGTCGGGGCAATCCGCGTAGTGCACGACCATGTCACGGGGAATGGAGACCACGGTTGCATTGGTGTGATCTGCTGAGATATGAAGCAGGATGTTGACATCGTTGAGCACGCTACCGGGGTCAGCATCGAAAACTCCGGGGTCTGTGCCCTCGCGAGAGTCACTACCAACCAGAAGGAAGTTCACACCACCCTCGATAGCGCCGATGTCTGGAATGCGCTGATCGTTCGCGAGCGCAACACCTTCTTTTGCACTGCGTGAGATATCCCAGAATGCAATACCGGCAATGGATGCCGTAGCAACCATGACTACGGCAAGTCCGGCACCAATCCAACTCAGGAGAGTGCGCCCGCCCTTACGGGGTGCCACATTGCCGTGGCGAATAGCGGCACGCGCGCTGCGAATGCGGCGCGCACGTGTTGCTTTCTGCTCACTCATGCTTTCCCCGATCAGTGACGGAATATGGCGGAGGGCGTGGGATTCGAACCCACGATGCATTGCTGCACACTGGTTTTCAAGACCAGCTCCATCGGCCGCTCGGACAGCCCTCCTTGTCGAGTTCACGAAGAATTCGACTGGATGAGTCTACCCGAATGACAGCCTCTAGGCTCTCAGAGCATCCTGCGAAAGACCTGAAAGCAGAATTTAAGGCAATTTATTGAGTGCTTCGAGCAATCCCAGCTCGTGTACTTGGCCGCATACTTCGTTCGCAACGGCCTTTATTTCTGGCTCTGCATTGCCCATGGCAACGCCGCGTCCTAGCTGTGCAGCCCACTCAATCATTTGAATGTCGTTGTTGCCATCTCCGGCAGCAAACAGTCGAGATCGTGGGAAGCCGAGAGCCTCACGAACCTTCTCTAAGGCAGAGGCTTTGCTCACGCCCTCGGGCGCAATATCGAGCCAAGCAGCCCAGCCGATGGAGTAGCTCACCTGCTTAAGACCAATACGTTCAACAACCTGGAGGAAGTCTTCTGTTTCATGATCGGGAGAAACAACGACTACACGCGTTGCACGCAGGTTGAGAAGTTCTTCGAACTTGACCTGGTGGGCGAGCAAGTTGTGATCTACTCCGGGGATTGGCTCGGTGAAGTAGTAGTCACCGAATTCATCTTCCACGGCATACATGCCCTCAGGAAGATGACCTTTAACAAGGTTGAGCACATTCTCAGGGCGGAACGTTTCGACGTGATGCTTTACATAACCGTCATCGGCAAGCGGGTCACGCTTGAGCAGCATAGCTCCGTTGGAACACACTACATATTCCGGCCAAATATCGAGTTGGCGCAGCACGGGAATTGTTTCAACGAGCGCTCGTCCCGTTGCCAGCATCACTTCGTGACCTCGTGCTGCTGCAGCACGGACTGCCTCGACAACCTCCGGAGCTACATCTCCGCGGTGGGTGAGCAGGGTCCCATCAACATCCAGGGCAACAAGCCATCGGTCTTCTGGGGCAACCTGGGTCACTGAGCATCCAATGGGGTCAGGACAGAAACACCGCCAAGGTAAGGGCGCAAAGCTTCAGGAAGAATAACGGAACCGTCTTCTTGCTGGTGGGTTTCCAAAATCGCAACCAGCCAACGCGTTGTGGCGAGAGTTCCATTGAGCGTGGCAACCGGTGCTGTCTTTCCGCTGTCGGTGCGATAGCGGGTGTCCAGGCGGCGCGACTGGTACGTGGTGCAGTTCGAGGTGCTGGTGAGTTCTCGGAAGGCACCCTGAGTGGGGACCCATGCTTCGATATCAAACTTGCGTGCAGCACTCGAGCCCAAATCTCCGGCAGCCACATCAATGACGCGGTAGGCAAGACCCAAGGATTTCAACATGTCTTCTTGCAATGTGACGAGACGGTCGTGCTCAGCTTCTGCCTCTTCAGGAGTGGTGTAGACAAACATTTCCAGTTTGTTGAACTGGTGAACACGAATAATTCCGCGCGTATCTTTACCGCCAGAACCTGCTTCACGGCGATAGCAGGTTGACCATCCGGCATAACGCAGTGGGCCGTCGCTGAGATCAATAATTTCATCGGCGTGATATCCGGCGAGCGCAACCTCACTTGTCCCCGTGAGATAGAGGTCATCTGCGGGGAGGTAATAGATTTCGTCGGAGTGCTCACCCAAGAATCCGGTGCCCTGCATGATGTCAGGTCGCACGAGTGTGGGTGTGATGAGGGGGATGAAGCCGGCTTCAAGTGCACGATCAAGTGCCAAGTTCATCAGAGCAAGCTCGAGGCGAGCACCAATTCCTTTGAGGAAGTAAAAACGTGAACCAGAAACTTTGGTGCCTCGGGGCATGTCGATAGCGCCAAGAAGTTCACCAAGTTCGAGGTGGTCTTTGGCTTCAAAGTCGAAGCTGGGGATGGTTCCCACTTCACGCAGGGTGACAAAGTTTTCTTCACCACCAGAAGGAATTCCCTCGATGATGGGGTTTTGAATCTTGCGTGCAGCTTCGGTGTATGCCTCATCAGCTGCTGTGGCAGCAGCGTTAGCTTCCTTCACTTTGGCAGCTAGCTCGGCAACCTCAGCGAGGAGTGCTTTCTTCTCGTCACCTTGAGCTTGTCCAACTTTCTTGCTGAACACATTCTGTTCTGCACGCAGCTCTTCAAAGTAGGCAAGCGCAGCACGGCGGGCAGCATCAGCTTCGATGGCAGCGTCGACTAATCCAGGGTCTGACCCTCTGGCCACCTGTGAGGCACGGATAACGTCAGGGTTTTCGCGAAGCAATACTGGGTCAATCACATGCCCAGTTTAGTTCAGGCTAGTCGCCGAGTATTTCCGCAAGCCACGCTCGTGCATCTTGGAAGATGCCGTCGGCGTAACGCTGGGAATGTTGGGTGGTGACTTTGTCTGCACGAGGATAGGAACCCAGGAAGATGACCTTGGGGCTGAAGCGGCGCAAACCAAGAAGTGCGTCAGCAACGCGTTCATCACGGGCGTGACCTTCCGCGTCAATGACGAAGCGGTATCGGCCAAATTCATCCCCGATGGGACGTGACTGAATCAGCGACAGATTCACACCACGGGTTGCGAACTGCTCCAACATCTCCAGCAAACCACCGGCGCGGTCATCCGGTAGCTCCACAATCAAGCTGGTCTTATCTGAACCGGTGGGTGCAGGAAGTTCGGTGGTCTTGCTGACCAGCACGAATCTGGTTACCGCGTTGGGGTTGTCTGCGATTCTTGAGGCTAAAACCTCAACGTCGTAGTGCTTTGCTATTCCCGCAGGAGCTATTGCTGCATCAGCGGTGTCAGTCTCGAGGAGACTGGCCGCTGCCGCCACATTGCTCGAAGAGGGTATGTGTCCGTGGTGAGGCAGGGTCTTTTCTAACCAGCCCCGGCACTGTGCATAGGCGACTGGGTGAGCGTTGATGACGTTGATGTCGGCGAGGGAAGTTCCCTGGCGCGCAACGAGATCGAACTCAACGGGGACAAGGTATTCACCGATGATGCGCAGGTTGGGAATGTTGGCCAAAGCGTCCTGGGTTGCTGTGACGCCACCTTCGACAGAATTTTCGATCGCGATCATGGCTGCAACAGAACGGCCTGAGACCACGTCGGCAAGCGCCTCGCCCACGTTATTGACCGAGTGCCACGTCTTTCCGGCGGCTTCAGGAACCTGCGAGAGGGCAGCTTCAGTAAAGGTTCCGGCAGGCCCGAGATAGCTGTATGCCGGCGCCGTTGAAACTTTTTCTGAAGAACTCATGTTCCAAATGTACCTGCACTGGCAAACTTGGCTTGTGACTACTCGCGCTGGAACCCCTGCCCTGCCCTCTGACCTTATTGATATTCGTGAGTTGGTGAGGGCCTATTACGACCTGACTCCAGATATGACCGTGCCTGAACAGCGCGTCGTTTTTGGCACGAGTGGCCACCGTGGCTCTTCGCTGAATGCGGCTTTCAATGAGCAACACATCCTTGCAACAACCCAGGCCATTGTGGAATATCGTGCCCTGCAGGGAATTACCGGCCCTCTCTTTATCGGCATGGATACCCACGGCCTGTCCCGCCCTGCCCATGAAACTGCACTGGAAGTTCTTGCCGCTAACGGGGTTCGTACGTTCAAAGATTCACGTGACGGTTTCACACCCACGCCTGCGGTTTCTCACGCCATCTTGGAATACAACAAAGCCGGGCATGGGGATGAAGCTGACGGCATTGTGGTGACTCCCAGCCATAACCCACCTCAGGATGGCGGTTTCAAATACAACCCTCCTCATGGTGGTCCTGCGGACTCTTCTGCAACGAACTGGATTGCTGCTCGCGCTAATGAACTCATCGAAGGCGGCTTGGTTGATGTCAAGCGCACAAACCCTGAGAGTGTGATTGAGGAGTATGACTTCCTCGAGCACTACGTTGCAGATCTTGAGAATGTCATCGATATGCAAGCTATTGCTGAATCCGGCGTTCACATCGGTGCTGATCCTCTCGGTGGTGCATCGGTGGCGTATTGGACGGCCATCAAGGAACGCTATGGACTCAACCTCACCGTGGTGAACCCCGAGGTTGACCCAGCCTGGTCGTTTATGACGTTGGATTGGGATGAGAAGATTCGCATGGATCCTTCAAGCCCCAATGCAATGGCTTCTCTGATTTTGAAGCGGCACGATTTTGATGTGCTCACAGGTAACGACGCTGATGCTGACCGTCACGGCATTGTCACCCCAGATGCGGGACTGATGAACCCTAACCACTACCTCGCTGTGGCTATTGAATATCTTTTTGCCAACCGTCCCGGATGGCGTCAAGATGCCCGCATTGGCAAGACCCTGGTCTCCAGCTCAATGATCAACTTTGTTGCCGATGGTTTAGGCCGAGTGCTCTGGGAAGTTCCGGTGGGCTTTAAATGGTTTGTTCCCGGTTTGGTAGATGGCTCGGTTGGTTTCGGTGGTGAAGAAAGCGCCGGTGCCTCGTTCCTGCGTAAAGACGGAACCGTGTGGACCACCGATAAGGACGGAATCATCTTGGCTTTGTTGGCTGCAGAAATTATTGCCGTCACCGGCAAGACTCCCTCGCAATTGTATTCCAACCTCACTGAGCAGTTTGGTGACCCTGCCTATGCTCGCGTGGATGCGCCAGCAGACCGCGAAGCGAAGGCTCGCCTGGGCAAGCTCAGCGGTGATGACATCAACGCCACGGAGCTTGCGGGCGATCCCATTATTGCCAAGCTCTCTCACGCTCCAGGCAATGGCGAAGCAATTGGCGGGGTGAAAGTAGAAACCGAATATGCCTGGTTTGCTGCCCGCCCCTCAGGAACAGAAGACGTCTACAAAATTTATGCTGAATCGTTCCGCGGTCCTGAGCATCTCAAGCAGGTCCAGGCCGAAGCGAAGAAGATTGTTGACGCTGCGCTGAACTCTTAGTAGTAACTCGGAGCTGGTTCGAGATTGAAGAACTGCTCCAGAGTGGGGATGTTCAGGTTGTGCATCGCGGTTGAGACCCGGGTACCGACATAGCGGAAATGCCAGGGCTCATACTGATACCCCGTAATGGAGTCGAAGCCATTGGGATAGCGAACAATGAAGCCGTACTGCCAGGAATTGGCTGCAAGCCACTGCCCTGCGGCAGTGTCTGCGAAGCAGACATCGACTTGGCAGGGACCGCCATCGTTGAGGTCAACAGCTAACCCGGTTTGATGTTCAGAGTGGCCTGGTCTCGCAGAGTAGGTGTCTGCTCGTGCTTGGCCATCCCTGGCGACAAAGCCGTTATAGGTTGCGACCTGGGTGTCATAGCTGCGGTATGCACTTGCCACGCTGAGCTGTATTCCTGCCGCTGAAGCATCGGTGGCCATGCGGTCGAGTGCTTGTGCTGCTTCAGTACGCAGGGGGCGACTATAGGGATTCGATAGTGCTGTGGGCACGGCCATGTCTGGAGATTCAAAATTGCTGGGATTGAGCGGGCGGTGTTTATTCACCACCACAGTGATGGAGTTGGGGTCATCGATGTTGAAAAAGGGCGTGCGAGCAGGCTTTGGTGTTGGGGTTGACGTCGCTGTGGGGCTTGCGGTTACGCTCTGAGTGACTGTGGGGGTTGATGTGACAGTGTCAACGCTTCCTGTGGCACAACCTCCCAGAAAGACAGAAGCAATCAACACTGAGCTCAGTGCGGTCGTTCTGCGCATCATCAGGAAGGGTTTTCCCGATCGTATGCTGCGCGATTCTCAATAATGAGATCGATGTTATCCAGCGTCCAGTCCGCAAGCGCGCGAACAGGAACAATGAGCGTTTGACCCAATTCGGTCAGCGCATATTCAAACCACGGTGGTGTTTCAGCGTGAACGACACGTTCAATCAATCCGTCACGTTCCAGCTGCCGAAGTGTGACAGTAAGCATGCGCCGAGAAATCTTGGGGATGCGTTCCACCAATTGGGTGTACCGCATAGGTTCTCTGCTGAGCACTCCGAGCAAAACCAGGCTCCACTTGTCACCGATGTGGGAGAGCACTGAAAAGAAGACGTCCCTGTCCGTTGCCTGGATACGTTCTTTGATGCTGTTCAGGTCAGTATTCATGTGTTCACCCCCTGTGGAAATTGTGGTCGACTTGAGCATTTCTAGGATACTATGTGTTACCGCAGTTACTTTTAGTAACTTCACATAAGTTTTCCTTCTAACCAAAGGCTTTATATGTCTGCAAAAGCTGTCGCCGACGCGGTGATGTCCAAGCGGGAGATCATGCTCGTGATGATCGGACTCATGTCCGGTATGTTCCTCTCTGCTCTCGACCAAACCGTAGTCAGCACCTCGATGCGCACCATCGCTGACGACCTCGACGGAATGGCCCTCCAGGCCTGGGTCACCACGGCCTACATGATCATGTCGACCATCTCGACCCCTCTCTATGGCAAGCTCAGCGACATCTTCGGCCGACGCCCACTGTTCATCATTGCCATCAGTATCTTCGTCATCGGTTCATTCCTTGCTGGAACAGCAGACACTATGTATTCGTTGGCTGGATACCGTGCCATTCAGGGACTGGGTGCCGGTGGTTTGATGGCGCTGCCGCTGGCAATCATGGGTGACATGCTTGCGCCGCGTGAGCGCGCAAAGTATCAGGGCTTCTTCCTTGCCGTCTTTGGTGTCTCCAGTGTGATTGGACCACTCATCGGTGGTGTGCTTTCTGGAACTCCAGAAATTCTTGGCATCGCCGGATGGCGTTGGGTCTTCCTCATTAACGTGCCCATTGGAATCGTTGCTCTCGCCATCGTTCTCAAGGCACTCCACCTGCCCAAGACGCACCGCCGTGTTCGCATTGACTGGTGGGGTGCCGCCACGGTCATTACCGCAACTGTCCCCCTCCTTCTGGTCGCCGAGCAGGGTCGCGAGTGGGGCTGGCTATCCACAGCATCCCTATCCTGCTATCTCATCGGTATAGCTTCTGCTGTTGCGTTCGTCATGATTGAACGCTCCATGGGTGATGACGCACTCATCCCCATGAAGATGTTCAAGTCTCAAACGTTCACCATGGCCACCATCTTGGGTGTGTTTGTTGGTTTTGGAATGTTCGGCGCCATGATGACCATCCCTCTCTACCTCCAGTTGGTCAAGGGTGCTACCCCCACCGAGAGCGGTCTGCTCATGCTGCCGATGATCTTAGGCATGATGATTGCATCTATCGTGAGTGGCCAGATTATGTCCCGCACAGGAAGCTACAAGTGGTTCCCCCGCATAGGTACTGCCTTCATGATTTTGGGCTTCTTGCTCTTCACGCGTTTGACCTGGGATAGCCCCTTCTGGTTCGTCATGTTGGGCATGTTCTTCATGGGTGCAGGTCTGGGTCAGCTGATGCAAACCCTCACCGTGGCCAGCCAGAACTCTGTAGGCCCACGTGACATTGGTGTTGCCACCAGCTCGTCCACCTTCTTCCGCACGATGGGTGGAACCGCGGGAACAGCAATCTTGTTCTCGGTACTCTTCACCGCCATTCCTGAAGCACTCAAGACTGCCTTCACCACACCCTCAATCACCGCTGGTGTAGCCAAAGCTTTGGCAGATCCCGCAATTGCGTCAGATCCTGCCAATGCGGCCATCATTCAGATATACAAAGACCCAACCGCCATCGGAACCTCCCTCAACGGAGACACCTCATTCCTCGTTGGGGCCAACGAAGCATTAGCTAAGCCCTTCCTCGTTGGGTTTGCTGACGCAACCGTTCAGGTTTATTGGATTGGCCTGGTTGTTGTGACAATCGCCTTCATCCTCAGCTGGTTCCTCAAGGCGACTCCCCTTCGTCAGAAGTCTGCAATGCAAGAAGCAGCAGACGAGGACGCCGTGTTGCTCGCTGAAAATGCCGCTGAGATGATGGGCTCCATGGTCGAACCTGGAACAGCTACAGGCGCAATTCGACTCAAAGAGGCAGAAAAGCGTGAAGCTGCCCGTCAAGCACACAAAGAAAAAGCATTAGCCAAGGAAAAGAAGAAAGTTAAATCTGCTTCTTAGTTGTTACAAATCTGCCCCAGCTAACCACGGGGCAGATCTGTTAGACAAGCATTTCTCTGTAGCTATTTCTTATTCATTTACAGGGAGAACTAGATTCACAAAGTTGGATAACGCCTAGCTTTTCATCGTAGGCGGCAATAGATTCATTGATAAAAGTATCAATCATTTGTTGCTCATCACTTTGTCCTTGTTTTTCCTTTTGATAGAGCTGTGTGTATTGAAAACAGGCTTCGTCTGAGTAACAAAGTTCACGGAGTGCGTCTGCCGGATAGAACCCACAGTCCTGGTTGGTGTAGCACACTGAGAGATTCCCGTCGGCGTCTAGATTGCGTGCACAGTCAACGTTCGACTCACACAACTCCCTCATTTGATCACCAGAAAATGTAGTACACCCTTCGTTTTCTTGACCAAAGTCATTGGTGCAAAGAACCAGTTCTCCGTTTTCATCGACATATCCTGAATTGTCAATAAATACAGTTACCTTTTCGAAGGATGGTGGTAGTTCAGCTTCACTTGATGCTTTTTCTAAATCAAGTTCACCACCGTTTGACCGCAAGTCCTCTTCCAAAACAATCAGCAGCTGACTTGTGAGTGTTCCGGCAGCTCGGTCGTATACAGGATCGGTCAATGTCGCAACAATGGTCATTTCGTTGGAAGTGCCGTCCGCCGGCTCTAAGGTCATGGTGATATTGGGAGGATCATCAGTAAAACCTAGTTTTTGCCAACTGTCTATAAATCGTGCTGTCGAGACAGAGTCCGCTAGACGTTCAGGTCGATCTGTGAACCAAATAATCGACTCACTTGTTTCGCTTAATGTCATTGTGTAATTCTTGGCTTCGTTCTGAACAAGATTGCCTTCACCCGCATTCAACACATACATCAGGGAAGAAGATTTATCTGGAGCAGCTTCGGGCTCTGAACTCAAGTTCACATAGGCAATGGCTCCCCCCGCGCCAAATGCAACCGCACAAAATAATGCGACAACTGCAGCGATGGGATTAAGGTTCCAGCTCTTCATTCTTTGAGTCTAGGTCTCGTGAGAAGCGGAGGAACCCCACAACCAAGGAATTAGATCAACCGCTGTCGTTGTTTGATAACCGAGGGTGACACGGGGGTTCCCTCCGGAGTCATTTCAGATGGAACGGGATCACCGGCAACCACGCGCAAGGGGAGAATGCCAGCCCAGATTGAGCGGTCATCTCCATCGTCCTCAAACTCATCAACCGGTCCAGCACTCACCTTCACGCTGGCTACATCCAACGGGATGCTCAGCACCATGGTCGCGGCGAGTTCTTTCTTGGTGGTCTCGCGAACCTCATCCCAGCGACCTGGCATCATGTGGTCGGTCAGAGTCGCAAGTGCGGAGAGTTTCTGCTCCCCCTCAATAACTGTTGCTGTGCCCATGATGACAGCGGATCGGTAATGCATGGAGCTTTCAAAAGCTGAGCGTGCATAGACAAGTCCATCCAGTAGTGTCACCGCCACACACACGTCTCGGCCATCCGCTATTTCTCGGAAGATTCCCGAGCCGGTTGAACCGTGAATGAGCAAGTGATTGCCATCCCGACCAATACCCACAGGCAACACCATCGGTTTACCATCTCGAACTACAGCAACGTGACCATAAATGGCCTCGTCGAGAAGAGCGTTTAACGCATCACGGTCAAAGACTTGCTTTTCATCAAGACGCTTAACTCGTGTTTGTTCCGTGCGAGGAAGTTCGTGATTACTCAAAAGACACCTGCTTGTCATACTCAGCAAAACGAGATTTCATCACCTTGAGCGATTCAGGGTTCTGATCCACCAAGATGAAGTTTCGGCCAAGGCCCAAGGCGGCAGCACCGGTTGTTCCACTCCCAGCAAAGAAGTCGAGCACAGTGTCGCCCTTGCGACTGGAGGCTTGAATGATGCGGCGAAGAATACCTTCAGGCTTTTGCGTGGGATAGCCCGTCTTCTCTTTGCCGGTTGGAGAGACGATGGTGTGCCACCACACATCAGTGGGAAGTTTTCCTTTAGCGGCCTTCTCAGCAGTGACCAAACCTGGAGCCATATAGGGCTCCCGGTCGACCTCTTCAGAGTTGAAGTAGTACGTCTTCGGGTTCTTCACATAAACCAGGATGGTGTCATGCTTGGCAGGCCAGCGACCCTTGGCCTTTGCGCCATAGTCATATGCCCAAATGAGTTCGTTGATAAAACTGTCACGGCCAAAGAGGGCGTCCAGCATCACCTTGGCATAGTGTGCCTCGCGATAGTCAAGGTGAAGATAGAGCGTTCCATCATCAGCTAGCAGACGCCACGCCTCGCGCAGGCGCGGCTCAAGGAACGCCCAATAGTCATCAAAGCGATCGTCATATTTCATGAGGTCGCTGCGCGTGCGCTCATAGCTCTTACCTTTGAAGCCCACCAAACCCTTGGTCGAATCATCCGCGGCCAGCACCGAGGTGACCTTGCTTCGTGTTTGTTCACGTCCGGTGTTGAACGGCGGGTCGATATAAATCAGGGTGACGGACTCATCTGGCAACGTCGCTAAGACATCAAGGTTGTTTCCCTTGATGATGCGACCGGTTGCAGAACTCACCTGCCTATTCTGGCAGTTCTCGTCGTAGGCTCGTTCTATGAGCACTGAAGTGGTTCACCAGCCCAGTAAATCTCGCTACGTCATCCTGATTGATGACAAGGAAGTTGGCGTAGCCCACTACCTCTCTCGAGAGAACGACATCATGATTACCGGAACCTTCATTGACCCCGCTCATCGCAATGAAGGCCTGGGGGCCATCCTGGTTCGTCGCACCATTGATGACATCATTGCCACCACGACCAAGAAGGTCACCTCAGGATGCTGGTTTGTCACCCAATGGCTCGATCTGCACCCAAACTACGTGGACAAGGCACGGTCTGGCGGGGTGGATGCCGAACTGGGCAACACCTGCCGAAATGTTTAGGACGCTACCCGTTCAGAAATCCACGAGATCATGTCGTCGATGACTTCTTCTTTGTTGGTCTCGTTGAAGATTTCGTGACGAGCCTCGGGATACACGCCCACGGTCACATCTGTTTGGCCTGCACGCTCGATATAGCTCTCGGCGAGCTTGATGTTGCTGGGCTTGCCGCCTAAAGGATCATCTTCGCCCACGATGAGCAAGATGGGAACCTGTGCCATATCTTTGGCGGGCTTGCCGAACAGGCGTAATCCATCGGCAACGCCATAGAGCTTAAGAGTGTCTGCTTCAAAGGTCCACGGATCTTCCTTGAAAGATGTCCACACAGCAGGATCACGGCTGAGCCACTCGTGTCCGGTGCAGCCGGGTGTATCAAAGCGCTTATTGAGCTTGCCAGCATTCATCGAGCCAGGCTGGCGGTAGGCACTTCCCGAGAACACCACGGCGGCGTAGTCCGCAGCGTGATCGTTGATCAGGATTTGCCCCATCAAAGAGCCCATGCTGTGGCCTAAGAGAACGATCGGAACTCCAGGGTTTTGCTCCCGAATAATCTCGGTCATCTGAGTGAAATCTGCCACCGCAGCGCGCAGGCCACCCGGGCCCAACTTTCCTAGCTTGGAAAGATCTCCACCAAACTGCTTAACTCCGGTACGGCCGTGGCCACGCTGATCGGGGGCATAAACCGAGTAGCCTGCCGAGTTAAGCGCCGCTGCGACGTGTGCATAGCGTCCAGCGTGATCACCGAGGCCGTGCATAATCTGAACAACTGCTCTCGGTTTCTCTACCGAATACACGTCATAAACGATGGTCACGCCTTGTGGATCAATATATTCGGCCGTTTTCATTAGCGAACGCCTTCCATCAGCTTCAGAACCCACTTACGTATGAGTAAGAGCACAATACCGAGACCAATAGCTGCCAGGCCAGAGTAGGCGAAGTAATCGAAGTTCATTTCTGGGTGCTTCTCGTCATAGAGACCAGCAAGCTGACCTGACATCGCTGTTCCCAATGCACTGGAGAGGAACAACAGCGCCACCATCTGGGTGCGGAACGCAGTGGGTGCCAGTTTGGTGCTCACCGAGAGACTGACTGGAGAAATCAACAACTCAGCAATAGTGAAGACAAACAAAATCCCAACCAATGCGAGCAATGGCGCAGTGTGAGGAGCAGCGCTGTAAATCGTGAGGAACAGCAAGAAAGCAATACCCATCACGATTGTTCCCAAAGCCATCTTGACCGGGGTACTGGGCTGCTTGGTTCCCCACTTGGTCCACAGTGCAGCGAACACACCAGAGAGGGCAAGGATGAAGATGGGGTTAATGGACTGGACCCACGAGACTGGCATGTCCCATCCGAAAATGCTCAGGTTCAGCTGGTCGTTGGCAAAGACAGTCACGACCGTGAACTGCTGCTGATACAGAGACCAGAATGCAGCACAGGCAATAAAGAGTGGAATGAACGCCAACACCCGGTTGCGTTCCACTGTGGTGATGAGCTTGCTGCCCAAGATGACGACGAAATACGCAATAGCTGCAGCAAGCGTCACAACAATAATCACGGTGGAGAGGTTGCCGCTGGTGATCACTCCAGAGAGAACCAGAATGACAATGAGGGCAATGCCCGCCAGTGCCAACGCTCCCACTACCCACTTCTTGTTTGAAGGAAGTGGGTTAGGAACTAGACGTGTTTGTTCAGGAAGCTTGCGGCGCCCAATCGAGTACTGGGTCAAACCGGCAGCCATACCGACTGCAGCTAGGCCAAAGCCCCAGTGGAATCCGTAGGTGGTTTGCAAGAAACCCGTAGCGAGCGGGCCAACGAATGCACCCAGATTGATACCTAAGTAATACAGAGAGAAACCCGCATCTCGGCGAACATCGCCGGGTGCATAAAGTTGCCCCACAATGCTGGTGGCATTTGCTTTCACACCACCGGCACCGATAGCAATCAGAATCAACCCGACAATCAGTCCGGTGTAGGCGGGAAGAACTGCAAGTGCCACGTGGCCAAACATGACCATGACGGCAGCAAAGAACAGGACACGTTCGCTACCAAAAAGGCGGTCAGCTAACCACGCGCCCAAGATGGTGGCCAGATAAACACCACCGCCATAGGCGCCGACGATGCCGGTAGCGACCTTGACATCGATACCGAGGCCACCCTTGTCAGCAGGGTAGAACATGTACAACAGCAGGATTCCCTGCATGCCGTAGAAGGAAAAACGCTCCCACATTTCCACGCCAAAGATCGTGGTGAGTTGGCGGGGTTGGCCAAAGAATAATTTCTCAGGCTTCGTTGCAGGTGCGACAGTAGTCATCTGGCAATCCTAATTCTTGGAGACAAAATCGAATCGTTCTTGACGAAGTGCTTCAACTTCAGCCTCAACGATGTGTTCTAGCTGGCGATCAATTGCCCAGCTCAGCAACTGCTCAGCCATGAGTGGGTTACGCACCAAACAAGGTCCGTGGAAATAGGTTCCGATGACCCTGCCATTGATGGCGCCTTCGGTGCCATCACCATTTCCGATGCCTTGCGAGACAGTTGCGAGCGGGCGGACATCAGACCCTAGGTGTGTGTGACCACCATGGTTTTCATAACCAGTAAACGCTTGGGTGAGTCCTGCGGGAGCGAACTCGCTGGGAATCGCAATCATTTCACCGACAGCCCGTTTGTCCAAACGATCTGTGGTGACATCCAGCAGAGCCAACCCTTGCGATGGTTTGCCTTCAGCGTCAAGGAAAGTGTGTCCCAAGATTTGGTATCCGGCACAAATAGCAAAGACAGCTGCGCCATTCTTCACACCCTCGGCGAGCGCACCGCTGGCGTGCAGCGCAGCTGCGGCAGCGGACTGCGCAGTGTCTTCACCACCGCCAAGAACATAGATGTCTGCGTTATGCGGAACAGTTTGGCCAGGAGAAATCTCGAGAATTTCAACAGCTATCTCATGTAGGCCGGCAATGTGTTTGAGGGCAGCCACATTGCCGCCATCACCATAGGTTCCCAACAGGGTGGGATAGATCGAAGCAATCTTCACAACCTTGCTCATGCATCCACCTCGCCTTCGAGAGCTCCTACACGAATCTTTTGGAATGCCGTATAGGTTGCTGCGCAGTCGATGACGTCAAGCTCTCGAACAGAGGCAGGCAGATCGGCATCTGCGGCAAAGGGATCCTCCACAACCAGAGCATCAACGCCCGCGTGCAAAAGTCGAACAGCAAGATCACGGCGGCGATTACCAGATGCAATAACTGTGCGCCCGGCTAAACGTTCAAAGGGAACGTCCCACAACCAGGACGGGTCTCGCCCGTCAGCATGATTGGAATTAATCATGATGATCACTGGGGTTGGTGACGGTGGCATGATGTCGAGAAGTTCACTCCAGCCCGCAGGGTTCTTTGCAAGCAACAAACGAACCTTGAGGGCGCCCGATTTCACAATGGCATAGCGACCTGAAACTGCAGCCACACTCGACATGAGCTGCACCGCTTTATCGAGGTCAACTTTGAGCACACTGCACGCAGCAAGCGCCATCGTTGCATTTGACGCATTAAACCGGCCAGGCAAATTCAGTTTTGACAGGTCATATTTCTTGCCCTGCGGCGAGACCGCCGTTGCATGAAGCTTTCCGGCAGAGGCCGTCCACTCAAAAACCCAATCGGGTGTTGGGCGGCTGCGTCCACACCCTGAACAGTTCCATGTGTTCTCATCACGCACGAGTAACGTTCCGCACTCAGGACAGACAGAAGAATCTGCGGTCCAAGCTTGGCCCGCAGCAACCCAGACAATGTTCTTTGCCTTTTCTGCAGCAAAAACAATCATGGGATCATCGGCGTTAGCGATGATGAGAACCTCGGGGTTCTGTTCAATCATCTTGCGCCACTTGCGAGCCAGCATGGCCACTTCACTCATGCGGTCGAGCTGGTCACGGCTGAGGTTACCTAGGAGCACAACCTTTGGTTGTGTCTCTTTCACAATCCGCGGCAAATAAGCCTCGTCCACTTCGAGAACAGCCTGAGCACCTGGCTCACCTGTTGCCAGCGCCCACACAGCACCTTCGGTCATATTGGCACCGGTGGTGGGAGAAGCAACCGGTCCACTTTGGCTCAGCGCAGTGGCAAGTAATCGTGTAGTGGAGGTCTTTCCATTAGTTGCTGAAACGAGAGCAGCAACACGTCCTTGGGAGAGATGTTTAAGCGCATGGGGGGAAAGTCTGAGAGCAACTTTGCCGCCAATAATCATTCCCTCGCCACGGCCAGCAAGCCTCGAAGTGGCGGCTGCAAGTTTTCCTGCAGAAATCGCCAGACGGGTTCGCAGGGGCGTATTCACTCCTCTACTTTATGCTCTGCCCTTTCAATCCTTGACGAAGTACGTCATAAATATGGATGCTCTAAGCAAAGAGGTATATTCTCGACGCTTGTGAGTCGCGAATTCTGACGGCTACCTACTTCTTCATCGAACGGAACACCATGGCGAAAGCCGCACAATCAACGAAGTCCCTCAAAGGTTCTCTACTCCTTGCTTTTGGAGCTCTTGGTGTCGTCTACGGTGACATTGGAACAAGCCCTATCTATGCCTTCAAAGAATCAGTGAATGCCGGCGGAACAGCTGAAGAAAATGTTCTCGGAATTGTCTCGCTGGTCTTTTGGACGATCACCATTGTCGTCAGCATCAAATATCTCGTTGTTGTTCTCCGCGCAGACAACCATGGCGAAGGTGGGGTGCTCGCACTTTTTGCCCAACTGCCTCAACGAATTAGAGAGGCGCGTAAAGGAACTAAAGCAGCAATCGTCTTTATGATGCTTCTTGCTGCAGCTCTCCTTTTTGCTGACGGTTTACTTACTCCTGCTATTTCGGTTCTTTCAGCAACCGAAGGTTTGGGATCAATCAACCCAGACCTGGCACAATATGCGGTACCCGCGACGGTCATTATTTTGGCTCTGTTGTTTATCTTCCAATTCCGTGGAACTGGATTCCTGGGAACTATTTTTGGTCCCGTTATGCTGCTGTGGTTCGCCACAATTGGAATTTTGGGAGTTCTCCAACTCGTCCAGAACCCCGTCGCTCTCATCGGTCTCAACCCGGTTTATGCAGTCGAGTACATCGCCCGTCACGGATGGTTCACACTCATCGTGATGTCTTCTGTCATTCTGGCTGTCACGGGAGCAGAGGCTCTGTATGCAGACTTGGGACATTTCGGTAAGTCCCCCATTCGGATTGGATGGTTTGGTCTGGTCAACATCAGTTTGGTGCTGTGTTACCTGGGCCAGGCAGCGCTAGTTTTGCGTGAACCTGAAATGGCCGAAAACCCCTTCTTCGGACTCGCTCCCAATCCTGCAGTGGTCATTTATATGGTTTTGCTCTCCACAGCAGCAACAATCATTGCCTCACAAGCATTGATTACAGGCGTTGCGTCCATTGCGAGCCAAGCAATTCAAATGGGCCTCATAGCTCGTATGAAGGTTGTGCACACAAACTTCCGTCACGTCGGGCAAATATATGTTCCATTTGTCAACGCCATCGTCGGCGTTGGTGCCATAGCTCTAGTCATCATTTTTGAAACTTCTGCAGCGCTTGCTGGAGCATATGCCTTTGCCATCGCCGGAACCATGCTCATCACGACAATCGCATTGTTCTGGGTGGCAATCGAAAACTGGAAGTGGAAACCTGTTTTCGCCATTCCTTTGCTGTCGTTGTTCCTCATCATTGACTTATCGTTTGTCATTTCAACTTCCACCAAGATTTTCAAGGATGCCTGGGTTCCTTTAGCTGTTGGTTTTGTTGTTGCCTCGATTATGTGGATCTGGCGCAAGGGTCGATTCCTGCTTAACGAGATGCTTGCCAATGAGTCAATGACCTGGGACAAAGTAGACAAATTACGTAAATCCTCAAAGATTTCAGTCACGCATTCTGTTGGTATTTACCTAGCTGCGATCCCCAGCCTTGTCCCCCAGGCGCTCGAAGCACAGATTCGTGCGTTGAAATCGATGCCAGAGAAGATCATCATGGTCCACGTGGTAACGACGGAACACCCCTATTCCAAAGAGAAGCCGCTCTACACGGAGCTCTCCGAATACGTTGCCAAGGTGACTATCTTCACCGGTTTCATGGAGAGGACAGATATTCCTCGTGCTCTGCGCTCTAAACACATTAAGCCGCATTTTGATGAAAAGGAAGCCACCTACTTTGTTGCTTCACGTAAATTCGTGAATCCACATACCGGTGATCTCAACAAAGTGGAAGATCTCATCTTCTCGGCAATGCACCGGAATTCAGAATCTGCTTCGGAATATTTCAAGTTGCCGCCGGGCCGAGTCATCACGATCTCCATTTCAATGGAGTAACTAATTCCTGTCTGAGTTCAGGAGCCCTAATAAGCTCATCTCATGGACAACTTGGACCGTCGCATCATTGATCAACTGCGTCAGAACTCTCGAGCCGCCTATGGAGACATCGGAAGCGTCATAGGGCTGTCTGCATCAGCCGTCAAACGTCGTGTTGATCGCTTGATCTCTGACGGGGTCATTCGTGGATTCACCATCCACGTTGATCCTTCTGTTGAGGGCCTGGAGACCGAGGCTTACGTCGAATTGTTCTGCCGTGGCACGGTTGCACCCGATGAGCTTCGCCGACTCCTCGAAGGAGTTCCAGATGTTGTCGATGCGGGCACCGTCTCCGGAAGCGCTGACGCGATTGTGCACATGCGCAGCCACAACATTGCCAGCCTGGAGGATGCACTAGAAGCCGTGCGCAACGCCCCGAACGTGGACCACACGAGAACCTCTATCGTGATGTCGCGACTCATTTATCGCGAATAGTTTGTTCCCAAACGTCCCCGCTAGGCTGGAGGAATGAGCAAAGAAGCCTACGACGTCGTTATCGTTGGCGGGGGTCACAACGGCCTGACCGCCGCCGCCTATTTAGCTAAGACCGGACGGTCTGTTCTTGTGTTGGAGCGAAGTGACCACGTCGGTGGTGCTGCAATATCTGCTGAGGCATTTGAGGGCATTGACGCCCGGCTCTCCCGATACAGCTACCTGGTGAGCCTTCTACCCCAAAAGATCATTGATGATCTTGGACTGGATGTGAAACTCATTCGTCGCCGCTACTCTTCCTACACTCCAGTGCCCGCAAACCCTGAACTGGGTTTACTGGTAGATAACCAGGATTCTTCTGCGACCGCGTCCTCGTTCTCTCGCATTGGTGAAGCAGAAGATGCTGCCGGCTTTGAAGCGTTCTATGCCAAGACCATCGAGTTAGCCAAGGTGCTGTGGCCAACCGTGACTGAGCCTCTCGTCACACGCTCAGAAGCCAAGAAGCTCCTGGGGAACGACGTTGTATGGGATGAATTTATCGAACGCCCACTCGGTGAAGTTATCGAACGTGACATTAAGGGCGACATTGCTCGTGGTGTTGCTTACACTGACGGCATTATCGGAACCTTCGCCGCACCACACGATGCCAGCTTGGATCAAAACCGTTGCTTCCTGTATCACGTGATTGGCGGCACCACGGGTGACTGGGATGTGCCCGTTGGTGGCATGGGTGCTGTCTCGGGTGAGATAGCTCGCGCAGCACGCCAGGCAGGTGCTACCTTGCTCACTGAAGCCGAAGTTACAGCTATTGCTCCAGCTGAATCAATTGGTGACCTCAACGCTGTGTTCTACACCAGGGACGGTCAGGCGCACGAAGTGAGCACTCCCTGGGTTCTCGCTAACGTTTCTCCCTGGGTTCTTGCTCAATTGTTGGGCGAAGAACTGGCACCTGAGAAGCGCCCGGAGGGCGCTCAAGTTAAAGTCAATTTGCTGCTCAAGAGATTGCCAAAGCTGGCGGACCCGACTGTTACACCTGAGCAAGCTTTTGGCGGAACCTTCCACATCAACGAAACATACGGCCAACTGCAGAAAGCTTTCGAAGAGGCCTCTGCGGGCAAGGTTCCGTCAACCATGCCGTGTGAAATCTATTGCCACTCGCTCAGTGATCCCAGCATTTTGGGTCCAGAGCTACGTGCTGCAGGGGCACAGACACTGACAGTGTTTGGTATTCACGCACCTCACTCTCTGGTCAACCGTGAGAACAATGATGCCGTTCGAGCACAGCTGCAAGAGGCAGTATTGCGGTCACTCAACAGCGTGCTCGCTGAGCCCATCGAAGACGTGCTCATGCGTGATGCCAATGGTGAGCTGTGTGTAGAAACTAAGACCACACTTGATCTCGAAGATGCCCTCAATATGACCGGTGGAAACATTTTCCACGGTCTTCTCTCCTGGCCATGGGTCGAGGACGATGAAGATCTCTCCACCCCTGCAGCTCGGTGGGGTGTGGCAACTGACTACCCCGGAGTATTGCTCTGTGGTTCTGGTGCTCGTCGCGGTGGTGCCGTCTCCGGTATTGGTGGCCACAACGCCGCCATGGCCGTGCTCGAAAGCAGCTAGCTGTTCTCATGCCACCCATTGAGAATCTGATTGCGTTCACCATTGCGGCGCTGGTGATCATTTTGATCCCTGGCCCCTCCGTCATGTTCGCGGTCGGGCGCTCTCTTGCCCTGGGCAAGGGCGCCGGTGTTCTCACGGTTGTCGGTAACGCGATAGGCACCTCAGTCTGGTTGATTGCTGTTGTGTTGGGCTTGGGCGCCATAGTTGCCAGTTCAGAGTTCCTGTTCTATGGAATCAAGTACTTGGGTGCGGCCTATCTTGCTTATCTAGGCATCCAAGCGTTCCGCCACCGCAAAGACCACGGCTTTGATATTGACGCCAGTGGCCCGCAGCAATCCAAACTCAAGACATTGCGTGAAGGATTCTTGGTGGGAATTAGTAATCCCAAGACCATGGTGTTCTTCACCGCGGTGCTTCCGGGCTTTGTGGATGTGAAGCAAGGCAATGTCATGCTGCAATTGCTGATCTTGGGACTGATCTTCGAGATCATTGGTGTCTTGAGTGACTCGATGTATGCCATCGGAGCTGGTTTGGCGCGCGACTGGTTTGCCAAAGACCCCAAGCGTTTAGCTATTGTTCAGGGCACCGGAGGCATCCTGATTATTGGCTTGGCTATCTGGGTAGCCTTCTTCGACTCTCTTTAGTCAAGAAGTAGAGCAGGCTCTTCGACCACGCTGGCCACGTCAGCCAAGAAGCGGCTGGCCACGTCACCATCAACCACGCGGTGGTCAAAGCTAGCACCTAAGGTGGTGACGAAACGTGGACGAACCTCACCGTCAACAACCCAGGGCTTTTGCTTGATTGTTCCCAGGGCAAGGATGCCCACTTCACCGGGGTTCAGGATGGGGGTTCCGGTGTCCATGCCGAACACACCAATGTTGGTCACGGTGATTGTTCCGCCGGCCATGTCAGCTGGGGAGGTCTTACCGTCACGAGCATCCAGGGTGAGCTTCTCGAGAGCTTGAGCGAGCTCAAGCAGGCTCATCTCATGAGAGTCTTTGACGTTGGGAACAATGAGACCACGCGGTGTGGCTGCGGCAACACCTAAGTTCACATAGCGGTGAACAATGATTTCTTTGTCGGTCCACGTCGAGTTCACGGTGGGGTTGCGTCGCACTGCCCAGATGATGGCCTTGGCCAGAATCAGCAGTGGCGACACCTTCACACCAGCAAAGTCAGGAGAGTTCTTGAGTCGCTTGACGAACTCCATCGTGCGGGTGGCATCAACATCAACGAAAACGGAAACGTGTGGAGCTGTGAACGCGCTTTGCACCATCGCCGTCGCAATGGCCTTGCGCACGCCTTTAACGGGGATGCGCTCTTCGCGCTCTTCAGGCCATTCAGGAGTTTGAATGTTGCGGAAAACGGATGCTTGTGAGGCGTGGCGAATCACGTCATCACGGGTGATTTCTCCGGCAATACCAGTTGCCTGAACCTCAGCGAGGTTCACGTCGAGATCCTTGGCCAACTTACGAATAGGCGGCTTCGCAATGACGGGCACTGCTTCTGTGACCGGAAGGGATGCTGGGCGCTTAGCAACAGGAGCAGGTGTAAGTGCTTGAGGAACGGGTGTCACAACTGCGGGTGCAGCTGGTGGGGTGGGAGCAGGAGCATTTCCACCACGACGACGGCGTGTAGCGGCGTGGCCACCAACGCCGTAACCAACCAGAACACTTCCGGAGGCTTCGTCTTTGGCATCCTTGGCGCCATCCATCTCGCTGTCTGCGGTGACGAACACTTCATTCGCCATTGCTGCCTGAGCGAGGGTAGGTGTGGGCGCTGTCAGCATAGAGTCGCCGGCAGAAGAAATGGTGATGATTGCTGTGCCAACCTCAACGGTTTCACCTTCTTGGGCAAGCAGTTCACTGACCTGCCCCTCATAGGGGCTGGGCAGTTCAACCAGAGACTTGGCCGTCTCAATCTCAACCAAGATGTCATTGATGGCGACGGAGTCTCCGGGCTTGACCTTCCAGGAAACAATCTCTGCCTCTGTAAGGCCTTCACCCACGTCGGGGAGGTAGAACTTAGATACCGTCATCTGGTCACTCCTAGTAACTCAGCACTCGGTCGACAGCGTCGAGGACGCGGTCCGAGTCGGGTAGGTAGATGGCCTCAAGCTTTGCTGGAGGGAAGGGGGTGTCGAATCCTGTCACGCGCAGCACGGGGGCTTCGAGAGAGTAGAAGGCCTTCTCTGTGATGGTGGCGGCAACCTCTGAAGCCAGGCTCACATTGCCGGGGGCTTCCTGAGCAATCACACAACGACCGGTCTTGCGAACGGATTCCAACACTGGCGCGTAATCAATCGGAGAGAGTGAACGCAGGTCGATCACTTCCAAGCTCATGCCTTCTTGGGCAGCGACTTCTGCTGCCTGCAGCAGAACGCTGACCATCGCTCCGTGACCAACAACCGTCACGTCGGTTCCTTGGCGCACGACTCGTGATGCATGCAGAGGGAAGTTTGATGCTGAGGTGTCAACATCTGCCTTGGGCCAGTATCGACTCATGGGCTCGAAGAAGATCACGGGGTCGTTGGACTGGATGGATTCTTGGATCATCCAATAGGCATCGTGAGGATTGCAGGGGCTGACCACGCGCAAACCTGCAGTGTGCAAGAAATAGGCCTCATTGCTTTCCTGGTGGTGCTCTACTGCACCAATGTGGCCACCATAAGGAATACGGATCACGACGGGGAATTGCATGGCGCCCTCGTGGCGGTTGGTGAGCTTCGCCAGCTGGCTAGTGATTTGGTCAAAGGCGGGATACACAAAACCGTTGAACTGAATCTCGACAACGGGGCGGTAGCCGCGCATGGCCAAACCAATGGCTGTACCCACGATTCCAGATTCGGCGAGCGGGGTATCGAGCACGCGGTTAGCGCCAAATTCTTGCTTGAGTCCTTCGGTGACACGGAAGACACCACCGAGGGTTCCAATATCTTCACCCATCATGATGACCTTGGGGTCATTAAGCATCGCCTGACGCAGACCCAGGTTAATGGCCTTACCTAATGGAAGGTTTTCAATAGCCACTAGTGACCACCTCCCTGCTCGTCGAAGGATGCCTCATAGGCAGCCAGCCATGCGCTTTGCTCATCCATGACTGGATGTGGGTCGGTGTAAACGTGGTTGAACATGCTGGCAGGTTCAGGGTTCTTCAAATCGACGGTGCGGCGGCGAATATCGCTGGCGAAGTCTGCAGCTTCCTGGTGAACTTCATCAAAGAAGGACTGGGGCGCACCTGCGTTGCGTAGGAATGCTTCCATACGGCTGATGGGGTCGCGGGCGATCCAGGAATCCAGTTCCGCATCGGTGCGGTATTTGGTGGGATCATCACTCGAGGTGTGTGCACCAATGCGGTAGGTGTGTGCCTCGATCAGGCTCGGGCCTTTACCGCTGCGGGCATCATCGAGCTGTTTCGCGGTAACCGCATAGCTCGCAAAGACGTCATTACCGTCTACCTGAACGCCGGGGATGCCGAAGCCTTCACCGCGCTTGTACAGCGGAACACGTGCTTGAGTGCTGACCGGGACCGAGATAGCCCAGTGGTTGTTTTGCACAAAGAACACCTGAGGCGTTTGATAGCTGGCAGCGAAGACAAAGGCTTCGCTGACATCACCCTGGCTTGTTGCACCATCACCGAAATACACAATGACGGCCTGGTCTGTGTCAGGGTTCCCGGTGTTGGTGGTGCCATCAAAGTTGATGCCCATGCCATAACCGGTGGCATGCAAAGCCTGCGAACCAATCACGAGGGTATAGATATGGAAGTTCTTATACGCAGGGTTTTTGGGATCCCAGCCGCCGTGCGTCAATCCGCGAAGAACACGGATGATGTCTAAGACATCAATGCCACGAATCATGCCGATGGCATGCTCGCGGTATGCGGGAAAAATGTGGTCTTGGTCTTTGGTGGCGTGGGCTGAACCAACCTGTGCACCCTCTTGGCCGTGGCTAGGAACCCATAACGCGAGTTGTCCCTGACGCTGCAGGTTGGTTGCTTCGGTATCGAAACGACGAATGACAACCATGTCGCGGTAGAACTTGCGGTGATCAGCCTCAGTCAAGCGCTGGAAGTAGGGCATAAACTCTTCAGCGCTCTCGCTGGGAGCAAAGTTACCTTCGGGCGTGAGGAACTGCACCATGGGATCTAAAGTCTCATCGGCCATGTACCCAATCTATCCCGTCTCAGGGGTCCTAACTGGTAGGTCTTCTACAATCTCTTGCCAAAACCCTAGGAGCTACTCACTAAATCGGAGAACTGAGAGAATAAGAGAATGAAGTCTTTTTCTCTTTCTGTCGTGATCAACGCGATTGCGCTCTGGCTGACCACTGTATTGCTGCCCGAAAACCTCTGGATCATTCCCCGTGACCAACAGGCGATTGGTCACATTCTCACCTTGGCTTTTGTTGCCATTGTTTTCGGTTTTGTCAACGGAACTGTGGGTCGAGTACTTCGTTTCCTCGCATTCCCACTGTTTATCTTGACCCTCGGATTTATGGCCTTGGTAGTTAACGGACTTCTGCTGATGTTTGTTGCTTGGTTGACTCAGGTCTTCGGATTTGGTTACGGCCTCGAGGTTGCTGGCTTCTGGGCTGGCTTCTGGGCAGCCTTGGTGCTCTCCATTATCAGTTGGCTTCTTGGATTGATTCTGCGGCCAGCAGCTGGGGCTTAATTACTTTCATTGCACACGGTCACCACGAAATGTGGTGACCGTTGCTGTTCCACGCATGTGCTGGGATAGCCGGTGCTGTTGTGTAACTAGTTTGTTGTCGGTGCTTCGGTCCATGACCGCACCTGTCTCGATGTAGCGGGAAAGGTTATGTGCAGGTAGCACTTGATCCCTGGGTGCACTCGTACCTGAATAGAGCGAACGCTTCACAGTGAGATGTGTGGCCACTGCCACCGGTGCAGCAACGCCACTGAGGGATGGAATGACGTCTTCACTATGTTCGACTGACAAAACATGAACGTCTTCCGGAATCTCAATATGGTGCAGTGGTGCTCCCACCGTCACCACATCACTGACTCGATACTCCCCTGAGGCTGCCAGCTGTGCTGCAATCAATCCGCCCTGAGAGTGGCCGACAAGAATGACATTGTCGCTGGCTGAGATGCCAGCTTCCTTCATGGCCATCACAGCTGCACGATAACTTCCCGAATCCAGCTCCGCAATTGAATGCATATTGCTGGTCATGTCCCACGGTTCAGCACCGGGTTCAACACCAGCATCGATGGTTCCACCGAGATACACCACATAGCCGCTGTCATATCGTTCGATGCGGATTTGTTCGGCGCCGTCCTCGGCACGAGGTATTCGTGAAATCACGTCCTGATATCCCTGCGGGGCTGGTGCTGTGAATTGTGACACTTCACGAACTCGAACGGGAGTCTCTTGCAAGGTGCGTGCACCAACTAGACCTAAACCCGCAATCACTCCGGTAGCAATCGCATCTTCTCCGGAGAAAACCCCATCCCGTGATGGTTTGGGCAGCCCTACAACCCCTGCCACGAAATCATCGGTACCCGAGACGAGATGTGCCGTTGCCGTGACGAGAAGAGGGCTACTGAAAACCTGTCCTGAATCTGGCAATCTTTTCTCAAACTGCGTCAGAAATGCGTCATAGGCACTTCCAGGTGCAATGCGTCGTGCTGCAGCCAATCCCAGCACGATGGCCACGCCACCAATAATGGCGGGGCCATAGGCAGCCACCAGAGCCGGCATTACTCGGCCAAGGTTCCACAACAGCGTGGAACTGATTTCTTCCGTGACGCCGCGAAGATATAACTCCCGTTGGGCATACTGCCGGGACCCCTCACCAGCTTTCGCTGCGAGATCTTTTACTCGGTGAGCGCACTGAGCAGTTCGAAGAAAACAGTGTCGCAATGATGCTGATGTGAAGGAGGAGTGAAGTGCCCGGGAAAGGGCATGCTCGAGTTCTACTGCCCGGGCATGCAATCTGGCGGAGAGATCATCGAGGATGACGGTGTCTACTGCAGTGCTGGTGAAAGTTCGCATCATCCTGGATGCTCCAGTGCGGTAAGGATCTCCCTCTTGGCCTGACGTAACTCAGAAATGATGTCCTCAACCTGAGCGTCATAGGCGGCTCTGGCGCTACCCCACCACAGTGGGTCGGGAATACCGTTGTGGAGGGTGTGAATACTGGCGTCAATGGTGGCTACGAGGTCATGCCAGATCATGCGTGTCTGGGGTGGCAGGGTGAGCGGTATGAAGTCGTCGGGCACAGGGCTACTGTGCTGGAGTATTGCCGTGACACAACTGTCTCAAGGTGTTTCTGTGGAAAGGATTGCCCCGCTCTGCCTGTGAAGGGATGCCCTAAATGTTTGGGAGAATAGAGGTATGACGCTTCCTCCTCAGGTTCTTAGCCCGCTCGATGGTCGATACCACGCAGTTGTTTCCCCATTGGGTGAATACCTCTCTGAGGCAGGGCTCAACCGTGCACGTGTGACGGTGGAAGTGGAATGGTTGATTTACCTCACCAACCACAGCATGTTTGGCACGAGCCCCTTGAGCGAAGCAAACATCGCCGCTCTGCGTGCACTCGTGACTAACTTTGGACAGGCAGAGATTGATGAGCTTGCTCGCCTCGAAGCCACAACCCGTCACGATGTTAAAGCTGTTGAATATTTGGTTCGTGCGAAGCTCTCCGAGCTTGGCTTAGATCACATTGCTGAACTGACCCACTTTGCCTGCACGAGTGAAGACATCAACAACCTCTCTTACGCCCTCATCGTGCGGGACGCCACCAAGAACATTTGGCTGCCAGCGCTGAGCTCCGTCATCGCGCGCTTGCGGGAACTCTCCGTAGACTACCGCGACGAAGCGATGTTGGCGAAGACCCACGGTCAGCCTGCAACCCCCACCACCATGGGTAAAGAACTTGCGGTGTTTGTGTACCGTCTTGAGCGTATTCAGAAGCAGATTGAGCACTCTGAATACTTGGGTAAGTTCTCTGGCGCAACCGGAACTTTCTCCGCTCACCTTGCAGCAGACCCTGCAGCAAACTGGCCACAGATCTCTGAAGAGTTCGTCACTGGATTGGGTCTGACCTGGAACCCGCTGACTACTCAGATTGAATCTCACGACTGGCAAGCTGAGCTGTACACCAAGATTTCTCACGCGAACCGCGTTGTACACAACCTGGCCACAGACATCTGGACCTACATCTCGATGGGCTACTTCCGCCAGATTCCTCAGGCAGGCGCTACTGGTTCCTCAACCATGCCTCACAAGATCAACCCGATTCGTTTCGAGAACGCTGAGGCAAACCTCGAGCTCTCCTGCGCAATCTTGGATTCCCTCTCTGCCACCTTGGTGACCAGCCGTCTGCAGCGTGACCTCACCGACTCCACCACCCAGCGCAACGTGGGTGTGGGTTTTGGTCACTCCCTGTTGGCTCTGGATAACATCCGTCGTGGACTGAGCGAAATCGACCTCGATTCAGATGCCCTTGCTTACGATTTGGACACCAACTGGGAAATCCTGGGCGAAGCTATCCAGACAGTGATTCGTGCAGAAGTTGCCGCAGGACGCTCGACCATCTCTGACCCTTACGCTTTGCTCAAGGAACTCACTCGCGGCAAGCGCATTGGTCGTGACGACCTGATTGCTTTTGTTTCCGAACTCGAGATTGGTGACGAAGCGAAGGCTCGTCTGTTGGAACTCACTCCTGCCGGATACGTTGGCTTGGCTTCACAGCTGGTAGATCGCCTGAACTAATCCCGGCCTGGGGGTCGTGTGAGCTTCCCCCGTGGGCCATAGGTAACTCTGGCTATTGGTGACTCGAGTGCGCACATCTCCTTACGGCCGAACCACTTAATTCGGTGCCGTGCAACGTACCGATACAGCGCATCACGCCAGGGCCGAGGAATGATTCTTGCCATCGTGGCAAGCACATTCCAGCGCCTGGGCAACACGTCAGAAAGCGCGAGAACAGCATTGCTTTCTTGAAGAACAAGGCCATCCCTGATTACGACAACCGAGTCAAAGTCTGTGATTGCGGCCGCCTGAAGCAGTTCGGCACCCCAGTCAGATTCGCCCGGAACAATGCAGATGTTCTCAGCTGTGAGTTTGTCTTCAGGGATTCGTTTTCCCAACCATTCGATCAGTCCCACACACAGTGCGCAGTCACCATCGATGAGGACAATCATCACTATCCCTCGAGGGGCTGGCCGAGAGACTCGACCCGTCCCATAAACCGTTCAACATCAGGATCAACAATGACATCAGAAGGGCGCAAAGGCCGCGAGAGATAAAGACCCTCAAGGGAGGTGATTCGACTGAGAGCAACATAGGTTTGTCCAGGTGCAAAAGCCCGAGAACCCATATCAATCAGTGCTCGGTCATAGGTTTGACCCTGCGCTTTGTGGATCGTGACCGCCCAAGCGAGCCGCAACGGGAACTGAGTGAACTCTGCAACCACATCACGGCTGAGCTCATCGGTGCTTGACTTGTAGGAGTACTTATATCGCTCCCAGGTCACGGGATGAACCTCATGTTCAACGCCGGCAACGGAGACAAAAACAGTGTCCGTGATTTTGGTGACAGTGCCGACTGTGCCATTGACCCAGCGGCCCTCACTGTCGTTTTGCAAGAACATCACTTGAGCACCGAGCTTGAGTTCCAAATCCTCATCGGCGGGGAATGCGTTCGCAGCAAAATCACCACTGATGTCTGCAGCAGCAACTTTCTTTTTCCCTGGCAGTTTGGCTAACTGTTCTGCGTTGATGGCATTCACGCGGGCATTGGTGGTGGCCAAGATAATGATGTCTTCGCCCTCTGGAACAGGTCTGTTTCCTGCGGCATTGAGCGCAGCGCCTAAAGAGGGTGTCACCGTTCCGTGACGAACAGCGTTCAACATTTCTTTGAACGCATCGTCACGTTGGCGGTGAATCTCGGTGAGTTCAATAATGCGCAGCGGGGTGTCTTGCCAGACCGCAGCGTCAAAGAACCAGTTCGAGGCATATCGGGCTTGAAGGTATTCCTTCTCTTCGGGGGTGCGCGGTGGAACAGGTGAGAGTTGATAAGGGTCACCAAACATGATGACCTGCACGCCACCGAAGCTCTCCTTTTTACGGTGACGCGCCTCACGCAGTGCACGATCTATCGCGTCCATGATGTCGGCGTTGACCATCGATACCTCATCGATCACAAGAGTGTCGATGGCGTTCAAAATCTTGCGCTGGTCAGGACCGTGGTTCAGATCCAAAGAACCAATCAATCCAGTGGGCAGGCGAAAGAGGGAGTGAATTGTTTGGCCGCCGACATTCAAAGCGGCCACTCCTGTGGGAGCACACACCGCAATAGTTTTCTCTGTTGTGTATGCCAAATGATTCAGCAGAGTGGACTTGCCTGTTCCTGCACGGCCCGTGATGAACACGTGCTCTCGAGTTTCCTCGATGAGCTTAAACACCTCCTGCTGTTGCGGCGACAGGGAGACGGTGTTCACTCCCCAAGTTTACTCGCCGCCGCCTGAGCAGAAGGTGGCCCCCAGCCGCGGTTTGTAGGATGAAGAAGTGAAATTGAGCAAACGCCAAGGCGTGATTTTAGGTGGCGCCACTGCCCTCTTGCTCATCCTGACTTTCTTCATTGGTGTGGGAATCAACAACGCGCTCTTTAGCGCTTCGGGTTTCGTGAACCAATACCTGTCCGCTCTTGCTCGACATGATGCTGCCTCGGCGCTTTCTATGCCCGGTGTTGCAGATGCTCTGCCTGAAGAAGTGGATAAGACGCTGTTACGAGGCTCTGCTTTGGGACAACTCAGTGATATCTCTATTACCGATGTTCAAGGAAATGACGAGAAGACCACGGTCACCGCGAGCTACACCCTCGGGGGAAAGAAAACGTCGGGGACTTTTGTGCTCACCCGATTAGGAAACACGTTCGGTGTGTTTGAGTCGTGGGCGTTTGCTGAACCACCCCTTGCCAGAGCCAAAGTCACTGTTTGGCATGATGCTGCCTTTAGTGTGGGAGATTCGGGACAGATCGATCTGCGTTCAACGCCTACCGGCAAGGACGCAACGGTGTGGGGTGGAACAGGAACCTTTGTCCTGTTTGCTCCAGGGAACTATGTCTTTGATCACACCTCAACCTGGCTGACGGCGAAAAAGGTTGTGCTTGATGTGGCCAGCCCAGGAGAGACAGCTGAAGTTGTTGTCGACGTACAGGCAAATAAAGCATTCAATAAGCGCGTACAGAAAGAAGTCAACGACTACCTGGACGAGTGCGTGAAACAGCAAGTGCTGCAACCCACCGGGTGTCCTTTTGGATACCAAACAGGTAACCGCATCGTTGGGGAACCGACCTGGGAGGTTGTGGAATACCCCGTCATTGATGTCCAACCCGGTGAGACAACATGGCAGGTCACGAATGCTGTGGGAAAGATGCGCATCACTGGTGAAGTGCAGTCCCTCTTTGACGGATCAGTAACCCCGCTTGATCAAACTGTGGATGCGGTCATTAACATCAGCATCACTATTCGAAGCGATGGCAATCTTGCCATCGTGTTGACCTAGCTCTGCTGCGCATCCCGTTGTGCTTGGCGGGCGAGCATCTCGTTATATGCCTTGAGTTCTGCATCGTCGGTGCGCTCTGCTTGACGGTCTTTCCGCTTAGCTTCTCTGGCATCTGAACGGAACCATTGGTAGCCGATAATGAGCGAAAGGATCATGTTTGGAATTTCACCGACGCTCCACGCAATCGCGCCACCGGCTTGCTGGTCTTCGAGCGGTGTTGAGCCCCAAGTTCGGCCCATAGCTCCATACCAATCGGCTAAGAGCAAGTTCTCGCTCGACATGACGCCCAGCCCAAAGAAGGCATGCACCGTCATGGCAGCAAGAAGCTGAATCAGTCGGAAGGGATAGGGGAATCGCGTTTTGACCGGATCAATACCGATCAGGGACTGCACGAACAAATATCCAGCTAGCAAGAAGTGAACAATCATCCACTCGTGGCCGATGTGGTCACTAGTTGCCCAACGGAAGATGGGGGTGTAGTAGAACAGCCACAACGAACCAACAAAGTTCACGGTGGCAAATATCGGGTGGGAGATTACATTGGCATAACCGGAGTGCACTGCTTTGAGAATCCACTCACGGCCGCCTCGGGAATCGTCCTGACGTTTGTCAATGGCACGCATAGCCAGTGTGACCGGAGCACCTGGAACCAGCAAGATGGGAACCATCATTCCCAATGCCATGTGTGCACCCATGTGAGCTGAGAAGAGATACATCTCGTAGGCGTTGATGCCACCACTAGTGATGTAGAACAGCAGGAAAAGACCTGAAACCCATAACACTGCGCGATACCAAGGCCACTTGTCGCCTCGTTTGTGCAGGCGGTAGACCCCAACCAGATAGAAGAAGATGCCGAATCCACACACCAGCATCCATATCAGATCTAGGCGCCATTCGGTGAAGAGGCGCACAAAGGTGAACTCCGGAGGAAGAGGTTCACCCGTCAGAATCTCGGCTGGTGTGGGATTGGGGTTCAAAACCTGATCAACTGGTGTGGGAGTTCGTGCCAACCCGGCTGCTATTCCAGAGGCTATACCCATGACAACTAGTTCGATGGCAATAAACCACCAGAACATTTTTTGAACAGCGGCCCCGGTCATGCGCTTGACCAAGAAACCGCGCTGCCAGAAACCAAAAACTCCCAAGGCAGTCATGGCGGCAACTTTGGCAAGGACGAGCTGTCCATATGCGGTTCCAAAAAGGTTGTCGAGTGTTCCCACGCGCAGCATTGCGTTGGCCACACCAGAAACAGCTACCACGATAAAGGCAATGATGGCCAGCGTGGAGAAGCGGGCAACGATGACCTGAAGTCGCTCGGGCTCAATGATTCCGCGCAGCAACACAAGCGTGACCACACCACCGAGCCAGACAGAAACAAAGACGAGGTGGAGACCTATTGACGTAATCGCCATCGCATGGCCTGAGACACCAGCTGCGTGACCTTGCAGTGCCATGGGAACCAAGGTTCCCACCGCTGCCAGTCCGACAAAGAACAGTGCGGTCTGGTTTGTCACCGCGATACACAACACCGCAACGAACGCCGCCACGATAGTCGTGATCAACCAGGCTTGGCCTAAGGCAATTTCGGTGAGGAAGAACCCGAGTTGATTACCGAACTTGTCATCGAGTGAGAAGGGCATCGCGCTAACGTTGAGGAACGTTAGGAATGCTGTCGCAGCTGAGGCCAGCGTCAAAACTAACGCTGCAGCAGCGGCGATATCAATGCTGCGAAAGTAGGCCCGTTCCCGCGAGGCGAAAGCCCACAGCGCGAGGGCTAGTGAACCAATGAGTGTTGCCGCAGACAGGTTGACGGCAAGCTTGGCAATCGGCAGCCCGATTCGAACAACATCACCGGGGTCCCCCAGGGCTTGTGTGCGCGAACCTCCGCCAACAGAAAGTGCGATCAAGAGTGCAATGAAGGCAACCAGCAGCGCGAGTGCTGGTGCAGCAATCTTGAACAATCTAGACACAAGTCAAGCCTAGAGATTATTGCTGAAGGTTAAATGCATAGTGGGTGTGGACCCGAAGGCCCACACCCACCTAAGCGAGTAAAACTCGTGACTACTTGACAGCAGCCTTGAGCTTGCTACCAGCCGAGACCTTGACAGACTTGGAAGCTGCGATCTGGATGGTTGCGCCGGTCTGAGGGTTACGACCGGTGCGAGCTGCACGGTTGGTGCGCTCGAAGGAGATGAAGCCAGGGATGGTTACCTTTCCACCCTTAGCAACTTCAGCAGAAACAACTGCGAAGAGAGCGTCGATAACGCCGTTGACGTTTGCCTGTGAAAGGTTGGTGTGAGCGGCAACTGCTGCGACAACCTCAGACTTGTTGAGAGCCATTTGTGTCCTCCTGGACTTTGAGCTACCGAAGTAGCGCTTTGTTTGGAACGGTTGAGCCACAAGGGCCGTCTCGTTTGGTCTGTCTGACCATTCGAAAAAGTATCAGCACTTCCGCGTGTTTACGCGGAATTCGCTCCGGCGTGGCACGAGAACACTTGAAGTGATGGTTGAAGGTTTGAAATGGGCTTAAATCAGTGCTGGCCTCGAACTTTGTGAAGTTCGAGGCCAGCAGAGTTAATGCGCGTGGATTACCAGCTTGACTTGGTGATACCGGGCAGTTCGCCACGGTGAGCCATTTCGCGGAAACGCACACGAGAGATACCGAACTTGGTGAGAACACCACGGGGACGGCCATCGATGGCGTCACGGCTGCGAACACGGATGGGAGAAGCGTTACGAGGAAGCTTCTGCAGTCCGAGACGAGCTGCTTCGCGAGACTCAGGGGTACCGTTGGGGTCAACCAGAGCCTTCTTGAGTTCGAGACGCTTTGCAGCGTAACGCTCTACTACTACCTTGCGCTGCTCGTTACGAGCAATCTTGCTTTTCTTAGCCATTTAGCGCTCCTCACGGAATTCAACGTGCTGACGCACTACGGGGTCGTACTTCTTGAGTACAAGACGGTCGGGGGTGTTGCGGCGGTTCTTGCGGGTTACGTAGGTGTAACCAGTTCCCGCGGTAGAGCGCAGCTTGATGATGGGACGTACGTCCTGTTGCTTAGCCATTAGATCTTCTCCCCACGAGCGAGAAGGTCCTTGACCACGGACTCAATGCCACGTGCGTCAATAACCTTGATTCCCTTAGCCGACAGAGTCAGCGTTACATTACGACGAAGAGAAGGTACGTAGTACGTCTTCTTCTGAATGTTGGGATCGAAACGACGCTTGGTGCGTCGGTGCGAGTGTGAAATGTTGTGCCCAAAGCCGGGTACGGCTCCGGTCACCTGACAGGTCGCAGCCATGTCTATCCTCCTAATACCGCAAGACGAGATTGTCTTGCCCAAGATTCCTTGTCTGCACACGAACACCCCCGACTCACGAAGGGAGAGAGAACGTGCACTGCATACGCGAGGAATTCCGCGCAGCCAAGGGTCAAGTCTACGTTGAGGCTCTGTGTTAAAGCAAACTCACTGAGCTCAACTTCCGCCACACTGAGCCAAAGTTGACCCCGGCAGGTGCGTTAAGAACACTTCTGGCAAAGCCCAAAAACATCCACAACGTGTCGTGGCTGAGTAAATCCATGGTCTGCAGCTACTTCCGCAGCCCACGACTCCACGGCTTCAGCTTCGATTTCTTCGGTGTGACCACACTGTCGGCAAATTAGGTGATGGTGATGTCCATCACTCGAACATGCGCGATAGAGGTTTTCTCCATCGGGTGACTGGAGGGCATCTGCCTCATTGCTCGAAACGAGATCTGTTAGTGCACGGTAGACCGTAGCCAAACCAATCGGTGAGCCTTCTGCTTTGAGTTCTGAATGGAGTTTCTGTGCGCTGATGAAATCTCCGCGCTCAGTCAGTGCTGTCCTGACGGCTTCGCGTTGCCAGGTGTTACGTTTCATGCTGTTGCTCCCAAAACTGCAGGGCGGCGCATAGTGAATGTTCCCCATGCGATGAAGAAGATTGTGGCAGAAACCAGGGCAATGCTTGCGCCGGCACTGACTCCAACCCACCGAGAAAGAAGAAGGCCGCTGACTCCGGCAAACACTCCGAGCGTGGGCGAGAGCCACAACATCACCACAATTTTGTCGGTGAAATACCGGGCGGCAGCTGCCGGAGCGGCGATGAGCGCGATTGCCAAGATTGCGCCAGCGGCAGGAATAGCGGCAACGATGGCAACTGTGGTGATGAGGAGCAAGGCTGCGTCCATGAGCCACGGCTTCGCTCCTGTTGCTGCATAGCTTTCAGCGTCGAAGAGGTAGAAGAGTATCTGCTTCCCCCAAATCAGCAATGCCACAATCACCGCGAAGAGTGCTGCTGCCGCAACAATTCCGTCGAGCCACGTGGCCGAAAGAATTGATCCGAAAAGGAAGGAATCGATTTGAATGGGGATGCTGGGGTTTAGCGCTTGCAGCAGAACTCCCGCAGCAAAACCTGCAGTGAGCATCACTCCTGATGCTGCCTGAGTTCCTTGCCCGCGGATGCGACTGAGGAATGTCAAGATCACAGCCAAACTGATACAGGCAATCAGTGCACCGACCTGCAGGCTTGCGCCCAGAATGGTGGCGATGACGGCGCCGGGGAATGTTGCGTGAGTGAGAGCTTGGGCAAAAAGCACACGCTTGCGCAACACAACCAAGACTCCTGCAAGTCCTGCAAGTGCACCAATGAGCACAATCACGACAAGGGCACGCTCGAAGTAACTCATGCGTTGACACCCCTTCGCAGCACTCGAGCTATCAATGCGATGGCATAGAGCGCAACAAAGCTCAACGCGACGGTTGCTCCGGCGGGAACATCTACGCCACCAACAACAGAAATATTGAATCCGATGGAAAGTCCTAGCCAGGAGGCAAGCAAAGCTGAACCGATGGCGACAGCGAAGATGCCACCTAATTTGCTCGAGACCAACCGTGACAGTGCCCCGGGCACAATCAACACAGCAAGGACGAGAAGGTTCCCCACTGCATTGGACGCCGCAACAATCACTAAGGCAATGGCAACATTCAAGACCAACTCGGTGCTGACCCGGCGATAGCCGGCAGCAACGCTGCCTTCTGGATCAAACGCGCGAAATACCTGCCTGCGAAAAGTCAGTAAGACAAGCACCAAGGCAACAGCTGCGACAGCAATAGTGGTGAGGGCTTCAGTATTCGTCACGGTAAGCAGGTGGCCAAAGAGCAGCTGTTCCAGCCCACCAGCACGGCCTGGGGATGCGGACACGATAATCACACCGATACTAAACATCGCGGTGAGCACGATGGCCGTGGTGGCATCTGAGGTCACGCGATTGTTACTCATGAGAGTGAGCACAATCGTTGCGGCTGCTGCCGCGACAAGTGCACCGATAATGACTCCGCCCTGACCGGCAAAGACAAAGCCAGCGGCAAGGCCAGGAAATACAGCATGTGTCAGTCCGTCACTGAGGAATTCCAATCCACGCAGGTTGATAAAAACACCGATGACACCTGCGGCAATACTCAACACCATCAGCACCAACAAAGCCCTGCCCATAAAGGGCAGGGTAAATGCGGTTGTGAAGGAGTCGAGCAGGTTCACTTTTAGTGACCTTCGTGTCCGGGGACGACCACAGTGTGCTCATCAATTTCAACCTGGAAGTCGGCGAAGACTTCTTGCAGGTTGGCCAGGGTAAGAACTTCTTCTTTGGGCCCGAAAGCAACTTGACGACCGTTGACAAAGAGTACGGTGTCGCAAACTTCGCGAGCGAGATCCAAATCGTGAGTGGTCACGATGATGGCTACACCCGCTGACTTGAGTTGACGCAGAGTCTGCATCAATGCATCACGGTTGGGCTGATCTAAACCGTTGAAAGGTTCGTCCAAAAGCAAAAGCCCTGGCTCTGACGCTAGGGCACGAGCGAGGAATCCTCGTTGCTGCTGTCCTCCAGAAAGCGACCCAAAACGCTTGTTGGCCACATTGGTCAACCCCACACTGGCGATGGCTTTCCGAACTGCTGCTCTGTCTGAACTTGAGGGAAAGCGAAACAATCCCAGCTTGCGATAACGCCCCATCATGACGACCTGCTTGAGGGTGACTGGGAACTCGGGGTCGATATGTTCTGTCTGTGGCAGGTAACCGATGCCTTCGATCTTTCCCAAGCCCATTGACCCTTCCACAAGTGGAATGAGTCCCAACACTCCTTTGAGCAGGGTTGACTTACCAGAACCATTGGGCCCAATCAGGGCCATGGCTTCACCGGGTTTTACCGTGATTGTGACATCTGTCAGCGCCGGGGTTGTGCCATAGCTGAAGGCACCTCCAGTAATGGTGAGTGCATCATTGGTGACGATAGGAATCGGCCGCGTTCGTGGACTCATGAGGCTAGCTCAGCGGGAACTGGAAGCACGGGGTATCCCCATGCTTCCATCAGCTTGGTCACATTATGAATTGTTGCTTTGATGTAGGTTTCCCCTTCCGAACCGGCAACACCGAGTGAATCTGAATAGAGTGCATCTTCACCTGAATACACCTTCACCCCTGCTTCTGTGCCAATGGTTTCTGCGAGCTTGGGGGAGATAGAGCTTTCCGAGAAGACTGCTGTTGCACCGGACTCCTTAATGAGAGCAATAAGCGCATCAAGTTCTGCAGCGCTTGGTTCAGCATTGTCGTCGAAGCTCGGGATGATGGAACCCAGGAAAGTGATGCCGTATGCATCAACAAAGTAGGTAAATGCGTCGTGGTTGGTAACCAGCAGTCGCTGTGCCTCGGGAACTTGTGCAAAGTTCGCCACAATCCACTCATCCAAGATGGTCAGTTGTTGGTTATACGCAGTGGCATTTGCCTCAAAGGTTGCCTGCATCTGGTCAGTTACCTCAGGCAGGGCTGTAAGTCCTGTTGCGATGTTCGAGACCATTACTTCAGCATTGGCAGGGGACGTCCACACATGCGGATCTCCCTCACCGTGATTGTGTTCATCTTCGGCATGCGCAGCGTGATCTTCTTCAGATTCGCCTGCAGCTAGCAGTTCGATTCCGGTTGAGGCGTCGATGATCTCGCCTTGGAAGTTAGCGGCATCTAGTGCATCTTGGAGCCACGGTTCAAGATCAGCACCGTTCATGACTACGGCATCAGCTTGAGATAGCAGCAACAGTTGTTTGGCCGAAGGGTCAAAAGAGTGAGCACTCTGATTGGGCTGAATCAGTCCGGTGACAGTTCCTTCGGAGCCAACTATGGTGCTGGTGAATTCAGTGACTTGCGTTGTTGTTGCAACAATGCTCAGTCCTTCAGGGTTCTCGGCGGGTGCACTGCAGGCACTCAGACTGAGTGCACCTAGTGCAAGGGCAATGAGAGCGGCTACTTTTTTCACGTTACCAAGCTAATCCTTATTGAGAATGATTGTCAATATGAATAGTGCGATGTTCGCCGAGGGCGCGTACCCTTATACACATGGCAGTTCCCAAAGTTCTTCTCTACTACGCATTCACCCCCATTGCTGACCCTGATGCAATTCGTCTCTGGCAGCGTGACCTGTGTGAAAGCTTGAACCTGCGTGGACGCATCCTTATCTCGAAGCACGGCATCAACGGAACCGTTGGCGGTGACCTCGACAACGTCAAGATGTACTTGCGCAAAACAAAGGAATACCCCGGCTTCAAAAAGATGGATGCCAAGTGGAGTGATGGCACAGGGCTTGACGAAAACGGCCTGAGCCTCGATTTCCCCAAACTCAGCGTGAAGGCACGTCCTGAGATTGTTGCTTTTGGAGTGCCCGACGAAATCGAAGTGAACAACCGCGGAATCGTTGGCGGCGGGAAAAAGCTCAAACCCCACGAGCTTGATGCCCTCGTGGCAGAGCGTGGTGACGAAGTCCTCTTCTTCGACGGACGCAATGCCTGGGAAGCAGAGATTGGTCGTTTCAAGAACGCGATCGTTCCTGACGTGATGACCACACAAGACTTCGTGCGTGAACTTGAAAGTGGCAAATACGACCACATCAAAGACAAGCCCATCGTCACCTACTGCACAGGTGGAATTCGTTGCGAGATCCTCACCCCCATCATGAAGGCCCGCGGCTTCAAGGAGGTCTACCAAATCGATGGTGGCATCGTTCGCTATGGCGAAGCCCGCGGAAACCAGGGACTCTGGGAAGGCTCGCTTTATGTCTTCGACAAGCGCATCACCATGGACTTCGCTCCTGACGTCAAACTCTTAGGCACCTGCACGAGCTGTGGAACCAAGTCCAACCACATGGTCAACTGTGTCGACAAATCCTGCCGCGAACAAATGGTTGTTTGCGAGGAATGTGCAGCCAAGCCCGTCTACTGTGACGAGCACGCCAACATTAGGGCTTAGTCTTCAAAGCGTGGTCGACGAGAAGGTCGACCATTGATTCAATATTGATTTCATCTGCGATGGCATCAATCCGCAAACCAAATGAACGCGCATCCTTTGCAGTGCGAGGACCAGTTGCTGCCGTGAAGGTCTTCTCGGGAATTTCGCCTATCTGAAGCGAGATCTGTTCTGCAACAGAACCCGACGTCACAAGAATGGCACTGAACTTTCCCTGGCGAACATCATTGATGACACCCTCGGACACATCAACACCGACAGAACGGTATGCCACCACGGAGTGAACATCGTGGCCGATACGAATCAATCCTTCGGTCAAAACAGGAAGCGCAATCTGTGAGCGCAGAGTGAGAACACGAAGAGGAATGACGCCACCGGTTGCAGCAGTCCACTCTTCGAGCAAGCCGTGAGCGGTGTTCTCTTCGCTGGGTGCAAGGTCCGCTTTGTAGCCAGCAGCCGCCAAAGCGGTAGCCGTTGTTTCACCAACACATGCCACCTTGGTGCTGGCAGGAATGACCGCCTGGTGTGCCGAGAGAACATCGACTGTTGTTGCACTCGTTAATGTGACCCAGTCGAATTCACCTGCAGCTAACGACTTCAGTGCAGCATCAAGCGCAGGGGCATCATCGGTTGGAGCAAAGTTCACCATGGGTGCAATTACCGCTGATGCACCTTTAGCGCGGAGAGCTGATGCGACAGAGTCGCCCCAGGGTCCACCGCGAGGTACAAGGACGCGATGCCCATACAGAGGGCGCGTCTCAATAGGTGAGGTAAATGACATCGCCTCTATTGTGCTCCTCTGTTGCTCCAGACAACAAACTGAAGAAACCGCTGACCGGCCATTAATGACCTAGGTGTTCGGGCGCTACTTCCGTGCTGAACGAATTACGCCCGCGATGATGGCGCCAGCAAGAGCCACGGCTCCCACGCCAATGCCCAGCAACACAAGAGGTTGTTCTTCTCGCATCACCATGAAGCGTGCCTGGAGACGATCTTTCGCCTTACCGAGCTGCTTCGGGACGTTGGCTTTATCTTCAAGTCCGTCGAGTGTTTCAGAAAGCTTGTTCCGTGTTGCGCTGAGGTGCTCCTGGAGTTCTGTGTTGCTCAGAGTAGAAACGTATGAAGGCTCTGCATAAAACTCTTCTTCTGAGACCTTTTTCAACTGAGGGTTAGATGCCATTGTTGTCATCTCCCTTGAAGGCATGAGCGTCTTTCACGACACTGTCAAAAGTTTCGGTCGGCAAAGGAGGGCTACCCTTTTTGAATTGCATAGCAGCAACCCCCACCAAGATGGCGATGATCACCACAAGAATGCCGGCAACGGTCAGTGCTGCTGCCCAAGCTGGCATAACAAGCGCCAGCGCGAAAATGCCAGCTAGCAGCAGAGTGAAAGCCAGGAAGCTGAGCAGCGTCACGGCAATAAGAATAAGAACGGCTCCGACGCCCAAGTTCTTGAGCTTGCGTGCCATCTCACGCTTGAACTGTTCAAACTCTGCCTGCAGCAGATCCATCAGAATGCCGGGCAATTCACGCAGCAGCGTAAACAGGGACTTCTCTGACGATTCCTTATTTGACGGTTGAGACGCAGACATGGTTACTTCGCGGCAGGCTTAGGTTCAGTTTTTGGTGCGGCCATTTTTGCTGTGGGCTCGGTTGGAGCTTTCTTCGCAGCGGGCTTCTTGGCTGGTGCCTTCTTGGCGGCGGGCTTCTCACCGGTGACCTGGTGGATCACGCGCTTTGCGACGGTGAGCGCCTCTTCAGCGACATCGCCGACAGCGTCTTGCGCTTGTTTGACTGACCACTGAACGGGCTCTGACTCCCAGATGTTCTGGGCGGCAGACTTAATCTGCTCGTAGCGTCGACGGCCCGCACGGGTGCCAAAGACGTAGCCAATTGCGAGACCTGCAATGAAAAGGAGCTTGCCCTTCATGATTTCTTCCGTTCAATATGTCGAAAATCGCATATGTTGCATCTCTAGCCTATCCCTCGAAGCTGAGAGTCCCAATGGGAGGTTTTTCAGGGTCACTCAAAAGCACCCTTCTCATGCCCAAGGCGGCATGCTGTGAAGCTGGGATAGCGCTCTCTAAACCTGGGAGTTTCGAGGAAATTCCTACCTCAGCGATGCGTTCGGGATCAATTTCTTCGGGAATGGAAACGTCACCGAAGTCCGCAAGAATAACTCCCGCTTTCTTCCAGGCAGATGCCAGTTTCTTGGTTGGGTCCGCGACCCGCGTCACCTTTTCGGCGAAGTAGTCCATCTTGGCAATCACAGCGTCAAGAATTGCTTGTTGACCGCCTGGAACAATCACACGTTCAACAATTCGGTGATCAGCCAACATGAGCTCCACCACTGCGTTGCTCAGCGAGCCGCCGCGAGTCAGCGCCTGAGCAAGACCCGGCGCAACTGCATCAACTGTAAGTTCTTGTGCTGGATAGCCATAACGCTGTGTGGTCACAGGGTTCACTAGTTTGGTCAGTGCACCCTCGCCCAAGCGCTGCGAAACAAGCGTGCCGAGATTGGTTTCATTGCCAATGGTGAGCACTGGCTTAATGCGGTCAAGATAGATTCTCCAGGCGCCCGACCATCCCACAGCGGCGCGAACGGCAGGGGAAAACGGATTGGCGGGGATGCCACAGATCTCTTCCTCGCCCTTGGCGGGAATCACAATCTCGTAGTCAACGCCGAGGTCATCAAGAACCGCAGCAACAATTCCAGCCCGGTGAGAGAACTCTGCTGGTCCAGAGAAATCCGCATCCTTCGGAATCCACAAATCAACCTTGAGCCCAATACGGGCACAATCGAGTGCGGCGACGAAAGCGGCGAGGTCGCTACCAATTGTCAACACATCACATCGTGATGAGGAAGCCTTTGCTGCTGCCATAAGACGTGGGTGAGCTATGCACCCTTGAGGGCAAGAGCAAGATACATGTGCAGGTCCTCGATGAGGATGCGCTCCTGCGCCATAGTGTCACGGTGACGAACGGTCACTGACTTGTCCTCAAGAGATTCAAAGTCAACAGTGATGCAGAACGGCGTCCCGATTTCATCTTGACGACGGTAACGGCGTCCGATGGCACCTGAGTCATCGAAGTCAACATTCCAGGACTGGCGCAGTTCAGAAGCAAGCTCCTTGGCCATGGGAGAAAGCTGTTCATTACGAGACAGAGGAAGCACAGCTGCCTTGATCGGTGCAAGACGAGGATCAAGTTTGAGCACGGTGCGCTTGTCAGTTCCGCCCTTGGCGTTTTCTACTTCTTCCTCGACGTAGGCATCGACAAGGAATGCCATCAAGGACCTGGTCAAACCAGCCGCAGGTTCAATAACGTAAGGGGTCCAACGCTCGTTCTTGGTCTGATCGAAGTAGGAAAGATCTTTGCCAGAGTGTTCGGTGTGAGTCTTGAGATCAAAATCAGTGCGGTTTGCAATACCTTCCAGCTCACCAAACTCACCGCTTTGGAAACCGAAGCGGTACTCGATATCGACAGTGCGCTTTGAATAGTGAGAAAGCTTCTCTTTGGCGTGTTCGTAGAGACGCAGGTTGTCGGGGTTGATCCCTAAGTCGACATACCACGCTAAGCGGTGATCAATCCAGTACTGATGCCACTCTTCGTCAGTTCCAGGCTCGACGAAGAATTCCATCTCCATCTGTTCAAACTCACGGGTGCGGAAGATGAAGTTTCCAGGAGTGATCTCGTTGCGGAAGCTCTTACCAATCTGGCCAATACCAAAGGGAGGCTTCATACGTGCTGCTTGCAGCACGTTGGCGAAGTTCACAAAGATGCCCTGTGCCGTTTCGGGGCGCAGATAGTGCATACCTGCTTCTTCGGCGACGGGACCTAAGTACGTCTTCAGCAAACCAGAGAACGGCTTTGGTTCAGTCCATGCACCACGGGTTCCACAGTCCGGGCAGGGAACTTCAGCGAGGCCACCCTCAGGGGCGCGACCTTTGCGCTCCTCGAATGCCTCAATGAGGTGATCTTCACGGTGGCGCTTATGGCAGCTGGTGCACTCCACGAGTGGGTCAGAGAACACTTCAACGTGACCAGAGGCTTCCCATACCTTACGGGGAAGAATGACCGAAGAGTCCAAGCCAACGACATCGTCGCGGCGCTGAACCATGTAGTTCCACCACTGCTTCTTGATGTTCTCTTTCAGGGCAACGCCCAAGGGGCCGTAGTCCCATGCGGAGCGGGAGCCGCCATAAATTTCACCTGCTTGGAAAACAAAGCCACGGTGTTGGGCGAGAGCAATAACAGCGTCAAGACGTGAGGTGGGGGCCATAAGGAGCAATCTTACTAAGGGCTACCAGATACTGACGCGCTCATTGGCATCAAGCCAGAGCTCATCAGCTGGATGAACATCAAAAGCGTCATAGAACGCATCGATGTTGCGGACAATTTGGTTGCAACGGAATTCGTTTGGTGAGTGGGGGTCGATGGCGAGAAGACGAATGACTTCTTCATCTCGTCCCTTCTGCTGCCAGGACTGTGCCCAGCTGAGGAAGAAGCGCTGCGCACCGGTGAGACCGTCAATGACCGGAGGCTCCTCACCATTGAGCGAGATGAGGTATGCCTTCCACGCAATGGCCAGACCACCGAGGTCACCAATGTTTTCACCAATGGTGAGTTCACCGTTGACGAAGTGGCCGGGAACTTGCTTGGGCGAAAGTGCGTTGTATTGATCAATGAGGCTCTTGGTGCGCTCTTCAAAGGCAGCACGGTCCTCATCCGTCCACCAGTCAGTCAGCAGACCATCACCATCAAAGCGTGAGCCTTGGTCATCAAAACCGTGACCAATCTCGTGGCCAATCACGGCTCCGATGGAGCCATAGTTGGCGGCGTCATCCCAATCTGGGTGGAAGAAAGGTGGCTGCAAGATTGCTGCCGGGAACACAATCTCGTTAAAGCCCGGGTTGTAATAGGCGTTGACGGTTTGAGGAGTCATGAACCACTCGTCGCGGTCAATGGGCTTGCCAATCTTGCCCAGTTCACGTTGGAATTCAAACTCGGCAACTCGTCGCATGTTGCCTACCAGATCGGTGGGGCTCACGACGAGACTGGAGTAGTCCCGCCACTTGACGGGGTATCCAACCTTCGGAGTGAACTTATCTAGTTTTTCTAGAGCACGCTTTCTGGTTGCTTCGCTCATCCAATCCAGTTCAGTAATGGACTGGCGATAGGCCTCAATAAGGTTGGCAACCAACACATCCATTTCTGCTTTAGCTCGCTCGGGGAAGTGTCGCTCCACATACACCCGACCGACTGCTTCACCCATGGATCCTTCAACGAGGGACACTCCGCGCTTCCAGCGCTCGCGCTGTTCCGGGGTTCCAGTGAGGGTGCGTCCGTAGAAGTCGAAGTTTTCAGAGACAAAGGCAGCTGGCAGGAATGGAGCTGCCGAGTGAATGATGTTCCAGCTGAGCCAGTCACGCCATGCTTCGAGGTGCTCCTGCGTCAGCAGGGCACCGAGTCCTTCCAGGAAGCTTGGTTCGCGGACAACAACAGTGTCCAATGCACCGGCAGGCGCATCGAGAGCAGTGAGCCACAAGTCCAGGTCGGCAACATGCTCATTCGGGTCAGATCCCACAATCGCCTCGAGATCGATCGCTTCGCGCGCACCGGATGCGACAAGGTCTTTCACCTCAGTCCAGGTCATGGGGTTATAGGTTGCTACCGAATCACGGGTGCGAACGTTGTCCCAGTGTGCAGCGGCGAGCGCAGTCTCTAAATCAAAGACGCGTTGTGCGCGTACGGCAGCGTTATCGAGTCCCGCAGTTGTGGGCAGGTGTTCTGCTGTGAGTTCAAACATGCGTTGAATGTGGTTGAGGTATGCCTCGCGTGCAGAAGCAAACTTCTCATCGCGGAAATAGCTTTCATCTGGCAAATTGATTCCGCCTTGTTCCGCGAAAACCAGATAGCGTTCTGGGTTGCCGGGATCGTTGTCGACGAACAGTTCCAGGAATCCGCCGACGCCTTGACGTTCGAGTCGGGCAACCGTGTCTAAGAGCTGCGAAATCGTAGCGACGTTCGAAGCAACAGCAAGCTGAGATTCGATAGGGGCAACACCTAAGGACTCGATCAGTTCGGTGTCCATGAAACTGGTGTACAGATCACCCACGGTGCGCTGCTGGGTTCCTTCGGGGGCTTGCTGTCCTTCGATGATGATGTCGCGAACAGCCTTTTCTGCTTCCTCGGCAAGGATGTGAAATGAGCCATAGCGTGCTTTGTCTGCAGGGATAGGGGTACGCTCTTCCCACTTGCCGTTGACGTGACGGTAAAGATCGTCTTGTGGGCGAACGTTCTCATCTAATTCGATGATGTCGATTCCCGAAAGGTCGCTGTTTTTGCTCATAGGTCAAGCCTAGAAGTTTGAACAGCGCTCCATCTGCATGTTCGCTGTTAGGTAGCCTGAAGTTATGACTTTTCCTCATCTGCCCTCATCTTTGAGCTTGGCAAACAGCACTGCATTAATCACGGGTGCGGGGAGCCCAACCGGTATTGGTTTTGCATGTGCAGTTGCGCTGGGAGAACTCGGTGCCCGCGTTATTGTGACGGGCACCACCGAACGCATTCATGAGCGAGTGGCTGAGTTGGAAGCTCAAGGTATTGATGCCCTCGGGATTGTCTGCACACTCGAGAGTGAAGACGGGGCAGCTTCGCTGTCAAAAGCTCTTGCTGATGTCTCTGCTCAAGCTACCATCCTGGTCAATAATGCCGGGATGGTGACAGTTGGGGATGACACTATTGCACAGGGCGGCATCGAAATGTCAACAAGTCAGTGGGAAGCTACGTTGGCGATGAATCTCACCACGGCATTTCATGCCACCAGGGCGGTTGTTCCCTTCATGCGCTCAGCCAAATGGGGACGCATCATTAACATCAGCTCCATTTCAGGTTCGTTGATGGCAACACGTGGCGATGTGGCTTATGCCGCAGCTAAAGCGGGAATGGTTGGCTTCACGCGTGCTCTTGCGGTGGATGAAGCTGCTCACGGTATCACCGCGAATGCGGTGGCACCGGGGTGGATTGCTACTGGATCTCAATTGGAATCCGAAGCCGCCGAAGGGCGCGTGGTTCCTGTACTGCGCAGCGGCACTCCCGCGGAGATTGCCTCTGCCGTGGCATGGCTTGCTTCCCCGGGCGCCAGTTACATCACCGGCCAGGTCATTGCCGTTGACGGCGGAAACACTATTGGTGAAGAACGGATACCTCAGGCGTGAGCGCAGCTAATCCCGTTCCACCTACCTCCGTTGAGGTTGACTACACCCCAGGCCCCGTGATTTCCACCGCTGGACCATGGACGCCATTGCTGTGGGATATGGATGGGACCTTGCTGGATTCAGCTGTGGCCATCGTACGCAGACTGACAGAGGTGCTCCTGCATTTTGGCGTGACCCCTCCACCGGCAGACCAGTTGAGATACCTCATTGGTCCCCCGACCGGCACTTCACTGCAGCGATTTATTGCCCCGGAACATCTGGATGAGTCTCGTGCCTACTACCGCTCACTTGCAGAGCGAGATGGCCTGGAGGATCAGCATCTCTTTCCATGGATTTTGTCCACGCTCAAAACGCTGCATGAGGCCGGATTCCCCATGGCTGTCGCCACCAGCAAACCTCAGCATGAAGCAGAGCGTCTGTGTGAGGCGTATGGCATGGCTGAATATTTCTCGGCCATCGTTGGCGGAAATGAGAAGCGTCAAGACAAAGCTGCTGTTATTGCTGAGGCACTTAAGCAGCTGGGAAATACCAACGCCCTCATGATTGGGGATCGTTTCTATGACACCGATGGTGCCGCGCTCAACGGCATCCCCACTGTTCTGGTGCGATGGGGCTATGCCCACGAGAAAGAATTCGCTGGAGCTATGGCAACCGTCGCGAACGCGGAGGAACTGCTCAACTTGCTCATGCAGAACAACGAAGTAGCCTAAAACTATGCGTCTTGTTGTAGCCAAATGCTCTGTTGACTATGCCGGTCGACTGAGTGCACACCTTCCTCTGGCAACACGAGTACTCATGCTCAAACAAGATGGCTCTCTATTGATTCACTCAGATGGCGGGTCCTACAAACCGCTGAACTGGATGAGTCCACCCTGTTCACTCACCACACACGAGCCTGAAAAAGATCAGGCTGACGTGGGAGTGACCGAAATTTGGCGCGTCACTCATGCCAAGACAGCAGACATGCTCGTTGTGAGTATTTATGAGATTTACAACGATGTTGAACATGAACTTGGTGAAGATCCCGGGCTCATCAAAAACGGTGTGGAGGCAGAACTACAGGAACTCTTAGCGGCACAAATTGAACTCCTCGGTGAGGGGTACACCCTCGTCCGCCGCGAGTACATGACCGCGATTGGGCCCGTGGACATTCTTGCTCGTGATGAGAAAGGAAACAGCGTAGCTGTAGAAATTAAGCGCCGGGGCGAGATTGATGGGGTTGAGCAACTGACTCGATACCTGGAACTCATGAACCGTGACCCCCACCTGGCACCTGTGACGGGTGTCTTTGCTGCCCAGGAAATTAAGCCTCAGGCCAAAACGTTGGCTGAGGACCGCGGCATTCGCACCCTCATCTTGGATTATGACGAGATGCGCGGTGTTGAAGACAAGCACGGCCGCTTGTTCTAGAAGCACTCTGGATGAAAACCCTGCCAGCTTCGTTCACGTTCGCAGGTTTGCGCCCTAAGCTTGCCAAGTTATGAATTCTGTAGTTTCCCGCACTTGGTCAGCTGTCCTCTTCGATCTGGACGGCACCATCCTCGACTCCGCTCCCGGCATCATCGATGCTCTCACCGACACGTTTGCACACCTGGGACTTCCCGTTCCAAGCCGTGAGGAGTTCATGGCGTACATCGGTCCTCCTTTGCTGTCCTCCTTGCAGGAACGAGCTGGATTGTCAGAAGAAAAGGCGCGGGAAGCGCTCGCGATTTATCGCAACGACTATCGCCGTGATGGCGCATTCGATTCAGCTATCTTCCCTGGAATTGTGGGTTTGCTGGACTCCCTGCGTGATGCGGGCATTCCTTTGGGCATTGCAACCAGCAAGCCACAGAATCAAGCCCAAGCAATCTTGGATCACTTTGAGCTCAGCCCTTACTTCACTGTGATCGCTGGTGCTTCTGAGGATGATGCCCGCACTTCTAAAGCTCATGTGGTCGGTCACGCCCTCGCTGAGTTGGCCAAAGCTGGCGCTGACACGTCCCAAGCCGTGTTGATCGGTGACCGTATCTATGACGTTGAAGGTGCAGCTGCACACAACGTGCCCACGATCATTGTTGAGTGGGGTTACGGCTCCCCTGCAGAAGCTGTCGGAGCAATTGCGACCGTTTATTCAGCAGATCGCTTGCGAGAGCTGCTTCTGGGTTAAGCGGCGTGCTCTGCTACCTGCTTCTGAGGAAGCGTCGCAATGAGAACGGCCACAAATATCAGTGCTGTGCCGGCAAAAGTGGATAGCCCCAAAGGGTGTCCGTGAGAATTCACAGAGTCAAAGACGATCGCCATAGTCAGCTGGCCGGCAATAGTTCCGAGGCTCAGCAGCAGCACACCGATTGATCGAACAACGACAGCATTTGCTGCAATAAAGACGATGCCGATAGGTCCGCCGGCATATAGCCACCATTCGCTGGGAAAGCTGGTGGGGAAACCTGTTTGGACGACACGAATGGCTGTAGCGATGAGCAGCACCCCTGTTCCAACACCAAAGTTAATAAACGTGGAGCTCCAAGGAGTTCCCGCCGAGACTGTTAGCCGACCGTTCGCTGCCTGTTGCCAGGCCACGGTTGCCCCAAAAATTAATGGCATAACAAGCAAGAACAAGCCTTCGGCCTGAATGGGTTGACCCATTACTCCCACTACGACAGCAACTAGACCGAGCATTGCACCTAAGACTCTGTTGAGAGTAAGGGGTCGTTTTCCGGCAGGGCCGATACCCCAGACATCCAACAACAACGAGCCGATAGTGAGTCCCGCTACAAAGGCCACCGTGAAGAGGGCAACACCGGTGAAACCAATCACGATGGACTGGGAAAGAACATATCCAGCACCTGCGCATCCAGCCAAGGTGAACCACCATGGAATGGTGCGTTGCTTGATGTCAGCAACAATACGTCCGTAGCCTTGCCGCCCACGCTTAAAGGCCAGCATGATGATGCACAGCAACACAAACCCAGACCCGAAGGAAATGCTGGCGGCAACAAAACCGTTGTCGAGATCAACGGCAAGTTCACCGTTGAGGCGAGCTTGGGTTGTCATGAAGCACCCGGCAATGAATGCCACGACCAACGCCAACCAGGTCGGCAGTGCCGAAGAGTGCTGGTGACCGGTCATTGTTAACAGACTAACGGCCCCTCCCGTATTCGGGAGAGGCCGTCTGTCTTGGAGGCCGTGAGAGAAATTACTTCACGTTGACAGTGAAGGTAACTACCTCTCCGGTGGTCTTGTTGGTCAGTTCAACCTGAGTTGATCCTGCCTTGGTGCCCTGGAGTCCAGGGTTGAGGACTGCATCGCCGGACTTACCGCCAGCGGTGAAGGCCACCACAGCAGGGTCCTTGATGACTGCAGACCAGTCAGCTGGGTCAGTGTCACCGGTGGTGATGTCCACGAATGCACCATTGTTGATGTCAACGGTCTGTCCGTTGACGGTTGCTACGTCAACGATGGTGGGGGCAACGACCTGGCTGGTTTCGCTGGACTCGTCTGCGCCCGATGAATCTTCATCTGCTGCGCTTGAGCAAGCTGCGAGGCTGAAGGTTGCTGCTGCAGCAAGAGCTGCAATAGCTCCTGCCTTTGCGATTTTGTGGTTCTTGATCATGTTGTTTCTCCTTGGTGTAAAAGTCTTTGTGCTGTGTGAGCTGTTGTGCTCATAAGACAACGTTAGCTCTGTACCATTCGTTTAAGTTGGGATTCAGCTGTGTGTAGTCTGGGAGTTTTCTGAGTGATAAATGGGTGGCGTTAACGAAGAAAGGGCGCCCCTTTCGGGGCGCCCTCATACTTCAGCAGAACTACTTGAGAAGAACCTGGATGTTCAGCTCGCGTGGGTCCTCACCAGCGAAGGTGAAGGTCACGGTTGACTCACCGCCAGAGAGTGCCAACAAGCCTGCAGAGAACTGAGTGTCGTTCTCATAAGCAGCTGCGGAGTACTCCACGACCTTAGGGTCTGAGATAGCAACTTCAACTTCACCGTCGTTGATGCCGCCATAGTTGATGTTGACAACCTGGCCAACAACCAACTCAAGAGTCTGGCCGTCGATCTCCTGGTAGTTGATTTCGATGGGTGCAACGATGTCGCCACCGATGGTGGTCTCGGTTGGCTCAGGTGCAGGGGTTGCACATGCAGACATACCAAAGCTTGCAGCTGCAGCAATAGCAACAACAGCTACCGCCTTACCAAAAGTGAACTTAGCCATGAAAATGACTCCTTAATTACGTGGGGGATGCGCATCAGTGCGCTCAAAATGATTCTTTCAGCTTGCACCCAGAAAATGAACTAATTTTCTCAAGAGATATTCGTGTCATAAATGGCAAAACCCCCGGCAATAAACCGGGGGTTTGTTCGTGCGCGAGGGGGGACTTGAACCCCCACGCCCTTGCGGGCACTGGCACCTGAAGCCAGCGCGTCTGCCATTTCGCCACTCGCGCGAACTGGTCGAGGTTATCACGGAGCAGTGCCCCTGCGCCATTTGAGCCTAGATGTCGAGAACGAGCTTGCCTGCTTCAGCGCGGGAAACGCAGGGATACATCACGCGTAACCGGTCTTTTTCTTCGTCATCAAGAACAGAATCAAGGTGGATGGGTGTGCCTTCGACAACCCTCACCTCGCAACTTCCACACACACCCTTACGGCAGGAACCAATCAGAGGAAGTCCCTTTTCTTCAAGCGCATCGAGGATGCTTTCTTCCGCATCCACCACGAAACTCTTCTTGCTCTTGCGGCAGTCAACCTCAATAGGTTCGGCTGGAAGTGAGCTGTGCCGAACAAGAGGAACGAACCTCTCCAGGTGCATTCGTTCCGAGGGAACAAAACTGGAGACCGAACTCATCAGAGACTCAGGACCACAGCAATACACCTCGGCAGTGCTGGCCGCGACATTGGCATAAACGTCCAGTGCGTCCGCGTTTTCATCCGAGGCATACACTTCTACTTTTTCGGGATAGCGCTCGAGTAGTTCCTCCACAAAAGCCATAGTCTGTCTGCTTCGTCCAGCGTAGATAAGCTTCCAATTCCTGCGCTCGGGCAATGATTCGATCATTGCCTTGATGGGGGTAATTCCAATTCCGCCGGCGATAAACAAGTAGTCATTCGCGGGTTCCAGCTCAAAGTGATTAAGTGGACCAGAAACCTCTAGGGTCATCCCAAGAGAGAGGTTCGCATGAATCCATTCACTGCCGCCCTCAGATTGCTTTGTCTTCAAGACAGCAATTTCGAAGTGGGATCGTTCAGCTGGATCACTGCACAAGGAATACTGTCTCTGCATGCCGTTAGGTAGATGAAGGGTAATGTGTGATCCCGGATACCACACAGGGAGTTGCCCACCGCCAAGAGGAAGAAGGCGGATGAGTAATACATCTTGTGCGATAGGAATGAGGGAACTCACAACCATCGTGCGAGTTTCAACCTTCTTGATCTCCGGGATGACCTCGCTACTTGGGGACATGTCAACCGATTCGCGTTGAGGCCGTGTTCCTGACGTCTTGGTTCCCACAATGATGCGAACCAGAACAGAGATTGTGGCAACGGCAATCAGCACAATCGCGAGGACCTTGTACCACCAGCTGCTCACATCAGTTCCGCTCCACCCCGCGTGCAGCGAAACCAAGAGAAGCGCGACATAGCTCGAATAGTGCAGCCCCTTCCAAAATGCCCTAGGGAGCAGGTTCATCATCAGCGAAGAACCCTGCACTGCCACGAGAATGTAGAACGCAATAATGCCCAAAGCAACAGCAAGCGGCTTATAGTCGGTGGCGAAGGGCACCAAGGTTTCAGCAATAGAGAACTGAAGCCAACCATCAAGCATGAGCGAGACCATGTGCAGAACAACCATGATGAGGGTCATGCCGCCGAGATAGCGATGAAGGTCTTGCAGCCAGGCAGGGTTGTCGATGCGGCGCATCACTCGGGTGGAGAGCAAAATTCCCCACACCACAGATAACGTCATAAGCACCCAAGCAATCAGTGCGCTTGCTCGCGTGATGTACCACCAAATATGTGGATCATTCATGCGTACACACTCCAATTAGCTGAGGTCCGAATTGTTCTATCCGCGCGAACAATCAATCCTGCTGCTCCCACTGTAGGCAACCAATCGAGAAAGGTCTTTTCGTCATCTACAAAGCCGCGCTTCGTGAGGACTTCGGCCCGGGCGCCTGTGGCAGCAATCACACTCACTGTTTGAGCTGCGCTTGTTGCACTGCGGTGAGTGGCTGGATTAATGAGGTGGTGTTGGTCATCACGAAAACGCTTCTTGAGTTGACTCGAGGTCGCTATCGCTCCTGCTTGCAAGCGAACAATCGAGACATGACTATCTTCATCAATGGGGTCTTCGACACCGAGTATCCACGCGGTGCCATCGGGGGCATCCCCCTTGACGACGATGTCTCCGCCCAGCTCAACCATGACACCAAATGCGCCCTTTTCTAGAGCAAAGTCTGCGATGACATCCGCGGCACACCCTTTGCCGATTCCGCCTGGATCCAACGTTGTGCCTAAAGGCAGTGCAACTGTGTTGTCAGAAAAAACAATTCCTTCCAAATGGCCTGGTGCTTGTGCAGTACTGGGCAGGCTTGAGGTCTTTGTCGGATCCAGAACCGAAGCCTGATACCCCGCCGCCAAAACATCTGGCAGCAGTGTGGGGTCATAGGCGCCCCGAGTAAGAGTATGGCCAGCAATCATCGAGGCGATGAGCTGTCTAGTGAGGGGCGCAACCTCCACGGGTTGGCCTTCTGCCCAATTGAGGCGAGAAATATCGCTCTCCGGGATGAACCTGCTCCACAATTCCTCACAGGTTTGAGCAAGGTCCCAACATTGCTCCATGATGTCCTCGCCACCCCCAACAAGAGTGATGGTTCCATGTCCACCCATAATCTTTGCGGGACGCGAAAGAACCCCGGGCAAGGATTTCGTTTGAGTGAAAGCCGCGCGCAGGGCACTTTTCGAAATGTCCTCGGAAGTCATGACTCTAACCAGAGCCACCAGTTGTTCCGTTGACCACAGGAGCCGCAGGCGCAGCAGGGGCAACAGCGACTGGTGCGGCCGGGACAGGAGCTGCGGGAGCAGGGGCGGGGGCTTCTACCGGTGCAACAGCTGCGGGTGCCTGTTGTTGCACCGGTGCGGAGTTCTCAGCCGGTGCCGCAGGCGCTGCTGGTGCAGGCACTGCCTCAGGAGCCGCAGTAGGTGCAACAGGTTCAGTCGACGACGACGTGGGGGAGCTTGTCTCTGTGGCAACCGGAGCTTGCTGAGACTCCTGGGCGTTAGCGCCAAGCTGGAAGCCAGTAACAATACCCACAAGAGCAACACCCGAAGCAACACCGACCAGCTTGCGTGCTGACTGAGCGGGGTGAACTCGCTTAGTCATCGTCTTCCTCGTGCTCTTCTTCGTGGTCCCCATCTTCGTGATCTTCGTCATCGTCGTTGTAAGTGGTAGCTCCAGGAACCCCCGCCGCAGGTGCTACGCGAGAACCAGATCCGCCAGAAGTTCCATTAACGACGGGCGCTGCGGCAGGTTGTGCCCCAGGTGCACCTCCGCCTGATGGAGCTTGTCCGTTTGCTGAGGTTGTTGATGAACTCGTGCTTGGAGAAGGTGCGGGAGTCGCTGAAGGGTCAGTTGGTGCGGGAGTTGCTGTGGGGTCAGACACAATCGGTTCAGTCGTTGATGACGTGGCGGGCAACAGGACTTCAGTTGCTGAACCAATCTCAGGTGAGTCAAGGCTGGCCAAAACATCTGTGTTTGCAGCCATAGCGGTGGTCGCCGTGCCGAGGACTCCGACGATTGACAGTGTGGTCAAGAGTTGTGACTTCATAGCTTCAACGCTACGAAAAAGGAATTAAAGGCACGGCTAGAGAAAATCCAAGATTTATCCAATTTTCCACAGCATGACTGCTCCTGATAGCAGGGATTTCAGAGGAGAGACAGAATGGAAACATGCGAGTACTCGTGGTGGAAGACGACCAGTCCGTTGCCGACGGCATCCTGGACGGTCTTTCCGGAACTGCTTTCGATACTCGGCACGTCACCACAGGTGAAGACGCGCTGAAAGAACTTCTCTCGTTCGAGCCAGAGATAGTCCTCCTAGATTTAGGGCTACCAGATATGGATGGCACTGAAGTTTGTCGCAAAATGAGAGCAGTTTCTGGTGTGCCCATCATCGTGGTCAGTGCTCGTGATGAAGAAATTGATCGTGTTGTTGCCTTAGAGATTGGGGCAGACGACTACGTTGTCAAACCTTTCGGTATGCGCGAGTTAGTTGCGCGAATTCGAGCTGTCACCCGACGCACCCAACCGGAAGAAACACAACCTGCGCCTGAAAACGACAGGGTCTTTGGTTCTTTGCGCATCGATCTGCGAGCGCAACGTGTCTATCTTGACGAGGAAGAAATACACCTCACTGCTAAAGAATTCGAGCTCGTGGAGTATCTCACCAGTGACCCTGGCGCAGTGTTTAAGCGCTCAGATATTTTGCATGACGTGTGGGATACCAATTGGTATGGCACCAGTAAAACTCTCGATGCACACATTGCTGCCATTCGGAAGAAGTTTGGCCACGCAGGCTGGATTGAATCAGTTCGAGGTGTGGGGTTCAGATTTGAGCAGCCCCAATGAAATGGCGCTTCATTACCGCGTTGATGTCGGTGACGCTGCTTGTGCTTTTGGCTCAAGATATCCCTCTGGGTTTCTATCTCCAGCAGGTTGAACACGACCGAATCATTACTTCCCTCGAACGTGACGCTTTCTTATTGGCTGGCCGAAGTGAGCAGGCTCTGGAAACCTTAGCTACGGAGGATGACAGCGAGCTGATCCAAACCGTTAAGAACTATCGCGATGCCGGTGGCTCTCGCGTGGTAATCGTGAATAAAGAAGGAACCGCTGTCGTTGTCAGCGACGATGACCAAGCAGATTTGGGAACCTCGTATCTCAACAGGCCCGAGATCGCTGAAGCCTTGTCTGGAAAAATCAGCACTGGCCATCGCTTCTCCGCAACCTTGAATCAAGAGTTGCTCTATGTCACGGTTCCTATTTTGAGTGGCTCTGAGATCCTTGGCGCTGTGAGGCTGACCTATCCCGACTACGTGGTGACGAACAAGGTGAACGAGCAAATTGGCTTGCTAAGTGGGGTGGCTCTCATTGCCCTTCTGCTCGCTGCGATTGTGGGATATATCGTTTCGGGAACCATCACAAGAAGACTGCGTCGTTTGCAAGAAGCAACAGAAGCTTTGGCTTCTGGTGACCTCACGGCGCGCGCTGATGAAACAGCGGGAGCGAAGGAAATTCGCTCCCTCGCAGAGTCCTTCAACGACATGGCTGAGCGGTTAGAGCTGTTGATAAACCAACAAAGAACTTTTGCGGCGGATGCTTCCCACCAACTGCGCACGCCATTAACGGCCTTGCGTCTTCGACTTGAGCGGGCACATGACCTGTTAGAAACTGATCCTGGCGGAGCCACTGAGCGCCTTGCCGCAGCGGAGGCCGAGGCAGATCGTCTGAGCAACCTCCTTGAGGGCCTGCTCTTGCTCAGCCGAACAGAAGCTGCGAATGTCCAGCGTGAAACATTCGACCTAGCTGCGCTCAGTCAGGATCGTGTTAATCATTGGAAAGCCCTGGCCGCAGAATCTGGTGTGAAGCTGCGCTATGAAGGCCCTCAGCAGTTGGGAGTGACAGCAGTTCCCAACGCTATCGAACAAATTGTCGACAACTACATCGACAACGCTCTTTCGGTCAGCCCCGAGGGCTCGCGTTTGATTGTGCGAGTTGTCAGCGCAGGTTCAGTTGCCCAACTTCATGTTCTTGACCAGGGGCCAGGTCTGAGTGTTGCTGAATGTTCTCGAGCTTTTGACCGATTCTGGCGAGCAAATTCTGACCGTCATGGAAGTGGCCTCGGTTTAGCTATCGTTGCCCAATTGGCCCGAGCCTCAGGAGGAACAGCACAATTGACTCCCCGACCTGAAGGTGGATTGGATGCATCGGCAACCTTCGGCCTTGCTCAGGACTAAGTAGCCCAGCACCGGCGCGCATTCAGCTTGCTCACAGTGAGCCGAGTACGATTTGGGGAGGAGATTTATCCCCCAAAGGAGACCTGTGGGCATTCTGGACAACCTTGAGCGCGGCCTCGAACGCGTTGTCAATGGCGCGTTCGCGAAGACCTTTCGCTCCGGTCTGCAGCCTGTAGAAATTACTGCCGCGCTTCGTCGTGAACTTGACACCAAAGCGGCAGTGCTCTCCCGTGACCGCATCATCGCGCCCAACCGTTTTGTTGTGCACCTCTCCCCCTCCGACTTTGAACAAATGTCCAGCATGGGTGACACCCTCATTGACGAGCTCACCCGGCTCGTGGCCAAGCACGCGGCAACTCAGCACTACCAGTTCGCTGGGGGCATCAAGATTTCTCTCAAGCAAGACCCCGCTCTTGCTGTGGGAGTTGTTCAGGTCACGTCCGAAAACGTAAGTGGCTCTGTCACCTGGGTTGCTGTTCTAGAAATTGCAGGAAAGCGTTACCCCATCAACAAATCTCGCACGATTATCGGACGTGGAACTGAAGCAGATATCACCGTCGATGACTCAGGCATCTCGCGTAAGCATGTGGAAATCCTGTGGGATGGCACCCGTGCTCAAGCTAATGACTTAGGTTCCACTAATGGCTCCAAGCTCAATGGACACAAACTCGTCTCCTCTGCAGTAGAGGCCGACTCCATCATCACAATCGGACAGACCTCCATCACCCTTCGCCTCCTGCCACAGGCAGCAGGTGAAGAAACTACTTCACCTCCTCCAGCGTCAGCGCCTGGTGGATTCTGGGGTCCACGTGAGTGAGCTCACACTTCTGATCCTGCGCATAGGTTTTCTTGTTGCGCTCTGGGTCTTCGTATTCTTTGTTGTGTACGCGGTACGCAGCGATCTTTTTGGTCAACGTGTTCGTAAACTTCCCACCCCACAACCGGCAAGCACGCCTGGTGCACAGTCTTTCCTTACCTCTGCGCAACCGCGTCTGGCTCCTGAGCCTTCACAAGACATAGCCCCTGCTGATGGAACCCCGCTACGCCTTGTAATCACCTCAGGTGATCTCGCTGGCCAGGAACTTCCTTTGCAAGGTGACGTGATTACTATTGGTCGATCTCCTGACTCCAGTCTTGTTATTCAGGATGACTACACCTCCACTCACCATGCCCGTCTTGAGGTTCGTGGAGGGTCGTGGTTGTTAAGAGACTTGGACTCCACCAATGGAACTACGCTGGCAGGTTCACGGGTCAGCTCGCCTGTTCCTATTCCCCTGAACACTCCCATTACCGTTGGCGCAACAACCTTTGAGGTTCGCCGCTAGGCCAGGCATATGTCTCAGTTCAGCGCAGCAGCCTCCAATGTGGGCAAGGTCAGGGCATCCAACCAGGATTCCGGCTACGCGGGAACCTATCTCAGTGTTGTTGCCGATGGCATGGGTGGTCACGCTGGTGGAGATGTTGCCTCTCACCTGGTGATACGCCACATGCTGCAGCTGGATAAAGAGTACGACGATGTAAAAGCTGCACAGCAGGATCTGATTCAAACTCTGTTGCAGGCAAATGACATGCTTGCCGATGTTGTCTATGAACATCCTGAACTTGCTGGTCTGGGCACCACGGTTAGTGCGATGCTCCGCGTGGGCAACCAGGTTGTGTTGGCACACATTGGTGACTCACGTATTTATCTCTTGCGCGAAGGAAACTTGAGCCAAGTCACTGTTGATCATACTTTTGTGCAGCGCCTGATAGATAGTGGCCGCATCACAGAAGAAGAAGCACACGACCACCCGCGTCGCTCTGTACTTATGCGTGTACTCGGTGATGTGGACGGGCCTCCAGAAATAGACACCGTGGTGTTAGAAGTCTCTGTTGGTGACCGCTGGATGCTGTGCTCAGATGGGTTGACCGGTGTCGTTCATACCGACCGGCTACTTCCGTTCTTACAAGAAGCAGAAACGGCAGAAGATGCCGCCGATACTCTTGTGCAGGCAAGTCTCTCCGGTGGCGCACCCGATAACGTCACTGTTGTTGTGGTGGACATCACTGCTGATGGGCCAGAGAAGATTGCTGAGCTTGTTGGTTCTGTTGCAGGCCCCATGCCCATCAAGCGGCCTGAGCCTCGCCTTATTCCCTCAGGCACAAATAAACCCCGGCCTAAGCCAAAGAAACTACCCATTTCAACCGGCGGAATGACGGTTCCACCGCCGCCCCTGACCGCTCAGCTTGACGCCGTGAAGGCCAGGCGCATTCGTCGCCGTGTCATGCTCATTGGTTCTCTCATTCTGGTTATCGGCGCTCTCGTTATTGCAGGAATCTTGGGTTATCGGTGGAGCCAAACCCAGTTTTATGTCGGCAGTGACGCCGACTCTGTCGTGATTTATCAAGGTATCTCTCAAAACTTTGCTGGCATCAGCCTGTCTCATGTGTATGTCGACACCGATCTACCTCTGGAAAGTTTGACGGACTACCAAAAGGCCCAAATAGCACAAACCATCCCTTTCGCCACCTATGGTGAGGCTCAGGCGTTGGTCGACTCTCTTGCCAGTGAGGCCCAGAAGTAATGAGCGTCACTCCTCCAGCAGATTTTGTAGCCACCGGATCCATTGGGCGACTTAAGCGCGTTCGTGTGTCTCAGCGCATGCGCAATGTTGAACTGGTTCTCATCATTTTTGCCAGTGCGATCAATGTTGCCGCGCTGGTGTTGGTGCAGTTAGGGGTTCTGGGCAAAGTAGATGCTGGTCCGTTAGCAATCTGTGCTCTTCTCGCTGTATTGGTTTTCGCCATTCATATCGCTATGCGATTTGTTGCACCCCAAGCTGATGCGTTGATTCTGCCTATTGCTGCTCTTCTCAACGGTTTAGGTATTGCCGAGATTTACCGCATCGACCTCGCGGTAGGTGCCGAGGGTTGGGACGGTTTTGCAACTAAGCAAATAGCTTGGTCGGCGCTGGCTATGGGTGCTGCATTGGGAACGATTATTCTCATTCGTCACCAGCGCATCCTGCAGCGTTACACATACGTGGCAGGACTTGCTGCAGTAATCCTTATCCTCTTGCCGATGGTTCCCGGACTGGGACTAACAGTCAACGGTGCTCGGGTGTGGATTCAAATTGCAGGCCTGACCTTCCAACCGGGTGAAATAGCCAAGATTGCACTTGCTGTCTTCTTCGCCGGCTATTTGGTGCAACGCAGAGAAAGCCTGTCGATGGTGGGGCGCACGTTCCTCGGTATGCGTTTTCCTCGTGGCCGCGACCTCGGACCCATCTTGGTTGTCTGGGCGCTGTCAATGAGTGTGATTGTGCTTCAGCGTGACTTAGGAACTGGTTTGCTGTTCTTCGGCTTGTTCCTTGTCATGCTGTACACCGCTACAGGTCGAGGAAGTTGGGTCATCCTAGGTCTGAGCCTTGTCGGCTTGGGTGCCGTTGTTGCCAACCAAACGTTGGATTACGTCAACAGCCGATTTGCCAACTGGTACGACGCATTCAACAACGACAACTTCAATGCCACCGGTGGAAGTTTCCAGTTGGTCCAGGGGCTGTTTGGCCTGGCCCACGGCGGGATTATTGGAACCGGTCTGGGTGAAGGAATGCCGGAAATCACCCCGGTTTCTCAAAGCGACTACATCATTGCCAGCTTGGGAGAAGAACTAGGCTTGGCCGGAATCTTTGCCATTCTGTGTCTCTACCTTTTGCTGGTTGGCCGCGGACTGCGCATCGGTTTTGCCGGTCACGATGACTTCAGCAAGCTGCTCGCAGTGGGGCTGTCCTTCACAATTGCCTTGCAGTGCTTCATCGTGATTGGTGGGGTGCTGCGTGTGATTCCTTTGACGGGTCTGACCACACCATTCCTGGCAGCAGGTGGTAGCTCGCTGGTTGCGAACTGGATGATTGCGGCGTTGTTGCTGCGTTTGTCTGACTCCATCAGGAACGAACCGCGGTTGGTGGTCTGATGAACAGAGAGCTCAAACGCGTCACCCTCGCGGTGATTGGAATGTTTACTGCGCTGTTTATTGCCGCCAGCGTGGTCCAGGTCGTTACCGCTGATCAGCTTTCAGCTGACAGCAGGAACACCAGAACAATGTATGAAAGCTACCGCTATAAGCGTGGCCCCATTCTTGTTGCGGGAACTCCAATTGCTGAATCTGTTCCTGTCGATAACAAATACCGCTTCCAGCGCACCTACCCGAACCCTTTCGTGTACTCGAATGTGACCGGTTACTTCACACTGACCCAGGGTTTGACTGGTATTGAAGGCGCGATGAACTCCTACCTCAGTGGAAAGACGGGGTCGCAGTTCCTCAACCAGCTCAATGCCATCCTCACTGGTCAAGAACCTCAAGGTGCCAGTGTTGAACTCACACTCGACCCTGTATTGCAGCAAGCTTCCTGGGATGCTCTCGGTGATTATGAAGGCGCAATCATCGTTACCGAACCCAGCACAGGGAAGATTCTGGCCATGGTTTCCAAGCCAGGATACGACCCCAACCTGTTGGCCTCGCACAACACCAACGAAGTCATTGCGGCATACAACGTGCTCAACGATGACCCACTCAAGCCGCTCGTTGATAAGTCCATTGCAGGAGATTTGAACCCTCCTGGTTCTGTGTTCAAACTCGTCATGATCGCCGCAGCGTTAGAGTCCGGTAAATACACACCGGAGAGCACCTTCCCGAACCCTGCCAGTTTCCAACTTCCTGGAACCGATGTCTTCATTAAGAACTGGAACAGAGGCACCTGCCCCGGTGCCGGTGCTGAAGTAACGCTGTTGCAAGCACTGAAGCAAAGCTGCAACATTCCCTTTGCCGAGCTCGGGCTTGAGCTGGGTCGCAAGGCCATTTTGGATCAGGCAAAGAAGTTTGGTTTCAACACGAGCTTCGAAATTCCCATGAAGACGGCAGTGAGCGAATTCCCTGTGGTTATGGACGATCCACAAACAGCGCTGGCATCATTCGGTCAATATGACGTGCGAGCAACCCCTCTTCAGATTGCTTTGGTTTCGGCGGGAATCGCAAACGCTGGCATGGTGATGTATCCGAATACGGTCAACCAAGTGCTGGAGCCTAGTCTCAAGCCAATTTCCCAGTTTTCTGCGAAAGAATTCTCACAAGCCATGTCTCCTGAAAATGCGGCAACGCTCAGGGACATGATGGTGGCTTCTGTTCGCTCTGGACTGGCAACTAATGCGAGAATTAGCGGAGTTGATGTTGCGGGTAAAACTGGTACAGCAGAAAACGGTGATGGTGAGCCATTCACCTTCTGGTTTACCGGGTTTGCCCCAGCAGACAGCCCGCGATACGCAGTCACTGTTTTAGTTGAAAACGGTGGCGGCCTCGGACAGTCCGGGGATTCCAACGAAATAACAGCAACAATCGCGAGAAAAGTACTAGAGGCGGGGTTAAACAAATGAGGCCAACAGCTGGAATGACCTTTGGTGGTCGTTATGAACTCCAGTCACGCATTGCCATAGGTGGCATGGGTGAGGTCTGGCAGGCAACTGACCTCGTGATCGGTCGACTCGTCGCCATCAAGATCTTGAAGGACGAATACCTGGGAGACCCCGGGTTCCTTGAGCGTTTCCGCGCTGAAGCTCGTCACGCTGCCCTGGTTAACCACGAAGGTATCGCCAACGTTTATGACTACGGCGAGGAAGAAGGCTCCGCCTACCTCGTGATGGAACTTGTTCCAGGTGAACCTCTCTCGACGGTGATTGAGCGTGAGAAGACATTGTCGATAGACAAGGTTCTCGACATCATGGCTCAAACTGCTGCTGCCTTGCAGGCAGCACACAGTGCTGGCCTGGTTCACCGCGATATCAAGCCTGGAAACATGCTGATTACCCCTGAGGGTCGCGTCAAGATCACCGACTTTGGTATTGCTCGTATTGCAGACCAGGTTCCTTTGACAGCAACCGGTCAGGTGATGGGAACTGTTCAATACCTTTCTCCCGAGCAGGCCAGTGGTCACCCCGCTTCACCCTCCACAGACATTTACTCTCTGGGTATTGTCGCTTACGAGTGCTTGGCAGGTAAGCGCCCCTTCACCGGTGAATCGCAGGTTGCCATCGCCATGGCTCAGATCAATGAAGAGCCACCACCACTTCCAGACACCATTGCTGAACCTGTTCGTAACCTTGTGTATTCCTGCATTGCAAAAAAGCCAGCAGATCGTCCTGCGTCGGCAGCGAATCTTGCACGTGCAGCACAAGCGTTGCGGCGCGGAGATCTCCAGGGCGCCGCAGCAGCAGTTCCTGGTGTTCTCGGAACCTCCACTGCTCCACTCGATGCCACCACTGTGATGCCTCGCACCGCAGCAACTGGTGCAACGACAGTGTTAACCATTCCTGATGCTCCAGAACCTGTTGACCAGGAAGAAAAGAAGAAGCGCAGCCCCTGGTTGTGGCCTCTCATTGCGCTTGGTGGCGTCCTCCTTCTCGTTCTGGTCGGTGGAATCATTGCGTTGACTTCCGGTGGTAACTCTCCAGAACCAACTCCAACAAGTACCACGGAGACGCCTACGGCTAACCCGACCAAAACACCTACAAAAACTCCAACGGGTACCCCGACACCAACAACAGCAGCGATAAACAAAGCTGACTATGTTGGAAAGTCTTTAGATGAGGCGACCTCTGCCCTGGAAAAGCTCAACATGAACGTGAACGCGGTCAAGGGTACTGCGGCACCAAGTGCTGACAAGGTTGGTGTTGTTTATGACGTCAACCCCACTGGGCCTCAGGTTCCTAACGGCACCACAATCAACCTGACCTACTACGACGCTCTGCCCGTCTTGACCACTCCGACAGCACCAACTGTTACTAGTACTCCAGGTGCAAGCGGCAATGACATCCTCATCCAATGGCAGGCGTATAGCTGCCCTTCGGGACACGCATTATCTGGCTACGAAGTCTTTTCAAATGGGGCCTCGGTCGGTTCGGGTAATTCACCGTTCCAAATGAATGGAACTCCAACTGGAACATACAAAATAACTTACAAAGTTACTTGCAGCGGTTTAGAGCCTGCAATGTCTAACCCAACCTCAATTACAGTTCCGTAACTTGTCATTGCCTTCACTTTGATAGACTTTTGGCCTATCTACAGGGGAATCAGTGTCAGAACATAAGCAGGTAATCGCCGGGCGTTACGAGCTTGGCAAGCTTGTTGGCAGCGGTGGTATGGCCGAGGTCTATATCGCCCAGGATGCTGTCTTGGGCAGAAAAGTTGCTGTTAAGGTTCTCAATGAGGACTTAGCTAACAACAAGAAGTTTCTCTCACGATTCCAGCAGGAAGCCCGCTCCGCTTCTTCGCTAACTCATCCCAACATTGTCAAAGTTCTCGATGCGGGTGAGGACACCGTCACCGATGTTGACGGTGTCGAACATATTCGTGCCTACATGGTTATGGAATATGTTGAGGGCCTCGAGCTTTCCAAGCTTGTTGCCCGCGGGCCACTGAAAGTTCCCGAGGCAGTTCGTGTTGCCGGAGAGATCCTGAGTGCGGTCGAGTTTGCTCACAGCGCTGGAATTGTTCACTGTGATATCAAGCCCGACAACATCATGATTACCCGTCAGGGGAACGTGAAAGTACTTGACTTTGGAATTGCTCGAGCTGCAGCTGCTGCATTCGACGACCTTGCCCAAACAACTTCTGTGTTGGGAACTGCTGCCTATTTCTCCCCCGAGCAGGCTCAGGGCAAGAAGGTCGACGCTCGCACCGACATCTATGCCATTGGCGTAGTGCTTTTTGAAATGCTCACCGGTAAAGTTCCCTTCGAGGGAGACACCGCCGTTGCTGTGGCTCACCAACACATTCACGCGCAGCCTGTTGCCCCCAGCACGTTCAATGCGAAAGTGACCCCCGCGCTGGACGCCGTTGTTCTCAGAGCTTTATCGAAATCTCCCAAGGATCGCTACCAGTCCACCCGCGCATTTAGCACCGCGCTTCAGGACGCTGCTTCTGGAAAAACTGAAGTAGTAGCAGCCGCGCTTCCACCCGTGAAAGAGTCGGAACCACTTGAAGAACTCCTAGGACCCATCTCTGAACCGGCTTTAGAAAAAACAGACACGTCAAGCAATGAATTGCCTGAGGAGTTTGCTTTCTTGTTTGGCGACGACCCACAAACTGCGCCAACACTGATTCAGCCTGAAGAATTCAGGCCAGAACCTAAACGAGTAGTTGCGATTGTCGGAATTGTTGCCTTGGTATTCGGTGCCATTGCGGGCATGGGCTTGTGGGTTGCAACTCTCAAACCGGTCAATCTCTTCCCCACAACAACGCTGACGGTTCCTGAACTCAAGGGTGAAACCTATGAGGCTGCAGAAAAAGAACTAAAGGACCTTGGTCTCTATCCCACGAAGGTGGAAGAAAGTAGTGGCTTGGTCAAAACCGGCAGGGTCATCCGCACCGAACCTGGAAAAGAAACAGTTGTTGAACCTGGGGCGTTAGTTCAAGTTTTCGTTTCGACAGGAAAAACCAAAGTTTCTATTCCTGATGTGTCGGGTCTTCCTCTGGAAGAAGCGAAAACGACAATCACAGACGCTGGCTTTAAGGTCGGCCTTGTCACCGAATCAACAAACCCCACAGTTGCTGCAGGTGCAGTAATTGCAACTGACCCCGTTTTCGGAACACAACGTTTCCAAGGTGCCACGGTCAACATCTCCGTCTCCAACGGAAAGATTGACATTCCTGATGTTCGTGGAAAGAGTGTGGCAGAAGCAAGTAACATACTCGGGGATCTCAACCTCTTCCCAGTTGTTCAAGCAGACATGAGCTGCACGAAAGCTGCAGAACCTACTGTTCGTTCACAGTCCGTTCCTCCGGGACTGTCGAACCAGGGTGTTCCAATTACTCTCAGCTACTGCGCTGGCTAATTAGCTAATCAATGGGCTCTTTGTCAGAGCCAGTTGTGCAGCACCCTTGAGCCCGCAAATCTCAAGCCAGTTACCGAGCATGGTGTAGCCACCTTCGGTGAGCACGGATTCGGGGTGGAATTGCACACCAAAGATCGGTGCAGAAACGTGTTGCAAGCCCATGATCACGCCGCCTGCAGTCTGACTTGTCACCGACAGTTCCGCTGGAACAGTGTCGTTGACCACAGCTAGCGAGTGATATCTCGTTGCTGTAAAGGGCTGAGGAACATTCTGATAGAACTGACCAGCGTCGTGAGTAATGAGTGATGTTTTTCCGTGCATGAGCTCTTCAGCATTGGTCACTGTCGCTCCGAAAGCTTCTCCGATGGCCTGGTGTCCTAGGCACACACCCAGAAGCGGAATGCCTTGTTTGTGTGCACTCTGCACCGCTGCGATGGAAACTCCCGCATCCGAAGGCTTACCAGGTCCCGGTGAAACAAGAATTCCGTCGTACTGTGCCAAGGTCTCGTCAAGTTCTTCGAGAGGAATCTGGTCGTTGCGCACCACGACGGTTTCAGCACCAAGTTCTTGGAGGTAGCCGTTGAGGGTGTAAACAAAACTGTCGTAGTTATCAATAACGAGAATGCTGGTCATTGCGTTACCGTCACCTCTCGCACTGAAATTGCCGTATTCACGGCAGGGAAAACAAACATCATCAGAATTGTGATGACCACAATTGCTGCTGCCGCCAGAATAGCAATCTTTACCCACAGGCTTCCCGGCAAGATTCTCCACAGTGCTGCGTACATCAGCTCACTCCGCTCTGACTTTTCACCATAGCTGGTGGTGGGCCGGCCGATTGTGGTCGCCATGATTCCAGCACGCCATACACAATCATGCGTTCAGCATCCCCAAGTAGAGGATTACAGGTTGTGATCGTGATGATGTTTTGTCCGTTGGCAGGATTGTTAGAGCCGGGCACAGGAAGCAACACGTCGACACTGGTGGGCAGCACGTATTCATAGTTGCGCACGGCGTACGTGTAGAAACCGTCCTGTGTTTCAACATAAATCTTGTCCCCTGGCTGAAGCTGTGGAGCATCAGCAAATGGGCTTCCATTACCGGTGCGGTGCACAGCTACCGCAAAGTTGCCTGGTTGACCCGGCCACTGGGTATCTGGATAGTGGCCATAGTAACCCTTGTCCAAAATGGTGCTGAGGTCGATTCCATTAGCAACAACACGAGTAGAGTCTGGTCCTAACCGGGGAATGTACAACGTGGCAAACTTGGCCCCTTCGGCCACACCGCCAAAGGCCGGTGCCGGGCCGAAGTCTTCATTTGCCGGTGCAGACGCAGATTTATCTTTATCTGTTGCCCACTCTTTGCTGAGTTCTTGGGACGCAGCTTGCTGCTGATTTGCCACAACAGCGTTATTGATCCAGAGTTGCCAAGCCAGAAAAAGCAGAACAATCACACCAAAGGTGATCAGGAGTTCGCCAACGATGCCCATGACTCTAGAGAGGGTTGCTGGCTTAAACACTCTTCCAACTTTACCCGGGTCCTCTGGGTGTTTCTGTGGGGTTGCTGAATTCGGTAGACTTCTGAACACTATGGCTGCAGAAAAAAAGAAGCGCACAAAGGCTCCCCGCAACCCCGAGACCTCGGCTCATGAATCGCCGAATCCTGTCTGGTTCAAGCCAGTGATGTTTGGCTTCATGCTCATCGGCCTGGTGTGGATCATTGTGTTCTACATCAGCCAGGGAACTCTGCCCATCATGGCACTTGGTTCCTGGAACATCTTGGTCGGTTTTGGCATCGCCTTCATCGGTTTCTTGATGACCACAAGGTGGCGATAACTCTAATTACACGCGTGTAATTCTCCCCATGTGGATAAGCATGTGGATAACTGTGCTTGTTAACCCGCCACAAACATTGGGGCGTGTGAGAGGGCAAGTCCGACAAAAACGGCCACCGTCAGACTAATCAGAGCAAGTTGAAGCTTCTGTTGTGAGGGCTTCCTGGTCTGTACAAAGATCAAGCCCAGCAGTGCGCCGCCGAGCAAACCGCCCAAGTGTGCTTGCCACGAGATGCTCATTCCTGGCAGGAAGCCAATGACCAAGTTAATTCCCACAAGCACTAATAGCTGGGTTGTTTCGCCGCCAAGCTTGCGTTGAATAACCAAGAAAGCTCCGAGCAAACCAAATATGGCGCCGGATGCGCCCACAACAAAGGTGTTGTGAGGAGCCCAGAACATGACGCCCAACGATCCGGCTAATCCGGACGCAAGATAGAGGGTAAGAAAACGACCGCGGCCGAGCAAACGCTCCAACATTTGGCCAAAAACCCACAGGGTGTACATGTTCAACAGGATGTGGAAAATAAAGCCCGTTGAATGCGCAAAAACAGAGGTAATCATGCGCCACGGCTCATACGGAGCACCGATGGCATTGTATTCGCCGTAGCTGTACAACGGGGCATATGCCAAAAAGCTAGTGGCATCTATTCCAGGCAACAATTGCAGGACATAAAAGAAGAACGTGATCCCGATGAGGGAATAGGTCACCACGGGAGTTTGGTTAGCTTTGCCACCGAGAGCCTGTCGTCCTACTCGGGGTGCACGTGCTTGAGCTTGGCCTAGACATTCCGGGCAGATAACACCCACCGGTGCCGGAGTTTGGCACTGGTAACACACTGACCGATCACAACGCTGGCACCGGACAAAGGTTGCTGCGTCTGGATGGCGATAACAGGAAGGGGCTACCTCCTCGGTAGCCCCCCAACCTGCTTCGTTGGTCACGAAAAGTTAGACCTGTTCGACGGTGATCGACTCGATCACGACGTCATCGAGTGGGCGGTCACGGCCATCAGTCGAGACATTACCCAGCTGGTCAACAATTGCACGGCTTGCGTCATCTGCAACCTCACCAAAGATGGTGTGCTTGCCCTGCAACCAGGTGGTGGGTGCAGTAGTGATGAAGAACTGAGAACCGTTGGTTCCCTTACCTCCGTAGGTACCTGCATTAGCCATGGCAAGAATGTAAGGCTGAGTGAAGTCGAGTTCAGGGTGAATCTCGTCATCAAACTGGTAACCAGGACCACCAGTACCGGTGCCCAGAGGGTCACCGCCTTGAATCATGAAGTCTGGAATGATGCGGTGGAAGATGACGCCGTTGTAGAGAGGGTCATTGCGCTTTGCACCGGTCTTGGGGTCGATCCACTCGATGTCTCCAGTGGCCAAACCAACAAAGTTCTTCACGGCCTTTGGGGCGTGGTTTCCATAGAGGTTGATCTTGATAGGGCCAAGAGAAGTGTTCATCGTGGCAACTGCAGTGTGTTTTGACATGCCTCAATCTTTCCACACAGACGCTGTCAATTCTCTGCGCGTTCGCTGAACGAGGAACCGCTCTGGTGTCTTTCCCAGACAACAGTGGCAAGATGGGAATATGGCACGCAAAAAGATGACAGAAGCAGAAGCACTCAAAGCGCAAGCTGAAGCACTGTTGCACGAACAGCAGCAGGTTCTCGCACACGCAGGAAGTGTCGTTCGACAGGCCAGTCGTGAACTCGGTCGCGTCACAAGTGAAGAAGTAGTGCCGCGCGTTGTTCGCGGCACCCGCACTGCTGCCACGACAACACGCGACAAGATCGTGGACGATGTTCTTCCCTCTATTGCTGCCGCAATAGGAAGCACCCTCTCTGTCATCGATGCTGCACGCGACAAGCGTGCCGGAGAACTGACCAAGCAGGTTGCAAAACTTGCTGCTGGCAAGAAAGCCGTATCTCAGGCTGCACCTGCTACCTCCTCCGCGAGCGCTGGAAAGTACATCGCAATTGGCATAGGTGTAGCTACGCTTCTTGGTGTTGGTTACGTTGTCTGGCAGACCTTCCGCGCAGATGACGAACTCTGGGTCTCTGAAGACGAATAGTCCTCATGGCGTTGATTCTGCCCCAATTCCCTGTGGGGTCAGTCTTGATGCCCTACATGCCTTTGGCATTACGAGTATTTGAGCCCCGTTACCTCAAACTCATGGGGGACCTCGTTGGTTCCGATAACCCGGTCTTTGGTGTTCCCCTGTATCCACAACGTGTTGCGGCAGGCCAACAACCCGAGCGCCTCACTATTGGCACGGTTGCCAAAGTAGAAGACTTTGGCATGACTGATGAGAACCTGGGCATCACCGCCACAGGTACCAAGCGCTTCGTCATTACGAAGTGGTTAGAACCAGATCCTTATCCACGAGCAGAGGTGGAGTATCTTCCTGAGCTGGTCTGGGATTATAAGTTTGATTCACAGCGCATGAGTCTTGAATTAGAAGTTCGTAACCTGCTCACTCGTGCGAGTAAGTATGGTGAGATGCTCTGGGATGCTGATACTGAAGTCTCTGATGAACCTATCGCTTCCATTTGGCAGCTCTCAGGGATGCTACCCGTTCCTGGTCCGGAACTTCACACCCTTTTGGAATCAGAAGATGTTGAGACACTCATCGAGAATGCGCTCGCGATCTGCGCTGGCGGGAATAGGTATCTGGACGCACTCGATGCGGGTCAATCTCCTCAAGATTGATCTACTTCTTTGAGGCTGGGTGATCCATTCTCATATAGACGCCACCCTTTTCTAATTCTTCCAGCATTTGATTCAATCTCTTTTGTCGAATCTCGGGGCGAACTGCTCGAGTAATCCAGGCAAGGTAATCGTTGCGTTGATAGGCAGGCCGGTGGTCGTAGTCGGCGCGAAGTCCGCGGTGTTCCAATGCCTGCTTCACATCTGCAGGCATCTCAACAAGCTTGCGGCGTAGGTTGCCTTTCTTATCGCGAACCTCTCGAGAACTCATGTGGTCAGCGTAGTCTGAACACATGAGTGACGTGGTGAAATACAACGAGGCAGTGACCGGAGAGAATAAACCAGTCATTGATTTCCTGTTCCAGGAATTCCTTCAAGCACTCCCCACCGCGACATACAAGGTGTGGCATGGTGCTCCAGTGTGGTTCCTCGATGACATTCCTGTAGTGGGATACCAAGACCACAAGCTGGGCGTAAAGGTGTTGTTCTGGAGTGGGAAAGACTTCTCAGAACCTGGCCTTCTAGGGATAGGTAAGCACCGAGCTGCTGGCATCACCTACACGGATGTCACTTCTATAAACGTGGATGATCTCCGGAGATATTTACGCCTGAGCACTGAGATTATCTGGGATTACAGATCCTTGAGGCCCAAGAAGTAAAACAAAACACCCGCCATTTCTGGCGGGTGTTTTTTGCTGTGGAGCCTAGGAGAATCGAACTCCTGACCTCCTGCTTGCAAAGCAGGCGCTCTACCAATTGAGCTAAGGCCCCGATTGCTTTTACTACTTTACATCAATTTATAAAGTGCAATTGCGTGGGGCTACCAGGACTTGAACCTGGGACCTCTTCATTATCAGTGAAGCGCTCTAACCACCTGAGCTATAGCCCCGCTTAGGCAGATTCGAGACTACCGGAATCTCGGCAAATCTCTAAATCGAGCCTGGGTTTGTTTACTGCTGGTTGGTGAATCCGACGGAAAGACCGCCAGTGATCTTTGCAGCTGCGTTGTAGAGAACAGCGCAGATAGCACCCAGAACAGTAATGACAATCAGGTTTACCAGGCCAACAGCTGCTGCTGCACCGACGGTCCTACCAATGGATGCGACAGAGTTCAGATCAAAACCACTGCCACTACCGAGGACTTCACCAGCAACACTGTTGGCGGTTTCGAAGATGCCGGTCTGAACAAAGACGAGGTAAATCAGGAAGGTGCCGATGACGACAACAATGAACTGAGCCACTCCGAGAAGGAAAGACAGCTTGAGCGCTGACATGAAATCAACATAAACAAGCTTGAGTCGAACCTGCTTAGCCTCAGGGCCTTTCGGTGCCTTTTCTCCCTTTTGGGGGAGTTTGCTCTTGAGCTTGTCTGCCATGGAGCTACTCATTTGGTGCCTCTTCCACTACAGCGTCTCCGCTGGTTACTTCTTCTTCGTTCTGCTCTTCCGCAGAATCAAGATTACGCTCTGAATTGCGTGCGACGGCAAGAATCTTGTCGCCTTCTTCAAATCGGGCAAATACAACACCCATGGTGTCACGGCCCTTGGCAGGAACTTCGTTCACTGCGGAACGAACAACCTTGCCCGATTCAAGAACGACAAGAACCTCATCATCTTCACCCACAATGAGTGATCCGACCAAGTCTCCGCGGTCTTCGCTGAGCTTGGCAACCTTGATTCCTAGACCACCACGGTTTTGTGTGCGGTATTGGTCTGCGTCAGTTCGCTTGGCGTAGCCACCTTCGGTCACCACAAAAACGAATCCGGAGTCAGATACCAACGATGCAGACAACAGGCTGTCTCCGCCGCGGAACTTCATGCCGGTCACACCCGAGGTTGAGCGTCCCATGGGGCGCAGTGCCTCATCGGTTGCGGTGAAGCGGATGCTCATACCCTTGCGCGAGACGAGTAGAACATCGGAGTCTTCTTCAAGTAGGAGTGCCGAGACAAGTTCGTCTCCTTCGCGCAGCTTGATAGCAATGATTCCACCGGTGCGGTTGGTGTCGTATTCGGTCAGCGCCGTCTTCTTGATCAAACCATCGCGCGTTGCCAAGGCTAAATACTTAGCTGCTTGGTAGTCGCGAATGTCCAGAATCTGAGTGACTTGCTCATCTGGTCCCAGTGCAAGCAAGTTAGCAATGTGCTGACCCTTAGCGTCGCGGCCTGCTTCTTGAACTTCGTAAGCCTTGGCGCGGTATACGCGTCCGGTGTTGGTGAAGAACAACAACCAGTGGTGGGTTGTGGTCACGAAGAAGTGCTCTACGACGTCATCTGCGCGAAGCTGCGCGCCCTTCACACCTCGACCGCCGCGGTGCTGACTACGGTAGTTGTCGCTGCGAGTGCGCTTGACGTAACCACCACGGGTCACGGTGATGACCATTTCCTCTTCAGGAATGAGGTCTTCCACATTCATGTCGCCATCGAAACCAGGCATGATTTCTGAACGGCGGTCATCGCCATAGCGGGCAACAATGTCGGTGAGTTCTTCAGACACAATTTCACGCTGACGGGCTGGGCTGGCCAGAATTGCGTTGAATTCTTTGATTTGTGCTTCGAGCTCAGTGGCTTCATCAATGATCTTCTGGCGTTCGAGGGCTGCCAGACGACGAAGCTGCATTTCCAAGATTGCGCGAGCTTGCAGCTCATCAATCTTGAGGAAGGACATCAGTCCATCACGCGCATCTTCAACTGTGGGGCTCTTGCGAATCAGTGCAATCACTTCATCGAGAGCATCCAATGCTGCAAGGTATCCCTTGAGGATGTGCATGCGCTCTTCTGCCTTACGCAGTCGGAACTGCGTGCGACGAACAATGACATCAATTTGGTGCTCGACCCAGTTGGAGATGAAACCATCGATAGAGAGGGTACGAGGAATGCCATCCACGATGGCGAGCATGTTCGCGCCAAAGTTTTCCTGCAACTGTGTCTGCTTGTAGAGGTTGTTGAGAACAACCTTCGCTACCGCATCACGCTTAAGAACGATAACCAGGCGCTGACCGGTACGACCCGAGGTCTCATCACGGATATCTGCGATACCGGTGATCTTGCCGTCTTTGACAAGCTCAGCAATCTTGATGGCAAGGTTGTCGGGGTTGACCTGGTAGGGAAGTTCGGTGACGACCAGACAGGTGCGGCCCTGTAGTTCTTCCACGTTCACGACGGCACGCATCGTGATGGATCCACGTCCTGTGCGGTAAGCGTCCTGGATTCCCTTGACGCCCAAAATCTGGGCTCCGGTTGGGAAGTCAGGTCCCTTGATGCGAGCAATGAGCGCTTCTAGAAGTTCTTCACGGGTTGCATCGGGGTTAGCTAGAGCCCACAGTGCACCCTCGGCTACTTCGCGCAGGTTGTGGGGAGGAATGTTGGTGGCCATACCCACAGCAATACCGACCGAGCCGTTAACCAACAGGTTGGGGAAGCGGGAAGGAAGAATCGAAGGCTCTTGGGTGCGGCCGTCGTAGTTGTCCTGGAAGTCGACGGTTTCTTCGTCGATGTCCCGAACCATTTCCAGCGCCAACGGCGCCATCTTGGTTTCGGTGTAACGAGGAGCAGCAGCGGAGTCGTTGCCGGCAGAACCGAAGTTTCCCTGACCAAGAGCCAGTGGGTAGCGCAGTGACCACGGCTGAACCAGACGCACGAGTGCGTCATAAATTGCTGAGTCACCGTGTGGGTGGAACTGACCCATGACGTCACCAACAACACGGGCACACTTGGAGAATGCCTTGTCGGGACGGTAGCCGCCGTCGTACATCGCATAAATCACACGGCGGTGAACAGGCTTGAGCCCGTCACGAACGTCGGGAAGTGCGCGGCCCACGATCACACTCATGGCGTAATCGAGGTACGAACGCTGCATTTCCAGCTGCAGGTCTACCTGCTGGATGCGGTTTTCTCCGTTTTCGTCAGTGGTGACGAGGTTGTCGTTAGATGTCAAGGAAACGCACATCCTTTGCATTCTTCTGGATGAAGTTTCGACGTGATTCCACGTCTTCACCCATCAGGGTTGAAAAAATTTCGTCGGCAGCTACCGCATCATCCAGAGTGACCTGAAGCAGCGTGCGGGTTTCGGGGTTCATGGTGGTGTCCCACAACTCGCGATAGTCCATCTCACCCAGACCCTTGTAGCGCTGGATTCCGTTGTCCTTGGGAATCTTCTTGCCGGCAGCAAGGCCAGCTTCAAGTTGGCGGTCTCTCTGTTCATCCGAGTACACATACTCGTGATCAGCGTTCGACCACTTCAATCGATACAGCGGTGGTTGTGCAAGGTAGACATATCCGAGCTCAATCAGTGGCTTCATGTAACGGAAGAGAAGAGTTAGCAGCAAAGTAGTGATGTGCTGACCGTCAACGTCGGCATCAGCCATGAGCACGATCTTGTGATACCTGGCTTTTTCTGGGTTGAAGTCTTCACCGATACCTGCACCAAAAGCCGTGATCATGGCTTGGACTTCGTTGTTCGCCAATGCCTTGTCGAGACGAGCCTTTTCAACGTTGAGGATCTTGCCTCGCAAAGGAAGGATGGCTTGAGTTTCAGGGTTGCGGCCTTGAACGGCTGAACCACCTGCGGAGTCACCCTCCACCATGAAGATTTCTGAAATCGAAGGGTCTTTGCTCGCGCAGTCCTTGAGCTTGCCGGGCATACCGCCGCCCTCAAGCAAGCCCTTACGCCTGGCTGTTTCGCGGGCTTTGCGTGCAGCCATACGTGCTGTTGCTGCTTGCAGTGCCTTGCGGATAATTTCTTTGGCCTGATTGGGGTTGCGTTCGAACCAGTCACCGAGGAAGTCACCGGTGATGCGCTGGACAAATGCTTTCGCTTCGGTGTTACCGAGCTTGGTCTTTGTCTGACCTTCGAACTGTGGTTCTCCGAGCTTGATCGAGACAACGGCCGTCAATCCTTCACGGACATCGTCACCCGAAAGGTTTTCATCCTTTTCTTTGAGGATGCCTTTTTCACGTGCATATTTGTTGACCAGTGTGGTCATTGCTGCACGGAAACCTTCTTCGTGTGTTCCACCCTCGTGTGTGTTGATGGTGTTGGCGTAGGTGTGAACACTCTCGCTGTAAGCAGTGGTCCACTGCATGGCGATTTCACAAGAAATCTTCTTCTCGGCATCTTCGGATTCGAAGTAAATGATCTCGTCGTGAACGATGTCATTCTTCTTGATGGTGTTCAAGTACTGGACGTAATCCATCAACCCGTTTTCAAACATGTAGGAAACGGTCAGTGGGTTGCCTTCACCATCTTCTTGATTTTCATCAATCAGCGTGATCCGCAGGCCCTTGTTGAGGAAGGCCATCTGCTGGAATCGAGCACGCAGGGTTTCGTAATCAAACTCGACGGTTTCAAATATGTCGGCGCTTGGCCAGAAGGTGATGGTGGTTCCGGTCTCATCGGTTGGTCCCTGCTTGGCGAGGGGTGCCTCGGGAACACCTATGTTGTAGCTCTGGGTGTAGGAGAAGCCTTGACGTTTGACTTCAACTTCGAGGTGAGATGACAGCGCGTTAACAACGGAACTACCCACACCGTGGAGACCACCGGATACGGCGTATCCGCCGCCGCCGAACTTTCCACCGGCGTGCAGAACTGTCAGAACAACTTCTACCGTGGACTTACCTTCGGTGGGGTGGGTATCCACCGGAATTCCACGACCGTTGTCAATAACGCGGATGCTGCCGTCTTTGCGCATGAAGACTTTGATGTCATCGCAGTATCCTGCGAGCGCCTCGTCGACAGAGTTGTCTACGATCTCATAGACCAGGTGATGTAAGCCTCGGGGTCCGGTTGAACCGATGTACATACCGGGACGTTTACGAACTGCTTCGAGTCCTTCAAGAACCTGAATGTTACTGGCGCCATATTCGCCATCTGGTGCTGGCTTTTCAGATTCTTCAGACATTCGTTGCGTAACTCCCTTTTGCACGTTTCGTGACAGCTCTAATTCTATCTTTTTCGAGCTGAGAAAAACGGGAGAAACGGGCTCTGGCGCGTTTTTATTTAGCGCTTGACCAGAAACCTATTCTTAGCCGTAAGTATCGCGAGGACCACGCCCTGGAATTGATTTGGGGCCACGTTTCCAGCTTGGGGCGTTGGGTCCTTGAAAGCGGATAGCGGTGATGCCTGATTCGGGGTGGGAATTAATTACCTTCGTGAGCACTTCAGAACTCATTAATCTCAGTTGTGTAGCCCAGGCTGTTGACTCGCATAAAACAGACAGTGTGGAGTCCGTAATTCCCAAAACTTTAGTGCGAGCAGCGATATCCGGGCCAACGATCTCTGGCCAATCTGTCAGCACATCAGATTGGGCTAATGGCGCCTTCCATCCCAGTTCTTGTGTGAGGTTTGCCAGGACGTCATCGAGTCCTTTGGGGTCTCGCCCGGGAGAAAAGGGCATTTCGCTGGCATGCTCTTGCGCATTTCGACGTCTAGCCTTGGCATCCCGGGAAAGCTGTGCCCGGGGAGTGCCGGTTGCTTGGGACTTCAGCCGGGCATACAGCGCCATGGATTCTGTCTCTTCGGGCCCCGCCGCGTCAGCGGCGCCAGGCCCGTTGGCTTCAGAGCTCATTATGCGAGATCACCTGTGTGGGCTTGAATTGTTCCCCGTTGCACGTGAAACACCTGTGTCATCAAAGCTTCTGGTACGTCTTCTGCGACGGCAGCGGTGATAAATGTTTGTTCAAAATCGGCAACTGCTTCGGCTAGACGTTGGCGTCGTGCTGAATCAAGCTCGGCAAAGACATCATCCAAGATCAAGATGGGGTCGCCCAATACTGATTCACTGCGAAGCAGCCGCGCTGCGGCTAGTTTCAAGGAGAGTGCATAAGACCAGGTTTCTCCATGACTGGCATAGCCTTTTGCCGGTAATCCGTTGAGGGTGAATTCCACATCATCACGGTGTGGACCAACCAGGGTTATTCCACGTTCAATTTCTTGAATGCGGCCGGTTTCCAGACTCTTGGTAAACGCAGCGAAATACTCTTCTGCGCTGTCTGCTCCTGTAATGGAGGGCTTAATTTCCAGTGAAACCTCATGCTCTGCGCCGGCAATAGCGTGATAAGCCTCGGTCAGTGGTGATGAAAGATCAGCAAGTAGCCGGCGACGCTCGCTCATGATTTCAGTTCCTAGAGAAACCAGTCGTTCATCCCAAATATCGAGAGTTCCTAAGTTTCCAGCCTCAACATCTTTGACCTTGGCTGTTTTCAGTAAGGTATTGCGCTGTTTGAGTACTCGGTCGTAGTCGGAAACAACACCAGCTGATCGCGGCGTTCGCTGAATAATCAAGTCATCCATGAACTTGCGGCGCCCGGATGGTTCGCCACGAATTAACATCAAATCTTCCGGAGCAAAAATGACCGTGGAAATGTATCGCGGAAAATCACGCAATTTAGCATTTGCCCTGTTCACCTGGGCTTTATTTGCGCCATTTCGATTCAATTGAGCTTCGAGAAGGATCGTGCGGCCATCGTGTGCGAGGTTTACTCGCACGATGGCGGCATCTGATCCTTGGCGAATCAGCGCAGAATCGATACTTGTTCGGTGAGAACCCAGGGTTGCTAAAAAATTGATCGCTTCGACGATATTTGTTTTGCCTTGGCCGTTAGATCCGACAAGGACAACAGAACCAACCGATGGTTCAATATCTGCAGTGGCGTAATTTCTAAAGTCTCGAAGACTGAGTGAGCTTACGTGCATCGCTCAGGATCCTTGAGCCTTAGCGAAGAAGCAGGTTTGGCTGCAGTAAGTAGCGGTATGCGTCTTCGGAAGGAGTGTCTTTAGAAGTTTGGCTTGTAATCAACACAGGACCAGGCTTTGCAGGGTTCTCAACAGAGGTGAAGCCAATGCGCGTAAATTCTGAGTGAACAGCACCCAATCCATCAAGGAGGAAGTCTGGCTTAAGTGAAACAACAACTTCTGGCCCTGAAATAACAGCATCGATAGTTTCAGAAGCCTGAGCTTGTTCTCCACCAATGGCTTCTAGTGTCAATGAGTTGTTTGCAAAAGTAAATCGCAACGCAGCTTCACGCTCAACAACCAATTTGACGCGGCGGGTTGCTTCAATGAGATCTGCAGTGTTTACTACTGCGTAGTTTTCAACCTTTTCGGGGAACAAACGTTTCACGGGCGGGAAGTTTCCTTTAATCAGCAGCGAGGTAACAGTCTTGTTATCGGCTGTGAAAGCAATCAATTCACGATCATCTTTGTTGGTGATTGAAATGGAAATATTTCCGCTGTGACCAAAGGTTTTACCGATTTCTTGCATGGTACGAGCAGGGACTAGAGCAGTAAGTTCAGAAACTGTTCCCGTGGATTCCCAAGGAATGTCCCGGATTGCGACGCGGTAACGGTCTGTAGCAACCAAACTCAAGGAATTTCCGGTGATTTCTAGCTGTACACCGGTAATCACTGGAGTGACATCATCACGTGATGCAGCTACAGCAACCTGTGCGACAGCAGAAGAGAATTCTTCCGCCGGAAGGACACCTGTTTCTCCCTCAACCTGGGGAATGGTGGGGTATTCCTCTACAGGCATAGAAAGAAGAGTGAAGTTTGCTGATCCGCAGCTCACTTGAATACGCGACTCAACGCTTTCAAAAGTAACTGGAGCATTGGGTAGACGGTTAGCAATTTCTGCTAACAAACGCCCTGAAACCAAAACGCGTCCTGGTGTTTCAACTGTTGCAGCTACTTTGGTTTGGGTTGAAACTTCGTAATCGAAAGAAGAGAAAACGAGACCCTCAGAGGTCGCTTCAATAAGCACTCCCGAGAGAATCGGCAAAGTTGTGCGCGCTGGGAGCATTTTGACGGCAAAAGAAACTGCTTCACTGAGCACATCTCTGTTTACTTGAAACTTCACCGTGAGGCGCCTTTCCTTCAATCCAAACCCGGGTCTTTCATGCTATCGCGGTTTTTGTAGGTGAAATAAGCCCGGCCCATAAAGGTTATTGAACCTCAATGAACATTTAAATAACTCTTTAATCTTCTTAACGCCTGTGGATATTGTGTATAACTCAACAAATTCCATATATCTACTAGAAACTACATCAGCGTAAGTTGTGTTTGGTGTGTGAGTATTTCCCACAAGGAGTCTTATCTAGAAGAGGTAAAGAACTTTCTTATTCACAAGAATAAATTTTTCATACACAGGCCCGTCCGGCGATTTCCCCACATATTCACAGGGTTATCCACAGGGGGAAAACCCTAGTTGTTTCGTGAATACGAGTTTCGTTGCTTGATACGTGTAGTGAGCTCGGTGACCTGGTTGTAAATCGAACGACGTTCTTTCATTAATTCAGCAATCTTTTTACACGCGTGCATCACTGTTGTGTGATCGCGGCCACCAAAAAGCTGACCAATCTTTGGCAAAGAAAGGTTTGTCATTTCACGACATAAGTACATAGCAATTTGTCGGGCAGTAGCAATTGCTTGGGCTCGAGAAGTGCCAGTTAGTTCGTCAATACCGAGGCGGAAGTAATCTGCCGTGTTGTTGATGATGTCAATCGGCGCAATGATGTCATCTTCGTCAAGAGTGATGAGGTCTTTGAGAACGGTTTGTACCAGAGGAAGATCTACAGCCTGCTTGTTGAGGTTGGCAAACGCGGTTACACGAATGAGTGTTCCTTCAAGCTCACGAATATTGCTGGTTACCTTGGTAGCAATGAATTCCATGATGTCGTCTGGAACACTGAGCTTTTCGCGTTCTGCTTTCTTACGAAGAATGGCAATACGCGTTTCAAGGTCAGGTGTTTGAACATCTGTAATCAGGCCCCATTCAAAACGGGTGCGCATGCGGTCTTCGAAACCAGTGAGATGTTTAGGCTGAACATCGCTCGTAATAACAACTTGTTTGTTGTGATCATGCAACGTGTTGAAGGTGTGGAAAAATGCTTCTTGAGTTTCTGCTTTACCTTGCAAGAATTGAATGTCATCAATCAACAAAATGTCGATATTGCGGTAACGGGATTGAAAAGCAGCGCCACGGTTATTGGCAATGGAGTTGATGAAATCGTTGGTGAACTCTTCGCTACTGACATAACGTACACGAATGGTGGGATACAAACTCTGCGCATAGTGACCAATGGCGTGCAACAAGTGGGTTTTACCCAATCCAGATTCACCATAGATAAATAAAGGGTTATAAGCCTTTGCAGGTGCTTCAGCAACAGCAACAGCTGCTGCATGAGCAAAACGGTTTGAACCACCAATAACAAAACTGTCGAAGTTATAACGAGGGTTAAGTCGTGATTCCAGTTCACTTTCCGTCGCCATAATGGTTGGCGCAGTGACCGGATTTCGATCCTCTTTGACTTCTTCAACTTCAACAGCCGGAGCTGGCTCGTCTAATGCAACCAAATCTGGGTTGACAACAACGGCGAAGGTCGAAATTTCGCTCAGTTCACCCAGGCTTCCAATCGCAGAAAGCAAAGGTCCACGTAAGCGTTGTTCAACCATGCTGCGGGTGAAGTCGTTGGGAACCTCTAGATAAAAGGTTCCGGCCATAATTCCCTTTGGTTCTATGAGGGAAGCAAAACCGTACAGAGGTGGAGTTACCCCGGGATCTGATGCAAGAGCTTCGAGGATGGAGTTCCACGTATCGCGCATGCCGTCGTCAGCCACGGAAAACCTCTCTCAAAATCAATGCGAGTTATCCACCGAAGTATGAGTGTTTCACGTGGACCCAGAGCCTCACGGGTGAAAAGCTGGGGATAACTCTCTT